>NZ_JANUEL010000001.1:0-1950058 GCF_024809895.1 Pseudomonas sp. BIGb0278
GGGGGGCGGCGGGCCCCCCGCCCCGCCCCCCCACCCGGCCTCGGCCGCCGCGGGGCGGGCGCGCGCCGCGCGGGGGGGGGGGGGGTGGGGGGGGGGGGGGGGGGGGGGGGGGGGGCCCCCCCCCCCCCCCCCCCCGCCCCCCCCCCCCCCCCCCCCCCCCCCGGCCCCGGTGCGGCAATCGATCAGCATGGTTTGATCCGGCACATGCTGCCGTTCTGAACAGGGTTCGCACTCGTGGTTGATGTGGTAGCAAACAAATCCGCGCCGATTATCGGCCGCCTGGTCGTGGTCGGCCTCGGCCTAATCGGCGGCTCGTTCGCCAAGGGCCTGCGTGAAAGCGGCCTGTGCCGCGAAGTCGTCGGTGTCGATCTCGATGCCCCGTCGCGCAAGCAGGCTGTCGCCCTCGGTGTAGTCGATCGCTGCGAAGAAGACCTCGCCAGCGCCTGCGTCGGCGCCGACGTGATCCAGCTCGCCGTGCCGATCCTGGCCATGGAAAAACTGCTCGCCGTGCTGGCCAGGCTCGACCTTGGCAATGCCATCGTCACCGACGTCGGCAGCGCCAAGTGCAACGTGGTCCGTGCCGCCCGCGAAGTGTTCAGCAGCAATCTGCCGCGCTTCGTTCCCGGCCACCCGATTGCCGGCTCCGAGCAGAGCGGGGTAGAGGCCTCCAACGCCGCGCTGTTCCGCCGGCATAAAGTCATTCTTACGCCACTGGCTGAAACCGACCCTGCCGCACTGACCATGGTCGACCGCCTGTGGCGCGCATTGGGCGCCGATGTCGAACACATGACGGTCGAGCGTCACGACGAAGTGCTGGCGGCTACCAGTCACCTGCCACACCTGCTGGCCTTCGGCTTGGTCGATTCGCTGGCCAAGCGCAATGAAAACCTCGAAATCTTCCGGTACGCTGCAGGGGGCTTTCGCGATTTCACAAGAATCGCCGGCAGCGACCCGATCATGTGGCATGACATCTTCCTCGCCAACCGCGAGGCGGTGCTGCGCACGCTAGATACATTTCGCAGCGACCTCGACGCCTTGCGCGACGCGGTCGATGCAGGGGATGGGCACCAGCTGCTGGGGGTATTTACCCGCGCACGGGTTGCCCGCGAGCATTTCAGTAAAATCCTGGCCCGCCGGGCCTATGTGGACGCTATGAACGCCAACGATCTGATTTTCCTGGCCCAACCTGGTGGCCGCGTGTCCGGACGGATCCGCGTTCCAGGCGACAAGTCGATTTCCCATCGCTCGATCATGCTCGGCTCGCTGGCCGAAGGCACCACTGAAGTCGAAGGCTTCCTTGAAGGCGAGGACGCTCTGGCGACCTTGCAGGCCTTCCGCGACATGGGTGTGGTCATCGAAGGCCCCAACCATGGCAAGGTCACCATTCACGGTGTCGGCCTGCACGGCCTGAAAGCCCCGCCCGGGCCGATCTACGTCGGCAACTCCGGCACCTCGATGCGCCTGCTGTCGGGCCTGCTCGCCGGCCAGCCGTTCGACGTGACCATGACTGGCGATGCTTCGCTGTCGAAGCGGCCGATGGGCCGTGTCGCCAACCCGCTGCGGGAAATGGGCGCAGTGGTCGAAACCGGCGCCGATGGCCGGCCACCACTGACCATTCGTGGCGGGCAAAAACTCAAGGCACTCAACTACACGCTGCCAATGGCCAGTGCCCAGGTCAAATCCTGCCTGCTGCTGGCCGGCCTGTATGCCGAAGGCGTGACCACCGTCACCGAGCCTGCGCCAACCCGCGACCACACCGAGCGCATGCTGCGCGGCTTTGGCTATGCGGTCGAGTCCAACGGCCCGGTCGCTTCGCTGCAAGCGGGTGGCAAACTCACCGCAACCCGTATCGAAGTGCCGGCAGATATCTCGTCTGCTGCGTTCTTCCTGGTTGCCGCGTCGATCGCCGAAGGCTCCGACCTGCTGCTTGAGCACGTCGGCATCAACCCAACCCGCACCGGTGTCATCGACATCCTGCGCCTGATGGGCGGCGATATCACTCTGGAGAACCAGCGTGAAGTCGGTGGCGAGCCGGTAGCCGACCTGCGTGTGCGCGGCGCCAAGCTCAAAGGCATCGAGATCCCTGAAGAGCTGGTACCACTGGCTATCGACGAGTTCCCGGTGCTGTTCGTCGCCGCGGCTTGCGCCGAAGGCCGGACCATCCTCCGTGGCGCCGAAGAACTGCGAGTGAAGGAATCCGACCGCATCCAGGTAATGGCCGACGGCCTGATCACCCTGGGCGTGACGTGCGAACCGACCCCGGACGGGATCATCATCGACGGCGGCCCGATTGGCGGTGGCGAAGTACACGGCCACGGCGACCACCGTATCGCCATGGCTTTCAGCATCGCCTCGCTGCGGGCCACTGCGCCGGTGCGTATCCATGACTGCGCCAACGTTGCCACCTCGTTCCCGAACTTCCTCGCGCTGTGCGCCGAAGTCGGCATTCGTGTGGCCGAAGAGGCCAAGTCGTGAACGCCCAGGCCCCGGTCATTACCATCGACGGCCCGAGTGGGTCGGGCAAAGGCACCGTAGCCGGGCTGCTGGCACGTGAGCTCGGCTGGCGCCTGCTCGATTCCGGCGCGCTGTACCGTTTGCTCGCCTTCAGCGCGCGCAACCATGGCGTCGACCTGACCAACGAAGAGCTGCTGACCAAGCTGGCCGCTCATCTGGATGTGCAGTTCTACCCGGCCGAGGAGGGTAAGCTGCAGCGCATCATGCTCGAGGGTGACGACGTCAGCCTCGACATCCGTACCGAAGCAGTCGGCGCCGGCGCCTCGATGGTGGCCTCGCTGCCCGCGGTGCGCGATGCCCTGCTGCAACGCCAGCGCGCGTTTCAGGAGGCTCCGGGGCTGATCGCAGACGGCCGCGACATGGGCACTGTGGTGTTCCCGGACGCGCCGTTGAAAGTGTTTTTGACCGCCAGCGCCGAGGAGCGGGCGCGTCGTCGTTATTTGCAGTTGAAAGCGAAAGGCGACGATGTTAGGCTGGCGAGTCTGCTAGATGAGATTAGTGCGCGCGATGAGCGCGATACCCAGCGTGCGGTGGCCCCGCTTAAACCGGCGGCCGACGCGATTCAGCTGGACTCTACCGAGTTGTCCATCGAGCAGGTGTTGCAACGCATCAAAAGCGAGATCGCCCTGCGCGGTATCGCCTGATGATCAGGAAAGCAGGCAGGGGCACCAGTCAACGTCTTGCCGGTTTTCCTTTAAATAACGAAACCCACATTGTCTGGAGTGTGGTTAGGGGCGTCTTCTTCGCCCAAATCTACAGGAATTAAAATGAGCGAAAGCTTTGCAGAACTCTTTGAAGAAAGCCTGAAAACCCTCAATCTTCAGCCGGGTGCGATCATCACCGGTATCGTTGTCGACATCGACGGCGACTGGGTTACCGTACACGCTGGCCTGAAGTCCGAGGGCGTCATCCCGCTCGAGCAGTTCTACAACGAAGCTGGCGAGCTGACCATCAAGGTCGGTGACGAAGTTCACGTTGCGCTGGACGCGGTCGAAGACGGCTTTGGCGAAACCAAGCTGTCCCGTGAAAAAGCCAAGCGCGCCGAGTGCTGGATTGTTCTGGAAGCTGCTTTCGCTGCCGAAGAAGTTGTCAAGGGCGTTATCAACGGTAAGGTTAAAGGCGGCTTCACTGTCGACGTTAACGGTATCCGTGCGTTCCTGCCAGGTTCGTTGGTTGATGTCCGCCCAGTGCGCGACACCACCCACCTCGAAGGCAAAGAGCTGGAATTCAAGGTCATCAAGCTGGACCAGAAGCGCAACAACGTCGTTGTTTCGCGTCGCAGCGTCCTCGAAGCCGAGAACAGCGCCGAGCGTGAAGCTCTGCTCGAAACTCTGCAAGAAGGCCAGCAAGTCAAAGGTATCGTCAAGAACCTCACCGACTACGGCGCATTCGTGGATCTGGGCGGCATCGACGGCCTGCTGCACATCACCGACATGGCTTGGAAGCGTATCAAGCACCCGTCGGAAATCGTCAACGTTGGTGACGAAGTTGATGTTCGCGTCCTGAAGTTCGACCGTGAGCGCAACCGCGTTTCGCTGGGTCTGAAGCAGATGGGCGAAGATCCGTGGGTAGCTATCACTGCTCGTTACCCAGAAGGTACTCGCGTACAAGCTCGCGTTACCAACCTGACCGACTACGGCTGCTTCGCTGAGCTGGAAGAAGGCGTTGAAGGTCTGGTACACGTTTCCGAAATGGACTGGACCAACAAAAACATCCACCCGTCGAAAGTCGTTCAGGTTGGCGACGAAGTGGAAGTTATGGTTCTGGACATCGACGAAGAGCGTCGTCGTATCTCCCTGGGCATCAAACAGTGCAAGTCCAACCCATGGGAAGACTTCTCCGGCCAGTTCAACAAGGGTGACAAGATCACCGGTACCATCAAGTCGATCACCGACTTCGGTATCTTCATCGGCCTGGACGGCGGCATCGACGGTCTGGTTCACCTGTCCGACATCTCCTGGAACGAAACCGGCGAAGAAGCCGTACGTCGTTTCAAGAAGGGCGACGAGCTGGAAACTGTCATCCTGTCGGTTGATCCAGAGCGCGAGCGCATCTCCCTGGGCATCAAGCAGCTGGAAGACGATCCGTTCTCCAACTTCGTTGCTGTCAACGACAAAGGTGCAATCGTCAAGGGTATCGTCAAAGAAGTTGACGCCAAAGGCGCCATCATCACCCTGGCCGACGACATCGAAGCTACTCTGAAAGCTTCCGAAATCAGCCGTGACCGCGTTGAAGACGCGCGTAACGTTCTGAAGGAAGGCGAAGAGATCGAAGCCAAGATCATCAGCGTTGACCGTAAGTCGCGCGTTATCAGCCTGTCGATCAAATCGAAAGACGATGCTGAAGAGCGTGAAGCTATCCAGAGCCTGAAACAGGCTCCTGAGGCAGCTGCTGCCGACACCACCATGGCTGCGCTGCTTCGCGAAGCAATGGCCAAACAGAACTAAGTTCTGCTTGATCGGTAGAAAAGGGGCGACTTAGGTCGCCCTTTTTTATTGCCTGCGATTTGTCGCCTGTTGCCAGAGGGTTGCGCAACTGCCCGCGGCGTCTGCGCCCAACTGGTGCAAACCCCTCTACCCAGCGCTGCCTAACCCGGTGCACCGAAAAAGTTCCCCGCGCACCAATCTTGAATTTTTTTATTAAGTCAAGAACCGCCCTGTTCAAATCCCCCTGAGCGTGCTACAAACTGGTTAAGCAATGATCTAGCTGCTTGATAACGAAGGGAAAAACATGACGAAGTCGGAGCTGATCGAACGTATTGTCACCCATCAGGGTTTACTCTCGTCCAAGGACGTCGAGTTGGCCATCAAGACCATGCTCGAGCAGATGGCCCAGTGCCTGGCAACGGGCGATCGCATCGAGATCCGCGGCTTTGGCAGCTTCTCGCTGCACTATCGCGCACCTCGCGTAGGTCGCAACCCCAAGACCGGCCAGTCGGTAAGCCTTGAAGGCAAGTTCGTGCCGCACTTCAAGCCGGGCAAGGAATTGCGCGACCGGGTCAACGAAGAAGAGCACGAAACCGAAGCCTGAGTGCAATCAAAGGATCAGACCGATGCGTAACCTCAAGCGCGCCCTGGCGCTGCTGTTCGTCCTGCTGCTGGCAGCAGTGGTGATGTTCTTCGTGCTGGAGAACCAGCAAACCGTCGCCCTGGTATTGTTCGGCTGGACTGCCCCTGCAGTGCCTGTAGCGCTGCCGGTACTCGCCGCCTTGGTGGTGGGGTTGGCCCTCGGTCCATTGCTTGGCGCCTACGGCGTCATGCGCAGTAAACGCAGGATTCGTGCATCGGCACGTCAGGCGGCCTTGGCAGAGAGCTGAGGAAACGTCCTACAGCTTTAGCAGATATAGCTGATATGAAATCTGCGAATAAAATGGAGTAATAGCCCGCTTCGTTTTCAACCCTGCGCAGGGCTTCAGCAGCATGACTTTCCCCGTTATCACGCATAATGGTGGCACCCGCGGCGTCACGGGCTCCTGTCATCAGCTGCACCTAGATTCCGCCACCAGCCTGCTCATCGATTGCGGGCTTGAGCAAGGCACCGATGCCCGCCCTGATTCCTCCGCGCTGGGCTTCGATATCAGCGGCATCCAGGCGTTGGTGATCACCCATGTGCACCTCGACCATGTCGGTCGCATTCCGGCACTGCTGGCCGCAGGCTTTCGCGGCCCGATCTTCTGTAGCGTGCCTTCCGCGAAGCTGCTCCCGCTGATTCTTGAAGATGCCTTCAAACTCGGCATCAGTAGCGAGCCCGCGCAGGTAGCGCGTTTTCTGCACCTGCTGAAAAGTCTGGTTGAGCCGATCGCCTTTGGTCAGTGGCACAGTCTGATCGAGCAAGGGCACCTGCAATGTCGCATCCGTCTGCAGCGTGCCGGCCATCTGCTCGGTTCAGCGTACGTCGAGTGTGACATCAGTACCCCTGCGCAATCGTGCAGCACCCGTGTGGTGTTCTCTGGCGATATCGGCGCGCCCTACAGCCCCTTGCTGCGTCCAGTCCAGCCGCCAGAGCGCGCCGATGTGCTGGTGCTCGAAAGCACCTATGGCGACCGCCTGCATCCTGACCGCAGCGACCGGCGCCAGCGTCTGGAAGCAGCGATAGATCGTGCCTTGGCTGACCAGGGCACGATCCTGATCCCCGCATTCAGTCTCGGTCGTACGCAAGAGTTGCTCTATGAGATTGAAGAGGTCCTTCACCTTAAAGGCCTGCTCGACACCTCGGGCGCGGCAGCCTGCGATGATCAGGTCGACTGGGCGCAGTTACCGATCATCCTCGACTCGCCGCTGGCTCAGCGCGTGACCCAGGTCTACCGGGAGCTGCATCAGTACTGGAATGACGAAGCCCGACTACGCTTGAGCGAAGGGCGCAAGCCGCTTGGCTTTTCCCAGTTGGTGTGTGTGGATAGCCACGCCAAGCACCAGCAAGTGGTCAATTATCTAAAGAGTACTGGCCGGCCAGCGATTGTGATTGCCGGCAATGGCATGTGTTCGGGTGGGCGGATCGTTAATTACCTCAAGGCCATGCTGGGTGATCCGCGGCATGAGGTGGTTTTTGTCGGGTATCAGGTCAAGGGGACGCCTGGGGCGGTTTTGCAGGCTGGTGCTGAGAAGGTGGAGTTGGATGGCGAGGCCTATCCGCGGCGGATCAAGGTCACGACGCTGACGGGCTATTCGGCTCATGCAGATCAAGCTGGATTGGTCGATTTTGCGTTGGGTGCGGGGAGGGCGGCCAGGCGGGTGGTGCTTGTGCATGGGGAGGGTAGGGCGAAGCGGGGGTTGGCGTCAGCGCTGCGCAGCAAATCTGCGGAACTCGGGTGCGAGGTGGGCGTCACAGTCCCAGCTTGACCGTTTGGCAGAGCACGCTTTGAAGCCAGTACGGAGTGGAACTTCCCAGGCTCAGACCTCTCTATAACGGATTAATGCTAAAGATATGTAATGGGCCATGCACATTGCTGAATTGCCGCTACGCTTCATCTTTACAGGTAGCAAGCCATGGGTTGGCGAAGGTCGTACCTGTTCAGGGAAGTCTGACTTCGACGGATCCAAGGAAAATTAGAATAAATGCGCAATGAACGTGAGCGCCTGAGTGGTGAGGGTGAAATTGATCTGGTCGAGTTGGTGCAGGGTGTCTGGAGAAGGAAGCTCTGGGTTGCACTGGTTGCGCTGCCGATAATTGGACTGAGCATCGCCTATGTGCTGCTCGTACAACCGGTATATGAGGCCAAGCTTTATGTTCAGCCGCCGTCGCAGAGCGAGATTGCTCAACTCAATAACGCTCGGGGTGGAGATTCAGGGTTGCCGATCTATTCCGTCAAGGATGTATACGACATCTACTTGAAGGCCCTGCAGTCAGAAGCACTACGTAACAAATTTTTCCGCACGGAATATTTGGCGCACCTCACGGATGAGCAGCGCAGTGGTTCGCGTGATGCTTTGTACAGTCACTTCAACAGTTTGATCAAAGTGTCTCAGGCCGGCAAAGACATGCCCTCTCGTTATGTCGTAACCGCTAATCTCGAAGACCCCCGTAGAGCTGCCGACTGGGTCACGACATACGTGGAAATGGCGTCTGAACGCGCTAAGCGAGAAGTGTTGAAGGGTAGCCACAGCGACCTCGCGATCATGGCTGACAACCTCGAGCGACAGATTCAAGCTGCTCAGGCCGGCGCACGCAAGCAGCGTGAAGACCAGATTGCTCAGCTGCAGGAGGCGCTTGCTGTGGCTGAATCCATTGGGCTGAAGAGGCCACCGATTCTTGCAGGTGACTTGTCGTCAGAAATTTCAGCGGGCATGGGAGGCAGCCTGACCTACATGCGCGGGAGTGAAGCGCTCAGAGCTGAAATCGATACCCTCAAATCGCGCGTCTCCGATGATCCATTCATCAGTGAGCTCAGGTCCAGGCAGGAAAAGCTGGGTATTTATCGCAGTATCAGCATTGATCCATCAGCCATCGCGGTATATCAGCAGGATGGCGCTGTCGAGCAGCCTGATAAGCCAATCAAGCCTAAAAAGTCGTTGATCGTTCTGCTGGCCAGTGCGGCGGGCTTGGGTTTGGGGGTGATGGTCGCGCTTGCCAGAGATGTCTGGATAAGGCGCCGTGTCATGGCTTGAGTGCTGTGACGTGGCCGGTTCTTGTCCCCAACCGTTGTTGGAAATTGCGAGAAATGCAACAATGCTCGCGGTCACCGATGGCATGGAAAAGCTGGACGCGCGCATGATGCGCTAAGCAGTGCCTGTCGTGGTAATTCTCAATCTATCTATCAGGCAAAGTGCATTGAACAGCGTCACGCGTGTACCGCCCGCTATCCCTACCAGCGAAATAGACCTTTTCGATCTCGTCCGCCGGCTGTGGCGACGTCGAGTTCTGATCCTCGGTGTAGCTGCCGTAAGTGCTGCGCTTGGCGTTGTCTATGCTCAGGTTGCAACGCCGGTCTATGAAACATCGACTATTTTGCGCCCGGTTGCCTTGAACGAGCTGGACGCCCTGAACCGCTCGCAAATCTACACCCTGCCGCCGGTTGAGGCGCTCAAGCGGGTAGGCGCGACCCTGGATTCCTATGACGCGCGGCTGGCCTTCTTCCGCGCTCGGCCGGAGCTGATCGAGGCGTTCGCAAGCCCGGGCCAGAGTCTGGAGCAGGCGTTCGATGCGTTCAACAGCGATGCACTGATGCTCATGCAGCCAGACCCCAAAAAGACTGATCTGCTCAGTACTTATATTGGTCTGAAGATTCGCTACGACCGGGGGCTTGATGGCGCCAGTGTGCTCAATGACTTTGTCGCTTATGCGGCCGAGCGAGAGCGAGCTCAGTTGGTCCAGGACCTGCAAATCATCAAGGCCAACCGCCTGACCGAAGTTGATGCCCAGCTGAGTTCGGCGATGGAGCAATACAGCGCTGGCAAAGAAAGCCGAATAGCGCGCCTGGAAGAGGCCGACGCCATCAAGCGTGCGGAGTTGAACGACGAGTTGAGCGCTCTCCGTGTGCAATCGAAACTGCGCAGAGAGGCGCGGCTGGCTCAGTTGGATGAGGCAATTGCCATTGCGCGAAGCCTGGGCCTGAGCCGGCCCTCTACACCGTCCCTGATGGCCAATGCAGATTCGGAAAGCAGCAATATCATTCGCACCGAAGTCAACAGCCAGCAAACGCCGTTGTATTTCCTTGGCTCGAATGTGCTCGAGGCAGAGCGCAATGCGTTGCGCCGACGTACTTCCGACGATTTCACCGAGCCGCGCATCGCGCAGATTCGCAAAGAGCTCGTCATGCTGTCCACTAACCGCAAGGTGCAGATGCTCAAAGCTCGGGCTAATGACGCGGCCTTCCTTGAAGGGATAGAGACCCTCCGAGCAGAAAAATCCCGCTTGCTTAACCTGGATACCAGCCTGCAAGGCCTGCGTTTGGTCAGTGTTGACCAATTAGCGGTTGAGCCGGTTCGTCCGATCCGCCCCCGCAAAGCCCTCATTGTCCTAGTTGCCTTGGTAGTCGGGTTGATGCTGGGTGTGCTGACCGCCTTGATCCGCAGCCTGGTCAAGGACCGCTTGCGGCAGATCCGGGTGCTTGAGATCAAGGGGACGGCAGAGCGAGTTTCTCCTAATGCAGGCGCAGAAACCGGTGCGTCCCGGATCAATAATGGGGAAACGAGCGGCGCGGGGACTTAGCATCGAAGCGCTGACCGCAGGAACTTGGCCAGCTTCGATGCGGTAGTGCTGGCGACCGACCACTGTCCTGATCGAGAGCAAGGCCAGAGCTGCGCGGGCGGTTCGCTCAGCCTGGGAAAACTGCGGATTTGGCATTTTGCCCCATTGAAAGGAAAACGCAGTGGTTGCTGGAGCTCTCAAGATTACCGTTGATAGGTTGCTGAAAGAAATTTAGGCTTGGTTGGTGTTCGCTCATCTCATACGCTCAAGTGTCTGGCACGCTCGAGATCGATTGGCTCCAGTTGATGTCAAATTGATATCCTGGGCGCAGTCGCACAGTGGTAGCTCTCGGCTAAGCAGCACGGTGGAAAGCCTGGGTGATTTGGCCTGTCTCGCTGACCGCGCACTGAAAAATGAAAATAGGCGTAGGCCAATAGGTCCGCCGAAGCTGGTAGTTAACGAAATTCGACAATCCATTGGCAGTACAGCAGGTGGATTATCAAAAAAATGAGTGGGCGCGTGGCTCCTCACCACTTGACTCAATTTGCAACAGGGTTGGATGAAATATGTTTTCACTTAAAGACGTGAAGCTCGCTGTAATCGGCCTTGGCTACGTCGGTTTGCCCTTGGCAGTTGAGTTTGGGAAAAAGCGTTCTGTTATTGGTTTTGATATAAATCAATCTCGAATCGAAGCATTACAAAGCGGCCACGATTCGACGCTGGAGGTGAGTGGCGAAGAGATGCGCGAAGCCCACCACCTACTTTACAGTGCCTGTCTCGACGATCTACGCGCCTGCAATGTATACATCGTAACGGTGCCAACTCCGATTGATGATTACAAACAACCGGACCTAACACCGCTGATCAAAGCCTCTGAGACGATTGGTAAAGTTCTGAAACGTGGCGATATCGTTATTTATGAGTCCACGGTCTATCCCGGCGCGACCGAAGACGATTGCGTACCAGTGCTTGAAAAAATTTCGGGTTTAGCTTTCAACTCAGATTTCTATGCAGGCTATAGCCCAGAAAGGATCAATCCAGGTGACAAAGAACACCGCGTCACCACCATTAAGAAGGTGACCTCGGGCTCTACTCCTGAAGTGGCCGAAGTAGTAGATGCTTTGTATCGTGAAATTATTATCGCCGGTACGCATAAGGCTAGCAGTATCAAAGTAGCTGAAGCCGCCAAGGTAATTGAGAATACTCAGCGAGACCTGAATATTGCCCTGATTAACGAACTGGCCTTGATCTTTAATAAGATGGGAATCGACACTGAGGCTGTCCTCGACGCAGCGGGTACCAAGTGGAATTTCCTGCCCTTCCGTCCAGGGTTGGTAGGTGGTCACTGCATTGGGGTAGATCCCTATTATTTAACGCATAAGGCCCAAAGCATCGGCTATCACCCAGAGATCATCCTCGCGGGTCGTCGCCTAAATGACAGTATGGCAGCGTATGTTGCATCCCAGTTGGTCAAGACCATGGTCAAGCGTCGGATTCATGTAGACGGCGCACGCGTATTGATTATGGGTCTCACGTTCAAGGAAAATTGCCCGGACCTGCGCAATACTAAGGTCGTGGATATTGTCAAAGAGCTGCAAGAATACAATATTCATGTAGATATTCATGATCCATGGGTCAATGTGGAAGAGGCCCACCATGAGTATGGCATCACTCCAATTCATGAAGGGGTCGGCGGTACCTACGACGGAGTAATTATCGCTGTAGCGCATCGACAATTCAAAGAGATGGGTGAAGCCGGTATTCGCGCCTTGGGTAAGCCTGAGCATGTACTTTACGACCTGAAGTATTTGCTGTCTGCTGATGAGAGCGATCTGCGTTTGTGACCGATGAGGTGGCCCGCAAGGGTGACCTCCCTAACTATCTCTGTGCGAGCGTGGATATATGACTACTTACGAGGATTTAACCCAGCGTCTCATGACCGAAAAAGCCACATGGCTCATAACGGGTGTAGCGGGTTTCATAGGTTCCAACCTACTCGAAAAACTACTTAAGCTAAATCAAAAGGTGATCGGCCTAGATAATTTTGCGACGGGTCACCAGCGGAATTTAGATGAAGTCAGAGGCGCGGTGACGCTTGAACAATGGGCTGCATTTGAGTTCGTTGAAGGCGATGTTCGTAACCTCGATGATTGTCACAAGGCTTGTAGGGGTGCAGATCATGTACTTCACCAAGCTGCGCTCGGTTCAGTGCCTCGTTCGATCAACGACCCTATCACTACCAATGCGACGAATATTGATGGTTTCCTGAATATGCTGGTCGCCGCTCGCGATGCAGGCGTGAAGAGTTTCACCTATGCGGCAAGTAGCTCGACCTATGGTGATCACCCAGCGCTCCCCAAAGTAGAGGATAAGATTGGCAAGCCACTTTCTCCGTACGCAGTGACGAAATATGTCAATGAGTTATACGCTGAAGTATTCGCAAAGACCTACGGTTTCAAAACAATAGGGCTGCGCTATTTTAACGTGTTTGGACGGCGTCAAGATCCCAATGGCGCGTATGCAGCAGTGATACCAAAGTGGACTGCGGCTATGTTAGCCGATGAGGACCTGAAAGTTAACGGAGATGGTGAAACCAGTCGAGACTTCTGTTTCATCGAGAACGTAATTCAAGCCAATCTCTTGGCTGCAACGGCAAATGAGGCAGCGAGAAATCAAGTTTACAACGTTGCGCTCGGTGATCGAACTACGCTGAATCAACTATTCTCATACTTGATTGAAGCGTTGGCGGAAAATGGTGTTAGTTACAAGCGGCCGCCAGTATATGTGGATTTCCGCGAAGGCGATGTGCGCCACTCACAGGCCGATATCAGCAAAGCAAATAACCTTTTAGGTTACGATCCCAGAATTGATATAAAAGAGGGGGTCAATAGGGCCATGCCGTGGTACGTAGAGCTATTTAAGTGAAGCTGAGGAACGGTGGCATATGCAGGCTCCTTACTGTAATTAGCACATTTGAAACGGGGGCGGAATGAGTAAGGGTACTGTTTTCTATATCGGTGGTTTTGAATTGCCTGATAAGAACGCAGCAGCACTGCGTGTTATTGCAAACGGCAAGATTCTTCGTTCACTTGGATATGAAGTGGTCTTTGTTGGTGTTGATAGCTCGCTGCGAGCTGGGTCAGATGCTCAGCGTGCCCTTTATTCAAACTTCGAATGTTGGTCGGTTCCTTACCCCAAGACGAGTGTCGAATGGGTACGTTATATTTGCGGCCTTCAAAGCGTTATGGGTGTTCTTCGAAAGTCTCGCACAGACAAAATGGTCGCTGCTATTTGTTATAACTACCCGGCTGTCGCAAGCCTACGAATCCGGCAACACTGTCGCAAGTTCGGTATGAAATTTATAGCAGATGCTACGGAGTGGTACGATGCCAGTGGCGGCCAATTAGTTCATCGACTAATCAAGTTCGCTGACACAGGCTTGAGGATGCATTTGGTAAATCAACTCTGCGATGGCGTTTTCACCACGAGTAAATATCTTACTGATTTTTATTCGAAAAGGGGGAAGACTACAGTCGAACTGCCTACACTGTTCGATGCAACTGTATTCTCGGCACCGCCCCTGCGAGACCCAGAGTCGCCTAAAAAATTTATCTATGTGGGCTCACCGTTTGATGTCGGTCGAGTAAATCGAGATCGCACAAACTTGAAGGAACGTTTAGATTCTTGTATCGAGCTTTTTTACGAGCTGTATCTCAAAGGTAAGATTTTCAGTTTTGATGTATATGGGATTTTAGAGGCAGACTATCTAAAAGTTTTCCCCGAACACGTGTCTGTCTTAAAGAAAATGATGGGCGCTGTGCGATTCCACGGACGAAGGCCTAATGCTGAAGTTTTATCATTTATCGCACAGAGCGACTTCAGTATATTTTTTAGAGACAAGACCAGAGTGACCCTTGCCGGGTTCCCTTCGAAATTGGCAGAGTCGATTACCATCGGTACTCCGGTAATTTCAAATACAATGATGAGTTTGGAACCCTATAGTGATGCTCCTGGGGTCATGCTCTTTGAAAAGGGTGGGGCGGTGAGAGGTGTTGAGTCGCTAATTGACCTCTCAAGTGATGGGGTTGACCAACTCAAGCGTAGGGCGTTCGAATCTAAAACTTTCAGCTATGAACAGTACGTATACGCAGTCTCAGACTTTATAGAAAAAGTGAGAATCTGACATGAATTTTCGTCGACTTCTGAAAATATTTACAGTTCCCTTTTCTAGGTTCTATGCTGTTTACGACCCCGTGGGGTATGCGCGGTATCGAGGAGTAAATATTAAGGGGGCGGTGAAGATCTATGGCTCCAGCTACTCGATGTTTAGTTCAGAGCCATATTTAGTAACGCTTGGTGATAATGTATTCATCAGTGTCAACGCAAATTTCGTATGTCATGATGGTTCCACGTTGCCCTTCCGTAGAGACATTCCAGACTTGGAGTTGGCTGGTGAGATTAGTGTAGGTAACAACGTCTTCATTGGTATGGGTGCACTCGTGCTTCCGGGAGTTAGTATTGGTAATGACTGTATCGTAGGTGCCAATTCTGTGGTAACTAAGAGTGTGCCCGACGGTTCTATTGTTGCTGGTAATCCAGCTCGAATAGTTGGTGAGACGGCGGAATTTGTCGAGCGGGCACAGGTTAAGTCTTTAAAAATAGGTCACCTAAGCGGCAACGAAAAGGTGGCGGCTTATAAAAGGATATTTAACAAGCCATGAAGATATTAGGCTATCGGTATTTGCCTGCAAATATGTACATGGCGTATTCGGTTTTTGTGTTGTTGAGTCTTTATATTGGCCCTATAGAATATATAGGGATGGACAGCATTTTGCTTTTAGCTTTCCTGGGGCCAGTATTGCTCTTGTTTTATTTGGGGTTCATACTCGGTGCACGAGGAAGCCTCCCTGAAAGCGCCAACGCTTTTCAACAACGCCGCCATTCTTTCCGCCAGATAAAAAAACTCATGGTAATGATGTTGTTTAGCGGGGCAGTGTCGGCGATTTTGCAGTGGTACTTTTTCCTGACTACGGGAGGAGGGTTATCATTCAATTCTATAGGCGAAAGTTATGTAGCTGGCTACGAAGGGTATGAGCGTGGGCGGGCGAGTGTGGATGCTGCCTATGTTCTTAATATTTTACAACAGAGTTTAACTCTGCTGCTATTGCTGTTTGGGTTTTACTATTACTCATCGCTGGGTCGGATTTCCAAAGCGACATTTATTTTTGTGGTTTTAACTTATTTATTGGTAAATGTTCTGGGTGCGGGTAAGCAAAAGTACCTAGGCGACCTTGTGATTTTTACATTTTTTGGTCTTGCAGTGAACTTTGCTGCTAGTCGCCGCCGATTTAAAATTTCAACTGTAATTCTGTCAGTTGCAGCAGGGGTATTGATATTTGCGTTGTTTGTCGAGATTCTTCGACAACGTTATCAAGCAGCGGGTATCAATATCGATAATATTTACGATAAAACTCATGCATTGATTGTTTGGAACAGAGATGCCTCGCTATTCGAGCTGGTGAATACCGATTACGCGCTCGCGTTAGGCATCTTTCTTGGGTACTTTACTAACGGTTTGAACGGGCTATACCTAAGTCTGACGTTGCCATTCGAATGGTCGTATTTTGTCGGTAATTCATATTCCCTGGGTCGTATCATAGAAATTATATTTTCAGCAGACGGAGCCGTGCTTCATCATACTTACCCCTATCGGGTTGGAGAAGTCTATGGATGGGGTTTTGATAAATGGCACTCAATGTTTGCTTGGTTGGCGTCTGATATTACCTTCCCGGGTGTAGTTATGTTCGCGCCACTGTTTGCATTCGTTTACGCGCGTGTCTGGATTCAGGCGATTAGATCTAGTAATCCTTTTGCGGGCGCGCTATTTATTTATCTGTCCATGGGCCTTGTCTTTAGTTACTCAAATAATCAATTGATGCACAGCCTTTCCGGCGTGCTGGTGTTGTTTTTTCTGCTGGTGGGTTGGCTTATTTTTCCAAATCGAAATTTTTCGACTGATCCCACAATTGAGAGGGGCGAGCCATGATAGGAAAACGCCACGGATTAATCGTGTTAGTGTTTTTTATCGTGATTATGGGGAAAGTAAGCGGATTATTTAAAGATTTGATGTTTACCTATTACTATGGAGTGTCAGATATAACGGATGGTTATTTTTTAGCTAACTCCATGTCTTCATTGGTTTATATTGCACTGTATGCGACCGTGCCTGTGTTAGTCGTGCCTCTATATTCGCGGCTACTCACTCAGGGAAATCAGAAGGTAACAGACTCTAGTCTTACAGTATCGATATTTTTTTTATGTTTTGTATCGGCGGTGTTAGCAGTTGTTGTAGGTTTTTTTTCTGATTATTTGATAGAAGTCATCACGGGTGGGGCAAGCGAGCAAGTCAAAGCGCTCGCAAGTGATTACTTGCGGATAATGGCGGCAACGTTTGTGCTATCTACTGCGGTGGGTTTTTTCAACGCGTTGCAAACGGTCAGGAAGTTATCCTTGCCCAGCTATATAGTCCCGCTAGTAAATAACATGGTCTTTTGCTCAGGACTGGTATTGTTCAGCCCGGAAGAGGGGTTGTCTAAGGTTTTATGGTTAGGTGTTGGAGGTTGGGGGCTATTACTAGTAAGCAACATCCTATTGTCCAAGGGGTACTTTTCGCTATCGACTTCCGGCGCTTGGCGTAGACTCAAGGAAATATCGCTGTTGGTGTTGGTCATGCCCGCGCTGCTTGCGTTTTTTATTGAGCAGGTTAATGGATTTGTTGGTGTGTATTTTGCCTCGAGTCTAGAGGCTGGAGCGATTTCTGTACTGGGTTATGCTGGTAAGCTGAATCTAATCTTTATATCGATTTTTCTAGTGTTCTTGACAGCAAAGTTATTTCCTAGAATTGCAGCGCTGGCAACCATCGAGTCAGGACGTGAATTGGGTGCTTATTTGTCACGTTGTGTGCGAATTATAGTGCTTGTGTCCTTGCCTGTTATTAGCTACATGATCTTTTACAGTCAATCAATAGTGGGTCTGCTCTTCAAGCGTGGAAAGTTTCTGGAAGAAGATGTCTCTCAGGTTTCCAGTCTCCTATCAATTTTACTGATCGCAGTTCCATTGGGATTGATTCGAGACCTTATGAATCGATTTTTCTTTGCTCGCGGTCGTAATGGTACGCCGATGCTGTTGTCACTCTTCGCTCTGATAGTGAACTTCATAATAAGTTTTTATATTCATGCCGACTTTGGCTTGAAAGGGCTGGCTACAGCCATGGTGGTATCTACACTCATTTGCTGCGGCGCCTCCATACATTTGGTCGCGCGGGATATCGGCGTGCGCTTAATGAAAAATAATTTTTGGGCATTACTGGTGGCAGCAGTCAGCCTGTTAGTCTCATTCTTGTTGTTAATGCTCCTGGATAACACCCTGTCAACGTATTGGATTGTTCTGTTCTTCCCATTCTCCTGCTGTTATATCGCTGTTCTGTATATATTCCAGGTGGAAGAGTGTGTCAACGCTGTCAATTGGATCAAACGCAGATGTGTTTTATAGTCGCCTTGATACAGGCTGAAATTTTAAGGGGTCACAAATGCGAGTGCTAATACTGGGTGCTTCGGGTATGCTCGGAAGTGCCATGATGCAGATATTCAGGCGCGATGTAGATCATGAGGTTTTTGGGACGCTACGCAGTCCATCCTCACTGCGTCTCTTGCCGGTAGCAATGCACAGTCAATTGCTAACCAACATTGATGTACTTGATCAAGACGTATTGGTGCGTACGCTGCAACGGGTCCGGCCTGATGTCGTCATCAATTGTGTTGGCCTGATTAAGCAGCTCGGTGATGCCAAAGATCCTCTTATCGCTCTACCGCTGAATACTTTATTTCCTCAGAAACTCTCACGGCTCTGTGGTTTGGCAGGCATTCGACTGGTGCACATTAGTACGGACTGTGTGTTTTCCGGGCGTGATGGTATGTATAAAGAGGAAGACATATCTGACTGTGAAGATTTGTATGGGAAATCAAAATACCTCGGCGAAATTCATGATGAGTCGTCTGCGATCACTCTTCGTACCTCGATCATTGGTCATGAGTTGAACTCGGCTGTTTCGCTCGTAGATTGGTTTTTGGCCCAGACTACCAGCGTGAAAGGCTACGCGAAGGCCATTTTTTCAGGGCTGCCTACAGTAGAGCTTGCTTCTATAATTAAGAATCAGGTCCTGGTAAACCCTCATCTATGTGGCCTCTACCATGTAGCGGCGGCGCCAATTAATAAATTTGATTTGCTGCAATTGGTCGCATCTGTGTACGAAAAGTCTATTGACATCAAACGAGACGAGTCAGTAGCGATTGATCGGTCGCTGGATGCCACCAGATTTTTGGTAGCGACTGGCTATCGAGCTCCTTCGTGGCCCGAACTCATTCGCAAAATGTACAATGAACAAAAGCTACGTGATACAGACCTGGCCGTGCTTAAACCGGTCACTATGTCTCCGGATGCATGACAGTTATAATTTACTCGGGTGGAATACGCATGTTTGATAATAAAATCTTGATGATTACCGGCGGTACTGGATCGTTCGGCAACACAGTGCTGAAGCGTTTTCTGAATACGAGCGTAAGTGAGATACGGATTTTTAGCCGAGATGAAAAGAAACAAGAGGACATGCGTATTGCCCTCTCAAATGACAAAGTGAAGTTTTACATTGGAGATGTACGCGACTATCAAAGTCTAGCTCAGGCGATGACCGGCGTGGACTATATCTTCCATGCAGCAGCTTTGAAGCAGGTTCCGTCCTGCGAGTTTTATCCTATGGAGGCGGTCAAGACCAACGTGATTGGTACTGAAAACGTACTCAACGCTGCGGTGGCGATGGGGGTCAAGCGGGTTGTGGTGCTTAGTACGGACAAAGCAGTTTATCCAATCAATGCAATGGGTATCTCCAAAGCCATGGCCGAAAAGATTATGGTGGCTAAATCACGGATGATACCTAATGATGGTCCGGTTGTTTGTGCAACGCGGTATGGTAACGTAATGGCGTCTCGGGGCTCAGTTATTCCTTTATTCGTAGAGCAGCTTAATCGTGGAGAGTCGTTGACAGTAACTGATCCGGAGATGACGCGATTTTTAATGTCATTGGAGGACTCGGTTGATTTGGTTTTGCATGCATTCGAACATGGTCAACAAGGGGACATATTTATCCAAAAAGCGCCTGCTTCAACAGTGGGTGATTTAGCAGAGGCGCTGAAGCAACTGCTTGGTAAAACTGCTCCTTTGAAAATAATTGGCACTCGCCATGGTGAAAAACTCTACGAGTCCCTTGTGTCACGAGAAGAGATGGCCAAAGCAGAGGACATGGGCCGATACTACAGAGTTCCTGCCGATAATCGCGATTTAAATTACAAAAAGTACTTTGTAGAAGGTGAGCAAAAGATATCTGATGGCGACGACTATACCTCTCATAATACCGAGCGGCTTGACGTCGAAGGTGTCAAGCGTATCCTGCTTCAACTCGAATTCATTAAAGGAGTGCTCAATGCTTAAGGTAATAACTCTAGTCGGCACCCGCCCTGAATTAATCAAGATGAGCCGTGTTATTGCGGAACTGGACAGGCAGGTTAATCATGTGCTTGTCCATTCTGGTCAAAATTATGATTATGAATTAAATCAGGTTTTTTTCGAAGAGCTCGATATCCGTAAACCTGATCACTTCCTGGGAGCAGTAGGTGAGACGGCCGCGCAAGCGATCGCGGAAGTAATTCGTAAATCTGACGAAATTTTCGAACTTGAGAAACCGGATGCATTGTTGCTGTACGGGGACACCAACACGTGCCTCGCAGTAATATCGGCCAAACGCAGGAAAATTCCGGTCTTCCACATGGAGGCAGGAAATCGTTGCTTCGATCAACGCGTACCTGAAGAACTTAACCGGAAGGTCCTTGATCACCTAAGCGATGTTAATATGGTGTTGACCGAACACGCACGCAGATACTTGATGGCCGAAGGTATTCGCCCAGAGACAATTTTCAAGACGGGTTCGCACATGAGTGAAGTCCTTGATCATTATCTCCCCAAAATTCGCCAGTCTGACGTTTTGGAACGAATGGGGCTTACTGCCGGGCGTTACTTTGTTGTCAGCACCCATCGTGAAGAAAATGTTGATAGTCCGGAAAATCTTAAGGACCTGATTGATTCACTGAACGCGCTGGCCAACTATTATGATATGCCAATAATCGTGTCAACCCACCCTCGTACTAGGAATAGACTGGAATCCAGCGGGGTGACGCTTGATAATCCACTGATAAGTTTCATGAAACCCTTTGGTTTTTTAGATTACATTAAACTGCAGATGTCGTCATTCTGCGTGCTTTCGGACAGCGGGACCATAACCGAAGAGGCCTCGTTGTTAAACTTGCCTGCTATTACGATCCGTAATGCACATGAGCGCCCCGAAGGTATGGACGAAGGTACATTGGTCATGAGCGGCCTCAAGCCAGAACGTGTGCTTGAGGCCGTCAAAGTAGTTACTAGCCAGCATGACGTAGATCGCCCCATCGTCTCTGTGGTAGGGGATTACCAAGGCGGAACGGTTTCCGTAAAAGTTGTCCGCATCGTGCTCAGTTACGTTGATTATATTAATCGAACAGTTTGGTCTAAGTCATAAGCCCAACAGATCTATCATTGTTATATGATTGCGGTATTACTTACACATAACTTTGCGATTTTGACTATGAAATATTTGATCATTGCCAGCTTCCCCGAGTCATTGTTGAACTTCCGCGGTGCACTTATGGAAAGCTTGAAGAGCAAAGGTGTAAGTGTTCACATAGCCGCGCCTGATCTGCCCGTGGATTCCGCTGTCAGGAAGCAAATCGAAGACCGCGGATATATTGTTCACCCTATCGAGTTGCAGCGAGTGGGTATGAACCCTTGGAAGGACCTCCTCTGTCTGATAGGGCTATGTCGCTTGCTCCGAAAAATCAAGCCAGATGCCGTTCTCGCCTATACTGTCAAACCTGTGGTGTATGGCCTGCTAGCTGCTCGTTTGATGGCTGTTCCTAAGCGCTTTGCCTTAATTACCGGGCTAGGTTACGCATTTCAGGGAGATGAAAGCGGCCGGTCCTCTAGGAGTGGTTTGCGCTCACTGGTGCAGAAACTCTATGCATTAGCGTTGCGGGGCTCATGCAAAACATTTTTCCAAAACCCCGACGATTTGAAGTTATTCAAGGAAAGAAAATTAATCTCTTCGTCCGCTCAGACATGTGTCGTCAATGGTTCCGGCGTCGATCTCAATAAATTTGAGTTGACTGCTCCTCCAACACCAATCAGTTTTTTGTTGATTGCGAGATTGTTAGGAGATAAGGGTGTTCGTGAATATGTTGCTGCAGCTCGGTTGATTCGACAATCGCAACCCGAGGTTATATTCAATTTGGTGGGATGGATCGATGATAATCCGGACGCTATTAGTGCCAATGAATTGGATGCTTGGGTAAAGGATGGCACTGTCCAATACTTGGGGCGCCTTAATGACGTTCGACCTGCGATCCGTGCAAGCAGTGTCTATGTATTGCCTTCCTATCGAGAAGGAACGCCTCGTACCGTGCTGGAGGCAATGGCGATGGGCCGCGCGATCGTGACAACAGATGCGCCGGGTTGCAGAGAAACAGTGCTCGATGGCGTCAATGGTTACCTTGTAGAGGTCAAGAATTCTGACAGTTTAGCTCAAGCCATGCTACGTTTCTTGCAGGATCCGAGCAAGGCTGAGACTATGGGGCAGGCTTCTCGTAAAGTTGCAGAAGAAAAGTACGATGTGCACATGGTTAATCAGATGATGTTACGCGAGATGGGTGTTTAAGACATAGCTATTAATTATTACACTTGTATGTAGGTGTTTCATGTTCAAACGTATTTTTGATGTGGTTTTTTCGTTGCTGGGCTTACTCGTGCTTTCACCAGTTATCCTATGGGTAATTTTAAAAATCAGGCGGAACTTGGGATCTCCAGTTTTTTTTCGGCAAGAACGTCCTGGTTTAAACGGTCGCCCCTTTGAAATGGTTAAGTTTCGAACGATGCGTGACGCGTTCGATGCTTCGGGAACTCCGCTATCCGATGCGGAACGTATGACAAAATTCGGCGCCTTTTTGCGAGCTACCAGTCTTGATGAATTACCAGAACTCTGGAATGTGCTCAAAGGAGATATGAGCCTGGTCGGCCCTCGTCCATTGTTGATGGAGTATCTACCACTCTATAATGAACGTCAGTCCAGACGCCATGCTGTGCGGCCGGGTGTCACGGGCTGGGCCCAAGTTAACGGGCGCAATTCGATAAGTTGGGAAGATAAGTTCGACTTGGATCTTTGGTATGTGTCCAATCATTCTTTGATATTGGATATGAAAATTATTCTGTTAACGTTGAAAAAAGTTGTCAAACGCGATGGGATCAGCGCTGAGGGGGAAGTGACAATGAGCAAGTTTACGGGTACTAAACCGTGAAAGTTCTTGCCATTCTCGGTGCCGGCGGACACGGAAAAGTGGTTGCAGATACTGCGGAAAGCAACGGCTGGGATTCAATTGTTTTTTTCGACGATGCTTGGCCTGTCTTGCAAAAGAATGGTGTTTGGGCAGTCGTGGGTACGTCGAGTGACCTCATCAGAACAGTCCAGGCATTCTCGGGCGTCGTTGTCGCGATTGGTAATAATGCGATTCGGCGCGCGAAACTAACCGAATTAGCGGCTATCGGCGCATCTCTCGTGACTTTAGTTCATCCGAGTGCGATCATCAGCAGGTATGCTTCACTCGGTCTGGGCTCTGTTGCGTTCCCGGGTGTCGTAGTGAATGCAGAGGCAGTTGTCGGCGAAGGCGCGATCCTCAATACTGGGTGTAGCGTCGACCATGACTGCCGGGTGGGCGCTGCTGTGCATCTATCGCCGGGAGTACGTTTGGCAGGCGGGGTAGAGGTAGGAGATTGCTCTTGGATTGGAATCGGTGCAACTGCTCGCCAGTTAGTCAAAATTGGTAATAATGTCGTTGTTGGCGCATCGGCTGCAGTGGTCAGTGACCTACCAGACGACACAGTCGCTATGGGCGTCCCGGCACGTATTGTAGTAAAACAGGTCCGTTGAGGTTCGCGCGCGTATTAGATATACAAATCTAGGTCAGCAACGCTGTTGGCCTCTGACTACTCTTTTTTCAGGAACGGTTCAGTGCTAAATTCTTCGTTTTCTCCTTGGCCATCTTTCACCGAAGAAGAGGCTGATCGCGCGCGCGATGTTATTTTGTCTAATAAAGTGAATTATTGGACCGGTCAGGAATGCCGCTTATTCGAGCAAGAGTTCGCAGCATGGGCCGGGGTGAATTATGCAATTGCGCTCACTAATGGAACGGTGGCTTTGGACCTTGCGCTGTATGCACTGGGTATAGGTCCTGGTGACGAAGTTGTTGTAACCTCACGCACTTTCCTTGCTTCCGTCTCAAGTATCGTCAATTCTGGCGCAACCCCTGTCTTTGCAGACGTCAATCGTGATTCTCAGAATGTGGATGTAACCAGTATCACTGCGGTGATAACTGAGCGAACAAAAGCCATCGTCTGTGTTCACTTGGCCGGCTGGCCATGCGATATGGATCCTATCATGGACCTCGCGGCAAAGCGTGGCTTTAAAGTCATTGAGGACTGTGCTCAGGCCCACGGTGCAACCTACAAAGGGCGTCCGGTCGGTTCCATTGGGCATATCGGAGCTTGGTCTTTTTGCCAGGACAAGATAATGACCACAGCCGGTGAGGGTGGCATGGTCACCACTCGTGATCCGGATCTGTGGGCTCAGATGTGGTCGTATAAAGATCATGGTAAGAGTTGGGAGGCTGTTTACGAGCGTCAGCACGAGCCCGGTTTCCGCTGGCTTCACGAAAGTTTTGGCACTAATTGGCGTATGACCGAGGTTCAAGGCGCGATCGGGCGCATACAATTAAAGCGAATGCCGTTCTGGCATACTCAGCGACATGCTAATGCCAAACTTATCTGGTCGTGCGCTCGTCGGCTCCCTGGATTGCGCGTTCCTGCCCTGCCTGATGACATCACGCATGCTGCCTATAAATGCTATATCTTTGTGGATCCGGAGCAACTGTGTGCAGGTTGGACAAGAGATCGCATTATTAATGAAATAACCGCGCAAGGAGTGCCATGCTTTTCTGGATCCTGCTCTGAAGTGTACTTAGAGAAAGCGTTTGAGGGCACTATATGGAGGCCTGCAACTCGGTTGCCAGTCGCGAAGGAGCTCGGTGAAACTAGCCTTATGTTTTTAGTTCACCCTACTCTAACGCCAGATGAAATGTCTCAGACGTGCGTTGCTCTGGAAAACGTTATGCGACAAGCTTGTAAAACCTCCTAGATAGAGACTTGTGCATCGCTGGACGTGGGGTGTTCGTTGCGCCTTGAGCTTATTGAAATGGAGGTTATTTAGAGTGGTTCGTAATCAGGAGGGTGGGTACATGATGGGGAAAATTCGAACAGGGATGCTCTCATTGCCCCGCCGTCATAAACGTGCGCTCCAAGTCGTCACCGATGTTGCGCTGGTGTGGTTTGCGCTCTGGATGGCGTTCATTGTTCGTCTTGGTACCGACGAAATTTTTGAGACCATCAGTCTACATTTTTGGCTTTTTGTAACAGCGCCGATTATTGCCATTCCAATATTCATTCGATTCGGTATGTACAGGGCTGTTATGCGGTACTTTGGTAATGATGCACTCATTGCGATCTTTAAGGCCGTCTCCCTATCTGCTCTATTGTTTGCCGTTTTTGTTTATTGGCATAGTAACCACTCTGTTATCGTACCCCGGTCCATTGTCTTCAATTACTGGTGGCTTAGCCTCGTGATGATTGGCGGACTCCGACTCCTCATGCGTCAGTATTTTCTGGGCGACTGGTTCGCCGCGCGTCAGCATGTGCCTTTTACTAGTCGGGACAACGGTCTGCCTAAAGTCGCGATTTATGGGGCGGGTGCTGCGGGAAACCAGCTGGTCGCGGCGCTGCGAATGGGGCGGGTCATGCGCCCTGTGGCTTTCATTGATGACGATGAAGGTGTTGCAGATCGGGTGATTTCTGGACTTCCGGTATGCCGCAGCAAAGACATTCAAAAGATGATCGACATGACCGGTGCCGAAGAAATTCTGTTAGCCATTCCTTCCGCCACGCGTGCGCGTCGCCGTGAAATTCTTGGGTTTTTAGAAGGTTATCCGCTACACGTACGTAGTATCCCTGGTTTTATGGACTTGGCTAGCGGTCGAGTGAAGGTCGACGACATTCAGGAAGTGGATATCGCAGACCTGCTTGGTAGAGATCCTGTGCCAGCACAAAATGAGCTTCTGGCGCGCTGTATTTCCAAGAAAGTCGTCATGGTTACAGGTGCCGGCGGGTCCATTGGTTCGGAATTATGTCGTCAGATTCTCATGCTGAAACCCAGGGCACTACTACTTTTTGAACACAGTGAGTTCAATCTCTACAGTATTCATAGCGAGTTGCAGCAGCGGATTGATCGTGAATCGCTACCTGTTAATCTCGTTCCCTTCCTCGGCTCAATTCGTAATCAAAAGCATATTTTTGACACCATGACAATGTGGCGCGTTGATACAGTGTATCATGCAGCAGCCTACAAACATGTGCCGATGGTGGAGCACAATATTGCTGAAGGCGTGCTCAATAATGTCATCGGGACATTGAACACTGCTCAGGCGGCACTGAAGGCGAATGTTTCCAATTTTGTGCTGGTATCGACGGATAAAGCTGTGCGTCCGACCAATGTTATGGGCGGTACTAAGCGGTTAGCCGAAATGGTATTGCAGGCGCTGAGCCAAGAGGCGCAACCTCTATTATTTGGTGAGTCCGATCATGTTTTTCGGTTAAATAAGACTCGTTTTACAATGGTTCGCTTTGGAAACGTGCTCGGCTCCTCGGGGTCTGTAATTCCGCTTTTCCACAAACAAATCAAGTCCGGTGGTCCGTTAACTGTTACCCATCCGAAGATTACTCGCTATTTCATGACGATTCCTGAGGCTGCTCAGCTGGTGATTCAAGCCGGTTCAATGGGACTGGGGGGCGACGTATTCGTACTGGATATGGGAGAGCCCGTCAGGATTGCCTCATTGGCTGAGAAAATGATTAACTTATCAGGCTTGAGCGTAAGATCGGAAACTAATCCACATGGTGATATTGCCATTGAGTTTAGTGGTCTGCGGCCAGGTGAAAAACTTTATGAAGAACTATTAATTGGCGATAATGTCTCGCCAACACAACACCCCATGATTATGACGGCGAACGAAGAATGCCTTACCTGGGAGCCTCTCAAAGAGCACCTTTCGGCTCTGGTTCAAGCTGTGACTAGGGAGGATTTCACTTTGGTAAGGCAGATACTTCGTGATCTGGTCAGCGGATACGAACCTGAGGGAGAAATAGTAGACTGGGTACACTTGCAACGTCGACTTGACATTTCTTAGATCGATTCGCAGCGCTTGATTGGTGGCGTTTACTCTTTCGGGCAGACCGTTGGAGTTCTGAGTACGACTATCAATGGGAACCCGGCCACCTCCGCGAACCGCGTGGATATTTCTTCAGCGCGCTAGATATACCCTATTGCCATAGACGGAGTAACCCTAGCCCCAGGTAATGTCGTGAGGGTCCATACTTATCACAATTATTGGCCCGGTGACGAACCGATCGCCGCTAATTAAGTTAGCTGGCCTAATGAGCGGCGTAGCTAGGTACACAGGTACTTTTCTTGATGGTTCGGGGCAGGCAGGAATATTGCGAAGGGCTCGAAAGTTTGCATGTAGAAGTACACTGATAAATAACCGGCGGAGTTCACCAGAAGCACGCCCAGTGCATGACATCGATAATGAGGTTCGCATGGACAGGGATTTTACTGTTGATGCTATTGCTCTGTTTTCAAATATGTTTCCATCAGTTGCGCTTGCATGAGAGCATTTTGCTGATGCTCGTATTGAGATCGTGCCTGCTTGGAATTATCCTACATATACCTTATCTCTTTCTGCAGTGATGGCGGACGATATTGGAATCGCTGTTTAAATCAGTAACGCATTCCCTTAGGTGCTCGCTTCTAAAGTGACCTGTTCATCGCTATTTTAATAGGGCAGCCAAGGAACGCTGCCAATATTTTATTAGCCGACAGGAGTATCCTATATGCCCAGTACTGTTCTTTCCTATCTGTTGCTCCCTTTATTCGCAGGCCTTTCATTCTCTGTAAATGCCGCACCAGCCGCAGTACCTGAGCCATTTCCGGTAGTAGCTCAAGCCGCCACAACGCCATTGGCCAAAACCAACCTAAACACTGCCGACGCCTCCACCCTCCAGCGCGAACTAAACGGCATCGGCCAAGCCAAAGCCCAGGCCATCGTCGCCCACCGCGAGGCAAACGGCCCTTTCCAGTCCGTTGATGAGCTTCTGGAGATCAAGGGAATCGGAAACGCCCTGATGGAGCGTAACCGCGACAGGCTCACCCTGGAGTAAACCCCAAGCGATGGCCGGCCTTGCGCCGGCCATCAATCATTCATAGGTCTTTGGATTCCTTGGCATCCATCTGCGCGTTACGTTCATGCACCTTGCGCAGCTGCTCCTCTGTCAACGGCAGCTTCTTCGCCGTATCACGCAGCATCATCAAACCACCCACGATCGAGCCGATGGCAACGACCAATATCAACCAGGCATACCAAGGCATCGTCATTCTCCTACGGGCAGTAAAAAGCTTCGCTAGTACCAATTACGAGCGGACGCCTCGCCCTTTGGTTCCATTATAGCCCTCGCAACCCCGGCCATTCTCGTGACCTGCGGCCTGCAAAGCGCACCCCACTTGGTTTACAATGCGCGCCGTTTACGACCCGCCATGAGACCCTGCCAATGCCTGCTTGCCAGACGCCCCTGATCGTCGCCCTGGATTTCCCTACCCGTGAAGCTGCCCTGCAGTTGGCCGACCAGCTCGACCCTGCACTTTGCCGGGTAAAGGTTGGCAAGGAACTGTTCACCAGCAGCGCTTCGGGTATCGTCGAGACCTTGTGCGCCAAGGGCTTCGAGGTGTTCCTCGATCTCAAATTCCATGACATCCCCAATACCACGGCGATGGCAGTCAAGGCCGCGGCCGAGATGGGCGTGTGGATGGTCAACGTGCACTGCTCGGGCGGCCTGCGCATGATGGCGGCGTGCCGCGATGTGCTGGACAAGCGTAGTGGGCCGCAGCCGTTGCTGATCGGTGTGACTGTGCTGACCAGCATGGAACGTGAGGACCTGGCCGGTATTGGTCTGGATATCGAGCCACAGGAGCAAGTGCTGCGTCTGGCGGCATTGGCAGAGAAGGCAGGGATGGACGGGCTGGTCTGCTCGGCGCTGGAGGCCACTGCACTGAAAGCGGCCCATCCGTCGCTGCAACTGGTGACCCCGGGGATTCGTCCTGCCGGCAGCGCACATGACGATCAACGCCGCATTCTCACCCCGCGCCAAGCACTGGATGCCGGGTCTGATTACCTGGTTATTGGTCGCCCGATCAGCCAAGCGGCCGATCCCGCCCAGGCACTTGCGGCAGTTGTTGCCGAGATTCGCGGCTGAATACAGCCCTGCACAGCCCCCGATAGATGAGTTTTATTTCATAGTCTTCGGGGGAACTACGACCAGCGCCTGAACTCCTCGCCGATTTTTCTGTCAGAATTGTCCGAAAATTCGGATTGGGGCAGACACTTTGGCGGCTACATCGGGCGGTACTGAGACTTCTAAGCCAGTCATTGGTGACTTTGCTGATGTGCGCAACATCGCCAACGGCTCGGTCATCATCATGGCCTCGGGCAGCTCCGCCAAGGACTTCCCGCTGGAGCGCTTCGCCGGTGTGCCGGTAATCACCATGAACGGCGCCATCTCGATGTTCGCCGACACGGCGATCAAGCCGTTCTTCTATATCTGCACCGACACCAGCTTCCCCAAGCAGCAGCCCGAGTTATTCGCCCAGGCGTTGAGCAGCAGCCAGCATGTAGCCTTGTGGTCGGAGCAGATCGCCGAGGTGGCCGGTACTTGCTCTGCCAAACTGTATCCGTTGCAGAAAGCCGCTGGATTTTCCTTGAAACAGTCGATGTCGCAAGGGCAGTCCGCGTGCGTGCGCCCTCGTTTTGCCTGGAATGCGCGTGCACGCTCGATCGGTTTCAGCAAGGACCTCAGTGAAGGCTTTTTCGATGCGCGCACAGTGGCATATGCGGCGTTGCAGCTAGCTTATCATCTGGGCTTCAGCAAGGTATTCCTGGTCGGGGTGGACTTGAACCAGGCCGCTGGACGCTTCTATGAAACAGCCGATTCTGCCAAGTCGCCCTGTGGGCTTGATCAGCATTATGAAGGGCGGGTATTGCCGTCGCTCAAGCTGATGGCCGAGCGGGTGGTGGACGAGCGTTTTGCCGTGTTCAACCTGTCTGCAGCGTCACGCATCCCGGCTTCGGTGATCCCAAAGATCACTGTCGAGCAAGCGCATTCGATGGTTTTCCGCAAAGGTGGTGCCAGGCCAAGGTCACTCAACGCTGAGCATCCCCAGCAGCAGCTGATGGCGGGGTAACGCCCAAAGGCGCTTCGCCCGCCATCCAGTGGCTACTTGATCAGACCTTCAACACCAACTTGCCGAAGTTCTCGCCGTTGAACAGCTTGAGCAGGGTTTCCGGGAAGGTCTCCAGCCCCTCGACCACATGCTCTTTGCTCTTGAGCTTGCCGCTGGCCATCCAGCCGGCGATCTCTTGTGCGGCCTTGCCATACTCCTTGGCGTGGTCCATCACCACAAAGCCTTCCATCCGCGCACGGTTGACCAGCAACGACAGGTAGTTGGCCGGGCCTTTGACCGCTTCCTTGTTGTTGTACTGGCTGATAGCGCCGCAGATGACCACGCGGGCCTTGAAGTTGAGGCGGCTGAGCACGGCATCGAGGATGTCGCCGCCGACGTTGTCGAAGTACACGTCGACACCTTTCGGGCATTCGCGCTTGAGCCCGGCCAGCACGTCTTCGGCCTTGTAGTCGATGACTCCGTCAAAACCGAGTTCATCCTGCAGGTATTGGCACTTGTCCTTGCCACCGGCGATGCCGACTACACGGCAGCCTTTGAGCTTGGCGATCTGGCCGGCGATGCTGCCAACCGCGCCGGCGGCGCCGGAGATGACTACGGTCTCGCCTTCTTTCGGTTGGCCGACGTCGAGCAGGGCGAAGTAGGCGGTCATGCCGGTCATGCCCAGTGCCGACAGGTAACGGGGCAGGGGTGCGAGATTGGGGTCGATCTTGTGCAGGCCCTGCGGCTCGCCGGTGAAGTAGTCCTGGATGCCGAGGGCGCCGCTGACGTGGTCGCCGGGCTTGAAGTCAGGGTGTTTGGAGGCAGTTACCTCGCCGACGCCGAGGGCGCGCATGACCTGGCCAAGGCCCACTGGCGGGATGTAGGACTTGCCTTCGTTCATCCAGCCGCGCATGGCCGGGTCGAGCGAGAGGTACAGGTTGCGGACCTGGATCTGACCCTCGGCAGGCTCGGCGGCGGGCCCTTGCTCAAAGCTGAAGTCTTCGCGGGTGACGGCGCCGACAGGGCGTTTGGCGAGCAGGAAGCGGCGGTTGGTCTGGGTCATGGGGGCTCTCACTGAAAAATGGACACTGCCTTTGATAGAGGTACGGACAGCCGCTGGCAAGGCTTGTGCGCGGGGCGAATGGCCGGTGATCCATCAGGGTGATGGCTGTGAGTCGCCCTGGTTCAGGATATACGGTTGGCTCAAGCGTCCGGGCTGACAGCCTATTAGCAGCCGGCTACCTGGCCCGTAAGAAAAATCTCGCGACGATCCAGGCGCCCGATGTGCTCATGCTTGGCGTATTCATAAACCCGACGGAAGGCGGCCTTATCAATCTCCGGGGCAAAGTTGCTCAGCGCAATGTCCACCCACGCGTCGTACTTGGCTTCGGTGATGTAACGGTAGATTTCGCGCAGGTAGAGAAAGCCAAACTGGAAGCCGAGGGTTTCACTGGCGAATGCAGTGGGTACGAAGAAGCTGTTTTCCAGGTCGATGGCTACGGGTGCACCTTCCTGGCGGTCGCAGAGCATGACGTTGCCGGCCCATAGGTCCATATGGGTGATGCCTTGCTTGTGCAGGCTGAACATCAGTTCGGTCGAGGCATCGAGCACGCGGTAGACGCTGCTGGGGTCTTGCTGCAGCACGCTGAGGCCATCGCTGTAGCCCTGCAGCAGGCGGGTGATGACGAACAGGTCCTGCACCAGCCCAAGCCGGGAGCGGGTGTAGCCAAAGCCCACCAGCTCGGGCACCGGGGCGCCGCGTTGATGGGCTTTGTAGGTATTGATGATTTCTTCGACGGCCCAGTCATAGGTGCCATCACTGCGCGCCGCGCCGCGCTGCACGCGCCACTTTTTCTTCAGGCTGTCGAGCTGCTCGCGCTTGGCGAACAGCTGGCTGCGCTCACAGTCCAGCGGTGCACTGATGCGCTTGGCGCCGGGCACGCGGGCGCGCTCGACCAGGCGTTCAAGGGCCGTACGGGTGTGCTCTGCCAGTGGCGTCTGGAAGTGCAGCGTGGTCCGGTGATGCTTGAGAGTGTAGGGGTACTCTTTTGGCCAGGTACTTGGGTCCGGTGACACACTGCATCCTTGCTTAATAGATCGGTTTTACAAACATTCACACTATTTTCACATTTCTTTCAGATTTGTCCTATAGGCACTGTGCTCTTTTTTGGATCCAAGACGTTTGCTGTGTTGCCGAGCCAGCGCGACGGCGATAGCGACACTGCCCGCCAGCAATGCCATGCCGAACAGCATCAACGCCATGCGCATGCCCAGCCAGTCGCCGATCAAGCCGGTAACGATCACCGGCAAACTGAAGCCGACATAGGCCAACAAAAAGAACCCAGCAGTGGCGCGGGTCTTTTCTTCGCTGGCCAGTTCATTCACCGCCGCCAGCCCGCCCAGGTAGATAAAGCCGTAACAGGCGCTGCTGGCGGCGACGGCGCCGAGCAGCACCGCCAGCAGCGCGCCGCGTTCTGCGCCCCAGGCCAGCAGCGCATAGCTGCAGGGCAGGATGACCAGCCCGAGCAGCACCGCCGTGGCACTTGGCAGGCGCTTGGCCAAGGGCTGAAACAGCACACCGCAGCTGATCACGCAGAACGTGGAAAACCCTGACCAGGCGCTCAAATCATGCTGACGCAGTACTGCCGGCAGCAGCCCGGTGACCAGCCCGACGCAGGCCCAGGCGAGCAGAATGGCGCACCCATACACCAGGCTGCCGGGCGGGTAGCAAGGCAGGCGCAGCATGGCCGCGCGTGCTGCCTGGCGTGGCTCCGGCAGGCGCCAGACCAGTATCAGCGCCAGCGCGGCCAGCAGCAGGTGCAGATAAAAGCTGGCCGGGCTCAGGCTGGGCCCGCGTAGCAGGCACAGGCTGGTCAGCGCAGCGCCCAGGCCGAAGCCCAGTGAGGTGCTGGCAGTGACCCAACTGGCGGCGTTGCTGCTGCGCTCGGCAGGCAGCAGTTCGCTCATGTACACCGTAGCGGTAGCCGAGGCGAGGCCGGTGCCGATACCCAGCAGCAGCCGCGCGACACCAATGCTGTACAGGCTGGGTAGGCTGAGCGCGAGTAGGGTGGCAATGATCGACAAGCTCAACGCGGCGATGATCATCGGCCGCCGGCCAATCCGGTCGGCAAGCCCGCCCAGAGCCAGCAGCACCGGCAGCACGCCCAGCACATAGGCGGAAAACGCCACGGCGGTAGCCGTCGCGCCCAGCCCGGAGAGTTCGGCATAGGTGGTGTAGAGCGGCGCCTGCAGGTTGACTGCAAGGGTGATGATGCACAGGGCGAAGGCGAGCAGGGCGGGGGCGTGGCGGTCGCGCATTGACGCAGGTCCTTGATTGAACGGGTACTGGCTGCAGGCTGCTCTTGCTGTGGGCGCGCAACAAGGCACAGCGGGCAGCCATTTATGCTTAACTGTTCGCATAAAAATCGCGAACAGTTGATCTATGCACCTCACCCTCGATCGCCTCAGCGCCGTGTCGCTGGTTCAGCAACTCACCACCCAGCTGCAAGCGTGGGTCGAGCAGCAACGCCTGCGTCCGGGCGCGCGGCTGCCGTCGATCCGGGCCTTGGCGAAAACCCACGGGGTCAGCGCCGCCTGTGTGATCGAGGCCTACGATCGGCTGGTGGCCAGCGGTTGGCTGGAGGCGCGCCACGGCACCGGCTTTTTCGTCGCCGAGCGCAAGGCCGGGCGGCCTGAGCAGGACGCAGCGCTGTGGGGCGAGACGGTCGATGGCAAGTGGCGGCAGTTCGATGAAGGCCAAGAGGCACTGCTCAAGCTCGGCTGCGGCTGGTTGCCGTCGGCCTGGCGCGCCGCAGATGAACTGGCCCAGGCCATTCGCCAGGTCAGCCGTGGCAACCGGGCTGACCTGTTCGACTATGCGCCGCCGCTCGGCCTGGCCAGCCTGCGCGAGCAGTTGCACAAGCGTCTGGAACGGCTGGATATCGCCGCAGGCACCGAGCGCATTGTCACCACCCACGGCGCCAGTCAGGCGCTCGACCTGCTGGTGCGCGCGTTGCTGCGTCCGGGCGATACGGTGCTGGTGGAAAACCCAGGGTACTACAACCTGTTCAACCTGCTGCGCAGCCACCAGGTAAACATGCTTGCCGTGCCGCGTACCGTCCATGGGCCGGATCTGGACGCGCTGCAGCGCCTGCTGGTCGAGCACCGGCCGCGCTGCCTGTTCATCAACAGCCTGTATCACAACCCGACCGGCACCAGCCTCACGCCCAAGGTCGCCTACCGCCTGTTGGAACTGGCCCGCGAGCATGACCTGCGGATCATCGAAGACGACATCTATGCCGACTTTCAGGAAGGCCCGGCGACACGGCTGGCGACCCTCGACAGTGAGCAGCGGGTAATCTACCTGGCGAGCTTTTCCAAGACCCTGAGCAGTTCGCTGCGGGTCGGCTATGTGGTCGCCGATGCAGCGCTGATCGCGTGCCTGGCCGAGTTGAAGATGGTCAGCGGCATCGGCACTTCGCGGTTTGCCGAGCAGGTGCTGGCGCAGATGCTGGCCAACGGCAGTTATCGCAAGAGCACCCAGCGCCTGCGTGTGCGTCTGGGTCAGCACAGGGCCAGGCTGTTGGCCCAGCTCGAGGCATATGGCTGGCAGGTGTTCGCCGAGCCCAATGGCGGCATGTTCGTCTGGGTGCGGGCGCCCGGGCACGATTTTGCCAGCCTCGAGCGCCTGGCGCTGGCGCATTCGGTGCTGCTCACGCCGGGTGCTGCGTTCGATTATCAGGGGTACAGCAGCGACTGGCTGCGGATCAATGTCGCCTATGCTCAGGACGTGCGCGCCCAGGGGTTTCTGCGCGCGGCGGGTGAGGCCAAAGGCGACCTCGATCATGCTCTGGGCGACATCACATAGCTATTTGACACTATTGTGGCGTCAATCCCTTGTGAGGGGGCTGGCGGCGTTGTCACTCTTGGCGTTCGCAACCGGGGGATGAGCAATGACGGCGAGCAAGCACGGTGTTCTGGCCAACCTGGGCATGGCCCGCAAACTCGGCCTAGGCTTTGCCCTGGTGCTGCTGCTGACCTTGGCGGTGGCGGCGATTGGCGTGGCTTCGCTGTACAGCGTCAGCCAGCGCTTCGACAGCCTGCGGCAGATGACTCAGTTCAACAGCGACCTGCTGCGCCTGCGCCAGCATGAGCAGGGTTTTGCCTTGCGTTCCGACAGCGAGGAGGCCGACAAACTGCGCAACGGCCTGCAAAATCTTCTTGAGCGAGCCCGCGGCGTGCCCCAGTTGAGCGCCACCGAAGCGGATCTGAGCGCCTATGGCCAGGCGTTCGACGCCTTTGTCGAGGCGGTTCAGGCCAAGGAGCTGGCGCTGGACACGGCCAGTTGGTCGGTCTCAAGCGTGGCCAACAACCTCGACGTGCTCCAGGCCGGCCTGGCTGATGACGGCGCCTACACCCTGAAACAATCCCAGGGCCAGCAAGGCAGCGAGTTCCTCGATCAGGCCACGCAGGTGGCAGCCGTCTCGCGCCTGATGCTGCAGGCGATGGACGAGGCCCGTGTGCGCCTGGAGCAAAGCCGCAAAGGCGAGGAGGTCAACAGTGGCCGCATCGCCCAGACCGTCGAGGCGGCCAGCCTGGTCGAGCAACTCAGAAGCGCAGTTGCCGACAGCGGCTATCAAGGTGTGCTCGCCGAGGTCGCCGGGCATATCGCCAGCTTTGCCGACAAGCTCAATGAATACACCGACCTGCTTGCGCAAGAGCAGGGCATCAAGGCGCAGTTGCAGGCGCGCGCCAACCAGGCCACCAGCGCGGTCGACCAGGCTTACGCCAGCCAGGAGCAGGCCATGCACAGCGAGCTCAAGCGCAACGGCGTGGCGATTGCCATTGCCACCGCGCTGGCGCTGCTGGTCGGCATGCTGGCGGCCTGGTTGATCACCCGGGCGATCGTCGGCCCGTTGCAGCGAGTCATCGGTCGCGCCCAGCGGATTGCCGCCGGTGACCTGGCCGGCGACGCCGAGGTGCCGCGCCGCGATGAGGTCGGCCAACTGCTGCTGGCGATGCAGCAGATGGCGGCGGGCTTGAGTGGCATTGTCAGCGGCCTGCAACAGGGTATCGAGCAATTGGCCGGCAGCGCCCAGTCGTTGTCGGCGGTCACCGAACAGACCAATCGCGAGGTCGGCAGCCAGCAGCAGGAGACCGAGCAGGTCGCCACCGCCATGCAGCAGATGAGCGCGACCGTGCACGATGTCGCGCGTAATGCCGAGCAGGCGGCGCAGGCGGCCGAAGTCGCCGACGGCAAGGTCGACTCGGGCCAGCAGGTGGTGCGTCAGAGCCTGCAGCGCATCGAGCAGCTGGCCGTGGCGGCAGAAGCGGCCAGCGCCGGCATCGACAGTTTGAGTGCCGAGATTCATACCATTGGCGATGTGCTTGAAGTGATCAAGAGCGTTGCTGGGCAAACCAACCTGCTGGCGCTGAATGCCGCCATCGAGGCGGCGCGGGCGGGCGAGCAGGGTCGCGGTTTTGCGGTAGTCGCGGATGAGGTGCGGGCGTTGGCCAAGCGTACGCAACAATCCACCGAGCATATTGAGCGCTTGGTCGCCAGCCTGCGCGGCAATGCCGAGCAGTCGGTGGCGCAGATTCGTGGCAGTACCGAGCTGGTGCGCCTGGCAGTGGCCGACACCTTGCAGACTGAAAGCGCCCTGGCCAGCATCGCCGTGGCAGTGTCACAGATCCAGCAGATGAACCAGCAGATTGCCGCTGCCGCCGAGCAGCAGAGTTCGGTCAGTGACGAGATCAGCCGCAGCGTCACGCAGATCCGCGGCAGCGCCGATCAGGCCGCGCTGGCGATGCAGGGCAATGCCCGTTCCAGTGTCGAGCTGGCCCAGTTGGGCGATGAGCTCAAGGGGATGGTTGGGCATTTCCGTTTGTAGGTTCTCCTGAATGGCTTGAGATCGTCGGGGCCGCTTTGCGACCCTTCGCGGGTAAAGCCGCTCCCACAGAGTATTGCATTGCCCGAGAGCGGCAGGGCTCCGCGAACCTTGTGGGAGCGGGCTTGCCCGCGAAGGGCTACGCAGCAGCCCCAGCATTGCTGACCGGCATTCAAGAAGACAGGCCGTATCAAGCCCTGCGCGGGTTGAGGATCAGCAGGGTAATCACCCCGGCAACAATCCCCCAGAACGCCGAGCCGATCGAGAACAGGCTCAACCCGGAGGCGGTAACCATGAAGGTGATCAACGCCGCCTCGCGCTCGCGTGGCTCGCTCATGGCCACGCTCAGGCCGTTCATGATCGAGCCAAACAACGCCAGTGCCGCAATCGACAGCACCAGCTCTTTGGGCAGGGCGGCAAATAGCGCGGCCAGGGTCGCGCCAAATACCCCGGCAATGCCGTAGAAAATCCCGCACCAGACTGCCGCGGTGTAGCGCTTGTTCGGGTCTTCATGGGCATGCGGGCCGGTGCAGATTGCCGCACTGATGGCCGCCAGATTGACCCCATGCGAGCCGAACGGCGCCAGCAGCAGTGAGGCGAAACCGGTGGCGGTGATTAGCGGCGAGGCCGGCACCTGGTATCCGTCGGCGCGCAGCACGGCCACGCCGGGCATGTTCTGCGAGGTCATCGCCACCACAAACAGCGGGATACCGATGCTGATGGTTGCTGCCAGCGAGAAGCTTGGAGTGGTCCACACCGGTGTAGCCACCTGCAGGTTGAAGTGGCTGAAGTCGAGCAGGCCCAACGCCCCCGACAACGCCGTGCCGACCACCAGCGCAGCGAGCACGCAGTAGCGCGGCGACAGGCGCTTGACCAGCAGATAGCTGAAGAACATGCCCAGCACCAGCAGGGTACGGTGTTGTGCGGCGACGAAGATCTCGCTGCCGATCTTGAACAGGATGCCTGCCAGCAACGCCGAGGCCAGCGATGCCGGGATGCGCTTGACCAGGCGCTCGAAGCTGCCGGTCAGGCCGCAGATCAGCACCAGCACCGCGCAGGTGATGTAGGCGCCGATGGCTTCGCCGTAGCTGACGCCGCCGAGGCTGGTGATCAACAGCGCGGCGCCCGGGGTCGACCAGGCCACGGTGATCGGTGTGCGGTAGCGCAGCGACAAACCGATGCTGCAGACCGCCATGCCGATCGACAGCGCCCAGATCCACGAGGAGATCTGCGCAGTGGTCAGCCCGGCCGCCTGGCCGGCCTGGAACATCAGCACCAGCGAGCTGGTGTAGCCCGTAAGCATGGCGATGAAGCCGGCGACCACCGCCGAGGGGGAGCTGTCTGCCAAGGGCCGCAGGCGCGCTGAGGTGGCATCGGTCATGGTGCTGTCCTTGTACATGTAAGTATTTTTTGCAGGCTAACGCGGCCAAGCTTGATCCTTGCCATACAGCGACCATTGCTTTTAGCCGTACAGTCGCCAACTATTGGCCCACGGTCGACAACTGCGCAGAGGGGAAGGGGCGATGTACAAGGTTTACGGCGATTACAAATCGGGCAACTGCTACAAGGTCAAGCTGATGCTGAACCTGCTCGGGCATGAATTTGAATGGCACCCGGTGGACATTCTCAAAGGCGAGACCGAAACCCCGGAGTTTCTCGCCAAGAACCCTAACGGCAAGGTGCCGGTGCTCGAGCTTGAAGACGGCACCTGCCTGTGGGAGTCGAACGCGATTCTCAACTTCCTCGCCGATGGCAGCGAGTTCCTGCCGACCGAGCCGCGCCTGCGAACGCAAGTGTTGCAGTGGCAGTTCTTCGAGCAGTACAGCCATGAGCCGTACATCGCCGTGGCGCGGTTCATTCAGTACTACCTGGGCCTGCCGGATGACCGCCTGGAAGAATACAAAGGCTTGCACAAGGGCGGCTACAAGGCGCTCAAGGTGATGAACAAGCAGCTGGAGATGACCCCATACCTGGTCGGCGAGCAGTATTCGATTGCCGATGTGGCGCTGTATGCCTACACCCACGTGGCGCATCAGGGCGGCTTTGACCTGGCTGGCTACCCTGCGGTGCGCGAGTGGCTGGCGCGGGTGGCCGAGCATCCGCGGCATGTGCCGATGGGGGAGTGAGGGCAGCGTAGATCGGGGCTGCGAACCAGCCCCGGCAGCCTCAGACTGTACCGAAGCGCTGATCCAGATAGGCAATGATCGCCTTGGACTCATACATCCAGGTCACTTCCCCGGCTTCTTCGATGCGCAGGCACGGTACTTTGACTCGGCCGCCGCCTTCGAGCAGCGCCTGGCGATGCAGCGGGTCGTTCTTGGCATCACGCAGCGCCACCGGCACGTTCAACCGATGCAGGTTACGCCGGGTCTTCACGCAGAACGGGCAGGCATGAAACTGGTACAAAGCCAGGCCCTTGGCCTGCTGCTCGACCGCAGCCTGGGCAGCGGCATTGCGCTTGCGCTTGGCTGGGCGGCTGATCAAGTCACCGAACACGATAAGCTGGCCGAGGCCGACCCGCAGGGCTTTGACGATCATGGGCAACTCCTGAACAAATAAAAAACCGACCCATCAGGGTCGGTTCGGGATCACCAGCCGATCACTTGATCAGGCTGAGAAACTCGCTGCGAGTCGCGGCATTGGCGCGGAACTCACCGAGCATCACCGAAGTGATCATGCTCGAATTCTGCTTTTCGACGCCGCGCATCATCATGCACATGTGCTTGGCCTCGATAACCACGGCCACGCCGGCAGCGCCAGTGACCTTCTCGATCGCCTCGGCGATCTGGCGGCTGAGGTTTTCCTGGATCTGCAGGCGGCGGGCGTACATGTCGACGATCCGCGCGACCTTGGACAGGCCGATCACTTTACCCTTGGGCAGGTAGGCTACATGCGCCTTGCCAATGAACGGCAGCATGTGGTGTTCACACATCGAATACAGCTCGATGTCCCGCACCAACACCATCTCGCTGTTGTCGGAGGTGAACAGCGCGCCGTTGGTGACCTCTTCCAGGGTCTGTTGATAACCGCGGCAAAGGTACTGCATGGCCTTTGCGGCCCGCTTTGGCGTGTCGAGCAGGCCTTCGCGGGAGACGTCCTCGCCAATCTGGCTGAGGATCTCGGTGTAGTTCTGTTCCAGGGACATGGATCTACCTGTGGGAGTAAACGCAAATACGCAAGGGTACGGCGGCAACGACGGCGCTGCAAGCGCGGCGTTATTCGTCGCGGCCGTCGAGCATGGTTCGTTTCAGAATCACGTATACCGCGCCAGTGCCGCCGTGGCGCGCCTGGCATGAGGTGAAGCCGAGTACCTGGGGGTGTTGGCGCAGCCAAGTATTGACGTGACTCTTGATCATCGGCCGCTTGCCGTCCAGCCGCGCCGCCTTGCCGTGGGTCACACGCACGCAGCGCACTTCCAGCTTGGTGGCTTCGGCGAGAAACGCCCAGAGGATCTCGCGGGCTTTCTCGACGCTCATGCCGTGCAAGTCGATGCTGCCTTCAAAGGCGATCTGGCCGAGCTTGAGCTTGCGCAGCTGGCTTTCCTGCACGCCATCGCGGCGCCATGACAGCTCGTCTTCGGCGGCTACGTCAATGACGAACTGGTCAGACATGCCGTCAACCACCAGCGGCTGATCACTGCGTACCGTGGCGGACTGGCGCAGGCCGGCCAGCTGCTTGCGGTCAGGCTTGGCTTTGCCGACCTCGGCGCGGTCATGCTTGATCGGCTTTACGCCGCGCACTTCGGCATGGAACAGGGAAAAGTCATCGTCTTGCATGCAGGCCTCCACGTGGGCCGGGGAGTTTACGCGAGTCTGCGGATCAGCGGGAGGCAGCAGGGGCCAGCTTTGCTGGCCTTTCGCGACACGAGGCCGCTCCTACAGGGGCCGCGTCCACCCAGCCTGACGCGGTCGCTGTAAGAGCGGCCTTGTGTCGCGAAAGGGGCGCAAAGCGGCCCCGAGGAACGTCAGTCGTGTTTCTTCATCAAGTGCGGGGCAATGTTCAGCTCACGGCCACGGCGCAACCTGATCCGGCTGCGCCGCCACAACCAAACCCCCAGCCACAGCAACAACACGCCGCCACCCAGCACGGTCGCTGCCAGCGGCCGGTTGGCATTCAAATCCGCCAGCGCTGCATAGTTGCCCAGCAAACCGGCAAACCCGGCCATCATCAACAGGATGCCCAAGGTCGCGATCAGCACAGACAGGCCAGCGCCCAACCGCGCCGTCCAGTTGCGCGGCGGGCGCGAGCGCAGGCGCTTGGCGTCGAAACTGTCAGAAAGCTTCATTGCGGATTTCCTCTGCGCTATCGGCCATTCGACCCACCTGCAGTCACCCGGTTCCGCCCGCCCGGCAGGCGCCTAACCGTGCTCAGACCAGGCTGGCAGTCGGTGCTACACAGGCAAAGTTGTCGGCCATCACGGCCATTTCGCCCTGGTGAATCTGTGCCGCTGGAATGACCGTGTCCTTGAACGCCAGATCGCGCGTGGCGGAGGCATCTTCGACCAGCGTGCAACGATAACCATAGTCCTTGGCGCGGCGCACCGTGGTGCTGACGCTGGAATGGCTCATGAAGCCGCACACGATCAGGTCCAGATGGCCCTTGTTCTGCAGGGTTTCGTGCAGCGAGGTGTTCTTGAAGGCATTGGGCATGCGCTTTTCGATGACGATCTCGTCACCGCGTGGCTCCAGGCCTTCGATGAACTCGCCGCGCGGGCCTTGTGGATCGAACAGGCCGCCAACGGTGCCCAGGTGGCGCACATGGATGATCGGCCGGCCAGCCTTGCGCGCCGCGTCGAGCAACCTGGCGATGTTGGCCACGGCCTCGTCCATGCCCGACAGTTGCAGGGGACCACTGAGGTACTCCTTCTGCGCATCGATGATGATCAGGCTGGCGTTGCCCAGCTTGGCCGGCGGATAGTCGCGGCCGCTGAGGCGGAACATCGTGGTTGGAACAGACATCAAGGGCTCCTTGAGCAGGGCTTTTGTCGGGCTATTGTCCCCTGCTTGGCGACCAATGGGAATGGTTGACATTGCAAGCGATGCAATTACTGGCATCTGTCCCACCGGCAGGGCGTTGGTGGAACATTTCAGCGGGTGGGCCTGTTAGACTTTCAGGCTGTCTGAAAAGGAGTCCCCCGTGATCACTTCACGCCTGCGCACTCTGCGCGACCATATTCGCTGGGCGGTCAGCCGCTTCCACGAGAACGAGCTGTTCTTCGGCCACGGTGCCGACAATGCCTGGGACGAAGCCCGCCTGCTGGTGCTGGGCTCGGTGCATCTGCCGTGGGAAATCGCCGACAGCTACCTCGACTGCCGCCTGGAAGACGATGAGCGCGTGCGCCTGCTGCACCTGCTCAAGCGCCGCATCGAAGACCGCGTGCCGACCGCTTACCTGCTCGGCGAAGCGTGGTTCTGTGGTATGTCGTTCATTGTCGATGAGCGCGTGCTGGTGCCGCGTTCGCCGATTGGCGAGCTGCTGGAAAAGCGCTTCGAGCCATGGCTGGCGCAGGAGCCTGCGCGCATTCTCGACCTGTGCACCGGCTCTGGCTGCATTGGTATCGTCGCGGCTGACGTGTTCCCCGAGGCCGAGGTGGTGCTGGCCGACCTGTCATTCGACGCTCTCGAAGTGGCCAACCAGAACATCGAACGGCATGGCCTCGATCAGCGGGTGTTCACCGTGCAGGGCGATGGTTTCGCCGGTCTGCCGGGGCAGCGCTTCGACCTGATCCTGTCCAACCCGCCGTATGTCGATGCCGAAGACTTCGCCGACATGCCGGCCGAATATCACCACGAGCCGGAGTTGGGCCTGGCCTGCGGCAACGATGGCCTGGACCTGGTGCGGCGCATGCTCGCCGAAGCGGCCGAGCACCTGACCGACAAGGGTTTGCTGATTGTCGAAGTGGGCAACAGCCAGGTCCACGTCGAGGCGCTGTACCCCGAGGTTGACTTCACCTGGCTTGAGTTCGAGCGGGGCGGCCATGGCGTGTTCATGCTGACTGCCGAGCAGTGCCGTCAGCACCAGGAGCTGTTCCAGGCGCGGGTCTGATTTGATTGTTTTGGGGCCGCTTTGCGGCCCTTCGCGGGCAAGCCCACTCCCACAGGATTTTGCAGCGCCGCCGTAACCTGTGGGAGCGGGCTTGCCCGCGAAGGGCCGCAAAGCGGCCCCGCCTGGCTAGCCGATCAGCGTGTAGCGATCCAGATCAGCAGGCCTGCCTGGAACACCGCAAAGGCCACCAGACAGGTGATGGTGAAGCGCAGCCCGCCGTCTTCGCGACGGTACTTGGCCACGCGTTCATCCCGCTCGCGGATCTGAGCTTCTTTCTCCAGCAAGGTCTGCTCGGCCTGTTGCAGCATGCCGGCCGATTCGAGGATGTCCACCCGCTGGACTTTCTCGGTGTTCCAGCCGCCCTTGAGCTGGCTGACGGCAAGCGCGGGCGTGCGCCCTTTGAGCAGTTGCCCTTCTACGTACTCGACTTCAACACCGACGCAGCGCAGCACATTGTCGCGGCGCAGGCGGGTGTCTTCGTTGAGTGCGTCCTTGTTTGGCAGTGCCACCGTCTCGATCTGGTAGTGCGACCAGTTGGCCTGCAGCCACTGCACCGCCTGAGCGAACAGAAACCGGCCCAGGCCGCGGTTGAGCGGCTCCATCTGCAGCCCGTTTTCGCCGCCAATCGAGACCCGCTGCAGCTGGTGATCGACGCGGATGTCGAGCTGATTCTGCTCTTTGCGCACCTTTTGTCCCGGCAGGGTGATCTGCATGCGCAGCAGGCTGTGCTCTTTGCTGTGGCGCTCGGCATAGCCAAACTGCACGAAACGCAGCGGTCGCGGGCCGGTGTGGCGGTCGGTGGGCAATGGCGCCAGGCGCAGCAACTGGAAGTGCTCGGCGGCCAGATCCGCCCAAGGCAGCGGGGCGCTCTCCGGGGCTTGCGGCTCTGCGGTCGCTTCGGCGGCTGGGGCATCGGTCATCACGGTCGTCCTCGAATCGGGGTCGGCCAGTCAAACGCGGGCCAATGCCTGCTTATCGGCAGGCGCAGGCAAGACCTGAGGGCGATCTACTCAGGCTGGTGGCAATTGCCGGATAAAAGCGACGATCCGCTGGCCAAGCTCGCGCGCCAGTGGCAGCTCTGGATTCTGGTAGGTTTCCCGCTGGCCACTGATGTCCCGCGGGCTGATGCGCAGGGTGTGGTTCATGCCATCGATCAACACCAGTTGCGCATCGGGCTTGGCCGCCTTGAGCAGCTCGGCGTCGGCCACATCCACCTGCACGTCGTTGCGGCCCTGGATGATCAGCGCCGGCACCTTGAGTTGGGCGAACGCTGCGGCCGGGTCCTGACGCAGCAGCGAGATCAAGTACGGCTGCACGGTCGGGCGGAATACCTGGCGCAGTGGCACCGGTACGTTGAGGCTGGTCTGCCCGGCCTGCAGGCTGTCGAGCAATGCGGTGCCCTGGGCCAGTTGCGCCGGCGCCAGGCGCTGGGCCAGTTGCTCACGGATGACCTCGGCCACCGGTCGCCCGCTGCCGGACAGGCTGATCACGGCGCTGGCGCCGGCCTGCTCAGCGGCCAGGGTGGCAATCAGCGCGCCCTCGCTGTGGCCGAGCAGAATCAGCGGGCCGAAGCGCGGGTCGGCCTTGAGCTCGTGCGCCCAGGCCACGGTATCGGCCACATATGCCTCGACGCTGAGGTTGCGTTCGTCTGGAGTCGCCGGCTGGCTGGCGGCCACGCCACGCTTGTCGAAGCGCACGCTGGCGATGTGTTCGCCGGCCAGCAGCAAGGCCAGCCGCTTGAGGTTGTCGATGCGCCCGCCCGCCGGGTTGTTGCCATCGCGGTCGGTCGGCCCGGAGCCGGCAATGATCAGCACCACCGGCGGCGGGGTGTCCTGTTGTGGCAACAGCAGGCTGCCGTACAGCACGCCATGGCCAGTATCGAGTTCGATCGGGCGTTGCAGAACGGTCGGGGCGGCGGCATTGGCGAGGGTGCTGCACAGCAGCAGAAGCAGGGCGGTGAGGCGCAGCATGGGCAGGGCTTCGTAGTGAGTTGAGGGTTTGACCCAGCGCTCTGACGAAGGTTCTGGCCGCTGCAGGCAACAAATCAGCCCGCAGACTCGTCGCAAGGCGGCTGCTTTCCGTATACTGCCCGCTGCACCCCATTCAGGCTGATTTCGCGGAGCGTCCATGTCCGGCAATACCTACGGCAAGCTGTTCACTGTTACCACCGCTGGCGAAAGCCATGGCCCGGCGTTGGTCGCCATTGTCGATGGGTGTCCGCCAGGTCTGGAAATTTCCCAGGCCGACCTGCAGCGCGACCTCGACCGGCGCAAGCCTGGCACCAGCCGTCACACCACCCAGCGCCAGGAGCCGGACGAAGTCGAAATCCTCTCCGGCGTGTTCGAAGGGCGCACCACCGGCTGCTCGATCGGCCTGCTGATCCGCAACACTGACCAGAAGTCCAAAGACTACTCGGCGATCAAGGACCTGTTCCGCCCGGCCCACGCTGACTACACCTATCACCACAAATACGGTGAGCGTGATTACCGTGGTGGCGGGCGCAGCTCGGCCCGCGAAACGGCCATGCGTGTAGCGGCAGGTGCCATCGCCAAGAAATACCTGGCCGGCCTTGGCATCACCGTGCGTGGCTACATGAGCCAGCTCGGCCCGATCGAAATCCCGTTCAAGACCTGGGACAGCGTCGAAGACAACGCCTTCTTCAGCCCCGACCCGGACAAAGTACCGGAGCTCGAGGCCTACATGGACCAGCTGCGCCGCGACCAGGACTCGGTCGGGGCCAAGATCACCGTGGTTGCCGAAGGCGTCATGCCTGGCCTGGGCGAGCCGATCTTCGATCGCCTCGATGCCGAACTCGCCCACGCGCTGATGAGCATCAACGCGGTCAAAGGCGTGGAAATCGGCGCCGGCTTTGCCAGCGTCGCCCAGCGCGGCACCGAGCACCGTGACGAGCTGACCCCGCAAGGCTTCCTCAGCAACAATGCCGGCGGCATTCTCGGCGGGATCTCCTCGGGCCAGCCGATTGTCGCCCACCTGGCCTTGAAGCCGACCTCGAGCATCACCACCCCAGGCCAGTCGATCGATATCCATGGCAATCCGGTGGAGGTCATCACCAAGGGTCGCCATGACCCGTGCGTTGGCATCCGCGCCACGCCGATCGCCGAGGCGATGATGGCCCTGGTGCTGATGGACCATCTGCTGCGCCACCGCGCGCAAAACGCCAATGTGCAGGTAACGACCCCGGTCCTGCGCCAGCTGTAAATTTCGCTCGCCACGGGCGGCCTGCGTGCGGGCCGCCAACGGCAGTACATGACGACCCCGCCCATGCCGCCCATCCCGTACTGGCGCCTGTCCAGTTTCTACCTCTGTTACTTCGCATTGCTCGGCTCTACTGCGCCGTTTCTGGCGCTGTATTTCGATCATCTGGGATTTTCTCCGGCGCGGATTGGCGAGTTGGTCGCGATCCCCATGCTGATGCGCTGCGTGGCGCCCAACCTGTGGGGTTGGCTGGGTGATCGCAGCGGTCAGCGGCTGTTGATCGTGCGCCTCGGCGCGCTGGCGACCCTGGCCAGTTTCTCGTTGATCTTCTTCGGCAAGAGCTACGCCTGGCTGGCGCTGGTGATGGCCCTGCATGCGTTCTTCTGGCATGCGGTACTGCCGCAGTTCGAGGTGATTACGCTGGCCCACCTACATGGCCAGACCTCGCGCTACAGCCAGGTGCGGCTGTGGGGCTCGATCGGCTTTATTCTGGCGGTGGTGGGACTGGGCCAGTTGTTTGAATGGTTGAGCCTGGATATCTACCCGCTGGCGCTGGTGGCGATCATGGCCGGGATTTTCGGCGCCAGCCTGTGGGTGCCTAACGCCCAGCCGGTGGAGAACGCCGAACGCAGCAGGGCAGGGGGATTCGGTCGCCAGCTACTGGCGCCAGGGGTGATTGCCTTTTATCTGTGCGTGGCGTTGATGCAGCTCAGCCACGGCCCGTACTACACCTTCCTCACCCTGCACCTGGAGCATCTGGGTTACAGCCGCGGCAGCATCGGTTTGCTGTGGGCACTCGGGGTTGTTGCGGAAGTGCTGATGTTCATGGCCATGAGCCGACTGTTCGCGCGCTTCTCGGTGCGCCAGGTGCTGCTGGTCAGCTTTGTTCTGGCGGGCTTGCGCTGGCTGCTGTTAGGTAGTCTGGCCGACCATGCTGGCGTGCTGATCGTTTCGCAGTTGCTCCACGCGGCCACCTTCGGCTGCTTCCATGCCGCCTCGATCGCCTTCGTCCAGGCCAGCTTCGGCGCCCGCCAGCAAGGCCAGGGCCAGGCGCTGTATGCGGCGCTGTCCGGCACTGGCGGCGCGCTTGGCGCATTGTATGCGGGCTACAGCTGGAACCTGTTGGGCCCCGACTTCACCTTTGGTATGGCCAGCGTCGCAGCCTTTGCCGCAGCCGGTATCATTGCCACTCGAATGACCGATAGCAGGAACAGCCCCTGATGAGCATCCTCAGTGTTTTCCACCCCTCCAGCCCCGGCCAGCCGAACAAGGTTCTGACCCACCACGACGACATCGCCGCCACCTTGGCCGAGCATGGCGTGCATTTTGCCCGGCAACCTGCAGATGTACGTATTCGTCCAGGTACGCCGGATGATCAGGTGCTCGATGCCTGGCGTGAGCCGCTCGATCAGTTGCTGACCGCCAACGGTTTCAGCGCGGTCAGCCTGCTCAATCAGGCAGGTGCCATCGAGTCGCAGATCGACCTGCGCGACGAGCATGTGCACAGCAGCGACGAGCTGTTCGCCGTAATCAGCGGACGTGCTCAAATGGCTCTGCGTCTAGGCGAATTTGTTTTTGCGGTGGTATGTGAGAAGGGCGATGTGTTGCACGTGCCGGCACAGACGCGACGCTGGATTGATCTGGGTAACTCGCCGTTTTGCCTGGCAGCGCGATTGTTCCGCGATCAGCAAGGTGTGCAAGCACAATTCACCGGGGATCCGGCAGCAAGGGAATTTTTGGGGATGGACGAACTCTGAAGGGTAGTGCTGGCGAGGATTGCGCCCTCGCCAGCGCTGCAAGGCTGCTCCTGTAAGGCCTGAACAGGCTGTGCAGGATCAGCTTCGCGGAGGTGCTTTTTGCTTAGCGATAAGTCGGCAGTGCAAAGCGCTGCTGGCTTTGCAGCATATTGATCATCGGCAGTTCGCTGGCTTGTTCAGCCAGGTCGCGGCGGATAGCGCTGATGGCCCACGACAGCTGCTCGGCACTGTGCATTTGACCGTAGGTCAGTACACGGCGGGTAACTTTGCCATCGGCAGCACGCAGGGTCAGCAGGATACCGCCGTCAGGGCGTGGCTGAGTGTTGACCGAGTAGGCGGAAAAGACCGAGGCGAATTTTTGCTGAATAAGGTCCATATCAACTCCTGGCTGAATGTGTGTGCAGACGTTGAGTTGATGGTTGCAGTGACCGTGCCAGCTTTTACCATGTAAAAAAACCCTTTAAAATCAGCAGCTTGAACCTATTATTGATTTTGCGCCTCGTGCAGTGTGCAAGGTCATGCAATTTGCACAGTGCATTTTGCAAGGTCATAGCCGCAGCCTCTTGCCCCCATAGAATCTGAACCTTTGACCCACTGGCAGTGCCTCACCAACACTTGGGCCATCCATTTTGCCAGGAGGTTACAGATGTCCGACCAACAGCCCGCCACCATGAATGACGATGAAGCAGCCGCATTTGCCGACGAGGTGTTCGACCGCGCCCGCCGTGGCGACGCCGACATGTTAGGGCGCCTGCTCGACAGCGGCCTGCCGGTCAACCTGCGTAACCACAAGGGCGATACCCTGCTGATGCTTGCCAGCTACCACGGCCATCATCAGGCCGTGCGCGTGCTGCTCGAGCACGGCGCCGATCCGCTGATTGCCAACGACAACGGCCAGTTGCCGATTGCTGGCGCGGCGTTCAAGGGTGACCTGCCGATGATCGAGCTGCTGATCGAGCATGGGGTACCGGTGGATGCCGCCGCTGCCGACGGGCGTACGGCGTTGATGCTGGCGGCAATGTTCAACCGCAGCGAAATTCTTGAGTTCCTGCTGGCCAAAGGCGCAGACCCGGTACGCCAGGATGTGCGCGGTGCCAACGCCCTGGCAGCAGCGCAGACCATGGGTGCGGCCGACACCGCAGCACGCTTGCAGGCGCTCGCCGGCTAACCCTCAGGGGGCGTTTGCGGCTATCCTTGGTGACATTTTTCACCTTGCAGAGCCCCCACATGAAAGACCAACTGCGCGAATTCATCAGCCTCATCGGTGCCGGCTGCATGCCCGATGACGAGATCGAGCGCATTGCCGACGAGGCCGCTCAGGCCTACGCCGACCCCGCCGCATTCCTCGCTGCCAACCCAGACATCAACTACGACGACAGCTACCCGATGCCGCTGGGCGAGTGGATCGTGCTCGGCAGCTTGCCGGAGACGGTGGTGTTCATCGGTGACAGCTATCAGGAGTTGTTCCAGGCGATCAGCGAGTCGTTCGACAGCAGCGTCGCCCTCAACCTCAAGCCCAAGCAACTGGCCAAGACCGAGGCGCTGACTGCGCTCAACCGCATTCAGGTGCAGATGGCTGCCTTGAACAAGGAGGCCGGCGGCTATGTACTGCTCAACTTCAGCCAGTTACTGGACGAGGAGCTGCAGATGGTCATGGTTGGCCAGCATGACCTGGCGCGGGTGCTGGAGCTGGGCCAGCAACTGAATATCAAGGTCGAGCCGGCACTGGAAGCCTTGAAGGTCGCGGTCCACGTCTGAGCCGCGGACCGCGCGCCGGGGTTAGCCAAGCGCGGTATCGAGAAACATCATCACCGCAAAGCCGCCCATCAAGCCCAGCGTTGCCGAAGTCTGGTGGCCATTGCGGTGGGTTTCGGGGATCACTTCGTGGGACACCACAAAGATCATCGCGCCAGCCGCCAGGCCCATGCTGATCGGGTAGGCCAGGGCAAAGCCGGTAGAGATGCCCAGGCCGATCACCGCGCCTAGCGGTTCCATCAAGCCCGAGCCGACGGCAACCAGCGCCGCTTTGAAGTTCGACAGCCCGGTCGCGCGCAGGGCCAGGGCGACTGCCAGGCCCTCGGGAATATCCTGAATGGCAATCGCGCTGGTCAGCGGCAGGCCGACAGCCATGTCGCCATTGGTGAAACTGACGCCGATGGCCATGCCCTCGGGCAGGTTGTGCAGGGTAATCGCCAGCACGAACAGCCACACCCGATTTATCCGCTCGGCCTCCGGCCCTTGCCGGCCGACGGTTTCGTGCTCATGCGGGGTGAAGCGGTCCAGGCCGAGCATCAGCAACACGCCCAGGCCCATGCCGACCACCACGGTCAGTGCTGCTGCTGCGCCGTTGCCGGTAATTTCCCGGGCTGCTTCCAGCCCCGGCAGAATCAACGAGAACGAACTGGCCGCGAGCATCATGCCGGCGGCAAAGCCGAGCATCACATCCTGGCTACGTGAGCTGACATCGCGCAGCACCACCGCCAATACCGCGCCCAGCGCCGTCGCGCCAAAGCCGGCGAGGCCACCTAGGACGGCCAGGTGCAGGTTCTCCGAGTGATCGCCATTGACCGCATTCCACATGCTGGCGCCGAGCAAGCCGAGGATGGCCAGCAAGGCCACCCCCAGGCCGAAGCTCAGCCACGGCGACGCCTGCGCATGCTGGCGCAGGCTACTGAACAGGCGGGAAACGGTCGGGCTGTCGACGGCGCTGTCGGTGTGAGCGGGGGGCATGCGAACCTCTGGGCAATGGATGAAGCAGTCTAAGCAGTGACCGCGCCTGCTCGCCAAGGATTCCCTTCTATCGACGTGATAGGCGACTATGCTCACCGGACATGACTTTATGGGGAGTACCTGCATGGGATCGACATTCAACGGCCTGATCGGCCTGATCATTCTTGCCCTGGATATCTGGGCGATCATCAATGTGGTCAAAAGCGGCGGGTCCACGGGCAGTAAATTGCTCTGGATCCTGCTGATTCTGGTGCTGCCGGTAGTGGGCCTGATCATCTGGGCCATCGCCGGGCCGCGCGGCAACGTGCGCGTCTGACCCTTGGCGGCAGTCAGCCCCGTGCCAGCGCGGGGCTGACTGCGCAGTCGCTGCTTCGTGACACAATTTTCACACTGGATTAACCAGAATCCGCGCCGCACAATGCCGCGTTTGCCCTATCGCCACGACCGCTGGCAGGGCTTATGGGCGCTGTCGCCTTCCCGCAAACTCCTAGGATCTCCCCATTCATGGCTAACACGGATGCCTTGAAACAACGGGCCGTGCCGGTTCGTTCCGCGCCAACCCTGCAATCGCACCTGGCCTACACCTTGCTCTGCGGCCTGGTCATCATGCTGATGCTCAGCCTGGTACGCCTTGGCCTGCTGGTCTACAACAGCGACATGATCGGCGATACGCCGTATTCCACAGTTGCCGAGGGCTTCCTCAATGGCCTGCGCTTCGACCTGCGGGTGGTGGTGTACCTGAGCATCCCGCTGCTGCTGGCGATCCTCAGCCCGGCCGCGATGGCAGCGCGTGGTGTATTCCGCGTGTGGCTGACGATCGCCTCGAGCGTGGTCATGTTCCTTGGCCTGATGGAGCTGGACTTCTATCGCGAGTTCCACCAGCGCCTCAACGGCCTGGTGTTCCAGTACGTCAAGGAAGACCCGAAAACCGTCCTGAGCATGCTCTGGTACGGCTTCCCGGTGGTGCGCTATCTGCTCGCCTGGGTGATCGGCACCTGGCTGCTGAGCCTGTTGTTCAAAGGCATCGATCGGCTGACCCGGCCTGCCAGCGGCGCGCTGCACGGCAACCCGCGCCCGCCTGTGGCCTGGTATTACCGCCTGGCCGTATTCATGGTGATCCTGCTGATTGCCGTGATTGCCGCCCGTGGCACCCTGCGCCAAGGCCCGCCGATGCGCTGGGGCGACGCCTTCACCACCGACTCCAACTTCATCAACCAGCTGGGCCTCAATGGCACCCTGACCCTGATCGACGCTGCCAAGAGCCGCTTCGGCGAAGATCGCGCCAATGTCTGGAAGCCGGTGCTCGATCAGCAAGTGGCACAGCAAACTGTGCGTGACCTGCTGCTGACGCCGCACGACACCCTGGTCGATGCCGACGAAGCTGCGATCCGTCGTGATTTCGTACCGCCAGCCGAGCGCACCCTGCCGATCAAGAACGTCGTGGTGATCCTGATGGAGAGCTTTGCCGGTCACTCGGTGGGCGCGCTGGGCAGCCCCAACAACATCACGCCGTACTTCGACAAGCTGGCCAAGGAGGGTCTGCTGTTCGACCGCTTCTTCTCCAACGGCACCCATACCCATCAGGGCATGTTTGCCACCATGGCGTGCTTCCCCAACCTGCCGGGCTTCGAATACCTGATGCAGACCCCTGAGGGCGGCCACAAACTGTCCGGCCTGCCGGCGCTGCTCAGTGCCCGCGACTACGACGATGTGTACGTCTACAACGGCGACTTTGCCTGGGACAACCAGTCCGGTTTCTTCGGCAACCAGGGCATGACCACCTTTATCGGCCGTAACGACTTCGTCAATCCGGTGTTCTCCGATCCAACCTGGGGTGTGTCCGACCAGGACATGTTCGACCGTGGTGCCGAAGAGCTGGCAAAAAACTACGGCAAGAAACCGTTCTACGCCTTGCTGCAGACGCTTTCCAACCACACGCCGTACGCGCTGCCCAAAGACCTGCCGGTTGAGCCTGTGACCGGCCAGGGCCGTCTCGACGAGCACCTGACCGCCATGCGTTACTCCGACTGGGCGCTGGGCCAGTTCTTCGAGAAGGCGCGTAAAGAGCCGTACTTCAAGGAGACCCTGTTCGTCATCGTTGGCGACCACGGCTTTGGTAACCATCAACAGGTCACCGAGCTCGATCTGGGCCGCTTCAACGTGCCGCTGCTGTTGATCGGTCCGGGCATCCAGGAGAAGTTCGGCGCGGTCGACCACACCGTCGGCACCCAGGTCGACATCGTGCCGACCATCATGGGTCGCCTGGGTGGTCAGACCCGTCATCAGTGCTGGGGCCGTGACCTGCTCAACCTGCCGGAAGGCGACCAGGGTGTGGGCATGATCAAACCGTCGGGCAGCGAGCAGATCGTTGGCCTGGTCAAGGGCGACCGCATTCTGATCGAGTCCAAGGACATGACGCCGCGCATGTATCGCTACCAGCTGGGCAGCGAGTTCAAGGCCGAACTGATCGAAAGCCCGGATCAGCCCGAACTGCTGAAAAACCTCGAAGCCTACATCCAGACCGCTACCAAGAGCCTGCTCGACAACACCGCAGGCGTGGTCCACGGCACGCCCAAATAGGGCGCGCTGAGGCACCGTGAAGGGCTCGCCGGGTAACCGGCGGGCCCTTTTTCATGTGCGCCTGGCGAGCGCGCTGAACAACTTCTGCAGCCAGTGGTCAAGCTAGAACGGATGTCAGTCAATTCCGTATCCACCGAGGGTTATTCGATGAAAGAGTGGGAAGTCATCTTTGCCGACCAGAAAGGTGAACCGACGACGCTGCTGCTTACCGGCGATCAGCGTCCCAGTGATGAAGAGGCGGCACGCGCAATACGCACCAAGCTTTTTCCGCTTTTGAATGAACTGGATTTGAATGACTTCCAGGACCGTAGCGACGCGCCGACGGCACGCTGGCTCAAGGAGCAGAACGGCGTAACCATCAGCGACATCCGCGAACTGCCTTGAGCAGCCCCTCTGGCGTAGTGCTGCGATAAGCACTACGCTAGTCTCACGCATCGGCCTCTTCTGCGGGCCGACGCGGTTTTCTTCGCGTCTTGCATCAGCTCGATCAGCTCGGCTTGTTTGCGGCCCTTCCCGGCGCCGGCAAGTGCGTAGTGCACGGAAAGTCTATCCATTGCATTATTCAGGAGGACGATTCATGAGCAGCCAGAACGACGACATCAGCAGCAATGTCCTGCGCCAGATGAAAGCTGGCGGTTTTGACTTCACCCAGATCCACCCCATCGAGTTCTATGCGGTATTTCCAGATGAAAGCGGCGCCCGCCAGGCGGCCGGGCGGTTTCGTGGCGAGTCGTTGAATGCTCAGGTACGAGAACGTGATGATGGCGGCTGGAACCTTGAATTGAGCAAGATCATGTATGCAACCTACCGCGGCATCGGTGCCTTCGAAGAGGCCTTCGAGGGGGTGGTTTCGCCCCTCGGTGGCGAAGTCGAAGGCTGGGGCGTCAAGCACGAGCGGCAAACCGCTTAAGTGCCATGGCCATTCGCGAGTGCGCTCGCGAATGGCTCTACCTGCGGCTCACCCTTTGCGCTTGCTCATGTGCGTCAGGTACGCCAGCAGCGCGTCCAGTTCCTGTTCACTCAATACACTTTCGGCAAAGCCAGGCATTTTTGCCTGCGACCACTGGCGCAAGCTTTGTGGGTCGCGAATGTATTTGCGCAAAAACGCCGGCTGGAAGTACTCGGTAGGATTGTAGGGGCGATTCAGGTCCGGGCCGAACTGCGCATCACCGGCGCCATTGAGGCGGTGGCAGGCCATGCAGTTCTGTTGATACAGGGCAAAGCCCTGGCGTACCGGGTCGTCACTGGGCAGGCCGGCTTCGGGCAGAAGTGCCGGGAAGCGTTGCTCGACCGCTGCCAGGCGGCGAATGGTGGCGATCTGGAACGGCCATTGCTCCGGGCGGATGGCACTGGCCTTAGGGTTGCTCCAGACCAGATAGAATGGCCCGGCGCTCGGCTGGTCTTTACCCAGTGCGGGCCATGGCTTGGCGCTGTCCTCTACCGCCAGCCACGCCTGCGCGGGGCCATTGGCCAACAGCGGCGCAGCGGGCATCTCGGCAGCAAAGCCATCCAGCGCAATGGCCTGCAGGTGTTCGCCTGGCTGCACGCCCTCGAGCAACACAGCCAAGGGCACTACGCGGTAATGCATGGGCCGCTTGTAGGCGACGTCTGCCGGAATGTCGATATCACGTGCCTGCGGATGGGCAAGCAGCTCAGCAGTTTGCCAATGGCGCGTGCGCTCACCCAGCTCAAGGTTCAGCTGCGCCGCAGCCACGGGCAGGCTGAGCAGCAGTGCCAGCAGGGCGAAGGTGATGCGCATAGGTAATCTCCAACCGGTGAGATCGGCAGATTACCTACGCAGTGTCTGAAATAGCCACACAAGCTGTCAGCCAAACAGCCGAGAAAGGTTCGGCAAGATCAGCAGCAAGGTGGTAGCGAACAATATGAGTCCGGCTTGGCGTACTTTTGATTGTCTGAACATGGCGGACCGCCTTCTTGTTGTTATTCCTGAATAGCCGTTGGCTTCCCTTTGCCGGGTCGGGTCGATCACAGCGGCGTGGCTACACGCCGGTTCTGCTGGCCTCCTGCTTTTGGGTATACATCCAACAGTAGGGTGTAGGTTATGCATGTTTGAGAACCCTTTGTTCTAAGTGCGGGCTTTGTCATTCAAGTTTCATTTAAGGCCACTTGCCAGCAGCCCGATATGTCTGGGCTAGACCGCTGCGCGATGGGGGTTACCAAGGGTGACACCCCTTACCGTTCGTCAGTACAGCCTACTTGCTTGTACGTGTCTTTCGCGGCAGTCTCTACAGCCAAACCCTCCTTGTGTCGTTCAGGACTATCGCTATGTCGTTACGCATCTGCATCCTTGAAACCGACGTCCTGCGGCCAGAGCTGACGGCGCAGTACCAAGGTTACGGCAGGATGTTCGAGCAGCTGTTCTTGCGTCAGTCGGTCAACCAGGCCGAGTTTCGTGTGTACAACGTGATGAACGGCGACTATCCCCCCGAGGGCGAGCGCTTCGATGCGTATCTGGTGACCGGCAGCAAGGCCGACTCATTCGGCGATGATCCGTGGATCCAGACCCTCAAGGCGTACCTGCTCAAGCTGTACGAGCGTGGTGACAAGTTGCTCGGTGTGTGCTTTGGCCACCAACTGCTGGCGCTGGTGCTCGGCGGCAAGGCCGAACGTGCCGACCGTGGCTGGGGCGTGGGCGTGCACCGCTACACCCTGGCTGCGCATGCGCCATGGATGGACCCGCAGGTAACCGAGTTGACCCTGCTGATCAGCCACCAGGATCAGGTCACTCAGCTGCCCAAAGGCGCCACGGTGATTGCTTCAAGCGATTTCTGCCCGAACGCTGCCTACCATGTGGGCGATCAGGTGCTGTGCTTCCAGGGCCATCCTGAGTTTGTCCATGATTACTCGCGGGCACTGCTCGATGCCCGCCAGGAGCATTTGGGGGACGAGGTTTACCAGCGCGCCATTGCCAGCCTCAAGCTGGAGCACCAAGGCGATCTGGTTGGCGAGTGGATGCTGCGCTTTGTCGCGCACGCACCGAGCGCCAAGGAAAGCGCCGCCTGAGGCAGTTGTCAGGAGCTGCCAGCGCGGCTCCTGCTTATCCCGCTACAACCAACCCGAGCGCTTGAAACTGGCGAACAGCCCGGTGCAGCCGAGGCCGATCACGCTCAGCACGGCAAAGTAGCCGTAGTGCCAGCTTAGCTCGGGCATATTCTGGAAATTCATCCCGTAGATCCCGGCAATCGCCGTTGGGAACGCCAGGATCGCTGCCCACGCGGCGAACTTGCGCTGGGTAATGCTCTGGCGTGACGACTCCAGCAGCATGCCGATCTCGATGGTCTGGCTGGCGATATCGCGAATGCTCACCAGGTCTTCCATCTGCCGGGTGACGTGGATCTGCACGTCGCGAAAATACGGGCGCATGTTTTTGTCGATGAAGGGGAAGCTCAGCCGCTGCAGCTCTTCGCTGATTTCCACCATCGGCGCCACGTAGCGGCGCAGGCGCAGGATGTCGCGGCGCAGGCTGTGCAGGCGGCGGATGTCGTCTTCCATCAGCGAACTGCTGAGCACGCTCTGTTCCAGCTCCTCGATCTCGCCGTGGATCGCTTCGCTGACTGGCTGGTAATTCTCGGTGACGAAGTCGAGCAGGGCATACAGCACGAAGTCTTCACCGTGATCGAGCAGCAACGGTCGGGCTTCGCAGCGCTGGCGCACCAGCGCGTAGGATTTGGAGTGGCCGTTGCGGCAGGTGATGATGTAGCCGTTGCCGGCAAAGATGTGCGTTTCGATGAATTCCAGCTTGCCGTCCTGCCGCACCGGCGAATAGGTGACGATGAACAGCGCATCGCCGAAGGTTTCCAGCTTGGGCCGGCTGTGTTTCTCCAGCGCGTCCTCGATGGCCAGCTCATGCAGGTTGAACTGGCACTGCAGGCTGGCCAGCTCTTCGGCGCTGGGCGCTTCCAGGCCGATCCAGACGAAGTGGCCGGGCTTTTTCGCCCACTCACTGCCCTCGTCGATGCTGATGTTGGTGACCTTTCTTCCGGCGCTGTACACCGCCGCTGCGACGACTCGACCCATGGCTGTCCGCTTGTTCGGTTGACTATGTCGGACAGCTTGGTCGGTCTGCGCCGCGCAGGCAACCTCGGCGCGGGCTCAGAGGGCAAAGTCCTGGTCGAGGATGATCGCTTCGTCGAGCGCATCGAGCAGGTCCTTGCGCACTTTCAGCTTGGTTTTCTTGTGCGCATTCATGTTCAGTTTTTTCAGCGTATGGGCTGCGCTGGTGGCGGCTTCAAGCAATTGCTCGGCGGGTACCACCGCATCGAGGAAGCCAGCTTCGCGGGCCGCCTGCGGGTCGAACATCTCGGCGTTGATCACCGAGCGGTGGAAGGCCGAGCGGCGCAGGCGGTCGCGGGCCAGTTCGATGCCGGCGTGGTGCATGGTCATGCCGATGGCGACTTCGTTGAGGCCGATCTTGTACGGCCCTTCGACGCCGATGCGGTAGTCGGCCGACAACAGCAGGAACGCCCCCTTGGCCACGGCATGGCCGGGGCAGGCGACGATCACCGGGAATGGGTGCGCGAGCAGCCGGCGGGCCAGGGTCGAGCCTGCGGTGACCAGCGAGACCGCCTGCTGTGGGCCCGAGGTCATTACCTTGAGGTCGTAGCCGCCGGAGAGAATGCCGGGCTGACCGGTGATGATCACCACAGCGCGCTCCACTACCGCACGATCAAGGGCGGCGTTGATTTCGGTGATCAGGTCTGGCGAGATGGCGTTGACCTTGCCGTTGTTCAGGGTCAAGGTGGCGATGCCGTCTTCGGCGTGGTAAGTGATCAGCTCGTTCATGGCAGAGTCCTTTAAGTGGCGTGGCGATGACGTTACCCAGCGCAGCTGCGCAGGTAAAGCAGCAAGGCTGACCGGCCAGTCAGCTGCGGCCATCGCGGCCACGGGTTGCGGCCGTGGCCGCCGTTGCGCGGGAAAAGCGCCGGGTACAATGGCAGCTTTGCCATCCGCCCCTGCAGCGATCCTCGGGTTTGCTTAAGCGCATGAAAATTCTGAAAAAAGCGCTTGCCAATACCCGACTCTTCGACTAAATTAGCGCGCCTCGACAGGCTGAATAGCTTGAAGAGAAACGGTGAAGTGTCCGAGTGGTCGAAGGAGCACGCCTGGAAAGTGTGTATACGAGAAATCGTATCAAGGGTTCAAATCCCTTCTTCACCGCCACATTCCGAAAAGCCCCGCAAATCAATGGTTTGCGGGGCTTTCTCTTTTCTGATTGTACTACTCGATTGTACTACTCATCGAGGCGTATGATCTTCACTGCCTCGCTACCGATCGGTAGCTCGATAAGGCAGCACAGAATCCGCGACCAGAGGCGGAGCTGGCTCTAAATGAGCTGCTCACGCTCGGCTCGTCGTCTCGCTACTTCTTTGATCATCGCAGGGTTCTCGGGGATCAGGGCCTCAGTACACGCAATGTCCATATCCAGCCAGAACAGCTCTACTGCGTTCACCAAGTTTCTTAGCAACTCGACGGAAACAAGCATATCGTCTATGGGTCTTAGGTACTCCGCTGGTGTACCGGACTGCTCTCTGTAGGTATCAACCTCTGGCCACAGTTCGGGATGTCGCTGCCTAAGCATTGTCGCTGACCCACCCTCGCCATGTCTGCAAACGTTTCCCAATAGCTGAAGCTTGTCGAGACGCTGGTAAGACTCAAAATCTTCCAGTGACAGGCCACGTATCTCGCGAAACAACTGGTTTAGTGAAGGAATCTTCCCCGAACCGCCCCAGCAGGCGCGTCGGATAATGTCCACCATCCTGTCACGTTGCTTTAGCCTCGTCCCGCAGTTGCAAAGGTAGGCGCGCAATTGCTGCTCCCATAGCGATTGGATGCCTAAGCATAGCGCCATACTCGTTTTGACGATCAGTTGTCGATGGTCATGGAGATGGAAGGCAGCGACTATTTGATCTGGTTGTGCAGCAATTTCGATTCTCCTCAAGTCCAGGGCTGTCAGCGACGGCTCAACCACCAGCGAAAGGAAGTCTTGCGCTACCTCGCCGTACTTGGTGGCGTAGGCATCGGCTATCATCGGCGTCCATGTTTTTTGGGCAGTCATCGGATGGCCTTGGCAGTCGGCGGGGTGGGGTGGGTAATGAATGAACATCAGGGGCCTGAGCAGCCTTGCCTTGGCAGCTGACATAGCGACGAGGCTGCTCAGGGCGTTGTTGCCCTATTCAAGTCGCGGGGGCAAAGTGTCGCTGCCTATGGCGAGTGGTTCGCTGTCAGAGGGCAGGTTTTCGGCTTGAGCTTCAGCCCTGAACGCTATACCCATAATCTCGCGGCACCGATCAACGAAAGGCTTAGCGTCTTTACCAAACTTGCCCAGCATGATCCCGGCATCACCCCATAGCGCGTACATCTTCGAAAGATCAGATACCTTCTTGTGTAGTTCTTTCTGTAAATCCTCAAGCCGCTTCATCATCCGCTGCCTGTGAGTATCGTCCAGCGATGTATTCTCCATCAAGAAGTCTCGAAGCTCGTTAATCAGGCGCTGGATTTTCGACACGTCACCATCTGTGAACTTGTAGCCGAAGCTGTCGGTAAGTGTCGCAGAGAAATGCTTCTTCAGATTTTCTAGTTTCTGACTCGCTGACTGGGATAGCAACTGTTCTTCCATAGACTGAAGGAAGCCCCAGATGTCTGAGCAAACCCTTGTTAGGGGGCCCTCAACGTCAGGCTCGTAACCGTCTAGATGAATCAGGTTAGCTTCACGCAAAGCCGATAGAAGAGCCAAGGCTTCAATCAGGAGAGAATGAGCATCCTCATCATAGCTCGGGCCCATCTGCGTTCGTACATAGGAGATTATGGCAAGCGTTCCATTCAGCGGGTCAGACTGAGCGCTTTGAACGTATGGCGAAGGGATATTCATAAGCATCCGTTGTTCATGATTAGAGAAGCGTCACTGTGGCACAGGTCTCATACCATTGGAACGGGACGTGAAGGCAATAGCAACATTGGTAGTTGCTCCAACCCTTCTAAATAAGCATTGGCTCGCACCAGATAGCTTCGCTGTACCGGGTGTTGAAATATCGGTGGGGACAATGGCCATAGACTGCGAGTGTGGGGCAGTGTCTAACCCCCAAGCCGACCTCCATACTACCTACCAGCTACGATCCTGAAATATCAGGCACGAAAAAGCCGCCCGAAGGCGGCTATGTGCGAAGTCTCTCAATAGCTGAGGCAATAGAGCCGGCGTTAGCATCAAGAGCCTGAAGGCAAGCCATTGTGTTTTCGTGGGTATTCACGGAGCCTCTCTGCCGCACCCAAAGACTGACCTCTTCGATGGCTGCCCTTAAGGCAGTATTATCCATATGCAGCAGCTCTAGGGCGTCGGCTATCGCAGCGGCCTTGTCATCCATGTGGGGGGCACTCGTCATTGGGTAGATATCGCAGCGTAGGGCCTTACAGCGCCTTGTTCCAGTGCCGTTTGACCGTAGCAATACCGATGTTGAGTTCGGCTGCCACTTCCGCCTGTGTCATGTTCTTGGTCTTGGCCTTCTGCACTGCCTTGGTGGTGTCAACCGCTTCAGGGCGCCCCAGCCTTTTACCCTCTGCTTTGGCACGCTTCAAGCCGGATTGTGTACGCTCGATCAGCAAATCCCGCTCGAACTCTGCTACAGCACCAAGTACCTGCATCGTCATCTTGCCTGCTGCACTTGTCAGGTCTACGCCACCAAGGGCGAGGCAGTGAACACGAATGCCGGTCGCCGCCAGTTGCTCGACCGTCTGCCGTACATCCATAGCGTTGCGTCCAAGGCGATCCAGCTTGGTGACGATCAGCACATCACCTGATTCCATCCGCTCAAGCAGCTTCTGGAAGCCGGGGCGATCACTGGCAGGAACGCTGCCGGAAATGATCTCTTCGATAACCCGGCTGGCTTGTACATCGAAGCCAGCGTTCTTGACGTCCTGTATTTGGTTCTCGGTGAACTGATTCGACGTGCTTACACGGCAGTAAAGAAAGGTGCGAGACATCGGCATCACCAAAGGGATCATTTAACGTAGGATCATAGTAGCGGTATCAATAATATTTGTAAACCCTATTTTGTTGATACCACAATGAGCCAGATTTGACGGCATCGTTTAACGGTCGTTTGCTGATACCAGTTGAAGCCAGTGATCTAGGCACATGGGAAAGCCTTCACCAAGACAAGCTGATTAGGAGGCTCCAAATTTGGTGTCTCCTACAGTGCGGGTAGTTGATCAGCCCGCATAGTCCTGGCCCAACTGTATTTCCGTACAAATTCTGTGGAATAAGCGTTGAAGTGGCGATCTGCTTGACCCCGTATAGTGCAAGTCCCCGGAAACACTGGGCTGTAGCCGTGTAGCGCATCCAGTAGGCTCGGTATAGTGGCCGACTGGATTAGATATGGCGTTAGTTTTCCATTAGTTACTTGGTGTTTGCCCGCTCAGCGTTGTAGGCCCTGAATTCTTCCATCGTCAGCTCAGGTAGGCCGTACCTCTTCTGGAAGAAGTTGTGAAACCTCAGGTCGTAGTCTTCCGGGGTGATCTTGTATGCCACCCGCATTGCATCAAGGTCCAGATCGGCAGGCCAGTACTTCAGCCGCTTCTGCTCAAACCACCTGTGTATGCAACCGTTGGTGCCATGCATATCCACCCGCTCTACAGAGCATTTGACCAGCCCTTGCGACACTAGGGATTTAAGAGTCCGGGTCAGGTTGGCCAGATCAAATTCGCCGTAGCCCAAGTCGTCTCTGAGCACTTCCTGTAGGCGTACAGCGTTGTACGGCGGGTAACGGTTATCGGTCGGGTCAATGTGGGCGAGTGCTTCGAGCACCCGCACCTTGTTAGTCGTCATTCTCATAGTGGGTCACAATTCTTACTGACAAGTAGCGTGGGGAGCAAAATTTCATTACCTCCTACGCAGCCTGTGCCGCTGGCTCTGTCGCCATTGGTGGGAACTCAAGGTGTGCGGGGTAGCCTTTAAAGCCCCACTGACTGTAATAGCGATCACGATACGTCCGCTTGAACCGGGGCTGTGCCGAGTAGTCTCGACGGCCCTTTTCGATGACAGCGTGTAGGCAATCAAGTAAGCCAGTACGGGCAGCTTCGACCTGTTCAGCGGTACACAGGCCCAGTGCAAGCAATGGCTGCCACACTAGTTCGGCATCTGCATACAGAGCAGCGATGTAATCAGACCATGTGCCCAGCTTCTTAAACCGCTGATCGTCAGGCACAAGCACTGTTGGCATCAGAGCGGCCACATCAAGCCGCTTGAGCAGGCGGGCACGTAACAAACCCTTGGGGATGTCTGCACCCGACAAGGCGTGATAGCAGTGGTCGGTGATGCTGCCGATCAACAGGCGTTGGTCAGCATCAATAAGTTTCCTATTGGGCTTGCCCCAAGGCTGTTGCCAGTTCAGGTAAGTCAACGGCTTCCATTCGAAAGCGTGTTGCGGCAGGAAGCTTTTGTGCTCTTCGCCAATCTGCCACTCGCTCTGTGCGATGTAGATGCCAAGTACTCGCACCAGACCAAGCATAAAGGAGCAGTTGTCCCGGTGACGCTGTGATGGTGATACCGCTGCCATCCGTTCCAGCTCATCTGCATATACGCACAGAGATGCACGGGTGTGCAGCTCGGGCTTAAACCTGGTGAACGAGCCTTTGCCGCGCTGGTAGGCGTCCATCAGCTCTAGCTGCTCTAGCGGTAGTTGCTCAAGCTGGCCAAGCGTGTAGCGGTCTTCCAGTTCCTGTGCTGATGTACCCTTCTGCTGCCGGTTATAGATTTGCCGGGCTAGGGTGTGCAGTGTGTCCAGCTTTAAAGCACTGGATTGGGCAAGGTACTCGATGAACTCTGTGCCCAGCAGGGTGCGCACCTTCTTTGCCACCTGCTCGTTAGTGTCACCCAAGGTTACTTGCCATTTCTTTGGAAGATTGTGGGCTGGGATGCTCAGCCCCGCATCTGCCGAGACGAACTTGTTACCGGCTTGCTGATTAGGCAGCCACAGACCGATGAACAGGTTAAGCGGGTGCAGTGCTCCTACTGAGCCATCTACGCCTATACGGGCCTGGATGTGGCAGCGGTGGTACACAGACTTCCGCTCATCAGGGTTGAAGCCATAGCACTTGTAGTAGCGGTTGTGGAACTGTTCAAGCTCGAACAGTGAAGTAGTGGTGTGGGTCATCATGATGCAGACGGTGTTGGCCTTGATGCACTCTCTGATTACCCACTGCCCGAAACTGCTTTTGCAGAACCGGGTGAACTGGCCCTCTATGCGGGACTGCCGCTTAACGGCCTTGTCGGTCTGCCTTGACTTGGCCTTTCTACAGCTATCGTGACAGAAGCGCTTGGTCTTGTCCGCCTGCTCCCGCCGTCCAACATATGAACTGTTGCAGGTGTGGCAGGTGTAACCGTAATTACGGGTGCTGCTCTTCTTGGTGTTGCTCGTTGACATTCGTTCCGCCTTGGGAATCAAGCCGCATGGCAGCTTCTTCAATCAATTGTTCTACCGCTCGGGTAGGGTTAATGGCGCCTGTGTGTTCCATCAAGCGAAGCAACTTCGCTTGGTGCTCAGGCCGGTATACTGAGATTCGCATATGGGTTCCTGCTGGGATTGTTCAAAGGCGATTGGGCTGAAGCCCTAGTGCCATGCGGGATTGAGCGATTAAGGCGGACAAGTTCTATACTACCTGCGGCCTTCACCGATGTTTGCCGTGCGAGTCGAGAGTGGGCGGTGTTACGCCCGACTCGTTTCTTCGGCTGGCACAGAGTTGATGAAGCACTTAACCATCCAACTCACGAATTTGCGAACTGGCATCTTGTGTCTGCGTGCTTGGGCACAAAGAACTTCAAACTCGGCAGGGGTGAACGTGAGTCGCATCCCCTCGCCATGTACGTACCGGTCGTTCACGCAGCCTTACCTTCTACTGTGGCCTCTATCGGTGCAGCATAGGCTTTAAGCAGGTCAGCCAAGGCTGCTGCTTCCTGATCTTGTTTCAGTGCTGCCGCTGCTTTTGCTGCTGCGTCTGCTGCCGCTACATCTTCTGCGCGTTTCACTTGGTCTACGCTGAACTTCACCTGACGCTTAGTTTCAGCAAGATTCAATTCAAAGCGAGACAGGTCATATTCTTTTCTAGCAGAATTTGCTACTTCAGAAAGTTCGGCTTTGATGGTCTTCTCTGGCTTGCGTAGCACAGCGAAAACATCCAGCGGTGGGTTGAATGCCAGCTTGACCAGCGTATACCCCTTCACCATCTCTTCGTAAAGCTCCATGACGGCAGGCTCTAGAGGTTTGCTGCGTTGCCAGTGGATGTGGGCTGCTTTATCTTTGTAGTGCAGTGTCTCGCTGCCTCTGTTGTAGCCATCTTGTTTGGCTGCAATCAGCTTCTGCAAGTCTTCATCAGAATGGGGATAAAATTCTACGACATTAACGCCGTATTGGTATTCGGTTATCATGGTTGCTTCCTTTGATTGGGAGCCGGTTTGAATCCGGCTTTAAACTTTGCTGTGTTGTTTGTGGCTGGTTTACTGCTTGCTGCTGTAACGCTCTGGGAAGGCTTCTGAGACGTATTCTGGGTCGCCCCCGTAGGTTTGGGTGCAGTAATTGCTTTCGCTTCATATACGCGCTTTCTGTGAGCTTGCAGGTCTTCCAGCGACACTATTGTGCCAGCAGACAAGATGTAGTCTTCCAGAGCTGAAAGATAATTTAGTTCATCCTGTGTAGCTTCCACATAATCCACAGTGGCTGAGTGGGCAGTCGGTTGCTCTAAGAAGTAGCTCAGGATTGCCCCATCTGACTTCCGTACCTCTAGATACACTTTGTTGCTGGGCATTATGCCGCTTCCTGTTGATTGGTCTGTTCTTCCAGCTCTTGAGCCATATAAAGTTGCTCAAGTTCTGTTTGTGTAGCTTGGTTGTTTTGGCGCCAAGTGCGTGACTGGCAAGTTGACCCGCAAAAGCGGGTTAGTGGGCTTCTGGAATAGTGAGTTCTTCCACAGGCTTCACAGGTGTTACGGCGTAGCGGTCTTTGCATATGATGTTACCTTCAATGAATTAAGAGTTTCCAGCGGACAAAATAAACCCGTCACTCGGTGAGGAGCTTCGGGCTAAGTCTGTATTGAGTTGTGTAGCTGCGTACTTATGAAAAGTACGCTATTGCCCGTTGCGGGCGAATATATAGATTGGTGGCCAGTTTCGCTGCCCCACTGGCCGTGGGTATAATCATGATATCAAGATGGAATTACGTATCTTGATATGCCGGTGCAACTAGTGTTGGCATTTTCAAATCATCAGTCATATGCCCCAGACTGATAATGGGGTAACGCCACTAGGACCTTTCCAAGTCTAACTGTGTATTGGCATCAAAGATGGGAGCAAGCGGGGATACTTCAATGGGAAGTTGGCTGCATCACTAAACTTATTACGCTCATTATACCAGCTTTCTGTAGATGTCAATAGCTCAGGCATGCATTTGTGAAAATAAAGTTTCTGTCGTGGCTGGGGTATGTCTTGCCTGTTGGTACAAGGCAAGTAATTCAGTGCCCTATGTTAAGCAGGGAAGGGAGTGTGGAAATCGCTGACAGCTTCTGCATCGTGCTTCCACCCTTAGAATATACGTCGTGCGTCACAGAGCCTGTTTCATGTCCAATAAGTTCTTTCGCCAAAGCGTCTGGTACATCTGCCCTGATCAGCTCGGTTACAACTGTATGTCGGAAGCTGTGAAAAACATGCAGCTTGCTGAAGCCTGCTTCATTACGCAATCTACCAAATGCTTTGGATATCGCATGTGAGCGTTTGCCATAAGGGGCGCTTGAGTTGACTGGAATGAGGAAGTTGTCAGCCGAGTCTGCGATTAATCGGTTAACCGTCGGTAGCAGGCTTGGGTGAATCGGCACCACCCGCTTACTCGCCTTGCTTTTGCTTTTAGGGAAGTCAAAGCATAGAATTCCATCAGCGGCGATAATACTTTCTTTAGTTAGTTTACACAGCTCTTCGATCCTGCCACCTGTATACCAGCCCAGTAGGATGAGGTCGGCAAGGGGCTGGTCTTTTTTCTTTAGTGCTGCTTGATGCAACTTGGTAGCGTCGTCTTGTGTGTATATCTGGCGGTCTTGGCCAGCTGTCTCGGAACCCCCGCCTTGGGGCAGTTCGTGACCGGTGAACGGGTTGACCTTGTCTTTGTACTCTTCACGCCAGCCTTCATCGTATTTGATAGCCCACTTCCAGAACGCAGTACCAGCCATCAGGTATTGGCTGAGCGTGGCCGGGGCACGATTCAGCGATTTCAGCCACAGATCCACCGTGTCAAAGTTCAGCGGTAGTGTTTCTTTCTTCATGAAGCCGGAAAGCAGCTCCATCTTGCTCACTTGCTGATCGACGTGCTTATCCGCACCACCCCGGCTTTCTCTAAATTCACGGAATGTTTTGAGGCGGGCCGTGGTTATTGACACCTTCTGTTTCACTGGGGGGGTGAAAGTGGAGGGGGTTCGCAGAAGCACTTCCGCTTCTGAAACCTCTTCGGCATTAAGGCCATACCTTTCCATCGCTTCATGAGCAGTCCTGACGCGAGTACGCCCGATCAAATCGGTAAAATGGCTTACGCCTGTCGCTAACTTCTCAGGGGGACCATCCATGAGAAGTCTCAACTTGCGATGAGTCGCTTTTTGCAATACGTCACCCATTAACGCCACTTCGAGTCGCCAACTCTGTTTGCGTTTCTGCATTTCTACTCTGGCTGCGGCAATCTCAGCCTTCCACTGGGCGAGGATGGGCAGACGTGCTTCCATGGCTTCCTTACGAAGTCCGGTTTTCAGCGACTGAACCCGCACCTTCCAGCCAAGCGCTTTTTGCACATCGACTGGGATAGCCAGCCGCACGTACCATGTGGACTCGCCTTTCTTCTGAATCAGGTTGTGCGACATCGGGGCACCATTCGATGATGGGGTAATGGGCGTATTGTACTACTCGATTGTACTACTATTTGTCGTTAAAGGTCCTATTCTGCGTGGCTTATGGCCTTGAGGGTCAAAAAGTTCAAATCCCTTCTTCACCGCCACATTCTACGAGAAGCCCTCGAACTGAAAAGTTCGGGGGCTTTTTGTTTTGGGCTCGGTATAGCGGGCTGTACTTCACCTGCATGCGGTTGATGACCGCATGCAGGTCGACGCTGGGTTAAAAACTTACCGAAGCCGACAACCGAGCCGTACGCGGGGCGCCCTGGAACAGGTAGTTGTCGCCCAGATAATCGCCAGTGTCGCGCCAGTAGCGCTTGTCGAACAGGTTATCGACGGTCAGGCGCAGTACAGTGTCATAGCCGCCGATGGCTGTGCGGTAGCGGCTGCCGAGATCGAACACGGTGTAGCCGCCGACTTCGACGTTACCGGCCTGGCTGGCGTACTTGCTGGCGCTGTAACGGGCGCCGCCGAGCAGGGCCAGGCCGGGCACCGGTAGGGTGTATTCGGCGTGCAGCGCGGCGCGCACCTTCGGCACGTTGATCGCCTGGTGGCCTTCGTAAGCGTCGGTGCCGCTGTCTTCGACCCGCGCGCGAATAGCTGCGACGCTGGCTTGGAGTTGCAACTTCGAGGTGGCCCAACCGCTGGCGCCGAGCTCCAGGCCGGTGTTTTTTTGCTGGCCTTGCTGGACGTAGGTAAAGCCACCGACCTCAGGGCGAGCGTACTGGTAGGCCTGGCGGATCTGGAACAGCGCAGCGCTGAAGCTCATGCCTTGCCAGTCATGCTTGATGCCCAGTTCAAGTTGCCTTGAGAGCGTCGGGGCGAGGATTTCGCCGAGGTTGCTGGTGAACCACGGTGCCGTGCCCCCGGCCGAAAGGCCTTTGGAGTAGCTGGCGTAGACGGTGGTGTCAGGCTGCGGCTTGTAGATCAGCGCAGCATTTGGCAGCAGTTGATACTGCTGCGTGTGGCGGCCCGCAATGCCAGTCTCGTCCCAAGTCTTCTCATCCAGGCGCACTTCGCGGGCACCGAGCACGGTTTGCCACTGCTCGTTGAAGGTGATGCGGTCGCTGAAGAACACACCGTATTGGCGGCTGTCGAGGCGGCGCTCGCTGGCGCCAACGGCCTTGCTCGACGGTTCCAGTGGCGGCGCTCCGGTATCGATATTGCCGCTGCCGAGCCATTCGTTGTAGTACGGGCGTTGGTCGAGGGTACGGCGTTGCGCACTGGCACCTACGGTCAATTCGTGGCCGAGGCCCAGGGCATCGAAGCGACCATTGAGCATTGCCTGCGCCTCATCGGTACGACGGGTGTCGTCCGGGCTGCGGTAGTCATAGATGTCGTAATCGCCATTGCCGGCAAAGAACGCGCCTTCGCTCGAACCCCAGGCAAACGCACTGTAATCGTCGATCACCACCTTGCTGCGCGAAGCACTCAGCGTGCCGCTCCAGTCGTCATTGAAGCGGTACTCGAAGCGCCCGCCAAGGTTCAGCGAATCGTTCTGCACGGGCTTGGCCCATTGCTGATAAGCAAGCCGATCAGTCGGATCGACCCCATGCGGCACTGTGCTGCCACCAAGCAGCTGATAACCCGGCACTGAGCGCTGCTCGCGGTGCTGATACTCGGCGTCCAGCTGCAAGGTGGCGTTGCTGCTGATCTGCCAGTCAAACGCCAACGAGGCAAAATCACGCTTGCCGTCGGCGTGGTCGACATACGAGCGAATGTCCTCGTGGGCGAGGTTGGCGCGCAGGCCGAACTGGCGCTCGCTGCCGAACCAGCCGCCAACGTCAGTGGCCAGATAGCGCTCGCCGTGTTCGTTGGTCGAGACGCTGACGCTGCGCACATCGGCGGCGCGTTTGGTCACGTAATTGATCAGGCCGCCCGGCTCGGAGACGCCACTCTGCAAACCCGACAAGCCCTTGAGCAGTTCCACCTGCTGCTTGTTCTCCAGTGCGACGTTCTGCTCGCCGGCGATGGTCTGGCCGTTGATCTTGTAGCTGCTGGCAGCATTGAGCTCGAAGCCGCGCACGTTGAAGTTTTCGTAGTAGCCAATCGGCGCATAGCTTTCGCCCACCGAGGCATCGCTTTGCAGCACTTCGCTGAGCTTGCGCACCTGGCGGTCTTCCAGCAGTTGCTGGCTGAACACGCTGATCGAGGCCGGGGTGTCGAGCAGCGCCGCTGGCTGCCAGCCGGCTACCTGCGCCTGACGCACCTGATAACCGTCGCTGGCCGAGACATCGGTCACCTGCAGCGGGGCCAGGGTCACGCCGTCAGCCAACGCCTGGCCACTGTGCAGAGCAAGGCCAAGGCTGAGCAGGCTCAGGGGCAGGCGAGGGCGAAGCGAGGTCATGCAGGGCTCCTGGAAAAACGCGCGCGGCACCGCTGCGCCGAGGGCAAGCGAGGCGTGGCAGCGGCAGCGGGCAGCCTGCTGGTATTGCGCCAGGCAGGCGAAAAAGGGGCGCCATGGTAGCAGGCGCAGCAGCGCCGGGCGCCCCTATTTCAGAGGCGTCCGTTCAGAGAAACGATTGAGCTGGCAGATAATTCAGCTCGCGGCAGCCGACGGGCGCGGCGGCTGCAGCTTGCGCCTGCGCTCGGCCAGAACCCACACCAGCAAGGCCAGCGTGCCGATCAGGATCCCGGCGACGACGATGGCTTTCCAGCCGCTGTACTCGAACAACTGCGTCCCCAGCAGTGAGCCCAGCGCGCCGCCGATGAAGTAGCAGGTGATGTAGCCGGCATTGAGCCGGGTGCGGGCCTCGGGACGCAGGCTGATCACGGCGTTCTGGTTGCTGACATGTACCAGTTGTACCGCCAGATCAAGCAGCAACACACCGATCAGCAGGGCCACCAGCGACTGTTCGGCAAAACCCAGTGGCAGCCACGACAGCACCAGCGCACTCAGGCCCACGGTAGTGCCGAGGGCACCCTTACCGCGGTCGGCCAGGCGCCCGGCCCAGTTCGCTGCCAGGGCACCGGCAGCCCCGGCCAGGCCAAACAGGCCGATGGCCGCCTCGCCATAGTGGTAGGGCTCGCGCACCAGCAAAAACGCCAGTGGGGTCCAGAACAACGCAAACAGGCTGAACGCCAACAGCCCCAGCAACGAGCGCAGGCGCAGCACCGGCTCTTCGGCGAACAGGCGAAACACCGAGCCAATCAGTGCCGGGTATTTCAGCCCAGCGTGGCTCTTGTGCTGCGGCAGGCTGCGGTATAGCGCGATGGCGCTGATCGCCATCAACACTGCCGCCAGCACATAGATGCTGCGCCAGCCGCCCAGCTCGGCCATGAAGCCCGCAGCGGTGCGCGCCAGCAGGATCCCCAGCAGCAGCCCGCTCATCAAGGTGCCGACCGCGCGGCCGCGTTGTTCGGGGGCGGCCAGGCTGGCGGCCATCGGCACCAGAATCTGCGCCACCACCGAAAACAATCCGGTCAGCGTGGTGCCGACCAGCAACCAGGCCAGGTTCGGAGCGCAGGCACTGATGACCAGGCCGACCGTGGCGATGGCAATCATGCACACGATCAGCCGCCGTTGCTCGAGCATGTCGCCCAGCGGCGCCAGCAGCAGCAGGCCGGCGCCGTAACTGAGCTGCGCAGCGATGACGATGGTGCCGGCGCTGGCCGTACTCAGGCCAAACTGTTCGGCGATGCTGTGCAGCAAAGGTTGCGCGTAATAGTTGCTGGCAACGGCCAGGCCGGTGGCGGTCGCCATCAGCAGGATGAGGGCGCGACTCAAGGTCGGGGAGGGCATGGCAGGTCCTTTGCTGGCAGTAAAAAGTACATCGAGTATTGGGGCTGCGTTGGCCCCATCCCAATTCAATTGCTGCATGGTAGCGATTACCAGGCGACCCCGTCGCGCTGTCTGGCGCAACGGGGCAGGTACTCAGGCCGAAAAGCCGCCATCCACGGTCAGGCTGGCGCCGGTGATGTAGCCCGCTTCGGGGCCGGCCAGATAGGCGACAAAGCTGGCGATTTCCTCGGCGTGGCCATAACGGCCGACGGCCATCAACGGGATCAGGCTGTCGGCAAAGTCGCCATCGGCCGGGTTCATGTCGGTATCCACTGGCCCTGGCTGCACGTTGTTGACGGTCACGCCCTGCGGGCCGAGGTCGCGTGCCAGGCCTTTGGTCAGGCCAACCAGCGCTGACTTGCTCATGGCATACGGGGCGCCGCCGGCAAACGGCATGCGCTCGGCATTGGTGCTGCCGATATTGATGATCCTCCCGCCCTGGCCCAGGTGCGGCGCTGCAGCCTGACTGGCTACGAACACGCTGCGCACGTTGACCGCGAGCATGCGGTCGAACTCGGACAGATCGAACTCGGCGACGGGTGCAACGGCGAGCACGCCGGCGTTGTTGACCAGGATATCCAGCCGGCCGAAAGTCTCCACGGTGTTCTGTACCGCTTGCTGGACGGCGCTGGCATCGGCGCTGTCTGCGCGCAGCGCCAAGGCCTTGCCGCCGGCGCTATTTATCTCTTCGGCCAGGGCCTGGGCAGGCCCGGCGGAGCTGACGTAGGTGAACGCGACGTGTGCACCTTGCAGCGCCAGGCGGCGCACGATGGCTGCACCGATACCACGCGAACCGCCTTGGACCAAAGCGACTTTGCCGGTGAGGATGAGGGAACTGGACATGGGCGAACTCCTGCTAGTGGGCAAGGCGAAAGGCCTTGGCATGGGCGCAGTATCCGCTGCCGATTAGCTACTGATAAGATGCTAATCACGATCAGCAGAGTAAACCCTGGGTTGCTAATCATGGCCATCGAGTCATTCAGTACGCTGGAATGCTTTATCCGCAGCGCCGAGGTTGGCAGCTTCGCCGAAGCGGCTCGGCGGCTGCGCCTGACTCCGGCCGCAGTGGGCAAGAACGTTGCCCAGCTGGAGTCGCGCCTGGGTGTGCGGCTGTTTCAGCGCAGCACCCGCAAGCTGACCCTGACCGAAGCCGGCCAACGCTTTTTAAGCGAGGTCAAGGACAGCTTCGGCACTATCCAGTCGGCAATGGCCAACCTGGCCAGCGCGCAGGGGCAGCCGGCGGGGCTGTTGCGGGTGAGCATGGGCACGGTGTTCGGCCGCCTGTACGTGCTGCCGCTGCTGGGTGAGTTCTTGCAGCGCTTCCCGGCGATCACGCCGGATTGGCACTTCGACAACCGCCAGGTCGACCTGATCGGCCAGGGCTTCGATGCGGCCATCGGCGGCGGCTTCGAGCTGCCGCCGGGGGTGGTGGCGCGGCGGTTGACTCCAGCGCATCGGGTGCTGGTCGCGGCGCCTGGGTTTATTCAAGGGCGCGCCGCGATCAATCAGCCGGAAGATCTGCTCGAGTTGCCCGGCATTCTTATCCGCTCGCCGCAGACCGGCCGCGTGCGGGCCTGGCCATTGACCAGTCGCGGGCGTGAGCAACGACCGCTGCAGTTGCGTCAGGCCATGACCATGAGCGACTCCGATGCTGCCTGCGCGGTGGCCCAGCAAGGCCTGGGGATTGCCTTGGTCAGCCTGCCGTTTGCTGTGCCGTACCTGCGCGCTGGCCTGCTGCAACGGGTGCTACCGGACTGGTACGTGGACGATGGCAACATCAGCGTTTACTACGCTGGGCACAAGCTGCTGCCGGGCAAGACCCGCGCGTTCATCGACTTTGTCGTCGAGCAGTTTGCCGAGCAGGGCCTGGCCAGCGCCTTTGATGCGCTGGAGCTGCTTTAGACGACAGCAACCACGGCGGACACCTGGGCCACGCCTGCCACCACCAGGCTCACTTCATCGTCCAGCCGCTTGCCGATCAACACTTGCCCCAGTGGTGAGCGCGGGGTGATCACGGTCACCTGCTGCGGCCCGTGGCCAATCTTCAGGCCGGCGCCCTCCGGGCCAATGAACACCCGACGCTGATCGCCTTGTTCGTCTTCGAGGGTGACCAGGCTGCTGATCTGAATGCCGCGTGCGGGGTCATAGTCACGCAGCACCAACTGTTGATAGGTCAGCAGCGCCTGGCGGATCTCGGCAGCGCGACGGGCCTGGCCGGTTGCCAGGTAAGAAGCCTCGAGGCCGAGGGTGTCGTACTTGTTCTCGGCCTTGTTCTCTTCGGCGGTGGCGGCTTCATAGGCGATCTGCGCGGCCCGCCGCAGTGCCTCGACGTCGGCTTCGAGGGCAGTGACGATGGCGCTGAGGACTTCATTCTTGTTCAGCATCAGTAACAGAACTCGAGTACGTTGGCCTGGCTCTTGTCGGTCGGCGCGGTGCGATTCTGCTGCAGCCAGAACTGGCACTTGGGCTTGTTCAGGTTACGCGGGTTGCCCTGCGCGGCTGCGGCGGCCTGCTCGGCTTCCTGGTTGTGCAGAATGTCCTTGTAGCGCTCGAACATCTGCGCCTGGGCATCGCCGGCTGCGGCCGGTGCCGGCGCTACGATTGCCGGTGCCAGCACCTGAGCGACCGGCTGCACCTGTTCGGGCCACAACCGCGCCGCCAGCCACAGGCTCACGGCAATCGCGACGGCGCCAAGCCACAGGCCGAAGGCAATACACAGCACCAGTTGCACGGGCTTGAGGGTAATCTTCAGTTCACGGCGGCGGTACATGGCGGCCTCCTGGCAGGGCGGGGTGGCGAGCATTGTCGCATGGCCGCCGACAAATATTCAGCGCGGTGCTTTTGTCGGCAGGCGTTTATCCGCAAAATCGCGGGTTTTACCGCGCAGCATGGGAGCGGCGATGAAAGCCAGCTGGGATATCTTTTGCACCGTTGTGGATAACTACGGTGATATCGGCGTGACCTGGCGCCTGGCCCGGCAACTGGTGGCCGAACATGGCCTGGCTGTTCGCTTGTGGGTCGACGACCTGAACGCCTTCGTGCCGCTGTGCCCAGCCGCTGACGCCAGCGCCGAGCAGCAGTGGCACGAGGGGGTCGACGTGCGCCATTGGCCGGCGGCATGGCCGGCCACTACACCAGCCGAGGTGGTGATCGGTGCTTTTGCCTGCCAACTGCCCCCGGCCTACATCGAAGCGATGAGCGCGCAAGCGACGCCGCCGTTGTGGCTGAACCTCGAGTACCTGAGCGCCGAAGACTGGGTCGAGGGTTGCCACGGTTTGCCGTCGCCCCAGCCCAACGGCCTGCGCAAGGTGTTTTTCTTCCCGGGTTTCACCGCCAGGACCGGCGGCCTGCTGCGCGAGGCCGGTTTGCTGGCGAGCCGCGACAGCCTGCAGTCAGCGCCAAAGCAACGGGCAGAGTTTTTGGCAGGGCTGGGCGTGCAGGTCGCATCCGGCAGCCGGCTGCTGTCGCTGTTCGCTTATGAGAACCGCCAGTTGGGCAGTTGGCTGCAGGCGCTGGCGGCAGGGCCGCAAGCGACTCACTTGCTGGTGCCACAAGGGCGGATTCTGGCGGACCTGGCGGCCTGGCTCGAGGTTGCCACGCTGGCGCCGGGTGCGCTGCATCAGCGCGGCGCGCTGACTGTGCAGGTGGTGCCATTCGTCAGTCAGGGTGATTACGACAAGCTGCTGTGGGCCTGCGACTTCAATGCCGTGCGTGGTGAAGATTCGTTCGTGCGTGCGCAGTGGTCCGGTGTGCCGATGCTGTGGCATATCTACGTCCAGGACGAGAATGCCCACTGGGAAAAACTCGAAGCGTTCCTGGCGCTCTATCGCCAGGGTCTGTCAGACCCGGCCAGCGTGGCGCTGACCGCATTGTGGCGGGCATGGAACATCGACGGCGACATGGGCCAGGCCTGGCAAGCGCTGCAGCCACACTGGGACGAACTGCAAACCCATGCCCGCGAATGGGCTGTCGCGCAAGCCGCTCAGCCGGACCTCGCCACAGCGCTAGTACACTTTTGCCGAAATTCGCTATGATACGCGGCCTCGATTTTTATAAATCCATCCAGATTCGGATATTTCGCAATGAAAACTGGTAAAGAAATCAAACCCGGTACCGTTCTGCGCATCGATAACGATCCGTGGCTGGTTCAGAAAGCTGAGTTCACCAAGTCGGGCCGTAACAGCGCGATCATGAAGACCAAGCTGAAAAACCTGCTGACCGGCTACAAGACTGAAACCGTATACGGTGCAGACGACAAGCTGGACGACGTGATCCTCGATCGCAAAGAAGCGACCCTGTCGTTCATCAGCGGTGACTCGTACACCTTCATGGACACCAGCGATTACACCATGTACGAGCTGAACGCCGAAGACATCGAGGCCGTTCTGCCGTACATCGAAGAAGGCATGGAAGACGTCTGCGAAGCGGTGTTCTTCGAAGACCGTCTGGTTTCGGTTGAACTGCCGACCACCATCAGCCGTAAAGTTGTCTACACCGAGAACTCGGCGCGTGGCGACACTTCGGGCAAGGTCATGAAGCCTGCCAAGCTGTCCAACGGTACTGAAGTTCAGGTTGCTGACTTCATCGAAATCGACGAAATGATCGATATCGACACCCGTGACGGTAGCTTCAAAGGCCGTTCGAAGAAGTAATCACTTCTGCCGAACGCAAAAAAACCCGGCGCTGGCCGGGTTTTTTTATGCCTGAAGATTACTCAGACGTTCACATGCAAGCGTACATCGACGTTGCCGCGGGTGGCATTGGAGTACGGGCAGACCTGGTGTGCCTTGTCGACCAGTTCCTGCGCTGCGGCTTGTTCCAGGCCGGGCAGGCTGATCTCCAGGTCGATGTCCAGGCCAAAGCCGCCGGGAATCTGGCCGATGCCGACCTTGGCGGTAATCGAGGTGTCTGCTGGCAACGGCTGCTTGGTCTGGCCCGCGACGAACTTCAGGGCACCGATGAAGCAGGCCGAGTAGCCGGCAGCGAACAGCTGCTCGGGATTGCTGCCTTCACCGCCGGCGCCGCCGAGCTCTTTCGGCGTGCTCAATTTGACTTCGAGCTTGCCGTCGTCCGAGCGGGATTTGCCATCACGACCACCGGTAGAAGTGGCTTGGGCAATGTACAGCGGAGTGACCTTTTGCATGACTAGCCTCGCGTAATGTGCTGCGCGCCGTGGCGCTGGTTGGTGTGGGATTTAAATTAGCGCGCAATTAGTTAGTGCGCAAGATAAATAGCTGACCGTTTGTCGGAGATGCTGTCACAGCCTAGTTGCTATACGGCTTTTTGCAGGCTGGCGCGCAGGTCCAACAGCTCGGCCTGCAACTGCTGCAGCCGCTCCAGGCTGCGCCCGCTGGCCTGCAGAATGCACTGCGGCACGCGCTTGGCATCCTCATGCAGGGCATGGCCCTTGTCGGTCAGTTGCACCAGTACCACCCGTTCATCCTCGCGGCTGCGGGTGCGCTTGAGCAGGCCCTCGCTTTCCAGGCGTTTGAGCAGCGGGGTCAGCGAGCCAGGGTCGGTCAGCAGGCGATTGCTGATTTCACCTACGGTCAGGCCGTCCTCCTCCCACAACACCAGCATCGCCAGGTATTGCGGATAGGTCAGGCCCAGCGCCTGCAGCAAGGGCTTGTAAACCTTGGTCATCAGCAACGAGGTCGAGTGCAGGGCAAAACAGACCTGGTTGTTCAGCAGCAGCTCGTCGCAAGGGGCTTTAGTGTCGGCGTTCATGCAGGTCCTTGAATTCTTCAGATTTAAAATCTAGCACGCTGATAACTGGCGCGCTCACTACCAGCGTAATTCGCTGCGCAGGGCAAGATCCCACGGCGGCAACGGACTGAACCGGCTCTTGAGGAATTCGAGCAGCAAGCGACTGCGAGAGTTCGTTTCATGTTCCAGGCGTAATGCATAGATACCGCTGGTCTCGGCTGCAGGCAGGCCGTTTTGACAGAATAACGGCACCAGGTCGCCGCGCAGCAGGTGCTCGCTGATCAGCCAGGTTGGCAGGTGTGCCACGCCCAAACCGGCCAGGGCGCCGCACAGCAGTGTCTCGGCGTTGTTGGCCGACATGCGCATGCGGCTGGGCCGATACAGGCGCAGTTGGCCGTCGACGTTGAAGCGCCAGGCAAACGGTGGCGCCAGGCCGTCCCAGTCGAGGCCGTCGTGCTCTGGCAGTTCGCTGGGGCAGTTTGGCAAGCCACGGTTGGTCAGATACGCCGGGCTGGCACAGGCCACGCGGACCATATAGGCCAGTGGCGTAGCAACCAGGCGGGTGTCTGCCAAGGGGCCGGCGCGCAACACCAGATCGACCTCGCCCAGGTGGCTGCCGTGCAGGTCGACGAAGCTGTCGATCAGGCGCAGGCGCACGTCCAGCCCGGGATACGCCGCGAGAAAGTCGGCAATCGCCGGGGCCAGGTGCAGGCGGCCGAAGGCGGCCGGGGCGTCGATGCGGATCAGCCCCTCAGGGGCGTTGCTCAGCGACACCGCTTCGGCGCGGGCCAGGCGCAGCTCTTCGATGATGCGCCGCGCGCGTTCGGCAAAGGCCTTGCCGGCGGGCGTCACGCGTACGGCGTGGGTGCTGCGCATGAACAGCCGGCTGCCCACCGCTGCCTCGAGACTGTCGATGCGCCGAGCCACGGCAGATGGGGTCAGGGGATGGCGCCTGGACGCTGCGGAAAAACTGCCGGTGTCGAGCACGTCGAGGAACAGGCTCAGCTGTTCGGTAAGGGCATCGGGGTTCATTAAGACTCTGCTTGTGCGAGATACGCAAAGCCATTGTGCGCTGCTGTGCGTTTCCCTACCAGCCCGCAATGGTTAGCATGTACACATTGTGTAACAGGCAGATGAGGCCCTGATGATCGAGTGGTTGCTGTATATCGTACTGGGCGCTGCATTGGGCACGGTGGGCGGGTTGTTCGGCATCGGTGGCGGCTTGATCGCGATACCGGCGCTGGGCGTGCTGTTCGGTCTGGACCAACAACTCGCGCAAGGTACCGCGCTGGTGATGGTGGTGCCGAATGTGCTGCTGGCGCTGTGGCGCTACAACCAGCGCAACCGCATCGAACTGCGCTACGCCTTGCCGTTGTCGCTTTTCAGTCTGCTGTTCGCCTGGCTGGGCTCGATCTGGGCGGTCGGCATCAATGCCCATTCGATGCGCCTGGGCTTTGTCGGCTTTTTGCTGGCGTTGGTGGTGTGGAACCTGGCGCGGATGTTCATGCGCACCGCACCGGCCAGCAGCCAGTTGCGTTACCCGTGGCCGTGGCTGGGTGTGCTCGGCTGTTTTGCCGGGACCATGGGCGGGCTGTTTGGGGTTGGCGGCGCGGTGGTTGCCACACCGGTACTGACCAGTGTGTTCGGCACCACTCAGGTAGTCGCCCAGGGCCTGTCGCTGGCATTGGCGGCACCGAGCACCTCGGTGACTTTGCTCACCTACGGCCTGCACCACAGTGTTGACTGGCAGATGGGCGCTGCCCTGGCCGTGGGCGGGCTGCTCAGCATCAGTTGGGGCGTGAAGCTCGCGCACGCCTTGCCCGAGCGCGTGCTGCGCATGATGTTCTGTGGCTTTTTGGTGGTGTGCGCCGTGCTGCTGGCTTACGAGCTGTAAGCCGGTCGCGCAGTCACTGGCTGGCAGTGACTGCGCGGAGCAGGTCAGCGACGGACCTGTTTGAGGGTTTCGGCGATGAGGAATGCCAACTCCAGCGACTGGTCGGCATTCAGCCGCGGGTCGCAGTGGGTGTGGTAGCGATCGGACAAGCCGTCTTCGGTGATCGGTCGCGCACCGCCAATGCACTCGGTGACGTTCTGCCCGGTCATCTCGATGTGAATGCCGCCAGCGTACGAGCCTTCGGCCTGATGAACCTGGAAGAAGTGCTTCACCTCATCGAGGATCTGCGCAAAGTCGCGGGTCTTGTAGCCGCTGCTGGCCTTGATCGTGTTGGCGTGCATCGGGTCGCAGCTCCACAGCACCTGGCGGCCTTCGCGCTCTACCGTACGGATCAGCCCCGGCAGGTGTGTGCCGACCTTGCCTGCGCCCATGCGCACGATCAGGTTCAGACGGCCTGGATCGTTGCTCGGGTTGAGCACATCGATCAGCCGAATCAACTCCTCAGGGTCCATGCTCGGGCCAACCTTGACCCCGATCGGGTTGTGCACACCGCGCAGAAACTCGACATGCGCGCCATCGAGCTGGCGGGTGCGGTCGCCGATCCACAGCATGTGCGCTGAGCAGTCATAGAAATCGCCGGTCAGGCTGTCGCTGCGTACAAACGCCTGTTCGTAGTTCAGCAGCAGCGCTTCGTGGGCGGTGAAGAAACTGGTTTCGCGCAGCTGCGGCGCGCTGTCCAGGCCACAGGCGCGCATGAACGCCAGGGTCTCGTCGATGCGGTCGGCGAGCTGGTGGTACTTGTCGGCAAGGGCTGAGTTGGCGATGAAGTCGAGGTTCCACTTGTGCACCTGATGCAGGTCGGCAAAACCGCCCTGGGCGAACGCGCGCAACAGGTTGAGGCTGGCGGTGGACTGGTGATACGCCTGCAGCAAGCGCTCGGGGTCGGGGATGCGGCTGGGTGCGTCGAAGCCAATGCCGTTGACGATGTCGCCGCGATACGCTGGCAAGGTCACCTGGCCGATGGTCTCGTCACCGGCCGAACGCGGCTTGGCGAACTGCCCGGCCATGCGCCCGACCTTGACCACCGGGCAACCGGCCGCAAAGGTCATGACGATGGCCATCTGCAGCAGCACCTTGAAGGTGTCGCGGATCTTCGCGGCGGAAAACTCGGCAAAGCTCTCGGCGCAATCGCCGCCCTGCAGCAGAAACGCCCGGCCCTGGGTGACCTCGGCGAATTGCCGGCGCAGCTCGCGCGCTTCACCGGCAAACACCAGCGGCGGATAGCTGGCGAGGGTCTGCTCGACCTTGGCCAGGTGCGCGGCATCGGGGTAGCTCGGCTGCTGCTGGATGGGCAGGGCACGCCAGCTTTCAGGGCTCCAGGGTTGGTTCATCACGGGCTCGTTATGGCTGTTATGGGCAATGGCTCATGGTATCAGGTGGCGGCGTGCTTGTTGCACCGCAGGCATTGACGGACAATGGCGCTTTTGTGCGCGGTGCAGCGGGAGTGGTAATGACTAACGAGCGGGAAGAGCGGCTGCTGGCTCGGGTCGAGGATGCCTATGGCATCGTCAGCGTTTACGAGGTCGAGGATTATCGTTTTCTCGAATTCGGTGAGGCCATCGAGCAAAGCTGCGTGTTTACCGCTGACCCTAGCTGGCTTGAATACGACTACACCCGGGCGATGCTGATCGGCGCGCTGTGCCATGAGCTGCCCGAGAGCGCGCTGTTTCTCGGCCTGGGTGCGGGTACGCTGACCCAGGCGTGCCTGAAGTTCCTGCCGTTGGATGACGTCGAAGCCATCGAGCTGCGCCCGGATGTACCGCGGCTGGCCATGGAATACCTCGGTCTGGACGATGACCCGCGGCTGTATGTGCGCATTGGTGATGCGGTCGAGTTGCTGCCGACGGCCGAGAAGGCTGACCTGATCTTTGTCGACCTGTATACCGACCATGGGCCGGGAGTGGCGCATCTGGCCTGGAATTTCCTCGAGCAGTGTCAGCAGCAGCTAAACCCAGGCGGTTGGCTGGTGATCAACCAGTGGGCCGGCGATGACGGCAAGCCGCTGGGTGCGGCGCTGCTGCGTGGGCTCTACCACCGGCATTATTGGGAGTTGCCGGTGAAGGAGGGCAATGTCGTGGTGCTGGTGCCAGCCGAATTCGATCAGGAATTGCAGATCGACGAGTTGCGCGCGCGGGCCGAGGCGCTGGCGCCGCAGTTGGGGTATAGCCTTGAGTACCTGATCAAGGCGATCCGCCCGGCGACCTGAGGCCTTTGGGGCGCATGCCCCCGAGTTGCCTGCACACTACAATTCTTCATCCTGCCACCCGCAAAAGCCGAACCGATTCAGCCATAATCCCTGGCCAGCTACCCACCCCACCACGGTCGAGAAAAAAATTTCACCGTAATCAAGGATTTCGGGTATAGTACGCGCCGGTCTTTTAGCGGGCCGCAAAATCAGGTGGTGCAAATCCTCCGAGTCCAGCTTCGGCTGCACGTCCGCTAGTCGGACCTTCTCAAGTATTTCTTTTTCAATCGTTTTCGCAAATCCCCGCCGCCAAAACTGCCTGGGTGACCTTTGGGTCTTTCAAGGCATGTGCAGTTTTGGAGCATGGGTCTTTGCGGATGCACATAGAGGCAGACCCATGACCCAGGAAACCGGCGGATTCGCCGCTCTCGGACTTAACCCGAACATTGTTGCTGCTGTAATGGCCACCGGCTACGAAGAGCCGTCCGCCATTCAGCATCAGTCGATCCCGATCATCCTCGACGGTCATGACATGATCGGCCAGGCGCAGACCGGCACCGGTAAAACCGCTGCCTTCGCTCTGCCGATCCTGAATCGCATCGATGTGAGCAAGCGCGAACCGCAAGCCCTGATCCTGGCGCCAACCCGTGAGTTGGCGCTGCAAGTTGCTACCGCATTCGAAACCTACGCCAAACAAACGCCGGGTATCAATGTAGTCGCTGTGTACGGTGGCGCCCCGATGGGCCCACAGCTGCGTGCCATTCGCAATGGTGCTCAGATCGTCGTAGCGACCCCAGGCCGTCTGTGCGACCACCTGCGTCGCGACGAGAAAGTCCTGTCGACTGTTCAGCACCTGGTGCTGGACGAAGCCGACGAGATGCTCAAGCTGGGCTTCATGGACGACCTCGAAGTCATCTTCGAGGCCCTGCCGCCGACTCGCCAGACCGTGCTGTTCTCTGCGACCCTGCCGTCGTCGATCCGCAGCATCGCCGAGCGTCATCTGCGCGAGCCGAAACACGTCAAGATCCAGAGCAAGACTCAGACCGTCACCGCGATCGATCAGGCTCACCTGATGGTTCACGCTGACCAGAAGATCGCTGCCGTACTGCGTCTGCTGGAAGTCGAAGAGTTCGATGCCCTGATCGCCTTCGTGCGTACCAAGCAAGCCACCCTGGATCTCGCTGCCGCCCTTGAAGCCAAAGGCTACAAGGCTGCCGCGCTGAACGGCGACATCGCCCAGAACCAGCGTGAGCGCGTCATCGAATCGCTCAAGGATGGCCGCCTGGACATCGTCGTCGCTACCGACGTCGCTGCCCGTGGTCTGGACGTACCGCGCATCACCCACGTGTTCAACGTGGACATGCCGTACGACCCAGAGTCCTACGTTCACCGTATCGGCCGTACTGGCCGTGCCGGTCGCGAAGGCCGTGCACTGCTGCTGGTGACTCCACGTGAGCGCCGCATGCTGCAGGTTATCGAGCGTGTGACCGGTCAGAAAGTTGCTGAAGCCCGTCTGCCTGGCCCACAAGCTGTGCTCGATGCGCGCATCAAGAAGCTGACCGCAAGCCTGGCGCCACTGGTAGCCGAAGCAGAAACCACCCACGGCGACCTGTTCGACCGCCTGACCGCTTCGCTGGAATGCACCCCGCGTGCCCTGGCTTCGGCCCTGCTGAGCAAAGCCACCAACGGTCAGCCGCTGGACCTGGCTTCGGTTGAGCGCGAGCAGCCGCTGGTACCCACCGGTGCCCCGCGTGGCGAGCGTACCGAGCGTAGCGACCGCCCTGATCGTGGCGAGCGCAGCAGCAGCGACCGTGGCGACCGTGAGCGCCGTGCGCCAATGCCACTGGCCGAAGGCCGTGTGCGTTGCCGTACCGCTCTGGGTGCTCGTGACGGCATCGCCGCCAAGAACCTGCTCGGCGCGATCCTCAACGAAGGCGGCCTGGCCCGCGATGCTATCGGCCGTATCCAGGTACGCGACAGCTTCAGCCTGGTCGAGCTGCCGGAAGATGGTCTGGAGCGTCTGCTGACCAAGCTCAAGGACACCCGCGTAGCCGGTAAGCAGCTCAAGCTGCGCCGCTATCGCGAGGATTGATCCTGGCGCACTAAAAAAAATCCCCGATTGATTCGGGGATTTTTTTTGCCTGAAAAACGCCCAGGCTCAATCGAAGCGATAGATGTCCATGCCCAGCGCGCCGAGGGTGAAGCCTTGATGGACCACGCCAAGGCGCGCCCCTGAACCCATTGCGAAAAACAACGGCAGCAGGTGCTCATCGCTCGGGTGGTTGCGTACCGCGTGCGGTGCCTGGCGCCGGTAGTCAAGCAGGGCAGGGCGGTCATCCGCCTCCAGCCTGGCCACGATCCAGTCGCGAAACGCCAGCGCCCAGGGCTCTACAGCATCTGGCCCAGCGTGCCAGTCCAGCTCGCCGAGGTTATGGGTGATGCTGCCTGAGCCGATCAGCAGGATGCCGTCTGCGCGCAACGCGGCCAGTGCCTGGCCGACGCGCAGTTGCAGCTCAGGCCCGGCGTGGCTGGGCAGCGACACCTGTACTACGGGAATATCGGCCTCGCGGTACATCAGCGACAGCGGTACCCAGGCGCCATGGTCGAACGGACGCTGGTCATCAAGCCGCGCTGGCAGGCCGGCAGCGCTCAGTTGCTGGCTGATCTGACTGGCCAGCTCGGGCGCACCCGGTGCCGGGTATTCAACGGCATACAGCGCTGGCGGGAAGCCACCGAAGTCGTGCCAGGTCGCTGGCTGCGGGTTGCTCATGACCAGCAGCTCGCGGCTCTCCCAATGGGCCGAGACCAGTACGATGGCTTTAGGTCGCGGCAGCTCGCGGGCCAGCCTGGCCAGGGCCGGCCCGCTGGCCCCAGGTTGCAGGGCCAGCATTGGAGAGCCGTGGGAAATAAACAGGCTGGGCAACATGGCGGTGGTCCTGAAGGCTAAGATGAGGCCATCTTCGAGCAGATTCAGATCGACTTCCAATATAAGTTTTTGCAGTGACTGATCGAAAAACCAGGAGGAAGCATGCAGGCTGCGTTTTGGCACAAGAAGTGGGCAGACAACCAGATCGGTTTTCACCAGAGCCAGGTAAATCCCTATTTGCAGGCGCATTGGCCGGCCCTGCAACTGGCGCCTGGTAGCCGGGTGCTGGTGCCGCTGTGTGGCAAGAGCCTGGATCTGCTCTGGCTCGCCGGGCAGGGCCATCAGGTGCGTGGAGTAGAGCTGTCCGCTCAGGCAATCGAGGCGTTTTTTGCCTGCAACGGGCTGCAGCCAGAGGTGTCCCGTCAGGGCCAGTTCGAGGTCTGGCGCAGCGGGGAAATCGAGCTTTGGTGTGGCGATATCTTCGACTTGCAGGCGGCTGACCTGGCCGAGTGCGCCGGGCTGTATGACCGTGCGGCGCTGATTGCCTTGCCGCAGGAAATGCGTAGCGGCTATCTGCAGTTGCTTGGCAAAGGCTTGCCGGCTGGCGCCAAAGGCCTGCTGGTGACCCTTGAGTACGATCAGGCACGTATCGACGGTCCGCCGTTTTCGGTGGCTGAGCGTGAAGTGCGGGAAGGCTATGCAGGTTGGCAGGTTGATGCGCTGGGGACTCAGCAGATCATTGCCGAAAGCCCTAAGTACAGTCAGGCCGGCGTGAGCAGCTTGTTGGAGCGGGTGTATCACTTGCACCGCTGAAGCGGTCCGAGATGTAACGTGCCAGGCCGCTGCATTAGGCAGCGGCCCGGCGGGTTATCAACCGCGTTGGCGCAGCGCTTCGATACGCTCTTCCAGCGGCGGGTGGCTCATCAGCAGACCAGCCAGGCCCTGCTTGAGGCCGCCGTTGATGCCGAAGGCCTTCAGCGTGTCGGGCATATGCACCGGCATGCCTTGCTCGACGCGCAGGCGCTGCAGGGCAGCGATCATGGCGCCGGTGCCGGCCAGGCGAGCGCCGGCTTCGTCGGCGCGGTACTCGCGGCGCCGCGAGAACCACATGACGATCATGCTCGCCAGAATGCCCAGGATCAGCTCGGCAACGATGGTCGCGACGTAGTAGGCGATACCGCGGCCTTCTTCGTTCTTGAAGATCACCTTGTCGACAAAGTTGCCGATGATCCGCGCAAAGAACATGACGAAGGTGTTTACCACGCCCTGCACCAGCGCCAGGGTGACCATGTCACCGTTGGCGACGTGGCCGATTTCGTGGGCCAGCACCGCGCGGACTTCATCGGGCGAGAAGCGCTCGAGCAAGCCTTGCGACACGGCGACCAAGGCGTCGTTGCGGTTCCAGCCGGTGGCAAAGGCATTGGCCTCGTAAGCCGGGAAGATACCCACCTCGGGCATCTTGATGCCGGCTTCGCGAGATAGCTCTTCGACCGTCTGCAACAGCCATTGCTCATGGCGGGTGCGGGGCTGGGTGATGATCTGCGTGCCGGTGCTCATCTTCGCCATCCACTTGGAGATGAACAGCGAGATCAGCGAGCCGGCGAAGCCGAACACGGCGCAGAAGACCAGCAACTGGCCGAGGTCGAGGTCAACCCCATTGGCGGCCATGAACCCATTGAAGCCGAACAGGCTCAGGGTAATGCTTGCAACCAGCACCACCGCGAGGTTGGTGGCTACAAACAACAGAATGCGCATCATGGTTGTTACGTTCTCCTGACGGATGAAAATTTTGCTGACTGCGGGGTATATAAGGGGGCTGTCGCGCCGATTCAACCGGGCGACTATTTCAAACTGTGTAGCGCGGAGTATGGCAGAGGAATTTCGCCCAGCTGTAGGCGAGAGCGTTGCAGGATGTAAGGGGAATTCCGCACCCGTAGACGGGACCGCAGCGCGGCCCCGTCATGCTCAAGGCTGGATCACTGCTGGTAGGTGCGCAGGAAGTTGCCGATGCGGCCGATGGCCTGCTCCAGGTCATCCACGCGCGGCAGCGTAACCACCCGGAAGTGGTCCGGCCACGGCCAGTTGAACGCAGTGCCCTGGACGATCAGCAGCTTCTCGGAGAGCAGCAGGTCGAGGGCAAACTTCTCGTCGTTGAGGATCGGGCAGACCTTCGGGTCGATCCGCGGGAACGCATACAGCGCGCCCATCGGCTTGACGCAGCTGACACCCGGGATGTCGTTGAGCAGCTCGTAGGTTCGGTTGCGCTGCTCGAGCAGGCGGCCTGGCGGCAGGATCAGGTCATTGATGCTCTGGTAACCACCCAGGGCGGTCTGGATCGCATGCTGGGCCGGCACGTTGGCGCACAGGCGCATGTTGGCCAGCATGTCGATGCCTTCGATGTAGCTCTGGGCGTTGTGCTTGGGCCCGGAGATGATCAGCCAGCCGGAGCGGAAGCCCGCCACCCGGTACGACTTGGACAGGCCGTTGAAAGTCAGGCAGAGCAGGTCCGGGGCGAGCGCGGCGGTGCTGATGTGCACGGCTTCGTCGTAGAGGATCTTGTCGTAGATCTCGTCGGAGAACACCACCAGGTTGTGCTGGCGAGCCAGTTCGAGCATGCCCAGCAGCATCTCTTTGGAGTACACCGCGCCGGTAGGGTTGTTCGGGTTGATGATCACCAGCGCCTTGGTATTGGGGGTGATCTTGGCCTTGATGTCGGCCAGGTCCGGGAACCAGTCGGCCTGCTCGTCGCACAGGTAATGCACCGGGTTGCCGCCGGCCAGGCTTACTGCGGCGGTCCACAGCGGGTAGTCCGGTGCCGGAATGAGCACTTCGTCGCCATTGTTGAGCAACGCCTGCATCGACATCACGATCAGCTCGGAGACGCCGTTGCCAAGGTAGATGTCCTCGATGGTGACGCCTTCGATCTCTTTTTGCTGGCAGTACTGCATGACTGCCTTGCGCGCGCTGAACAGGCCTTTGGAGTCGCTGTAGCCCTGGGCGGTCGGCAGATTGCGGATCACGTCCTGGAGGATTTCATCCGGCGCCTCGAAGCCAAACGGCGCCGGGTTGCCGATGTTCAGCTTGAGGATGCGGTGGCCTTCCTCTTCCAGGCGTTTGGCGTGCTTGAGCACAGGGCCGCGAATGTCGTAGCAGACATTGGCCAGCTTGTTCGATTTGCTGAACTGCATGATGTGATCCCGATTGAGAAGTCGCGGACGCGTCGCCGTCGAAAGGTTTGTAAGGGCGCGGCGCGGGTGCCAGACTTGGAGCCTTGCGCACGAAGCCAACTAATATACGTGCCACCCGCGCCGTGGAAAAGCCGGTGCGAGGTGAAATTCAGCCTGCCGAGGTGACAACATGCAAAAGATCGACAAAACCCTGGATGAATGGCGCGCCATGCTCGACCCCGAGCAGTATCAGGTGTGTCGCCTGAAAGGCACCGAGCGCCCGTTCAGCGGCAAGTACAACAGCCATAAGGCCGACGGTGTGTACACTTGCATCTGTTGCAACGCTGACCTGTTTGACTCGACCACCAAGTTCGATTCCGGCTGTGGCTGGCCAAGCTTCTATGCGCCGATTGCCGACAGCGCGATGATCGAAATCCGTGACACGACTCACGGCATGATCCGTACCGAAGTCACCTGCGCCCAGTGCGATGCGCACCTGGGTCATGTGTTCCCTGACGGCCCGCCGCCGACCGGGCTGCGCTACTGCATCAACTCGGTGTGTCTGGACTTCAAGCCGCGTGACTGACCGGAGAGCGACCATGGACGATTCTTTGCTGAACATCCCCTGCGTGACCTTGAGCGGCGAGCACAAGCTGCTCGGCGACTTCGCCGGCAAGGCACTGCTGGTGGTGAACACCGCCAGCCAGTGCGGCTTCACCCCGCAGTATCAGGGCCTGGAACAGCTATGGCGCGACTATCGCGGGCAGGGCCTAGTGGTGCTGGGCTTTCCCTGCAATCAGTTCGGCAAGCAGGAGCCCGGCGATGCCCGCGAAATCGCCTCGTTCTGCGAAGCACGCTTTGGCGTCAGTTTCCCGTTGATGCGCAAGATCGACGTCAACGGCCCAGGCACTCATCCGCTGTTCGTCGAGCTGAAAAAACGCGCGCCGGGCCTGCTTGGCACCGAGAAGGTCAAGTGGAACTTCACCAAGTTCCTGCTCGACCCGGTCAGCGGCAAGGTCACCCGCTTTGCTCCGACCACCAAGCCGCAGGCGTTACAGGCTGCGGTGGAGAAACTGCTCAACCCTTGAGCGGCACCCAGTGTTCGATCAGTGCGAGCAGGTCTTCGCGGCGAAACGGCTTGGCCAGGTAGTCATCCATGCCGGCGGCGCGGCAGCGCTCGCGCTCTTCCGGCATGGCATTGGCGGTCAGGGCGACGATGGGTAATTGTTGCCAACGTCCGCTCTGGCGAATCCGCCGGCTGGCTTCGTAACCGTCCATGACCGGCATGTTGCAGTCCATCAGGACCATGTCGACGGTTTCCCGTTCGAGCATTTCCAGAGCCTCGGCGCCTTGGCTGGCGACCAGCACCTGGCAGCCGAGCTTGCCCAGCATGCCCTTGGCCACTAGTTGATTGACCGGATTGTCTTCGACCAGCAGCACTCGTGCGCGGTGCTGCAGGGCGTTGGGCGAAGCCTGCACGGGAGCGGTGTGGGCCTGTTCGCCCTGGAGCATCCGCCGCAGCGTCTGGTAGAGCGCGTTGCGCGCCAACGGCCGAGCCAGCTGCACCAGCGGAGCCAGCTCGCCGGCGCGCTCGGAGGGGAGGAAGTTGCCGTAGGCTGTGACCAGCAGAATCGGCGCAGCGAATTGCGGGCGCAGCGCGAGCAGTTGCTCGAGGTCATCGGTGATCAACAGCTCGAATGCGCCTGGCTGCAGCGTGCTGGCGCTTTCGTGCTGTTGATAGTCCAGGCCCCAGCCAGGCAGGTTGCTGCTCAGCAGCTCGGCCAGGCCACTGCCGGCCTTGCTCAGGACCACCACGCGTCCACGCAGCGGCGCGGCGGGAATCGCTTCGGTGTGGGTCAGCAGCGGCAGGTCGGCGCTGAAACGGCTGCCAAAGCCTGCGGCTGACTGGATATGCAGGTGGCCTTGCATGGCTTTGCACAGGTTGCGCGTCAGGGCCAGGCCCAGGCCGGTGCCGCCGTACTGGCGGGTGATGCCGGCACCGGCCTGGGTGAACGGCTGAAAGATTCGTGCCTGGGCCTCTTCGGGGATGCCGATGCCGGTGTCGCAGACTTCCAGGCGTACGCCGCCGACAATTGGCGACAGGCGCACATCGACACGGCCAAAGCGGGTGAACTTGAGCGCATTGGACAGCAGATTGCTGACGATCTGGCGCACCCGCGTTGGGTCGCCGAGCACGGTACTGGGAAACTGGCTGGCGATCAGGCAGGTCAGCTCGACGTTGGCGGCGGCGTTCTGCGACAGCAGGTTGGCGGTGTCTTCGACCATCGCGCCGAGGTCGAACGGGATGCGCTCCAGCTCCAGCTGGCCGGCGTCGAATTTGGACAGGTCGAGGATATCGTTGAGCAGTTCGACCAGCACCTTGCCGGAATCATGGGCGATCGACAGCTGTTGGCGCTGCTCGGCCGGCAGGCCGCTGTCCAGGGCCAGCGAGATCATGCCCAGCATGCCGTTCAGCGGGGTGCGGATCTCGTGGCTCATGTTGGCCAGGAACGCCGCGCGGGCCTGGGCCATTTCCAGGGCGCGGCGGCGTGCTTCTTCAAGGTCCTGGTTGGTCTGGCTGAGGCGATCGTTGCTTGCCTTGAGCTCGTCGGTGCGGGCCGAGACGCGGTCCTCCAGTTCGTTGAGGTAGTCGGTCAGGCGGTTTTCCGCAGCGCGCCGCTGCTGAATCTCGGTGGCCATGCTGACGAACTGCCGATTGGCCACCTTGACCAGCACGCCGATCTCGTCCGACTCGTGCCCGGGCGGGCAATCCACCCGGGTTTGCTGGGGCTGGCGCGGGTCGCTGTTGCTCAGCGCGGCAATCACCGTCACCAGCGGCTTGGTCAGCATCATGTAGAACAGGCCGAGGAGGATACCGGTCAGCACCAGGCTGCGGGTAAAGCCGTTGAGCAGGGTGACCCAGGCGCGCTCGAGAAAGCGCCCGCCGAAGGTGTAGGTGTCGACGTCCAGGTACAGCGTGCCGAGGTAGTCCTTGGGCATCTGCGCCAGGTGCAGGCGCTCCTGAAACTGGCGTTGCTCGCCGAACAGAAAGTCGCTCAAAAGCCGATAGCGGTCTTCCAGGCGCGGGCGCTGCACATCGGCCAGCACCGTGTCATTGTTGTCGATCAGCCGCGCACGGATCACCGCCGGCGATTGCAGCAGGCCGCCGGTCAGCTCTTGGGCAAGCTCGGTGTCGATGTTGTAGGCGATGCGCGAGGCGGGGTTGTGGCTGATTTGCAGCAATGCCTGCACTTCGCGGTTGATAGACGCGTCTTCGCTGGCATAATCGATACCGATCTGGATGAGACTGAGCAATGTTCCCAGTATGAAGCCGACCAGGACAGTCAGCCGGGCTTGCTTGTAAGACAGACGATTGGTGAACTTTATATCCATGGATCCCAAGCCGGTTTCGCGCTCCTGCGCTGCGCAAGCATAGCCGATCAACCTCGGCAACTGGTGGGTCTGTCAAACATTCAGCCTTTCCCTGCATCCGTTTTAACCAGGAGTCACCATGGACCCCCGCCTCACCGCCTTTCTCGAGCGCGCCGAATCGATGCTCGCCCGGCTCGAACCGCTGCTGCCCGCGCTGCGCCCGCAGATCAACTGGGACATAACCCTGGCGGCCCGTTGGCAGCGCGATGGCCGCAGCGGCTACCTGATGCCGCTGGAAGTCAGCCTGGACATGCGCCTGTCCGACCTGATCGGGGTGGACAAGCAGCGCGATCAACTCGGCCGCAACACCCATCAATTCATCAACGGCCTGCCGGCCAACCACGCGCTGCTGTGGGGCTCGCGTGGCACCGGCAAGTCGTCGCTGGTGCGCGCCTTGCTCGCCGAGCACGCCGGCGCCGGTCTGCGCCTGATCGAGATCGAGCGCGATCACCTGGCCGACCTGCCGCGGGTGGTCGAGCAATTGAGCAAGCTCAAGCAGCGCTTCGTGCTGTTTTGCGATGACCTCTCGTTTGAAGCAGGCGAGGGCGACTACCGCGTGCTCAAGAGCGTGCTCGATGGCTCGCTGGAGCAGGCGCCGGACAACGTCCTGCTGTACGCCACCTCCAACCGCCGCCACCTGGTGCCAGAGAAGCAGAGCGACAACGAAAACTGGAAGATGGTTGACGGCGAGCTGCACCCCAACGAGGCGGTGGAGGACAAGATCGCCTTGTCTGACCGCTTCGGCCTGTGGCTGTCGTTCTACCCGTTCACTCAGGAGCACTTCCTCGATGTGGTCGAGCACTGGATCGGCCAACTGGCCAGTACCGCCGGGTTGCAATGGCAGCGCGACGAAGCACTGGAAATTCTCGCCGTGCGCTGGGCCACCGGGCGCGGTAATCGTAACGGCCGCTGTGCCTATCAGTTCGCCCGTTATTGGGTCGGCCTGCAATTGCTGGAGCAAAACTGAAATGATCGACCTCAATGCCAGTGGCGCAGGCCTGGACGGCTATCACCTGCTGGCCGCGCAAGTGCAGGCGCTGTTTGCCGACGAGCGCGACTTCATCGCCAATGCCGCGCAGTTCTCGGCATTCCTGTACAGCCAGCTGGACGACCTGAACTGGGCCGGCTTCTATATCAACCGTGACGAAGAGCTGGTACTTGGCCCATTCCAGGGGCAAGTGGCCTGCGTGCGCATTCCTTTCGGCAAGGGCGTGTGCGGCGCGGCCGCAGCCAACTGGCAGACCCAGCGGGTGGAAGACGTGCATGCGTTTCCCGGGCATATCGCCTGTGACAGTGCATCGCAGAGCGAACTGGTGATTCCGCTGGTCAAGGAGGGCAGGCTGATTGGCGTGCTCGACCTCGACAGTCCCAGGCTTGCGCGTTTCACTGAGGCCGATCAGATGGGGCTGGAGCGATTGGCGGCGATCTTTCTGGAATTGACCGACTGCTGAAAACGACAAGGGGCCTGATCAGGCCCCTTGTGCTGTGTTGCAACCGATGCAGCATGCCAATCAGTCGTAGATGACCTTTTTCTTCCAGGTCTCTTCCTCGTCGGTCTTGAGGCCTTCGGTCAACTCATTGTTGTCGCTCTCGGCAGGCTCCATCTGGTCCAGCACCATAGCGTTGGCGCGGGCCAGCAGCTTCTCCAGATAGGTCAACTGCTCTTCATACTGCTTGGGCTCCTGCTGCTTGCGCAGGTACTGCACGCCGCGCTCGAAGGCCAACCGCGCCTGACCAGGCTGATTTTGCTGGAGTGCCTGCTGGCCGAGGTTGTTGAAGAACTCGATGTGCAGCAGCACCAGGATATGGCGGATTTCCTTGACCCAGTACTTGCCCTCGTTGCCGGCCAGGAAGCCTTCCTGGGTGGCACGCACGATCTGGTTGTGCAGTGCTTCCAGCAGGAAACGCACATCCTTGGCTTTGACTTCGGTCTGGATCGGGCTCGGTGGGTTGTTCACCGGCAGCTTGTCGCCCAGTGCAATCAAACCTTCCAGCTCGGCCAGGCGCGCTTTCAGGGGGGCGCTGTTCTTGTCCACTGCCAGCTGGCGCTGCGTGACGTTGTGTTCCAGGCGCGTCATCAACAGCTTCAGCGCCGGGTTCATCAGCTGCCCGGGGAACGTCTCGTTGATTTCGCCACAGCGGCGGGCACGTTCGGCCAGCTCGATTTTCAGCCGTGCGCGTTCGAGCTTGCTGTTCTCGACCACATTGTTGAGGTAGCCGATAACGATCAGCAGGGCAATGCCGGCAACGATGAGCAGAGTGATCAGAAGTGGTGTCACCGTTAACGCCTCATGAATAAGTTTTGCTGCAATGAGTGTAGTGAGTTCGCTGGAGGGCGAACAGTGCAGCTTGGCGGACGCCAGGCACGATGCCTGTATCCTGTGTCGGCTCGCACGGCAAAAACTGCAGTGCAGTCGATCGCTAGTGGCACTTTGCTGCGAGCTTGCCGGGCTGCTGTCAGAAAATCAACGCCAATCCCCGGACGCTACCTATATAGCTGCGCAGCCAGCGCCGAAGTCATTGATTTCAATAAATTTATACAAAGGGGTTGACGGCTTTCGAAGGCATCCCTAGAATGCGCGCCACTTGCAGCGGAAAGCTAACCGCTAGATGCAGCAAGTCAGTAATAAATAGTGAAGATGTAGCGTGTCCCCTTCGTCTAGTGGCCTAGGACACCGCCCTTTCACGGCGGTAACAGGGGTTCGAGTCCCCTAGGGGACGCCATTGCGGGAATAGCTCAGTTGGTAGAGCACGACCTTGCCAAGGTCGGGGTCGCGAGTTCGAGTCTCGTTTCCCGCTCCAGTTTTCAGGGTTTTGCCTCACGGCAGGGCTCGAAAAAAGAAATCCAGGGCTTGTACCTGGTGCGCTGCAAAGCGTCGGCATTGTCCCCTTCGTCTAGTGGCCTAGGACACCGCCCTTTCACGGCGGTAACAGGGGTTCGAGTCCCCTAGGGGACGCCATTTGCGGGAATAGCTCAGTTGGTAGAGCACGACCTTGCCAAGGTCGGGGTCGCGAGTTCGAGTCTCGTTTCCCGCTCCAGTTTTTCAAACTGTGGCGTTCATGACGTAACAGCGGTGGTGCAGGGCAGTACAGCCTTTCACGCCGACAGAAGCACGCTTTACATTGCGGGAATAGCTCAGTTGGTAGAGCACGACCTTGCCAAGGTCGGGGTCGCGAGTTCGAGTCTCGTTTCCCGCTCCAAACGTAGTACGAAAAAGGGGACCTCTGGTCCCCTTTTTTGCGTCTGGATTTTTTCACGCTGATCCAGTGACTGCGCCGGCGCCCCTGAATCAGGGGCGTGTAGGGCTCAGCGGTAGGTGATGGTGAAGTTCAACGCGCCTTCACCCACGCCCGGTTTCACCCGCGGGTCGATCTGAACATAGCGTGCCTGAAAATCCAGGCGGGTGAGGCCGATGTCCAGGGCTTTCATCAACTGATCGGCTTGCAGCGGCATCGGCGAGCCGTCGCTGCGCAATATCTGAATACCCAGGCCGATATCGTCCGACGTGCTCGTCAGGCTGAACACGCCTTGATCAGGGTCGATTGCCCGAGAGCCTTTGGCACCGTCGAGATACACATGGACATCCGCACGGGTGGCGCCGGGCACACTGCTGTCCTGGCAATCGTTTAGGGTGATATGGAAGGGTACAGACGGCGTGTGCGTGCCGACGCCCTTGAAGTCTTCAACCTTGTGATCACCCAGCAACACCGGGTCGGCACTCACCGCATCGGCTCTGAGGGAGCATTGCGCGCGAGTGACCGTCGCCGTGAGCCGGTAGTCCAGCACTTTGCCCAGGTCGTGGACAATCCCATGGAACATCTCTCCAGCGATCCGCTGCGGCCCCGCGGCGATGTCGCCGGTCTTGATGAACACCGCCTCGCCATTGATGGTGCTCAGTGACGCGGGGAAGCTGGTCATGGTCCTCATGGCGCCAGAGTAGGGGACTGCGTTGACAGCGTCCGGGCTGAAGCTATTGGTGCTGCTGCCATCGTAGGGATATCCCAAATCGATATACACACCGACGCCTGGGATATTGGTTTGCAGCACGTGACCATCAACGTTCTTGCCTTCGACCGGTGGCAGGCTGCCGCTGAACAGCGGTGCAGTGTTGGGCAACCTGGCGGTGACTGGGGTGGCGGCATCATAAAAACACTCCAGCGTCGTGCTCTCGTTATTGCGAGCGAATAATCGTGCTTTGCCAATGACGGTGCCGACCGGGGCGTCGCGAGGGATCCAGAAGCTGCCCATGTCTTTGACGAAGGTCATGTAGGCGCCACCGGTGCCAAATGCGCATCTGCCGTAGGCGTTGGTCGAGGCCAGCCCGAGCGCGAGGTTGCCCAGGATCAGCACGAGGGGACGCAGGGTACTGCGCAGCGCAGAAGTCATGAGGTGTGTTCCTGTAAGAGGGTAGCGGAGGCCGGGGCGGCGTCGTCAGGGGAGTACGGCAGGCACGCCAGCGTTTGCAGGCGATAGCCGTCGCTGTACGGCATCGTTTGCGCATCCAGCATCACCTGGCAGTGTTGAATAGCGCTGTCGCCCCAGCGCACCTGCAGCTGCTGCAGCCCGGGTTCGGTGATGGCCAGCAGGGTTTGCCCGGCTTGGCCGACGCTCCCCAGGACCTCGCCCTGGGCATTGCTGACCTGAGCGCCGAAGGGCAGCGGGCGGCCGTCGGGCTGATGCAGGGTCAGCACCATCCGCAGCACCTTGCGGGCATCGAAACGGGCCTTGATCACCGCGCCCCGGCGCGGCACCACCTGCTGGCTGGCATTGTCGATGATGACCTCGGGCGACAGCTGGTCGGTGTCCAGCACCAGCGAATTGATCCGATACGGGTTCAGGTGCGAGACCAGCAGATAGCCCTGGGCGTCGGTGCGAGCCGAGGACGCGTTCTGCACGCCGACGTTGGCGACGTCGGGTACATGGACCAGGGCCGGGGTTTCGCCCAGATAGCTGCCGAAGGCGATACCGTCGGCATGCACCAGTACCGCACCGCTGGCGTTCAGGGACAGGCTGCGTTGCTGGCGTGACTCGTTGTAACCTGCCCCGAAGCTGGCCTGGCTGCCCTGATAAGCGAGGGATACGGCGCCGTTCTGGTGCTGGTTCCGATCGTTGTTGAGCGAGGCATGGTAGCTGAGGCGATCATCCAGCATGCCGCCCTGCAGGCTCGCCCGCTCGGTGGACTTGCCATCGACGTGTTGCAGGTTGAACGAAGCGGTATGCGGGCGGCGGCCAAAGTCCAGCGGCAGGCTCAAGCTGACCCCGAACTGGCGGCTGTCGGTGTTGCGCGAACTGAGCGATTGCGAGGCGAACAGGTTGATCCCCAGCTTGTCCACGCGGGTGTTGTACTGCAACTGGTACTGACGGCGTTGCTGATTGCTGTGCCAGAAGTCTTCCTGCGACAGGGTCAGGCTCAGCGAACTGCTGCGCCCAAGGTTCTGGTACAGCGAGGCTTCGACCCGGCTGCGCCGGCTGCCTGCAAAGCGCGCGTCGGCGAAGCGCTGCTGGACCGCTTCGTCAAAGTCGCGGTAGCCCTCGGTGGAGTAGCGGTAGCCGGCGAAGCGCAGGCTGGTGCGGGTCTGGAAGGTCTTGCCGTAACGCAGGCTGTAACTTTGCCCCTGGACGTGGCCCAGGGTGCTACCCAGGTCGGTATTGGCCTGGGTGACATCCAGCGAAAACGCGCCCAGCTCGCCGAAGTCGCGGGCCATGCCCAGCACATCGGCTCGGTAGTGGTCACTGACAAGCAGGCCGCCATAAAGGGTGGTGCCCCAGGCGCCGCCGCGCGCCAGCGTGCCCTGCCAGAAGCGCGGCTCGTCGAGGTGCCTGGCGCCAGTGTAATTGCCAACGGTGGCGCTGTAGCGCCAGACGCCTTCGCGCAAGAGGCTGCCCATCGATGAATAGGGCTGGATGAAACGGCTGACCTGGCCATCGCTCTCGGTGACGACGATTTCCAGCTCACCGTTGCCGGAGCCGACACTCAGGTCGTCGATTTCGTAGGGGCCGGGCGCCACGTAGGTCGAGTAGATCGGAAAGCCGCTGCGCAGCACTTCGACCTTGGCCCGGGTTTGTGCCACACCGCGGATCACTGGGGCGTACTGTTGCAGGGTGTCGGACAGCATGCCCTGGTCGGAGGCCAGGCGCGCGCCGGAGAAGGCGAAGGAGCGAAACATGTCGCCGCTGGTAAAGGTTTCACCCAGGGTGAGGTTGGCATACAGGCCCGGCAGGTCGCGCTGGGCGTAGGTGTCAGTGCGGGTCCAGCGGCGCCGGCCCTGTTCATCCTCGCGCAGGAACTGTTGGCTGCGCAGGCGCCAGGCCCCCAGATTGAGCCCGCTGTTGAGGTTGAGGTCCTGGCTGTGGGTGTTGCGCCCGTCGCGCCGGCTGCTGTGCTGGGCAGACGCCTGGTAGTTGATGAAGGCGGCCGGGATGCCGGTGTCCCAGCGTTCTTGCGTCACGGTGCTGGAGCGATCCTGGCGCAGGGCAATCTGTGGGATCGACAGCGACAAGCGTAGCTGCGACGGATCGAAATCAACCCGCGCCTGGGGAATCAGCGCTGCCAGGTCGATACAGCGATCGTCATCGGGCAAGGGCGTTTCCAGCGCCTGCTCGCGCAGGTTCAGGCCGCGCAACAGGTCGCGGGTCAGGCAGGCCTGCAACGCTTTGCCCGTGGCAGACTGACGGAATTCGATCTCGCGCGTTTCGACGGGCGTGAGGTTGACCAGCAGTGCCACCCGATAGCGCCCAGGGGTCAGCGGGGTATCCGCCGCCAGGCTTTGCAGGGCAAGCGCACCCGCTTCGGCCGCCTGGCCGGGTGGTTGGCGCATGAAGCCTGCCTGGAACTGCGAAGAGGGGCTTTCGGCAAGGGCGGGTGCGCTCAGCACCAGGGTCAGGCAACTGCCCGTAAAGGGTTGAAGCAGGGCGATGCGCAGGCGCGACGGCAGAGGCCTGCGCCGGTCAAGTCGGGACATGGGAGGATCCTGAACTGCATGCACTACCGATCGCAGCGGATCGGTGAGTGGTGGCTGGAGCGTGGGGGGAACCGCGATGTACCGACCGCCTCAGCGGCAGGTACATCGGGTTCGAGGGCGCTAGGTTAGGCTGGCGCCGGAAGGGGGGATGTAGGCAATTTCTCTGGTTCGCAGTGGAGTAGTCTACGTAGCGATATGGACTACCGCTGCATGGCGCAGAGCGTGCTCAGGCTCGACAACCCTCAGGTTTAGCCATTTATGATTCTCCATTGCTGGTGATTATCTCTCCAGGCGATGTATTGCCCCTTACCCACTTGGGTAAAGTCAGCGGGCACTGGTCTCCATGGGGATGCCGCCCCTGGTGTGGCAGTTGTATGGCCACTGTTTGCTACCGGATTGACGCTCGACGCTGAGCTCGCGCGCGAGAGTGCCGGGGAAGCGACTGGTGACGGACTGGAAGCGTTTTCGAACATCTCTAGGTCCAGCCCTGACCAACTTTGTGAACCGGTTCTGCTTCCCATGGCTGCGTCGGGCTCGGGCAAGTTGGCGATCGAGCTTCTGGTGGGTCCACTCAAACTCGGCGACCTCGACAGCCCCGCTGGCGCATTACCTTTGACCTTGCTCGTGGCCGTGGCGACCTTGGAGACATTGTCGAACAAGGCTTTTTTCCCCGCTTGGTAACTGGCCGCGGCTTTCGCAGACTGCGCCGCCTTGACTGCGCCAAGTGCAGCGCGAGTGCCATTGATGCCCGCAGCCCCGATGAAGCCGCCCATGAAACTGAGCCCGTAGGCGATGTAGGTCAGGTTGGCGTTGTCATCTCCGGTAATTGCGGTGTAGGTCTGGATGCCGAGCGCCGCTGCGTTGGCTGCCACCCCGCCCAGACCGGCAACATAGCTCAGCGTGAGGCCAATGGTCGCCGGTGCGGTCCACGGCATGGTGAAGGCCGCCACGCCGAGCATCAAGGCGGCGATGCCTACGCCGATCCATGCGCCCCACGGTGTCTTCGGCTTCTCCGGCGGATCGACATACGACGGTGGATCGCGATCCGGCGAGACGCCTTCGGCCCGGTGCCCGGTGGGGTCACGCCAGTTGACCGGGTTGCCCAGTGCATACAGGTAGGGGTTGATGCCGGCCTCTTCGGGGCTCAGCGAATCCGGACTGTGGAAGCGCATCAAGCCTGGGTTGTAGGCACGATAACCGTTGCCCAGCAGGTACCAGCCAAGCGCCTCTTCACGGGCTTCGCCGTTGAACGCCAGCAGGCTGCGCATGCCATTGTCATCGGGCCGTTCGCCGTAGGCACTATAGTCTGCGTGGCGGGTGCCCTGCGCATCGCATTCGCCGATGACGCTGCCCGACAGGTCGCTGAGCAGCAGTTGCGTGGCGTCGGCATCGGCGGGGTAGTGCTGCACCCCCAGCGGTTGGATGCCGGCATACAGGTAGTGGGTCAGCACATCGTCTTGCGAGGTGCAGTGCAATTGCTGACCTAGGAAGCGCCGGTCGACCTGGCGAGTGCCGCCGTGCAGCGAGCCCACCAGCTCATCATGGCCATCGTACTGGTACTCGACCAACGGAGTCACACCGTCGACCTCCAGCACCCGTTGCAGGCGGCCGAGGGTGTCGTATTCAAGCTTGCGCCCCTGCTCGTCATTGAGCATGTTGCCGAATTCGTCGTAGTCGAACGCTTGCTCTGCGGGGTAATCCTCAAGCAGGCGATGGGTCACTTTGGTCAGCTTGAAGCTGCCATCCGTCGCGTAGGTAAAGTCGGCTCGGTCGCTGGTGCCATCGGCGAATTGGGTTACGCAGCGGGTGAGGTTGTCTCGTTCGTCGAATCGGAACTGCTGCAGACTGATCGGCCGCCCTTTGGCATTGCGCGGCAGTGCCTCGCCGTCACAGCAATGTTCGAAGAGGCGATCGAGCTCATCGTACTCGAAAGTCTCTTTGCGCACCTGTTTGCCAGCGCGGTGCAAGGTACGGCTCGCAAGAAGGTCGTTGTCCAGCCAGGTCAGGTTGACTACCTGCTGTTCGCTGCCATTGACGCTCAGTGTGCGGGTAACCTCGCGGCCCAGCGCGTCGTAGGCCAGCGTGCACTGCACCTGGCGATCGGCATTGTCGCTGTCGCGGGTGGTGGTGGAGGCGAGCAAGCCTTCGCTGTTGTAGCCGAAGGTACAGTGCAGGCTGCCCTGGTCCACGCGGGTGACGCGCCCTAGGCTGTCATAGGCATAGTGGCAGTCGTGACCATCCGAGTGCTCGCGGGCCTGGATTCGCCCTTGCAGCGAGTGCCGGTAGGCGTTGTGATGCTGTTGCTGGTCGGCGACTTTCCAGGTTTCTGCGCGCAGGTGGCCCTGAGCGGAGTAGTGGTATTCGCGGCTACCGCTGGCATTGGCGGCACTGGCAATCTCTGCGCTCACCGCGTCGTAGGCATAATTGGCCTGCAGTTCGCTGCTGGGCGCGCTTTGACCCTCCACTTCGATCCGGGCGCTGACGTGGGTCGGCTGCACGGTCAGCTGCGGCAGGTACTGGTAGCCGATCACCCGCTTGCGCAGGCCCTTGCCAGTGCGCTCGAGGCTGTAGCTCGTGCGCTTCTCCACCAGCGGGGTGGTGCTGCGGTAATCGTATTCTTCTAGGCGCGGGCCAACCTTGACCTTGACCAGCCGATCCAGGCCGTCAAAGGCACGCTCGCAGACTGTCTCGGCGTCGCTGCCGGCACTTTTGCGCACCTGCAAGGCGGTGGTCAGTTCACTGGCGCTCTGCGCGGCGAAGTGACGGATCAGGGCGCTGCCATCCGGACGCACGGTCTCGACCATTCGGCCCCAGACGTCATAGGTGTATTGCGTCACGCGGCGTACTGCCTGGGTGCTGTTGTCAGTGAAGCTGAAGGTGTCCTGGACGCAGCGGCCGAGCCCGTCATAGACGAAGTCCTTACGCCCCACCTGGAGCGCTGGCTGGTCTCCCTGCTCGAGCTGGCGGTACTCGAATACCGGCTTGTTGAACGCATTGAGTTGGCTGACCCGCAGCTGTTGCTTGACCCCGGGTGCATCCGGGCTCTCGGACCAGTTGGTGAGACGGTCGCCACCGTCGCCGAACGGGGTGAAGTGGGTCAGCTCCCTGACGCCGTCTGGACGGGTCACTTCACTGCGTCGGCCCCAGCCGTCGTAACCGTAGCTATAGCTCAGGGTGACGTCCGGGGTCAGCGCCCGGGCATCCGCCGGCTGCGTCGGATAGTCATGGAAGGCTTCACCGACCAGACGGCCGACCGAGTCGTAGCGCATGGTCGACACGGTGTACTTCAGACGCTGTTGCGGGTCGCCTGGCATGGCGACTTCGCGCTCTTCCCTGATCGGGCGGTTCTGGCCGTCGTAGACGATGCGCGTGAGCACCCCCTTGGCGTCGGTGACTTCCTCGCAGCTGCGCGTGCGGCGGTCTTCTTGCAGGATCGGGTAAGCGAAGCGGCGGGTGGCCCGGTAGGTCGGGTCATCGGGCGCGGTGGTCTGCTCGACCAGGCGATCGAGCACATCGTACTGGTAGCGGGTGACCACACCGAGGGTGTCATGGTCTTCGACCAGATGGCCGCTGATGATCGACTGCGCCGAACGGGTAGTGGTCTCCAGGGTGCCGCATGGCGCGCTGTAGGTCTCGCGTGTCTGCAGCCAGGTCGATTGCCCGGCAGGGTCATCGACCAGCTCGTAGCGCCAGCGGCGGCTGGCGGAAACGCCATTCATGCTGAACTGATGCTGGTCGAGGCGACCGTGCAGATGGGGCTTGTCGGGCAGGTTCAGGTAGCTGCGACGGTTGCTGTGCAACAGCGTTTCGTGTTCCTTGGCCTGATCGAGGGTGACCTCGAAGGTGTCCTCCTGCGCGAGTGCGAGCCAGCCTTCAGGCAGCGCCTGAAGGGTGTTCTGGGTCAGGCCAGAGAGCAGCGCATAGCGATAGCGATTACGTTTGATCGCCGCGGCGGGCAGCGTCTCGTCGTCGACCGGGGCGGGGTAGACCGTCTCGCATTTGAGGTTGCGCACGAAGCCTTCCGGGTCCGCCGGGCAGCCGTCGCTTTGCGTCCTGGGATAGTACTCACGCACGGTGCGTATGCCATTGGCGTTGATCTCTTCGATCAGGTTGCCAAACGCGTCATAGCGGGTTTGCAGGGTTTCCGCGCGCCGGTCCTGCGAGTTGCCCTGCAGGGTCCAGGTCTTGGTCACCGTGTGCGGCAATTGAAAGAAGTTCGGCTGGTCGGCGAACTGCAGGTTGGGCAGTTCATGGTAGGTGGTGGTGACGGTTTCAATGCAGCCTTGTTGGGTAGTGACCTGTTCGGTCATCAGGTGGAAACGGTTGAAGCTGCGTTTGACGGTGCGCAGTACCTGGCCATCGAGGTAATGGCTGGCGGTGGAGTCGTAACTGAAGTTGGCCTGGGTCGACTTGTAGAGGTTGTCCTCGCCCTGGTCGGACCAGGTGACGCCGGCGCCATAGCCGAGAAAGTTATTGCTGCTGAAGGTGTAGGTGTTCTTCATGTGGGTGGATTCATCCAGCGGATCAGGCTGGAGAATGTGTTCGGCGGCATAGGGCAGCGTGCGTGCGACCCCCGGAAGCGCGTGACCGTCTTCCTTGTAGGCCACCGTCTCGACGCCACCGATGGGGTTGGCCAAGCGAGTCAGGTAGTACAAGCCGCCAATGGTTCGATAGGTGAAGTCCCAGCCCGCCTGGTCGGTGCCGGGCAGGGTGATCCGGGTCAGCTGGTCGCCTTCCAGGCCCAGGGTGAAGCGGGCATGGGCGTCGGTCGCGGGGTGCAGGTCGAGCAGTACCCGGGCGTTGCCGCTGTAGTCGATGCTCAGCAGGGTGCGTTGGCTGTCGTCGCTGATCGACGCCAGGCGCGGTTGGCCGTTGAGGACTTGATACTTCAGGTCGATGCCATGCCCGGAGGGCGCCAGTACCCGCACCGGCAGGGCCACGTCGAAGCCTGGGCCCTGGGGTTCGAGGATTTCGACAAGGCCCGATTTATGGGCAATGCGCAAGCGCTTGTGTTCGCCTTCGCTGATGTTGCTGAACTGGAAGCTTTCCAGTTTGCGCTCCGCGATGACCGCGGTTTGCCCAGGGCCGTTATCGGCGACCTTGAAGCTTTCGCCGGTGTGCAGCTCGAGCATGCCATCGGCGAGGCTGAAGCGGGTCAGTTTAAGGCTCCAGCCGATGCCGAAGCCGCTGTTGCGTTCGTTCATCGGGTTGAAGCTCAACTGCAGGGGCAGATCGGGGCCGCACAGTGCGTTGGGGTTGAGTGCCGGCAGGTCGATGCCCAGTGCATATTGGCCGGTGCGTGGGTCGACACTGCCCTGAACGAAACTCATGAAGTTGAAGGCATTGGAATGCAGAGACATACAGTGCTCCAGGTGAAACCACTCAGCTCAGTGGGTGGGGGGGACAGGGGACGTGTCGACGGTGACTTTGCCGAGGGTGTCGCGGGTTATATTATTTTCAGTCTTTGCATCGACGACGATGCCCAGGCCTTCCTTGATAAAGTCGTTCGCCAGATAACCATTAACGAAGTAATCGACGTCGTGGCTGTCCAACTTTGAAGTCTGGTGAGTGGTTTTCAAACGCATCCACCACTGTGGTGTACCGTCACTGTTCAGGTGTCTGGACGCGAGTGTGATGCGTGTGGCAGACGGTAAGTCGTCCATTTGAATCTTGCGCGGTCTGCCCAGTTGGGTATTGCCTCGGGTGAGGTCCAGTGTGAAGGTTCGACCGTTGGCATCTGCCGGGATATTGAGAATCTTTGAATCTTGATCGGGATCGCTGACGATGATCACCGCAGATTGCAAGCGTGCGTTGTTATGGGTCATGAAACACTAACCTCGTGAATTAAAAGTTTGGTTCACACGTGCGTGCAGGGCCTGTGTGAGCACAATTGGCGGGTGCCGTGCAGCGCTGTTTGAAGTTGGCAGGCTAGGAGAGTTTGACTGGGTGCGCACCTCGTAACATTCACAGGTGCGCGCAGGCTGGCCGCAAGCTGGCGAATCCAGAGGGCTGGTGAGTTCACCGTGAGCAGCCTAGTAGTTGTGCCAGCTGTTCGACTCATTCAACCCGGCTTATAACTGAGGCCCGGCAACCGCTGGCGATGCGGCGGTTGAATAAGTTCCGTCTCTGATTTGAGGTCGCTAAACATGAGTGTGCAACAGACGGCAGGGCTCGAAGAACCGTCAGTTCCTGATTTGAATGAATCGAATGAATTGGACCTGGATGCGTTGGGTAACCAGGACCTGCTGACCTATATCAAATATACCGGTATGCAAGATGGTGACTTGCTCCGGCCGCGTTGGATAGGCGCCAGTATCAGCGGCGAGCCGTTCGACGATGTCGGGGCCGTACGTCAGGTGGGCCCGGATGATCTGGTGAGCGGTCATCCAGTCATTATCAAGAATGAAGATATTCGCGCCGCCGCAGGGGGGCTGGCGGTGTATTCCTATAGCGTCAACGAAGGGCCGGAATCACTGCGCAAGATCTGCTACCTGGGCCTGCGTCCAAAGCCCGCGGCGGAAACCCTGTCGGTGCTGCATGCCTTGCCCTCGCATGACCTGACCCTGCAGCCACGGGCGTTGCCCTCCAATGGGGTCATCACGCTGGTGGTCGCGCCTTACCAGGCCATGCAGGTCGGTGACAAGATCACCGTGAAGCTGGTGGGCTACGACGAAGATGGGGTCGAGGACGATGACTGGTCGACTGTGCTGACGGTGGACAAAGACCATTTCGACAAGAAGCCGCTGTCCGCCAACGTTCCCAAGAACTGGTTCAGTTTCCTCGAAGACGGATGTGTAGAAGGCCATTACCGCATTGCCCTGGCTGACGGTAGCAGCCTGGACTCGCCTGCGCAGCGCTGGAAGATCGACTCGAGCGCAACGCTCCCCGGCCTGCTCGATGCACCCGCCATCGAGGGCCACACCGAGGGCGAGCCGTTGGACCCGGCACGCTTTCGCAACGGTTTGACCCTTCGCGTGCCAGGTTATCCGGGGATGGCTGTGTCGGACCATGTCGTGCTGCATTGGCGTAGCCCGGCGGGTGACCTGATCCAGGCGGCGCGGGTAGACCTCAGCAGCGTGACGGCGGATTCGATGTATTTCCGAGTGCCTGCCGAAAACCTGGTGCACAACGCGGGCGCGAGCGTGCGCTTGACCTACCAGTATGGGCGCGAGGGCGCCAGTCTGGGCTCCAGGGAGCTGCTGATCAATGTGGCATTGATACGCACCTTGCTTGCCGCTGATGTCCGAAGTGCCATCCCGGAAAACGCGCCTGGCTCAGGCCGGATACCCGCTCTCGAGGCCCGAGGCGGAGTCTATGTGGTGGTGCCCCCAGACACCCTGGCCCCGGGCGAGCGAGCCGAGGTTCACTGGATGGGCCAGTCAGCGCTGGGCCAGTATGTCGCCAAGTCGCCGGTCAGCGAGGCCAACCCGCTGCGCTTCCTCATTCCGCAAGACTATGTACCGGCGAACTTTGGCCGCGGTGACCGGGACGAGTCCAGGCGTTTTCCGGTGTTCTACCGGTTGATCGGAGCTAACGGCCATGTCGACTCGCTGCCGTACAACCTTCGGATCACGCCGGTGCCCAGCGCCAACTACCCGCAGATCAACTGTACCCAGGCTGATGCGGGGGGGCTGTCACTGTCGAGGGTTCCTGCTGCGGGTGCCGACCTGACGTTGGGGACCTGGCTGTTCGGCAAAGAAGGCCAACTGCTGACGCTGGTAGCCAGCGGCCTGACGGCAACGGGCGAGGTCGAGGAGGTGATTCTCGACAGCGTTCCGGTCACGGCCGAGCAAGCCGAGAAAGGGGTACAGGCAAAGTTGCCCAGGGCATTCCTGCAAGGGCTGGTAATGGGCGAACGTTTCACACTTTCGCCACGACTCAGTTTTGACGGCGGGGACTATTACACGCCGTTTCGTAGTATCACATTAACGTTGAACCGCTAGTTCATACCATTCAATAACCCCGGTTGGCACGTTGTCAAGCTGCCTTCCAGGACACTGACTGATAGCAAACAATCCAAATCGACTCCAGGTTTATCTGGCGATTCATATCGCCTGCAATTCCATGCAATTCGCAGAATTGTTCATGACGACTCGATAGGTTAGGAGAAAGACCCTGATGGCTAAGCTTACATTCGCAAATTATTTAACTTACTTGAAACGTGAACCCCGCACCAAAGGCTGGGGTGCGCTGTTGGTGTATGACCGTTTCAAAACCAACATGCTGTTGGCGCAGGAACATATCGAACGCTTTGACAACAGCCGTTGGTTGAAACCGATCAGCGTGCGAGTGGAAACCGAAGGCGGCAGCTGGACCGATGTTTCCGAACTGACAATGGATAAGCCGAGCCTGTCCTTCGTCAATTCGAACATCAGCAGTTCGGCGGCCCGTTTGAGCATGTCTATGCAAGGTGGCAAACTCAAACAGTTGCGCAGAAAGACCGGCAGTGAGCAGATCGAACTGGTGGGGCTGTCGCGGCTCGACCCGCTGAGTGCACCGGCCGTGCGCATGAATATCAACCTCAACCAAAGTAACAACGGCACTATCACCGATCAGGGACGGGTGACCCTGGACCTCTCCGAGGGTTCGGGATACACCTTCGAAGTGTCGAGCTGGAAAGACTTGAACGAAAAGGTCGGCGCCGCTATTCAGCGGAGCTTTGCCGCGCTACCGATCGAGGAGCGGGTGTGGGAGCTGAACACGCTGAAGCCGGTCGAGGGTGAGCTCAACCCCACCTCGTTTGCGGTACGAACCCATTCCTTGGCCAACGCCGGGCAATCTGTAGCCAGCACCGATCGGGCTGAGCAAGAAGAGGGCGCAGTGGTGATCGGTGTCGCCTTCAACGGCGCGAAGGGGGGCGATTTTCCAACCCGTGACCAGGACATGCCGTACTTGCTGCCCGAGCCTGCGCCGAACAGTGGTCATGTGCCGTACACCATGAACGTGCTCTTGAGCAATGCCAGCTGGACCCAGCAGGTACTGGTGAAGTTGCTCAGAAGTGTGCCTGGCTTTACCGAAACCGTGCCGACCTATGTGGTGGAGAATGGTTTCAATGTAGGGGTTGAGTTCGGCTCAGCCAATGTCGCGTTCCCGGCCGGCCGCGATGACTTCGATGGCGATAACTGGGTGACATGGCAGGCCTATGATGCCTTCGATCTGCAGCCGAGCCGTAGCGCGCTGAATTTCCGTGTGGAAGACAACAACATTGTTTTCTCGTGGCGCGCCGTGGCGGTCGGCACCTTCTCATCCCGATTCAAATATGCCGAGTCGTGGGTAGTGGCAGAGGGCCGAAAGGCTGAGTTTACCTTTACCTGCACCAAAAAGTTCGTATCGGAACTGCAGACCAGTGGTGCGCGCAAAGGCAGTGTCATTTTCAAGGGTGACGCGGTCACGTCCACTGTGGACGTCAAGCAGGTGGACGATACCAACTGGAATATCGGCCCCTTCCAGGATTACATTCGCCGTGATACTGCCCCCAAACTCCTGGCTCAGGTCGTCGAGAAGTTCGATACCTTTACCGCTGCCGTAGATGCCGCCGGGGTCTCGCTGGACGTCCTGCGCTTGAACAGCCTGCTGTTTCGCAGCGAGCAGGCTGCCGAGCCGGAGAGCCTCCAGGCCCCTGGTGACCTGTCACTGCTGGGCACCTTGGCACCCAAGCTCACCGCATTCGCCGTCGAACCGCTGAATGCCTCGCTCTCTGCGGGTACCAGCCAAACCTTCCAGCTGACGCCACGCCCTTCGGGTACGGTGACCTGGACTGTCGACCACCTGCCAGGGGAGACCGGCGACAAAGGCACGATCGTCAACGGTGTGTATAGCGCGCCGGCCAGCGAAACCATCACCGGTACGTCGAAGCGGGTCATCGTTACCGCCAAGGTCGGCGACCAGCTCAGCCGCGCGTTGGTGACCGTCGTTCCCCGCAGCGTGTCGGTCTTCCCCTTCCTGCTCAGTGGCCAATTCTCCAGCGAGCCGCCTGCGAAACCGTCCCGCTATGTCGTGACCGGCGGTAGCCTGGGCGCCCCGTTGACCTGGTCGATGGCACCCGGGGCCAAAGGCACCTTGCGCACGCCGGGCGCTGAAGACTCGGACCTGGACATCCCAGTGGACCAGGAGGTGCGTATCTATGTCGCGCCGACCAAACAACCAGGCGCTAGCGGCACGATCGACTCCCTGATGCAGCTGGATACGGTCAAGGTGAGTGCGGGTGCACAAACAGAGACCATGGATGTCGTCCTGCCCTGGATTTCCACCACCGCCGAACTCAAGGTTACTGCGCAACCGGGCAATACGCTCAAACTGGGCTTGTGGGGGCAAAGCTGGGGCGGCGGCTCGGTGGAGGTGCCAGCTGAAAATACCCAGTGGTTCCTGGTCAAGGGTGAGGGCACCTTGGCTGAAACAGGGATCTACACGCCAGGTGCCGAGGGTGACTACATCATCGTTGCCGCGGTTGACAAGACTTCTCCGGCCCTTGTCTGGAGCTACACCATCTTGCCGATGCCATATGACCAGGCCTACACCGAATTGGTCGAGCATGTGCACGCGCACAGCACTCAAAGGAAGGGCTGATCATGACTGGCAACGCTAAACAAACCCTGCTCGATGAGCTGAAAAAGGGCGATGCCCTGCATGGTTGGGGCGCGATCCTCGCGCTGGGACGTAATCGCTTCAATCAGTTGCTTGAAGCGCAATTCGTCGATGCGTTCGCGACCCAGGATTTCACCTTGCCGATCAGCGGCGAGTACTTCATGGAAAACCGCACCGAGAAGGTCGTCTTCGACAACCTCATGCTCGGCCCGCCTCAGCTGTCGTTCAAGCATGCCAGCGGGAAAACGGCGCAGGTCACGGTCAGCATGGAGCTGATCGCCGGTACCTGCTACGCGATCGGCCAGCATCCAGGCGCCCCCGACTGGCTGCGCCGCAGCCATCGCTTGCTGCAGGGCATGGGCTATCACTTGGAAATGCAGGCGGTGCTGCAGGTGGTCCCGCTGGAAGCGTCCGGCCAGAGCCAGTTGATCCTGGACCTGGGGGCTGCCACTGAGCCCACCTGCAACCTGGGGATGAGCGATATCGCCAGGCGCGCAATGGGTAACTTCATCCAGCAGCAACTCGGTGAGCAACGCCCCGAGTGGATACTGCCGGTGATGACCCTCGACATGCTCGGCTATGACGCAACCTCGGTGGCCGATTTCAATGTAGTCGCGCAGAAAGCACCGCAAGGCGCTGGCAGCGGCGCGTCACCGACAGACGATGGTGCCGTGCTGCTGCTCCTGCAGTTGCGCGGTAGTGCCGCCGCAGGTGACGTCCCTTCGGCGCTGCCGTACCTGCTGCCGGCGAAGGATACCGGTGGCGGCAACTACAATGCCGCCCTGCTGGTCGACAGACTTCGTGCGCCGCTGTTGGGCCAGAAGGCCAGCAATACCCTGACGCGCATGCTGCTACCCCAGGCTTATCAGGTGCGCATGAGCGAAGAGCACCTGCCGCACGACATGATTCTGTTCGGTGACCTCGAGGCCACTGCGCAAAGCAGTGATCTGCAACCCGCCCTGAGCAGTGTCGCGGCCTCACGGCAGGTCAGTTACAAGCTGAACGGAACACCCGCCAGCGCATGGTCGGCGCGCAACCTCGTCCATCCACGTGCGTGCGGTGCGATCAGTCAAGGCCGCTATACCGCATCTGCGCGCGAAGATTTCGTCAGCGATCAGCAAGTGGTGGTGGTCACCGCACACGTGGCCGATGCCGCCGACAGCAAGCCGCGTACGGCGTTGCTGGTCGAGTCCAGCGAGTCCCTGGCCATCTCGCCGAGGGTGGTGCTGTGGGGCAAGGGCGATGGCCCGGTCAGCCTGAGCGCGTCGCAGAGTGACGGCCTGCGCTGGGAGCTGGAGGGCGCAGCGCACGGCAGTCTGCAGCCCGACCCGGCAAACCCGGGTACGGTGCAGTTCCTGCCCGGGGATCAGACCGGTGCGGCGCAGGTCGTGCTGCAGCGGATCAAGGTCACCCGTGGCGCGGACAGCGGTTATGCGACCGTGGCGATTCTCAACTACACGCCAGTGTTGAACGTCGAACCCTTCCATGTGAGCACGATGCCCGCCAGTGGTGTTCAGACGTTCGCCCTGGCCGATTTCCCCGCTGATGACTGGGTACTGTTCGGTGCCGGCGAAATCGACCGAGCGACCGGTGAGTACACGGCGCCTGAGAGCGGCGCGGGCGAGGTCAGCGTGGTCGCCGGCATCGCCGGTATGCACGCCGGCTTTGCAGTGATCGAACACCAGCGTAACAGCCCGCAACAAATGGCCAGCCTGCGCGCGCGCTGGAAAACCCTGAACAGGTTCGAGGTTTCGCTCAACAACGCCAACCGTAACCGGGTGCTGGCCAATGGGTTGCAGCAGGTGGGCATCGATATCCTGCTTGAAACCAACTCGTTCGAGGACGATGACGGTACGGCCTGGGACCCGGTCAGCGACCTGGAGCTGTCGACGTTGGTGATCCTGCATGAGGACGGCACTGAAGTCGATTACCTGCTGCCCGGGCGCGAAGGGCTTGACCCGGATAAACCCGGCGACGGCAAGCACTGGGCGGTGAGCAAGGTGCGCAATCGCTTCGACTACCTGCCAACCGCCAACCGCAGCGCCCAGGCCACGCCGGCACCGCAGCTGGCGCCGGCTGATGCCCGACGCATCGTCACGGTGTACGTGCATTGCCTGGAGGCAGAGGTTCGCAAGTTCAAGGCCAAGTTCCAGGATCATGCCAATGCCTGGCATTACTCCGAGCTCAAGGACGAAACCAAGGGCGTCGTGCAGCTCGAAGGGGTGGTGGTACCGCCACCGAACCTTGGCAACTACGCGATCGCGCCCAAGCGCGTGGCCCGTCGCATGGGCTTCGATCACGGCCAGCCACTGGATACCTTCAACTACTGGCACTACACCACCGATTACTGGGTGATCAGCGCAAGGGACACGCAATTCACCAGTGTTAGTTTCGATAAAGCGTCGATGATCCGCTGGGAAAGCGAACTGCTCAAGGAGTCGTATTGCACGTACACCGGCTACGCCTTCAAACCGCGCCGCTACCGGGGCGCAGTGCCGACATCGACAGGTATCGAATACCAGGCCGAGTTGCAGCTGTTGGCGCAAGAACGGCAAGTGGCTTTCAAGGAACTCGACTATGGCTTCAAGGGCCAGGAAGACGTCGCTGAAGGCAGCCTGCTATTGACTCTGGATCGGGTACCGAACCTCGCCTACTGGTATGACACCGCAGGCACAAATTACCGCAAAGTCCTGGACACGCCGCTGTCGTTCACCCTGATCGACAACTTCGGCATTGCGCATCGGCTCAAGGTCACCTTCGGTGCCGGAGCAGACAGTCGCAACACCCTGACGCTGGACCTTCAGTAAGTGTGGGTCGCCCCTTCGCGGGGCGACTTTCCATCGCTATCAGAACGAAAACGATCCTATGACGAAGCAAACCCTGATTCATTCCAACGCCTTCAACTTCCTCAGCTTCGTGCAGGGCAGTGTCGACCCGCGCACCGGGTTCTATTCCCTGGCCATCGCACTGCCCGAGCTGCCGGCCAACCACCTAAGTGGGCCCAACCTGCCACTGAGCCTGCGCTACAACCCATTGAACATTCAGGACAGCGGCTTCGGCGTCGGCTGGAGCCTCAACCTGACCCAGTTCGACGTCACCACCGGCATGCTCGGCCTGCACACCGGCGAAAGCTTCAAGGTGGCCGACAATGGGCCTGGCCAGACGGCAGTGATCCCTGAACGCAAGATCGACAGCTTTCACTTTGAGAATGTCAGCGAGGGTGCGCACAAGCGTGTGCGCATCGCCCACAAGTCCGGCCTGATCGAGGTGCTCGAACCGCAGGCACCCGATTACACGGTGGCGCTGCCAGTGCGCGTACTGGCCGCCAGCGGCCACGGCATCAGCCTGAGCTACCGCGTGGTAAACGGCGCGCCTTGCCTCGAAACGATCACCGATGACACGCTGCTCGACGGCCGCCCGCGCACCCTGCTGGCGATCGATTACAGCGGCAATGCGCAGGTGAAGATCGACCTCAATCCCGGCACTGAAGCCTTTGCGCGCTACACCCTCGAACGTTCGGGTGATGAGCTGGGCAAGGTCGTGTTGCCGACCGCCGACCAGGCATGCTGGGCCTTCACCTATCGTCGGGTGGGTGAGCTGCGCTGCCTGACCGCCATGCAGACCCCGGTCGGTGCCCGCGAAGTGATCGAGTACAAGGATGACGGCCATGCCTTGCCCGGCGGCCAGGGGCGCACAGTGCCGTACGTGCGGCGCCATGTCATCAGCCCGGGCGCCGGGCAGCCGGACGTCGAGACGCGCTACGCGTTCAGCAGCAACAACTTCCTCGGCAATGGCACCGGGGTGAGCTGGGATAACGATGGTCTGGACAACCTGTACAAGTTTACCGGCTCACGCTTCGTCTACAGCTCGACGGCCAGTCACTACCAGGACGGCGCCGCGCTGCGCACGATCACCCGCGAGTTCAACCGTTTCCACTTGCTCACCGCCCAGGTCACCACCCAGCAAGGCTGCATCGAAACGGCGACAACCACCTATCACGAGCTCAGCGACCTGTCGTTCGCCGACCAGCCTGAACATTTCCAGTTGCCCCAGACGGTGACCACCGAGTGGCGCTTGCAAGGCAACCCCCAGGCTCGCCGCAGTGAAGTGACCGCCACCGACTACGACACCCACGGCAACCTCATCCGCGAGGTCCAGGCCAATGGGATGCAAACCCACTACAGCTATTACCCGGCCACGCAAAGCCAGGGCTGCCCGCGCGATCCGGAAGGCTTTGTGCGCACGCTCAAGTCGCAGGTCCAGCTGCCGGCCGCCGACGGTGAGGGCCAGGCCGAGGCCCTGCGCCGCGATTACACCTACATCGCGCTGGCCGCCCTCGATGCTCAGGCCAAGGGCGAGCTGTTGCAGGACAGCGAAGTGCTGGTGCGAGTGAGTGACGGCACGGTCCTCAGCCGCACCCAAGTCGAGTACGCGGCCGCTCTGGCCGATCCGCTGCTGCATGGCCGGCGCCTGAGCGAGATGCGCACCCTGGGCGGCAAGCGCACCCGTACCGACTACCGCTACGCCCAGCGCGTGGTCGACCGGCACCCGGTGGTGGAGACGGTGGCTACCCGGACGGGGTTCGATAAAACGCAAAAAGTCACCACCCTGCACCACTCGGTGCTGATCGGTGAGCCGCTGCTCAACTATGACGACAATCAGGTGCAGATTGCCTACGAGTACGACCCGCTCAGGCGTGTAGTGCGCGAAACCGTCTCGCCGAACGAGGAAGCGTTCAAGGCCGCGCGCGCCTACAGCTACTACCTGTCGGCCACGGGCAACCAGGCGGTGCAGGTCATGACGGACGTCAAGGGCGTCACTACCTGGAGCTACGTCGACGGCCTCAACCGGGTGGTCCGGCAGATGCGCCAGGACCCTGACTACGCGACGACCCGGCTGGCCCAGGAAGCGCCGCGGCTGAGCTACAGTGCCCGCTACGATGCCCTCGGCAATCTGTGTGAAGAGATCGAGCACGAGTGGCTGGCGTTGGACGACCTGCCGCTGCGCACCCGCTTCGAATACGACGGTTGGGGCCAGCGCAGCTGTGTGATCGGCCCCGACGGCGTGCGCAACCACGAGCAGGTCGATCCGATCGGCACGCCAGAATCGAACGGGCCGATCCTCACCCAGTGGCGTGAGTCGGCGGATGGCCGTGTGCGCACTGGCAAGACCGTCATCTGGAACAATCTGTTCGACAAGCCGGTACGCGTCGAACGTCTGCGCTGTGACGATGCGCGCGAGAGCCTGCACCAGTACTTCTATGACGGCCTGGGCCGGACGGCGCGAGAAATCGACGGCCGTGGTGCGCAGACCGCCTTCGCCTACGACGAGTTCGACCGCCTGCACACGCATACCCTGGCCGATGCCGCGCAGGTGCTGCGCGAGTATGCCGAGCACAGCGATGAAGACCTGCCGGTGCTGATCAAGGTGCGGCATGCCGACGGTGCCACGCAGAGTGTGCTGGGTGAACAGGTGTTCGACGGCCTCGATCGCATGGTCGAGACCATCACCGGTGGCCGTCGGCGGGTGCTGCAGTACGCCGATGGCATGCGCCAGCCGGAGTCGGTGGTCACCCCCAGTGGCCAGGTCATCCGCTATGAGTACCTGCCGCAGTTGGGTGAGGAACCCTTGCAGCGGGCGGTGATTGGCTCCGGGGTCGAGGCGCGATACGACTACGACAAGCACAATGCGCGGCTGCTGTATTGCAAGGAGCAGGGCGAGGAGCTCTCGCGTACCTACTTCAGCACCGGCCAGGTGCGGTCGGAGGCGCGCGTGCAGGAGGGCACCCGCTACGAGATGGCTTATGTTCACAGCCTGGCCGGTCGCCTGTTGAGTTACACCGATGTGCTCGGGCAGGTCCAGTCCTATAGCTACAACCCGCTGGGCCAACTCGAGCAGACCAGCCTGGGCACGCTGACCAGCACCTTCAGCTATGACGCACTGGGCCGCAACACGTCGATCACCACCCAGACGCGTGACGCCGATGAGGCTGTTCGCAGCGTGCAGATCACCCTGGACTATGACGACTTCGAGCGTGAGACCGCTCGCCACTTTGATTTTGGCGATGCGCAGCAGGTATTGGCGCAGACCTACGATGCGGTCGATGCGATCGTCACCAAGACGCTCAGCGAGGGCGGACAACGGCTTCGCGAGGAGGCGTACACCTACGACGAGCGAGGCCGATTGACCCATTACGAGTGTGAGGGTGAAGACGCGTACGTGCCGGTGGACCCCTACGGCAAGAAAATCCAGATCCAGCGGTTCGATCTGGACGCCCTGGACAACATCACCCGCGTGCGCACGCGCTTCGAGGGGGGCACCATTGACGCCCGCTATCAGTTCGACAATGCGCTCGATCCTGCGCAGTTGACCGGTATCGAGGTCCGCGGGCTTGAGGAAACGCCGCGCCGGATCGTGCTCGACTATGACCTGGATGGCAACCTGGTGCTGGACGAAGAAGGGCGCGAGCTGCAGTACGATGCCTTGGGGCGCTTGCACAGCGTCAAGGACGAGGACCGTTCAACCATCGCCCTTTACGGCTACGACCCGTTGGATCGGCTGGCGATGCAACAAACGCTTTGAGTGACGGGCGCGGTGTGACCTGGCATGTGCAGGCACAGCGGCCCTTGGATTGCCTCGAATGAACAAAGGCCTGTGCATGCACAGGCCTTTTTTTTGCTGTGGGCTGCGGCCGGGTGGTTACCGGCCAGCCGCTAACGACGCTGAATCACTGCACGCCCACCGGGCTGGAACGTTCGGCAGTGATGCCGCTGTAGTCATTGATCGTGGTGAAGCTGACCTGCAGGCCGTTGGTGACCGATACCTGCTTCAACGCATAGGTCTGGCGGGCCAATGGCAAGGCCATGTCGTGGGCGGTGATGGTTTCACGGACGCCGGCGCCGCTGATGACCAGCTGGTTGAAGGTGAAGTGGTAGGGCGAGGGATTGTCGACCACCAGGTGCGGTTTACCGTCGATCCGTTGTACCGACCAGACCAGGTCCTTGAGTCGATCTTCCGGGCGGCCTTTGAGGTGGCTGGGCCGGTAGAACAGCTTGATGCGTGTGCGCAGGGCGATGTTGAGGACGTTTTGCCCAGTGTCCGTCGCTTGCGGAATTTCCTGCAGGTTGAAATAGAACAGCGATTCACGGTCTTGCGGCAGGTCGTTGGGCAGGGCGTTGATCTGCACCGTCTGTTCATTGTCAGGGTCGATGCGGAACAGGCTGGGCGAGGCAATCAGGGGGACGGCAGTGGTCGCATCGTCGGCCTCGGTATTGACCCAGGCCTGTGCGGCGTACGACGTTTTCGAAGGGTTTGCGACAATCACCGAAGAGCTGCGCTTGGCGCTCTCATGGACGATTCGCGTGTGGCTTATGGTGAGTGCGGCATACGCGCTGGGCATGCTGGCGCTGAGCAGCAGCAGGCAACTGCTCAGGGTAATCAGTGAGCGGGGCAAAGGCTGCATGGTGTTTGACCGAGCGTAAAGAAATCGACTCCAGGTGCCAGCACCTGGAGTGCGTGTTAGGGCAGGCTCACCAGGAACGAAACTTCCGCTTCGGCCAGGCCTTCGCCAACCCTGGCGGCGTGGGACTCATACGCCGCATAGAACATCAAGTCGGTAGGCTGCGACTGGTACAGGTCGTAATCGGGAGATGCCGCATTGGGGTTGAGTTTGGTGCGGGTCCGGTCCTTGATCGTGATGCCCAGTCCCGTGGCGCCGCCATCGCGAATGGCGTAGAGGTTGGTGCCGACCACGCCGTGCAATGGCGTGAAGGTCACCTTGGTTTTGGTACCGGGAGCGATGACGCACGTGGTGGTCGGCGTCACGCGCAAGGCAAATGCCACGTCTGGGGTGGCAGTGCCGCTCGCGCCAAAGTAGCCGGTGGTGAAGTTACCCATCGATACACGGGGGATGACGCTGCCGCCCGGGTTGACCACCTCGATGGGGCAGGTGCCACCGCCGTAAACGGTACCGTAAAAGTTGATCTGGCCGGTTTCGGGTGCTGCGAACACGGTGCTGCTCGCCATTCCCAGGGCAAGCATGAGTAACGTCTTTTTCATGGGTAGTTCCTTGAATCTGTTCGTGTGTGTGGCAGGCCCAGCAGGCTCGCTGATGGAGCGGCGCTAGGTGGATGTGAGCGACGAGCAGATTAAAGGGGACGCGACAGGCAGGATGTAGGGCTAATTAACCCGCGCCTGTGGATTATCAGATGGGGGCGCCGCAAGGGGCGCAGAGGCGGGGCACACGTCAGCCTGACGCGCCGCCCCTGATATGGCAGACCGCAGTGTTCAGTGCGCAGATCCTCGATTGGACAGCATCAGCATTTCTTTGTGTTGATGCCAATCGAACGCTTCGCCTTGCTGTTCGGCGTCGTAGCGGATTTCTTCCAGTTGCTGGTACAGCTCGAGCTCGTCGTCCGGCATGAAGTGCAGGCAGTCGCCACCGAAGAACCACAGCAGGTCACGGGGCACCAGGTGGGCGATCTGCGGATAGCGCTGGATGACCTGACAGATCAGGTCCTGGCCGAGGTATTGGCTTTCCAGTGGATCGGTCGGCAGACGCTCCAGCAGTTCGTCGAAACGCTCGAGGAACAACGCGTGGCTTTCTTCGGGAACCTGTTCGGCTTCGCCGAGCGCCACCAGGATGGTACGCAGGTGCTGCAGAAGCTGCAGGTGGTGTGCCAGATAGGAGTGGGCCATGTTAACAACTCGAGTACGTAGAAAATGCGCAATTATACGCTCAGGGCCGACCTCCTGTCCCGAATGGGCGCCAACGGCTATCGCCCCGTCTCAATGTGGGCGGGCGACAGACAGGGTGTTCTGCCAATGAGTGGGTTGTCTACTGCAAGGACTGTCAGTTGGCGGTGTGGTGACGCAATGTTGGTATGGGCGACCTGAAGAACAAGGAGTTTTGCCATGCCTGATACTACGCCACGCCGCGCGCAACCCACGACGCCCGACAGTTCCTTGAAAACGCTGTGTGTCGACCCGCCAACGCTGCTTATCGGTGTCTTTGACCAGCAGGTCGTCAACGCGTCCTGGTCGGCTTATGCTCAGCGTGATGCGCAGCGCATCAGTGAGCAGATACCGTACGACCGGATTGTCGAGGGTAATGTGTGGCGGGTGGGCACCCTCGCTGTGGGTGTTCCACGCGTGCACTACGGCGATCATTACATCAGCCTGACCCTGCCCGTTGTAAAGGACTCGCAGTTTACCTTTCGCGCGGAATTGGGGCGTGCCGAGCGACGGGTTCATGAAATCCTGGAAGTCTTGCCGGGTGCGGACACGACATTCACCGTCAAGGTACCGCTGGCCAATGGCTACTTGCGTTACAAGACGATCGAGGGGCGGGTCGTTCGGCTGCAGTGGTCGGGTCAGGCGACGTTCGAAAACTCGGGCGGTGATTACAATTGGGCAGCGCTGAGCGAGTTTTATAAAACAGCGGCTCGGGTCAACTTGTATGAGGTACTTCCGCCAGTCAGTCCGCTGCTGCACGACATCAAAGGCAGTTACACGATACGCGACGACAGTATGGACCTGGTGTTGTCTTCGTTATCGGGAGAACATGCCGCGGTTGATGCAACGCCAGCGCCTGCGCCTGCACGTGCAGGGGATGCGGGCGTTTTATCGTTCCTCAGCATTCTTTTCCCCGAGGTATTAACCGGGCTGCCACCTGTTGATAGGGCCTGGCTTGCCAACTTCTGCACGCCGCCGGCTTCCCTGCGATTCACCGCCGGGCAATTGATACCTGAACTGTTGATGTATTGGGCCATGTATGACGTCAGCAGCGTGGCGGGCCCAGACCACAGTCAGGCACTCGCTGCACCACCGCTGTCCATTACGCCTCGGCTTCGGTTGGTTGGCGCAGGTGATGCAAAACAGGCCCTGAGCTTGCCCCCTGGCGCGCCGAGCGTGCAGTGGAGCTTTGAGGGTCGAGCTCTCGGCCGCTTGGTAAACGAACAGGGGCAGATGTTCTATTACCCGCCCAATGCACCCTCGCCGGCCTTCGTGCTCGAGGCCAATAATAAGACCAGGCATCCTGTAGCGCGCCGATCCGACGCAGGTACGCTGATCAGCGCGGATGTCATCAAGGCAACAGCGGGCGGTCAAAGTGCAACGTCCACCTTCGTTGCGTTGCACACCACAGAGTCCCATTACATCAAGGCGCAGTTGGCCAACAACAAGGTCAAGCTGAAGGTGTTTTATGAGACTTGGGGGGGTGTGGTCGAGGTGCCTGATGCCCAGGTCCGATGGACCGTCATCAGTGGTAATGGCAGCATGTCTACAGCGGGGGTGTTTACGCCACATCCGAGCGACCCGTCCCCCTTCACTGTGCTATTGGCAGAAGATACTCAGGATCAGGCGCAGTTCCACTATTGGGCGTCGATTGTCCTGCCTGTACCGACGCTGGACGCCGCTCGCTTCGTTGAACTGACCAACGGTTGAGGCGCCTGTAGCGCCAGCCCGGGACCGAACGCCGGTCCCGGGCTGGCGCGCCGTCAGCGAATCTGGCCCTCGGTCAGCGCCAGCTGCTCGGGTTCGAACGCGTCCACATCGATCACCTGTCGACGGGCCTGTTGCGCATCGAGCAGGCGTTGCCCGTCCTGCGGCTGCAGTACGCCTGCGTTCACCGCCGCATCGATGGCCGACTCGCCGGGCGCGGGTCGCACGGTGCCGTCCTTGAGGGCCTGGTGCAGCGTTCGTTGCAGCGGGGCGACCTCATCGAGCAGGTCGCTGGCGCGCTGCAGTGCGCCCACCGGGTCGTCGGCGGCATTGGGCCGGTAGCAGCCCGCCAGCAATTCCTCGAGCGCCGGGTCGCCTTTGCCGCGACCGATCAGTTCGGCGACCTGCGCATCCAGTTCGTCACTCGGTCCGGTATGGCAGCGGCCGGTGGGGAATACCAGCACCCGCAGGGCGCAGCCGATGAAGCGGTTGGGGAAGTTGTCCAGCAGGCGATCCAGGGCTTTTTCCGCCTGGCCGAGGCTTTCTTCCATGGCCCAGCGCAGCAGCGGTTGCATGTGCTCGGGCGAACCCAGGTCGTGGTAGCGCTTGAGCGCCGCCGAGGACAGGTAGAGGTAGCTGAGCACGTCACCCAAGCGGGCACTGAGCCGCTCGCGGCGCTTGAGCGCGCCGCCGAGCAGCATCATCGACAGATCGGCGAGCAGCGCAAAGGCTGCGGCCTGGCGGTTCAAGGCGCGGAAGTAGCCCTGGCTCAAGGCGTCACCCGGTGCCCGCTCGAAGCGCCCCAGGCCAATGCCCAGGACAAAGGTGCTGGCCGCGTTGCTGACGGCGAACGAGATGTGCTTGAGCAGCAGATCATCGAACGTCCTTAGCCCCTGCTCACGGTCTTCGTGCCCGGCCGCAGCCATTTCCTTGAGCACGAACGGATGGCAGCGGATGGCGCCTTGGCCGAAGATCATCAAGTTACGCGAAAGAATGTTGGCGCCTTCGACGGTGATGAAGATCGGCGCACCTTGCCAGTTGCGGCCCAGGTAGTTGTTCGGGCCCATGATGATGCCCTTGCCGCCGTGCACGTCCATGGCGTGCTGGATGCACTCGCGGCCGCGCTCGGTCAGGTGGTACTTGAGAATCGCCGACAGCACCGAGGGCTTCTCGCCCAGGTCGACCGCCTTGGCGGTGAGCAGGCGCGCGCTGTCCATCAGCCAGGCATTGCCGCCGATGCGCGCCAGCGATTCCTGGATGCCTTCAAAGGCGGCCAGGGGTACGTTGAACTGCTCGCGGATGTTGGCGTACTGGCCGGTGACCAGGCTGGTGTACTTGGCGGCGCCGGTGCCGACCGCTGGCAGGGAGATCGAGCGGCCGACCGACAGGCAGTTCATCAGCATCATCCAGCCTTTGCCGAGCATGGATTGGCCGCCGATGAGGAAGTCCAGCGGGATGAACACGTCCTTGCCGCTGTTCGGCCCGTTCATGAACGCTGCCCCCAGCGGCAGGTGGCGCTGGCCGATTTCCACGCCGGGGGTGTCGGTGGGGATCAGCGCCAGGCTGATACCCAGTTCCTCTTCCTCGCCCAGCAGGTGCTCGGGGTCGTAGGCCTTGAAGGCCAGGCCGAGCAGGGTGGCGACCGGGCCGAGGGTGATGTAGCGCTTTTCCCAGTTCAGGCGCAGGCCGAGGACTTCCTCGCCTTGCCATTGGCCTTTACAGATGATGCCGGTGTCAGGCATGGCGCCGGCATCGGAGCCGGCCAGCGGGCCGGTGAGGGCGAAGCACGGGATATCGTCGCCGCGGGCCAGGCGCGGCAGGTAGTGATTGCGTTGTTCGTCGGTGCCGTAGTGCAGCAGCAGTTCTGCCGGGCCGAGCGAGTTGGGCACCATCACGGTCGAGGCGAGGTCACCGCTGCGGGTCGCCAGCTTCATCGCCACCTGGGAGTGGGCGTAGGCGCTGAAGCCCTTGCCGCCATATTCCTTGGGGATGATCAGGGCGAAGAAACCGTGTTGTTTGATGTATGCCCAGGCTTCGGGGGGCAGGTCCAGGTCCTGGCCGATCTGCCAATCACTGACCATCGCGCAGAGCTCGTCGGCGGGGCCGTCGATGAACGCTTGCTCTTCTTCGGTGAGTTTCGGCGCGGGGTAGTCGAGCAGGGTATGCCAGTCAGGACGGCCGCTGAACAGCTGGCCATCCCACCAGACGGTGCCGGCCTCGATCGCCTCGCGCTCGGTTTGCGACATCGGCGGCAGGGTGCGCTGGAACCACTTGAACACCGGCCCGGTAAAGATCTTGCGGCGCCAATCGTGGAGCACCAGCAGGGCGGTCTTCGCCGCCAGCACCAGCCAGATGAGCGCCAGCAGCCAGCCGGGTGCCTTGCTGAAAATGCCCATCAGCAGGGTATAGGCGGCAACGATGGCGAGAATCTGCAACGGTGGCAGACGCCGGTGGGTGAGGTACGCCGTGCCGATCACCAGGACCAGCAACCACAACAGCAACATAATCCTTCCTCCTTGGAAGTTGGGCTTGAGCCGACCCCAGCAGCATAGACGGCCTCGTCTGTTCAGTGACCGGTCGTGGCGCCAAGAGTTCGCCGGGTGTTGTCAGGGCATGTTTCCTGGGGGGCCGCTGGAGTAGACTCCAGGTTCTGCATTCATAAGGACGTCGTCATGCTGAAGATCTGGGGTCGCAAGAACTCGAGCAACGTGCGCAAGGTATTGTGGGCTGCCCACGAACTCGGCCTGGATTTCGAAGCGATCGATGCCGGCGGCGCTTTTGGTCTGGTCAATGAGCCGCACTACCGTGCGCGCAACCCCAATGGCCTGGTGCCGATGGTCGAAGACGACGACCTGACCCTGTGGGAATCCAACACCATCGTGCGCTACCTCTGCGCGCAGTACGGCCGCGAGCAGGGCTGGTATCTGGATGATCCACGCCAGCGCGCCCTGGCGGACAAATGGATGGACTGGACCACGTCAGCCCTGGCCACGCCGTTCCGGCCGCTGTTCTGGGGCATCCTGCGCACGCCCGAGGAGCAACGCGACTGGGTGGCGATCAACGCCGCGCTAAAGACCTGTAGCAACCTGCTGACGATCGCCGATGAGACCTTGGCCAGGCAACCGTACTTGTCCGGCGAGCAGATCGGCATGGGTGACATTCCCTTGGGCTGTTTCGCCTACGCGTGGTTCGAGATGCCCATCGAGCGCCCTGATTTGCCCCATCTGCAGGCCTGGTATGAGCGCCTCAAGGCGCGGCCGGCCTATCAAGCGGCGGTAATGACCGCGCTGACCTGATCGAACACCTGTGCGCTTTCGATAGTCACTATCAATGCACATGACTGTACTTGTGTGGCCCTGGCTTGCACCATGGGCCGCACTCACTGCGCCAGTGACCTTATCTGGCGTGTCCTGAACCTCCTAGAATGGTACGTGACCCGCTATGAGTTCTGCTCTGTCCATCCGACAGCTGACCAAAACCTACGGCAACGGCTTCCAGGCCCTCAAGGGTATTGATCTGGATGTCGCCGAAGGTGACTTCTTCGCCTTGCTCGGCCCCAACGGCGCCGGCAAATCCACCACCATCGGCATTCTCTCGACCCTGGTCAACAAGACCAGCGGCAGCGTCAATGTCTTTGGCCATGACCTCGACCGCGAGCCTGCCGCGCTGAAGCGTTGCCTGGGCGTGGTGCCGCAGGAATTCAACTTCAACCAGTTTGAAAAGACCTTCGATATCGTCGTCACCCAGGCCGGCTACTACGGCATCCCGCCCAAGCTGGCCAAGGAACGCGCCGAGCAGTACCTGACCCAGTTGGGCCTGTGGGACAAGCGCGACGTGCCATCACGCTCATTGTCTGGCGGCATGAAGCGTCGGCTGATGATCGCCCGTGCACTGATTCACGAGCCGCGCCTGTTGATCCTCGACGAGCCAACCGCGGGCGTCGATATCGAGCTGCGTCGGTCGATGTGGAGCTTTCTCACCGAGCTCAACGAGAAAGGCATCACCATCATTCTGACCACGCATTATCTGGAAGAGGCCGAACAGCTGTGCCGCAACATCGGCATCATCGACCACGGCACCATTGTCGAAAACACCAGCATGCGCAAACTGCTCGGCACGCTGCATGTCGAGACTTTTGTGCTGGACTTGAAGCAGGACCTGACCACGGTGCCAGCCCTGCACGGCTACCCGTGCCGGCTGATTACCCCGCATACGCTGGAAGTGCAGGTCGACAAGGATATCGGCATCACCGCGCTGTTCGGCCAGCTGGCCTTGCAGAACATCGAGGTGCAGAGCCTGCGCAACAAGACCAACCGGCTTGAGGAGTTGTTCGTGTCACTGGTAGAGAAAAACCTGTCGAAGGTGGCCGTATGAGTGTGGAACTGCGCACCAACTGGGTCGCCCTGAATACCATCGTTTACCGCGAAGTGCGTCGCTTCCTGCGGATCTGGCCGCAGACGCTGCTGCCGCCGGCCATCACCATGGTGTTGTACTTCGTCATCTTCGGTAACCTGATCGGTCGGCAGATTGGCGACATGGGTGGCTTCACCTACATGGAGTACATCGTGCCTGGGCTGATCATGATGTCGGTGATCACCAACTCCTATGGCAACGTGGTCTCGAGCTTCTTCGGCAGCAAGTTCCAACGCTCGATCGAGGAGCTGATGGTGTCGCCGGTGTCGCCGCACACCATTCTCGTCGGCTATGTGCTCGGCGGCGTGCTGCGTGGGTTGGCGGTAGGGGTGATCGTGACCATCCTGTCGATGTTCTTCACCCACCTGCAGGTGCATCACCTGGGCGTGACCGTGGTGGTAGTGCTGTTGACCGCAACCATCTTCTCGCTGCTGGGCTTCGTCAACGCAGTGTTTGCGCGCAACTTCGATGATATTTCGATCATCCCGACCTTCGTGCTGACCCCGCTGACCTACCTGGGCGGTGTGTTCTACTCGATCAGCCTGCTGCCGCCGTTCTGGCAGGTGGTGTCGCTGGCGAACCCGGTTCTGCACATGGTCAACTCGTTCCGCTACGGCATCCTAGGGGTTTCGGATATCAGTATCGGTACTGCGATCACCTTCATGCTGGTGGCCACGGCTGTGCTGTATGCCCTGTGCATTCGCCTGCTGGTCAGCGGCCGCGGCATGCGTGCATGACGTACGTTGCTTGCGGCGCCGCCACTGGCGGCCGACCCACCAGCGCCAGTAGCTCATGGTGATGAAGTAGGCGGCGATGCCCAGCACCACGCCGCACACCACTGAGCCGAGCAAAAATGGCTGCCACACGGTAGCCAGCTGGTCGGTGATCCACTCGAAGGTGAGGTCGTCGGGCAGGCTGCGTGGTGGCGTCTGCAACAGCCAGGCGCCGGTCATGTAGGTGACGAAGAACACCGGCGGCATGGTCAGCGGGTTGGTCAGCCAGACCAGGCTGACCGCGATCGGCAGGTTGCCCCGCAGCGGGATCGCCAGGCTGGCGGCCAGCAGCATCTGCATCGGCATCGGGATCAATGCGGCAAACAGGCCCACGCCCATGGCCCGTGCCACTGAATGGCGGTTCAGGTGCCAGAGGTTGGGGTCGTGCAGCAGCTTGCCGAAAAAGCGTAAGGACTTGTGTTCCCGAATGCTGGTCGGATCCGGCATGTACCGTTTGAACAGGCGGCGCGGCATGGGGGCTCCCGGGGCAGTGATCGGGCAAGTATGCCTTGATTCCCGGAATGGCTTGTTCAGAGTTTGTGACAATTGTTGAGCAAGACTGACCCTTAAATACGCTATTCCTCTGCAGGCTGTCTTGCTTGCGGAGCTCTACCTTATGCGCACAGGGATGTTGGCGCTTGCGCTCGGGCTGTTGTGCCTGGGCTTTCTACCCGTTCTGCCGACGGTCGGCTGGCTGGTGGTGATGCTGCTGGCTGCGCTTGGCTGCCTGGCTACGCGAGTCTGGCCGCTGGGCTGCTTGCTGCTGGGCTTTTGCTGGGCGTGCTGGTCGGCGCAGCAGGCGCTGGATGATCGTCTGGCGCATTCACTTGATGGCCGCACGCTATGGCTTGAGGGGCGCGTGGTCGGCCTGCCAGCGGTATCGGCCCACGGTGTGCGCTTCGAGCTGGATGAACCCGCTTCGCGCCGCGCCGAATTGCCCGGGCGCCTGCAACTGAGCTGGTTCGACGGCCCAGAGATTCGTGCCGGAGAGCGCTGGCGCCTGGCCGTGACCCTGAACCGCCCGCGCGGCCTGCTCAATCCACATGGGCCGGACCGCGAGGCGACGCTGTTGGCCCGGCGCATCGGCGCCACTGGCACGGTCAAGGCGGGAGCGTTGCTGGAGCCGGTGGCCGGCGGCTGGCGCGACAATTTGCGCCAGCGCCTGCTGGCAGTGGATGCCTGGGGCCGCGAAGCGACGTTGGCGGCGCTGGTACTGGGCGATGGCTCGGGGCTGGCCAGGCAAGACTGGCAAACGCTGCAGGCGACCGGCACGGTGCACTTGTTGGTCATCTCGGGCCAACACATTGGGTTGGTCGCAGGGTTGGTCTACGGCCTGGTGGCGGGGCTGGCACGTTACGGAGGCTGGCCGCGGCGCTGGCCATGGCTGCCGTGGGCGTGCGGGCTGGCCATGACGGCCGCGCTGGGCTACGGCTGGCTGGCCGGGTTTGGCGTGCCTGTGCAGCGGGCCTGTCTGATGCTGGCGGTAGTGCTGCTCTGGCGCCTGCGCTTTCGCCAAGTGAGCGCCTTTGTACCACTGTTGATGGCGCTGTGTGGTGTGCTGCTGGTTGAGCCGTTGGCCAGTTTGCTGCCCGGATTCTGGTTGTCGTTCGGCGCGGTGGCAGTGCTGATCTGCTGCTTTGCCCAGCGCCTAGGCGGTTGGCGGCCTTGGCAAGCGTGGACGCGTGCGCAGTGGGTGATCGCCATCGGCTTGTTGCCGGCGATGCTGGCGTTGGGCCTACCGATCAGTCTGAGCGCGCCGTTGGCTAATCTGCTCGCGGTGCCCTGGATCAGCTTCGTGGTGCTGCCGTTGGCGTTGCTGGGCACCTTGTTGCTGCCGCTGGCGGGGTTTGGCGAACTGCTGCTATGGCTGGCCGGCGCAGCGCTGGCTGGGTTGTTCGACGTGCTGACGGTGGTGGCTCAGTGGCAGCCGGCATGGATTGCCCGGCAGTTGCCGCTACTGGCCTGGTTGCTGGTGCTCAGTGGCGCGTTGATCGTGTTGCTGCCCCGTGGCGTACCCATGCGTGGCCTGGGCGCGCTGATGCTGCTGGCGCTGTGGGTGCCTGGCAAGTCGTTGCCGCAGGGGCAGGTCGAGGTGCTGCAGCTGGACGTCGGCCAAGGCCTGGCGATCCTTTTGCGCACGCGCAACCACAGCCTGCTCTACGATGCTGGCCCAGCACGCGGCGAGAGCGATCTGGGCGAAAGTGTAGTGCTGCCTACTTTGCGTAAACTGGGCGTCGATCGACTGGATGTGCTGCTGATCAGCCATGCCCATGCCGACCATGCCGGCGGCGCAGCGGCCGTGCAGCGCGGCCTGTCGGTCGGGCGCGTTGTGGCCGGTGAGTCGGAGCAGGCCTTCCAGGCACAAAGCTGCGAGACGGGGCAGGGCTGGCAGTGGGACGGGGTCGACTTTTCACTCTGGCATTGGCCGCAGGCGCGCTCGAGCAATGACCGCTCCTGCGTATTGCTGGTCGAGGCGCAGGGCGAGCGTCTGCTGTTGGCCGGCGACATTGAAGCCAGCGCCGAACGCGCCTGGCTGGCGGCGCATGAAGGCAAACGCATCGACTGGCTGCAGTCACCGCACCACGGCAGTCGCAGCTCCTCCACCGAGGCGTTCATTGCTGCCACCAGGCCGCGCGGCGTATTGATTTCCCGCGGTGCGCACAACGGTTTCGGCCATCCGCATGCGCAGGTGCTGGAACGCTACCAGCGCCATGGGCTGGCGATTCACGACACCGCCATAGAGGGCGCCTTGAGCTTGCGCCTGGGCGCTCAATCCCAGGTTGCCGGGCAGCGTGCCCAGCGCAGGTTCTGGCGTGACAAAGAATGACCCCGGCACGCGCATTGTTGCGACCTCCGGCAACTCAGCCGAGGGCGATCCTATGGTAGAGTGGCGGCCTTTTTCGAGGGGATGATTACTGTGTGGGAATTGGTAAAGTCCGGTGGTTGGATGATGCTGCCGATCATTCTGAGCTCCATCGTCGCCATGGCTATCGTCGTCGAACGCCTGTGGACCCTGCGTGCCAGTCGCGTAACCCCGCCGCACCTGCTGGGTCAGGTGTGGATGTGGATCAAGGACAAGCAGCTCACCAGTGACAAGCTCAAGAGCCTGCGCGCTGACTCGCCGCTGGGCGAGATCCTCGCTGCCGGCCTGGCCAATTCGCGCCATGGCCGCGAAATCATGAAAGAGTGCATTGAAGAAGCCGCCTCGCGGGTTATTCACGAGCTCGAACGTTATATCAGCACGCTCGGCACCATCGCTGCGATGGCACCGCTGCTGGGTCTGCTCGGTACCGTGCTGGGCATGATCGACATCTTCAGCGCGTTCATGGGGTCGCAGATGACCGCCAACGCTTCGGTGCTCGCCGGTGGCATCTCCAAAGCCCTGGTGACCACGGCTGCAGGCCTGATGGTCGGTATCCCGGCGGTATTCTTCCACCGCTTCCTGCTGCGCCGCATCGACGAGTTGGTGGTCGGTATGGAGCAAGAGGCGATCAAGCTGGTCGAAGTCGTGCAAGGTGATCGCGAAGTGGAAGTGGCGGGAGTCAAGGCGTGAAGTTTCGGCGCAACCGTGCGCGGGAGAACGTCGACATCAACCTGGCGTCGTTGATCGACGTGGTGTTCGTGCTGCTGCTGTTCTTCGTCGTCACCACCACCTTCACCCGCGAAAACCAGCTGCGGGTCGAACTGCCGGAGGCCTCTACAGGCGCGCCGGCCGAGGCCGACGAGGGCAAGCGGGTGGATATCACCATCAGTGCCGACGGGGTGTACTCGGTGAACAACCACCTGCTGCCGAAAAGCGACCTGGCCACTCTGGTCGAAGCGCTGCAGCAGGAATCTGGCGGTGATACCAAGCTGCCGTTGTCGATCAGCGCAGATGGCAAGACCCCGCATCAGTCGGTGGTGACGGCCATGGACGCGGCGGGCAAGCTTGGTTTCAGCCAGCTGCGCATGACCACGGTCGAGGCCGCAGCGGGGACGCCCTGATGGCTTTCACCGAGCGCTTGCTCGCTGCCTGGTACAACGGCCACCCAGCGCTGGCCTTTTTGCGGCCGCTGGAGCTGTTGTACCGTCGCGTCGTGCTGCGCAAGCGTGCGCGCTTCATCAGTGGTGCAAGCGCCGCTTACCGCGCGCCGGTGCCGGTCATTGTGGTCGGCAACATTACCGTTGGCGGCACCGGCAAGACGCCGATGATCCTCTGGCTGATCGAACACTGCCGCAAGCGGGGCTTGCGCGTCGGTGTGGTCAGCCGCGGTTACGGTGCCAAGCCGCCTTCGCTGCCCTGGCGGGTGGCGGCGGAGCACAGCGCCGAGCAGGCCGGCGACGAGCCGTTGTTGATCGTTCAGCGCACCGGTGTGCCGCTGATGATCGATCCCGACCGTTCGGCGGCCGTACGCGGGCTGCTTGCCAGCGAACCCCTCGACCTGATCCTCTGCGACGACGGCATGCAGCATTACCGCCTGGCGCGTGACCTTGAGCTGGTGCTGATCGATGCCGCACGGGGCTTGGGCAATCGCCGATGCCTGCCCGCAGGGCCACTGCGCGAGCCGGTCGAGCGCCTCGACGAGGTCGACGCGCTGCTCTACAACGGTGCCAGCAGCGACCGCGAAGACGGCTTCGCCTTTCAACTCAAGCCTTCGGCGCTGGTCAACCTGCGCAATGACGAACGCCGTGGGCTTGACCATTTCAGCCCTGGCCAGGCCGTGCATGCGGTGGCTGGCATCGGTAATCCACAACGTTTCTTCAACACCCTGCTGCAGCTAAACTGGCAGCCGGTGCCGCACCCGTTTGCCGACCATGCGCAGTTCAGCGCCGAAGCGCTGACGTTCAGTCCGACGCTGCCGGTGGTGATGACCGAAAAAGATGCGGTGAAATGCCGTGCCTTTGCCGCTGACGACTGGTGGTACCTGACAGTCGAGGCGCAACCGTCGCCGGCCTTCAGTACCTGGTTCGACGCCCAGCTTGAGCGTCTGCTGCCTGCGCAGCAGCCCTGACCCTGTTCAATTTTCCGGCCGCTTGGCCCCAAGGACGCACTCATGGACACCAAACTGCTTGATATCCTGGCTTGCCCGATCACCAAAGGCCCGCTCAAGCTCAGCGCCGACAAGACCGAGCTGATCAGCAAAGGCGCAGGCCTGGCCTACCCGGTGCGCGATGGCATCCCGGTCATGCTGGAAAGCGAAGCACGCACCTTGACCGACGACGAGCGTCTGGACAAATGAGCCTGGACTTCACTGTGGTCATCCCCGCCCGGCTGCGCTCCACGCGCCTGCCGGGCAAGCCGCTGCTGTTGATCGCTGGCAAGCCGATGGTCCAGCACGTCTGGGAACAGGCGCGCAAAAGCAGCGCCAGCCGGGTGGTGATCGCCACCGATGACGCCAGCATCGTTGCCGCCTGTCAGGCATTTGGTGCCGAGGTATTGCTGACCCGCGCTGACCATGAGTCGGGCACTGATCGCCTGGCAGAAGTTGCCGCCCAGCTGGGTTTGGCCAGTGATGCCATCGTCGTCAACGTGCAGGGCGACGAGCCATTGATCCCGCCGGTAATCATCGACCAGGTCGCGGCCAACCTTGCTGCGCACCCGGAAGCCGGCATCGCCACCCTGGCTGAGCCGATCCATGAGCCGCAGACGGTGTTCAATCCCAATGCGGTCAAGGTAGTCAGCGACAAGAATGGCCTGGCCCTGAGCTTCAGCCGTGCACCGTTGCCGTGGGCCCGCGATGCGTTTGCCGTGAACCGCGAGCAGTTGCCGCCGGCAGTGCCTTATCGCCGCCATATCGGCATGTATGCCTACCGAGTTGGTTTTCTTCAGGACTTCGTCAGCTGGGGCCCGTGCTGGCTCGAGCAGACCGAAGCGCTGGAACAGCTGCGAGCGCTGTGGCATGGCGTGCGTATTCACGTTGAAGATGCGCTCGAGGCTCCCGCCGTGGGCGTTGATACCCCAGAAGACCTGGAGCGCGTTCGGCGCTTGTTGGAGGCCTGATGCGCGTCCTGTTTGTGTGCCTGGGCAATATTTGCCGCTCGCCCACCGCAGAAGGGGTGTTGCGCCATCAGTTGCAACGCGCCGGGCTGGCCGACCAGGTAGAAGTGGCATCGGCCGGTACGGGCGACTGGCACGTGGGCAAGGCGCCGGACGCGCGCACCTGCAAGGCAGCGCTGGCGCGCGGCTATGACCTGTCGGCGCAACGTGCCCAGCAGGTCAAGGCCGGCCATTTTGCCGAGTACGATCTGGTGCTGGCCATGGATGCCAGCAACCTCGCCGACCTCAAGGCCATACGCCCGCCGGCGTCCAAGGGCGAGCTGGATCTGTTCCTGCGTCGCTATGACGGCGCGTTGGATGAAGTCCCCGACCCGTATTACGGCGGCGCGGCCGGTTTCGAGCAGGTGTTGGACCTGATCGAGCTGGCGTGCGAGCAGTTGGTCAATGAAATCAGGGGGCGGCTATGACTGCCACCTGGCAACAGCAGGTATCGCTCAAGCCTTTCAACACCTTTGGTATTGACGTCAAGGCCCGCTATTTCGCCCAGGCGCACAGCGACGCCGAGGTGCGGGCGGCATTGCTCGAAGCGGCCCGTCTTGAGCTCCCGGTGCTGGTCATCGGCGGTGGCAGCAACCTGCTGTTGACCGGTGACATCGACGCGCTGGTGCTGCATATGGCCAGCCGTGGCCGGCGGTTGCTGAGTGAGGAGGGCGATCGTGTGGTGGTCGAGGCCGAAGCCGGTGAACCCTGGCATGAGTTTGTGCAGTGGAGCCTGGCGCAGGGTTGCAGCGGGTTGGAAAACCTCAGCCTGATTCCCGGCACCGTCGGTGCCGCGCCGATGCAGAACGTCGGCGCGTATGGCGTCGAGATCAAAGACGTGTTTGCCGGCTTGACCGCACTCGACCGTGAAACAGGCGAGCTCAAGGATTTTTCCCTTGAGGAGTGCGGGTTTGGTTACCGCGACAGCCTGTTCAAGCGCAATCCCGGCCGCTGGTTGATCCTGCGCGTGCGCTTTGCCCTGAGTCGCAGCTTGCATGCGCACCTGGACTACGGCCCAGTGCGTCAGCGTCTGCACGAGCAGGGCGTCGTCGAGCCGACCGCGCAGGCAATCAGCGATGCGATCTGCAGCATTCGTCGCGAGAAACTGCCTGACCCGCTCGAACTGGGTAATGCTGGCAGCTTCTTCAAGAATCCGCTGGTCAGCGCCGTGCTCGGCGAGCAGCTTCGCGCTCGCTATCCGGGTGTGGTGGCTTATCCCCAGGCCGATGGCCAGCTGAAGCTGGCGGCGGGCTGGTTGATCGAGCAGGCAGGGTGGAAGGGCTATCGCGATGGCGATGCCGGCGTGCATCGGTTGCAGTCGTTGGTACTGGTCAATTATGGCCAGGCCTCGGGGGCGCAGTTGCATGCGCTGGCGCAGAAAATTCAGGCTGATATCTTCGCCAGGTTTGGCGTGGAGCTGGAGATGGAGCCGAATCTGTACTGAGTAGGTGGCACATGGATATGCCAGTGCAGCGCTGAATGCAACGCAAAAAAAGCCCCGCCAGTTCGCACTGGCGGGGCTTTTTCATTCAGCCGTGGCTATCAACCGTGATGAGGCTTGTGCTCATCGGTCGATGCCTGGGCCTGAGCTGCGGCAGCAGCGGCCTCGGCTTCACGCTTGCGGCGACGCACTTCACGTGGGTCGTTCGGTGCGCGACCGTTGGCCAGCATTACAGGCGCCGGTTCAGCCGCTACAGGCGCTGCCTCGACAACTTCGGGCTTGGCTTCAACCGGTGCAGCCTGCTCGACCACCGGTGCTTCGACTGGCGCGGCCGCTGGGGCCTCGGCAACGTGCACTGGCTTCTCGGCTTCACCCGACTCGACCACGGCGGCTTCAACCACTGGAGCTTCAACCACAGGGGCTTCGGCGGCTGGTGCCTCGACCACTGGCGCTTCAGTAACTGGCGCTGCAGTTTCCACTTCTGCTGCAGCAACCGGGGTTGCTTCAACGGCAGGTGCTTCGACTACGGGCTGCGGCGCAGCCTCGACAACCGGCTCGATGCTCGGCTCGACCACTGCAACCGGCTCGCTGACAGGCTGCTCGACCACAGGGGCGATCGCAACGTCATCAGCTTGCTGTGCAGGCTCGGCTGGCAGGGCGATAACTTCACCGGTAGCCGCTTCAGGCGTTTGGGTAGAAGCGATTTCAGCCTGCTGATTGGCTTGTGCTTCGGCTGCAGCGCTGATGTTGCTAGTGGCAACAGCGGCAGTTACGGCCAGGCCAGCGGCGAGGTCGGCACCCAGATCAGTCGCCTGACGTGGTTGCTGTTCTTCACCATTTTCGTTGCCTTCGCTGCTTTCTTCGTCGCCATCGATCAGATCGCCATTGGCATTGCGCTGACGTTCACGACGGTTGCTGCGACGACGCTGGCCGCGCGAGCGACGACGTGGGCGTTCGCCATCAGTGCCTTCTTGTTCTTCCTGCTGCAGTTCGTCGTTCGGCAGTTGCTCATCGGCGATCTCTGCGGCCTGCTCGTCAGCCTGGGCGGCTGGGCGCAGTTGACGCTCTTCCTGCGGCACACGTTCTTCACGTGGAGCACGTTCTTCGCGAGGGGCGCGTTCTTCACGTGTAGCACGCTCTTCGCGAGGGGCGCGTTCTTCACGTGGAGCACGCTCTTCGCGAGGGGCGCGTTCTTCACGTGGAGCACGTTCTTCGCGAGGGGCGCGTTCTTCACGTGGAGCACGTTCTTCGCGAGGGGCGCGTTCTTCACGTGGTGCACGTTCTTCGCGTGGTGCGCGTTCTTCAGTCGATGCAGGAGTAGCGTCAAGTGGCTCACGCAGCTCACGCACAGGGCGCTCGTCACGGTTGCCGCGACGTGGGCGATCTTCACGTGGAGCACGCTCCTCACGTGGAGCGCGTTCTTCACGCGGCGCACGCTCTTCACGCGGTGCGCGTTCTTCACGCGGTGCACGCTCTTCACGTGGTGCACGCTCTTCACGTGGAGCGCGTTCTTCACGCGGTGCACGCTCTTCGCGCGGCTTGCGCTCTTCGTCGCGACGACCGTTACGGTTGCGACTCTGCTGACGACCGTTGCGGCGCTCTTCGTTGCGCTGTGGGCGCTCGGTAACAGGCTTCTCGGTGGCAGCCGGTGCAGCGACCGGTTCTTCCTTGGCGGCAAACAGGCTCACCAGCGATTTGACCAGGCCTTTGAACAGGCTTGGCTCAGGCATGCTTGGTGCTGGCGCAGCGGCAACCGGAGCAGCCTCTTCTACAGCAGCCGGTACCGGAGCGCTGGTACGCGGTGGAGCAGTCTTGACCGCAGCTTCCTGGCGAACCAGGGTGCGGGTCGCGGCCTGCTGCGGCGCTTCCTCGGTTTCGGTGGTGGCGATTTCGTAGCTGGACTGGTTGGTCAGCACTTCCGGGTTGTCGTCGCGCAGGCGCTGGACTTCGAAGTGCGGGGTTTCCAGGTGGTCATTCGGCAGAATGATGATGCGAGCACGGGTGCGCATCTCGATCTTGGTGATCGAGTTGCGTTTCTCGTTGAGCAGGAACGCGGCAACCGGGATTGGCACCTGAGCGCGCACTTCGGCAGTGCGGTCTTTCAGGGCTTCTTCTTCGATCAGGCGCAGGATCGCCAGCGACAGCGACTCGACGTCACGGATGATGCCGGTGCCCGAGCAGCGTGGGCAGACGATGCCGCTGCTTTCACCCAGCGATGGACGCAGGCGTTGGCGCGACATTTCCAGCAGGCCGAAGCGCGAGATGCGGCCAACCTGGACGCGAGCACGGTCGGCCTCGAGGCATTCACGCACACGCTCTTCGACCGCGCGCTGGTTTTTCGCCGGGGTCATGTCGATGAAGTCGATGACGATCAGGCCGCCGATATCACGCAGACGCAGTTGGCGGGCGATTTCTTCAGCCGCTTCCAAGTTGGTCTGCAGGGCGGTTTCTTCGATGTCGCTGCCTTTGGTGGCACGCGCCGAGTTGATGTCGATCGACACCAGCGCCTCGGTTGGGTCGATCACGATCGAACCGCCAGACGGCAGCTCGACGACGCGCTGGAAGGCGGTCTCGATCTGGCTTTCGATCTGGAAGCGGTTGAACAGTGGCACGCTGTCTTCGTACAGCTTGACCTTGCTGGCGTACTGCGGCATCACCTGGCGGATGAAGGTCAGAGCTTCTTCCTGGGCCTCGATGCTGTCGATCAGGACTTCGCCGATGTCCTGGCGCAGGTAGTCGCGGATGGCGCGGATGATGACGTTGCTTTCCTGGTAGATCAGGAACGGCGCGGTGCGGTCCAGCGAGGCTTCCTTGATGGCGGTCCACAGCTGCAGCAGGTAGTCGAGGTCCCACTGCATTTCTTCGCTGCTGCGGCCAAGGCCGGCAGTGCGCACGATCAGGCCCATGTCGCCCGGTACGGTCAGCCCGTTGAGGGCTTCACGCAGCTCGTTGCGCTCTTCGCCTTCGATACGGCGGGAGATGCCGCCAGCACGTGGGTTGTTTGGCATCAGCACCAGGTAACGGCCAGCCAGGCTGATGAAGGTGGTCAGGGCGGCGCCTTTGTTGCCGCGCTCTTCCTTCTCGACCTGGACGATGACTTCCTGGCCTTCGGTGAGTACTTCCTTGATGTTGACGCGGCCTTCTGGGGCCTTCTTGAAGTACTCGCGGGAGATTTCCTTCAGCGGCAGGAAGCCGTGACGGTCGGAGCCGAAGTCGACGAAGGCGGCTTCGAGGCTGGGCTCGATCCGGGTGATCTTGCCTTTGTAGATGTTGGCCTTTTTCTGCTCACGGGCGCCGGATTCGATATCCAGGTCGTAGAGGCGTTGGCCATCCACCAGGGCTACACGCAACTCTTCGGGTTGAGTTGCGTTAATCAGCATTCTTTTCATGTTGTACCGTCGGTTTCCGGGCTGCCGGAAACGGCGTTCGGCACACACGACTTCTCATGGTCGGTGTCAAGGTGCGCAAAGGGTGGCGAACCACCCCCGTGTCGGCGACGTTCGGCACCAGCCGGTTGCCCAGCCTGCCGTTGTCGCGACGACGCGTCCTGTTGCTGCGGTGCTGTGGGCCTGTGGTATCGGGATCAACCTGGCAGGCCTGGTGCACTCAGTCAGGAGGAGGAATCAACCGTCAGCCGTGGACGCCTACGTGGCATCTGTAAGGACCTTATCCGCTCGCCGCCCATTACAGTGGGGCGGTGGCCGGACGCGGTGCTACACGGTCCGAGGGCTGTGCATCTCCACCCTGCACGTATCCCTGATAATTCGGGTGCTGCCGCGCGCTGAATCCGCAACGGGTTGCATTTTTCGCCATCTTCATAAGGGAAGCTGGCGCCATTCATGTCCAAGGCAGGTATTTCCGAAGCATTCGCCGGGTGCAGGAGGAAGTGACGATGGCGGTGCAGAGACACGGCGAAAAAAGCCAGTTAAGCAGGTGAACTACCGCACTTATGATTTTTTTCGGTCTTCTCTACCCGGCGCGAGTGGCGCTTCCAGGTATTTCGATAAACTGGCGAAAGCCCCGTAGGACGGCCTCGCGTCCTCGAGAATTGCGTTGGTCAGGGGCTGGCAAAGCGCCGTGTACCGCTGGCCCACCGCTTTTGGCGGCGTTCGCGACTATAGCAGCAATGATTAAGTGCTTCAATTCCCTAAAAAATTGTTATTATCGGCGCCATGACTACCAATACCCCTCCGACTTCCGGCGTCCAGCTGATCGAAGTCGCGCCGGAGCTTGCCGGCCAACGAATCGACAATTTCCTGATCACGGCGCTCAAGGGCGTGCCTCGCACCCTGGTCTACCGCATCCTGCGCAAGGGTGAAGTGCGGGTCAACAAGGGTCGGGTCAAGCCTGAATACAAGATCCAGGCCGGCGACATCGTGCGCGTGCCACCGGTGCGTCTGCCCGAGCGTGACGAGCCGGTGCCGGTGGCGCAATCGCTGTTGCAGCGCCTGGAGGCGGCCATTGTCTATGAAGACAAGGCGCTCATCGTGCTCAACAAACCGGCCGGCATTGCCGTGCATGGCGGCAGCGGCCTGAGCTTTGGCGTGATCGAAGCGTTTCGCCAGTTGCGTCCGGATGCCAAGGAGCTGGAGCTGGTGCACCGGCTCGACCGCGACACTTCCGGCCTGCTGATGATCGCCAAGAAGCGCAGCATGTTGCGCCATCTGCACGCTGCCCTGCGCGGTGATGGCGTCGACAAGCGCTACATGGCGCTGGTGCGTGGCAACTGGCCAACCGCGAAGAAACAGGTCAATGCCCCATTGCAGAAGAGCAACCTGCGTTCTGGCGAGCGTATGGTCGAGGTCAACGAAGAGGGCAAGGAAGCGCTGACCCTGTTCAAGGTGCTGCGCCGTTTCGGCGACTTCGCCACCATGATCGAAGCGCGTCCGATCACTGGTCGCACCCATCAGATCCGCGTGCACGCCCTGCATGCCGGGCACATGATTGCCGGCGACAACAAATACGGCGATGAAGAATTCTCCCGCGAGATTCGTGATCTCGGCGGCAAGCGCCTGTTCCTGCATGCCTATGCCCTGACCTTGCCGCTGCCCGATGGCGGCGAGCTCAAGGTAGAAGCGCCGGTCGACGAAATGTGGGCCAAGACTGTAGAGCGCCTGGCGCGGCCTGACTTCACATGAGCAAACCCTACGAGCTGCTGATTTTTGACTGGGATGGCACCCTGGCTGACTCTGTCGGGCGCATCGTTCTCGCGATGAATAAGGCCGCTGAACGCGCCGGTGAGGCGCCCAGTGCCGAGGATGCAATCAAGGGCATTATCGGTCTTGCCCTGGGCGAGGCGATCTGGACCCTGTATCCGCACCTTGAGCCGCTGCAGGTCGAACGCTTCCGTCAGCACTATGCTGATGTGTACATGGCGCTCGATCAGCAGCCGTCACCGTTGTTTGACGGTGTGGTCGAGTCGCTGGATGCGTTTCGCGCCCAGGGCTATCGCCTGGCAGTAGCTACTGGCAAGGCCCGTCGCGGGCTCGATCGAGTGCTCAAGGCCAATGGCTGGGAAGACTTTTTCGATATCACTCGGGCGGCTGACGAAACCCGCGGCAAGCCGCACCCATTGATGCTTGAAGAAATTCTTGCCCACTGCCGCGCCGAACCCGGCCAGGCGCTGATGGTCGGAGATTCTGCGTTCGACCTGCAAATGGCCAACAACGCCGGCATGCACTCGGTGGCTGTCGGTTACGGGGCTATGTCGCTGCAGGCGCTGGCAGAGTTCGGGCCGCAGGTGTGCATCGATCACTTTTCCCAGTTGCGCGAGTGGTTGGCAGGTTCGGCGCAGTTATCAATTCCAAGGTAGGTGAGCATGGCTGACGAGTGGAAAGCGCCCGAGACCGAAGTGGTCGAGAGTGAGGATCGCAAGAGCTGGAAGCTGCTGGAGAAAACCCTCCTTGCTGGTGTGCAGGAGCAGCGTCGAGCGCGACGCTGGGGGATTTTCTTCAAGCTGCTGACGTTCCTTTACCTGTTCGGCATCCTGTTCCTGTTCTCGCCGCTGATGAGTATGGACGGCGCTGCTTCGCGCAGTGGCAGCCATACCGCACTGGTCGAGGTGCGTGGGGTTATTGCTGATCAGGAGGCGGCCAGTGCCGACAACCTGATCAAGAGCCTGCGCGAGGCATTCAAGGATGCCAATACCAAGGCAGTGGTGATGCGTATCAACAGCCCAGGCGGCAGCCCGGTGCAGTCCGGTTACGTCTATGACGAGATTCGCCGCCTGCGCGCCGAGTACCCGCAGATCAAGCTCTACGCAGTGATCACCGACCTCGGTGCCTCGGGTGCCTATTACATCGCCAGTGCTGCCGATGAGATCTATGCCGACAAGGCCAGCCTGGTCGGCTCGATCGGCGTTACCGCTGCGGGCTATGGCTTTGTCGGTGCCATGGACAAGCTGGGCATCGAGCGGCGCACCTATACGGCCGGTGAGCACAAGGCATTCCTCGATCCGTTCTCGCCGCAAAAACCTGAAGAAACCGAGTTCTGGCAGGGCGTGCTCAACACCACTCACCAGCAGTTCATTGCCATGGTCAAACAGGGGCGTGGTGATCGGCTCAAGGACAAAGAGCACCCTGAGCTGTTCAGTGGCCTGATCTGGTCCGGTGAGCAGGCCAAGGCGCTAGGCCTGGTAGATGGTCTGGGCAGTGCCAGCTATGTCGCCAGAGACATCGTTGGCGAGAAGAATCTGGTCGATTTCACCGTCCAGGAGTCGCCGTTCGACCGTTTCTCCAAACGCATCGGCGCCAGCGTAGCTGAGCACCTGGCAATGTGGATGGGCTTCCAGGGGCCGACCCTGCGCTAAGCGCTGCTGGCCTGTGCGTGCAGGCCAGCAGTTTCCCTTCAGGGCACCTGTACGCCTTCTTCCAGCAGCATATCCACCAGGCGAATAAGCGGCAGCCCGATCAGGCTGGTCGCGTCGCTGCCATGGGTGCTCTGGAACAGGCTTACCCCCAGTCCCTCGGCTTTGAAACTGCCGGCGCAGTCGTAAGGCTGCTCTGCGCGCAGATAGCGCTCGATACTGGCCTGGCTCAGCTCGCGCATGACCACCGTGAACGGCACGCAGTCGACCTGGCAGTGGCCGCTGCTGCTGTTGAGTAGCGCCAGGCCGGTCAGAAAGGTGACCTGTTGGCCGCTGGCGGCAAGCAGTTGCTCGCGGGCGCGCTCGAACGTATGTGGCTTGCCGAGGATCTGTTCGCCCAGCACCGCGACCTGGTCAGAGCCGATGATCAGATGGCCGGGGTGCGCTGCGGCCAATGCCTCGGCCTTTTGCTGCGCCAGGCGCTTGACCAGCGCGATGGCGGGTTCGTCAGGCAGGCGCTGTTCGTCTAGGTCGGGGCTTGCCGAGGTAAAGGGCAGGCGCAGGCGGGCGAGCAATTCGCGGCGGTAGGCAGAGCTGGAAGCCAGTAACAGGGGCAGCATGGTAGACTCCTTGGCAGATCAACCGATTCTATCATCCACTTGCCGCCGAATTTCCTTTGACAGGGGCGGGGGCCATCCCTAGAATGCTGCGCCTATGTTGAATGACCCGATTCCACCTCACGTTGACCCGCGCAAATTAGCCGATCGTGGCGTAACCCTTCAAGGTTCGTTGCAACTCGCTGATTTGGAAAGACTCTGCGACCCGCTTTCCGACAATGTCGGTACGGTGCAGGCGAAGTTCGATTTTGAACGAGATGAACAGCATGCCGTGGTTATCCACAGTGAGCTCGACGTCGAAGTCAAAATGGTTTGCCAGCGTTGTCTTGAGCTGGTCACCCTACCGATCCACAGCGAGTGTTCGTACGCGGTGGTGAAGGAGGGTGCGAATACCCAGTCGTTGCCGAAAGGCTATGACGTGCTGGAACTGGGCGAAGATCCTTTGGATCTGCAGGCGCTGATCGAGGAAGAGCTTTTGCTCGCCTTGCCCATCGTGCCTGCTCATCATCCGGAAGAATGCCAGCAGCCGGCGGGCCTCGATGAGCCCGAATCGAGCGAGGACGAGGTAACGCGGTCCAACCCGTTCAGTGTCCTGGCGCAGTTAAAGCGTGACCCAAACGTTTAGGAGTTAATCAATTATGGCTGTTCAGCAGAACAAAAAATCCCGCTCTGCCCGTGACATGCGTCGTTCGCACGATGCCCTGTCGGAAAACGCGCTGTCGGTAGAAAAAACCACCGGTGAAATTCACCTGCGTCACCACGTTTCGCCAGAAGGCGTTTACCGTGGCCGCAAAGTGATCGACAAGGGCGCTGACGAGTAAATCTTGTCCGCTCAGATCATCGCGATCGACGCAATGGGCGGGGACTTCGGTCCCCGCAACATTGTTCAGGCAAGTATCGCTTGCCTCTCGGCTACGCCCTCGCTGCACCTGACCCTCGTCGGTCAACCCTCCCTTCTTGAATCACTCGTCAGTGGCCTAGCAGCTGCCGATCGCGCGCGCCTGCAAATTGTCGCGGCCAGTGAAGTGGTGGAGATGGACGAGCGGCCCTCGCAAGCGTTGCGCAGCAAGCCTGATTCGTCGATGCGCATCGCCCTTGAACTGGTGCGGGACGGCAAGGCCCAGGCCTGCGTCAGTGCCGGCAATACCGGTGCACTGATGGCGCTGTCGCGCTTTGTCCTCAAGACCGTGCCAGGCATTGATCGGCCGGCCATGGTCGCGGCGATCCCGACTCAGTCAGGCTTTTGCCAGTTGCTCGATCTGGGCGCCAACGTTGACTGCAGTGCCGAGCATCTCTACCAGTTCGCGTTGATGGGCTCGGTGGCGGCGCAGGCCTTGGGCATTCCGCGCCCACGCGTTGCGCTGCTCAACATCGGCACCGAAGACATCAAGGGCAATCAGCAGGTCAAGCTGGCAGCAACGCTGCTGCAGAATGCCCGCGGTATCAACTACGTCGGCTTTGTCGAGGGTGATGGCCTGTATCGCGGTGAAGCCGATGTAGTGGTGTGTGACGGCTTTGTCGGCAATATCCTGCTCAAGTCCAGCGAGGGTCTGGCAACCATGATCAGTGCCAGAATTGAGGCGCTGTTCAAGAGGGGGGTGCTGGCGCGCGCGGTCGGTGTGCTGGCCATGCCGCTGCTCAAACGCCTGCAGGCTGACCTGGCGCCTGCACGGCACAACGGCGCGAGTTTTCTCGGTCTGCAGGGCATCGTCATCAAGAGTCACGGTTCGGCAGGGGTCGAAGGCCTGCAGAGCGCTATCCAGCGTGCGCTGATCGAGATCGAGGAAAACCTGCCCGGGCGCCTGCAGAGCCGCCTCGAAGACCTGCTGCCTTAGGCATAATCGCCATGAGGTGGTTAAATGTGACCGCTGGGTTTTCGTATTCATCCAAGTTTTCAGATTCTGCGTACAGCCGTGGGCTGGGCGCATCCTCTCCGACGACAAGATCATAAGGGCTTGTTCAATGTCTGCATCCCTCGCATTTGTCTTTCCGGGTCAAGGTTCCCAATCGCTGGGCATGCTCGCCGAAATCGGCGCAGTAGAGCCGGTGATCGTCGAAACCTTCAAGGAAGCTTCCGACGCTCTGGGTTACGACCTGTGGGCACTGGTTCAGCAAGGTCCGGAAGAGCAACTCAATCAAACCGACAAGACTCAGCCGGCCATCCTCACCGCCTCCATTGCGTTGTGGCGCCTGTGGCTGGCGCAGGGCGGCGCAAAGCCTGCGTTCGTCGCCGGGCATAGCCTTGGCGAGTACAGCGCGTTGGTAGCGGCCGGTAGCCTCAGCCTGAAAGACGCGGTGCGCCTGGTCGAGCGCCGTGGCCAGCTGATGCAGGAAGCAGTCCCGGCAGGCCATGGCGGCATGGCCGCGATTCTCGGTCTGGACGACGAGGTCGTGGTCGCCATCTGCGCTGAAGCAGCAGAAGACCAGGTGGTCAGCGCGGTCAACTTCAACTCGCCAGGGCAGGTGGTCATTGCTGGCAACAAGGCAGCGGTAGATCGCGCCATGGAGCTGTGCAAGGCTAAGGGCGCCAAACGCGCCTTGCCGCTGGCGGTCAGCGTGCCGTCGCACTGCGCCCTGATGCAGCCTGCTGCCGAGCGCTTTGCCGAGTCGGTCAACGCCATCGAATGGCAGGCGCCGCAGATCCCAGTGGTGCAGAACGTTTCTGCAGCCATCCCAGCTGACCTGAGCGTGCTCAAGCAAGACTTGCTGGCCCAGTTGTACCAGCCCGTGCGCTGGGTTGAATGCGTGCAGACCCTGGCGGCCAATGGCGCGGTCAATCTGGTCGAGTGCGGCCCGGGCAAGGTCCTGGCCGGTCTGAACAAGCGTTGCGCTGAAGGCGTGACCACCTACAACCTCAATACCCCTGATGCCATCGCCGCCACCCGTGCGGCGCTGGCCTGAAACTGGAGAAGCTTGCATGAGCCTGCAAGGTAAAGTTGCACTGGTCACCGGCGCCAGCCGTGGTATCGGCCAGGCCATCGCCCTCGAGCTGGGCCGTCAGGGCGCTACCGTCATCGGTACCGCGACCTCGGCCTCGGGCGCCGAGCGCATTGCTGCCACGCTCAAGGAGCATGGCATCACCGGCACCGGCATGGAGCTGAACGTGACTGATGAAGCGTCGGTCAACAGCGTTCTGGCCGCGATCCAGGAACAGTTCGGCACTACCGCGATCCTGATCAACAACGCCGGCATCACCCGCGATAACCTGATGCTGCGGATGAAAGACGACGAGTGGTTCGACGTGATCGACACCAACCTCAACAGCCTCTACCGCTTGTCCAAGGGCGTGCTGCGCGGCATGACCAAGGCGCGTTGGGGCCGCATTATCAGCATCGGCTCGGTTGTGGGTGCCATGGGCAACGCCGGTCAGGTAAACTATGCCGCCGCCAAAGCCGGTCTGGAAGGTTTCAGCCGCGCTCTGGCACGTGAAGTCGGGTCACGCAATATCACTGTCAACTCGGTAACTCCAGGTTTTATCGACACCGATATGACCCGTGAGCTGCCAGAGGCTCAACGTGAAGCGTTGCAGACCCAGATTCCGCTGGGCCGTCTGGGCCAAGCCGACGAAATCGCCAAGGTAGTTGCTTTCCTGGCGTCCGACGGCGCAGCCTATGTCACAGGTGCTACAGTGCCTGTGAACGGCGGGATGTACATGTAATATCGCAACTCAATGTGACGGATTGCTTCAAAAAAGAGTCATACTCCGAGCTTAAAATCCGTTATAAAGCTGCAACCAGATTCCGGGCAGAGGGTCGAGTGACCACATAGCCAGTTGATGGCGGGGCGCGTTACGCTTGAAAAGCAGGCGTCTTGCTATAAACTCGGTCACCGGCCAGCTGCCTGACATATGTCTATTAGGAGTGAAAATTAGGTATGAGCACCATCGAAGAGCGCGTCAAGAAAATCGTCGCCGAGCAACTGGGCGTCAAGGAAGAAGAAGTAACTAACAGTGCTTCTTTCGTAGAAGACCTGGGTGCCGATTCGCTTGACACCGTTGAGCTGGTGATGGCTCTGGAAGAGGAATTCGAGACCGAAATCCCTGACGAAGAAGCCGAAAAAATCACTACCGTTCAAGCTGCTATCGACTACGTCACCAGCCACCAGGCTTAAGACGTCTGTAGTCGACGCTTCTTGTCGGGGAAAACCGCACTGCCGTAACTGGCGTGCGGTTTTTTCTTTGCGAGATGTGTGAAGCAGGCACCAAGAGCCTTTTGCCATTGCCTTTTGCTGCAGAATGCAACGGCAAGAGACTCTGTTACTGGACAATGAGGAGAGTACTGTGTCGCGTAGACGCGTCGTGGTCACTGGTATGGGCATGCTGTCGCCGCTGGGTACCGATGTACCGAGCACCTGGCAGTGCATTCTGGCTGGCCGCAGTGGCATCGGTCCGATCGAACACTCCGATCTGACGGCCTACTCCACCCGTTTTGGCGGCTCGGTGAAGGGCTTTGAAGTCGAGCAGTACCTGTCGGTCAAAGAGGCCCGCAAGCTCGACCTGTTCATTCAATACGGCCTGGCCGCAGGTTTCCAGGCGTTCCGTAACGCCGGGCTGGAAATCAACGACAGCAACCGTGAGCGGATCGGCGTGGCCATGGGCTCCGGCATCGGCGGCCTGACCAATATCGAAGAGACCAGCCGGACCTTGCACGAGCAAGGCCCGCGTCGCATCTCGCCGTTCTTTGTGCCTGGTTCGATCATCAACATGATCTCCGGCTTCCTGTCGATCCATTTGGGTCTGCAGGGTCCGAACTATGCCATCGCCACTGCCTGTACCACCGGCACCCATTGCATCGGCATGGCCGCGCGCAACATTGCCTACGGTGAAGCCGATGTGATGATCGCCGGCGGCGCTGAAATGGCCGCGTGTGGCCTGGGTATGGGCGGTTTCGGTGCTTCGCGTGCGCTGTCGACGCGCAATGACGAGCCAACCCGGGCCAGTCGGCCGTGGGACAAGGGCCGTGATGGTTTCGTGCTCTCCGACGGTGCCGGTGCACTGGTGCTCGAAGAGCTCGAGCACGCCAAGGCGCGCGGCGCCACCATCTATGCCGAGCTGGTTGGCTTTGGTATGAGCGGTGATGCCTATCACATGACCTCGCCACCGGATTCCGGTGAGGGTGCGGCGCGCTGCATGACCAACGCCCTGCGCGATGCCGGCATCGCCCCGGAAGAAGTCAGCTACATCAATGCCCATGGCACCTCGACCCCGGCCGGCGATATCGCCGAAGTGGCTGCGATCAAGCGTGTGTTCGGTGAGCATGCGTACAAGGTGGCAGTCAGCTCGACCAAGTCGATGACGGGTCACCTGCTCGGTGCTGCCGGTGCCGTGGAAGCGATCTTCAGCGTGCTGGCAATCAACAGCCAGATGGCGCCGCCGACCATCAACCTGGACGAGCCGGACGAGGGCTGCGATCTCGACTTCGTTGCCCATCACGCCCGCAGCATGCCGATCGACGTGGTGCTGTCCAACTCGTTCGGCTTTGGTGGTACCAACGGCTCGCTGGTGTTCCGCCGGTTCGCCGACTGATGCATAGCTGGATCGACGGCCAACCCGCGACTGCAGTCAACCTGCACAACCGCGGGCTGGCCTACGGCGATGGTCTGTTCGAAACCATCGCCGTGCGTGCCGGCAAGCCCAGCCTGCTGGAGCTGCACTTGCAGCGCCTGGCACTGGGCTGCCAGCGTCTGGCTATCAGCATCGACCTGCCGTTGGTGCGCGACGAACTGCTGCGCTTTGCCAGCCAGCTCGGCGACGGCGTCGCCAAGCTGATCGTTACCCGTGGCGACAGCCAGCGCGGCTACGCTCCAGGCGTTGGCGCCGCGGCTCGGCGCATCCTTCAGGGTAGCCCGCTGCCACAGTATCCCGCAGTCAATGCCGAGCTAGGCGTGCGTTTGTTCGCCTGCCAGACGCGCCTCGCGGAACAACCCCTGCTGGCCGGCCTCAAACACCTCAATCGCCTTGAGCAAGTGCTGGCCCGCGCCGAATGGCAGGACGCCGAGCACGCCGAAGGGCTGGTCTGTGACAGCCACGGGCGGGTCATCGAGGGCGTTTACAGCAATCTGTTCATGGTTCGTGGTGGGGTGCTGCAAACGCCTGAGCTGAGTCGCTGCGGTGTAGCCGGGGTAATGCGCGGCGCCTTGCTGACGCAAGCGCCGGCACTGGGTATCAGCGTGCAGGTCAGTGATCTGGCCCTGGCTGACCTGGAACAGGCCGAGGAAGTCTTTCTCTGCAACAGCGTGTATGGAATCTGGCCGGTACTGGAGTGCTCTGCGCTCAAGCTGAACTGGCCGGCGGGGCCGCTCACCCGTAAACTGCAGGCCGTTGCCCGGACGTTACTGGATACCTGATTCGTGAGACGCAAATTTCTCCTGCTGCTGGAAATGGGCCTGATCCTAGCCGGTCTGGCGTTGGGCTGGTCGGCCTGGAAAGTCCATTCGGCCCTTGAGCAGCCTCTGCACGTCGAGCAGGAGCGGATGCTCGAGGTTCCCAACGGCACCACACCCAATCGCATGTTCTACCGCATGCAGACTGACGGCTTGCTCGACGATGCCGTCTGGCTGCGCCTTTACTGGCGCTTCAACATGGCCGGCACGCCACTGCATACCGGTGAATACCGGCTGACACCTGGCATGACCGTCAACCAGCTGTTCGATGCCTGGCGCCGTGGCGATGTTGTGCAGTACAACCTGACTCTGGTCGAAGGCTGGACCTTCCGCCAAGTGCGTGCGGCAGTGGCCAAGCACGAGAAAATCACCCAGACCTTGGACGGCCTGTCCGATGCCGAGGTGATGGACAAACTCGGCCATAGTGGCGTGTTCCCTGAGGGACGCTTCTTTCCGGATACCTACCGCTTCGTACGTGGCATGAGCGATGTCGAGTTCCTGCAGCAGGCGTACATGCGTCTTGAGCAAGTGTTGGCCAAGGAATGGGCCGAGCGGGCCACCGATCTGCCTTACCGCGACCCGTACCAGGCGCTGATCATGGCTTCGCTGGTCGAGAAGGAAACCGGTATCCCGCAAGAGCGCGCGCAGATCGCTGGGGTGTTCGTGCGGCGTCTGCGGCTGGGCATGATGCTGCAGACCGATCCGACCGTGATCTATGGCATGGGCGAGCGCTATAACGGCAAGATCACCCGTGCCGACCTGCGTGAGCCCACGCCCTACAATACCTATACCATCAGTGGCCTGCCGCCGACACCGATCGCTATCGTCGGCCGCGAGGCGATTCATGCCGCGCTGAACCCGGCCAACGGCACCAGTCTGTACTTCGTTGCGCGGGGCGACGGCAGTCACGTGTTTTCCGACGACCTCGACAACCACAACTCGGCAGTGCGCGAGTATCAACTCAAGCGCCGCAGCGACTACCGCTCCAGCCCCGCGCCGCAGGCGCAGCCGGGTGCGATTGAGCAGCCAGAACCGGCAGCGGGAGACCAGCCGACACCTGCTACGGATGCACCGGCAGACGCACCTGCGTCGACCCCGCCAACCGCACCGGCGACCGACGCTGCCCCTGCAGCGGCGCCGACACCCGATGACAAACCCTAAGGACTGCGCGTGAGCGGCTTGTTTATTACCCTGGAAGGCCCCGAAGGCGCGGGCAAAAGCACTAACCGCGAATATCTGGCGCAGCGCTTGCGCGAGCAGGGCCTGGACGTAGTGCTGACCCGCGAGCCGGGCGGCACGCCGGTTGCTGAACAGATTCGTGAGTTGCTACTGGCACCAAGCGACGAAAGCATGGCAGCGGATACTGAATTGCTGTTGATGTTTGCGGCGCGTGCCCAGCACCTGGCCAAGGTCATCCGCCCGGCGCTGGCGCGCGGTGCGGTGGTGTTGTGCGATCGCTTCACCGATGCCACCTACGCCTACCAAGGTGGCGGCCGCGGCTTGCCGGTCGAGCGCATTGCTACGCTGGAAACATTTGTCCAGGGCGATCTGCGCCCTGACCTGACGCTGGTGTTCGACCTGCCGATCGAGATCGGCCTGTCGCGCGCGGCTGCCAGGGGCCGTTTGGACCGCTTCGAACAAGAAGGCACGGCCTTCTTCGAGGCCGTGCGCCATGCCTATCTGGCACGGGCCCAAGCTGACCCGCAGCGCTACAGCATCCTCGACGCCGGCCAATCGCTGGAGGCGGTGCAGCGCGACATCGACAGCTTGTTGCCGGCCATGCTGGAACGCGCCCGTGGCTGAGGCCTTCGCCTGGCAGGATGCGCTCTGGCAGCAATTGGCCGGGCGCAGCCAGCATGCCCATGCCTACCTGCTGCACGGTCCGCAGGGGATTGGCAAGCGGGCCCTGGCCGAGCGCCTGATGGCGCGTTTGTTGTGCCAGCAGCCGCAAGGCGCTGATGCCTGTGGGCAGTGCAAGTCATGCCTGTTGCTGCGTGCTGGCAGCCATCCGGACAACTACGTGCTTGAGCCGGAAGACGTCGACAAGCCGATCAAGATCGACCAAGTTCGCGATCTGGTGTCGTTTGTTGTTCAGACCGCGCAGTTGGGCGGGCGCAAGGTGATCCTGATCGAACCGGTCGAGGCCATGAACATCAATGCCTCCAACGCCTTGCTCAAGAGTCTGGAAGAGCCGTCCGGCAATACGGTGCTGCTGCTGGTCAGCCATCAGCCGAGCCGACTGTTGCCGACCATCAAGAGCCGTTGCCAGCAAGTTGTATGTCCGCAACCAAACCTTGCCCAAAGCCAGGCCTGGCTCGCCAATGCGTTGCCAGACAGTGAACCGGGAGAGCGCGAGGAGCTGCTGACCCTGGCGGCAGGATCGCCACTGATGGCGGCCAAGCTGCACGCGCAAGGTGTCCTCGAGCAACGTGCGCAGGTCACCGAGGGCGTGAAAAAACTGCTCAAGCAGCAACAGTCACCGACGCAACTGGCCGAGTCGTGGAACAGCGTGCCGCTGCTGCTGTTGTTTGACTGGTTCTTCGAGTGGTCGCACCTGATCCTGCGCTATCAGATGACTCAGGATGAACAAGGCCTGGGCCTGGCTGATATGCGTAAGGTGCTGCAGTATCTGGCGCAGAAGAGCCGCCAGGGCAAGGTGCTGGAAACCCAGGCGTGGATCCTTGAACAGCGGCAGAAGGTGCTGGGCAAGGCCAACCTCAACCGCGTGTTGCTGCTGGAAGCGTTGTTGGCCCACTGGGTCCAGCTGCCAGGCTCACGCTGACTCCCTTCTTCTAAATATGTGTCCTGCTGCCATGCTCGTAGATTCCCACTGCCACCTCGACCGTCTAGACCTGAGTGCCCATGATGGCTCGCTTGATGCTGCCCTGCAGGCGGCGCGTGAGCGCGGGGTAGGGCACTTTCTGTGCATTGGCGTGAGTGCCGACAATGCCGGCGCGGTAAAGGCGTTGAGTGAACAGTACGCAGATGTCGACTGCTCGGTGGGTATTCATCCGCTGGACCTGGCGCCAGGAGAAACCCCAGCGCTGGACTGGTTGCTCAACGAGCTTGCGCATCCGCATGTCGTGGCGATTGGTGAGACTGGCCTGGACTATCACTACGAGCCGGAGGCGGCGAGCCTGCAGCAGGCGTCTTTCCGCTTGCACCTGGAGGCCTCGCGGCAGACCGGCAAGCCGGTGATCGTGCACACCCGTGCGGCCAGGGCTGACACCCTGGCGCTGTTACGCGAAGCCAGCCTGGAGCAGGCCGGGGTGTTGCACTGCTTCACTGAAGACTGGCCGATGGCCAAGGCGGCGCTGGACCTGGGCTACTACATCTCGTTGTCCGGCATTGTCACCTTCCGCAATGCCGAGGCCCTGCGCGACGTGGCCCGCCAGGTCCCCAGCGATCGTCTGCTGGTAGAGACAGATTCACCGTACCTGGCGCCGATCCCTTACCGAGGCAAGCCCAACTTGCCTCAGTACGTGCGAGAAGTCGCCGAATACGTCGCGTCGCTGCGTGGCGTCAGTTATGCACAATTGGCCGAGCAAACCACGGCCAACTTCAAGCGCTTGTTCCCACTTGCGCGAGTACGCTGATCTGACAGCCTGATTGGCGGGCAAAAAAAACCCGGGTTCTGGGGGAGGAAACCGGGTTAAGACCATTAGGAGTAAACAAAGGCACGCGGTCCCTGAGCGCCTTTATCGGCACGCCACTTGGGGGGATGTGGCGGGTCAACACTTCAAGTATTGGTCAGCTTTGGCACAGTGCCAGCGACAACTGGTCGTTTTTTAAACAGATTTGGAATACGTCGCGGGATGCACAGTGCATTCCCTGCAGGCAAGTCACTTCTATTGGCCAATCTGCAGCTTGCCCAATCAATCCCACCGTTTGCGAACTCATCGTGAAACACAGACATGCGCCGATGATCCGTGCAATTTCTTGCAAGATAGGCATAATAATCCGCTTCGATTGTCAGCCAGTCCTCCCCCATGCAGCCTCCCATGCAGAAAGAACCGCGTAAGGTCCGTGAGTTTCGCCGTCGCGAACAAGAGATCCTTGATACCGCCCTCAGACTGTTCCTCGAACAGGGTGAAGACAGCGTCACCGTCGAGATGATCGCCGACGCCGTTGGCATCGGCAAAGGTACGATCTACAAGCACTTCAAGTCCAAGGCAGAGATCTACCTGCGCCTGATGCTCGACTACGAGCGCGATTTGAACACCTTGCTGCACTCGGCCGATGTCGACCGCGACAAAGAAGCACTGTCGCGTGCCTACTTCGAATTCCGCATGCGTGACCCGCAGCGCTACCGGCTGTTCGATCGCCTTGAAGAGAAGGTGGTCAAGGGTAATCAGGTACCAGAGATGGTCGAGGAGCTGCACAGCATTCGTGCCTCCAATTTCGATCGCCTGACTCAACTGATCAAGGGTCGTATCAGCGAAGGCAAGCTTGAAGACGTGCCACCGTACTTCCACTACTGCGCCGCCTGGGCGCTGGTGCATGGCGCAGTGGCGCTGTACCACTCGCCGTTCTGGAGCAATGTACTGGAAGATCAGGAAGGCTTCTTCCAGTTCCTGATGGACATCGGTGTGCGCATGGGTAACAAGCGCAAGCGCGACCCCGAACCGAACGCCTGACAGCAACGCCCCGTCACCCTTTGCGGGGCTGTCCGACATGCGAGCTTGCAAAAACCTGATTTATGAGTCAGGTTTTGCACGGCTTATTCTTCCATGTCGGAGTCATCCATGATCGTCGATCGTCAAGGCAGGCGTTTTCGCAACCTGCGGGTCAGCCTGACGGCGGCCTGTAACTACGCTTGTACCTACTGCGTACCCGACGGCAAGCGTTTGGTGGCGGCGCAGGATGAGCTCTCTGGCGAGGCCCTGGCACGAGGGGTGGCTTACCTGATCGAGGCGGCCGGCATCGAGCGTCTACGCATCACCGGCGGCGAGCCCCTGATCAGTCCCAGGCTCGAAGGGTTTCTCACCGCCGTCGCCGGCCTCGACCTGCACGACATCAGCCTGACTACCAACGGCCAGTTGCTGTCGCGGCGCCTGCCGCTGCTAGAGGCCGCGGGTATCCGCCGCTTGAACGTGTCGCTGGATACCCTCGACGCCGCTGCATTTCGCAGCATTGCTCGCGGCGGTGACCTGGCCACGGTGTTGCTTGGCATGCAAGAGGCCAGTGCGGCTGGCATGCGCATCAAGGTCAACATGGTGCCGATGCGCGGACAGAATCTGGATCAGGTCGCGCCGCTGCTCGACTACTGCCTGGCGCGTGGCTACGAGCTGCGTTTCATCGAGCTGATGCGCATGGGCCACCTGGCGCGCGACGGCAATGCCTTTCGCCAGCAGTTGGTCAGCCTGCCTGAGCTGCTGGCGCTGATTGGCCAGCACCATGCCTTTGAGCAGGCCAGCGCTGCTGTTGATGCCACCGCATTGCGCTACCAGATCCCCGGCAAAGGCCATTTTGGCGTTATCGCCAACGAGAGCGTACCGTTCTGTCGCGCCTGTTCGCGGCTGCGCTTGTCCTCAACCGGCTGGCTGCATGGCTGCCTGTCGAGCAGCAATCGGCACTACATCGGCGACTTGCTTGATCGCCCCCGGCACCTGGCGTTGCCAGCGCTGCAACGGTTACTGGTAAAAGCCCTGGCTGACAAGCAGGAACTGGCGTTCGCCGGTGGGGTAACGGTAATGAAGGTGATCGGCGGCTGACTCTGGCGCAAAAGCTGCATCTGGCGGCTATTCGCCGGTTTTTCGTCACCGGTCTCTGGAGGAAAGATGCGTAGCCTGGTCTTGCTGCTGGCGCTGATGGCGCTTGGTGGCTGCATGAATGTCAGCGATATGGGCGAAGGTGTTCGCTATCACATGAGCGATGCCGGTCTGCTCGATCATAGCGATACCCAGCGCAGCCTGTCGGTGCGCCTGCAACCGGATTCGTTCATCTATATTGGCCAGGGTGCGTTCGTGCCGCCGGGCAAAGGCCCGCTGCCGCAGCAGAACATCGTCGCCGAAGAGGCGTTCAAGGCTTTTGTCGAGTACTTCCCGCTGGTGCGTCGTGCGCAAGGCCCGCTGGGCCTGGAAGATGCCATCGCCGAAGCCCGCTCGGTCGGTGCCCATTACGTGCTGTATACCCGCTTCGCTCGTACCGACGACCGCATCGGCAATGGTGATGAGTGGTACGACGAACAGGCAGTCGACCGGCTCGGTTGGGACACCGGCGTGGTGCAGATGATGCTCATCGAAACCAGCACTCGCTACCTGATCGACACAGCGCGGATCAAGAGCCGTGGCGGTTTGTTGACGTTTCACGACAATAGCCCGCAGGATTTGCTCGCAGCGCCCATGCGCGAGTACGCTCGTAGCCTGTTGGGTATGAGCCGCTGATAGGAGAGGGTGATGACCGAGTCTGTCGAGACCAATGATCTGTTGGCGCAAATCCCCAAGGGTAGGGGCCCGGCGCCGGTTCACCTGTGGAACCCGGATTTCTGCGGCGACATCGACATGCGCATCGCCCGTGATGGCACCTGGTTTTACCAGGGCACGCCAATTGGCCGTAAACCAATGGTGCGGCTGTTTTCCAATATCCTGCGCCGTGACGGTGATGATTACTTTTTGGTGACGCCGGTCGAGAAGGTCGGCATCCAAGTCGATGACGCGCCGTTTGTGGCGGTGTTGCTGGAGGTGATCGGCGCGGGGGAGACGCAGGTTTTGCGTTTCACCAACAATGTTGAGGATGTGATTGAGGCTAGCAGTGCGCATCCGTTGCGGGTCGAGGTTGATCCGGTCACGCAGGAACCTGCGCCCTACATCCTGATGCGCAGCAACCTTGAGGCGCTATTGCATCGCAACGTGTTCTATCAGTTGGTGGAGCTGGCGGTGCCGCGCTTGCTGGACGGCGAGGAATGGCTTGGGGTGTGGAGCCATGGCCAGTTTTACCCGATTGGGCGTGCTGGCTGAAAACAGTTGGGGGCTGCAGAGCAGCCCCCAACTGCATCAAAGCACCGCGACGATAGCTTTGGTCACTACGTGGATGTTGCTCTGGTTCAGCGCAGCAACACAGATACGGCCAGTATCCAGCGCATAGATGCCGAACTCATCCTTCAGGCGATTGACCTGCTCGGCAGTCAGGCCCGAGTAGGAGAACATCCCGCACTGGCGACCGACAAAGCTGAAGTCGCGCTTGGCCCCATAGGTAGCCAGCAACTCGACCATCTGCTTGCGCATGCCGTGAATGCGATTACGCATTTCGCCCAGCTCGTCTTCCCACATCTGGCGCAGCTCAGGGCTGTTCAGCACTGCAGCGACGATGCTTGCGCCGTGGGTCGGCGGGTTGGAGTAGGTGGTGCGGATAACCCGCTTGACCTGCGACAGCACGCGGGTGCTTTCGTCCTTGGAGGCAGTGACGATCGACAGCGCGCCGACGCGCTCGCCATACAGCGAGAACGACTTGGAGAACGAGCTGGAGACAAAGAAGTCCAGGCCCGACTCGGCGAACAGGCGTACGGCGAAGGCGTCTTCGGCGATGCCGGCGCCAAAGCCCTGATAGGCCATGTCGAGGAACGGCACATGGCCTTTGGCCTTGACCACTTCCAGGACGTTTTTCCAGTCGTCCAGGGTCAGGTCGACACCGGTCGGGTTATGGCAGCAGGCATGCAGGACGATGATCGAGCCCGACGGCAGCTGGTTGAGGTCTTCGAGCATGCCGGCGCGGTTGACGTCGTGGCTGGCAGCATCGTAGTAGCGGTAGTTCTGTACCGGGAAACCGGCCGTCTCGAAAAGCGCGCGGTGGTTCTCCCAGCTCGGGTCGCTGATGGCGACGACTGCATCAGGCGACAGGCGCTTGAGGAAGTCTGCGCCGATCTTCAGTGCGCCAGTGCCGCCTACGGCCTGCACGGTGACCACGCGGCCAGCGGCCAGCAGTGGCGATTCGGCGCCGAACAGCAGCTTCTGTACAGCCTGGTCGTAGGTGGCAATCCCATCGATCGGCAAATAGCCGCGCGAGGCATGCTGTGCGGCACGCTGGGTCTCGGCTTCGATCACTGCGCGCAGCAGCGGGATACGGCCTTCCTCATTGCAGTAAACGCCGACGCCCAGGTTCACCTTGTCGGTGCGCGGGTCGGTGTTGAAAGCTTCGTTGAGGCCCAGGATAGGGTCGCGGGGTGCCAGCTCGACAGCGGAAAACAGGCTCATTGTTACCTTGGCTCTGAATGGAGTGTGATAGGGCTTGCACGCTCCAGCCGAATGCACTGAAGCGGTGCACAAACGGGGAGTCAGTATAGAGATACGCGCCGACCGCTGCGACCATCGGGCGCAGGTTTTCCGGCGTTTTTTCGCAATTTTTTTGGACCATTGGTCTAATTGCCCGGTCCACAGAAACACACGTTCACAGCGCCAGCCGCGAAGCGGGCAATGGAAAGGCCCGTTTCGGTGTAGACTACTGGCTATATTTACAGTTGCTCGAGGTCTGCCATGTCCGAGTTTCAGCTTGTCACCCGTTTTCAGCCGGCCGGCGACCAGCCTGAGGCGATTCGCCAGTTGGTCGAGGGTATCGACGCCGGGCTTTCGCACCAGACCTTGCTCGGGGTAACCGGCTCGGGCAAGACCTTCAGTATCGCCAACGTGATTCAGCAGGTGCAGCGGCCAACCCTGGTGCTGGCGCCGAACAAGACCCTGGCGGCCCAGTTGTATGGCGAGTTCAAGGCGTTTTTCCCGAACAACGCGGTTGAGTATTTCGTTTCCTACTACGACTACTATCAGCCGGAAGCCTATGTGCCGTCTTCGGACACCTTCATCGAGAAGGATGCATCGATCAACGACCATATCGAGCAGATGCGCCTGTCGGCTACCAAGGCCCTGCTCGAGCGACGCGACGCCATCATTGTCACCACGGTGTCGTGCATCTACGGTCTGGGCAGCCCTGAAACGTACCTCAAGATGGTCCTGCACATCGATCGCGGCGACAAGTTCGACCAGCGCGCGTTGCTGCGGCGCTTGGCCGATCTGCAGTACACCCGCAACGAGATGGACTTCGCCCGCGCCACCTTCCGCGTGCGCGGTGATGTCATCGACGTGTACCCGGCCGAGTCGGATCTCGAGGCGATCCGCATCGAATTGTTCGATGACGAAGTGGAGAACATTGCCGCCTTCGACCCGTTGACCGGCGAGGTGCTGCGCAAGCTGCCACGTTTTACCTTCTATCCGAAGAGCCACTATGTAACCCCGCGTGAAACCCTGCTTGGGGCAATCGAGGGCATCAAGGAAGAGCTCAAGGACCGCCTTGAGTACCTGCACAAGAACAACAAGCTGGTCGAGGCGCAGCGCCTCGAGCAGCGCACTCGCTTCGACCTGGAAATGATCCTCGAGCTGGGCTATTGCAACGGTATCGAAAACTACTCGCGCTACCTGTCTGGTCGGCCTTCCGGTGCGCCGCCGCCCACCCTATACGACTACCTGCCTGCCGACGCCCTGCTGGTGATCGACGAGTCGCACGTGAGCGTTCCGCAGGTCGGCGCCATGTACAAAGGCGACCGTTCACGCAAGGAGACTCTGGTCGAGTACGGTTTCCGTCTGCCATCGGCGCTGGACAACCGGCCCATGCGCTTCGATGAATGGGAGTCGGTCAGCCCGCAGACCATCTTCGTTTCTGCCACCCCCGGTCAGTACGAGGCGGAGCATGCCGGGCGTGTGGTCGAGCAGGTGGTGCGGCCGACCGGCTTGGTTGATCCGTTGGTAGAAATCCGCCCGGCGCTGACCCAGGTCGACGATCTGTTGTCGGAGATCGGCAAACGTGTGGCCGTTGGCGAGCGCGTGCTGGCCACCACTCTGACCAAGCGCATGGCCGAAGACCTCAGTGACTACCTGGCCGACCACGACATACGCGTGCGCTACCTGCACTCGGACATCGACACTGTCGAGCGGGTAGAGATCATTCGCGACCTCCGTCTGGGTACCTTCGATGTGCTGGTGGGGATCAACCTGCTGCGTGAAGGCCTGGACATGCCCGAAGTGTCGCTGGTGGCGATTCTGGACGCCGACAAGGAGGGTTTCCTGCGCTCGGATCGCTCGCTGATCCAGACCATCGGCCGCGCAGCGCGTAACCTCAACGGCAAGGCCATCCTGTATGCCGACCGCATGACCGGCTCGATGCAACGCGCCATCGACGAGACCGAGCGCCGCCGGGCAAAGCAGATAGCTTTCAACGAGGCCAACGGCATCGTGCCCAAAGGGGTGGTCAAGGACATCACCGACATCATGGAAGGCGCCAACATCCCCGGCGGGCGCAGCAAGAAGCGCAAAGGCATGGCCAAGGCGGCGGAGGAGAGCGCTCGCTACGAAGCCGAGTTGCGCACCCCAGGCGAGATCACCAAACGCATCAAACAGATGGAAGAGAAGATGTTCCAGCTGGCGCGCGACCTCGAGTTCGAGGCCGCCGCGCAGATGCGCGACGAGATCACCAAGCTGCGTGAGCGGCTTATCACCAGCTAAGTTGCCCGACGGGTCCGGTGATCGGCATAGCCTGCCGATCATCTGCACGCCTGGGCTGACGGTGGGGCGATTGTGCCACCGCTGGAGCCTGATGCCCGCTCCCTGCTAACATCGCGCCTTTGTTTCAACTTCGTTCGAGACCCTCCATGACCACCGTTCGCACGCGTATCGCGCCATCGCCCACCGGCGACCCCCATGTTGGCACCGCCTACATCGCCCTGTTCAACTACTGCTTTGCCAAGCAGCACGGCGGCGAATTCATCCTGCGCATCGAGGACACCGATCAGCTGCGTTCGACCCGTGAATCGGAACAGCAGATTTTCGACGCCCTGCGCTGGTTGGGCATCGAGTGGAACGAAGGCCCGGACGTGGGCGGCCCGCACGGCCCTTACCGGCAGAGCGAGCGTGGCGAGATCTACGCGAAGTACGCCAAACAGCTGGTTGACGCCGGGCATGCGTTCTACTGCTTCTGTACCGCAGAAGAACTCGACCAGATGCGCGCCGAACAGATGGCCCGGGGCGAGACGCCGCGTTACGACGGCCGCGCGCTGTTGCTCAGCGCTGAGGAAGTGCAGCGTCGCCTGGCCGCTGGTGAGCCCCATGTGATCCGCATGAAGGTGCCAAGCGAAGGCGTCTGCGTGGTCCCGGACATGCTCCGTGGCGATGTCGAAATCCCGTGGGATCGCATGGACATGCAGGTCCTGATGAAGAACGACGGCCTTCCGACCTACTTCCTGGCCAACGTGGTCGATGACCACCTGATGGGCATCACTCACGTCCTGCGTGGCGAAGAGTGGCTGCCGTCGGCGCCCAAGCTGATCAAACTGTATGAGTACTTCGGCTGGGAGCAGCCGCAGCTGTGCTACATGCCGCTGCTGCGTAACCCGGACAAGAGCAAGCTGTCCAAGCGCAAGAATCCGACTTCGGTCACCTTCTACGAGCGCATGGGCTTCATGCCCGAAGCCATGCTCAATTACCTCGGCCGCATGGGCTGGTCGATGCCGGACGAGCGCGAGAAGTTTTCCCTGGCCGAGATGGTCGAGCACTTCGACCTGTCGCGGGTTTCCCTGGGTGGGCCGATCTTCGATATCGAAAAGCTGTCCTGGCTCAACGGCCAGTGGCTGCGTGAGTTGCCGGTCGAGGAGTTCGCTGCACGGGTACAGAAGTGGGCGTTCAACAGCGATTACATGATGAAGATCGCGCCGCATGTGCAGGGCCGCGTAGAGACCTTCAGCCAGATCGCCCCATTGGGTGGCTTCTTCTTCGAGGGTGCGTTGAAGCTTGATGCCAAGCTGTTCGAGCACAAGAAGCTCTCGCCCGATCAGGTCCGCCAGGTCATCCAGCTGATTCTGTGGAAGCTGGAGAGCTTGCGCCAGTGGGAAAAAGACCGCATCACCGGTTGCATCCAGGCCGTGGTCGAATCGCTTGAGCTGAAGCTGCGTGACGCCATGCCGCTGATGTTTGCTGCCATCTCAGGCCAGGCCAGTTCGGTGTCGGTGCTGGATGCGATGGAAATCCTTGGCCCTGACCTGACTCGCTACCGCCTGCGTCAGGCGCTGGATCTGCTCGGTGGTGTGTCGAAGAAAGAAAACAAGGAATGGGAAAAACTGCTGGCCAACATTGCCTGACAGCCAGCTACCCAAGCGTGCTTGCCTGTCCCAGCTGACGCTGGGCGGGCCGGCTGCCGTAGGCAAAATCGTCAATTGCTGGGGCAGGGCGGTAAGTGATTGTTATCTGTGAAAAATCTTTTGGTTAATTTCAAAAATTCGTTTGACAGCATAGCCATCCGATCTTAATATGCGCCCCGTCCACAGCGATGAACGTAAAGAACTGTCAGCAACCCAGCCGGCAATTCAGTTCAAAGCGACATTGTGGGGCTATAGCTCAGCTGGGAGAGCGCCTGCATGGCATGCAGGAGGTCAGCGGTTCGATCCCGCTTAGCTCCACCAAATTCCGATTCTTGGCCAGCACTGCTGGCGGAGAATGAAACCCGGCACCAGCGCCAGGTTTCACGGTAGAAGGTTCGTCCCCTTCGTCTAGTGGCCTAGGACACCGCCCTTTCACGGCGGTAACAGGGGTTCGAGTCCCCTAGGGGACGCCAGTTTTACACAAGCGATGTATAACCATGTCGCTGGGCCGCGAGGCTAGAAATCCGGGGCTATAGCTCAGCTGGGAGAGCGCCTGCATGGCATGCAGGAGGTCAGCGGTTCGATCCCGCTTAGCTCCACCAATTTTGCCGCGGTTTGTGCAAGCGAACCGGCACGAAGGTTATGTCCCCTTCGTCTAGTGGCCTAGGACACCGCCCTTTCACGGCGGTAACAGGGGTTCGAGTCCCCTAGGGGACGCCAGTTTTACCCGCGTTTTGCGGGGCTTTAAAGGCTCATTCGCATATTGGATGGGCCTTTTGTTTTAGGGGCTATAGCTCAGCTGGGAGAGCGCCTGCATGGCATGCAGGAGGTCAGCGGTTCGATCCCGCTTAGCTCCACCAATATTTGCCAGGGTTCGTGAAAGCGGGCCTGCACGAAGGTTACAAGTCCCCTTCGTCTAGTGGCCTAGGACACCGCCCTTTCACGGCGGTAACAGGGGTTCGAGTCCCCTAGGGGACGCCAATTTTTTCTCGCGTTTTGCGGGGCTTATAAGGCTCATTCGATTATTGAATGGGCCTTTTGTTTTTTCTGCCTTCCTTACTTTTTCAATGAAGCGGCCTGAGCTCGATTTTTTCGCTTGCCAATAAATATTATGTGCATCATATTACACTCATAATATTTATCGGGTGGCTTATGAACGACAAGAAGAGCAAGACCCGCCAACGCATTCTCGATTCAGCCCGCAGCGCGTTGATCCAGCACGGACCGGCCGAGCCCAGTGTGAGTCAGGTGATGGGCGCCGCCGGGTTGACCGTGGGCGGTTTCTACGCGCACTTCGACAGCAAGGACGAACTCATGCTCGAGGCGTTCAGCCAGTTGCTGAGCGAGCGCCGCGGTTTATTCACCCAGATCGATCCAGCCCTGGACGGCGCCGGCCGCCGTGCCCTCGCTGCTGCTTTCTACCTGTCACGCAAGCATCGCGACGCGCTCGAGCAGGCATGCCCGTTGCCCACCTCGCTGAGCGAGATGCAGCGCCTGCCTGAGGCGTTTCGCGAGGCGCTGGCCGAGCACCTGGAGCTGATGACCGCGCAGATGGTCGACCGCCCTGAGGACGCCGACAAGGCGTTGGCCGACCTGGCGCTGATGATCGGTGGCCTGGCGCTGGCCCGGGCGCTGGGCACCAGTGAGCTGTCCAACCGAATCCTGTGCGCCGCCAAGTCGGCGGTCATCTAGTGGCCTGACTGGAGTATTGATGATGACTACCCTGAGCTGGATTCGCGGCGTCAACGGTACCCTGGGCCGGCTGGCCCCCGAGCATATAGCGGGCAAGATGCGCCGCGCCTTCATGACCCCGCGCAACCTGCCGCCGCGGCAATGGGAGTTGCCCTTGCTGGCGACAGCTGAACGCATCACCTTGCGCTTCGGCCTGTCAGCGCTGCGCTGGGGCCAGGGGCCGACGGTGCTGATGATGCACGGTTGGGAAGGGCGCCCAACCCAGTTTGCCGCGTTGATTGAAGCGCTGGTGGCGGCCGGGCATACCGTGGTGTCGCTGGAAGGGCCGGCCCATGGACGTTCTCCGGGCCGCCAGGCGCATGTGGCGCTGTTTGCCCGGGCGCTGCTCGAAGCTGCTGCCGAACTGCCGCCGCTGCGCGCCGTGATCGGCCATTCGATGGGCGGTGCCAGTGTCTTGCTGGCGCTGCAATGGGGTTTGCGCACCGAGGCTGCGGTCAGCATTGCCGCGCCGGCGCAACTGCTCGGGGTATTGCGCGGTTTTGCCCAGCGGCTGGGCATGCCGGCGCGGGCGCGGGCGGCGTTTATTCGCCAGGTCGAGCAGGATGTCGGCCTGCAAGTCGCCCGGCTTGACGTCAACGGCTATCAACTCGAGCTGCCGGGCCTGATAGTGCACGCCAGTGATGATCCTCTGGTCGCTGCCAGCGAAGCGCAATTGATCCACAAGGCCTGGTTCGACAGCCGCTTGCTGATGCTCGAAGAAGGCGGTCACCAGCGTGTGCTGGCCGACCCGCTCCTGGTCGAAGGCGTGCTTGAGCTGCTGGCGCGCGCTGCCACACCAGCACGCCAAAGCGCCTGAGCATCCGGTACAATCAACGCGTTCAATGACCTTCGGAGCGCGCATGAGCTGGGATCTGGCATCGCCATTCATCATCGACCTACGCGTTGGCGGTGACGACATCGACGGCCTCGGCCACGCCAACAACGCGGTCTACGTCACCTGGCTGGAGCGCTGCGCCTGGCGCCACTCGCAGCGTCTGGGTCTGGACCTGGCCGAATATCGCCGTCTTGACCGGGCCATGGCCGTTGTTCGCCACGAAATCGATTACCTGGCTGCCGGCTACGAAGATGACGAGCTGCAACTGGCCACCTGGATCGTCGACTGGGACCAGCGCCTGCGCATGACCCGCCGGTTTCAGCTCAAGCGCCCGAGCGACGGCGTGACCCTGCTGCGCGCGCAAACCACCTTTGTCTGTATCGAGCTGTCGACCGGCAAGCCCAAGCGTATGCCGGGCGAATTCATTGAAGGTTATGGGCAGGCGCTGATGTGATACCTCAATCAGTCTTTCGACGAAGCGAGGATAAACGCTTCGTCAAGGCACTCTGTGTCGTGGTGGGTCATAAAATGTTCGGCACTGCTGAACTCCTGCAATGTGCGTTGAGCAAGCATGTAGAACCGATCACAGTTAGCCGTGATTTCCTGAATGTGGTGTGATGAGACGAGCACGGTCGCGCCCTCTGCGCAGGCCTTGCGAATGGCCAGCCATATATAGTGCCGGAACTCCGGGTCAACGCCAGCTGTCGGCTCATCAAGGATAAGCAAGTCGCCCTGCATCACGAGCAACGTCAGCGTGAAAAAACTCCTTATTTCTCCATAGCTGCAGTTCGCTAGTTTTTTGTTCCAGAGGGCCGCATAGCGTTTATACAAGGGGACTGACCATCGCTCCATGCACTTGAAGGTTTCACCCGCGCTAAGCGGCTTGTCCCCATCAAGATGAGTGATGAGGGCGTGAATCTCCTGCATACGCAAGCCTGGGGGAGGTGACAGCGTTTGGGATAGGTATAACTGACGGCAAGCGTTATTGGTCAGGGTACCGGCGTCTGGCTTCCTAAGATTACAAATCAAGTCAAACAAGGTGGTCTTGCCCGCGCCATTGGAGCCGAGTATTCCGATAGCCTCACCTCGGTAGGCAGAAAAATTGAGTTTATGGAACAGCGGGGTGCGAGCATATGAGTAGCCTAGGTCGCGGATAGTGATCTTGGTCATTCAGTATCTGCTCCATACGGGTTGGATGCGAAAATAGCGCTTGGCCAGATAAAGACTAAACAGGAATGAAGCAGCGACGGCGACAGCAGCTGTCAGCAATGGGATGTCGCCCGATAGCAGCGCTGCGATCAGGGCAAGCGGATTGTAGCGTGAAAGAGGCGTTGAGGATTCAGTAGCTGAAGCACTGATAAACCCTAGCACCAACATCGCAAATGAAAAGATTGAAAATAGAGTGCCTGCTGTACTGAACTTGATCGGCAAAATAGTAAAAATCAGACCGATCGATGCAAACCCCAGGTAGCTAATGTAAAAACCCGTCAGTAGGAATGTGTACTCCGTGATGGAATAAGCGCCTGTCATGGGCTTGGTAATTAAATAGAAGATAGAGAAGTGGATCGCGCTGATACAGCTATTACTGAGGATGTGCGAGGTTAGAAATAGCCTCAGTGCAGATTCGTTATAGATGAATGACCGTATGAACCCACTCTCTCGCCGGCCAATGAGGTAGTAGCTCAAGCCGAATAAGGCTGAGCTGCATGCGATGTATGCATAAAACCATGATGCCGACGACGTGTAGTCTGGCGGCGCCAGTTGAGCGTGTTTTGATGAAGCCATGAAGTAGAATAATGCGCACGGGGAGAGTGTGGTCCATAGAAGTGCGGTGGGCTCTCTGAGTTGTTCGATGATAAATAATTTGGTAATTGTATATATCTTTATGTGAGATCGCTTAAAGCATCCGGATCCGCCAGAGCCATCACTCCCGCCGCTGCATCCGCCGCTACCTCCACAGCCACCTGCACCGCCCGATCCTCCAAAGAACTCAGGATCGAAGTGGTTGGCGACCCCTGTTTTTAACTTCAGCAGCGTAGTTCCAAATGTAGTTGTCATTTTGCCTCCTTGAATGCCCCGGTGTAGATTTTTCAAGGTTTAGTAGTTTTGATGCTGTTCGTCAATGTTACCCGGCGATCAATGGGTACCTCTACGGTGTAGTATGTTTATTGAGTTTCGTTATTTGGCGAATAATCCTGCGAAATGGATTTCAGAAATTTCCTAAATTAATGTAGTCCCAGGATTGAAATGCTATTAGTTGCTCGCTGTTTTCTTAAGCGCAAGTTTTTCTTCTGACTGTACTGGATGCGCTGTAGGAATTGTTACTGTCAATCGCGAGCGGTTAAACGTGAAAAAAATCTGAATTCCACGCAATTATTTTTCAAACGGGCGATTGTGTTGCGCACCGTGGTGCTCTCGCCTCAGCAGCTGCCCTCCGTCCGTCCGGGTTTCTTCTCTGATAGAATGCAAATTTTTGAAGAGCCCCCTCATGCAAATTGCCCTGGCCCCCATGGAGGGGCTGGTCGACAACATCCTGCGCGACGTCCTCACGCGGGTCGGCGGTGTCGACTGGTGCGTGACCGAGTTCATTCGCGTCTGCGACCGCCTGCTGCCACCTTCCCAGTTCGACAAGCTCGCCCCTGAACTGCGCCACGGCGCGCGTACTGCGGCAGGTGTGCCCATGCGCGTGCAGTTGCTTGGCTCCGATCCGGTGTGCCTGGCTGAAAACGCTGCATTGGCCTGCGAGCTGGGCGCGCCGGTGATCGACCTGAATTTCGGCTGCCCGGCCAAGACGGTGAACAAGTCCCGCGGTGGGGCGGTGTTGCTCAAGGAGCCTGAGTTGCTCCACGCGATCGTCCGTGAAGTGCGCCGGGCGGTGCCTGCCCACATCCCGGTCACGGCCAAGATGCGTCTGGGCTTCGATACCCCGGATGGCGCCCTCGATTGCGCTACCGCGTTGGCCGAAGGTGGCTCGGCGCACCTGGTGGTGCATGCACGGACCAAGGTCGAGGGCTACAAGCCGCCGGCGCACTGGGAGTGGGTGGCGCGGGTGCAGGATGTGGTCAAGGTGCCGGTGTTCGCCAATGGCGAGATCTGGACCGTGGACGACTGGCGACGGTGCCGCGAGGTCAGCGGCGCTGAAGACATCATGCTCGGCCGTGGCCTGGTGTCGCGGCCTGATCTGGGCCTGCAGATTGCTGCTGCACGGGCGGGGCTCGAGTATCAGCCGCTTGCCTGGCAGGCGCTGTTGCCGTTGCTGCGCGAGTTTTGGCGTCAGGCCCAGGCCAAGCTGTCGCCGCGCTATGCGCCGGGGCGGATGAAGCAGTGGGTGGCAATGCTGACTCGCAGCTATCCGGAAGCAGTACTGTTATTTGCCGAACTGCGCCGGGTCGATGATTGTCAGCGGATCACCCATTTGCTGGGTGCCGACATCAGCCAGCTGCCATGTGAAGCAGTGGCCTGAGCAAATTTTAAAAATTTTTTTGGTTGAGCTCTTGAAAGCGGTTGGTCGGGCCATATCTATTTAGTACGCGATGCCGAATTCGGGTCGCGGATTGACTCACTTGCTGATTTTCAGGAGTTTATGACCATGACTACCGCTTTCTCCCTTGCACCACTGTTCCGCCATTCCGTTGGTTTCGACCGTTTCAACGACCTGTTCGAATCCGCGGCGCGTAATGAGGCCGGTAGCAGCTACCCGCCCTACAACGTGGAAAAACATGGCGATGATCACTATCGCATCGTGGTTGCAGCAGCAGGCTTCCAGGAATCAGACCTTGAACTGCAGGTTGAGAAGGGCGTACTGACGGTTACTGGCGGCAAACGCGACGCCAGCAACGACGCAGTGACCTACCTGCACCAGGGCATCGCTCAGCGTGCCTTCAAGTTGTCGTTCCGCCTGGCCGACCACATCGAAGTGAAATCCGCAGGCCTGGCCAACGGACTGCTCAGCGTCGAACTGCTGCGCGTCGTGCCGGAAGAAGCCAAAGCCAAGCGGATCCCGATCAGTGCTGACAAGCCAGCGTTGAACTGACGATTGGCTGGGGCCGCCTCGCGGCCCCATTCCTCTATCCCCCGCCTGATCAATAATCCGCCGGTGCCTCAAGCAACATTTGCCTGAACTCGCTCAGCGGCAACGGTCGGCTATGCAAATACCCCTGATACAAATGGCAACCCAGCCGCTCCAGAAACTCCAATTGCTCGCTCAGCTCGACGCCCTCGGCAATGATCGTCAACTCAAGGCTGCGGGCCATGGCGACGATGGCGCGGACGATCTCGGCATCATTGGGATCTATCGGCGCATCGCGCACGAATGACTGGTCGATCTTCAAGGTATCCACCGGCAGCCGCTTGAGATAGGTCAGCGACGAGTAACCGGTGCCGAAGTCATCCATGGCAAAACTCACGCCGTAGCCTTTGAGTTCACGCATCTTGGCGATGGTGTCCTCCAGATTCTGGATCACGATGCCCTCGGTAATCTCCAGCTTGAGCATGTGCCGGGGCAGGCGATAGTCGTCCAGGCTGCGCAGCACTCTGCCGACAAAGTCGTTCTGGCGGAACTGCCGCGGGCTGATATTCACGCACAGGCTGAACTCGTCCGCCTTGATCAGGCCGTCGCTGAGCATGCCGGCGCAGGCATCACAGGCCTCGTCGAGAATCCAGCTACCCACCTCCAGAATCAGCCCGCTTTCTTCCAGCACCTGGATGAACTGCGAGGGCGGTTGCTGCCCCAGTTGCGGGTGATGCCAGCGCAGCAGTACTTCAGCGCCGACAATGCGATTGTCGCGAGCATCCACCTGCGGCTGAAAGTGCAGCGCCAGTTCGCCGCGGGCCAACGCTTGGCGCAGGTCATTCTCCATGCGCAGGCGTTCACTGGCGGCCTTTTGCATGGTGGTGTGGTACAGCTGGGTGGTGTTGCGCCCAGAGTCCTTCGCCCGGTACAGGGCAATGTCGGCGCGCTTGAGCAAGTCGGCAGGCGTAGCCCCATGATCGGGGATCAAGGCAACGCCAATGCTGGGGGTGACTTGCAGGCGCTGGCCGTCCAGAGACATCGGCTCGGCGAGCAATTCGCGCAGGGTGTCGGCCAGTTCGCGGACCTTGCCTTCAACCGTCTCGCGGCTGCCTTCCAGACCGCTGAGCAAGACCACGAACTCGTCGCCGCCCAGGCGCGCCACGGTGTCTTCCAGGCGCACGCTGGCCTCGAGCCGGGCGGTGATGACCTTGAGCACGATGTCGCCGACCGGGTGACCGAGTGAGTCGTTGATGTGCTTGAAGTGATCGAGGTCGAGAAACAGCAGCGCGCCGCGCAGGTTGTGCCGCTTGAGCAGGGCGATCTGCTGGCTCAGGCGGTCCATCAGCAGGGCTCGGTTGGGCAGGTTGGTGAGCGGGTCGTGGTACGCCAGGTGGCGAATCTGCGCCTGGGCGTTTTTCAGCTGGCTGACGTCGCGCGCGGTCAGCAGCAGGCATTCGGTGGCATTCAGGGTAATCGGCTCGACCGACACTTCCACCGTCAGCAGCTCGCCGCGTTTGTTGCGTCCGAGCATCTCGCGGTGGTGCACCCGCCCGCGCAGTTTGATCTCGCTGAGCAAGGTCGCCCGTTGCGTGTCGTCGGCCCAGATGCCGAGCTCGTGCACGGTACGCCCGATCACTTCGTCAATGCTGTAGCCCGTCAGGCGGCAGAAGCCGTCGTTGACTTCCAGGTACAGGCCGCTGGCGCGCACGGTTATGGTGATGGCGTCGGGGCTGGAGTGAAACGCCTTGGCGAATTTCTCTTCACTGGCCTTGATTGCCGCTTCGGCGCGCTGCTGCTGAGTGATGTCACGCAGTGAGGTCACGCTGCAGGGCTGGTTATCGACCATGATCAGGCGGCTGGAAATGACACAGGTCATGGGCGCGCCACTACGATGGTTGACCACGACTGCGACGTTGCTCAGCGCCCGTTCGCGGATCACGTGTTCGATACGCTGGGCGCGCTCTGCGGTTTCTGCCCACAGGCCGATCTGCTCGGCGGTGCGGCCGAGCACCTGTTGCGCGCTCCAGCCAAAGGTCTGGCTGAAGGCCGGGTTGATCTCGATGAACTGGCCATTGTCCTGGCGGGTTACGCAGATTGGGTCGGGGCTGACCTGGAAGAGGCTGGCGAACTTTTCTTCAGAGGCGCTCAGGCGCTGCTCGCGCTCGACCTGGTCGGTGATGTCGAGCAGGGTGCCAGCCATGCGCAACGGATTGCCCTGCTCGTCACGGTAGAGGCGGGCGCGGCTTTCTATATAGCGCGCTGCGCCATTTTCCAGCTGCACCCGATAGGTGATCTGGTAACTGCCCGCCGGGCCTTCGCGCAAGCTGCGATAAGACTGGCGCATGGCCTCACGCTCCTGTTCAGGCACACCTTCGAAAAATGCTTCGAAGGATTCATGAAACGGCACCGGCTCCAGCCCATGCAGCTGCGCGGCGCGCGCCGAGCCGTAGAGCATGCCGCTGGGGATATGCCAGTCCCAGGTCCCCAGCTGGGCAGAGTCCAGCGCCAGGTCGAGGCGTTCCTGGCTGTCCTTGAGGGCAAGCTCGGCGCGCTTGCGCTCGCTGGTATCGACAAAGGTAGTGAGTAGAAACGCTATGCCCTCCAGCTCGATGCTCTGGGTGCACAGGATGCCGTCGTGGACCTTGCCGCCGCTGCCGCGAAACTGCACTTCCATGGTGATCGGCCCGGTGTTGTAGCGGGTCGCCTCCAGTACCTGCTGGCGCTGTTCCGGATGCACCCACAGGCCCAGTTCGATACTGGTCTTGCCGACGATCTGCGCCCCGGGCCAGCCGAACATGTCTTCAAAATGCTGGTTGACCTCGAACAGCATGCCGTCTTTGCGCCGACTCAACAGAATGGCATTGGGGCTCATGTGAAACAGGCTGGCAAAGCGTTTTTCCGAGTTGATCAAGGCCGTTTCGCGGTCGCGCTGGCGGGTGATTTCGCGGATCACGCCGATCATCTGCCGGCGGCCATTACGGTCGTGGGTCAGGCTGCCGCTGACTTCCAGCCAGTGCAGGCTGCCGTCGGGCCACCGAATCCGATGACGCATGGCCTGCTCGATGGGCTCGCCATTGACCACCGCCTGAAACGCCAGGCGGGTACGCGCGCGGTCTTCCTCCGGGAGCAGTTCAAGGTAGTCGATATCACTGGGCAAAGGCTGCTGCGGATCGAAGCCGAACAGCGCCTGGGTGCCTCGCGACCAACTGATTCGGCCACTGTCGATATCCCACAGCCAAGCGCCCAATTGCGCGCCATTGAGCGCCGCCAGCAACTGCGGGGCGTTCTGCCAGGCCAACTCCGAGTCCTGCGGGTCGACAGCAGGAATACGCGGCAAGCGCGGAAAACGGTTAGCTGATTTGGGCATCGATACCAGACCTTTGGCGAGTGACCTGTCCCTGAGAGTGGTGTGCCGCCCCGACGAACCGTCAGGCGCTGCCGGCGTGACTGTCGAGCAGGGCCATGAATGCCTTGGCGGCATTCGAAAGGGTGCGCTCGGTGTGCAGAATGTAGCCTAGCTGCCGCGTCAGCTTTACGCCGGGCAAAGCGATAGGCGCAACCTGATCATCGAGCATGGTGCGCGGCAGCACGCTCCAGGCAAGGCCGATCGAGACCATCATCTTGATGGTTTCCAGGTAGTTGGTGCTCATCGCGATGTTGGGTGTCAGGCCCTGGCTTTCGAACAGGCGCTGGACAATGTGGTGGGTAAAGGTATTGCCGCCGGGAAACACTGCCGGATGGCGGGCGACGTCAGCCAGGCTCACTGTCTCGCTGCTGGCCAGCGGGTGCTCGGGGGCAGCCACCAGATCCAGCGGATCGTCCCAGACCGGCACCGCGCGCACCAGGTTGTGCGGTTCGGGGGCCAGGGTAATTACCGCGATTTCAGCCCGGCCGTGGAGTATTTCATCGTAGGCCGCTTCCGAATCTAGGAACTGAATATCCAGCGCAACCAGGGGGTACTGACGGGTGAAAGCCCGCAATAACGGTGGCAGGCGGTGCAGGCCGATGTGGTGGCTGGTCGCCAGGGTCAGCCTACCCGTGACTTCACCGGTCAGATTGCTCAGGGCGCGTCGTGTATCGTCGAGTACATTGAGTATCTGGTAGGCACGCGGGAGCAGGGCGCGGCCGGCCTCGGTCAGGGTCACTTCGCGGCCCAGCCGATCGAACAGGCGAACGTCAAGTTGCTGCTCAAGGCCAGCGATGCGTTTGCTGATGGCGGGCTGGGTCAAATGCAGGCGTTCTCCTGCGCCAGAAAAACTGCCGGTCTCGGCGATGGCGATAAACGCACTGAGGTTGGCCAGGTCCACTGCTCGTATTCCTTTTGGTTATCCAAAGCATAAAAATTATCAATTTGAGTTATTCAATCTAAACCCATAGCATCGTCCGTACAAGCCAAGGGGTTATTGGCATAGAAAGACGCTGATGAGGAACAGTCTGATGGCCGGCAAAACGCTTTACGACAAGCTCTGGGATGCGCATGAGGTCAAGCGACGCGACGATGGTTCGTCGTTGATCTACATCGATCGCCACATCATTCACGAAGTGACGTCGCCCCAGGCATTCGAAGGCCTGCGTCTGGCCAAGCGGCAGCCGTGGCGGATCGACGCCAACATCGCTACGCCCGACCACAACGTGCCGACTACCCCTGAGCGCAAAGGCGGCATCGAGGCCATCGCTGACCAGGTGTCGCGTTTGCAAGTGCAGACCCTCGATGAAAACTGTGACGAATACGGCATCGTCGAATTCAAGATGAACGACATTCGCCAGGGCATCGTTCACGTCATCAGTCCAGAGCAGGGCGCCACCTTGCCGGGCATGACCGTGGTCTGTGGCGACTCGCACACCTCGACTCACGGCGCTTTCGGCGCACTGGCCCACGGCATCGGTACTTCCGAGGTCGAGCACGTGCTCGCCACCCAGTGCCTGGTCGCAAAAAAAATGAAGAACATGCTGGTCCGTGTCGAGGGCCAGCTGGGCGAAGGCGTGACCGCCAAGGACATCGTCCTTGCCGTGATCGGCAAGATCGGCACCGCCGGCGGTAACGGCCATGCCATGGAATTTGCTGGCAGCGCCATCCGCGACTTGTCGATGGAAGGCCGCATGACCATCTGCAACATGTCCATCGAGGCCGGCGCCCGAGTTGGCCTGGTCGCTGTCGACCAGACCACCATCGATTACGTCGAAGGCCGCCCCTACGCGCCGACTGTCAGCCAGTGGCCGCAAGCGGTTGCCGCCTGGCGAGGGCTGGTGTCCGACACCGATGCGGTATTCGATACCGTGGTCGAGCTCGACGCCGCACAGATCAAGCCACAGGTCAGCTGGGGCACCTCGCCGGAGATGGTCCTGGCCGTTGATCAGCGTGTACCGGATCCAGCTGCCGAGCCGGATCTGGTCAAACGTGGCTCGATCGAGCGCGCGCTCAAGTACATGGGCCTGAGTGCCAACCAGGCGATCACCGATATTCGTCTCGATCGGGTGTTCATCGGCTCGTGCACCAACTCGCGCATCGAAGACCTGCGCGCTGCCGCCGAAGTCGCCAAGGGCCGCAAGGTCGCCGCTACCGTCAAGCAGGCGATGGTGGTACCGGGCTCGGGCCTGGTCAAGGCTCAGGCCGAGAAGGAAGGGCTGGACAAGATCTTCATCGAAGCCGGCTTCGAATGGCGTGAACCGGGCTGCTCGATGTGCCTGGCGATGAACCCGGATCGGCTGGAAAGCGGCGAGCATTGCGCGTCGACCTCCAACCGTAACTTCGAAGGTCGGCAGGGCGCCGGTGGTCGTACCCACCTGGTCAGCCCGGCAATGGCCGCCGCTGCCGCGGTGACCGGCCACTTCATCGATGTCCGCGAGTTGATTCAAGGGAGCGCAGCATGAAAGCCTTTACCCAGCACACCGGCCTGGTTGCGCCATTGGATCGCGCCAACGTCGATACCGACCAGATCATCCCCAAGCAGTTTCTCAAGTCGATCAAGCGCACCGGCTTCGGCCCGAACCTGTTCGATGAATGGCGCTACCTGGACGTTGGCCAGCCATATCAGGACAACAGTAAGCGCCCGTTGAACATGGACTTCGTGCTCAACCACGAACGTTACCAAGGTGCCAGTGTGTTGCTCGCCCGGGAAAACTTCGGTTGCGGCTCGAGCCGTGAGCACGCCCCGTGGGCCCTCGACGAATATGGCTTTCGCAGCGTCATCGCGCCAAGCTTTGCTGATATCTTCTTCAACAACAGCTTCAAGAACGGCTTGTTGCCGATCATCCTCAGCGACGAAGAAGTCGACGAGTTGTTCAAGCAGGTCGAAGCCATTCCAGGCTATCAGCTGACCGTCGACCTGCAGGCGCAGGCCGTTACCCGTCCTGACGGCAAGGTGCTGCACTTCGAGATCGACGCCTTCCGCAAGCATTGCCTGCTCAATGGTCTCGACGACATTGGCTTGACCTTGCAGGATAGCGAGTCGATCCAGGCGTTCGAAGCCAGGCACCGCGCCAGCCAGCCATGGCTGTTCCGCGAAGCCTGAAGCAGCGCGCAGGTCGGGCATTAATTTTTGTTCGGCGCGGCCATGGCGGCGGCGCCGTTTGAACGGATAGAGAAAAGCATGAGCAAGCAGATTCTGATTCTCCCAGGTGACGGTATCGGCCCGGAAATCATGGCCGAAGCGGTCAAGGTACTGGAGCTGGCCAACGACAAGTTCCAGCTCGGTTTCGCCCTGGAGCACGATCTGATCGGTGGCGCTGCCATCGACGCCCATGGCGTGCCATTGGCGGATGCCACCCTTGAGCGTGCGCGCAACGCTGATGCGGTGCTGTTGGGCGCGGTCGGCGGGCCGAAGTGGGACAAGATCGAGCGGGACATTCGTCCAGAGCGCGGCCTGCTGAAGATTCGTGCGCAACTGGGCCTGTTCGCCAACCTGCGTCCTGCGATTCTCTACCCGCAACTGGCCGACGCCTCTTCGCTGAAGCCGGAAATCGTTTCGGGCCTGGACATCCTCATCGTCCGTGAACTCACCGGCGGCATCTACTTCGGCGCCCCGCGTGGCCAGCGCGAGCTGGAAGGCGGCGAGCGTCAGGCCTACGACACCCTGCCATACAGCGAAAGCGAAGTGCGCCGGATTGCCCGGGTCGGCTTCGACATGGCCCGCGTGCGCGGCAAGAAGCTGTGCTCGGTCGACAAGGCCAACGTACTTGCGTCCAGCCAGCTGTGGCGTGAAGTGGTTGAAGAGGTTGCCAAGGATTACCCAGACGTCGAACTCAGCCACATGTACGTCGACAACGCCGCCATGCAGCTGGTGCGGGCACCCAAGCAGTTCGATGTAATGGTTACCGACAACATGTTCGGCGACATTCTTTCGGATGAAGCGTCCATGCTCACCGGTTCCATCGGCATGCTGCCTTCGGCCTCGCTGGATGCCAACAACAAAGGCATGTACGAGCCATGCCACGGCTCGGCGCCAGACATCGCCGGCCAGGGCGTAGCCAACCCGTTGGCGACCATCCTGTCGGTGTCGATGATGCTGCGTTACAGCTTCAATCAGCACGCTGCTGCCGAGGCAATCGAGCAGGCGGTCAGCCAGGTGCTCGATCAAGGCCTGCGCACGGGTGATATCTGGTCGACAGGCTGCAACAAGGTTGGCACCAAGGAAATGGGCGATGCAGTAGTCGCGGCGCTGCGGAATCTGTAATCTCTCTGGCCCGCTGCCAATATCTCTCGGTGGCGGCCCACTTTTTAGCAAAGGTGTAGTTGCGATGAAACGTGTAGGTCTGATCGGTTGGCGTGGAATGGTCGGTTCCGTGCTCATGCAGCGCATGCTGGAAGAGCAGGACTTCGACCTGATCGAGCCGGTGTTCTTCACCACCTCCAATGTCGGTGGCCAAGGTCCGAACGTGGGCAAGGATATTGCTCCGCTGAAGGACGCCTACAGCATTGAAGAGCTGAAGACCCTCGACGTCATTCTGACTTGCCAGGGCGGCGACTACACCAACGAGGTGTTCCCCAAGCTGCGCGAAGCCGGCTGGCAGGGTTACTGGATTGACGCTGCATCGTCGCTGCGTATGCAAGATGACGCGGTGATCGTCCTCGATCCGGTCAACCGCAAGGTGATCGACCAGCAGCTCGATGCCGGTACCAAGAACTACATCGGCGGCAACTGCACCGTCAGCCTGATGCTGATGGGCCTGGGTGGCCTGTTCGAAGCGGGTCTGGTCGAGTGGATGAGCGCCATGACCTACCAGGCCGCTTCCGGCGCTGGCGCGCAGAACATGCGCGAGCTGATCAAGCAGATGGGCGGCATCAACGCCGCCGTCAGCGAAGACCTGGCCAACCCGGCCAGCGCCATCCTCGACATCGACCGCAAGGTTGCCGAGGCCATGCGCAGCGAAGCCTTCCCTACCGAGAACTTCGGTGTGCCGCTGGCCGGTAGCCTGATCCCCTGGATCGACAAGGAGCTGCCCAACGGCCAGAGCCGTGAGGAATGGAAGGCCCAGGCCGAGACCAACAAGATCCTCGGCCGCTTCAAGAGCCCGATCCCGGTCGACGGCATCTGCGTGCGCATCGGTGCCATGCGTTGCCACAGCCAGGCGCTGACCATCAAGCTCAATAAGGATGTGCCGCTGGCCGATATCGAAGGCATGATCAGCCAGCACAACCCATGGGTGAAACTGGTGCCGAACCAGCGTGAAATCAGCATGCAGGAGCTGAGCCCGACCAACGTCACCGGTACCCTCAACGTGCCGGTTGGTCGTCTGCGCAAGCTGAACATGGGCAGCCAGTACCTGGGCGCGTTCACCGTCGGTGACCAGCTGCTGTGGGGTGCTGCCGAGCCGCTGCGCCGCATGCTGCGGATTCTGCTGGAGCGCTGATTGCGTTTGCACTGAAGAAAAACCCGCGCTGTTGCCCAGCGCGGGTTTTTTTATGGGCGGTAGATGGCGCGGCCAAGGTACCCCCAGGCTGAGAATCCAAGTAAAGTGCCGCTCCCGCCGTTTCAGCAGAGGACTCCCCATGAGCCAACCCCTAGATATCGCCGTGATCGGCGCCACCGGCAGTGTCGGTGAAACCCTCGTGCAGATCCTCGAAGAGCTCGAATTCCCGGTGGGCACCCTGCATCTGCTGGCCAGCATGGAATCGGCTGGCAGCAGTGTGATGTTCGCCGGCAAAAAGGTGCGCGTGCGTGAGGTCGATAGCTTCGACTTCAGCCTGGTCAAGCTGGCCTTCTTTGCTGCGGGCCCGGCGGTCAGCCGCAGCTTCGCCAGCAAGGCCCATGCCGCCGGTTGCAGCGTGATCGACCTGTCCGGCGAGCTTGAGCACGCCGTTGCCCTGGTACCAGAAGCCAATCCCGAGCAGGTGGCCGGCTTGAGCCTGCCCGCGCTGATCACCAGCCCAAGTGCCAGTGCCGTGGCCCTGGCGGTGGCGTTGGCGCCGCTCAAGGGCCTGCTCGATATCGAGCGGGTGCAGGTCATGGCCAGCCTGGCGGTGTCGGCCCAGGGCAAGGAAGCGGTGGGTGAGCTGGCCCGGCAGACCGCCGAGCTGCTCAATGCGCGGCCATTGGAGCCGCGCTTCTTCGATCGGCAGATCGCGTTCAACGTGTTGGCCCAGGTCGGCGCCGTTGATGCGCACGGCCACAGCGCGGTAGAGCGGCGCCTGGTCAATGAGCTGCGGGCGCTGCTGGATATGCCAGCGCTGAAGATTTCTGTGAGCTGCGTTCAAGTCCCGGTGTTTTTCGGCGATAGCTTGAGTGTGGCCGTGCAAAGCCGGCGCCCGGTGGATCTGGGTGCGGTGAACCAGGCGCTGGAGGCGGCGGCGAGCATCGAATTGGTCGAAGCGGATGATTATCCGACACCGGTGGGTGACGCAGTCGGCCAAGACGTGGTCTATGTTGGTCGTGTACGGCACGGAATTGATGAGCCAGAGCAGCTCAACCTTTGGCTGACCACCGACAACCTGCGCAAGGGTGCGGCACTCAACGCCGTGCAGGTCGGCCAATTGTTGCTTAAACACAGGCTGTAAAAGATACTGCTGAGCACTTTTGTCCTGCACCGCATGCAGGTTTCGGGACGATTCATACAAGGGAAGAGGTCATGCTTCGAATTCGCAAACTGGTTCTGGCCATGGCGGCAGCTTCGGCGCTGTCGTCTGGCATGGCCAATGCTCTGGGGTTGGGTGAGCTGACACTGAAGTCGGCGCAAAACCAACCGCTGGACGCTGAGATCGAACTGCTCGACGTTCGCGACCTCACCGCTGCCGAGGTGGCACCTAGCCTCGCTTCGCGCGAAGAGTTCGCCAAGGCCGGGGTGGCCTATCCGTCCTACGTCGAGGACCTGACCTTCACCACGGTGCTCAGCCCCAACGGCAAGAGCGTGTTGCGGGTTACTTCCAGTCGGCCGTTGCCGGAGCCGGTGGTCAAGTTCCTGGTGCAGGTAATGTGGCCGCAGGGGCGATTGCTGCGTGACTACAGCGTTCTCCTCGACCAGGCCCAGGCCCAAGGCGCGCAGCCTGCTGCAGCCAATATAAACCCGGCCGTGAGTGGTGCCGCCAACTACACCACCAAGCGCCGCGACACGCTTTGGCAGATTGCTGCGCGCAACAGCCAGGGTGGCTCGGTGCAGCAGACCATGCTGGCGATCCAGGCGCTCAACCCGGACGCGTTCATCGGCAACAACATCAACCAGCTCAAGGTCGGTCAGGTGCTGCGACTGCCTGATCAGCAACAGATCCAGAGCATCCCGCAGGGTGAGGCCAATCGCGATGTGGCCGAGCAATATGCCGCATGGCGTGAAGGGCGCAGGCTCGGGCCGCGCGCCCGCCAGCTCGATGCCACTCGCCGCGGTGCCGCTGAAGCCACGCCTGCGCAGATCGCTCAAGGCGACAACCTGCGCCTGGTGACCCCTGGCGGCAAGACCGCCAGGAACGATGCCAAGGCGGTCAGTGACAAGCTGGCCGTGGCCCAGGAAAGCCTGGACACCAGCCGTCGTGACAACGACGAACTGAAAAGCCGCATGACCGACCTGCAGAGCCAGCTGGACAAGCTGCAGCGTCTGATCCAGATGAAGAACGACCAGCTGGCCCGCCTTGAAGCCCAAGGCGCGGCCGAGCCAGACCCGGCCGCTGCAGCTGCGCTGCCTGGTGCAGAGACGCCTGCTCAGCCTGCTGTACCTGCTGTCGATGCGCAACTGGCCCCGGCCGAGCCGGTGGTTACACCTGCGCCAGCTGCTGTGGATACTGCGCCGCAAGTCGCTCCTGCAGACGAGGTCAAGCCGGAGCAGAGCGCTCTGGACCAGTTGCTCGGCAACCCGCTGTTGCTGGCGCTGATCGCCGGTTCCGCGCTGCTCGTGCTGCTGTTGCTCCTGCTCTTGCTGGCGCGTAAGCGTAAAGCCGACCAAGAGGCCGAAAAACACCTGCGCATGGCCCGTGCCTTGTCGGAGGAGGGCGAGCGCAACCCTGATCTGGATCTGCCACCTGGCAGCTTCGACGGTCTGGACATGTCGGCGCCGAGCGTGACCCTTGCACCAGCGGTAGTAGCAGCGTCGGCAGCAGCGGCGACAGCGGCCGAGAAACCGGCGGTGCCGGTTGCTCCGGTGGTGCCAGTGGTGGAGGCTGAGCCCGCAGCTCAAGCCGATACTCCTGATCCACTGCTCGCGGAAGTCGACCTGAGCCTGGCTCGTGGTCGCCTGAATCACGCCGCCGACCTGCTCGAACCAGCGGTTGCTGCCGAGCCGGAACGCAGCGATCTGCGCCTCAAACTGATGGAAGTCTACGCGCGCCAGGGCGACCAAAACGCCTTTGTCGAGCAGGAACGCCAGTTGCCCGCCAACCCAGCCAATCAAGCCGAAGTCGAATCGCTGCGCGAGCGCTTCCCGGCCATGGTTGCACTGGCAGCTGCCGGCCTCGGTGCTGCGGCGCTGGCCGCTGAGCTGGACGAGCAGTACGTACAGGAGCTGCTGCAGGACGAACAGGACATCCCGGCCGCTGTCGAGCCGGAGCCGGTGCTTGACGATCTGTCTTTCGAGCCCGAGCCGGTAATCACCGAGCCCGCACCTGCAGCAGAGCCTGAGCCCGAGCCGGCCGCACTGGCCGATATCGAACCGGTTGCCGAAGACGATCTGGACACTGCCTTCGACCTCAGCCTGGACGATGACCTGTTGCTGGATGAGCCACTGCAGGCGCAGCCCCAGGACGACCTCACGGTAACGCTGGACGATAATCCGCAAACCGAGCTGAGCGAGCCGGTTGAACCTGTCGCTGCCGCTACCGACGCGGACGATGATTTCGAAGCGCTGCTGGCACAAGCCCAGGCCCAGGCCCAGGCCGAGCCGCAGGCCGTTGATGACCTGGCTGACTTCGACCTTGACGTCGGCGACGTAGCAGTCGAGCCGCCGGCAGCAGAGCCACCGGTAGATGTCGCGGCGGAACTGGCCGCATTCGACGAAATCCCCGAGTTCGATCCGATCTCCGAGCTGGAGCTGCCAGACGACTTCGATCTGTCGCTGTCGCTGGACGACGACTCGCCGGCAGCGCAGAACTTCGCCTCCGAGCTGGACGACGTCAACGCCGAACTCGACAAGCTGTCGCAGAGCCTGGAAACCCCGCCGCTCCCGCCGCAGTTCACGGCCGCCGATGCCGAGCAGGAGCTGGAGCCGCTGGACGATTTGGACTTCGACTTCTTCTCCGGCGCCGATGAGGTCGCGACCAAGCTTGACCTGGCGCGTGCCTACATCGACATGGGTGACCATCAAGGGGCGCGGGACATCCTTGATGAAGTGGTCAAGGACGGCGACGACACCCAGCGCAGCGAAGCTGAGGACATGCTCTCGCGTCTGGTCTAGTCAGCCAGTTCAGCAGAACGGGGCAGGGCCGACATGGTGCCTGCCCGGCAACGGCAGCCCTATCGGCTGCCGTTGTCGTTATACTGGCGCCTTTTGTTCCATCCACAGGTTTCAGTTACTTGGACATCATCGACATCGACCGGGCCGAATCGGCGGCCGAAGGCTTCTCCCGGATTGCCCTGGGCGTGGAATACAAGGGCGCCCGCTACCGTGGCTGGCAGCGCCAGACCAGTGGCGTACCGAGTGTTCAGCAGGCGCTTGAGCAGGCCCTGTCGAAGGTGGCCAATGCACCCATTACCGTGTCTTGCGCCGGGCGCACCGATGCCGGTGTGCATGCCAGTGGTCAAGTTGTGCATTTCGATACCAATGCGTTGCGCGACGAGCGTGCCTGGACCATGGGTACCAATTTCAATCTGCCCCACGACATCAGCGTGACCTGGGCGACGGTCATGCCGGCGGATTTTCATGCCCGCTTCAAAGCCAACGCCCGGCGTTATCGCTACGTCATCTACAACGATCCGATCCGCCCTGCGCACCTGGCCGAGGAAGTCACCTGGAACCACCGCCCACTCGACGTCGAGCGCATGGCCGAGGCCGCTCGATGCCTGCTCGGTACCCACGACTTCAGCGCCTTTCGCGCCAGCCAGTGTCAGGCCAAGTCGCCGGTCAAGGAGATGTACCACCTGCGCGTGACCCGGCACGGCCAGATGATCGTGCTCGACATCCGCGCCAGCGCCTTTCTGCACCACATGGTGCGTAACATCGCTGGTGTGTTGATGAGCATCGGCAGCGGTGAGCGGCCAGTGGCCTGGGCCCGTGAAGTGCTGGAAAGCCGCGACCGGCGCGAAGCCGGAGTTACCGCGCATCCGTATGGGCTGTACCTGGTCCAGGTCGAATATCCCGAGCCATTCGTGCTGCCTCAGCGTTACATCGGCCCACACTTTCTCAGCGGTTTCGATACCTTGGCGGACTGACGCGGCATCCAGCGTTTGCTACCATCCGCCCCCTATCGATTACCGAGGGTTCGCCGTCCATGAGCAACGTGCGCAGCAAAATCTGCGGGATTACCCGCATCGAGGATGCCCTGGCTGCCGCCGACGCAGGCGCCGATGCCATTGGTCTGGTGTTCTACGCCAAGAGCCCGCGTGCGGTCGACGTGCACCAGGCGCGGGCGATCATCGCCGCGCTGCCGCCGTTCGTGACCACGGTCGGTTTGTTCGTCAATGCCTCACGCTGCGAACTCAACGAGATCCTCGAGGCGGTGCCGTTGGACCTGCTACAGTTCCACGGCGACGAAACCCCGAGCGACTGTGTGGGCTTCAACCGGCCATACATCAAGGCCCTGAGGGTGCGCCCGGGGGATGATCTGGAGGCGGCTTGCCAGCACTACGCGGGTGCCAGCGGAATTCTGCTGGATACGTTCGTCACCGGCGTGCCTGGTGGCACCGGCGAGGCGTTCGACTGGTCGTTGGTGCCGGCGCAGTTAAGCAAGCCGATCATCCTTGCCGGCGGCCTGAGCGCAGACAACGTCGCCCAGGCGATCGCCCAGGTGCAGCCGTATGCGGTGGATGTCAGCGGCGGCGTCGAGCAGGCCAAGGGCATCAAGGACGCGGCCAGGATCGAAGCGTTCATGCGCGCAGTGCGCCAGGCATGAGTGCAGATGTGACGGCTGGCCGCGCGCCATCGTCCATAGCTTTCGCAGCCTGGTGCTGCCCGGCGCGCGCTGTGGCGCAGCCGAACAGATTGAACACGGCCCGGTCGTCCGGCCGGCACCGCACTACCGCGGGCCACGGAACCGAGCTGGTAGCGAATCATTTGAAAAAATTGAGCTCAAGGGCAGGGCTTGGCCGGCGTGACCGGTCCCCGTCCGTCAAATACTGGAGAGACGAAGCATGAGCAACTGGTTAGTCGACAAACTGATCCCTTCGATCATGCGTTCCGAGGTGAAGAAAAGCTCGGTGCCTGAAGGCCTTTGGCACAAGTGCCCGGCCTGCGAGAACGTGCTGTATCGCCCGGAGCTGGAAAAGACCCTCGACGTCTGCCCCAAGTGCAACCACCACATGCGTATCGGTGCCCGTGCGCGCATCGACATCTTCCTCGACGCCGAAGGCCGTGCCGAGCTGGGTGCCGATCTGGAACCGGTCGACCGCCTCAAGTTCCGCGATGGCAAGAAGTACAAGGACCGTCTGGTCGGCGCGCAGAAGCAGACCGGCGAGAAAGACGCCCTGATCTCCATGAGCGGCACCCTGATGGGCATGCCGGTCGTGGTCAGCGCCTTCGAATTCTCGTTCATGGGGGGCTCGATGGGTGCCGTGGTCGGTGAACGCTTCGTGCGTGCTGCCAACTATGCCCTGGAACATCGCTGCCCGATGATCTGCTTCTCCGCTTCCGGCGGTGCGCGCATGCAGGAAGCGCTGATCTCGCTGATGCAGATGGCCAAGACCTCGGCAGTGCTGGCGCGTCTGCGTGAAGAAGGCATCCCGTTCATTTCGGTGCTGACCGACCCGGTTTATGGCGGCGTTTCTGCTTCGCTGGCTATGCTCGGCGACGTGATCGTTGGCGAGCCCAAGGCGCTGATCGGCTTCGCCGGCCCGCGCGTAATCGAGCAGACCGTGCGCGAGAAGCTGCCGGAAGGCTTCCAGCGCAGCGAGTTCCTGCTGGAGCACGGTGCCATCGACCTGATCATCTCCCGTCCTGAACTGCGTCCACGTCTGGCCCGTCTGCTGGCGCAGATGACCGGTCAGCCAACGCCTGCCCAGGCCCTGGTGCAGGAAGTGGCGGCCGTCGCCTGATGAGTCAGCGCACCCTCGGCGAATGGCTCGCCTATCTCGAGCAGTTGCACCCTTCAGCCATCGACATGGGCCTGGAGCGTTCGCAGCAGGTGGCGCAGCGGCTCGGGCTGGGCAAGCTGGCGCCGCGGGTAGTGACGGTTACCGGCACCAACGGCAAGGGCTCGACCTGTGCCTTTGTCGCAGCGTTGCTCAAGGCCCAGGGTCTGCGCGTTGGCGTGTACAGCTCGCCGCACCTGCTGCGCTACAACGAGCGGGTGCGCATCGATGGCGTCGATGCCAGCGATGAGCGCCTGTGCGAGGCGTTTGTCGCCGTCGAGGCTGCACGCGGTGACACCTCCTTGACCTATTTCGAGATGGGCACCCTGGCGGCGTTCTGGCTGTTCGAGCGGTCGGCGCTGGATGCCGTGGTGCTTGAAGTCGGCCTCGGTGGGCGGCTGGATACCGTCAATCTTGTCGATGCCGATCTGGCGCTGGTCACCAGTATCGGCGTCGATCACGTCGAATACCTGGGCGACACGCGAGAGTCGGTGGCGTTCGAGAAGGCGGGCATCTTCCGTCCGGGCAAACCGGCCCTGTGTGGTGATCTCGAGCCGCCGCAGCCGTTGCTGGATAAAGCCCGCGAGCTGGACTGCCCGTTGTTCCTGCGCAGCCGCGATTTTGACCTGAGCCTGGCTGCCGATAGCTGGCACTGGCGGGGGCGGACCCTGGATGGCGCGGCGGTCGAGCTGCATGACCTGCCGTTGCTCGATCTGCCTATGGAAAACGCCGCGCTCGCGTTGCAGGCCTATCTGCTGATGGGGCTGGAGTGGGACGCGGCGCAGGTACGTCAGGCACTGCTGGATACGCGCATGACCGGTCGCCTCGACCGGCGTTCGCTGACTTGGCAGGGTACACCTGTCGAGGTCCTGCTGGATGTCGGCCACAACCCGCATGCGGCCGAGTACCTGGCACGACGGCTGGCTGCCAGGCCACCACTGGGCAAACGCCTGGCGGTGTTCGGCCTGCTCGCCGACAAGGACCTCGACGGCGTGCTCGCGCCGCTGCAGGGGCTGTTCGACAGCTGGGCCGTGGCACCGCTCGACACCCCGCGCAGTCGCCCGGCTGGCGAGCTTGCGCAGGCCTTGACGAACCTTGGTCAGTCGGTGAAGTCTTACCCCAGCGTCGAGGCCGCTTTGCAGGGCCAGTGCGCACACGCGACCGGCGATGATCAGATCGTGCTGTTCGGTTCGTTTTTCTGTGTTGCCCAGGCCTTGCAATGGCTTGCGCAGCAGGCTCCTGAGGGCGGAGTAAATGGCAGTGCTGGATAAGGGAATGAAACAGCGCATGGTCGGTGCGTTGGTGCTGGTTGCACTGGCGGTGATCTTCTTGCCGATGCTGTTCACCCGCGAAGACGAGATGCGCCAGGTCCGGGTCGATGCGCCCGAGGCCCCGGCTATGCCGAGCTTGCCGCAGGTGCAGGTCGAGACGATCCAGGTGCCCGAGCAGCAGTCGATTGTCGAGCAGCCACCGGTGGTGGTCGATGAGTCGACCGCGCCACCGTCCACGCCGAGCCAGCCGATCAGTGCTGCACCGTCGCCAGCGCCGGTAACTGCGCCAGCGCCTGCGCCGAAGGTCGAGAACCGTGCGCCGGTCACCGCGCCAGCCACCGCCAGCGCCGCCGTCACCAAGCCTGCCGCCGCGTCCAAGATCGATAGCAATGGTCTGCCGGTCAGTTGGTCGATCCAGTTGGCCAGTCTGTCCAACCGGGCCGGTGCCGACAACTTGCAAAAGACCCTGCGCAGCCAGGGTTACAACGCCTACATTCGCTCCGCCGATGGCATGAACCGGGTCTACGTCGGGCCGTTGATCGAGCGCGCCGAGGCCGAGCGCCTGCGTGATGTGATCAACCGCCAGCAGAAGCTCAAGGGCTTTGTCACCCGCTTCCAGCCCGAGCGCAACTGAGTCCGGAATGTCGCTTTGCCAGCGTCGCCAGCGCTGGTGAAGCAACACCCTGACATTCCGCTTACTCCCAGCCCGTTGCTCTGGTAAAATGCGCCGCCTCAAACGTATGCAGGCGGCACCGTGGCATTTACCTGGGTTGATTGGGCGATCATCGCTGTTATCGCCGTCTCCACATTGATCAGTTTGACACGCGGCTTCGTCAAGGAAGCCCTGTCGCTGGTCATCTGGATTACCGCGGGTGCGGTTGCCTGGATGTTCGGCGGCTCGTTGGCGCAGTACCTGGAAAGCTACATCCAGACGCCTTCGGCACGGGTCATCGCCGGCTGTACCATTCTTTTTGTCGCCACGCTGATTGTCGGGGCGATGCTCAATTTCCTGATAGGCGAGCTGATCCGCGTGACCGGGCTGTCCGGCACCGATCGCTTTCTGGGCATGGCCTTCGGCGCCGCCCGTGGAGCCCTTTTGGTTGTCGTGGCAGTCGGTCTGCTCAGCCTTGGCCCTGTACAACAGGACCCATGGTGGCAAGAGTCGCGCCTGATACCTCAATTTCTATTGGTCGCTGACTGGTCGAAAAACCTTATCCTGGGTTTCACCAGCCAGTGGATGTCCAGTGGGATCAGCGCACCTGCTGATCTTCCGTTCAAGGAACAGTTGCTGGGGCCATCGCGGCCTTGAGCGCTATTCACTCAAGTTTCATCAAAGTAGGGGTTGCGTCGCATGTGTGGCATCACCGGTATTGTCGGTAAGTCGAACGTCAATCAGGCGCTGTATGATGCGCTTACGGTCCTCCAGCACCGCGGCCAGGATGCTGCCGGTATCGTCACCAGCCATGATGGCCGGTTATTCCTGCGCAAGGACAATGGCCTGGTGCGCGACGTATTCCAGCAGCGGCACATGCAGCGTCTGGTCGGCCACATGGGCATTGGCCACGTGCGCTACCCGACTGCGGGCAGCTCGACCTCGGCCGAGGCCCAGCCGTTCTACGTCAACTCGCCGTACGGCATCACCTTGGCCCACAACGGCAACTTGACCAACGTCGAGCAGCTGGCCAAGGAGATCTACGAGTCCGATCTGCGCCACGTCAACACCAACTCCGATTCGGAAGTGCTGCTCAACGTGTTCGCCCACGAGCTGGCCGTGCGCGGCAAGCTGCAGCCTACCGAAGAAGACGTCTTCGCGGCGGTCTCCCACGTGCACAGCCGCTGTGTTGGTGGTTACGCGGTAGTAGCGATGATCACCGGCTACGGCATCGTCGGCTTCCGTGACCCCAACGGCATTCGCCCGGTGGTGTTCGGCCAGCGTCACACCGACGAGGGCGTGGAGTACATGATCGCCTCCGAAAGCGTCGCCCTCGACGTGCTCGGCTTCACCCTGATCCGTGACCTGGCACCGGGCGAAGCGGTGTACATCACCGAGGAAGGCCAGCTGCACACCAAGCAGTGCGCGCATAACCCAATGCTCAAGCCGTGCATCTTCGAGCACGTCTACCTGGCGCGTCCTGACTCGATCATGGATGGCGTCTCGGTGTACAAGGCGCGGCTGCGCATGGGCGAGAAACTCGCCGACAAGATCATGCGCGAGCGTCCTGAGCATGACATCGACGTGGTTATCCCGATTCCGGACACCAGCCGTACCGCGGCGCTGGAGCTGGCCAACCGTCTGGGCGTGAAGTTCCGCGAAGGCTTCGTCAAGAACCGCTACATCGGCCGTACCTTCATCATGCCCGGCCAGGCCGCGCGCAAAAAGTCGGTGCGCCAGAAGCTCAACGCCATCGAGCTGGAATTCCGCGGCAAGAACGTGATGCTCGTCGACGACTCGATCGTGCGCGGTACCACCTGCAAGCAGATCATCCAGATGGCCCGCGAGGCCGGCGCGAAAAACGTCTACTTCTGTTCCGCTGCCCCGGCAGTGCGTTACCCCAACGTCTACGGCATCGACATGCCGAGTGTCCACGAACTGATCGCCCACAACCGTACCACCGACCAGGTGGCCGAGTTGATCGGCGCCGACTGGCTGATCTATCAGGACTTGCCAGACCTGATCGATTCGGTCGGTGGCGGCAAGATCAAGATCGAGCATTTCGACTGCGCAGTGTTCGACGGTGAATACGTCACCGGCGACATCGACGACGCCTACCTGGACCGTATCGAGCAAAATCGCAACGATGCGGCGAAGGTCAAGACTCAGGCTGTCAGCGCGATCATCGACCTCTACAACAACTGATTGGGAGTGACGGCATGACGGATCAATGGGATGCCGGGCGACTGGACAGCGACCTCGAGGGTGTCGCTTTCGACACCCTGGCGGTGCGCGCCGGTCAATACCGCACGCCGGAGGCTGAGCACAGCGACGCGCTGTTCTTCACCTCCAGCTACGTGTTCCGCACGGCTGCCGATGCAGCTGCGCGGTTTGCCGGTGAAACACCGGGCAACGTCTATTCGCGCTATACCAACCCGACCGTGCGCGCCTTTGAAGAGCGTCTGGCGGCCCTGGAAGGCGCCGAACAGGCAGTCGGCACCTCTACCGGCATGTCGGCGATCCTGTCGACGGTGATGGCGCTGTGCAGCGCTGGTGATCATGTGCTGGTCTCGCAAAGCGTGTTCGGCTCGACCATCAGCCTGTTCGAGAAGTACTTCAAGCGCTTTGGCGTCGAGGTGGACTACGTGCCACTGGCCGAGCTCAGCGGTTGGGAGCAGGGCATCAAGGCCAACACCAAGCTGCTGTTCGTCGAGTCGCCGTCCAACCCGCTGGCCGAGCTTGTCGATATTGCCGCGCTGGCCGAGATCGCCCATGCCCGCGGTGCGCTGCTGGTGGTCGACAACTGCTTCAGCACCCCAGCGCTGCAGCAACCGCTGAAGCTGGGTGCCGACATCGTCGTGCATTCGGCAACCAAGTTCATCGATGGCCAAGGCCGTTGCATGGGTGGTGCGGTGGCCGGGCGTAGTGAGCAGATGAAGGAAGTGGTGGGCTTTCTGCGTACCGCAGGGCCTACCCTCAGCCCGTTCAACGCCTGGGTCTTCCTCAAAGGCCTGGAGACGCTCAAGCTGCGTATGCGCGCCCATTGCGAGAGTGCCAAGGCGCTGGCGCAGTGGCTTGAGCAGCAGGATGGGGTAGAGAAAGTCCACTACGCTGGCCTCGCCAGCCACCCGCAGCACGAACTGGCCAAACGGCAGATGAGTGACTTCGGTGCGGTGGTGAGCTTTGAGGTCAGAGGCGGCAAAGACGGCGCCTGGCGCTTCATCGATGCCACCCGTTTGCTCTCGATCACGGCCAACCTGGGTGACAGCAAGACCACCATCACCCACCCGGCGACCACTTCCCACGGCCGTCTGTCGCCGCAGGAGCGTGAGGCGGCGGGTATCCGCGACAGCCTGATCCGCATTGCGGTTGGCCTGGAAGACGTTGCCGACCTGCAAGCCGACCTGGCGCGTGGGCTGGCAGCGCTGTGATCGACTGGAAGGGCGGCGAGCCCGATCATAACGGTCGGGTCGCCCTGGTTACCGGTGCCGCCCGCGGCATCGGCCTGGGCATTGCCGCCTGGCTGATCTGTGAGGGCTGGCAAGTGGTCCTCAGCGACCTTGACCGCCCGCGCGGTGCCAAGGTGGCCAAGGCCCTGGGCGACAATGCCTGGTTCATCACCATGGACGTTGCCGATGAAGCCCAGGTCAGTGCCGGGGTGTCCGAGGTGCTTGGCCAATTTGGTCGCCTCGATGCGCTGGTGTGCAACGCCGCCATCGCCAACCCGCACAACCATACCCTCGAGAGTTTGAGCCTGAGCCAGTGGAACCGGGTGCTGGCGGTCAATCTGAATGGCCCGATGCTGCTGGCCAAGCACTGTGCGCCGTATCTACGTGCCCATGGCGGCGCCATCGTCAACTTGACCTCGACCCGTGCACGCCAATCCGAGCCTGATACCGAGGCTTATGCGGCGAGCAAGGGCGGGCTGCTGGCGCTGACCCACGCCCTGGCCATGAGCCTGGGCCCGGAGATTCGCGTCAATGCGGTGAGCCCGGGCTGGATCGACGCACGTGACCCGTCCCAGCGCAGGGCTGAGCCGTTGACCGATGCCGACCACGCCCAGCATCCGACCGGCAGGGTAGGGACAGTGGAAGACGTCGCGGCGCTGGTGGCGTGGTTACTGTCGCGTCAGGCCGGGTTCGTTACCGGCCAGGAATTTGTAGTGGACGGCGGCATGAGCCGGAAGATGATCTATACCTGATCCGTTTTGCCCTTTTTGAAAAAAAATTCAATGGGGGTATTGACTTAGCATCGGTACCTGCGTAAATTTCGCGGCCTCAGCGAAGTAAACGTAACAAGCAAGGCTAGGTAAAACTAGGCAACACTTGAAGCGAATATGGGTGATTAGCTCAGCCGGGAGAGCATCTGCCTTACAAGCAGAGGGTCGGCGGTTCGATCCCGTCATCACCCACCACTTTCTGAGATGTTCCTGGCTGGTCAGCTTCGCAAGAAGCAAATCGGTAGAGAGGAACAGGACGCAAGTCCACTATGCGCAGCGGTAGTTCAGTCGGTTAGAATACCGGCCTGTCACGCCGGGGGTCGCGGGTTCGAGTCCCGTCCGCTGCGCCACTTTTCTCCAGATGGGTGCTTGTCACCGGTCTGAGGTTCAAAGGCCAAGCCTTTGTGCCAGACCCAGTTTCAATCGGGCGCAAGCCTGAACGATACGCAGCGGTAGTTCAGTCGGTTAGAATACCGGCCTGTCACGCCGGGGGTCGCGGGTTCGAGTCCCGTCCGCTGCGCCATCTTCGCCTCGAGGCCCTTTGAACGCCTCGAAGCAACACAAAAGAAGCGATCACGTTATCGCTTTTTTTGTGCCTGAACCGCCAGCACAGGTTGCTGTAGGTCAGATCCCAGTTTCAAACAGGCGCAAGCCTGAATGATACGCAGCGGTAGTTCAGTCGGTTAGAATACCGGCCTGTCACGCCGGGGGTCGCGGGTTCGAGTCCCGTCCGCTGCGCCATCTTCGCTTCGAGGCCCCTTGAACGCCTTGAAGCACACAGAGAAAGCGACCTTCGGGTCGCTTTTTTTGTTTCCAGCAGTTATCCCTCTTCATCGACGGTATCCACTCAGCGATAGAAGTGTGACGCTTGCTCAGGCGTGCCTGCGTGCTGAAGCATGCCGACGCTCCTCGTGACTACGACGCACACGACTAAGCTAATTCTAAAAAAGTATTTATTTTGCTTTTTTAAGATCGTTTAGCTTTAACCCAACCCCAACGCCTTGCTGTCCAGTCAGGCGTTGTCCAGGCGTCGGGCTGAAGCAATGTCCCACTGACGCCCGCTTTTTTTTCGTCAGCCTGTGAGCCGGTTTTGGCCCAGCTGATCTGTCGGGAGTCGTCGTGACAGTCATCCAATCGCCGCTGGCGCCAGTGTATGAGTCAGAGCTTGATCTCAATGTTTCCGAGCAGGACGACTGCGACGTGGTGCTTGAACTTCGCTCGGTGACCAAGCGCTACTTGCGTGGCAAGGGCACGCCATCGCTGCCTGCGGTCAATGACGTCAGTCTCAAGGTGCGCCGCGGCGAGGTCCTGTGCCTGATGGGCACCTCTGGCAGCGGTAAATCGACCCTGCTGCGTCACATCAACCGTCTGATCAAGCCGAGCCAAGGTGAAGTGCTCATCGACGGCCAGGCCCTCAGTGGCTTGAGCAACAGCGCGCTGCGGGTACTCAGGTCACGACGCATCGGCATGGTGTTCCAGCACTTTGGTCTCCTGCCCCATCGCACCGTGCTCGACAATGTAGCATTGCCGCTGGAGTTGAGCGGTGAAGCCGAGGGCGCTCGGCATGCGGCAGCTGCCGTGCAGCTCAAAGCGGTCGGGCTTGAGGGCTGGGGCGAGCATTATCCGCATGAGCTTTCCGGAGGTATGCAACAGCGGGTTGGTCTGGCCAGGGCTCTGGTGTCGGAGCCGGACATCCTGTTGATGGACGAGCCGTTCAGCGCGTTGGACCCCACTATTCGCCGAGACCTGCAGCTGCACTTTATGAGCCTGGTCCGTGAGCGTGGCATCACCACCTTGCTGGTGACCCATGATCCTGCTGAGGCGTTGCGGCTGGCCGACCGTATAGCAGTCATGCGCGGCGGGCGACTGGTGCAATTGGCCGCACCGCAGACGTTGCTCGAGCAGCCGGCTGACAGCGAAGTGGCGGATTTCTTCCGCGACTGCCAGCCCGCTTCGACCCCGCCGGCTGCGGCGAGCAGGTCAACCCAGACCGCCTTGCCAGCAGAGCGCCGGGCGCAGCCGGGCAGCACCGCCTTGCCTTGGTGGCAAGCAGCGCTGCTGGGGCCAGCCGCGTTAGCGGCGCGCGGCAAAGGCGCAGCCTTCTGGGGCACGTTTGGGGTCGAGCTAGCCGCGCTGGTCGGGCTGGCGCAGTCGACTGCCGGGTGGCTGAGCATTCTCGCGCTGCTGGCACTGCTGGCAAGCCGCCTGACTGCGGTCAGGCTGAGCCGTCATGCGGGTGCAAGCGAAGGTACTGGCTGGCTACTGCCGCTGGCCTTGGTGGTTGTCTGCCAGGCGCTGGTGCTATGGCGTGTGGCGGCACCAGAGCCAAGCCACGCGTTGCTGCAGTTTCCGGTCAACCGCCAGTTGCTGCTGGTAACCGCACAAGCGATCGACGACTTTATCGGTTGGTCGCAGGTCACCTTTGAGGGTGCATTCGTTGGTGTGATCGTGGCCGTGCGCACGGTGATCGAGGGTGTCGAAAACCTGTTGGGCTGGTTGCCATGGCCGGTTGCGGCACTGACGCTGGTGTACCTTGCCTGGCGCTCGGCTGGCTGGGGGCTGGCGTTCACCAGCGCCGCCGCCTTGGCGTATATCGGCGTGTTCGGCTTCTGGGACCACACCATTGCCACGCTCGCGCTGGTCGGCTCCTCGGTGCTGATTGCCCTGGTCATCGGCGTCCCCAGCGGGATCTTGTTGGCTAAACGGCCACTGCTGCGGCGGCTGATGACACCGTTGCTGGATGTCATGCAGACCTTGCCGACGTTTGTCTATCTGATCCCTGCCGTGGCGTTTTTTTCGGTCGGCAAGACGCCTGCGGTGATTGCTACTGTGATTTTTGCGCTGGCGCCGATGATTCGCCTGACCTCGCTGGGCATTCAGGAAGTCCCCAAGGATGCCCTCGAAGCCGCCGTCGCCCATGGCGCCAGCCCCTGGCAGACGCTGTGCAAGGTGGAGCTGCCGCTGGCTCGGCGTTCGCTGCTGCTGGGGATAAATCAAACCATTGTCATGAGCCTGTCGATGGTGGTGGTCGCTGCCTTGATCGGCGCCGGCGGCCTGGGTTACGACGTCATGACTGCGCTGCGCAACATCAAAGGCGGCGAGGGCGTGCTTGCGGGTATCGCGATTGTCGTGTGCGCGCTGATCCCTGATCGGATCATTCAATCGAGCCTGCGCAAGCAAGGCCAACTCTACCAGTGAAAGTGAGACTTACCGTGAACCCATCTTTATCGCGTAGCCTCGGCGCGCTGGCTGTACTGGCCGCCGTTATCGGTTCGAACACGGCGTTGGCCAAGGACAAGATCGTCATTGGCGAACAGAACTGGACTGGCGCAGTCGCCATTCAGTACATCCTCGGTGAAGTGCTGCAGAGCCGCCTCGACGCCGACGTCTCCTACCTGGCGGGGGACGTCCCGGTGCTGCTCAGTGCAGCGTCGAAAGGCGATGGTTCGGTAGACGTGCTGACCGACATCTGGATGCCCAACCAATCCGCTGCCTGGGCGAAATATGTCAGCGGTGCCAACCCTTCGCTGTTTCCGAACAAACAACCGTACACCGGCGAGCAAGGCTTTTACATCCCCGGCTATCTGCAGGACAAATACGGGGTGAAATCCGTGTATGACCTGAAGAAGCCGGAAGTCGCCGAGCTCTTCCAGCCACCGGGCGGGGGCAAGGCACAGTTGCTGGTCGGGCCAGCGGGCTGGGAGTCAACCTACATCGGTGAGATCAAGGCCAAGGATTACCAGTTTGCCGATAAATTCGAGTCGATCTCCACCGAGGCAGCGGTCACCTATTCCAGGCTGGCGGCAGCTTACAAAGCAGGGCGAGGCGTGGTGTTCTATGCCTATACCCCGGACTGGATATTCTCCGCCTTCGACCTGCGCCGATTGCAGGAGCCGGCATTCGATGGGTATGCCCAGGACAACAAGAAGGGGGATCCGTTGTACAAGGCTGACGGCTGCTGGAAGTTCATCAGCCCTACAGTTGACCCTGACTGGCTCAATAAAAGCCAGATCACTTGCGCGTACCCGGATGCCAAGGTTTACGTGTTGTCGTCGGTCGCCCTGCAAAAGCGTGCACCGAAAATTGCCGCGTTTCTGCAAAACGTCGCTATCGAACCTGCGCAGCTCAATGACCTGATTCTCAAGATCGAAAAGGAAAAGCAGCCGGCTGAAATTGCAGCCAAGGCGTGGGTCAAGGCTAACCCTGCCATCATTGCTCGTTGGCTGGGCGAGCCTCAACAGACCGTGAGTGCCAACCAATGAGTGCAGCCACTGTTCGTTTGTTGGATGGCGGCATGGGCCGTGAGCTGCAGCGCATCGGCGCACCGTTCAGGCAGCCGGAGTGGTCGGCGCTGGCATTGATTGAAGCGCCCGAGTTCGTGCTGCAGGCGCATCGCTCGTTCATCGCCGCTGGCGCCAGGATCATCAGCACCAACAGCTATGCCGTGGTGCCGTTTCACCTCGGTGAAGAGCGCTTTGCCGAGCATGCTCAGACGTTGGCCGAGAGGGCAGGGCGCCTTGCCCGCGAGGCTGCCGATGAGTCTCCCGCGCCAGTCACGGTGGCTGGCTCATTGCCGCCGGCGCTGGGATCTTACCGCCCGGATTTGTTCGATCATGCACGCAGTGTCGCCATTCACCGGCAACTGATTGCTGGCTTGCGCGAGCGGGTTGATGTCTGGCTGGCGGAAACACAAAGCTCTGTCGCCGAAGCTCGCGCCGTGGCCGAGGCGCTGGGTGCGCAGCCGAAGCCACTGTGGTTGTCCTTTACCTTGCTGGACGAGGTCGCCGGGGCCCCGCGCTTGCGCTCAGGTGAGGCGGTGGCTGAGGCCGTGCGTGTGGCGGCGGAGCTGGGCGCGGCCGTGGTGTTGTTCAACTGCAGCCAGCCAGAGGTGATGGCTGCGGCATTGCATGAAGCGCGCGTGGTCATCCAGCGCCTCGGTCAGGCCATCGAGCTTGGGGTGTATGCCAATGCGTTTCCTCCAGTCAGCGCGGCGGCCAAGGCCAATAGTACCTTGCTCGAGATTCGTGATGATCTGACCCCTCAGGCATATCTGCAGTGGGCAAGTAGCTGGGTGGCCGCTGGCGCCAGCATCGTTGGCGGTTGCTGCGGGATCGGGCCGGAGCACATCGAGCGGTTGCATACACACCTGTCGGCAGGGTGATCGCGTCTTGCTATCTTGCTCACAGTGCCCCTATCACCGTGTTGAGGCAGCCCAGCTTTAGCCAAAGCTGACAGCCTCTTCACAGATCAACGGTTTAAGTCAGCGGGTATGTGTTGCACAATAGGCGCCATTCGACCAATCCGGTATTCATGATGTCCAGATCATCCGTCTTCGGTGCGCTCGGGCTGGCCCTTGTGCTGGCGGGCGTATCCGGTTGCTCCTCGAAAAAACCTGCGGTCTACGAGCACGAGAACTTCGATGACTCGGGCACCTACTCGCGCAGCTTCCCGGTCAGTGACGCCGGCTCCTGCGAAGCGGCCCGGCGCGCGTTGCTCAGCCAGGGCTATATCATCACCAGCACGGGCGACAACCAGATCGCCGGCAACAAGAGCTTTCAGCAGAACAGCGACAACCATCTGCAGATCAGCTTCAGCGTCACCTGTGCGCCCGACAGCAGCGATGACCAGCGTTCGACGATGTTCGCAAACGCCCTGCAGGATCGTTACGCGCTGAAAAAGTCCAATACCTCGGCCAGCCTTGGTGTAGGGATTCTCGGTTCGGTGTCGATGCCAATCGGTTCGAGCGATGATTCGATGGTCAAGGTGGCCAGCGAAACCGTCACGGCGCCGCAGTTCTATGAGCGCTACTTCGCGCTGGTCGAGAGCTTCCTGCCCAAGCCCAAACCGAAGAAGGCGAAAAAGGCTGAAGCCAAGGTCGAGGCGCCGAAGGCTGAACAGCCAGCGCCAGATCTGGGCCTGCCGGAGCAAGCGCCAGCGCCGGCTGCATTGGCTCCGGCTGCAGCGGTCGCGCCGGCAGCGGCCCCAGCGGCTCCCGAAGCACCTGTAGTCGCCCCAGCGGCCGTTGCTCCCGTCAGCGAGGCACCTGCCGCGCCGCTGGTAGACGACAGCCGCAGCTCGCAGCCGATCGCGCCACCCAACGAGGCTTCGCCGATCCAGGTGCAGCAGGAGGCTCCGGCCAGCGAGGCTGCTCCAGCCTCGATGTAAATGGCCTCTGCAAGGCCTCGATCGGCCTTGCAGTTTGTTGTTACAGCTTGCCAGGCTAATCCTTCGAACCCCTGCTACGTTTATCACTCATAAGCTTGTCATCAATGCGTCATGCGCCCGCTTTAGCGTGGCGACATGAGCCAACATCATGAGTGAAGAGGAAGCAGGGCGATGGACGACTATCAGGAAGAGCTGCTCGAATATCAGGCCTATGAACTGGACGCCCCCGAACCAGACGACGCCACCGAGCTCTAACCGGTGCGCCGTTGATTACGCCGGAACTCCCCCGGCGTAAGCCCGGTCCAGCGCTTGAACGCACGTTGAAAGGCTTCTGCTGAAGCAAACCCCAACAGATAGGCAATCTCGCCGAAGGCCAGCTCCGTGTCGCGGATGTAGGTCTCGGCAAGATCCTGGCGGGTGTCGTTGAGCAGGCTGCGAAAGCGCGTGCCTTCTTCGGCAAGCTTGCGGCGCAGGGTCCAGGTCGGCAATTGCAAATGGCGGGCGACTTCCTCCAGGTCAGGCTCGCGCCCGCCGTTAAGCAGCGGCCCGAGCAGATGCGTGATGCGCTCGCCAAGGCTGCGTACACGGGTGTGCTGGGCGAGCTCCACTTCACATAGCTGGAGCAGCTGCTGCCAGGTGCTGGGGCAGTGCTGCGGGTTGGCCTGCTCAAGCGTGGCCCGGCTCAGGCGCAGCTGATTACCTTCGGCCGCGAAGTGTATCGGCGTGGCACAAAGTGCCTGATAGCCCGCTGCGTAGCTTGGCGCTGCAAATTCGATCTCCATTCGCTCTGCCTGCACCGGCTGCCCCGCCAGCTGGCCTAACTGCGCAAGCCAGCCCGACAGCAGCGAGTCGACCACGAAACGGTTGTAGTCGTTGTAGGGGCTGATCGAATAGAAGCGCAGCCAGGCGCCTTGCGTGTCTTCGACAAACACCGAGCTGCCGCGGTAGTTGGCCGCATAGAGCGGCTCGAAGCGCAGCAAGGTGCGGGCAGCTTCGCCGAGCGTCGGTGCTTGAGCTGCGGTGACTCCGGCCAAACCTGTCTGTGCCAGCCGGCTCAGGCTGCCCATGCGCAGGCCCAACGCTGGCTCGCCGCTGAGCTTGATTGCTGCATGGCCCAGGTGCATGTAGCGCGGTATCGACAAGCGCGCGCCGGGCTGGGCGAGGCGGCTGCTGGTAAGGCCGTAACGCTCGAGCAACGGCGTAGGGTCATGCCCCAGCTGTTGCAGGGCCTCGGCCAGAGGCTGGACGAACCCTACAGTCAATTCACCGAGGCGCACACGCGGCCTGGGCATGGCCTTACAACCACACGTTTAGCAGGCGGGCGCCATGCTGCGAGGTGCCGGCCAACTGGCCGCCAGCGTGGTTGGCAAAGCCTTGACCGTCAGCGCCAAGTTCCCAGAATTGGCCACGCATGAACACGCTGATGCTGGTCAGGCCGGGATTGGCGGCCAGGGTCAGTTGCCGCCAGGCCTGTTGTTCGCTGACTTGACCACGCTGCAGTGGCAGCTCGGCGGCGGCATCCTGATGGCGATTACCGCGCCAGGGTGCGTCCCAGCTGTGCTTGCCACTGAGAAATACCGGGTTGGCGATCAGCTGTGCGGACTGCTGCGCTAGCTGCTGATAATTTTCCGGGTACCAGCTGTCACTGCCGATCAACACGCCAAGGCGTCCAGCTGGGGTCGAAACGACGTGCAGGGGCTGCTCGCGACCGTCTTGCCCGCGACCGTCCTGAATGTACCGGCGTACTTCGCTGTCGGCAAACTGCTGGCGTTGCGGCTGACCGAGCACACTGCCATCGCCGGCGAATACCAAGCTGCTGTTGAACAGTGGGCCGCTGCCGGCGTGCAGCACGCCGTTCTCCACATAGGGCGCGGGCAAGACAATCGAGCCGGCCACCAGGGTCACGCCAAATTCCTTTGCCAGGCCGCTGAACAGGGCCTGATAGTCGGCGGCCATCTGCGCCGCCTTCATGCGCAGATGCGCATCGGCGCGGCGGTCGTCGCCGGTCGCCCAAAGCATTGCCAGGCCGTAGCGCAGCGGGTTACTCAGCTCAAGCCATTGCTCGGCCTCGCGCCGCTGGGTCACTTGATACAGCTCGTTTTTTTCACCGCGCGCCCACAGCCAGGTGCCGATGTGCTCAGGCAATACCACCACCGTGCGCGCATTCACCAGCCCCTGCTCGCGGGCCTGCTGCAGGTAGGCGGCAAGCTTGAGTCGCAGCCGTTGCAGGTTTTGATAGTCGCTGGGGTAGAGCAGCGGCTCGATGCCGAGCAGGTTGCCGCGCTCGCCAGGGCTACCCTGATTGAGCGCCAGCTCGATACGCAGGTCAGACAGGTAGTGGCCTTCAGGGCGCTGTTGCGTCCAGAAACCATAGCCACACAACGCGGCGATCATTACCAGCGCCAGGGCGCTTGCGAGAAGTTTGCGCATGAACCGCTGCGGCACCATCGAATGTAAGGAGCCCTAGGGTAGACCTGCTGTGCAGCAGGATCAATAAGTTGTCAGTTTCGATCATTGAGCCGGTTCAAACGGCTGTTTAATGTCGAGGGCAGATAACCGACGGGCCCCGCACCCCAGCGAGGCGCCCGCATCCCGTGATTTTGCCCATGTGGAGTTGCTCCATGGCGTACCCGAACCTGCTGGCCCCGCTTGACCTTGGCTTCACCACTTTGCGCAACCGTACCCTGATGGGCTCCATGCACACTGGCCTGGAAGAGCGCCCAGGCGGCTTCGAGCGCATGGCAGTGTACTTCGCCGAGCGAGCACGCGGTGGTGTCGGCCTGATGGTCACCGGCGGCATTGCGCCAAACGATGAGGGTGGCGTGTACTCCGGTGCTGCCAAGCTGAGCACCGCTGAAGAAGCCGACCAGCACCGTATCGTCACCGAGGCGGTGCACGCCGCTGGGGGCAAGATCTGCCTGCAGATCCTCCACGCCGGCCGTTACGCCTACAGCCCGCGCCAGGTGGCGCCGAGCGCGATTCAGGCGCCGATCAACCCGTTCAAGCCCAAGGAGCTGGACGAAGCCGGCATCGAGAAGCAGATCGCCGACTTCGTCAACTGTGCCGAACTGGCCCAGCGCGCGGGATATGACGGCGTCGAGATCATGGGATCGGAAGGCTACTTCATCAACCAGTTCCTCGCCGCTCACACCAACCACCGCACCGATCGCTGGGGTGGCAGCTACGCCAACCGCATGCGCCTGGCGGTCGAAATCGTCACCCGCGTGCGTGCGGCGGTGGGGCCGAACTTCATCATCATCTTCCGCCTGTCGATGCTCGACCTGATCGAAGGTGGCAGCGATTGGCAAGAGATCCTGCAACTGGCCAAGGCCATCGAGCAGGCCGGGGCAACGCTGATCAATACCGGCATCGGCTGGCACGAAGCGCGCATTCCGACCATCGCCACCAAAGTACCGCGGGCGGCCTTCAGCAAGGTCACGGCCAAGCTGCGTGGGCACGTCAACATCCCATTGATCACCACCAATCGCATCAATACACCCGAAGTTGCCGAGGCCGTGCTGGCTGCCGGCGATGCCGACATGGTGTCGATGGCCCGGCCATTCCTGGCCGATCCAGAGTTCGTCAACAAGGCCGCAGCCGATCAAGCCGAGCAGATCAATACCTGCATCGGCTGCAACCAGGCCTGCCTTGATCACACCTTTGGCGGCAAGTTGACCAGTTGCCTGGTCAATCCGCGCGCCTGCCATGAAACCGAACTGAATTACCTGCCGGTGACCCAGGCCAAGCGTATCGCGGTGGTGGGTGCTGGCCCGGCTGGCCTGGCTGCGGCGACCGTGGCCGGCGAGCGCGGCCATCAGGTCACCCTGTTTGACGCCGCTGGCGAGATCGGTGGCCAGTTCAACGTGGCCAAGCGCGTGCCGGGCAAGGAAGAGTTCTCCGAAACCCTGCGCTATTTCCGTAACAAGCTGCAGCTCACGGGCGTGGACGTGCGCCTGAATAGCCGAGTCAGCGCCGAGCAGCTGATTGCCGGCGATTATGACGAGATCATCCTGGCCACCGGGATTGTCCCGCGCAACCCGGCTATCCCCGGCATCGAGCACGCCAAGGTGCTGAATTATCTGGATGTACTGTTGCAGCGCAAACCGGTCGGCCAGCGGGTTGCGGTGATCGGCGCGGGCGGCATCGGCTTTGATGTCTCCGAGTACCTGGTGCACCAGGGCGTGGCTACCAGCCTGGATCGCGACGCGTTCTGGAAAGAGTGGGGCATCGACACTGCGCTCGAAGCGCGTGGTGGCGTGGCCGGGATCAAGCCCGAGCCGCATGCGCCGGCGCGGCAGGTGTACCTTTTGCAGCGCAAGAAGACCAAGGTCGGCGACGGTCTGGGCAAGACTACCGGCTGGATTCACCGCACTGGCCTGAAAAACAAGCAGGTACAGATGCTCAACAGTGTCGAATACCTGCAGATCGACGACGCTGGTTTGCATGTACGCATTGCTGATGGCGAGCCGCAGTTGCTGGCAGTGGACAACGTGGTGATCTGTGCAGGCCAGGATCCACTGCGCGAACTGCAGGACGGGCTGATCGCAGCGGGGCAGTCGGTGCACCTGATCGGCGGCGCTGATGTGGCCGCCGAGCTGGATGCCAAGCGCGCCATCAACCAAGGTTCGCGCTTGGCCGCCGAGCTGTAACGGCATGGGGTGGGGCTGCAGCGCGGCCCCGGCCCAAGCTGGTAGACTCGGCCGATGTCTGCCGAACTCTCCTGCCTGCCTCAGGCACCTCTACAACCGCTGTGCTTGCCCTGGACTCAGCGCGCTAAGGTCCAGCTCGCAGTGTTGCGTCTGGACCTGATCGACCCGCTGATCAGCGGCAACAAGTGGTTCAAGCTGCGCGACCATCTGGTCGAAGCCTGGCGGTGCAACGCGCCCGGCTTGATCAGCCTGGGCGGCAACCATTCCAACCATCTGCATGCACTGGCCGCTGCCGGCAAACGGTTTGGCTTTGCCACCGCCGGCCTGCTGCGTGGCCATGCGCAGGACACCCCGACCGTGCGCGACCTGCAAGCCTTGGGCATGCAACTGCACTGGCTCGGCTATGGCGGCTACCGGGCGCGACATGAGCCGCAGTTCTGGGCTGAGTGGCAAGCACGCTACCCCGGCTGGCAGTGCATCGCCGAGGGCGGTGGCGGCATGGCCGGCGCACAGGGTTGCCGATTGATCGTCGAGCAGGCACGCGAGCAGCTGCCGCAGCTGGGTTGGGATGACTACGATGGCTGGTGGCTGGCCGTCGGTACCGGCACCACCCTGGCGGGGCTGGTGCTCGCTGAGGCCGGTGCGCGCCCGGTGCACGGCGCCCTTGCGGTGCCGGCTGACCACGGCGTGGCGGCAACGGTGGCAGCGTTGGCGGGAGAGCAGGGCTACCAATTGCATGACGCTTGCCGTGGCGGCTTTGCGCGCATGGATGATGAGTTGCTGGCGTTTATCGCCGACAGCGAACAGCACAGTGGCCTGCCGCTGGAGGCGGTGTACACCGGCAAGGCCCTGCTGGCGCTGCGCGATGAGGTCGAGGCGGGGCGCTTCAGGCCCGGCAGCCGCCTGCTGTTCGTGCACACAGGCGGGCTGCAGGGCCGACGCGGTTACTTGTAGGGCAGCATGCGCACCAGGGTGTTATCGCGCTTGATGTAGTGATGGTAAAGCCCGGCCAGTGCATGCAGGCCAATCAGCCAGTAGCCCCAGCCGCCAACCCGCTCATGCCAGCCCTTGATGAATTTGGCAAAGTCCGAATCAGGCCCGGTCAGCGCGGGCAGCTCGAAGCCGTAGAACGGGATTGGCTTGTCGGCGGCGCTGAGGATCAACCAGCCCGCCAGCGGCATGCCGATCATCAGCAGGTACAGCAGCAGGTGCACCAGGTGCGCCAGGCCAGTCTGCCATGCCGGCGGCTTGGGCGTGATCGGCGGCGTCGGGTTGATCAGGCGCATGGCCAGGCGTAGCCAGACCAGTACGAACACGGTCAGGCCGAACATGAAGTGCAGGTCTTTCATCAGGTTGCGTTCGGCGCTGTCCTTGGGGAACAGGCCACGCAGTTCGATCAGGGCGTAGACGCTTGCCAGCAACACCAGCATCAGCCAGTGCAGGGCAATCGAGATCCGCGCGTAATGCGCCGGCGGGTTGGATGAAACCATGGTCACTCCTCACTTATCAGGTCGAAAAGGCGCTCTTGCTGGCGCGTATCGCTAACTCTAATCGATGGCTGACAGATTTCTTTGCTACAGGTCGAAGGCTGCGCAGATATTTGCGTGAATCTGTCGAAAACCTTGGCGGCCTGCTGCTCAGCTCGGCAACTGCGGCCAGCTGTCCGCCACCAGAAACAACCGCTGCTGTTCCTCCCAGGCGCCGTCTTCGGTCTGCGTCAACCTGACCAGCAATTGCGCGGGTGCGAACGGGTCCAGCTGCATCAGCCATTGCTCGAACTGCGCTGGCGTCCAGCAGTCGCTGTCTGCAATACGCGCGGGCGCCAGCCAGTGCTGGCGCGTCAGGACCTGCCAGCGGCCCTCTGCCGCGCCGCTGCGGTAGCCGGGCCAGTCGTGCCGGTGCAGCCAGTCACCGCGTAAGTGCGCAGGTTCTGCGCCGGCTGGAGGATGGACTGCAAGCATGCCTGGGTAGAACAGATAGCCGCCCAGCCACAGGTGCGCCTGGGGCTGATCCAGGCCAAGCTCCGCAAGCAGCGCCTGGCTCTCTGGGCGAGCAGAAATAGGCAGCTGATGACCGACAAGGTGGGCCAGTTTCAGATCGAGCCGATCCTGGCATCCCGGCCCCAACCAGTGCATCGAGCCTGGGCCAGCGCCATTGGCAGGGCCGAGGTAGAGCTTGATCGCCAATTCCAGATGATGCACACCGTCGCGGTCGCGCAGGAGGATATCCAGCTCGCCCAGAGTGCGGCCTCCTTCGCGGATCGGCAGATTGGCGCCGAGCAGTTCGACCCCGCTGGCGTGGTTCAAGGCGAACTGCCAGAGGGCCTCGTAATACAGGCCCAGGCGCCGGCTGGTCATCTTCACCAGCCAATCGCGCAGCGGTTGATCATCGCCATCCAGCGCCAGTAACCAGTCCTGCAGCTGCTGCGGGTCGGCAGCCCAGTCACTGGCGGTCAACGGGTGGCGCTGTGGTGCGGGCAAGTCGCGCATCAGCGGTGGCGACAGCAGCGCCCAGGCCAGATCGCGCACCGCAGGGCGGCGCAAACGGCGGGGCAGGTCGCGCAGCTCGGTGAGGGGCGTCATCCTGCGAGCATAGCCGGTTTGCCGCTGGACGGTCGTTTCGACCATAATCCGTCTATCGTTACCCGCTATCGTTACCCGCCGCACGGCCTTGCAGGAGCACCATGGAGCAATTTCGCAATATCGGTATCATCGGCCGCCTGGGCAGCTCACAGGTGCTCGACACCATTCGCCGACTGAAAACGTTCCTCCTTGATCGCCATATGCACGTGATCCTCGAGGACACGATTGCCGAAGTGCTGCCAGGGCATGGCCTGCAGACCTCGACCCGCAAGCTGCTCGGCGAGGTCTGTGACCTGGTCATCGTGGTCGGCGGCGATGGCAGCCTGCTCGGCGCCGCCCGCGCGCTGGCCCGGCACAATGTGCCGGTGCTCGGTATCAACCGCGGCAACCTGGGCTTTCTCACCGACATCCGCCCGGATGAGCTCGAGGTCAAGGTCGCCGAAGTGCTCGACGGCCACTATCTGGTGGAAAACCGCTTCTTGCTGCAGGCCGAAGTGCGCCGTCACGGTGAAGCCATTGGCCAGGGCGACGCGCTCAACGACGTGGTCCTGCACCCGGGCAAGTCGACGCGGATGATCGAGTTCGAAATCTACATTGACGGCCAGTTCGTCTGCAGCCAGAAGGCCGACGGCCTGATCGTCGCCACCCCCACCGGCTCGACCGCCTATGCGCTGTCGGCCGGCGGGCCGATCATGCACCCCAAGCTCGACGCCATCGTCATCGTGCCGATGTACCCGCACACCCTGTCGGGCCGGCCGATCGTGGTCGATGGCAACAGCGAGCTGAAGATCGTCGTCTCGCAGGACCTGCAGATCTATCCGCAAGTGTCCTGTGACGGCCAGAACCACTTCACCTGCGCCCCCGGCGATACCATCACGGTGAGCAAGAAGCCGCAGAAACTGCGCCTGATCCACCCGCTCGATCACAACTACTACGAAGTCTGCCGCACCAAGCTCGGCTGGGGCAGCCGCCTGGGGGGTGGGGGCGACTGATGCTCGATCCGGCGCGCAGTTTCGATATCATCGGCGACGTGCACGGTTGTGCACATACCCTCGAACGCCTGCTCGATACCCTCGGCTACAAGCGCGTGGGCGGGGTCTGGCGGCATCCACGGCGCCAGGCACTGTTCCTCGGCGATATCGTCGATCGCGGCCCGCGAATTCGCGAGGCGCTGCATATCGTCCACGACATGGTCGTGGCCGGTCAGGCGTTCTGCATCATGGGTAACCATGAGTACAACGCCTTGGCCTGGTTCACGCCGGCGCTGCCCAGCAGTGGCAAGGCATTTGTCCGTGAGCACACGCCGCGCAACGCGCGCCTGATCGACGAAACCCTGACCCAGTTCGCCCAGCACCCGGGCGACTGGCACGATTTTTTGGCCTGGTTCTACCAGCTGCCGCTGTTTGTCGATGCCGGGCGCTTCCGGCTGGTGCACGCCTGCTGGGACCCGAGCCTGATCGAGCAGTTGCGCCCGCAGTACCCAAGCGGCTGCATCGACGAGCACTTCATTCAGGCCTCGGGTGTGTCCGGCAGCTTTGCCTCGACCGTGTGCAATCGCCTCCTGCGCGGCACCGACATGCGCCTGCCGGATGGCCTCACCCTGACCGGTGGCGATGGCCTGACGCGGGCGTTCTTCCGCACCAAGTTCTGGGAAGAAGACCCGCAGACCTACGGCGACATCGTGTTCCAGCCCGATGCCTTGCCGGACGAGGTGGCCAGCGCGCCGCTCAGCCACACGCAGAAAAACACCTTGCTGCGCTATGACGAAGCGCAACCGATGCTGTTCGTCGGCCATTACTGGCGCAGCGGTCGCCCGGCGCCGATCCGGCCCAATCTGGCCTGCCTGGATTACAGCGCCGTGCTCTACGGCAAACTGGCGGCCTATCGCCTGGATGACGAAACCGGCATCGACCCGCACAAGTTCGTCTGGGTCGATGTCGAGCGCCCACAGGACACTCAATGAATGTGATCGAAGTGCTGCGCCTGCCGTTGACCGTCGACCTCAGTGGTTTTGTCAGCCTGCTGCGCCGCCTGCAGGTGCCGCACCGGGTCAGCGAGGAGGGCGAAGAGCAGGTGCTGTGGGCGCCGCAGGCCTTGCTCGAGGATGTCCGCCAGCTGTACGAGCGCTACCCCGAAGGCAACGACCAGATCGAACTGCCGGCCTCGGCTCAGGCCAGCCTGCCCAGGCAACCGTCCCTGGCCCAGCAGGCCCGCGCATGCAAGGTCACGGCTGGCGTACTGCTGCTGTGCGTGGTGGTCGCGGCAATCACCGGGCTGGGCGACAACCTGTCGACTCTGAGCTGGTTCACCTTTCTCGATTTCCGTGTGCAGGGCGAGTACCTGTACTTCAGCTCGCTGGCCCAAGGCCTCAGCGATGGCCAGTGGTGGCGGCTGGTGTCACCGATGCTGCTGCACTTCGGCTTCCTCCACCTGGCCATGAATGGCATGTGGTACTGGGAGCTGGGCAAGCGCATCGAGCTGCGCCAGGGGCCTTGGTTGCTGCTGTTGCTGACGCTGCTGTTCAGCCTGATCTCCAACCTGGCCCAGCACCTGGTCGGCGGCCCGAGCCTGTTCGGCGGGCTGTCCGGCGTGTTGTACGGCTTGCTCGGCTACGTCTGGCTGTACCAGTGGCTGGCACCCAACCCGCATTACCGCCTGCCCAAGGGCGTACTGGTGATGATGCTGATCTGGCTGGTGGTGTGCCTGACCGGCGTGGTCGGCCAGCTCGGCTTCGGCCAGATCGCCAATGCCGCGCATGTCGGTGGCCTGCTCATCGGATGCCTGACTGGGCTCTTGGGTGGCGCGCTGGCGCGGCGTAAACTGTCGGCTTGATTGAGGAGAGACAATGTCCACGTTCGCCCAAATGATTGAAAACATCACCCCCGAGATCTACCAGAGCCTCAAGCTTGCGGTCGAGCTGGGCAAATGGTCCGACGGGCGCAAGCTCACCGTCGAGCAGAAAGAGCTGTCGCTGCAGGCGGTCATCGCCTGGGAACTGCAGAACCTGCCGGAAGACCAGCGTACCGGTTACATGGGCCCGCAAGAGTGTGCCTCGAAGTCGGCGCCCATCGCCAATATTCTGTTCAAGTCGGACTCGGTACATTGATCGAACTCGCTCGTGGCTCTTTGAGCAAGATGTCGGTGCAGTTGCAGGCACCGGTTGTGCAATACAGCTTTCGCCTGGGTGATTCGCTGGTGCCGGTCAACCCGATGATCGGCAAGACCCTGCGTCTTGAATACCTCGGTGCCATCCACTGTAGCCACTGCGGCAAGCGCACCAAGACCAGCTACAGCCAGGGCTACTGCTACCCGTGCATGACCAAGCTGGCCCAGTGCGACCTGTGCATCATGGCTCCGGAACGTTGCCACTACGACGCCGGCACCTGCCGCGAGCCGTCCTGGGGCGAGCAGTTCTGCATGACCGATCACGTGGTCTACCTGGCCAACTCGTCGGGGGTCAAGGTCGGTATCACCCGCGCTACCCAACTGCCAACCCGCTGGCTCGATCAGGGCGCCATCCAGGCCCTGCCGATCATGCGCGTTTCCACTCGGCAGCAGTCGGGCCTGGTCGAGGATGTATTGCGCAGCCAGGTGCCAGACCGCACCAACTGGCGCAACCTGCTCAAGGGCGATGCCGAGGTGCTCGACCTGGCGGCGATTCGCGAGCAGATCTTCGACGCCTGCGCCGACGGTATTCGCACCCTGCACGAACGTTTTGGCCTGCAGGCGATCCAGCCGCTGCCCGATGCCGAGGTGGTCGAGATCCGTTACCCGGTCGAGGCCTATCCGAAAAAGATCGTCAGCCTCAACCTGGACAAGACCCCGGTCATCGAAGGCACTCTGCTCGGGATCAAGGGCCAGTACCTGATCTTCGATACCGGCGTGATCAATATTCGCAAATACACGGCCTACCAGTTGGCCGTGCATCAGTAAAAGGACAGCCACATGCGCACCGAACAACCGCAAGTGATCTACCTCAAGGATTACCAGGCGCCCGAGTACCTGATCGACGAGACGCACCTGACCTTCGAGTTGTTCGAGGACCACAGCCTGGTCCATGCGCAACTGCTGATGCGCCGCAACCCGGCGCGTGGCGAAGGCTTGCCGCCGCTGGTGCTGAACGGTCAACAGCTGCAACTGGTCAGTGTGCAACTGGATGACCAGGCCCTGAGCGCGGGCGATTACCAGCTTGATGACGACAGCCTGACCCTGCATCCGAAAGCGCAGACGTTCACCCTCGACACCACGGTGAAGATCCACCCCGAGAGCAACACGGCTCTGGAGGGCCTGTACAAGTCGGGGTCGATGTACTGCACCCAGTGCGAGGCCGAGGGCTTTCGCAAGATCACCTACTACCTCGACCGCCCGGATGTGATGAGCACGTTCACCACCACGGTGATCGCCGAGCAGCATCGCTATCCGATCCTGTTGTCCAACGGCAACCCGATCGGCAGCGGCCCGGCTGACGACGGCCGCCACTGGGCAACCTGGGAAGACCCGTTCAAGAAGCCGGCCTACCTGTTCGCCCTGGTGGCGGGCGATCTCTGGTGCGTCGAAGACACCTTCACCCGCCAGTCCGGCCGTGACGTGGCGCTGCGCATCTATGTCGAGCCAGAAAACATCGACAAGTGCCAGCACGCGATGGTCAGCCTCAAGAAGTCGATGCGCTGGGACGAGGAAGTCTACGGCCGCGAGTACGACCTGGACATCTTCATGATCGTTGCGGTCAACGACTTCAACATGGGCGCCATGGAAAACAAGGGCCTCAACATCTTCAACTCCAGCTGTGTGCTAGCGCGTGCCGAAACGGCCACCGACGCCGCTCACCAGCGCGTTGAAGGGGTGGTCGCGCACGAGTACTTCCACAACTGGACCGGCAACCGAATCACCTGCCGCGACTGGTTCCAGCTGTCGCTCAAGGAAGGCTTCACGGTGTTCCGCGACGCCGAATTCAGCGCCGACATGAACTCGCGCACGGTCAAGCGCATTGAGGACGTGGCGTACCTGCGCACCCATCAGTTTGCCGAAGACGCAGGCCCTATGGCCCACCCGGTGCGCCCGGACAGCTTCATTGAAATCTCCAACTTCTACACCCTGACCATTTACGAGAAGGGCGCAGAAGTGGTCGGCATGGTCCGCACCCTGCTGGGCGCCGATGGCTTCCGCAAGGGCAGCGACCTGTACTTCGAGCGTCACGATGGCCAGGCCGTTACCTGCGATGACTTCATCAAGGCCATGGAAGACGCCAACGGCGTTGACCTGACCCAATTCAAACGCTGGTACAGCCAGGCCGGCACGCCGCGCCTCGAGGTCAGCGAAGCCTATGACAGCACAGCGCAGCGCTACAGCCTGACCTTCCGCCAGAGCTGCCCGCAGACGCCGGACAAGCGCGAGAAACTGCCGTTCGTGATTCCGGTCGCGCTGGGCCTGCTCGACGCCGACGGCAACGACCTGCCGCTGCGCCTGGACGGCGAAGCCAGCGCCCAGGGCAGCAGCCGCGTGCTATCGCTGACCGAGGCCGAGCAGACCTTCACCTTCCTCGACATCGCCGCCAAGCCATTGCCGTCGCTGCTGCGCGGCTTCAGTGCGCCGGTCAAGCTGAGCTTCCCGTACAACCGCGACCAGCTGATGTTCCTCATGCAGCACGACAGCGACGGTTTCAATCGCTGGGAAGCCGGCCAGCAATTGTCGGTGCAAGTGCTGCAGGAGCTGATCGGCCAGCATCAGGCCGGCCAGCCGTTGAGCCTCGATCCGCGTTTGATCACTGCCCTGGCCACGGTCATAGGCAATGACGCGCTGGACCCGGCCATGGTCGCGGAAATGCTCTCGCTGCCAGGTGAGGCCTACCTGACCGAGATCAGCCAGGTGGCCGACGTTGACGCGATCCACGCGGCCCGCGAATTTGCCCGCAAGCAGATCGCCGAGCAGCTGTTCGACGCCTTGTGGTCGCGCTATCAGGCCAACCGTGAAGTGTCGCGGCGCACGCCATATGTGGCGGCCGCCGAGCACTTCGCCCGGCGCAGCCTGCAGAACATCGCCCTGTCGTACCTGATGCTCAGCGGCAAGCCGCAGGTGCTGGCGGCGACCCTTGAGCAGTTCAAGGACAGCGACAACATGACCGAGCGCCTGACCGCGCTGGCGGTGTTGGTCAACTCGCCGTTCGAGGCCGAGCGCGCCGAAGTGCTGCAAGCCTTCGCCGAGCACTTCAAGGACAACCCGCTGGTCATGGACCAGTGGTTCAGCGTGCAGGCGGCCAGCTCGTTGCCGGGCGGCCTGGCGCGGGTAAAGGCGCTGATGCAGCACCCGGCATTCACCTTGAAGAACCCGAACAAGGTGCGCGCACTGATCGGCGCGTTTGCCGGGCAGAACCTGGTCAACTTCCACGCGGCCGACGGTTCCGGCTATCGCTTCCTGGCGGACCTGGTCATCGAGCTTAATGCGCTCAACCCGCAGATCGCCTCGCGCCAGCTCGCGCCGCTGACCCGCTGGCGCAAGTACGATAGCGCGCGTCAGGCGCTGATGAAGGCCGAGCTGGAGCGGATTCTGGCGTCGGGCACCTTGTCCAGCGACGTGTACGAGGTGGTCAGCAAGAGCCTGGCATGAACCTGGCGAGCGCCCGTGATCTGGCGTAGGAGCGGCCTTGCCGGGGCGCCGGACCGGTCGGAAAGGCCAGCGTAGCTGGCCCGGGGATATCGGCTGCGAAGCTGAAATCTGGGGCCGCTGCGCAGCCCTTTCGCGACACAAGGCCGCTCCTACGCCGACCGCGCAGCACCCCGGCGACGCGGTCGAAACAACAGGGCGCTGTCGCCGTTAACAAAACATAACGTCCCGCCAATTGTGTTGCCGCAGAACTCCCCGCTAGGATGGCTCAAAGCTGTTGCAGGCCTCTGAATCAGGCTTCTTGCAGTGCCTGCACTGGATGACCCACCAAGAAAAATACAATAGGGGAAGGGCATGAGGGAACGGGTGATGGCGCACGCCAGGCCACTGGCCGCGGGCGCACTGTTGCTGCTGGGTATCTGGAGCGGCACTGTCGTCGCTGCTGCCGCCGAGGAGTACTCGACTGAATCGGCCAAGGCAGTCGACAACCTGCTGATCGACGCCGCCCACGCCGGCAAGCGCCTGGTGGTGGTCGGTGATCGTGGCCATATCCTGTTCTCCGACGACCAGGGCAAGACCTGGAGCCAGGCGCGCGTGCCGACCCGGCAACTGCTCACCGCGGTGTTCTTCATCGATGACAAGCGCGGCTGGGCAGTCGGTCACGACGCGCAGATCCTCGCCAGCAGCGATGGCGGCGCCACCTGGAGCAAGCAGTTCGAAGACCTCGCCCGCGAAGCGCCGTTGCTCGACGTCAGCTTTGTCGATGCCCAGCATGGCTTTGCCGTCGGTGCCTACGGCGCGCTGCTCGAGACCACCGACGGCGGCCAGCATTGGCAGGACGTCGCCGAGCGCCTCGACAACCCCGATCAACTGCACCTGAATGGCATCGCCGCGATCAAGGACTCCGGCCTGTTCATCGTCGGCGAGCAGGGCAGCATGTTCCGCTCCGGCGATAACGGCGCCACTTGGTCGCGCGTCGAGGGCCCGTACGAGGGCTCGTTGTTCGGCGTACTCGGCACTGCCCAGGCGCACACCTTGTTGGCCTACGGACTGCGGGGCAACCTCTACCGCTCCAGTGACTTCGGCGACAGCTGGCAGCAGATCGCCCTGACCGCCAGTCGCGGCCCGCTGCAGTTCGGCCTGGCCAGCGCGGCGCTGCTCGAGGACGGCAGTATCGTCCTGGTCGGCAACGGCGGCAGTGTGCTGCGCAGCCGTGACGATGGCTTGACCTTCAGCGTATTCAACCGCGCCGACCGCATCGCCCTGGCCGGCGTCACCAGCCTGGCCGAGGGCGGCTTGCTGCTGGTCGGGCAGGGCGGCATCCACCTGGCCAACGGCCAAGGCGCCGAGGAGCAGCAACCATGACCGGCCCGGAGCGCTTCGACATGCCCCAGCATCATCAGGACAAACCCACCCTGCTCGAGCGGATGATCTTCAACAACCGCCCGGTAGTGATCGGCCTCTGCCTGCTGGTGAGCATCCTGCTGTTCTGGCAGGCCACGCAGATTCGCCCCTCGACCAGTTTCGAGAAGATGATCCCGCTGCAGCACCCGTTCATTGAACAGATGCTCGAGCACCGCAATGACCTGGCCAACCTCGGCAACACCGTGCGCATCTCGGTCGAGGCGGTCAACGGCGACATCTTCGACAAGGATTACATGGAGACCCTGCGCCAGATCCATGACGAGGTGTTCTATATCCCGGGTGTCGACCGCGCCGGCTTGAAGTCGCTGTGGAGCCCCAGCGTGCGCTGGACCGAGGTCACCGAAGAAGGCTTCGCCGGTGGCGAGGTGATCCCCAACACCTACGATGGCAGCGCACAAAGCCTCGATCAGCTGCGCGACAACGTGCTCAAGTCCGGCCAGGTCGGGCGCCTGGTGGCGAACAACTTCAAGTCGAGCATCGTCGACGTGCCGCTGCTGGAGAGCTACCCCGATCCGCAGGACCCGGGCAAGCAGGTCAAGCTCGACTACCAGCAGTTCTCGCACCAGCTGGAAGAGAAGATCCGCGACAAGTTCCAGGCGCAGAACCCCAATGTGAAAATCCACATCGTCGGCTTTGCGAAAAAAGTCGGTGACCTGATCGACGGCCTGGTGATGGTGGTGCTGTTCTTCGGCGTGGCGCTGGCGATCACCTGGGTCCTGCTGTACTGGTTCACCTGGTGTATCCGCAGCACCATTGCCGTGTTGATCACCACCCTGGTGGCGGTGGTCTGGCAGTTGGGCCTGATGCACGCGGTGGGCTTCGGCCTCGACCCTTACTCGATGCTGGTGCCGTTCCTGATCTTTGCCATCGGTATTTCCCACGGGGTGCAGAAGATCAACGGCATCGCCCTGCAGTCCAGTGGCGCCGACAATGCCCTGACCGCTGCACGGCGGACCTTCCGCCAGCTGTTCCTGCCGGGGATGATCGCGATTCTGGCCGACGCGGTGGGCTTCATCACTCTGTTGATCATCGACATTGGCGTGATCCGCGAGCTGGCCATCGGCGCCTCGATCGGCGTGGCGGTGATTGTCTTCACCAACCTGATCCTGCTGCCGGTGGCGATCTCCTATGTCGGCATCAGCAAAAAGGCCGTCGAGCGCTCCAAGCGTGACGCCACCCGCGAGCACCCGTTCTGGCGCCTGCTGGCCAACTTCGCCAGCCCTAAAGTGGCACCGGTGTCGGTTGCGCTGGCACTGGTCGCCTTTGGCGGCGGCCTCTGGTACAGCCAGAACCTGAAGATCGGCGACCTCGACCCGGGTGCCCCGGAGCTGCGCCCGGACTCGCGCTACAACCAGGACAACCACTTCATCATCAGCAACTACTCGACCAGTTCCGATGTGCTGGTGATCATGGTCAAGACGCCCTCGGAGAGCTGCTCGATCCACTCGACCCTGGCCCCCATCGACGAGCTGATGTGGACCATGCAGAACACCCCCGGGGTGCAGTCGGCAATCTCCCTGGTGAGTGTGTCCAAGCAGATGATCCGCGGCATGAACGAGGGCAACCTGAAATGGGAAACCCTCTCGCGCAACCCGGATGTGCTCAACAGCTCGGTGGCCCGTGCCGACGGCCTGTACAACGCTGACTGTTCGCTGGCGCCGGTGCTGGTGTTCCTCAACGACCACAAGGCAGAAACCCTTGAGCGCGTCACCGCCGCAGCCAAGGCCTTTGCCGATACGCACAACCGTGACGGCTTGCAGTTCCTTCTGGCGGCGGGCAATGCCGGCATCGAGGCGGCCACCAACGAGGTGATCAAGTCGGCCGAGCTGACCATTCTGATTCTGGTCTACCTGTGCGTGGCGATCATGTGCCTGATCACCTTCCGCTCGTTTGCCGCGATGCTGTGCATCGTCCTGCCGCTGGTGCTGACCTCGGTGCTGGGCAACGCGCTGATGGCGTTCATGGGCATCGGCGTCAAGGTCGCGACCTTGCCGGTGGTGGCGCTTGGCGTGGGTATCGGGGTCGACTACGGGATCTATATCTACAGCCGTCTGGAGAGCTTCCTGCGTGCTGGTCTGCCGTTGCAGGAGGCCTATTACCAGACCCTGCGCTCGACCGGCAAGGCGGTGCTGTTCACTGGTTTGTGCCTGGCCATCGGCGTGTGCACCTGGATCTTCTCGGCGATCAAGTTCCAGGCCGATATGGGCCTGATGCTGACCTTCATGCTGCTCTGGAATATGTTCGGTGCACTCTGGCTGCTGCCGGCACTGGCGCGCTTCCTGATCAAGCCGGAAAAACTGGCAGGCAAGCAGGGCGGCTCGATCTTCGCCCACTGACGCTTGCGCGGTCAGGCCGCTGCGGTGAGCAGCTGGCCTGGCCCGGGTTTGGTTATACTGGACGCTTTGCGCATCAAGGTAGCCCCATGACCACCCTCGCCACTGCCCTCGCCACCAGCGACATGCTCCTGATCGATGGCCTGCACGCCTTCGGTTTCACCTTCGACGCCAGCGGCCTGGTGATCGAATGCATGGACGGGCGCAACCTAAAACGCTGGAAATTCACTGCCGAACAGGTCGCGGCCGCGGTCGGCGCAGGCGAAGAGTGGCGCCTCAACGATGACCAGGGCGAGCATGAGCTAGTCTGCATGAGTGCCGTGTACGGCTCGGACGAAGACGATGATGACCAGGAAGATGATCAGCCGCAGCTGGAAAACCCTGTTGAGCGCTAGCGCATTGGGCGCGGTGCTCGGCACTGCGCAGGCGGCCACCCTGCTGGTTGGCAGCTATACCGAAGGCACTGCCAGCGAGGGTATCTATCGATATCAGTTCGATACAGCCAAGGGCCGTATCGAGCCGACCCCGCTGCAGGTGGTCAAGACGGTCAGCCCGTCCTGGCTGGTGCTGTCGGCCGACCAGCGCTTGCTGTTCGCCGTCAATGAAACCCCGCGCGGCCATGTCAGCAGTTTTGCAGTGAGCAGCAAGGGCGTGATCACGCCACTGAACCAGGTGTCCAGCGCCGGCGATGAGCCGACCCACGCCAGCCTCAGCCAGGATCAGCGCTACCTGTTCGTCGCCAACTACGCGGTCGCGCCCGACCCGGGTGGCAGCCTGGTGGTGCTACCAGTGGCCAAGGACGGCAAGCTCGGCGACAAGGTGCAGCAGTTGGCGCACATGCCAAGCAAGGTCAACCCGGAGCGCCAGGCCGGCGCCCATGTGCACTCGGTCGTGCCTTCGGCCGAAGGCCTGCGTCTGTACGCCAGCGATCTGGGCGCCGACCGGGTGTTTGTCTACGCCTACGACGGCGCCAGCCCGACGCAGCCGCTGAGCCCGGCAACGCCGGTTTCGGTGAGCTTGCCGCCGGGCAGCGGCCCGCGCCATCTGTTGTTTGACGCGCTGGGCAAGCACGCCTATCTGACCCTCGAGATGAGCGCTGAAGTGGTGATGTTCGATGTGCGTGACGATGCCCTGATCGAGCGCCAGCGCCTGCCGCTGACCGACAGCCAAGACCCTGCCGCCAAGGCCGGCGGCGGCTTGCACCTATCGGCCGATGGGCGTTTCCTCTATGTCAGCAATCGCGGCACGGCCAATCAGATCGTGGTGTTTGCGATCGGCAAGCAAGATGGCCAGTTGAGCCTGTTGCAGCGGCGTTCGGTTGAGGGCGACCACCCACGTGAATTCGCTATCGATCCAAGCGGCAAGTATTTGCTGGTGGCCAACCAGAAGAGCAATCAGATCGTGGTCATGCACCGCGACCCACGCACTGGCCAACTGGGTGAAACGCTGCAGAAGTTCGACCAGCCGGCCCCGTCGGACCTGAAGTTTCTCGACTGAGTCAGCGCGCCATCACGGCCTTGAACAGGTCTGACGCAAGCCAGCCCTGCAACCAGTCACGCAGCTGGGGGTAGGGCGCCTCGGCGAACCATAAAGGCTCGACCCCGGCGAACTGACGCAGCAACGGCAACAACGCGGCGTCGGCCAGGCTTGGGTGCTGGGCCAGCAGGTACGGCCTGCCTTGCAGCAGCGCCTCCAGCTCCTCAAGCCATGATTCGGCCTGCAGGCGGTACTCCTCGCGAGTGTGCTCGGGGTAACGCTCGGCATACTTGTACAGGTTGACCTGAGCCTTGAAGGTGCTGTCATTGCGAGCAATCAGGGCGTCCGCCTGCACAGCTGCCGCTGGATCATCGCGTAGTAGCCAGTCCTGCGGGTCATGCTGAAGCAAGGCCCAGCGCATGATATCCAGGCTCTCTTCCAACACCTCGGCGCCGGTGTCCAGCACCGGCACCGTGCCTTTGGGCGACAACGCCAGCAGCTCGGCCGGCTTGTGCTTCATCGACACTTCACACACCTCGACGGTGCAGCCAGCATACGCCAGCGCCAGCCGCGCGCGCATGGCCCAGGGGCAGCGGCGAAACGAGTAGAGGATCATCCGCAGACCTCCACCTCGCTCAGGCCATTGCCCTGGCGCCGGACCTGGATCTGCACCGGGATGCGCTCGTGCATCTCCTGCACGTGGGAGATCACTGCCACCTTGCGCCCTTGCGCCTGCAGGCCGTCCAGCGCATCCATCGCCAGTTGCAGTGACTCGGGGTCAAGGCTGCCGAAACCTTCGTCGATGAACAGTGATTCGATGCGCAGGGTGCTCGAGGCCATCGAGGCCAGGCCCAGGGCCAAGGCCAGCGATACCAGGAAGGTCTCGCCGCCGGACAACGAGTGCACCGAGCGCAGTTCGTCGCCCATTTCGGTATCCAGCACCAAGAGGCCCAGTGCGCTGCCGCCACGCTTGAGGCGGTAGCGCTTGGCCAACTGGCGCAGTTGGCTGTTGGCATGGTGCAGCAGCAGGTCGAGGTTGTAGCCCTGAGCGATCTTGCGGAACACATCGCCCGAGGCAGAGCCGATCAAGCTGTTCAGGCGCGCCCAGCGTTGCCACTGTTGCTGGGCCTGCTCTATTTCAGCGGCAAGGGCGCTGTGCGCGTGCTGCCGGCGTTGGTCGTCGGCCTGCTGCGCGCGCAGCTCGGCGCATTGTTGCTCGTGCCCGACCAGCTGTTGCTGCAAGTCGGCGAGGTGCTGCTCGAGTTGCTCGCTGGACAGCTCGGTCCGAGCCTGTTGGTTGTGCTGTTGCAGGCGCTGCTCGCGCTCCTGCAGCAGTACCCGGCCTTGCTCGATGGCCTTGTCGACGCTATGCAGTTGCTGGCGCAGCGCGTCCAGCGTGGCTTCATCGACACTGAGCAAGCGCTCAAGGCCCGCATCATCGAGTTCTGGATGGGCCGCTCGCCATTGGCTGATCTGGCCGTGCAGCGTCTGCTGTTCCTGCTCCAAGGCCTGCTGGCGTTGCTGATTGGCCTTGAGTTCAGCAGCCAGTTGCACGCTTTGGCTGTGAGCGTCCTGCAGCGCCTGCGCGGTGCTGGCCTCAACGCTGCGGGCGTGCTCGACCTGCTGCTCAAGGTGCTGCTGCCAGGCACCGGCATTGGCGTGTTCGCCAAGCAGTTCGGCGAGCACGCTGCGCGCCTGTTGTTGCTGCTCGGCAAGGCTTGCGAGTTGTCTGTGCAGCTCGCTCTGGCGTTGCAGCCGGCTCTGCTGCTGGTCGGCCAGACGCTGCTGCTGTTGCAGGCGTTGTTGCTGCTCGTTTTGCTCGTCCTTTTGCTGCTCCAGCTGTTGCAGGCGCTGGGCCACCTGTTGATCGAGGGCGAGAAACGCATGGGCTGGCTCGTCGCGCAGGGCCTTGAGGATATCGCCGGGCAGGATCTCGGCAAAATCGGCCAGGGTCTGCTCCAGGCGTTGCTGATCGGCGGCCATGGCCTGGTGCTGCTGATCCAGGCGCTGCTGTGCTTGCTGCTGCGCGTCGCTGGCGGCCTGCACTTGCTGGGTCAGTCGGGCGGCGTCTTTCTGCAGGGTGAACAGGGCGCTCTGGCGTTGCTCGTCGCGGTTGATTTCTTCTTCGAGGCGGCGCAGCTGGCCGTCCAGCCAGGCACTGCGGGTGCTGTCGGTTTGGGTGCTGAGCGATGGCCACAAAGCGTGCGCTTGCAGCTCCTGCTGCAGCGGTAGCAGTTGTTCGCTCAGCTGTAGCTGTTGCTGCTGGTACTCCTTGCCCTGGCTGTTGAGCATGCCGACCTGGGTGCGCAACTCGACCACGCGGGCATTGAGCGCCTCGACCTGAGCCAGCGCTGCAGCCTCTTCGACCTGGTCATGCCGGCCCAGGCTTTGCAGCAGGGCTTCAGGCTGATGGAACGGGTGCTCGGCGCTGCCGCACACCGGGCACGGCTCGCCATCACGCAGTTGCCCGCGCAGCTCCTCGACACTGGTGTTGCGCGCCAGGCGTTGGCGTTCAAGCAGTTGCCGGGTCAGTGTCAGAGCCTGCTCGGCGGTGTCCAGTTCGGCCTTGGCCGCCTGGCCTTCGCTGATCAGTTGCTGACGCTGCTGCAAGCCTTGCTGCTGACGTTCGCGCACGCTGTGCAGGGTGTGCTGCAGCTCCTGCTCGCGAGCGTGCAGGCGGGACAATTGCTCGACCGCGCGCTGCTGCTTGCGCTGCTCCTGGAGCAAGGTGCCGAGCAGGTCCAGCTGTTCGGCCAGGGCGTGCGGTTCGGCGCCGGCTTCGTGGAACAGCAGCTCGATGGCGGCGCGTTGCTCCTGCAGCAGGGCATTGGCCTGGCTGGCCTGGGCTTGCAGGCTGGGCAACTCGTCGCGGCCTTGGCTGAGGCGGTTGCCGATCTGCAGCAGTTGCTGCAACTGGCCGCGGTAGGCCTGCCAGGCGCTGCTGATAGCAGCCAGTGCGGCGCTGTCGGCCAGCGCGGCGTCGATGGCGGCGAGCTGCTGCTGGCTGTGCTGCTGTTGTTGCTCAAGCTGCTGCAGCTGCGACTGGCCTTCGCTGACGGCCTGATCGGCTTGGGCACCGACAGTGGCCAACTGCTCCAGCTCTGTGTCGAGGCGGGCCAGGTTGTCCTGAGCAGCAAACGCCTGGCGCAGGTTCGCGGCGCTGTCGGTGTGTTTAGCCTGCGCTTGTTCCAGCGCCTCGCGGGCAGCTTGCAGGGCCTGCTGCAACTGCTCGCTATGGCTGTGCAGGTTGCGCTGCTCAACCAGTTGCGCCGCGACCGCTGCGGCCAGCGGAGTAAGCTCGCCGGCCAGCGCCAGTTGCCGCTGGAACTGATGACGCTGCGGCGCCAGGCGCTCGAGGTGTTGCAGGTCCAGGCGCTGTCCGGCCAGTTGCTGCCAGTCGTGTTCGGCACTGTGCAAGGCCTCGCGAGCCGCGCTGAGTTGCTGCTGCAGCTGCACCTGATCGCGCAGCCAGGCGCGTTGCTGGTCCAGTTCGCGTTCGCGCGCCTGCTCGGCCTTGAGCAGCTGTTGCGCCTGCTCCAGGCGCTGGTCAAGCTCGGTACGCTCTGTTTCGACCATCGGCAGCAGGTGGCTGGCGCGCTCCTGCAGGCCCTGATAGACCTCGCCGGCCTGCTTGGCCTTGGCAAACGCCCGTTGGCCGAGGCGGGTGTAGATGGCGGTGTTGGTGAGCTTTTCCAGCAAGTCGCTGCGCTCGCGGTCATCGGCCTTGAGAAACGCGCTGAACTCGCTCTGGGCGAGCATCACGGCGCGGGTGAACTGCTCGAAGTTCAGGCCCAGGCGTGCCTCGACCAGTTGCTTGTATTCGTTCTTGCCGCTGCCCAGCAGTTGCTCGCCATCCAGGTCGTAGAGGCTCTGGCGACTCATCTGCAACTTGCCATTGGCCTTGTCGCGGGCGCGGTTGGCCTCCCAGCGGGCGCGGTAACGCTTGCTGTCGATACCGACGAAGTCGACTTCGGCATAGCCGCTGCCGGTGCCGCGCCGCAGCAGGTTGCGCGGGTCGTAGGTGGGGATGTCGCCATCGGCGTCCGGCACCTTGGCCTCACGGCCGATGTCATTGAGCCGCGGCACGCTGCCGAACAGCGCCAGGCACAGGGCGTCGAGCAGGGTGCTCTTGCCGGCGCCGGTGGGTCCGGTAATCGCGAACAGGCCGGCACTGGCCAGCGGTTCGGCGGTGAAGTCGATGTCGATCGGGCCTGCCAGCGAGGCGAGGTTTTTCAGGCGAATGGCCAGAATTTTCATGGCTGTTCCTCCTCCAGCTGCACATCCTGCAGGAGCAGGGCAAAGTCGCTCAGGGTCTGCTCATCGACCGGGTTGCCGTAGGCCTGCTCCCAGACGCGGCTGAACAGGTCTTGCGGAGTCATCTGGCTGAGTTCGACGAACTGCAATTGGTCCTCGTCCAGCGCGCTGCGGCCGGCGTACTCGGCGCTGATCCGCACCAGCCGCACCGCTTTGCCTTGCAGGGCGCTCTCGATCTGCTGGCGCAGGTCGGGCTGCGGTTCGTCGAGGCGCACACGAACTTCCAGCCACGGTTGACGGTTGGGGTCTTCCAGCAGGTCGATCACCGGCAGCTCGGCCAGTTGCTCCAGCAGCTCGGCCAGCGGCGCCGGGCCGATACGCTGCAACGCCACCGCCCGGGGGACCAGGCGCGGCTCGACGCTGACCAGTTGGCTGCCTTCAAGCTCGATCTCCAGCACCTGGTGCGGATAGCCGATCTCGGCAAACGACAACGGAATCGGCGAGCCGCTGTAGCGGATGCGCTCCTCGCGGTTGACCTTCTGCGGCTTGTGCAGATGGCCCAGGGCAACGTAACTGATGGCGGGATCGAACAGCTTGGCCGGCAGCGCTTCGGCGTTGCCGATGATCAGGCTGCGTTCGGAGTCTTCCGAGATCGAGCCACCGGCCATGTGCGCATGGCTGATGGCGACCAGCGCCTGGTCTTTCTTGCGCTTGGCCATGGCGGCTTTGATCAGTTGCTGGTGCACCTGGGTGATGCCCTGCACATAGTCGTCGCCCAGTTGTGGGCCGGTGACTTCGGCCGGGCGCAGGAACGGCAGCGCCAGGCACCAGGCGGCGACCTTGCCACGGCTGTTGGTCAGCGGGATCAGCAAGCGCTCAGCGTCGAGCTGGCCCTCATCGAGCCAGTGCACCCGGCCCAGGGCATGGGTGCGCAGGCGGCGCATGAGCAGGCCGGGCAGCTCGATGCGCGAGCCGGAGTCGTGGTTGCCGGCGATCATCACGATGTCCAGCTTGGGCTGTTGCTCGTGGGCCTCGACGATGAACTGGTAGAGCCGCTCCTGGGCTTTGACCGGCGGGTTGACCGTGTCGAAGATATCGCCGGCGATCAGCAGCGCATCGGGTTGGCGCAAGTGCAACTGGCCCAGCAGCCAGGTGAGAAAGCAGGCGTGTTCGAAGTCGCGTTCCTGGCCATGCAGGCTTTGGCCAAGGTGCCAGTCGGAGGTGTGGAACAGACGCATGAATAACCTGTTTGAAGTGAATTCGAGGGAAGCAGTGGTCGCGGCGTATGGTAACTCAACGGGTCAGCCGCGCCGGGCTACTTCGGATAGAGCGGCGGCAAGCTGCCGCCATCGCCGACCGGGTCGAGCAACTGCTCGGCCGGCGGAATGGCATTGATCGCACGCCACAGATCGTCGCCCTGCCAGTGCTGGCCGCTCTCGCTGTACAGCGCGCCGTTCAAGCCATCCAGCGCATCCGACAGCGGCACGAAGCGCGCCGCCATCTCGGCCAGCGTCTCCGGATGCTGGCGTGCCCAGGCATCCAGGGCCTGGCGGGTCGCCTGCGGGTCGTTGGCCTGGCACGCGCGTTTAAGGTCATCGAGCAAGGTCCGCGGGCTCGGGCCGGTCTGCGCCGCACGCAGCACCGCTGGCTGCGAGCGGGCTCGCCACCACAGGGTGAAACCGAGCACAGTGCTCAGGGCCAGCAGCAGGGTTGCCAGTTGCCACGGCCAGAGCAGGCGACTGGATGAACTGCTGTCACCCACCGGCGTCTCGGCGCTCAGGGCCGGGTTGTCCTGCACGCTGAGGCTGCGCGCCGGCAGGCTGGTGTTTTCCAGATGGTCTTCGCGGGTGTTCCACCAGGTGACTTCCAGCGCCGGCAGGGTCAATTCGCCGCTGTGGGTCGGCACCAGCGCTTCGCGCTCTTCGCGGTTGGCGGTCATACCGCGCTCGGTGACCTCGTTGCGCAGCAGTGGCTGGTCCGGGTAGCGGCGCAGGCCGATGATTTCGGTGGCCGGCAGCGGCGCCAGCTGGGTGCTCGAGAGGCCGTCGGCGCGCAGGGTAATACTGCGCGTCAGCGAGTCGCCGATCTGCACGGTCTGTTTGCTCGGGTCCGGGTTCCAGTGTTCTTCCAGGGTCAGGCTGCGCGCCGGTAGCCAGGCGGCGCCGGCTGGGTAATTGGCCGGTATCGGCCGCACGCTCAGGCGCAGCGGCAACGAGCTGACCTGGACCTGGCGGCCTGCGCGCGGGGCAGCAGACGGCTGCTCGCCGGTATCAGCGGCAGCAGCGGTGGCGGTAAAGGTCATCGGTGGAATATCGAGCGTGCCGCTTTGCTGCGGATACAGCGCGTAGCGCGTTTCGATCACGCCATGGCGCACGCCGTTGATCTCTTTCTCATAAGTACGCGACTCACCCAGCGGCTCGACCTTGGCGTTGTCCAGTTGCAATGGGCTGAGGCTGCTGTCGTCATACAGCGACACCGAATGATAGATGCGCAGGGTCAGCACGGCCTGGGCCTGAACGTAGACATCGTTGCTGTCCAGAGTTGCCTCGACGAACACCTGCGAGGCGCTTTCCGGGCGGTTGTCGCCGGCCTGCAGCACTTGCACCTCGATCGGCTGGCTGAACGACTGGCCCAGTTGCAGCGCGGGAATGCTCAGGCTGCCGCTGCGCCTTGGCAGCAGGGTGATGATCCAGCGGGTGCTGGCGCGGGTTTCGCCATCCAGCGTGTGCAGGCTGTTGAGCTGGCGCGTGCCACGCACATCGAAGTCGCCCTCCAGCGCACGCAGGTCGGGCTTGCCGAACTGGGTGACGTCCTCGCTTTCGAGGATCAGCTCCAAGGTTTCGCCAGCTTCCAGGCGGGTGCGATCGACGCTGGCCTGCAGCGGCGGTTGGGCCTGGACCTGAAGCATCCAGAGCAGACTGACAAGCAAGACGCCGCAGCGACTCATCGTGGGGTTTCCTGATGCAATTGCTGTTCATACCAAAATTTGCGCCGCAGCAGCTGCGCAGGGTTGTCCGGGATCTCCCGCAGCCACTGTTCCAGGGCCTGGCGTTGTTCGCCATCGAGGCTGGTGGAAACCGGGCGTTGAGGCGGTTGGGTAAGGTTATCGTCGTCACCCGCCTGATTGCCGGCGGGGGGCGGGGTGTTGCTGGCGCTGTCGCCTTGCTCCTGGCCGGCCTTGGCCTGGGGCTGGTCGGCATCGCCGGGTGCCTGATCGCTGGCCGAGCTGCTGTTGCCGTCGGTGTCCTTGCCGGGGGCGCCTTGCGCATCTTCCTTGGCTTGCTGCTCTTCGGCTTGGGCCTTGGCCTGGCGCTGCAGCAACAATTGCTGGACCAGCGCCTGGTTATCCAGCGCCGCTTGTAGATCCGGGCGCCGTTCCAGGGCCTGCTCGTAGGCGTCCAAGGCGGCTTCCAGCTGATCGGCGCGAGCCAGTGCGTTGCCTCGATTGTAGTGTGCGGCGGCGGAACTGCCTTGGGCGAAGGCCTTGGCCGCGCCTTCATAGTCGCCGGCCTGGTACAGGGCCATGCCGCGCCATTGCGGGTCTTCGAAGTGGCGCGCGGCAGCGGCGGGGCGTTGCTGTTCCAGCAGGCGCTGGCCTTGCTGGTCGGGGCGCAGCCACATGTCGTTGAATTCAAAGGCCTGGCTGGGCTGCGGCAGGGAGAACAGCAGCGGCAGGCAGAACAGCCAGCCACGCCGCCCGGCGCAGGCGGCCAACAGCAGCAGCGGCAGCAGCAACCAGTAACCCTGATCAGCCCAGCTGTCCAGTTGCACGGTCTGGCCGTCGCTGCGCAGGGCGCGTGGGTTGTCGTACAGGCCCAGCCCGCGCAGGTCGAGGTCGTCGATGCGGGCGTGGCGGTAGCGGCCACCGGTGCTGTTGATGAAGCCCTTGAGGCTGGCGCTGTCCAGTCGTGGCAAGAGGATTGCGCCTTGCTCATCCTTGAGGAACTCGCCGTTTGCCTGGCGGACCGGCGCGCCTTCGCTGCTGCCGATGCCGAGCATCAACAGGTTTGGTCCTTGCCGGCCCAGGGCACGCAGAATGCCCTCGCGTTCGCTGTTGCTCAGGGATGAGCCGATCAATAGCAGGCGGCCTTGGCCGAGGCCGCTCTGGGCGAGCAGGGCCAGCCCCTTTTGCACGGCGAGGTCGGCGCGTTGGCCGGGTTGCGGCATGATCGACGGGTCGATCGCTTCCAGCAGGTTACGCGTGGTGCCAAGGTCATCCGACAGCGGCACCAGCGTGTGCGCACTGCCGGCGTAGACCACCAGCGCGCTCTGGCTGTCGCGGCGGTGCTCGAGCAGGTCGAGGATCTTGCGCCGGGCCTGTTCGAGGCGATTCGGCGTGCTGTCCTCGGCGAGCATCTGCGGGGTCAGCTCGAGCATGATCACCAGCGGGTCGGCCGGGCGCTGGCGGGTTTCCTCGACGCGTTGCCAGCTGCTGCCGAGCAGGGCCAGTACGATCAGTAGCCAGGCGCCGCCGAGGGCGATCCATGGCAGCTTGCTGTTGCTGCCACTGCCGCCACCGAGCAATACCGCATGAAACTGCGCCGGCAGAATCATCTGCCAGCGGCCCGCGCGCTTGCGCCGATGCCACAGCTTGAACAGCAGCCAGACGAGCAGCGGCACGGCCAGCAACCACAGCGGGCGCAGCCATTGGGGCCACAGATCGATCATCGCCGCCTCCGCAGGCGCAGACGCTTGAGGCGCTGGCGCCATTCAGGGTGCGGTTGCAGAAAACGTGGCCGGCGCAGGGCGCGCTGCAGTAGGTTGTCTGGCCATAGCGTGGTAATCACCAATAACACGCTGAGCAGCAGCACCAGAGCCAGCGGCCAGGCGTAGAGTTCTTTCGCGGTGCGGGTCTGGGTCGGTTGCTGAGCGACCGGTTCAAGCTGATCGAGGCTGTCGCCGATGGCATCCAGTTCAGCACCATCATGGGCGCGGAAGTATTTGCCGTGGGTGATGTCGGCGATTTCGCGCAGCGACGCTTCGTCCAGGTCCAGGCTTGGGTTGAGACCGAGTAAACCGGGGGTGCCGCTGGCTTCGGGGTTGGCACCAATGCCGATGGTATAGATGCGCACGTTCTCCTGGGCCGCCAGGCGGGCCGCGGTCAGCGGATGAATCTGCCCGCCGTTGTTGGCGCCGTCGGTGATCAGCACCAGCACCCGGCTCTGCGCCGGGCGTTGGCGCAGGCGCTTGACGGCCAGGCCAATGGCGTCGCCGATGGCGGTATTTTTGCCGGCGATGCCGATCTGCGCTTCGTCGAGGAAGGTGCGCACGGTACGTCGGTCGAAGGTCAGCGGCGCTTGCAGGTAGGCCTCGCTGCCGAACAGGATCAAGCCGACCCGGTCGCCCTGGCGATCCTGGAGAAAGTCGCCCATCAGCGCCTTGACCAGGTCCAGCCGGCTGATTTCGTCGTTCTGCCACTGCATGTCGGGGAAGTCCATCGAGCCGGACACATCAACGGCCACCAGCAGGTCGCGACCGCTGGCTTCCACCGGTACCGGTTCGCCCAGCCACTGCGGGCGCGCCGCTGCCAACAGCAGCAGCAGCCAGATCAGCACGAACGGCGCCTGCTGGCGCCAGGTGGGCAGATTGAGACGGGCACGGCGCCCGGCCAGGCCTTCGAGTTCGTTCATGAAGCCGACCTTGAGCACCGGCTCGCCGCTGTCGGCAGCCGGCAGCACCAGCCGTGCCAGCCACGGCAGCGGCAGCAGCACGAAGATCCACGGCCAGGCCAGTTCAAACATGCTTGCGAATCCAGATTTCGACCGCCTGGCTGAGGCCGACGATGGCTTTGTCGTCGAGCTTGCACTCGGGCTTGTAGGTGCCTTCGACCAGCACCATCCAGCGGGTCAAGCCTGCCGCCGGGCAGCGGTTGTCGAGAAACGCCAGCCACTGCCGGCCACTCAGGGTATGGCTGTTGGCGCCCGGATAATGGTTGCGGCACAGGCGTTTGAGCAGCGCGTTGATCTGCTGCAGCCAGGCACCGGCCGGCGCGCCGTCGTAGGGGCGCGGCAGGCGCGCGAGTTCGGCCAGGGCTGCTTCGCGGACCGGGTCAAGCGGCAGTTCGGCGCGCACTACGCGGCGTTTGCCCGGGCGCCAGTAGCGTTGTCGCCACAGGCCCCAGGCGAGCACCGGCAGCAGTGCCAGCAGCAGCCACCAGCCGGGCGCCGGCGGCCACAGGCTGATCGCCGGCGGCGCCAGCAACGGTTGCAGCTCGTCCAGCGGGTTCACTTGCGGTGCCCCGGGCGCTGCGCGTTGAGGTATTCACGCAGTTGCTCGACCATCTCGCTCTGGGTGCTCAGCGGCATCAGCACCACACGCAGTTTCTGCGCCAGCAGCTCCCAGCGTTCGATCCGCGCTTCGGCTTGCTGGCGGTAGGCCTGGCGCAGATTGCCGTCGAGGGTATCCAGCTCCAACTGCGCGCCGCGTTGGCCGAAGCGCAGCAGGCCGGCGGCAGGCAGGGCATGATCGAGTGGGTCGGAAACCGGCATCAGCAGCACATCGCAATGGCGTGAGAGCATCGACAGGTGCTGCTCGATGCCTTCGCTGAGGGCGCGCTCATCGCAGATGACGATGGCCAGGCTGCCTGGGCGCAGGACTTCGCGCGCCCGGCGCAGGGCCAGCGACAGGCTGTCGGCCTGAGGCACGGCCTCGGGGTGCAGTGACTGATTGACCTTGGCCAGGCGGTTGAGCAGCTGCAACAGGCTTTGCTTGCTGCGCCTTGGCTTGACTTCGTAGTGCTCGTTATCGCCGAACACCAGCCCGCCGATGCGGTCGTTGTGGCCCAGTGCCGCCCAACCGAACAGCGCAGCCGCCTGAGCGGCCAGCACCGATTTGAAGGTCAGCCCGGAGCTGAAGAACAAGCGCTGGCTCTGCTCGACCATGATGAAGATCGGCCGCTCGCGCTCTTCATGGAACAGCTTGGTGTGCGGCTCCTGGGTGCGCGCGGTCACCCGCCAGTCGATGTTGCGCACGTCGTCGCCGGCCTGGTAGACCCGCACCTGGTCGAAATCGACCCCACGCCCGCGCAACTTCGACAGGTGCAGGCCCACCAGCGGGCTGCGCTGGCCGGGCCGCGAGAACAGCTGAATCTCGCGCACGCGGTGGCGCATGTCGATCAGCTCGCTGAGGCTGGTGCGGATACCAGGTTCGGCCAATTGTGCGGTGGGCATGGGCGTCAGGCGACCGCGAAGCCGCGCAGGTCTTGCCGCGCTATGCGTGCGTCAGGATGGTGCATGGTTGACGGTTCCTGGGTAGGGAGCGCATCGGCCAGGGGGCGAGCTGCGCAGAGCGCAATACTTTAAAGCATCCGCAGCATCGCCGACCAACGTGAATGCTAAAAAACTGACTGCAACTGCGGCGTGTGGCCTTCGTCTGCACCACTGATCACGCAGTACTCACAGATTTGGCTGATGCTCGCGTGCAGGCCGAGTGCCGTTCAATGGTGCCCTTGATCACGGAGGTTCAACCATGGCAACGGAACATGAGCCAACCACGCTGCGTATCGGCGTGTTTTTCGATGGCACAGGCAACAACCGCAGCAACGCCGTCAAAGGGGACGAGCCTGTGCCCGAGCAGGCAACGGGTAGCTACGCGAGTGCACTCTCCAATATAGCCTTGTTGTATGACGCCTACCCAGTCGCGCGAGGATTTCTGAGCCTGTATGTTGAAGGGCCAGGAACCCTCCAGGGGAAGCCGGATTCCGACATTGGCTGGTATACCGGTAGCGGCGGAACCGGGGTTCGTCAACGCCTCGGGCAAGCTGCCTTGGCCCTGGCCGCGAAATTACAGGCCTGGCGACAGAGCCATCCCTCGGTGCAGCTTCAGGCGCTGAAATTTGACCTGTTTGGTTTCAGTCGCGGTGCGGCTGGCGCACGAGCGTTTGCCAATGACCTAGGCAAAGGCACTCAAAGCCTGCTTGCGCAAGCCTGCGATTTCTCACCATGCCTGGGATGGGGCCAGGGCGTCGCTATCGACTTCATAGGTCTATTTGACACCGTCGGGGCCATCGTCGAGCCGCTGAAGTTCAATTTCACCTCGACCAATGGCGACTACGGACAGTTGCATCTGGCCCTGGCGCCTGGCGTCGCCGGCAAGGTCATACAGTTGGTAGCGGCTGACGAGCATCGCTACAACTATCCGCTGGTCGCGACCGGCAACGACCTGCGTTTGCCCGGTGCCCATGCCGATCTCGGCGGCGGCTATCTGCAAGTGAGCCGCGAAAAAATCGACCTGTCTCGTGTGCAAACGAGTGATTTGAATGCGGATGCCGATCCGCTCGACAGCGAGGCTTACGCTGCGGCGCTCGCGCTGGCTGCAGACTATACCGATGTACCTGGGCTCACGCCGCAAGTGCGGGTGTGGGAAGCGCGGGCAGGCTTGCTTGGACACTGCAAGACCGTGAATGCCGTGCTGCATCGTGAGCGCGAGGTTCATGGTCATTTATCGCGAGTCTATCTGAGGATCATGCATGCCCTTGCGGTCGACTCGCAGGTGCCGATGCAGCCGCTGTCGGCGCCCTCGCCAGGTTGGGAGCTGCCTCAGGATTTGCTGGTCATCGCTGGCAAACTGGAAGATTTCGCCCTGGGCCGCTCGTCGGTGATTGGCCTGACCGAGACAGAGCGGCACTTGCTGCACCGCAAATACGTGCACACCACGGCGAATTGGGAGGCATTCACTGCCTGCGGGTTTCTGCCAGACGATCTGGTCTATCTCAACCGCCCGGCTGATGAGGGGCGGTTGGTAGAGCCAAACGTCTGATCGGCCTCAGGCAACGGCAACCACATCAAGGATGCGCTGGACCACGCGGTCCTGATCGACCCCGGCCGCTTCCGCCTCGAACGACAGGATCACCCGGTGGCGCAGCACGTCGAACAGCACCGCCTGGATATCCTCGGGGCTGACGAAGTCGCGCCCGGCCAGCCAGGCGTGCGCACGGGCGCAACGGTCAAGCGCGATAGATCCACGCGGGCTGGCGCCGTAGGCGATCCAGTCAGCCAGGTCGCTGTCGAACTTGGCCGGGGTGCGCGTGGCCATCACCAGTTGCACCAGGTATTCCTCCACTGCATCGGCCATGTACAGGCCGAGGATTTCCTTGCGCGCAGCAAAAATCGCCTGCTGGCTGACCCGCCGCTCGGGCTTGGTCTCGCCATTGAGCGCCTCGCCGCGGGCCTGCTGCAGAATGCGCCGTTCGACTGCCGCGTCGGGGAAGCCCATCTTGACGTGCATCAAGAAGCGGTCGAGCTGAGCTTCGGGCAGCGGGTAGGTGCCTTCCTGCTCGATTGGGTTCTGCGTGGCCATCACCAGAAACAGCGGCGACAGGTCGTAGGTGCTGCGGCCGACACTGACCTGGCGCTCGGCCATGGCCTCGAGCAGTGCTGACTGAACCTTGGCCGGCGCGCGGTTGATCTCGTCGGCCAGCACCAAGTTGTGAAAGATCGGCCCCTGCTGGAAGACAAAGCTGCCGGTTTCCGGGCGGTAGATCTCGGTTCCGGTGATATCGGCGGGTAGCAGGTCGGGGGTGAACTGGATGCGGTGGAATTGCGCCTCGACGCCCTCGGCCAGCTCCTTGATCGCCTTGGTCTTGGCCAGCCCCGGGGCGCCTTCGACCAGCATGTGGCCATCGGCAAGGAGGACGATCAGCAGGCGTTCGACCAGTTTTTCCTGGCCCAGAATCTGGGAGGAAAGAAAGGTGCGTAGCGCGTTCAGCGCTTCACGGTGTTCCATCGGCGACGGTTCCTGGAGAGAGGCCGGGGAGTTGCCAGCAGGCAGCCCGGGCAGGGCCTGCTACTTTAATCCATCCGGGGTGGTGACGACCAATGGCAGAGGCGAAATTTATCGTTGGCACAGGCTGTTGGGCGTCACGGGCCACTGCCCTGTTTGCAGTGAGGTCGCCAACAGGGCGGTGGCGCTGGGCGGTCGTCAGTTTTTCGAGCTGGAGTGCTTGCGGCCTTGATCAAAGAACGCAAACACCACAACCAATATCCCGGCAATGGTCAGCATCAGCGCGACGCCGTCGGTGGAATGCGTCGCCGAGCTGGCCACCAGGGCCAGCCCGCCCAACGGCGCCAGGCCGCCGGCCACGGCGGTACCGACTTCGCGGCCCGTGCCAAACCCGGATGAGCGGGTCTGGGTCGGGAACTGGCGGCTGAGGAACGAGCCCTGCGGGGCAAACATCATCGGTGCCAGAATCCCGGTGCCGATCCCGATCGCCAGGTAGATCATGCTCGGCTCGCCGGTGCTCAGCAACTGCAGGAATGGGTAGGCGAACAGGGCAGACAGCACGCCACCCAGCATCAACACGGTCTTGCTGCTCCAACGGTCGCACAGCCAACCGAAGAACGGCACGGCAAAGATCGCAACCAGGCTGGCGATGGTCACCGACAGCGACGTGACGTGCGCCTCTACACCTTTGAACTGGGTCAGGTAGGCCAGCGAGAATGTCTTGAAGATGTAGCTCAGGGCGTTGTAGCCGATGGCGACGAAGAACACCACGGCGAGGCCTTTCAGGTCATTTTTGAACAGCAGTTTCAGCGGTGATATCTGCGGCTTGGCGTCGGAGCGATCGAGTTCCTTGAAGTCTGGGGTTTCCGGAATGCTCTTGCGCACCCACAGGCCCACTGCCACCAGCACGATGCTGGCAATGAACGGAATGCGCCAGCCACCGGCGAGCAGGAAGTCATTGCCATTCATGGTCAGCAGGTAGACGGTCAGCGACGACAGCAGCAGGCCCAGATTCAAGCCCAATGCCGGCCAGGCGCCTTGGCTGCCGCGCTTGCCTTCGCTGGCATGTTCATAGGAGGTAACGGCCGCCCCCGACAGCTCTGCGCCCGCACCCAGGCCTTGAATGATCCGGATCACCACCAGCAGGATCGGCGCCCACACGCCGATCGTTGCATAGCTTGGAATCAAGCCGATCAGCGCGGTGCATACGCCCATCATGCAAAAGGTGATCACCAGTACGTGTTTGCGTCCGAACCGGTCGCCCAGGTAGCCGAACAGGACGCCGCCGAAGGGCCGGGCGATGAAGCCGATGGCGAATGTCGAGAACGCCAGCAGCGATGCTACGGCAGGGTTGCTGGCGTCGAAGAAGATCTTCGAGAAGACGATCGCGGCCATGGTGGCGTACAGGTAAAAGTCGTACCACTCCAGCATCGAGCCGAAAATGGTCGCCGCGGCCACTTTGCGCAGGCGTTTGCGTGTCTGTTCTGGTGTTTCACTTGCGGTCACTGCTGCTTGATGTACCGACATCTGATTGTCCTTATTGTCTTTGTAGTTAGGGGTGCAGCTCAGCGGGCGTTGAGGATCTTTTCGGCGATCATCTGACCGATCGGGATGGCCGAGGTGGCAGCGGGCGAGGGCGCATTGCAGACATGCACCATGCGCGGTGTCTCGGCGAACAGAAAGTCATGTACCAGGCTGCCGTCACGCATCACCGCCTGGGCACGGATGCCGGCTTCGTAGGGCAGCAGGTCGTCGACCTCGAGCGACGGGCAGTACTTGCGGCACTGCTGCAGATAGCCGCGTTTGAACAGCGAGTTCTTCATCTCGGCGGTACCCGAGCCGAGGTTGTTCCATAGGGTTTTCCAGAAGCCCGGGAAACGCGCGAATTCGCCGATATCGGCCCAGTTGCGGGCGAACTTGCGGTAATCCTCGCGGGCAAAACCGAGTACCGCGTTGGGTCCGACGGTTACACTGCCGTCGATCATGCGGGTCAGGTGGACCCCCAGAAACGGCAGTTGCGGATCCGGAATCGGGTAGATCAGGTGGTTGACGATCTGGCTTTTGCTCGCAGGCAAGCGGTAGTACTCGCCACGGAACGGGATGATCTGGTGATCGATGCGCACGCCGGCCAGGCGTGCCAGGCGGTCGGACTGCAAACCAGCGCAGGCCACCAACTGGCGCGCCTGCCAGCGGTACTCGTCGCTGCATACCTCGACATGCTCGGAGTATTCCTTGATCGAGCGGACGCTGGTCGACAGGCGCAGCTCGCCGCCAGCGCGTTCGATTACCTTGGCCATTGCCTGGCACACCTGGCGGTAATCGACGATCCCGGTGGCATCGACGAACAGCGCGCCCAGCCCTGCGATGTTGGGTTCGCGGTGGTTGAGCTCAGCGGCGTCGAGCTGCTCGACCTTCAACCCGTTTTCCTGCGAGCGCTGATACAGCGCCTGCATGCGCTGCATCTCCAGTTCGTTGGAGGCAACCAGCAGTTTGCCGCAGACCTGGAAATGGATGCCGTGTTCGCTGCAGAAGTCTTTGGTCGCTTGCGCGCCGCGTTTGCACAGCTCGGCCTTGAGGCTGCCAGGCGCGTAGTAAATCCCGGCATGGATCACGCCGCTGTTGTGGCCTGTCTGGTGGCGGCCGAGGCTGGCCTCTTTTTCCACGATCAGCAACGAAGCGCCGGGGCGCTGCTCGAGCAGTGCCATCGCTGTGGCCAGGCCGACGATGCCGCCGCCGATGATCAAGTAGTCGTAAGTCATGCAGGGTACCTTGGCATTCTTGTCAGTGGATCTGCTTATCAGGTTGTCAGACTAAGTGGTGCGTTAAAAACCCTGCCTTGATTGGGCAGGGTCGGTTTGCTCGGTTCAGTTCAGTTCAGGAAGCTCAATTTTCAGGCGTTTGGCCGAGGCCCGCAGATGCGCTTCGGCGCAGCTCGCAGCGGCGTGACGGTCGCCATCGGCGATGGCCTGGTACAACGCCTGATGTTCCCGGTTGGCGTCTGCCGGGCCGCCTACCGCAGGCGACGCCGAGTTTTCCCAGGCACGCTGCCGCGCGGCGGCCAACTGGCTGCCGAGAAAGTCATGAAAGGCGACGAAGTAGTCGTTCTTGCTCGCCTCGGCGATGGCCCGGTGAAAGGCCACGTCGGCGGCCGCGGCGGCGGCCAGGTCATTGCGCGGGTCGAGCATCTGCTCCAGCGCTGCAGCGATGTTGCTCAGGTCGCCCGCATCGCGGCGACGGGCAGCGATGGCGGCCGCTTGGGTTTCGATCCACAGGCGCATTTCGAACATCTGCACCAGATCAGGCTTGCGCCCGTTGCTGCCGGGGAAGCGAAACACCGTGCCATGGGGCGTCTGCGAGATATACGAGCCCAGGCCACGACGGGCGATCAGCACCCCGTCGGCCTTGAGCTGAGCCACTGCCTCGCGCACCACCGAGCGGCTGACGTTGAGTTGCTCGGCCAGTTGCTGTTCGGTGGGCAGGCGTGCTTCGGCAGCCAGGCGGCCGCTGTCGATTTCCGCACGGATGGCGCTGACAACCCTTTCTACCAGAGTATCTGGGCGCTGTAGCTCTAACATGGACGGAGTGCCTATTGATCAGGTTGTCAGACAATGCCCGCTATCCGCTGTGTCTGTCAATTATTTCCCCAGCTCAGCCAGATTACAGCTCGCTGACGTAAGTGCCGGTGCCGTTCAGAATGATCCGTAAAGTCTCGTCGATCTCGGCCAGGTCATTGCCGTCACTGGTCAATACGATCTCCAGGGTCTCATCGCCCTTGAGGGCGTCAGTGTCACCGGCGGCAACTTCCAGCAGCAGGCGCTTGGCGCTGAAGGTGATTTTGATACCGTCCAGGGTCGACGGCTCATCGTCCAGGGTCAGGTCGACGGTGTCTTCGTCCGGGTAGCGGGTCAGCAGGAACATCTGGCCCTGGTCGCTGTGGCAGCACAGGGTCGCCATGTTGTCTTCTTCATCATCGCAAGGGGTGGCGAACAGCAGGGGGGTGGTCAGTTGCATGGTCGGCTCGAATTGACGAAATGAAATGGAATTCTGCCAGTCTTGGGCCGTTCCATAAACGAATGTTACCGGGCATTGACCGAATATGTCGCAGCGCTGCAAGCCGCGGTGACCGCTCAGTCGTTAAGCTGCGCAGTCGATGGGTCCCCGTAAAGGCACAGCCACAGGCAGTCGCTTTTGCAGGTACCCAACAGATGAGCGTGGCAAACACGCTCAGCGCCTGGTTTCATCGGCCTGTTTTGCCCCGGGTTGCTATTGTTGATCCCAGGCAACACGCACATGCACGACGCTTCACTACAAAACAAAGCCCAAGCGGAGTACCACAGATGGCGTTTTTCACCGCAGCCAGCAAAGCCGACTTCCAGCACCAACTGCAAGCGGCCCTGGCGCAGCACATCAGCGAACAGTCACTGCCACAAGTGGCACTGTTCGCCGAACAGTTCTTCGGCATCATCTCTCTGGACGAACTTACCCAGCGGCGGCTTTCCGACCTGGCTGGCTGCACCCTGTCTGCCTGGCGCATCATCGAGCGCTTCGACCCTGAAACCCCGCTGGTGCGGGTGTACAACCCCGACTACGAGCGCAATGGCTGGCAGTCGACCCACAGTGTGGTCGAAGTCCTGCACCATGACCTGCCGTTCCTGGTCGACTCGGTACGCACCGAGCTGAACCGCCGCGGCTACAGCATCCACACCCTGCAGACCACCGTGCTCAGCGTGCGCCGCGGCGCCAAGGGCGAACTGCTCGAGCTGCTGCCCAAAGGCACCCACGGTGACGGCGTTCAACATGAATCGCTGATGTACCTGGAAATCGACCGTTGTGCCAACGCAGCCGAACTGAGCTCGCTGGCCCGGGAAATCGAACAGGTCCTGGCTGAAGTGCGCGTTGCGGTTGCCGACTTCGAACCGATGAAAGCCAAGCTGCGCGAAGTGGCGGCGCTGGTCGAACAGACCCCGTACCCGCAAGCCCAGCACGAGAAGGCCGAGGTCAAGGCGTTCCTCGAGTGGTTGCTGGACAACCACTTCACCTTCCTCGGCTATGAAGAATTCACCGTCGAGGGCGGCGCCGATGGCGGCCGCATGAACTACGACGAGCAGTCCTTCCTCGGCCTGCCACGTCGCCTGCGCATCGGCCTGACCGCCGAAGAGCTGCGCATCGAAGACTACGCTGTGGCCTACCTCAACGAGCCGCTGCTGCTGTCCTTCGCCAAGGCTGCACTGCCGAGCCGTGTGCACCGCCCGGCCTACCCGGACTATGTGTCGATCCGCCAGCTGGATGCCGACGGCAAGGTCATCAAGGAATGCCGCTTCATGGGCCTGTACACCTCGTCGGTGTATGGCGAGAGCGTGCATGCCATTCCGTACATCCGCGGCAAGGTAGCCGAAGTCGAGCGCCGCTCCGGCTTCGATGCCAAGGCCCACCTGGGCAAGGAACTGGCGCAGGTGCTCGAAGTGCTGCCGCGCGACGACCTGTTCCAGACCCCGATCGACGAGCTGTCCAGCACTGTCATGTCGATCGTGCAGATCCAGGAGCGCAACAAGATCCGCGTGTTCCTGCGCAAAGACCCTTACGGCCGCTTCTGCTACTGCCTGGCCTATGTACCGCGCGAGGTCTACTCGACCGAAGTGCGCCAGAAGATCCAGCAAGTGTTGATGGAGCGCCTGAAGGCCAGCGATTGCGAATTCTGGACGTTCTTCTCCGAGTCGGTACTGGCGCGCGTGCAACTGATTCTGCGGGTAGACCCGAAGAACCGCATCGACATCGACCCACAGCAGCTGGAAAACGAAGTGATCCAGGCCTGCCGTTCGTGGCAGGACGATTACTCCGCACTGGTCGTGGAAAACTTCGGCGAAGCTCAGGGCACCAATATCCTGGCGGACTTCCCCAAAGGTTTCCCGGCGGGCTACCGCGAGCGCTTTGGCGCCCATTCGGCGGTCGTCGACCTGCAACATGTGCTGGCCCTGAACGAAGCCAAGCCGCTGGCGATGAGCTTCTATCAGCCCCTGGGTCAGTACGGCGAGCGTCTGCTGCATTGCAAGCTGTACCACGCCGATACCCCGCTGGCGCTGTCGGACGTGCTGCCGATCCTGGAGAACCTTGGCCTGCGTGTGCTGGGTGAGTTCCCGTACCGCCTGCGCCACGCCAATGGCCGCGAGTACTGGATCCACGACTTTGCATTCACCTACAGCGAAGGCCTGAGCCTGGATATCCAGCAGCTCAACGACACTCTGCAGGATGCCTTCATCCATATCGTCAAGGGCGACGCCGAAAACGACGCCTTCAACCGCCTGGTACTGACCGCCGGCCTGCCATGGCGTGATGTGGCGCTGCTGCGCGCCTACGCCCGCTACATGAAGCAGATTCGTCTGGGCTTCGATCTGGGCTACATCGCCAGCACCCTGAACAACCACACCGACATCGCGCGCGAGCTGACCCGGCTGTTCAAGACCCGCTTCTACCTGGCACGCAAGCTCACCCAGGATGATCTGGAAGACAAGCAGCTGCGTCTGGAACAGGCCATCAACAGCGCCCTGGATGACGTTCAGGTGCTCAACGAAGACCGCATCCTGCGTCGCTACCTGGACCTGATCAAAGCCACGCTGCGTACCAACTTCTATCAGCCGGACAGCAGCGGCCAGGCCAAGTCGTACTTCAGCTTCAAGTTCAACCCCAAGCTGATCCCCGAACTGCCCAAGCCGGTGCCCAAGTTCGAGATGTTCGTCTACTCGCCGCGTGTCGAAGGCGTCCACCTGCGCTTCGGCAACGTCGCCCGTGGCGGCCTGCGCTGGTCGGACCGTGAAGAAGACTACCGCACCGAAGTGCTCGGCCTGGTCAAGGCGCAGCAGGTGAAGAACTCGGTGATCGTGCCGGTCGGCGCCAAGGGCGGGTTCCTGCCACGGCGCCTGCCGCTGGGCGGCAGCCGTGACGACATCGCCGCTGAAGGTATCGCCTGCTACCGCATCTTCATCTCGGGCCTGCTCGACATCACCGATAACCTCAAGGACGGGGGCGTCGTGCCACCGGCCAACGTGGTGCGGCATGACGATGACGACCCGTACCTGGTGGTGGCGGCTGACAAAGGCACCGCGACCTTCTCCGACATCGCCAACGGCATTGCCATCGACTACGGCTTCTGGCTCGGAGACGCGTTCGCCTCGGGCGGCTCGGCTGGTTACGACCACAAGAAGATGGGTATCACTGCCCGCGGCGCCTGGGTGGGCGTGCAGCGCCACTTCCGTGAGCGCGGCATCAACGTCCAGCAAGATCCGATCACGGTGGTCGGCGTCGGCGACATGGCCGGTGACGTCTTCGGTAACGGCTTGCTGATGTCCGACAAGCTGCAGCTGGTGGCTGCCTTCAACCACCTGCACATCTTCATCGACCCTAATCCGGACCCGGCCAGCAGCTTCGCCGAGCGCCAGCGCTTGTTCGACCTGCCACGCTCGGCATGGACCGATTACGATACCAGCATCATGTCCGCAGGCGGCGGGATCTTCCCGCGTAGCGCCAAGAGCATCAGCATCAGCCCGCAGATGAAGGAACGCTTCGCCATCGAAGCCGACCGTCTGACGCCGACCGAGCTGCTGCACGCGCTGCTGCAGGCGCCGGTCGATCTGCTCTGGAACGGCGGTATCGGTACCTACGTCAAAGCCAGCAGCGAAAGCCACGCCGACGTCGGCGACAAGGCCAACGACGCCTTGCGCGTCAACGGCAACGAGCTGCGCTGCAAGGTAGTGGGCGAGGGCGGCAACCTGGGCATGACCCAGCTTGGCCGGGTCGAGTACGGCCTCAACGGCGGTGCGACCAACACTGACTTCATCGACAATGCCGGTGGCGTCGACTGCTCCGACCACGAAGTCAATATCAAGATCCTGCTCAACGAAGTGGTGCAGGGTGGCGACATGACCGAGAAGCAGCGCAACCAGCTCCTCGGCAGCATGACCGAAGAAGTTGGCGCGCTGGTATTGGGCAACAACTACAAGCAGACCCAGGCGCTGTCGCTGGCGGCCCGTCGCGTACGCGAGCGGATTGCCGAGTACAAGCGCCTGATGGCCGACCTTGAAGCGCGCGGCAAGCTCGATCGGGCGATCGAATTCCTGCCGTCCGAAGAGCAACTGGCCGAGCGTCTGGCCGCAGGCCAGGGCCTGACCCGGGCCGAGCTGTCGGTGCTGATTTCGTACAGCAAGATCGACCTCAAAGAGCAACTGCTGAAATCGCAGGTGCCGGATGACGACTATCTGACCCGCGACATGGAGACGGCCTTCCCGCCGTCACTGCTCAACCAGTTCGGCGAGGCCATGCGCCGTCACCGTCTGAAGCGCGAGATCGTCAGTACCCAGATCGCCAACGACCTGGTCAACAACATGGGCATCACCTTTGTCCAGCGGCTCAAGGAGTCGACTGGCATGAGCCCGGCCAACGTCGCCGGGGCCTATGTGATCGTGCGCGATATCTTCCATCTGCCGCATTGGTTCCGCCAGATCGAGGCGTTGGACTATCAGGTCCCGGCCGAGATTCAGCTGACCCTGATGGATGAGCTGATGCGTCTGGGCCGCCGCGCCACGCGCTGGTTCCTGCGTAGCCGTCGCAACGAGCAGGATGCAGGCCGTGATGTGGCGCACTTCGGGCCGAAGATCGCCCAGCTTGGGCTGAAACTGGACGAGCTGCTGGAAGGGCCGACCCGTGAGCGCTGGCAGGTGCGTTATCAGGGCTTCGTCGAGGCTGGTGTGCCAGAGTTGCTGGCGCGGATGGTTGCCGGGACCACGCATTTGTACACGCTGCTGCCGATCATCGAGGCTTCGGATGTGACCGGGCATGACCCGGCGCAGGTGGCCAAGGCGTTCTTCGCGGTGGGTAGTGCGTTGGATCTGACCTGGTACCTGCAGGAGATCAGCAACTTGCCGGTGGAGAACAACTGGCAGGCGCTGGCGCGTGAGGCGTTCCGTGACGATATCGACCTGCAGCAGCGGGCGATCACCATTTCTGTGCTGCAGATGGCCGATGCGCCGCAGGACATGGATGCGCGGGTGGCATTGTGGTCTGAGCAGCGGCGGGTGATGGTGGAGCGCTGGCGCGCGATGCTGGATGACCTGCGCAGTGCTTCGGGGCATGACTATGCGATGTATGCGGTCGCTAACCGGGAGTTGGTTGATCTGGCCATGAGTGGGCAGGCTGTGGTTGTGCCTTCCTGATAGCTGATTTGGTTGGTTTGTGAGTGAGAGACCCTGGTGCCTTTGGTGGTGCCGGGGTTTTTTGCTTTTAGGGGTTTGGGGCTTATCCGGATTTTGTGATGGGTTTGCGGGCCTCTTTCGCCCTTACGGCGAGTCACTTTTTTGGCAAACGCCCCAAAAAAGTAACCAAAAAAATGCTTGGCTCCACATCCGGCCCCTTCGCTGCGCTGCGGGGTTCCCTCGCTCCGGCCTCCTGAGTCGCCGGTGGATCAAGAGCAAGATCAAGATCAACAGCTGGGCCGCTGCGCGATCCTTCGCGGCGGTCCGGCGTCCCGGTGAACCCGCTCCCACAGGGTCAGCGTTGTTCATGAGTTGTGTAGCAAATTTGCTGGAGTGCCGTAGCGTCCAAAGGGATTAATGCTGACCTGAGACCCCGCAGATCCCTGTGGGAGCGGGCTTGCCCGCGAAGGGCCGCAAAGCGGCCCCAGCTTTTGACTGTCGCTTTTGATCTGCGCCAGCGCAGCGAGGCGTGCTCTTGATCTACCCGCGACCTCAGGAGGCCGAACGCAGGCATTGCGAAGGGAGGTGCCGGCCATGGATGGCCGGCAAGCGCTACGGGCCAGGATGACCCGTTCAGCGCGGTACTTCCGGGAGCAATGCCGGAGTGAGGGAACCCCGGAGGGTAGGGCAGGGGCCGTATGTGGGAGCCAGGCCTTTTTGGTTACTTTTTGGGGCGTTTGCCAAAAAGTGACTCGCCGTAAGGGCGAAAGCGGCCAAAACTGCCACTAAATCAAACAAATAAGCCCACATCCAATAAAGCCAACCTACTTGAACCGCCGCTCAACCCCCTTCTCAACCAAGATCTTCGCCGAAATCTCCTCAACCGAAAAATGCGTCGAATCAATGTTCGGAATATTCTCCCGGCGGAATAGATTCTCCACCTCACGCACCTCGAACTCACACTGCGCAAAGCTCGAATATCGGCTATTAGGCTTGCGCTCATGGCGAATAGCCGTCAACCGGTCCGGGTCAATGGTCAGGCCAAACAACTTGCTGTGATGCTTCTTCAGCACCGCCGGCAACTGCAGCCGCTCCATGTCATCCTCAGTCAACGGATAGTTCGCCGCACGAATCCCGAACTGCATCGCCATGTACAGACAGGTCGGCGTCTTGCCGCAGCGCGACACCCCCACCAGAATCAGGTCGGCCTTGTCGTAGTAATGCGTGCGCGCACCATCATCGTTGTCCAGCGCAAAGTTCACCGCCTCGATCCGCTCCATATAGTTGGAGTTGCCGCCAATCGAGTGCGACTTGCCCACCGAATACGACGAATGCGCGGTCAGTTCCTGCTCCAAGGGCGACAGGAACGACGAAAAGATATCGATCATGAACCCGTTGGAAGTCGCCAGAATCTCGCGAATGTCCTGGTTGACGATGGTGTCGAAGATGATCGGCCGCATCCCGTCACGCTCCGCCGCTGCGTTGATCTGCAGCACCATCGTGCGCGCCTTGTCCGGGCTGTCGATGTACGGGCGGGTGAATTTATTGAACGGAATGCTCTCGAATTGTGCGAGCAGGCTTTGACCCAGGGTCTCGGCAGTGATGCCGGTGCCGTCGGAGATGAAAAACGCGGTTCGTTTCATTTGCACCCTAGGCCTTAAGCTGATGACGTTTCTTGGATATGATAAGTTCGCTTTGCCGAATGCGGCTTTTGGCATTCTCACTTATTTTCCAGGTCCCGGCCATAAGCGCCCGGCCCAGTCTGAACCGTCAGGCGGGCGCTCTGAGCTTTTCCAACACCGTTAGTGGAGAGATCACCTTGGTAGAGTACGTAGTTTCCCTCGATAAGCTCGGCGTCCATGATGTAGAGCATGTGGGGGGCAAGAACGCATCCCTCGGCGAGATGATCAGTAACCTCGCAGGTGCCGGCGTCTCGGTGCCGGGCGGCTTTGCCACTACGGCTCAGGCGTACCGTGACTTTCTCGAGCAGAGCGGGCTGAACGCGCAGATCCATGCCGCGCTCGATGCACTGGACGTGGATGACGTCAACGCCCTGGCCAAGACCGGCGCGCAGATCCGTCAGTGGATCATGGAAGCCGAGTTTCCCGAGCGCCTGAATGCCGAAATCCGCGCTGCCTTCGCCGAAATGGCCCAGGGTAACGACAACATGGCCGTGGCCGTGCGCTCTTCGGCCACCGCAGAAGACCTGCCAGACGCCTCCTTTGCTGGCCAGCAAGAGACCTTCCTCAATATCCGTGGCGTTGAAAACGTGATCCGCGCGGCCAAGGAAGTATTCGCTTCGCTGTTCAACGATCGCGCCATTTCCTACCGCGTGCACCAGGGCTTTGACCACAAACTGGTCGCCCTGTCGGCTGGCGTGCAGCGCATGGTCCGTTCCGAAACCGGCACTGCCGGGGTGATGTTCACCCTCGATACCGAATCGGGTTTCCGCGACGTGGTGTTCATTACCGGCGCCTACGGCCTGGGCGAAACCGTGGTTCAGGGCGCGGTCAACCCTGACGAATTCTATGTCCACAAGCACACCCTGCAAGCCGGCCGCCCGGCGATCTTGCGCCGCAACCTGGGCAGCAAGGCGCTGAAGATGGTCTACGGCGACGAAGCCAAGGCCGGTCGTTCGGTCAAGACCGTCGAAGTCGACCGTGCCGAACGTGCGCGCTTCTGCCTGAGCGATGACGAAGTCAACGAGCTGGCCAAGCAGGCCATGATCATCGAGCAGCATTACCAGCGGCCGATGGACATCGAGTGGGCCAAGGACGGTGACGACGGCAAGCTGTACATCGTTCAGGCCCGCCCAGAAACAGTAAAAAGCCGCGCCAGCGCCAATGTCATGGAGCGCTACCTGCTCAAAGAGAAGGGCACGGTACTGGTCGAAGGCCGCGCCATTGGCCAGCGCATCGGCGCCGGCAAGGTGCGGATCATCAACGACGTGTCGGAAATGGACCGCGTCCAGCCGGGCGACGTGCTGGTGTCGGACATGACCGACCCGGATTGGGAACCGGTCATGAAACGCGCCAGCGCCATCGTCACCAACCGTGGCGGGCGTACCTGCCACGCGGCGATCATCGCTCGTGAGCTGGGCATTCCGGCCGTAGTCGGTTGTGGCAACGCCACCCAGCTGCTCAAGGACGGCCAGGGCGTGACCGTGTCCTGCGCCGAGGGCGATACCGGCTTCATCTTCGAAGGTGAGCTGGGCTTCGACATCAAGCAGAATTCGGTCGATGCCATGCCCGACCTGCCGTTCAAGATCATGATGAACGTCGGCAACCCGGATCGCGCCTTTGATTTTGCCCAGTTGCCCAACGCCGGTGTCGGCCTGGCGCGTCTGGAGTTCATCATCAACCGCATGATCGGCGTGCACCCCAAGGCGCTGCTCAACTACGCCGGGTTGCCACCTGAGCTGAAGGACAGTGTCGACAAGCGTATCGCCGGTTATTCCGATCCGGTCGGCTTCTATGTCGAGAAACTGGTCGAAGGCATCAGCACCCTGGCTGCGGCGTTCTACCCGAAAAAGGTCATCGTGCGGCTGTCGGACTTCAAGTCCAACGAATACGCCAACCTGATCGGCGGCAAGCTGTACGAGCCGGAAGAAGAAAACCCGATGCTGGGCTTCCGCGGTGCTTCGCGCTACATCAGCGAGTCGTTCCGTGACTGCTTCGAGCTCGAGTGCCGTGCGCTCAAGCGCGTGCGCAACGAGATGGGCCTGACCAACGTCGAGATCATGGTACCGTTCGTGCGCACCCTGGGTGAGGCCAGCCAGGTTGTCGATTTGCTTGCCGAAAACGGCCTGGCTCGTGGCGACAACGGCCTGCGCGTGATCATGATGTGCGAGCTGCCGTCCAACGCGATTCTGGCTGAAGAGTTCCTCGAGTACTTCGACGGCTTCTCGATCGGCTCCAACGACCTGACTCAGCTTACCCTGGGCCTGGACCGCGATTCGGGTATCATCGCGCACCTGTTCGATGAGCGTAATCCTGCGGTGAAAAAGCTGCTGGCCAACGCCATCCAGGCCTGTAACAAGGCCGGCAAGTACATCGGCATCTGTGGCCAGGGCCCTTCCGACCACCCAGACCTGGCCAAGTGGCTGATGGAACAGGGGATCGAGAGCGTGTCGCTGAACCCGGATTCGGTACTCGAGACCTGGTTCTTCCTGGCCGAAGGTCAAGCCCCGGCCTGATCCAACCACTGCGCAGGCACGTCCGACGTGCCTGCGCGCGTATTCTTCGGGGCGAGTTCCAGCGATGGTTCCCGCCCTTTTTCATACAAGTATTCTATGCAAAGCAGTAGCGCTCTCTTCCCCGTGGCCTTGCAAAGTGCCGAACGCCGCGGTGACCTCAGTGAAGACGTGTACCGGATCAAGGCTGGCAACAGCCCCGACCCCAGCGTCGAGCTGGCGGTCACGCGTCTTGGCCTTGCCGATCACGGCGGCGTTCATGGCATACCGGTGATTCTGCTGCACGGCAGCTTCTCCAATCGACGGTTCTGGTTTTCGCCCAAAGGCATCGGCTTGGGCGCGTTTCTGGCGCGGGCCGGTTTTGATGTGTGGATCCCGGAGATGCGCGGTCATGGCCTGTCACCGCGTAATCGCCAGTGGCGGCAAAACCGCGTAGCCGACTACGCGCGCTACGATCTGCCGGTGATTGCTGCATTTGTCCATGAACAAGCCGGCCGGGCTGCACACTGGATCGGCCATTCGCTGGGCGGGACCACGCTTACGGCAGCGCTGGGTGGCGCTTACCTGCCATCTGAGCAGGTGGCCAGCGTGGCCCTGTTTGGCACCCAGATCAGCCGCGTGTACTGGCCGTTGAAGGTGCCGACAGTGGAGTGGGGCGCGCGCTTGCTGCTCAAACGCTTTGCACATATTTCTGGCTCCCGGCTCAAGCGCGGGCCGGAAGACGAGCCGATCGGCCTGGCGCTGGAGAGCATGCGTTGGCATGGCCTGTTCGGGCGCTTCGGCGAGAAGGGCAAGGATTGGTGGGCGGGGCTGACCGAGGTCGACGTGCCACTGCTGGCGGTGGCGGGCGCGGGTGATCTGCAGGACCCGGTGTGGGCCTGCCGCAAGCTGTTCGAGCAATACGGCGCCGAGCGCAAGCAGTTTCTTTGCCTGGGCCGGGAGCAGGGCTTCGATGCCTTTGGCCATGTCGACATGTTGGTAAGCAAGGCTGCGCAGACCCAGGTATGGCCGCTGATCGAAGGCTGGTTGCGTGATCCTGACGCGCCGGTACGTGGCGCCGAACTGGCGGCCGGCCTGACTGAGCAGTCGCAGATGACTGCACCACCTCGCGCGGTGTAGCCTTGGCCGGACTTTCCGCTTTCGTTGTGCCTGACAGGAGCCTTCCCATGCAGCATTACGTAACGCCCGATCTGTGCGACGCCAACCCAGACCTAGTCCAGGTGCTGGAACCGATGTTCAGCAACTTCGGTGGCCGCGACTCGTTCGGCGGCCAGATCGTGACCATCAAGTGTTTTGAAGACAACTCGCTGGTCAAGGCCCAAGCCGAGCTTGATGGCCGCGGCAAGGTGCTGGTGGTCGACGGTGGCGGCTCGCTGCGTTGCGCGCTGCTGGGCGACATGATTGCCGCCAAGGCTGCGCAAAACGGTTGGGAAGGCCTGGTCATCTATGGCTGCGTGCGCGATGTAGACGTGCTGGTGCAGACCAACGTCGGTGTGCAGGCGCTGGCCGCGCATCCGCTGAAGACCGACAAGCGTGGCCTTGGCGACCTCAACGTGGTGGTGACCTTCGCCGGCGTGACCTTCCGCCCGGGTGAATACGTTTACGCCGACAACAACGGCGTGATCGTTTCGCCGCAACCGCTGCAAATGCCCGAGTGATGCGCCGCGCGCGCTGATGGAGCTGGAATGTTCGAGGAAGACAACGCGCAGTGGGGGCTGGTGCATGCCCTGGTGCTCGATGGCAAAGGTGGCGCGCGTTCTATCGCTCGGACCGAACTGGATGACCTGCAGTTGCAGCCAGAGCAGAGCCTTTGGCTGCACTGGGACCGCAGCCATCCGCAGACCCGCAGTTGGTTGCTGCGCGAAAGCGGGCTGAGCGAGTTCAGCTGCGAGCTGCTGCTTGAAGAAAACACCCGACCACGGCTGTTGCCGTTGGCGGATGAGCAGTTGCTGCTTTTTTTGCGCGGGGTCAATCTCAATCCTGGTGCCGAGCCTGAAGATATGGTCTCGGTGCGCATATTTGCCCAGGCGCAACGGATCATCTCGCTGCGCTTGCGGCCACTGCGTGCCAGCGACGAAATCCTGCAGCTGCTGAGCGAGGGCAGGGGGCCCAAATCGGCCTCCGAGTTGCTCTTGCTGATGGGCGAACTGCTGACCGAAAAGGTCCAGGCGCTGGTCAGTGATCTGTCCGAACTCGTCGATTTCGAAGAAGAGAAGGTGGAGTCCGACGAACGGTACACGCCAGAAGACGGCGTGCTGCAGCAGATCCGCCGCCGCGCTGCCGGCCTGCGCCGCTTCCTGGCGCCGCAACGGGAAATCTACGTACAGCTTGCAAGGCACAAGTGGAGCTGGTTCGCTGACGCCGATGCCGATTACTGGAACGAGCTCAACAACAGCCTGATCCGCTACCTCGAGGAGCTGGAACTGACCCGCGAGCGCGCCGCACTGGTGCTGGAGAGCGAAGACCGGCGGCGCAGCGAGCGGATGAACCGGACCATGTTCCGCTTCGGCATCATCACCTGCATTTTCTTGCCGATGAGCTTTGTCACCGGCCTGCTGGGGATCAACGTCGGCGGCATTCCGGGCGCCGACAGCCCCTATGGATTCCTGTTCGCCAGCCTGCTGGTCCTGGCACTGGCGGCAGGGCAGTGGTGGTTGTTCCGCCGCCTGCGCTGGGTGTGATCCGGTGCATTTTGAAACATTCGCGTGCGGTGACGTTGTGACCCGTTGCCCGGCGCCCTCGTCTTTGACTGACATTACGCGAGGTGCCCATGCACGATCCGTTTGAACAATCCTTGCGTGACCTGCTCAATGCGTCGCCGTCCGGTCAGGACCGAGACGACGCAGCGTGTCTGGGTCGCGTGCTGAAAACCGCCAACCGTCAGGTTGGTGCAGGCGATCTATTCAGCTTGCTTGGCCGTTGGAGCCAGGCGCTGATGATTGCCGTCAACAATGGCTCGGCGCATGTTGCGCCGGTGCGCCGTAATCCTGCCGCTGGCAGCAAAGCTGATAAGGCTGATTGAATATGGAACTCGATCTCTGGACCCAGAGCCTGGTCACCGCCATGACTGCCCTTTGGACCAAGGTGGCGAACTTCATCCCCAACCTGTTCGGCGCGCTGGTCGTGGTGCTGCTCGGTTTCGTGGTGGCCAAGCTGCTCGATACGCTGTTGTCCAAGCTGCTCGCCAAGTTTGGCCTGGACCGTCTGATGGCCGGTACGGGCATGACCAAGATGCTCAGCCGCGGCGGCATTCAGGTGCCGATATCGACCCTGATCGGCAAGATCGTGTATTGGTTCGTGCTGCTGATCTTCCTCGTCTCTGCGGCTGAGTCACTCGGCCTTGAGCGGGTCTCGGCAACGCTGGACATGCTCGCGCTGTATCTGCCCAAGGTATTTGGCGCGGCCCTGGTGCTGCTGGCCGGGGTCATGCTTGCGCAACTGGTCAATGGCCTGGTCCGCGGCGCCGCGGAAGGCATCGGCCTGGAGTACGCTGCAGGCGTCGGGCGCATCGCTCAAGGCCTGGTGATCATCATTGCGATCTCGGTGGCTATCAGCCAGCTGGAGGTCAAGACCGACCTGCTCAACCACGTAATCGTCATTGGCTTGATTACCGTTGGTCTGGCAATTGCCCTGGCGATGGGCTTGGGCAGCCGCGAAATTGCCGGGCAGATTCTGGCTGGGATTTACGTGCGCGAGCTGTATCAGGTCGGCCAGCAGGTCCGGATTGGAGAGGTTGAAGGGCAGATCGAAGAGATCGGCACGGTGAAGACGACAGTGCTGACCGACGATGGCGAATTGGTGTCGTTGGCCAACCGCAGCTTGCTCGAACAGCGTGTCGATAGCCGCTAACCGGGTAAAAGCTGTTACTGTATGTCGCCGCGAAAACGCGCCCTGAGGGTGCGTGCGGCGACTTGACCTGACTGTCGGCCAGATTCGTTTTGAATAAAGTTCATTCGCCGCCCATGCGCTATGACCCACACGAACTCACCGACGAGGAGTTGGTGGCGCGTTCGCATGAGGAGCTGTTTCACGTTACCCGGGCGTATGAGGAACTCATGCGCCGGTACCAACGGACCCTGTTCAACGTTTGTGCACGTTATCTGGGGAACGACCGCGACGCTGACGATGTCTGTCAGGAGGTGATGCTGAAAGTGCTGTACGGGTTGAAGAACTTCGAAGGTAAATCCAAGTTCAAGACCTGGCTCTACAGCATCACCTACAACGAGTGCATCACCCAGTACCGCAAGGAGCGACGCAAACGCAGGCTGATGGATGCCTTGAGCCTTGACCCTATAGAAGAGGCGTCAGAGGACAAGGCACCAAAACCTGAAGAAAAGGGCGGCCTGGACAAGTGGCTGGTGCATGTGAACCCGATTGACCGCGAGATCCTGGTGCTGCGTTTTGTCGCAGAGCTGGAATTCCAGGAGATCGCCGATATCATGCACATGGGCTTGAGCGCAACGAAAATGCGCTACAAGCGTGCGCTCGACAAGCTCAGAGAGAAATTTGCTGGCGAGGTTGAAACTTAGTGGCCAGCAAATGTCTCTAAACCACCGGTGAGTTCTGCTAGACTTGCCGTCGAGTTGTCCCCCGGTTTTTGGTGGGACTGCTTATCTATCACACGATGGGGATTTAACGGATGAAATTGAAAAACACTTTGGGCTTGGCCATTGGCTCGCTCGTTGCCGCTGCTTCGTTCGGCGCTCTGGCACAAGGCACAGGCGCTGTAGAAGTCGAAGGCTTCTACAAGAAAGAATTCTTCGACAGCCAGCGTGACTTCAAGAACGACGGCAACCTGTTCGGCGGCTCGATCGGTTACTTCCTGACCGACGACGTTGAACTGCGTCTGGGCTACGACGAAGTCCACAACGCTCGTGGCGAAGATGGCAAGAACATCAAGGGCTCGAACACCGCCCTGGACGCTCTGTACCACTTCAACAACCCGTACGACGCAATCCGTCCGTACGTGTCGGCTGGTTTCTCCCACCAGTCCATCGGCCAGACCGGCCGTGGTGGTCGTAACCAGTCCACCTTCGCCAACGTTGGCGCTGGTGCCAAGTGGTACATCACCGACATGTTCTACGCTCGTGCTGGCGTTGAAGCTCAGTACAACATCGACCAAGGCGACACCGAGTGGGCGCCAAGCGTTGGTATCGGCCTGAACTTCGGCGGTAGCCCGAAGACTGCTGAAGTCGCTCCAGCTCCAGTTGCTGAAGTGTGCTCCGACAGCGACAACGACGGCGTCTGCGACAACGTCGACAAATGCCCAGACACCCCAGCCAACGTTACCGTTGACGCCGACGGCTGCCCAGCAGTTGCCGAAGTCGTACGTGTTGAGCTGGACGTCAAGTTCGACTTCGACAAGTCGGTTGTCAAGCCTAACAGCTACGGCGACATCAAGAACCTGGCTGACTTCATGAAGCAGTACCCATCGACTACTACCACTGTCGAAGGTCACACTGACTCCGTAGGTCCAGACGCTTACAACCAGAAGCTGTCCGAGCGTCGCGCTAGCGCCGTTAAGCAAGTTCTGACCCAGCAGTACGGCGTAGAATCGAGCCGTGTTGACTCGGTTGGCTACGGCGAAACCCGTCCGGTTGCTGACAACGCCACCGAAGAAGGTCGCGCTGTTAACCGTCGCGTTGAAGCGCAAGTAGAAGCTCAAGCCAAGTAATTGGTCTGAGATTCAGGAAAAACCCGGCCTAGGCCGGGTTTTTCTTTGCCTGTAAAAAAGTCCGCTGTGCCGCGTTCAGGCAACGCCTAGGGCTGCGGTCACCAGCTCGGCCACCGCGCCTTGCCGCGCTACTTCGCCTATCACCAGCACTGCTGGGCTGCGCAGGGCGAAGGCGGTCGCATCCATGACCATCTCCAGCAGCGTACTGCGGCACTCGCGCTGGCTCGGTAGCGAAGCGTTTTCGATCATGGCGACGGGCGTGTCTACCGCCATGCCGGCCTCGAGCAAACCCCGTCGAATGTCCCCCAGCCGAGCCACGCCCATGTACACCACCAAGGTGGTGCCGCCCTGAGTCAGGCCTGCCCAGTTCAGCTCGCTGTCATCCTGGGTATGTGCAGTCACCAAGGTCACGCCACGGCTGACCCCGCGCAGGGTGAGGGGGATGCCGCACTGAGTGGCACCCGCCAGTCCAGCGGTGATGCCGTTGACCAACTCCACCTCGATACCGCGCTGCTGCAGCCACAGTGCTTCTTCGCCGCCACGGCCAAAGATGCATGGGTCGCCGCCTTTCAGGCGTGCCACGCAGCGCCCCTGGCGGGCATGGCGCAACATCAGGCGCTGAATGAACGCTTGCGGCGTCGAGCGACAACCGCCGCGTTTGCCCACGGCAATCACCCGTGCCCTTGGGCAATGCTCAAGCACAGCCGGATTGACCAGATCATCGATCATCACCACCTGCGCCTCGCGCAAGGCCCGCACCGCTTTCAGCGTTAGCAGTTCAGGGTCGCCGGGGCCGGCACCAACCAACCAGATTTTTGCGTTCATCAGATGTTCCTCATCAAGCAGCGCGCTCAGCCCTTGAACAGGCTGAACAGCAATATCAGGTTGAACAGCAGAGACAGCACGGCAAGCGTCTGCCAGACCTTGAGCGGCTCGCGCTCCAGCAATGGCCGTGGCCGCTCGCTCAGTTCCTGGCGGTCGCCACGTTCGAGCAACAGCAGCCATTGCTCGGCGGTTTCGAAACGTTGCCGGGGATCGGCCGCGACGGCTTGCTCCAGATTGCGTTGCAGCCATTCAGGCAGGTCCGGGCGATAACGGCCGGGGCTGACCAGGTGGATGAAGCGCGGCCGTTGGAAGGCCTCGATTTCACCGTAGGGGTAGTGCCCGGTGAGCAGGTAGTAAAGAGTTACACCCGTGGCATAGAGGTCCTGGCGGGCCTGCGGCAGTTGCCCGTCGAACGCCTCCGGGGCAATGAACGACGGCGTACCGGGCAGGTCATGGGGGGCGTCTTCAGAAAGCCCTGGGCAATAGGCAAGGCCAAAGTCGAGCAGGCGCAACTGGCCGTCTGTGCCCAGGTGCAGATTCTCGGGCTTGATATCCCGATGCAGCAGGTTGCGCCGGTGCAGCACGCCGACTGCCTGCAGCAACTGACGGGCGATTTCCAGCCACTGCGCCAGGGGTAGCGGGCCTTGCACGTTGTACAGGGCGCTGAGGGTCTGGCCCGGGTATTCGCGCATCAGGTAGTACACATGCTGACGGTGATTGGCCGCATGCACCTCAGGGAAGTGCCGACCGGCCACCCGCCGCAGAAACCACTCTTCCTGCAGCAAGCGCTGAGCGGCACCCGGATCTGCTTCGGCGGCGCCGGGCAGGGTCTTGAGCAGCCACGCCTGGCCCTGGCTGTCATGCACCCGATACAGCAGCGACTGGCGGCTGCGGGCCAACTGAGCATCGACCTGCCAGCCATCGATGGCTTGCCCGGGGCGCAGCGGCCCGGGCACTGGCCATTGCTGCAGTTGCGCCAGGGTGTCGCTGAAGTTGCTCGGGCCGAGCTGTTCGATCTGCACCAGCACGGCACTGGCGTTGTCCTGGCTACCGGCATGATGGGCGCTGGCGACCAAGATGTCGGCGGCGTCCTGCAGGTCAGGTTGATCTCTGAGGATGGCGGCAATCGCTTGCTCGCCAAGGCAGGCCCAGACACCATCGCTGAGCAGCAGCAGGGTTTCGCCGGCAACCAGCTCACCGTCCAGGTAGTCCACCAACAGATGCTGGTCCAGGCCCAGCGCGCGCTTGAGGACATGCTGCATGCCCGGCTGATCCCAGACATGGTCTTCGCTCAGGCACAGCAAGCGGCCCTGATCCCAGCGATAGGCACGGCAGTCACCGACGTGGGCGAGGGTGAAGCGGCGCCCGCGCAGGACCAGTGCAGTGAGGGTGGTCAGCAGCGGCTGGCCGCTGCCTTGGGCGCGCAGCCAGCGGTTTTGCGCCAGCAGCAGGCGATCCAGCGCCTGCGCGACCGGCCAGGTGGCCGGCGTGGCGTAGTAGTCCAGCGCCAACGCCTGCAGGCTGGCTCGCGCGGCCAGGCCGCCATCGGCGCACTGACTGACGCCGTCGGCCAGTGCGACCAGATAGCCTTTGCTCGCTGCCAATTCCGGTGCCGGTGTCACCAGGCGCAGAGCGTCCTGGTTCTCGCTGCGCGGACCGGTGGCGCTGGCTTGGCCAAAGCGCAATTGCAGGCTCATGGGTTTGCCCTATACCCGCGCTGCGGTAACCGCAGCCGAGCCCCAGGTGGTGCGCCAGCGTAGTTTGACCCCATGCAGGCCAAACCAGGCCAGCAGGCCCAGGCTTGCGAACAGCCACAGACCCAGCTGGTAGTCACCGGTGTGCTGCTTGATCATGCCCAGCCCTGCGGCCAGGAGGAAGCCACCGATGCCGCCGGCCATGCCGATCAAGCCAGTCATTACTCCGATTTCCTGGCGGAAGCGCTGCGGCACCAGCTGAAACACTGCGCCATTGCCGGCGCCCAGGCCAAGCATGGCGCTGACGAAAAGAGCCAGCGCAGCCGTGGCGCTAGGCAGGTTGAAGCCGACCGCGGCGATACATACCGCAGCTACGCCATACATGCCGAGCAGGGTGCGGATGCCGCCAAAGCGGTCGGCCAGAGCGCCGCCCAGCGGGCGCATCATGCTGCCGCCAAACACGCAGGCCGCGGTGTAGTAGCCGGCAGTGATCGGGTTCAGGCCATATTGGTCGCTGAAGTAGCCCGGCAGGGCGCTGGCCAGGCCAATGAAGCCGCCAAAGGTGACGCTGTAGAAGAACATGAACCACCAGCTGTCGCGATCACCCAGCGCCTTGAAGTAGTCGGCCATGGCTTTGCGTTTTGGTCGTTGCGGCGCGTTGCGGGCCAGCAAGGCAAACACCAGCAGGGTCAGCAGCAGCGGGATCAGGGCGAAGCCGAACACGTTGTTCCAGCCATAGGCTGCGGCCAGGGCCGGCGCCAGCAGCGCCGCGAAGACGGTGCCGGAGTTGCCGGCGCCAGCGATGCCCATCGCTTTGCCCTGATGCTGCGGCGGGTACCACTGCGAGGCCAGCGGCAGTGACACGGCGAACGAAGCGCCGGCAAATCCGAGAAAAACTCCCAGCAGCAAGGCTTGTTCGTAGCTGTGCACGCCCCAGTGCCAGGCGCAGGCCAACGCCACGATCACCACCACCTGGCCCATCAGTCCAGCGGTTTTGGGCGACAGACGATCGACCAGCAGACCCATGCCAAAGCGTAGCAGGGCGCCGGCCAGGATGGGCGTGGCGACCATCAGGCCGCGCTCTTGTGGGGTCAACTGCAGGTCGGTGGCAATCTGCACCGCCATCGGTCCGAGCAGGTACCAGACCATGAAACTCAGGTCGAAATACAGGAATGCGGCAAACAGGGTAGGCACATGCCCGGATTTCCAGAAGCTCGTATTCATCGAACACCTCACGCGGCTTGCAACGGTTGTCATGCCCAGGCTGTGCTGGGCTGGAACGAAAAAGACGCCGCTACCCGATCCATCTTGATGGAGGGGTGAGCGACGTCTTTGTCGGAAACTGTGGCAACCGCCGTTGGCTACCTGTAGTGATTGCACAGCAAAAGCCGGGCCAACCCCTTGGGAGGCAACCGTTTCAGCCGAGCAACTCGTGCATGGCGATGATCTGCTCCGCCACCTGGATGAGCTTCTGCTGCTTGCTCATGGCCTGACGGCGCATGAGGGTGTAGGCCTGCTCTTCATTGCAGTCCTTCATCCTCATCAGCAAGCCCTTGGCATGCTCCACACGCTTGCGCTCGGCCAGTTGCTGGTCGCGCGCCAACAGCTGGGCCTTGAGCGCCTGGTCGCTCTCGAAGCGGGCCATCGCTACATCCAGAATCGGCTGCAGGCGGCTGCTCTGAATGCCCTCGACGATGTAGGCACTGACCCCGGCGTGGATCGCTTGGCGCATCACATCCGGGTCGTGTTCGTCGGTGAACAGGACAATCGGCCGTGGCAGATCGCGGCTGACCAGCACCACCTGCTCCATGACATCACGCCCCGGTGACTCGGTATCGATCAAGACCACGTCCGGGCGCACCGTTTCGACGCAGGCAGGCAGGTCGATGGTGAGGCCCGTGGCCTCGATGACCTCGAAGCCGGCTTCGATCAGTGCCAGCTTGAGCCGGCCGACTTTTTTCTCTGTGTCGTCGATCAACAGGATCCGTAGCATGTTCAGCCCCTTCACCGAGCGAGATGGGCGCTAGGCGCCGGTGTCATGGCGTGCAGGTGAAAACTGCGGGCGTAGCCATGCGGGTCGCTGCCATCCCAGCGGATGCCGTCGATCAACAGGCTGCTGCGCATTGCTGATACGTCGCCTGGCAAGCCGAGCTCAGCGGCAGCAGCGCGGTACAGGGCTAGCTGCTGCACCTGGTTGGCGACCGTCAGGTAGTCGGGGTCTTCGCGCAGCAAACCCCAGCGGCGGAACTGGGTCATGAACCACATGCCATCGGACAGGTAGGGCTGGTTGGCCCGGCCTTGGTCATGAAAGCGCAGTGCGTGTGGGTCCTGCCAGTGATTGCCCAGCCCGTCCTGATAGTCGCCGAGCAGGCGCGGTTCAATCGTCGCCACTGCAGTATCCAGGTAGGCACTGCCGCTCAGTAGATGAGCCGTGCTACGGCGATTCTCCTGGCTCTGCTCGATAAACTGGCTGGCGGCCAATATCGCCTTGACCAGTGCACGGGCGCTGTTGGGGTACAGCTCGACGAACGCTCGCGCGCAGCCAAGGACCTTTTCCGGGTGGTCCGGCCAGATCGACTGGCTGGTGGCGAGGGTGAAGCCCTGGCCCTCGGCCACCGCCTGGGCTGACCACGGTTCGCCGACGCAGAAGCCATCGATGCGACCGGCCTGTACATGGGCGACCATTTGCGCGGGCGGCACCACGACGCTGGCGACGTCGTGCAGCGGATGAATGCCCTGGCTGGCCAGCCAGTAATACAGCCACATGGCGTGGGTGCCGGTAGGAAATGTCTGGGCAAAGGTCAGCTTCGCCCCTGATTGGTGCACCAGTTTTGCCAGTGCTTCAGGGCTGGTCACGCCTTTGCGCTGCAGGGCGGGTGACAGGTTGATGGCCTGGGCGTTCTGGTTCAGGCCCATCAGCACGGCCATATCGCGGCGGGCGCTGCCGCCGATGCCCAGGTGCACTGCGTAGATCAGGCCATACAGGCAATGCCCTGCATCCAGCTCGCCACTGACCAGCTTGTCACGCATGCCGGCCCAGGAGGCCTGGCGCTTGAGGTTGAGGGTCAGGCCTTGCTGCTGGGCGAAGCCCTGAGTGGCGGCAACCACTACCGAAGCGCAGTCGGTAAGGGCCATGAAACCGATATCGAGGCTGGGTTTTTCCGGCGCGTCACTTCCGTTGACCCAGGCCAGAGGTGTTGCGTGGGGAGCTGTATTCACAAAAATCCTCGCCTGTACCGAATAGGCTGTGCCTGCTGTTGAAGCAAGGCATATGCCAGACGGTCAGCAAAGGCCTGTCGCGCCAGCGGCGTGCTGGCTATAATCGCCCCCTCACTCATCCCCGAGTCTTGCCCGCCCATGTATAACCTGGCCCGCCAGCTGCTGTTCAAGCTTTCTCCGGAAACCTCCCACGACCTCTCCCTGGACCTGATTGGTGCCGGTGGCCGGCTGGGGCTCAATGGCCTGCTGTGCAAGCAGCCGGCGCCATCGCCAGTGACGGTGATGGGCTTGAACTTTGCCAACCCGGTCGGGCTGGCGGCGGGTCTGGACAAGAACGGCGCGGCCATCGATGGCTTTGCCCAGCTGGGCTTCGGCTTTGTCGAAATCGGTACCGTGACGCCACGCCCGCAGCCGGGCAACCCCAAGCCGCGGCTGTTTCGTCTGCCTGAGGCAACGGCGATCATCAACCGCATGGGCTTCAACAACCTGGGCGTCGATCACCTGCTGGAGCGGGTGCGTGCCTCGCGCTTCGATGGCGTGCTGGGGATCAACATCGGCAAGAACTTCGACACGCCGGTCGAGCGCGCGGTCGACGATTACCTGATTGGCCTGGAGAAGGTCTACAACGACGCCAGCTACATCACCGTCAATGTCAGCTCGCCGAATACCCCGGGCCTGCGCTCGCTGCAGTTCGGTGACTCGCTCAAGCAGTTGCTGGATGCACTTGCGGTGCGCCGCGAGCAGCTTGCCACTGAGTATGCCAAGCGTGTGCCGCTGGCGATCAAGATTGCCCCGGACATGACCGACGAAGAAACCGCGCTGGTAGCTGCGGCGCTGCTGGAGTCGGGCATGGATGCAGTGATCGCAACCAACACCACGCTGTCCCGTGAAGGCGTCGAGAGCCTGCCGTATGGCGCTGAAGCCGGTGGCCTGTCGGGTGCGCCAGTGCTGGCCAAGAGTACCCATACGGTCAAGGTGCTGGCAGGGGAGTTGGCCGGGCGGATGCCGATCATCGCCGCAGGTGGGATCACCGAAGGCCGTCACGCAGCTGAGAAAATCGCTGCCGGTGCCAGCCTGGTACAGATCTATTCGGGCTTCATTTACAAGGGCCCGGCGCTGATTCGCGAAGCAGTCGATGCCATTGCAGCAATGCCACGGGGCTGATCAGCGGGCATAAAAAAGGGCCCCTTTAAGGGGCCCCTGGGCCGCAGCCCGCCGCCCGGATGGGGCGTGCATGGTGACTCGAATTCAGATTCCTTGATCAGCCAACGGCGTGATTTTCGTTGAGTCTATGAATGCCAGCAGTGCCGGTCATGCCGTCCCAGTTATCTCCGCGACCCTCGCGCCAGCCGTTTATCCAGGCCTGACGTACAGATGCTAGGGTGAAGGGGCAAAGTTCGCGAGATTTGCCGGTGACCCCATACTGGTAGCCACGTGAATATGCTCTTTCCAACGGATCACGCTTAAGTCTTCTCATAGGGTGTTGCCCTCACTTGTTGACTGTAATGTCCCGTCGGCCTCACAGAGGCCGGGCAGAATCTTTCTGCCGGTTTGCGCTCGCTGCCGGCGTGGCGAGCTTGAAGTGCCGTTTCGTTGCGAAGCGGCCTGTGGTCAGTTCTAACCAATGAAAGTCACAGTGTGAATGATCGTTTTGTCATAAGGACGTAACGTTTCTGTAGGTGAAGTGATAAGTAAATAAATGCGACTCAACCTTGTTTGGGCAAATGCCCGCTGTGATCGGGGTTTAGCCGCACTGGCCGCTATTTGGCCAGCGTCGTCAAAAAACGGCTGAATTAATTTGAAATGCGACGAAGGGTCACTTTAATGACCTGGCGCAAGAATTTTTCGTACTGCTCGACGATCAAAGGCTGCTTTCACCCTTGGGTGCATGCACAATTGTCGGGCGGCCAGGCCTTCGCGAATCACGCAAGGCCACCCGAGCGCCTGAAAAGGGCGCTCGGGAAAACCCTGACGGACGATGCGTCGTCCCGTCACTCAAATAGCCATAGGCACTGGATTACTCATGTCGGACCGTTTCGAACTTTACCTCACCTGCCCCAAGGGCCTAGAAGGCCTGCTCGCCGATGAGGCCCGAGGCCTCGGCCTTGAGGACGTGCGTGAGCACACCTCGGCCATTCGTGGCGAGGCCGACATGGAAACCGCCTATCGCTTGTGCCTGTGGTCCCGCTTGGGCAACCGCGTACTGCTGGTGCTCAAACGTTTTGCGATGAAAAATGCCGATGACCTCTACGACGGCGTCAATGCCGTCGAATGGCAGGATCATCTGCTCGCCGAAGGCTCGCTGGCCGTGGAGTTCAGCGGGCATGGTTCGGGCATCGACAACACCCACTTTGGTGCGCTGAAGGTCAAGGACGCCATCGTCGACAAGCTGCGCGACAAAGACGGCCTGCGCCCGTCGGTCGACAAGCTGAATCCGGACATGCGTGTGCACCTGCGTCTGGATCGTGGTGAAGCGATCCTCTCGCTCGACCTCTCTGGGCACAGCCTGCACCAGCGCGGCTATCGCCTGCAGCAGGGCGCCGCGCCGCTCAAGGAAAACCTCGCCGCAGCGGTGCTGATTCGTTCCGGCTGGCCGCGCATTGCTGCCGAAGGCGGCGCGCTGGCTGACCCGATGTGCGGTGTCGGTACCTTCCTCGTCGAGGCCGCGATGATCGCCGCCGATATTGCGCCCAACCTCAAGCGCGAGCGTTGGGGCTTCAGCGCCTGGCTTGGCCACGTGCCGGCGTTGTGGCGCAAGGTTCATGACGAAGCAACCCAGCGCGCCGAAGCCGGCCTGGCCAAGCCGCCGCTGTGGATTCGCGGTTACGAAGCCGACCCACGGCTGATTCAGCCGGGCCGCAACAACGTCGAACGGGCCGGCCTGAGCGACTGGATCAAGATCTACCAGGGTGAGGTCGGCACGTTTGAACCGCGTCCGGACCAGAACCAGAAAGGTCTGGTCATCAGCAACCCGCCTTACGGCGAGCGTCTGGGCGACGAAGCCAGCTTGCTCTACCTCTACCAGAACCTGGGCGAGCGTCTGCGCCAGGCGTGTCTGGGCTGGGAGGCGGCGGTGTTCACCGGCGCGCCTGAACTGGGCAAGCGTATGGGTGTGCGCAGCCACAAACAGTACGCGTTCTGGAACGGCGCGTTGCCGTGCAAACTGCTGCTGTTCAAGATCCAGCCTGATCAGTTCGTCACGGGTGTCTCCGGCGAGCGTCGTTCTGTCGACGCCCAGGAAGCTGACAGCGATCGCCCGGTGGCAGTCGTCAACGAGCCGGCGCGCCTTTCCGAAGGTGCGCAGATGTTTGCCAACCGCTTGCAGAAGAACCTCAAGCAGCTGGGCAAGTGGGCCCGCCGCGAACATATCGACTGCTACCGCCTGTATGACGCCGACATGCCCGAATACGCTGTGGCGATCGACCTCTACCAGGATTGGGTGCACGTTCAGGAGTACGCCGCCCCGCGTACCATCGATCCAGAAAAGGCCCAAGGGCGTCTGCTCGATGTGCTTGCAGCGATCCCGCAGGCACTGGGCATCGATCAGCAGCGTATTGTGCTCAAGCGCCGTCAGCGTCAGAGCGGTACTCGCCAGTATGAGCGTCAAGCGACTGAAGGGCGTTTCCAGGAAGTCAGCGAAGGCGGCGTCAAGTTGCTGGTCAACCTGACCGATTATCTCGATACCGGGCTGTTCCTCGATCACCGTCCGATGCGCATGCGCATCCAGCGCGAGGCGGCCGGCAAGCGTTTCCTCAACCTGTTCTGCTACACCGCCACGGCGACTGTGCATGCGGCCAAGGGCGGCGCACGCGAGACCACCAGCGTCGACCTGTCCAAGACCTACCTGGACTGGGCGCGGCGCAACCTCTCGCTCAATGGCTACTCCGATCGCCATCGCCTGGAGCAGGGTGACGTCATGGCCTGGCTGGAGAGCTGCCGCGAGAGCTACGACCTGATCTTCATCGACCCGCCGACGTTCTCCAATTCCAAGCGCATGGAAGGGGTGTTCGACGTGCAGCGCGACCACGTGCAGTTGCTTGACCTGGCCCTGGCCCGGTTGGCGCCTGGCGGTGTGCTGTATTTCTCCAACAACTTCCGCAAGTTCCAGCTCGACGAGAGCGTGAGCGCGCGGTATGCCGTGGAAGAAATAAGCGCGCAGACGGTTGATCCGGACTTTGCTCGCAACAACAAGATCCACCGTGCCTGGCGCTTGCAGCTGCGCTGAAGTGGCACTAGGTAATGTCGGAGTTGCGCCGCTAATGGCCAATAGCTATAAATAGTCAGGGTTGAACAATTCGCAGGACGCTGACGTGACGAGATCGCTCTATGTCGAAGGTGCGTGCGAATGTGTTTGGCCTGCTCTATCAGGCATTACCGGCCTGGGCGTTGGCGCTGCTGGCGGTAATCAGCGGCGCTTTGTTCACGGCGGCGCTGACGACCGCCGCTTACAGCTTCTCCAAACAGCAACTGCGCCAGCGCTTCGAGCTGCTGGCCGCAGACCGCTACAGCCGTATTGCCGAACGCCTGGCAGACCAGCAACAGCGCCTGGATAGCCTGCGGCGCTTTTTCAGTTATTCCGATAACGTCACCGCAGGCGAATTTCAGGGTTACGTCAAACCGCTGTTGCAGCGCACTTTGGCCTACGCCTGGGCGCCCGCCGTTGCCACCGCCAGGTGGGGGGCGAGTGCCGAACTGGCTGTCCACAATGCGTCCCCTGATGCTGGCGGCCAGGCGCAGGTACAGCCCTTAGCATTACGCGGCCACGCCTACCCCATACGCTTTGTGCAAACTTCCAATCTGGCTGGGCTGCCTTCTGGCCTGGAGCTGTTCAATCTGAGACGCGTGCAAAGCACTTTGGTGCGCGCGACTACCCCAGGCAGCATGGCGGTGTCCGCGCCATGGCAGTTGCCAGAGCAGCCTGCGGCGGTAGTGCTGATGATGCTTGCTCCAGTCTTCGCCAATGTTGCAGGCGACGGTGTACCCAGTGGCTATGTGATTGTCCTGCTCGACTTGCAGCGCTTGGTCAGCGAGGGTGTGTCAGCTGCAACGGACGACGACCTGGTGGTGCGCATCAGCGATGGCAGCGGGCAGAACCTGCTGTACCAGTCGCTCAACCCGGCAGCGCCGCTGGCAATGGTCAGTGCCCGTCAACTGCAGCTGGCTGGTTATCCCTATCAGATGCTGATTCGTCCCAGCCAAAGCTTCGTCCACGCCAATCGTTCATCGTTGGTGCCGGCGGTCGCGATACTTGGGGCGCTGCTGAGCGTGCTGCTCGGCGCTTTGCTGTACAGCGTGCTCAGCCAGCGCCAGCGCGCATTGAAGCTGGTCGAGCAGCGCACGGCCGAATTGCGCATCAGTGAGCAGTCCCTCAGGGGCACCCATAACCAACTGCGCAGCGTGCTCGATGCGGCAACTCAGGTGGCGATTATCGCCACTGACCTCGAGGGCCGGATCATCACCTTCAATGCTGGCGCCGAGCGAATGCTGGGTTATGCCGCCAGCGAAGTGGTCGGCCGGCTTGATCTGCCCGCGCTGATTCAGGCCGACGAGTTGCACCAGCGCGCCCAGGCCCTGAGCCAGCAGCACGGCCGCGACATCAGCTGCGCTCAGGCAATCTTTGCCGATGCGGCGCAGGCCGCGGACAACCAGCCTGGCGAATGGACCCTGCAACGTAGCGATGGCAGCCAGCTGCTGGCGACCATGCTGGTCAGCCCGGTGCTCGATGAGCACGGCCGTTGGGTCGGCTACCTGGCAATCTGCATTGATGTCACTGAACGGCGCCGCGTGCATGAGGCACTGGCGGTGCGTGATCGGCTGCTGGAGAAGCTCAGTGCCGAAGTGCCCGGAGGTATCTATCAGTACCGTCTGGATGCGTCTGGACATACATGTTTCCCCTACGCCAGTCAGGGCTTGTTCGACATCTACGAGATCGACCTGCATCAGCTGCGTGAGGATGCGGCGCCGATTACGGAGCGGATTCATCCTGATGACCTGGAGCGGGTGCTGCGCTCGATCCGTCACTCGGCAGAGCACCTTGCCCCGTGGCGCGAAGAGTATCGGGTGATTCTGCCGCAGGCCGGTTTGCGCTGGGTGCGCGGTGAGGCCACGCCTGAACTGGGCGAGGCGGGATGCACCTTGTGGCATGGCTATCTGACCGACGTTTCCGAGCCCAAGCGGGTCGAGCACGAGCTGCGGGCGCTATCGATTACCGACGTGTTGACCGGTATTCACAACCGCCGCTACTTCCAGGAGCGGCTGAAGATCGAGCTTGATCGCGCAGCGCGTGATGGCCTGGAGCTGGCGGTGATCATGCTCGATGTCGATCACTTCAAGCGCATCAACGATGAGCATGGGCATGCGGTAGGTGACGATGTCCTGCGCAGCCTGTGCCAGCACATCAGCCATCGTCTGCGCCGTACAGACGTGTTCTGCCGGCTCGGCGGCGAGGAGTTCATGGTGCTGTGCCCAGGTAGCGATATCGCGCAGGCGCGCACCCTGGCGCTGGAGCTGTGGCAGGGGGTACGCAGTCTGGTGATCAACGGGGTCGGCAAGGTCACGGCAAGCTTCGGCGTGGCTGCCTGGCACCCGGGGGAGGGCGCCGATGCGCTGCTGCTGCGCGCCGATGCCGGGGTGTACGCGGCCAAGCAGGGTGGCCGCGACCGAGTTGAAGTAGTGCAGCCTTAAGTCGGCCTGATCTGCCTGCCGAGCAGCGCCGCGGCGGCTGGCACGCGCTGCTCAGACTGCTTGCTTCAGAGCCCCGATGCGGCGGTACCAATATTCAGTTTCGGCTGGCGATACAGCTCAAGCAGCACCTGATCAAGCACTTGTGACGCACCCCATGGCTTGGGATCATTCAGGATCGCCGCCACTGCCCAGGTGTGGCCGTTGCTGTCGCGGCTGAAGCCGGCGATTGCGCGCACGGTATTCAAAGTGCCGGTCTTGATATGCGCCTGGCCGGTCATGGCAGTGCGTTTAAGGCGCTTGCGCATGGTCCCGTCCATGCCCACCAGCGGCATCGAACTGATGAATTCAGCAGCGTAAGGGCTGTTCCAGGCCGCCTGCAGCAGGGTGGCCATTTCACGTGTGCTGACACGTTCAGCGCGGGATAGGCCAGAGCCGTTCTCCATCACCAGGTGCGGTGAGGTGATACCTTTTTTCGCCATCCACTGACGCACGACCCGTTGTGCGGCCCGCGCGTCATCGCCGTCGGCATCGGTACGGAACTGCGCGCCCAGGCTCAGGAACAGCTGCTGAGCCATGGTGTTGTTGCTGTATTTGTTGATGTCGCGGATCACCTCGACCAGGTCGGGCGAGAATGCCCGCGCCAGTACTCGGGCGCTTTTCGGCACGTTCTCGATGCGATCGCCACCCTGGATGGTGCCGCCCAGTTCGTTCCAGATTGCGCGAACGGCACCTGCCGCGTAGGCGGGGTGGTCGAGCAGGGCCAGATAGGTCTGCGAGTTGCAGCCTTCGCCCAATTGGCCGCTGACCACTACGGTGACACCGTCTGGTCTGACTTGCGGGTTATAGCGGACCTCACCGGCGCACTGCTTGGAGGCGACCGCCTTGACCTGATTGTCGATGCGGATGCTGGCAATCGGCGGTTCGACTGCAATCATGACCTTGCCGCCGTCATTGCGAGCAACGAAACGCAGCGCCTTGAGGTTGACCAGCAATGAGTCTGGCTTGACCAGAAACGGCTTGTTGGTGTCGCCGCCGTCATCGTCGAAGTGGGGCAGGTTGGGCTGCACGAAGTGGCTGCGGTCCAGCACCAGGTCACCGGTGACGGTGCGCACGCCGTTGGCGCGCAGGTCACGCATCAGCAGCCAGAGCTTTTCCATGTTCAGTTTGGGATCGCCGCCACCCTTGAGGTACAGGTTGCCGTTGAGCACGCCATTGCTCAGGGTGCCATCGGTGTAGAACTCGGTTTTCCATTGAAAGGTCGGGCCAAGCAGCTCGAGGGCGGCGTAGGTGGTAACCAGTTTCATGGTTGAGGCCGGGTTGACCGACACATCGGCGTTGAACACCGTTGCCGTACCGGGGCCATCGAGGGGCAGCATGACGAGCGACAGGGCGTTGTCCTGCAATTTGTTGGTCTTGAGAGCCTGTTGCACCTTGGGCGGCAAGGTGGTGTTGACGGCGGCCTGAGTGGGCATGGCCAGAGGCAGCATCAGGCCGGCGAGCAGCAGTGGGCGGAGCGCTTTGATCATAAGTAGGAAAACCCTGCGGGCGAGGGGGAAATAACGGGGCTGTAAAAGATGGTGGCCCCAGATCGAAATATAGCGGGCATTATGCCCCAAGCGCGTCCTGTATGTGCCGGGTTCGACACAAAAGCGCCGCTGCGCCCCGGAAACTGGTAAAGTGCCGCCCGTAATTACTTAAGAGGATTGTTTCATGGCTACCAACCGTTCCCGCCGTCTGCGCAAAAAACTCTGCGTAGATGAATTCCAGGAGCTGGGCTTCGAACTGAACCTTGGTTTCAAGGAAGACCTGTCTGAAGAAGCCATCGATGCCTTCCTCGACGCCTTCCTGGTAGAAGCCATGGACGCCAACGGCCTGGACTACGTCGGCGGCGATGACTTCGGTCTGGTCTGCCTGGCCGAACGTGGCTCGGTCAGCGAAGAGCAGCGTGCTGCTGTCGAAGCGTGGCTCAAGGGCCGTAACGAGCTGACCGAAGTCAAAGTCAGCCCGCTGCTCGACGCCTGGTATCCGGAAAAGCCGATCAACTCGGCTTCCTGATCCAGCCTGGCGGGCGCTGTCGGCGCGCCGCCATGCCAAAGCCCTGAACGCTCAGCCCAGCTGACGGCTCAGGGCTTTTTCAGTTCTGCGCATGTGCCTGGCCAAGGCCTGCCGCTTCAGCTTCAGCTCGTGCAGCGTCAGTTCGCCACTGGCGAGCAGCTCGCACACCTCCATCATTGCCTGAGCATCCAGCAGCCGTGCGGCGCTGAGGATTTTGTGTGCCTGCTCGACAATGGCCAGGGCTTGCTGCTCTGGATCAAGGCTCATCAGCACTGTGCAGTCATCCTTCAGGCTCTGCTGCAACAGCTGCAGAAAACGCTGTTGATCTGCCGGGTCGTCGCCAGCAACCCTCCTCACACTGGCGACGTCGAACGCCGCTCGGCGGGGCTGTAGCGCCGCGGATTCGGGTAATGGAGTGACGTTGGCGAGGTGCTCACTCAGCGTACGCAGGCTTATCGGCTTGAGCAGGCAGTCGTTCATGCCCGCATCCTGGCAGCGCTGGCGAACTTCGGGTTGGGCATTGGCGGTGTAGCCAAAAATGACGCAGGGTGGCCGGTTGCTGGCGCGCTCTTCAGCGCGGATGGCTCGCGTCACCTGATAGCCGTTCATGTGGGGCATGTTGCAGGCGAGCAGCAGCACATCGAACGTATCGCTGTGCCAACATTGCAAGGCTTCATTGCCATCCCGCGCACTGGTGTGGCGCAGCCCCATGAAATTCAACTGCTGCGCCATCAGCATCAAGTTGGCGGGATGGTCGTCGATGACCAGTACGCGCAAGTTGGGATTGAGCGCGTCGACCTGGCGTATCGCCGCCTCGGCTGCCACCGGTGCACCGGCTGGGCAGACCGGCATGCTCAGGCGGACCTGGGTGCCTACCCCCTGCAAACTGCGCAGGGTCAGTGTGCCACCCATCATTTCGCACAGGGTGCGGCTGATGGTCAGGCCCAACCCGGTGCCGCAGCGTGCGCCGTCGCTCTGGGTGTTGGCCTGCACGAAGGGACTGAACAGCCCTTGTATTTCGTGCTCGGGAATGCCGATGCCGCTGTCGCGCACCTCAAGTTCCAGTTGGGTGGTTGGCGCAGAAGCTGACCGGTGCAGCTGTGCGTGTACGCGGACCTGGCCAATGTCGGTGAACTTGATCGCATTGCTGAGCAGATTGCTCAGTACCTGCTTGAAACGCAGTGGGTCGAGCAGTACGTGACGTTGTGCGCTCGGCTCGATCTGGACTTCCAGTGCCAGGCCCTTTTCACGTGCCTGGCCTTCAAATACCCGCGCTACGGATTTGATCAAAGCAGCCAGCTCGACCGGTTCTGGCGCCAGGCTCATGTGCCCGGATTCAATCCGCACGATATCCAGGATATCTCCGATCAGGCCCAGCAGGTCGGTAGCGGAATGGTAGGCGACTTCCAGTGCCGGTTTGTCCACGCGGCCTTGATCGGCGTGCCTGACGGCGAGTTCGAGCATGCCGATGACTGCGTTCATCGGCGTGCGAATTTCATGGCTGATGGTTGCCAGAAAGGTGCTCTTGGCACGGTTGGCATCATCGGCCTGCTGTTTTGCCAGGCGCAGCTCCTGCACCAATTGGCGGCGCTCGCTGATATCGATCCAGCCGCCAATGATGCCCTGCACTTCACCCAACGAGTCACGATAGGGCAGGACCCAGTGGTACACCGTCAGTTCGCGATCTTTCAGGCGGAGCTGGCGATCAAGGATCAACGGCTCGCCGGCGGCCATGACCTGCTGATAGTCGGCTTCGATCTGATGCGTACAGGCATGCTGGCTGCCCAGGCTCTCTTCCAGGCGTTTGCCAATGACGTCTTGCGCACAGGCGTCCATCGCCTTCAGGTAACTGTCGTTGCAGCTTTGCAACTTGCCATCACGACCCCGCACAAACAGCGGATGAGGAGTGCCATTGAGCATCACCTGCATGAATTCGAGTTGGTCGTTGAGGGCTCGTTCGACGCGTTGGCGATGGCGAATCTGGCGGCGCAGATGCGCGTTCCAGACCAGCGCCAGCAACAGTAAAGAGCCGATCCCCACTGCAATCTGCAGAGCCAGATGCCTCAGGTTCCGCCAATAGGCATCGTCTTGCGCATTGAGGCCGCTCCAGCGGTTGTAGATCACGCCAAATTCTTCTGGAGAGATACTCAACAAGGCCTTGTCGAGGATAGCTGCCAGCGGCTGCGCATTGCTGGCATTCGCCATCGCGAAGCTGGCGGGCTCGATGCCCACCGTATTGCGAATCACCAGATCCGGGTCGCTGGCCAGCGCATGATTGGCATCGATCAGCGTGCTGACAGCGCCGTCGACGGCACTGCTGCTGAGCAGCGCCAGGGAGTAGTACGGGCTTTCGGTCTGGATAGCCATGACATCCGGGTACTGCTGGGCAAGCAATTGCGCTGCTGCGCTGCCACGTGTGACGGCAACCCGCTTGCCGTTGAGTTGCTCGAATGAGCTGGCCGTTTCGTTGTGTCGGGTGACCAGCACCAGCGAGCTTTCCAGATACGGCCGAGTCACCAGCAGTTGCGGGTTGTGCTGCTCTTGCATCGGCAGTGCTGCAATGACATCGGCGCGACCATCGGCAATACGCGCGAGCATGTCGTCAACACTGCCCGCACGCTGAATCTCGAAATGCAGACCTGTGCGCAGCCTGAGCATTTCCAGCAGGTCGGCGGTAATGCCGCGGAACTGACCGGCCGCGTCGAAGTAGGACACCGGGGCCGCCGTTTCGTCGATGACTACCCGCAACAATGGACGCTGCCTTAGCCACTGTTCTTCTGCTGGGCTTAGCTGCAGCTTGCGCTCGCTCAGCAGAATGTCGCTACCGGCGCTCCAGCGTTTGAGAATGTTGCTTTGCACCACCACTGGCTGAGCTTGCAGCGCGAGGTTGATCAACCCTCTGAGCATCGATGCGTCGCGGCGCATGGCGAAGCTGAAGCCAATGGCCTCATGTTGGCCAAAATTGGCCATACGCAGGCGCGGCAGATGGCCCTGATTGAGTTGAAAGTAGGTGGAAATGGTATCGCCGATGAAGACGTCGGCCTGCCCAAATGCAACCGCATTGAGTGCCTGGGTCGACGAGCCGAACGTCAGCAGTGAAGCGTTGGGGTAGGTCTCGCGTACCACCTTGGGCGGCAGGTAGTGATACAGCATGCTCAGACGCATGCCATTGAGGCCGTTGTTCAACGGGCGCGCCTCGTCCTCGCGAGTCACCAGCACGGGTTGGTCGACCGCATACGGGACCGACAGCCCCAGCCCTTGCGCAGCGGCTTCGAAGCCGTTAGCGCTGCCCAACAAGTCAATCCGCCCTTGCTTGAGCGCCTCGACGGCATCCAGGCGATTGTCGAAACGCAATACTTTCACCGGCAGCCCGAGCGCGCTGCTGATCACCGCAGCGTACTCGGCGGTAATGCCCTGGTAGTCACGGCCACCGCTGGTGATATCGAACGGGGGGTAATCGGGGAAAGAGGTGCCTAGCGTCAGTTGCTGCTTTGTCTCAAGCCAGTTGCGCTGCTCGGCGCTGAGCTGTGGGCGGCTTGGTTGTGCTGACGTACGTTTGAGCAAGGTCAGTGTCGTAGGCTCCTGCTCCGCCGCCACCGACAAGCCGGTGGCGGCCAGGACAAGGCACAAACAGGTCAAGTAATGCCCCACTCGCAGCATCACACCAGCGCGTTCCGTTTGGCTACGTCAATCAGGTCGACCAAAGTACTTACCCGTAGTTTTTGCATCAGGCGTTTTTTGTAGGTGCTCACTGTCTTGTTACTGAGAAACATGCCTGAAGCGATTTCCTTGTTGCTTCGACCCTGGGCAAAAAGTTGCAGCACCATCAGTTCTCGATCATTGACCTGTCGGAATAGACCTAATTCCGACCTGCTGCTTTCTGTCTCACCCTGCAGGACTTGGCTGGGGAAATAGTTGTAGCCAGCAAGTACTGCCTTGATTGCACTGATGAGTTCGCTCAAGTCTTCCTGCTTGCAGACATAGCCCGATGCGCCCGAATGCATGCAGCGAATGGCGAACAGCGCGGGTGACTGGGCAGTTAGTACCAGCACCTTCATGGGCAGGGCCATGCTCTGGAAACGCGCCAGCACTTCGAGCCCATCCAGTCGCGGGATAGCGATGTCAAGGATGACCAGGTTGGGGCGTGCCTCGCGAATCAGCTGCATCGCGTCGACGCCGTTGTCAGACTCGCCGACGATCTTGTAACCCTGGTTTTCCAGTAGCATGCGTACGGCCAAGCGAATAACCGGATGGTCGTCGACAATAAATACGGATTGCATAGTTAACATTCCATTGGGACAGATGGCGTGAACAGAGCGCACCTTAACCCAGATGGGCGGCAGGAAGCAGGCAACAAGCGTTTGTCAGTCGTATATGGGAAATGGACTACAGTAAGAGACTACATAGTCGATGATTCTTGAGACGAGATGTTTATATGTAGCAAGAAATTAGTAACGTGGTGTGAGTGGCTGTTAGTTGGGGTTGGTTAATCGATAGGCGTGAGATTGGTTCATCTATCTACACTGTTAACCTTCGCATAGCCGGGGCCGCACAGCGGCCCCAATACTGGCTGAGATCTGCCTAAGTTTGCCGTATTCAGGTCGGGCTGGAACGCCCAGTCATCTCACAAGCCATCTCGCTGGCATAGCTGTCGGTCATGCCGGCGATGAAATCAATCATCCGCAGGAAGGCGTTGTGCAACGTGTCATCAGGGCTTGGCGCATGGTTGCCAATCAGGTCGAGCACTCGCCGGCTTTTGAACGACGGGGTGCGCCCGCCGTGTTGTTCCAGGGCCGCGCCACAAAAAGCGTTGAGCAAGATTTCCAGCGTGGTGTAAGCGCCAATCTCGTGCAGCGTCTTGCGCTTGTCCTGGAAGATCTTCTTGCGCGCCATGTCCTTGGCCTGCAGTACACAGCGCTTGGCAGGGCCGTGCATGTGCTCGACCAGGTCGCCCGCTAACTGACCGCTGAGCAACGCCCGTTGCTGCTCGACGAACGCTTCGGCTGCCGCATTGGTCAGGTGTTCGATAGCCTTGCCGCGCAGGATCGCCAGCTTGCGTCGGCGCGAGTCGTTGGCGCCGAGCTGGCGGTAGGTCTCGGGCAGGTCGTCACCGACCAGGTCCAGCAGCAGCGCTTCGACTTCGGCATATTGCAGCAGCTCCATCTCGACCCCGTCTTCAAGGTCGATCAAGGCGTAGCAGATATCGTCGGCAGCCTCCATCAGGTACACCAGCGGATGGCGTGCCCAGCGTTGCTCCTCGAGCTGCGGCAGGCCCAGCTTGCGTGCGATCTGCTCGAGCAACGGCAGCTCGCTCTGATAGCTGCCGAACTTGTGCTTCTTGTAGCCCAGGGCATCGGCGTGACGCGAACTCCACGGGTATTTAAGGTAGGTGCCGAGGGTGGCGTAGGTCAGCCTGGTACCGCCATCGAACTGGTGATACTCCAACTGTGTGAGCACCCGAAAGCCCTGCGCATTGCCTTCAAAATTGAGAAAGTCAGCGCGTTGCTCGTCGCTCATGCCGTCCAGCCAGCCGCGACCTGCCGCCTGCTGAAACCAGGAGCGGATCGCGTCTTCGCCAGAGTGGCCGAACGGCGGATTACCGATGTCGTGGGCCAGGCAGGCCGACTGCACGATCATGCCCAGGTCGCTTGGCTCGCACCAGGCCGGCAGCTCGTCGCGCAAGGTCTCGCCCACACGCATGCCGAGTGAGCGGCCGACGCAGCTCACTTCCAGCGAATGGGTCAGGCGGGTATGAATATGGTCGTTGCTCGACACCGGGTGGACTTGAGTCTTGCGTCCAAGCCGGCGAAACGCACCGGAAAAGATGATCCGGTCGTGGTCCTTGTGGAAGGGACTGCGCCCTAGTTCCTCAGGGCTGTACAAGGCCTTGCCCAGGCGCTCACGGGTCAGCAGGGTATCCCAGTCCAATGCTCGCTCTCCGATCGGATAATCGCCATAGCTTCAGGGTAGCGCTGCGCCTGCGCAAGGGGCAGGCGCAGCCGCTGCTAGCGGCGTCGACCGTTGTGCAGGAACAGTCTGGCCAAGGGCAGCAACGTGCCGCCCAGGCGCAGCAAGCGCGTAAGGCCACCACCGCGGGCACCCTTGCCAGTCAGAAAGCCCATCAAAACCACGCCGGCAATGCCCCATAACGGCGCATGCTTGATCCCCAGCCCTTGCTGCACAGAGCTACCTATGCCGCGCAGGCGACGGACTGGCTCGAGCAGTTGCGCCGATTCCTGGCGGATTTCCTGGCGGTGCATTTCGAGGCGCAGACGCAACAGCGCCTTGCGCAGCTCGCGCGGATTACGCGTATTGGGAAGTTCAGGCAGGCTCATGGCAACAGTCGCTCCCGATCCTTGGCAAGCTCCTCAAGTGTGGAGCTGAACGGTGAAGACTCATCGAATACCGCAGCTTTCAGGCGAACAGCGCAGTACAGCGTGGCGAGGCAGTAGAACACGCACAGACCGATGATCCCGGCCAGGCGATAACTGTCCCAGACCAGTACCAGCAGCAGACCAGACAATGCCGACAGCAACAGCAGGGCAAATACCAATGCCATGCCTGCGAACAGCAGCAGCTTCAAGGTACGGCCTTTCTGCTCCTGAAGCTCGATGCCGAACAGCTCGATGTGGCTGTGCAGCAGCCCAAGCACGGCAGCGCCGAGGCGCTTGCCGGTTGCGCCAGTGGAGGCGTCATTTTCCATGAAGTTACCTCAGCGGCGATTGGCCAGCAGCCCGATCAGCAGGCCGACACCTGCAGCAATGCCGATAGCCTGCCAAGGGTTTTCCTGGACATAGGCTTCGGCTTGAACAACTGCCTCCTGACCGCGGGCGCGCACCGATTCCTGAGTCACCTGCAGGTTGGCACGAGCCTCTTCGAGGCGCGCATGGATCTGTTCGCGCAATTCGTCAGCCTGATCACCCGCCAGATTGGCCGTGTCCGCCAGCAGCCGCTCGGTGTCGCGTACTAGCGCCTGGAAGTCAGCCATCAATATCTCTTGAGCATTCTTTGCCGATTTGCTGGCCATTGGGTCTCTCCCTGTTTAGGTATGTGGATAATTCGAGTGATGGCTGTTGTGAAGGTTCACTGCAGTTGCTGGTATGGCGTTTGCTAAGTGTTTGTTAAGTATTGGGGCGTGCCTGCAGCGGCTGCGACGATTTCGCGCATCACGTCTGCACATACCGATAAACCTTAACCCAATCCACGACAAACCCAAGAAAAAACCACGCACGTTCCGCCAGGCCTCACCAGAACAGGGCAGCGGGGCGGGCACCGATTCGGTGCAGGGATGCCGGTTCTTGAACTGTCATGGTGCCTTTTCAGCAGGTCTGCCAATTTCATGGAAAACACCCACAGCGCAATGGACTCTCTGGTCCACGGTTCCAACACGCTTTTCTTACTGATGGGCGCCATTCTGGTGCTGGCGATGCATGCCGGTTTTGCCTTTCTGGAAGTAGGTACGGTTCGCCACAAGAATCAGGTCAACGCACTGTCGAAGATCCTCAGCGACTTTGCCATTTCGGCGCTGGTGTACTTTTTCGTCGGTTACTGGGTTGCTTATGGGGTGACCTTCCTGCAGCCGGCAGCGACGCTGGCCAGCGATCATGGCTACGCCTTGGTGAAGTGCTTTTTCCTGATCACCTTCGCAGCGGCCATTCCCGCGATCATCTCTGGCGGCATCGCCGAACGTGCCCGCTTCGCCCCGCAGTTATGCGCGACAGCGCTGATTGTGGCGTTCGTCTACCCGTTCTATGAAGGCATTGTGTGGAACAGCAATTTTGGCTTGCAGGACTGGCTGCAACAGCGCTTCGGTGCGCCGTTTCACGACTTCGCTGGCTCGGTGGTAGTGCATGCCATGGGCGGCTGGCTGGCCCTGGCAGCGGTGTTGCTGCTTGGCGCACGGCGTGGGCGTTATCGTGACGGGCGACTGATCGCCTTTGCTCCCTCGAGCATTCCGTTCCTCGCGCTGGGCTCTTGGATCCTGATCATCGGCTGGTTCGGCTTCAACGTCATGAGCGCGCAGAGCCTGCAAGGGATCAGTGGCCTGGTGGCGATCAATTCGCTGATGGCAATGGTGGGCGGCACCCTGGCAGCGCTGCTGGCCGGGCGCAATGACCCAGGCTTTCTGCACAACGGTCCGTTGGCTGGGCTGGTGGCGGTCTGTGCCGGCTCCGACCTGATGCATCCACTTGGCGCGCTGCTCACCGGCGTAGTGGCGGGTGGGCTGTTCGTCTGGTGTTTCACCGCTGCGCAGAACCGCTGGAAAATCGACGATGTTCTCGGCGTCTGGCCACTGCATGGCGTTTGCGGTGTGTGGGGCGGCATCGCCTGCGGGATCTTTGCCCAGCCGAGCCTGGCTGGCCTGGGCGGGGTGAGCATGATCAGTCAACTGATCGGCACCCTCGGCGGTGTACTCGTGGCATTGACCGGTGGCCTGGTCGTGTATGGCTTGCTCAAGGCTACGCTGGGCTTGCGTCTGAGCCATGAGCAGGAGTTTCAGGGGGCAGACCTGTCGCTGCATCGAATTGGTGCCACCAGCCAGGATTGACGGGTGCGGGCTGGACTTTACAATAAGTCCACCTCTCCATTGTGCGCAGGCCCGCCATGCTTCCGGAATGCCAACTGCTGGGCACCCTTGGGTGCCACCTGTGCGAAGTCGCCGAAGCCGTGCTGATGCCATTCGTCGAGCGCGGCCTGCTGGTCGAACTGGTCGACATCAGTGAACAGGAGGCATTGTTCGAGCGCTATGGATTGATCATCCCGGTGCTGCGTCGGTGCGATTCAGGCGATGAGTTGCACTGGCCGTTCGATAGCGAACAGGTGGTGGCTTTCCTCCGGCAATGATCGCACCAGCGGCGGCGCGTCCCTCGTGTGCAAACCTGTGTGGTGACAGATGATCGGCCCTGGCCCGCCATGAGCGAGCCTTGCCATCAGCCACGCAGAGGTCCGTGATGTTCATCACCCCCCACTTCACGCTAGCCGAAATGACCGCTTCCAGCACAGCAGCGCTTGCAGGTCTGGATAACACGCCGCCGCCCGCGGCGTTGGCGAACCTGGGCCTGTTATGCGGCGTACTCGAGCAGGTGCGTAGTCTGCTCCAGGTGCCACTGACGATTACCAGCGGCTTTCGTAGCCAGGCGCTCAACCAGAAGGTCGGCGGCACAGCGCAAAGCGCTCATGTACTGGGGCTGGCGGCTGACTTTACGGCTTTGAACATTCCCGCACGCCAAGTTGCAATACGGATTCGCGACAGTGACATCATGTTCGATCAGTTGATTCTCGAGTTCGACAGCTGGGTCCACCTGGCTGTCTCGACCGAGCATCCACGCCGTCAGGTACTGACTATTCAACGAGGCGGCGGCTACCTACCGGGCATCCACTGACAGCGCCTGCCATTTGACGAAAGCCGGAACAACTTCGTATGCTGTATATAAATACAGTATCAGGGTGGAGCGATGCTCAATGTCGAGCAACTGAAATACAGCATCAACAGGATGGCGCCCGAGCGTGTAGCCGACGCCGTTCTGGAGCTGCGTCTCGAGGGCCTGGTCACGGATGACCGGACGCCCTTTGGCAAGGTCCACTTCAATACCTGCTTCGCTGAAGTCGAGGCGTTGTTTCAACGGGCCGGTTTTCACCGAGCGCTGGATGTCGTCGGCTATCAAGGCCTGGTTTATGCGCTGTACGATCCTGGTCGCTGGGACGCCGTGCAGGTACTGCGCTGGCTCAAGGTGCGCTGCGAGACGGCCGAAGCTGGCTGAGCCGCAGGCCATCGGTGATAATGCCGGCTTACTGACTGCCTGAGCCTGACATGAGCGCACCTTTCGACCCCGCACATCAACAAGCCAGCACGGTGTGCCTGCCGCCTGGCGAGTGGAAGACGGTGCTTGATTGCTTGTGTGAGCACTTCAAGGCGATTGATCGCGAGCAATGGCTTGACCGTTTTGCTCGCGGTCGGGTACTGGACGCTGAAGGGCGTGCAATTGGCGCAGATTTGCCTTACCGACGCGGCATGCGCCTGCATTATTTTCGTGAAGTGGCCAACGAGAAACCGATCCCGGTGCACGAATCAATTGTGCACATGGACGAGCACCTGGTCATCGCCGACAAGCCGCACTTTCTGCCGGTGACGCCCACAGGCGAATACGTCGAGCAGACTTTGCTCCGTCGGCTCATCCGCCGGCTGGGCAACCCGCACCTGGTGCCCTTGCATCGCATCGACCGGCATACGGCAGGACTGGTCATGTTCTCGGCCAACCCTGAGACCCGCAGCGCCTATCAGCGCCTGTTCCCCGAACGGCGTATCGACAAGCAGTATCAGGCGATTGCCGCTGCACTGCCTGAACTCGACTTCCCGCTGGTGCGACGCAGCAGGCTGGTGCACGGCGAACCGTTTTTCCGCATGCACGAGGTCCCCGGCGCAGAGAACAGCGAGACGCTGGCGCATGTGATCGAGAAAAATGGTGATTGCTGGCGCTATGGCCTGTCGCCGGTAACCGGCAAGACTCACCAGTTGCGCGTGCACATGGCCGCGTTGGGGGCGGGCATCTGCAACGACCCGTTTTACCCGCAGCTGCAGGCGGTCGAGGATGACTATCAGCGGCCCTTGAAACTATTGGCGCAGAGCCTGCGCTTTGCCGATCCGCTGGACGGCAGCGAGCGCTGTTTCGAAACGCGGCTGGCGCTGGACTGGTAAACGGCCGTTACCGCAGGTTCCCCAGCGATAACGGCTCCGTCAGCACATCAACGGTTGAAGCGCTCCACCAGTGAGTACTGAGTCCCCGCCGTGCCGGTCAGCTCTTCGCTGAGCAAAGCCGAGTGCTGTGCTTGTTCGGCGGTTTCGTCAGCAAGGCTGGCAATGGTGCTGATGTTGCGGCTGATTTCGTCAGCCACGGCGGTTTGCTCTTCGGTTGCCGCTGCGATCTGGGTCGCCATGTCGGTGATATTGGCCACCGCTTCGCTGATGCCGATCAGCGCCTGATCCGCTTCCATAACCCGGGCAACGCCTTCCTGCGCCTGGCGATGGCCACTTTCCATGGTCAACACGGCGCTGCTGGCCGTCTGTTGCAGCTTGGCAATCAGGCCGTGGATCTGCCCGGTGGATTCGGCAGTGCGTTGCGCCAGCTGGCGCACTTCGTCAGCCACCACGGCAAAACCGCGGCCCATTTCGCCGGCGCGGGCGGCTTCGATGGCCGCGTTCAAGGCCAGCAGGTTGGTCTGATCGGCAATGCCTTTGATCACATCGACCACGCCGCCGATCTCGTCGCTGTCCTTGGCCAGTTGGGTCACGGTCTGCCCGGTTTCGCCGACTGCGGTGGACAAGCGAGCAATGGCCTCGCGGGTCTCCCCGGCGATCTGCCGGCCCTGGCTGGTCAGGCGATTGGCTTCCTGGGTGGCATCGGCAGTGCGCTGCACGTGGTTGGCAACTTCCTGGGTGGTCGCGGCCATCTGGTTGACGGCAGCTGCGACCTGTTCGGTTTCTACCCGTTGGCGTTCCAGGCCCGATGAGCTCTGGTGAGCCAGGACATCGGACTGACGCGCCTGATCGCTCAGGTGTTCGGCGCTGTCCTGCAAGCGGGTCAGGCAGGTTTTCATCCGCGCGTCCTGGCTGAGCATGGCCATCTCAAGACGCGCCTGTACGCCGCGGCTGTCGGTGTACATCTGCGCGATCAGCGGGTCGGAGGTGGTTTGCTCAGCCAGACCGAGCAGGCGCTTGAGGCCGCGTTGCTGCCAGCTCAAACCGAGTAGGCCCAACGGTACTGACAGGCCGGCGGCGAGGGCGAAGCCCCAGGAATGGCCCAGCCAGTTGCCGATCAGGAAGCCGACCTGGCTGACCAGAATGAACGGCAGCCAGTCTTGCAGCACCGGCAGCCAGCGGTCGCGGCGAGGGATCGCCGACTTGCCCTGGTTGAGGCGCTGGTACAGGCCTTCGGCACGGCGAATCTGTTCAGCGGTAGGTTTGACCCGCACCGATTCGTAACCGACTACCTGGTTGTTGTCGAAAATCGGCGTTACGTAGGCGTTGACCCAGTAATGATCGCCGCTCTTGCAGCGGTTCTTGACGATACCCATCCACGGCAGGCCTTGCTTGAGGGTCTGCCACATGTGGGCAAACACTGCTGCGGGGACATCGGGGTGGCGGACCAGATTATGCGCAGCGCCGATCAATTCCTCGCGTGAGAAACCGCTGATTTCGACGAAGGCATCGTTACAGTAACTGATCACACCTTTGGCATTGGTGGTGGAGATCAACCGCTGTTGGGCAGGGAAAGTCCGTTCTCTCTGGGTAATCGGCTGGTTGTTACGCATGGCTGCTCGGTCCGCAAGGCTTTCCATGGCTATCGGCATGGCTGCGGTTTTATTGAATGATTATTTAACCAGCGGCGGGCGAGAGAAGGGGCGCAGTGCGCCCCTGGGTTGATGAGATGGCGATCAGCTGGCGATCAGTTGCCGCAGCACATAGTGCAGAATGCCGCCTGCCTTGAAGTACTCGACCTCGTTGAGGGTGTCGATCCGGCACAGCACCTGGATGTCCTGTTGCTCGCCGTGTTCACGGTGGATGCGCAGGGTCAGGGTCATGCCCGGGCGGATCTGCGCGTCGCTCAAGCCGAGGATATCGATGCGTTCAGTGCCGGTCAGGTTCAGCGTCTTGCGGCTGTCACCTGCCATGAACTGCAAAGCCAGCACGCCCATGCCGATCAGGTTCGAGCGGTGAATGCGCTCGAAGCTCTCGGCCAGCACTGCCTTGACCCCGAGCAGGTTGGTGCCCTTGGCTGCCCAGTCGCGGCTGGAACCAGTGCCGTATTCCTGCCCGGCAATCACCACCAGCGGAGTACCTTCAGCCTGATAACGCATGGCGGCATCGTAGATCGAGAGTTTTTCACCGCTGGGCACGTGCACGGTGTTGCCGCCTTCTTCGCCGCCGAGCATCTCGTTGCGGATGCGGATGTTGGCGAAGGTGCCGCGCATCATTACCTCATGGTTGCCGCGGCGCGAGCCATAGGAGTTGAAGTCTTTGGGCTGCACGCCTTTGTCGCGCAGATAGCGACCGGCAGGGCTGTCGGCCTTGATGTTGCCGGCAGGGGAGATGTGGTCAGTGGTGACCGAGTCTCCGAGCAACGCCAACACACGGGCCTGCTGAATATCAACGATCTCGGGCAGCGCCCCGCCGATGTCCTCGAAGAATGGCGGGTGCTGAATGTAGGTCGAGTCAGCCTGCCAGACATAGGTTGCCGCTTGGGGCACTTCGATGGCCTGCCATTGTTCATCGCCGGCGAATACCTCGGCGTATTCCTTGTGGAACATCGCGGTATCGACCTTGGCTACCGCATCGGCGATCTCCTGCTGGCTCGGCCAGATGTCGCGCAGGTACACCGGCTGGCCATCTTTGCCGACGCCCAATGGTTCTTGGGTGAGGTCGACGCGCACACTGCCAGCCAGCGCGTAAGCCACCACCAAGGGTGGCGAGGCCAGCCAGTTGGTCTTGACCAGGGGATGCACCCGGCCTTCAAAGTTGCGGTTACCCGAGAGCACCGAGGCAACGCTCAGGTCAGCGGTGCCGATGGCCGTTTCAATAGCTTCATCGAGCGGCCCGGAGTTACCGATGCAGGTGGTGCAGCCGTAGCCGACCAGGGCAAAACCCAGTTGGTCGAGATAAGGGGTGAGGCCGGCAGCATTGTAGTAATCGGTGACGACCTTGGACCCAGGCGCCAGCGAGCTCTTGACCCAAGGCTTGCGGCTCAAACCCTTCTCGATCGCCTTCTTCGCCACCAGCCCGGCGGCCATCATCACGCTGGGGTTGGAGGTGTTGGTGCAGGAGGTGATCGCGGCAATCACCACCGCGCCGTCGCGCAGGGTGTAGTTCTGGCCTTCGTGGCTGTAGTCGATCTGCCCGGTCTGGTCGGCATTGCCCACTGCAACGCCACCACCACCTTCGCTCTCGAGCCGGCCGACTTCCTTGGTGGCAGGTTTGACCTGCAGCTTGAGGAAGTCATCGAAGGCCTGGCTGACCTGACCCAAAGCGACCCTGTCCTGCGGCCGTTTCGGGCCGGCCAGGCTGGCTTCCACGGTGTCCATGTCGAGCCCCAGGCTGTCGCTGAACAGTGGCTCCTGACCTGGCATACGCCATAGGCCCTGGGCCTTGCAATAGGCTTCGACCAGGTCGACCGTGGCTTGCGGCCGGCCTGACAGGCGCAGGTAGTCGAGGGTCACCTGATCCACCGGGAAGAAACCGCAGGTGGCGCCGTATTCCGGCGCCATGTTGGCCAGCGTCGCGCGGTCGGCCAAGGGCAGTTCGGCAAGGCCGTCGCCATAGAACTCGACGAACTTGCCGACCACGCCTTTCTTGCGCAGCATCTGCGTGACGGTCAGCACCAGGTCGGTTGCAGTGATGCCCTCGCGCAGCTTGCCGGTGAGCTTGAAGCCAATCACTTCGGGGATCAGCATCGACACTGGCTGGCCAAGCATGGCTGCCTCCGCCTCGATGCCGCCCACGCCCCAGCCAAGTACACCGAGGCCGTTGATCATGGTCGTGTGCGAATCGGTGCCGACCAGGGTGTCGGGGAATGCGTAGACCTTGCCGTCTTCCTCGCGGGTCCAGACGGTGCGGCCGAGGTATTCCAGGTTGACCTGGTGGCAGATGCCGGTACCCGGTGGCACCACACTGAAATTATCGAACGCATTCTGGCCCCAGCGCAGGAAGGCATAGCGCTCGCCGTTGCGTTGCATTTCGATATCGACGTTTTGTTCGAAGGCATCGGCGCTGGCGTAGCGGTCGACCATCACCGAGTGGTCGATGACCAGGTCCACGGGCGACAGCGGATTGATCCGCTGCGGGTCACCACCGGCCTTGGCCATCGCCGCGCGCATGGCTGCCAGGTCGACCACGGCCGGTACGCCGGTAAAATCCTGCATCAATACCCGGGCCGGGCGGTACTGGATCTCGCGGTCGGAGCTGCGCGTGTCCAGCCACTGCGCCAGCGCCTTGAGGTCGGTGCCGGTGACGGTCTTGCCGTCCTCCCAGCGCAACAGGTTTTCCAGCAGAACCTTGAGCGACATCGGCAGGCGTTGCAGGTCGCCTAGCTGCTGTGCGGCTTCGTCGAGGCTGAAGTATTGATAGGCGCGGTCGCCTACCTGCAGGGTCTTGAGGGTGTTCAGGCTATCGAGCGAGGGCATTGCCAACTCCTTCTGCGCCGGTGCCCGGCCTCTTGTGCATGCCGGTGTCACCGCTCTGAATAGGTCCGCACGGCACGGACCTGGCTGAGTAGTCAGGTTAGGCCGAAATTGCGGCCATGACCCTGTACTGGACAGGCGGGGCATGTCGCTGGTTCCGATCTTCCTTTATCATCGCCGCCGTGCCGGTGCGTGTTGTGCGCTGGATCAAGGCTGACGATCGCCGTCAGCGATGTGGAGTGACAAATGAATACCCTGTTCATGCATTGCCGGCCTGGTTTCGAAGGCGAGGTCTGCGCCGAAATCAGCGAACACGCCGCCCAGCTTGGGGTGGCCGGCTATGCCAAAGGTAAAGCGCAGAGCGCCAGTGCCGAGTTCGTCTGCAGCGAGCCGGGTGCCGCCGAGCGCCTGATGCGTGAACTGCGCTTCGACAAACTGATCTTCCCTCGCCAATGGGCGCGTGGTGAATTTATCGAGTTGCCCGAAACCGACCGCATCAGCGTGTTGCTCGAGCATCTGGCAGCACTGCCGGTCGCCGGCAGCCTGTGGCTGGAGGTGCTTGATACCAATGACGGCAAAGAGCTGTCGACGTTCTGCCGCAAGTTCGAAGGGCCGTTGCGCAAGGCTTTGGAGAAGGCTGGCCGGTTGGTCGAAGACGCTCAGCGGCCGCGCCTGTTGTTGAGCTTCATCAGTGGTCGACGGGTGTTTGTCGGCCTTGCCGAAGCGGACAACTCGGCGCTGTGGCCAATGGGCATTCCGCGCCTTAAATTCCCCCGCGAGGCGCCCAGCCGTTCGACCCTCAAGCTGGAAGAGGCGTGGCATCAGTTCATCCCGCGCGATCAGTGGGAAGAGCGTTTGCAGGATGACATGACCGGTGTCGACCTGGGTGCCTCACCGGGTGGCTGGACCTATCAGCTGGTCAAGCGCGGCATGCTGGTTACCGCGATCGACAACGGGCCGATGGCCGAAAGCTTGATGGACACCGGCCTGGTGCAGCACCTGATGGCCGATGGCTTCACCTGGAAGCCCAAGCACACCGTGGACTGGATGGTCTGCGACATCGTCGAAAAGCCTGCGCGCAGTGCGGCCTTGATCGAGACGTGGCTGGGCGAGGGCTTGTGCCGTGAGGCGGTGGTCAACCTCAAATTGCCGATGAAGCAGCGCTACGCCGAAGTCCGGCGCCTGCTGGACCGCATCGAAGCGGGCTTCAAGGAGCGCAAGGTCAGGGTCTCGATCGCCTGCAAGCAGCTCTATCACGACCGCGAAGAAGTCACCTGCCATTTGCGCCGGCTTGACCTCAAACCGCGCAACACGCGCGGCTGAGGCTCTGCCGGGATCAACGCTTGCCGAGAATTTCGCCGAGCTTGTCCGGCCTTGGTGCGCCTTGCTGACTTTGCAGGCGGCCTTGCGCGTCCTGGTAGAAGATCGCCGGGGTTGCCGATAGCCCGAGTTCTTCCATCACCGCCAGGTTGCTGTCGAGCTGTTGCTGGACGCTCTCGGGGATCTTGTCCAGCGCCTTGAGGGTGCTGGCCTTGCCAGAACTCTCGTGCTGCAGCAGGGCCTTGGCTGGGTCCTTGGCGGCCAGCAGGGCTGCCGATTTGCCTGGGCTGTCTTCACGAATGATGCCGACCATGATGTGCCGCAGCTGCACCTTGCCAGACTCGACCCACGGCCGTGCCTGCTGCCAGAACATGTTGCAGTAGGGGCAGTTCGGGTCGCTGAACAGGTAGACCGTGCGCGGTGCATCGGCTTTGCCATCGGCAATCCACGCCGACTTTTCCAGCTTTGCCCAGATCGCCTTGCTCATCGGCGCATAGACCAGTTTTTCCAGTGCTTCAGCGCTCAGATCCTGGCCTTGCTCGTCAAACAGGCTGCCGACCAGCACATGCTTGCCGTCTGGTGTGAGATACAGGGCAATACCGTTGTTCTGGTACTCGGCTGCGTAGCCACGCATACCGTCTGGAGCGGCGAAGCTGCCCTTGATCACGGCGCCCTTGGCCTGCAGTTGCTGGATGGCCTTTGGCAGTTCTTCGGCCTGCAGCAAGGGCGCGGCGAGCAGAGCGAGGGTCAATGGCAGGAGTGCGGTCAAACGCATGTCAATTTCCTTTTGCAGCGGAGGCGGGCACATCGTCCCGCTCGAATGATTGCAGCGCGTGGCTCAGGCTGGCCCGGGACAGCTCGCCCAGGTGGCTGCCGACCAGCCTGCCGTCGGCGCTGTAGAACAGGGTGGTGGGCAAGGCCATCGAACCGACCCGTTGGGCCAGTTGGCCAGCGCCGTCGAACAGCACATGGGTCAGACTGAGGCCGGTGGTAGCAAGAAAGGTGCTGACGTTTTCCGGGGTTTCCCCTTGGTTGACGAACAGGAAAATCACGTGTGGGTATTCGTGCTGGGCCTGTTGCAGCACCGGCATCTCGCGCCGGCAAGGCGGGCACCAGGTCGCCCAGATATTGATCACAAGTGGCTTGCCGCGGTAGTCGTGCAGCGCCATCGACTGGCCACTGGCGGTGCGCAAGGTCAGCTGCGGCAGCTCGGTGCCCTTGCTGTACAGGTGGCTGCCCAGGCTGGCCAGCACCCAGAACACACCGCCGCTGGCCAGCGCCCAGCCCAGCGGCCGGCGCAGGCCGGGTTGGCGCCAGCCCTGCCAGAGGGTGCCGAGCACGATCGCCAGCAAGCCGCCCCAGAGCAAGAAGCCGCCATCGCGGATATCGATGATCTGCAGCAGCTCATCGCGGTACATCGGCCAGTAGGCAAGCACGAAGGTCACGCGTGCACCCAGTACCCCCAGCAAGAACAGGTTGAATAGTGCCGACTCCGGGCTCTGGCCACCACGTCGGGCGACGGCCCAGCCAACCACGCAGGCAATCGCCAGCGCCGCCAGCATCAGCAGATGGTTCAGGGCCATGGTCAATGGCCCGAGGGTCACGCTCAGCATCAGCCTTGGCTCCTTGTCTGTGCCCAGTGTTGCAAGAATGTCGCCGCGTCGACTTCACCGGTGATGCGCCGGGGGCGGCGTTCGTCACCCTCTGGGCCGATCCAGATCAGGCTCGGTGGGCCCGGTACCTTGTAGTGTTGCAGCAACTCGCGACTGGCTTGCGAGTCAGCGGTGACATCCAGCCGTAGCAGGTGCACACCGGCCAGGCTGGCTTGTACATCAGCGCGAGCGAAGACTTGTTTCTCCATGACCTTGCACGACACGCACCAGTCGGCATAGTAGTCGACCAGCACCCACTGGCCACGGGCCTTGGCGGCTTGCAGTTCGCGTTGCAGGTCCTGCGGCTGGCTGACGGTGATGAAGGCGTCTTCGGTTTTACCCGCTGAGCTTGGCGCACCGGCGGTAAACGGATGCAGCGGCTGCCATAACTCGCTGCCACCAGCAGCGGCGCCCACCAGCAGCAGGCTACCCCACAGCGCGCCGAGCAGTGGCAGCACGCGCAGCGCCGGCAAGCGCTGCAGTGCGGGCCAGGCGGCCCAGGCCAGGGCAATCAGCCAGCTGCCGGCCAGACCCAGCAGTAGAGGCGCTGGCAGCAAGCCGCGGAGGGTGTACAGGGCCATGGCCAGGAAGACAAAGCCAAACAGGCCCTTGACCCGGTTCATCCAGGCGCCGGGGCGCGGCAGGAAGCGGTTACCGAGGGTGACCAGCAACAGCAGTGGCACGCCCATCCCCAGGCCAAGGCTGAACAGCACCAGAGCGCCTTGCACGACATCGCCGCTCTGCGCGATATACAGCAGTGCACCGGCCAGCGGCGCGGTCATGCATGGGCCCATCAACAGCCCGGACAACGCGCCGAGCAGGGCTGCACCGTACAGGTTGCCACCGCGGGTCCCCTGGCCGGCCCGGTCGAGGCGGTCGCGCACGGCGACAGGCAATTGCAGCTCGAAGGCGCCGAACATTGGCAGCGCCAGCAAAATGAACAGCCCCGCCAGGCTGCCGAGCAACCACGGTTGCTGCAGCCAGGCTTGCAAGCTGGCGCCCAGCAGTGCGGCGATCACACCCAGTGCGGCGTAGACCAGAGCCATGCTCAGTACATAGACGCCCGCCAGCAGCCAGCCGCGGCGAGCGCTGGCGCCGTTGCCCAACACCAGCCCGGCCAGGATCGGCAGCATGGGCAGCGAGCAGGGGGTAAAGGCCAGCAGCAGCCCCAGGCCAAAGAACGCCAGCAGGCCCCAGGCCAACTGGCCCTGCTGCAGATCACTTGCCAGCGCCTGGTCATCCGCCTGGCCTGCGCTCGTAGCAGGCGTGCTGCCGCCAAGGTCGATAACGGTGGTTTGCGGCGGGTAACACAGGCCGGCGTCGGCACAGCCCTGCCAGCCCAGTCGCAGCTGGCCACTGGCCGTCGCCGGGATCAGCAGCTCAAGCTCGCTGCGGTACACCGCACTGTCACCGAAGAATTCATCGTGATGGTTGAGTGCCGCTGGCAGCGGCGGGTGCTGCGTTGCATCCAGGCCGTCGAATTTCAGCCGCTTCTGGTACAGGTAATAGCCGTCCTTGATTTGAAACTGCACGCGCAGTTCGCCTGACGGCAAGCGCTCATGGGTGAGCATGAACGCCTGTTCCACCGGGAGAAAGTCAGGCTTGACCTCGAATGGATTGGCCAGCAATGGCCCGCTCATGAAGAATGTCAGCAGCAACAGAAAAACGCGCATGTCTGGGCCTTGGCAGTGCAGAAGAATGGCCATGCTGGATTGGCCTGATTAACCGAGGGTTAACCCGGTCCTACACGGGCCGTCCTACAGCCAGGCGCAGGCGACTAATCCAGCCGCACAGTCCATAATCCTGACTTAATCAGGCCATGGCGCAATAGCTCATCGCCTATTGGAGATTGACCATGCACGTACTGCTCTGCGAGGACGACGACCTGATCGCCAGCGGCATCTGCGCCGGGCTTACCGCCCAGGGCCTGACCGTGGATCGGGTTGCCAGTGCCTCGGCCGCCCGCGCGCTGCTGCAGGCGGCACAGTTCGACGTGATGATTCTCGATCTTGGCTTGCCGGACGAAGACGGCCTCAAGTTGCTACGGCGGCTGCGCCAGCAGGGCGAGAGCTTGCCGGTGCTGGTACTGACCGCCCGCGATGCGATCACCGATCGCGTCGCCGGCCTTGAGGCGGGCGCCGACGACTACCTGCTCAAGCCGTTCGACCTGCGCGAGCTGGCGGCGCGCCTGCACACCTTGCTGCGGCGCATGGCCGGGCGCGCAGTGAACATGATCGAGCACGGGCCGCTGCGCTACGACCCGAGTAGCTGCGAAGCCTATCTGGGCGACCAGCCTGTTGACTTGTCCCGGCGTGAACAGGCGCTGCTGCAGGCACTGCTGCAGAACAAGGGGCGGGTGCTCTCCAGTGAACAACTCAAAGACTGCGTCTACGGCTTCAGCGATGAAGTCGAGAGCAATGCCCTCAACGTGCATATCCATCACCTGCGGCGCAAGCTGGGCAACGGCATTGTCGAGACCGTGCGCGGCCTCGGTTATCGGCTGGGCCCGGCGCAGGTGCCCGCACCATGAGCCTGCGTGTACGCCTGTCGCTTATTCTGGGCAGCGCCTTCATCGTCATCTGGGCGCTTGCCGCGGCCTGGATGCTGCGCGACCTGCGCCAGCAGATGATGTTCTCCCTTGACCAGCGCCTGGTGGCCTCCGCGCGGATGGTTGCCGGGCTGATCGACCAGTTGCCCCAGCCCCTGGCGGGCAAGGGTGAAGAAACTCGCTTTGCCGCTGACCAGCTCAGCGTGCCGGATGGCATGGCCTGCCAGGTCAGTTCGCTGCGCGGCGAGATCATCGCCAGCAACCACAAGCACGAAGGCACCATGGACGACCAGTACAGCGGCTTTCGTGACCAAACCATCGACGGTGCAAGCTGGCGCACGTTCACCTACCACCGCGGTGATATCCGCATCACCACGGCGGACCGCCATCAAGAGCGCGAGGCGCTCAATCAATCGATCCTGCTGGCGGCTTCGGCACCGGTGCTGATGGCCTTGCTGGGCAGCCTGGGCTTGTTGTGGATCGGTCTGGGCAAAGGGCTGGAGCCGATCAATCGGATCCGCGATGCGTTGCGCAAGCGTCGTGTCGACAGCGTCGAGCCGCTGCAGGTCAGTGGTATACCGAGTGAACTGCAGCCGTTGGTGGAAACCCAGAATCAGCTGTTCCAGCGCATCGCCCAGACCCTTGAGCGCGAGCGGCGCCTGACCGACGACGCTGCCCATGAGCTGCGCAGCCCGCTGACCGCGATCAAGACACACCTGCAGGTGGCACGCATGACCGACGGCGCCGTACGCGAGCAGGCACTCGAGCACGCCGAGCAGGGCACCGACCGCATGCACCGCACTCTTGAGCAGTTGCTGATGCTGGCGCGGGTCGAGGGCAGCCTGTCGTTTGACGACGGGGTGCAGTGCACTGCCGAGCAAGTGGCGCGCCAGGCCGTGCAGGATGTCGGCGCCGGTGACAGTCGGCGGATCACCGTACGCCTGCCGCAGGACGCCACCGAGGTTTACCTGAGCATGCCCGGCCCGCTGGCGGTGGCGGCCTTGCGCAACCTGCTCGACAACGCACTGCGCCATGGCGGTGATGCCGCCGTGGAGCTGGAAGTGCAGATGGCCGACGGCCAGGCCGGGTTCCTGGTGCGTGACCATGGCCCGGGCATCAGCGCAGGCGATTTGCAGCACATGACCGAGCGTTTCTGGCGCAACAGCCAGAGTGGCGGCTGCGGCCTGGGCCTGGCGATTGTGCAGGCGATTGTCCAGCGTTGTGCCGGCAGCCTGCGCTTTGACAGCCGCAGCGATGGTTTGCGGGTTTGGCTGCAGGTGCCGACTCGGGCGGACAACTGAGTTTGCCGGCGGCGCCTTGGCCTGGGTTGGCCCAGGCGCAAAATGTTTGTAAATCCGTGACGGGCTGAAGCGTATTTCAAGCGATGCCACCTTTCGCTTGCAAGGGACTCTTCAATGTCGACCGCTTCCAGCCTTGCCCAGATCCTGCCGCTTGCCACGCCGCAGCCGTTGTATGAATTCGCCGAATCACCGTTGCTGCTGCGCCAGCAGCAGCAGGAGTCCAATGCGCGCAGCTATCCGCGGCGGATTCCGCTGGCGCTCAAGCGCGCCCGCGGGATCTATGTCGAGGACGTCGAAGGGCGGCAGTTCATCGACTGCCTGGCCGGGGCCGGTACCCTCGCGCTGGGCCACAATCACCCGGTGGTGGTGGCGGCGATCCAGCGTGTGCTGGCCGATGAACTGCCCCTGCATACGCTCGACCTGACCACACCGGTGAAGGACCGCTTTGTCCAGGACCTGTTTGCCATTCTGCCCGAAGCCTTGCGGCGTGAGGCGAAGGTCCAGTTCTGTGGCCCGACCGGCACCGACGCGGTGGAAGCTGCGCTGAAACTGGTGCGCACGGCGACCGGTCGCAGCACGGTGCTGGCGTTCCAGGGTGCCTACCACGGCATGTCGCAGGGGGCGCTGAGCTTGATGGGCAGCGTCGGGCCCAAGCAACCGCTGGGCGCGTTGCTGGGCAACGGTGTGCAGTTCATGCCGTATCCGTATGACTACCGTTGCCCGTTTGGCCTCGGCGGTGCCGCAGGCGTGCGCGCCAACCTGCATTATCTGCAGAATCTGCTGCTCGACCCGGAGGGCGGCGTGCCGCTGCCGGCAGCGGTGATCCTCGAAGTGATACAGGGCGAGGGCGGCGTGATCCCCGCCGATATCGAATGGCTGCAGGGCGTGCGGCGCATCACCGAGCAGGCCGGTGTGGCGTTGATCGTCGACGAGATCCAGAGCGGCTTTGCCCGCACCGGCAAGATGTTTGCCTTTGAACATGCCGGCATCGTGCCGGACGTGGTGACCCTGTCCAAGGCGATTGGCGGCAGCCTGCCGTTGGCCGTGGTGGTCTATCGCGACTGGCTCGACACGTGGAAACCGGGCGCCCATGCCGGCACCTTCCGCGGTAATCAGATGGCCATGGCGGCGGGCTCGGCAGTCATCGACTATTTGCTCGAGCATCGCCTGGCAGACCACGCCGAGGCCATGGGCCAACGTCTGCGTGGCCACCTGCAGCAGTTGCAGCGCAGCTACCCGCAGCTTGGCGATATCCGCGGGCGTGGCCTGATGCTGGGCGTCGAGCTGGTCGAGCCGAATGGGCCACTCGACACCCGCGGGCATCCGCCGGTGGCCCGCGAGCTGGCGCCGAAGGTGCAGCGCGAGTGCCTCAAGCGCGGTTTGATTCTCGAACTCGGCGGTCGGCATGGCGCAGTGGTGCGCTTCCTGCCGCCACTGATCATCACTGCCGAGCAGGTCGACGAGGTCGCGCAGCGCTTTGCCGAGGCCTTGCAGGCTGCGCTGGGGAGCTGCGGCTAATTCGCCGAAAAGGCGTCGAGGATGGTTCTGGGGGCGGGCTTGAGCGACAATGGTCGGCCATTCACGGAGTAGCCCATGACCGATTACACCCCCGACGCCGTCCTCGACGCCAGCGGCCTGAACTGCCCGGAGCCAGTGATGATGCTGCATCAACAGGTGCGCGCACTGGCTGCCGGCGGCCTGCTCAAGGTCATCGCCACCGACCCGTCGACCCAGCGTGACATCCCCAAGTTCTGCACCTTCCTCGGCCATCAGTTGCTTGAGCAGCAGGAACAGGCTGGCACTTATCTGTATTGGATTCGCAAGAAGGCCGATTGAGCCGCGCTGGATCGCGCCCGGCGCAGGGCCTACACTGCGGGCCCCTGACAGGAGAGCGCCATGCTGATAGTTGCCGACGAAAACATCCCGCTGCTCGACGCGTTTTTTGCCGGATTCGGCGAGATCCGCCGCTACCCTGGCCGCAGCATCGATGCTCAGTGCGTGCAAGATGCCGACGTGCTGCTGGTGCGCTCGGTAACCGATGTCAATCGGCAACTGCTGCAAGGCAGCAAGGTCGGCTTTGTCGGTACCTGCACCATCGGCACCGATCACCTGGATCTGGACTACTTCGCCGAGGCCGGTATCCGCTGGAGCAGCGCCCCTGGCTGCAATGCCCGTGGCGTGGTCGACTATGTGTTGGGCAGCCTGCTGACCCTGGCCGAGCTCGAGGGTGAAAACCTCGCCGAGCGGGTCTATGGCGTGGTCGGTGCCGGGCAGGTTGGTGAGCGTCTGGTGCGGGTGCTGCATGGCCTGGGCTGGAAAGTACTGGTGTGTGACCCACTGCGACAGGCGGCGGAAGGCGGCGATTTCGTCAGCCTCGATCGCGTGCTCGAGCAGTGTGATGTGATCAGCCTGCACACTCCGCTGCAGCGCGACGGCGAACACCCCACCTGGCACTTGCTCGGCGCCCCGCAACTGGCGCGGTTGCGCCCGGGCGCGTGGCTGATCAACGCCAGTCGCGGGCCGGTGGTGGATAACCGGGCGCTGCGTGAGTTGCTGCTGCAGCGCGACGATCTGCACGCGGTCCTGGATGTGTGGGAGGGTGAACCTCAGGTTGACCTGCAACTGGCCGACCTGTGCACGCTGGTGACGCCGCACATTGCCGGTTACAGCCTCGACGGCAAGCAGCGCGGTACGGCGCAGATCTATCAGGCATTTTGCCAGTGGCGCGGCGTGCCGGCGCCTGTGCAGTTGGCCGATCTGCTGCCGGAACGCGACCTGGTCCAGATAGAGCTGAATGCGGCCAGTGATCCGGCCGTGGCCTTGGCGACGGTCTGCCGAGCAGTTTACGACCCGCGCCGCGACGATGCCGACATGCGCCGTAGCTTGAGCGAGGATCCGATCGAGCAGCGAGCAACCTTTGACCTGCTGCGCAAGCATTACCCCGTGCGCAGGGAAATCGAAGGGTTGGCAGTGAAGGTGCGCGGCGAGTCGGCGCAGTTGGCGCAGATGATCAATGCGCTGGGGGCGGTTCTGGTTTAGCCAGTAGTGTAGTAAAGCAGGGGCCGCTTGGCGGCCCCAATCCAGCCCGCGCAGCGCTCAACTAGCTAACTGAGCGCCACGCTGCTGTGATCCAATCAATTCTTCTCGGCAAGCGCCACTCGGCTTTTTTCCAGCTCTTCACACGCTTGTTTGATCATCTCAGGGGTAATTGCCACTTCGCGGCCCTGGTCGTCGATGATCGAGCCGCAAATCGGCTGCGGTTGCGCTTGCTGGTTGGCGTGCGTTTCACTGTGCTGCTGCATGTGCTGTCTCCTCATCAGGTTCAAACCAAGCCTATCCACGGGTCGTGACTGGCGTATGACATTGTCTGTGCCGCCACGACTGCTCTAGTCCAACAGAAAGCTCGGCAAAGCTCCACCAGCACTTTAGAACCATAAGCTATTGCTACTGTGCTCTGCTGTGCTGGCCAATGGCATGTCCTTTTCTGCGATCCTGACAACCGCTGCAAAGTTCAGCCTGTGCAGATGGATGGTAGGCTTGCTGCTTCTTCGCCTGAATGATCTGAGTCATGACCGAACCTGTCTCCTCACGTCAGCGCCGCGCCTTGCGCCTTAGCTGGCGGTTTCTGCGTCCCTACCGCAAGCAGGCGGTAATGGCACTGCTCGCGCTGGTCGTCACCGCTGCGATCACGTTGTCGATGGGCCAGGGCATTCGCCTGCTGGTCGATCAAGGCTTCATGACCGGTTCTGCGCACCAGCTCAACCAGACCCTCGGCTTGTTCATGTTGCTGGTGCTGGCACTGGCGATCGGCACGTTCAGTCGCTTCTACCTCGTGTCGTGGATCGGCGAGCGCTGCGTGGCCGATATCCGCCGCGCCGTGTTCGACCACCTGGTCGGCCTGCATCCGGGCTTTTTCGAGGACAACCGCAGTTCGGAAATCCAGTCGCGGCTGACCGCTGACACCACCTTGTTGCAATCGGTGATCGGCTCGTCGTTGTCGATGTTCCTGCGCAACGCCTTGATGGTGATTGGCGGCGTGGTGTTGCTGTTCATCACCAACCCCAAGCTCACCAGCATCGTCGTGCTGGCACTGCCGCTGGTGCTGGCGCCGATTCTGTTGTTTGGCCGACGGGTGCGTAGCCTGTCGCGGCAGAGCCAGGACCGGGTCGCCGATGTCGGTAGCTATGTCGCAGAGACCCTCGGCCAGATCAAGACCGTGCAGTCTTATAACCACCAAAACCTCGACCGTGAACGGTTTGCCGACACGGTCGAGGCAGCCTTTGATGTGGCGCGGCAGCGGATTGCCCAGCGGGCCTGGCTGATCACGCTGGTCATCGTGCTGGTGCTCGGCGCTGTCGGGGTAATGCTCTGGGTGGGCGGCATGGACGTGATCGCCGGGCGTATCTCCGGTGGCGAGCTGGCCGCATTCGTGTTCTACAGCCTGATCGTCGGCAGCGCGTTTGGCACCCTCAGCGAGGTGATCGGCGAGCTACAACGCGCGGCTGGGGCGGCAGAGCGGATCGCCGAGTTGCTGGCAGCGCAGAGTACGATCCTGCCGCCGGCGCTGAGCGCGGGCCTGGCCAACCCGCGCGCCAGCGGTCGCATCGAGCTGCGCGAGGTGCGCTTTGCCTACCCGTCGCGGCCGACCGTGGCGGCGCTCGATGGCCTTAGCTTACTGATCGAACCGGGCCAGACCTTGGCGCTGGTTGGTCCGTCCGGCGCCGGCAAGTCGACGTTGTTTGACCTGTTGCTGCGTTTCTATGACCCGCAACAAGGCAGCATCCTCCTCGATGGCCAGGCACTGACCAGTCTCGACCCACTGTTGTTGCGTAGCCAGTTCGCGATGGTGGCGCAGAACCCTGCGCTGTTTCGCGGCTCGGTTGAGGCCAATATTCGCTATGGCCGCCCCGATGCCAGCTTCGCCGAGGTGCAGGCCGCGGCCCGCGGGGCGCATGCCGAGGAGTTTATCCAGCAGCTGCCGCAGGGTTATCAGACCTTGCTTGGGGAAGGCGGGGTCGGCTTGTCCGGTGGTCAACGCCAGCGCCTGGCGATTGCCCGGGCGCTGCTGGTGGATGCGCCGATCCTGTTGCTCGACGAAGCCACCAGTGCCCTCGACGCCCAGAGCGAGCACCTGATCCAGCAGGCTCTGCCCGCGCTGATGGCGGGCCGTACCACCCTGGTGATCGCGCACCGCTTGGCCACCGTGCAGCATGCTGACCGCATCGCGGTGATCGACAAGGGCCAGATTGTGGCGGTGGGCAGTCATCGCCAGTTGATCGAAGAAAGCCCACTGTATGCGCGGTTGGCGCAGTTGCAGTTCACCTCGAGCTGAAATTGGAGGCACGTCGCTGATCTGTCACATTTCTGTAGCAATGGCCTGAGACTATCTGCCTCAGCGTAAGTGCTCGACCTGGCTGCTATCGACTGATGGCAGCTTTTTTTTGCCCTGCGAACGAGGACATGGATGTCTGTCGTGGTGCTGCCTGCAGCGCCGTTTTCTTCTCTCCTTGTTCTCGAGACCCGCATGTTGCGTAAATCCCTTCGCGTGCAAATTCTCTCTCTGCTGGGCGGCAGCCTGATCGCCATGCTGCTGATCGCGCTGGTTTGCTTCCAGTTCCTGTCGTCCAGCGTGCGCAGCTATGCCGAGCTGGTCGATGGCCCATTGCGCGCGTCACAGTTGATCGACGAGGCCAATCTGCAATTCAAGATCCAGGTGCAGGAGTGGAAGAACGTGCTGCTGCGCGGCCGCCAACCGGCCGAGCTGGACAAGTACTGGCAACAGTTTCAGAGCCGCGAGCAGCAGGTGCAGAGCCTGCTGGCGCAGTTGCTGGCAGACAGCGATGGCGAGCTGACGGCGCCACTGCGCCAGCTGCGCGACAGCCATCGCCAGTTGGGCCAGGCCTACAGCAAGGGGCGTGAGGCGTTTCTGGCCGCCGGCGGCGACCCGGTGGCAGGCGATGCGGCGGTCAAGGGTGTCGACCGCGCCGCCAGTGAGCAGATGAGCGCGCTGGTCGAGCAACTGCGCAGTGAGGCCCGCGAGCGTGCGGCGATCATCAATGACAGCGCCCAGCGTACCGTGTGGATCGGTCTGCTGGTCATGCTCGGCTCAGCCATATTGGTGGGGTTGCTCAGCCTGTGGCTGGTCAACCGCAGCCTGATCGAGCCAATCCGCCAGTTGATCGACTACGTGGCCCAGCTCAGCCAAGGACGTTTCGCCGCCCGCGTTGATGATCGCCGTAAAGATGAGCTCGGGCGCCTGGCGCGTGCGGCAAATACCTTGCGTGATTTTCTTGCCGAGACCATCGGCCGGCTCAAGGACAACGCCGAAGAACTGGAAGGCGCCAGTGGCCAGTTGCGCAACCTTGCCGGCGACATGGCGCGGGGCACCCAGGATCAGTTCCAGCGCACCGATCAGGTGGCCACGGCCATGCATGAAATGTCGGCGACTGCGCAGGAGGTCGCGCGCCATGCTGCCCAGGCCGCCCACGCTGCCGACGATGCCGATCACAGTGCCCAGGCGGGCGAGCAGGTGATGCAGGCAACCATCGAGACCATTGCCGGGGTCAACCGCGAGATTGCCGGTACCGCTGCAGTGATTCGCGACCTGGAGCACGACAGCACGCGCATTGGCAAAGTGCTTGAAGTCATCCGCGGGATCGCCGAACAGACCAACCTGCTGGCACTCAATGCCGCGATTGAAGCGGCGCGTGCCGGAGAGGCCGGGCGCGGATTTGCCGTGGTCGCCGATGAAGTACGCAGCCTGGCCCAGCGCACGGCGGCTTCGATTGCCGAGATCAATCAGATCATCGACGCGGTGCAATCAGGAGCGGTGGAGGCGGTCAAGGCGATCGAGAGCGGCCAGCGGCGCAGCGAGGAGGGCGCCGAACAAGTCCAGCATGCGGGGCAGATGCTGCAGCGGATTACCCAGGCGGTCGAGGCGATTCGCGATATGAATCGGCAGATTGCAACGGCAGCCGAGGAACAGACCAGCGTGGCCGAGGACATCTCGCGCAACTTGATCGAAATCACCCGCATCGCCACGGCCAATCAGCAGGCGGTCGAGCATACCGAGCAGGCTGGGCAGCGTTTGCATGGATTGTCCGGGCAGTTGGGGCAGGTGACGGCGCGGCTGGGGGTGTGAACTTTGTTCGACTCAGAATTGCCGGGGCCGCTACGCAGCCCTTTCGCGACACAAGGCCGCTCCTACGCCGACCGCGTATTACCTGAATGCGCGGTCTCTGTAGGAGCGGCCTTGTGTCGCGAAAGGGTCGCGTAGCGGCCCCAGCGATTTAGCATTAGCGCAGATCAGAGCTCTTTGACAGTACGAACCTGATCTTTATTGATGCGGGTACGCTTGCCGTCAAGCTGCTCGATTTCATAGAAGCCGGAATCGTCGTCATAGCTTGGAGTATCTACCGCCTGAATTTCGCGGCCGTCGTTCAAGGTGATCACGGTTGGCGAAGCACAGCCGGCGAGGGCGCCGAGGCCAAGTGCAAGAATAAAGGCGGGAAGGGTCCGTTGAATCATCGTGTCTCTCCTGTCGATGGTGCTTGATGGTTTTATGACGCGGTGTGTCCGCGCAAGTTCCTCAGCCAGTGCAGCATAGTCACAGCAGGCTGACATTGACCGAGAACAAGCGTCGCGTTCGGCGCTGTGCGGGCTGTGATATAACAGGCGCCATCTTCTTCCTTCCCTGCGCTGGAGCCCCTATGAAAGCCAAGGCAGACACCCCGTTCGTGCCGCTGAACATTGCCGTGCTCACGGTCAGCGATACCCGCACTTTTGAAACCGACACCTCTGGCCAGGTGTTCGTCGACCGTCTCACCGAGGCTGGTCACCAATTGGCCGCGCGGGTGCTGCTCAAGGATGACCTGTACAGGATTCGCGCTCAGGTTGCGACTTGGATTGCCGACGACCAGGTGCAGGTGGTGCTGATCACCGGCGGTACCGGCTTCACCGGCCGTGACAGCACGCCCGAGGCGGTCGCCTGCCTGCTGGATAAACAGGTCGATGGCTTTGGCGAATTGTTCCGGCAGATATCGCTTGCCGACATCGGCACCTCGACCGTCCAGTCCCGGGCCTTGGCTGGTCTGGCCAATGGCACGCTGGTGTGCTGCCTGCCGGGCTCGACCAATGCCGTGCGCACCGGCTGGGACGGCATTCTTGCCGAACAGCTCGACGCGCGTCATCGCCCGTGCAACTTTGTCCCTCATCTGAAGCAGGCAGCGGCCTGTGACAGCCGTGGTTGAACCCGCCCCAAGCCGGCCATTGATGCCGGTCGAAGAGGCCCTGCAACGTCTGCTGGCCTTGGCCGAAGCAGCGCCAATCAAGGACACCGAGTGGGTTGCCTTGGCGGACGCTGAAGGCCGCGTGCTGGCCACCGAGCTGGTGGCCGCACTGGACCTGCCGCCCTGGCCGAACAGCGCCATGGACGGCTACGCCCTGCGCCTGGCTGATTGGCACGGCGAGCCGCTGGCGGTCAGCCAGCGGATCTTTGCCGGGCATGCGCCGCAGCCGCTCCAGGCCGGGACCTGCGCGCGGATTTTCACCGGTGCGCCGCTACCCGAGGGCGCCGACTGTGTCGAAATGCAGGAAAACGCCCAAGTGCTGGATGACGGCCGGGTAACCTTCAGCGAGCCGTTGCGGGTGGGCCAGAATATTCGTCCGCAGGGCCAGGAAACCCGCGTTGGCGAGCAGGTCATGAGCGCTGGCACTCGGCTTGGGCCGATTGAACTTGGCCTGGCGGCGACGCTTGGGCATGCGCGCCTTGAAGTGGTGCGCAAGGTGCGCGTGGCGCTGCTGTCGACCGGTGACGAACTGGTTGAGCCGGGTTTGCCCCTGGGGCCGGGGCAGATCTACAACAGTAATCGTCGCCTGCTCGCCAGTTGGCTGCAACGTCTGGGCTGCGAAGTGGTCGATGCCGGTATCCTGGCTGACGACCTGCAACTGACCCGCGACTGCCTGGCGCGGTTGGCTGACGTTGACCTGATTCTTTCGACGGGCGGGGTTTCGGTAGGCGAGGCTGATTATCTCGGCATCGCCCTGCGTGAAGCCGGCGAGCTGGCGCTGTGGAAGCTGGCGATCAAGCCCGGCAAACCGCTGACCTTTGGCCATTATCGCGGTGTACCGGTGATCGGCTTGCCTGGCAACCCGGCCTCGACCCTGGTCACCTTTGGCCTGCTGACGCGACCTTATCTATTGCGTCGCCAGGGCGTGGCAAATGTCACGCCGCTGCAGTTCAGCGTGCCGGCCGGGTTCGATTGGCCCAAGGCCGGGACGCGCCGCGAGTACCTGCGCGCACGTATCGAAGACGGCCGCGTGCGCATTTACAAGAACCAGAGTTCGGGTGTGCTGCGCAGCGCGGCGTGGGCTGAAGGTCTGGTCGAAGTGCGCGAAGGCAGCACCCCGCAACAGGGCGACAACGTCAGTTTCATCCCCCTCAGCGAACTACTTGGCTGAGCGCCTCAGAATCACCGCCGCTGGCGCTGGGGCGGTGCTTGGCAGCGTCTGGGTCAAGCGCGTGTGCACGCTCTCCAGCTGCTGCGCGACGACGCTCCAGTCATGCCGCTGGCGGGTGAACTGGCGGCCGCTTTCGCCCAGCTGACACATCCGCCACGGCTGGTTGAGCAACTGGGTGATCTGCAACGCCAACTGGCCGCTGTCATCGCTGCCCAGATAATGCTCGCCGTTGTTGACCGCCAGTCCCGACACACCCTTGCTGGTAGTGATCACCGGCAGGCCGGCCGCCATGGCTTCGAGAATCTTCACTTTGGAGCCGCCGGCATACCGTAGCGGGGCAAAAAACAGCGCGGAGCGGCGCTGCAGTTCGCGCAGGTCGGGGCGGTAGCCGATCCATTCGATACGCGGGTCGTTCCAGTGCAGCTTCCAGCTCGCCGGCAGGGCGTGCCCGGCAATCGCCAGTCGCACGGCGGGGTTGCTCAGCCAGACCTGCGGCAGGATTTCTTCCAGCGCCCACTCGATAGCCTCGAGGTTGGCGCCATACTCGAAATTGCCGACAAACAGCAGGCGCTGACTGTGCGCGGCGGGGCGCACCTGTTCGAAGTAGTCGCAATCAACGCCGTTGACCACCACATTGACCGGCCGGCCGCTGATCTGGCTGATCAACTCGGCATCATGCGGGCTCACCGCGACCACCTCCGAGGGCTGGCGCAGCACCCGCTGCTCCCAGCGCCGGTAGCGCCAACGGTCGAATGCGTTCAGAGGCCTGAGCCACAGCGGCAGGCGGTCGTGACAGGCCGCACCCATCACCGACTCCAGCGTGTGTTCGCTGAGCATGTAGGGCAAGCCGCGGGCCTGCAGAGCTTTTTCGAAGGGCTGAAAGCTGTAGCTGTGCTCGATCTGGATAACATCCCAGGGCTCGTCCAGCAGTTGTTCGAACTGATGACGCAGGGCAGGAGCCAGGCCATGGATGATCGCCCGCATGGGGTAATCGATGATCGGCGAAGCAAGCAGGTTGAGTGGGCTGTGCAACGCGCGCCTGGGCAGCACGATCAGGCGCTCGAGCAGGGGTTCAAGGGCAGTGCGGGCGGCGTCGCCGAGGGGCACCTTGGACTGCACCAGCAAGGTAATCCGGTGACCACGCTGCGCCAGTTCGCGCAGCAGGTGGTATTGCCGGGTCTTGCTGCCACTGGTGGTTGGCCAGGGCAGGTAGGGCAAAGTCCAAAGTATGCGCATCGCCCCAAATCCTCGCTGACGGTTGGGTCATGGATGGCAAGGCACGCCCGCACAGGTTCAGCCGATGGCGGCTTCTTCCGGGACGCGTCCGTAGATATCAGTAAAGCGCACGATGTCGTCTTCGCCCAGATACTCGCCGCTCTGCACCTCGATCATCACCAGATCGATCACCCCCGGGTTGGTCAGGCGGTGGGTACGGCCTGGCTTGATGAAGGTCGACTCGTTGGTGTCGAGCAGGAACTCTTCGTCACCGTTGGTCACGCAGGCCATGCCACTGACGATGATCCAGTGCTCGCTGCGGTGATGGTGCATTTGCAGCGACAGCGATTCGCCGGGGCGGACCATGATCCGCTTGATCTTGAACCGCGCACCTTCCTCGAGGATGGTGTAGGTGCCCCATGGCCGGGTCACGGTCCGGTGCAGGCGATAGGCTTCGTGGCCCTCGCGCTTGAGCTGCTGGGCGATGATCTTGACTTCCTGGCTGCGCGCCGCATCGGCGATCAGCAGCGCATCGGGGGTGTCGATGATGATCAGGTTGTCCAGGCCCACGCCACCGACCAGGCGCCGCGGCGAGTCGATGTAGCAGTTGCTCACATCATGCAGTACGGTCTCGCCATTGGCGTAGTTGCCCTGAGCGTCGGTCTGGCGCAGTTCGCGTACTGCTTCCCAGCTGCCGATATCGCTCCAGCCCAGCTCGCACGGTACCACTGCAACCTGGCTGGAGCGCTCCATCAACGCGTAGTCGATGGAGATGTCCGGCGCCAGAACGAACGTGTCCGGGTCCAGTTCTACCTGAAGGGCACGCTCACCTTGTTTGCTGACGCTCTGCTCAAGGCAATGGGCGACGGTTTCCAGCACCTCGGGCGCGTGGGTCTGCAACTCGCGCAGCACGGCGTCGACGCGCAGGCAGAACATGCCGGCGTTCCACAGGTGGCGGCCGCCGTCCAGGTAGGCCTGAGCGGTCGCGGCGTCCGGTTTTTCGACAAAGCGTGCGACCTTGTACGCGCGCTCACCCAATGTCTCGCCTTGCTCGATATAGCCAAAGCCGGTTTCAGCACGGCTGGGCAGCAAGCCGAAGGTGCTCAACCAGCCGTCATGGGCGAGCTGGGCCGCTTGGGCGACCGCTTGTTCGAAGGCTTGGATGTCTTCGATCAAATGATCTGCCGGCAAGATCAGCAGCAGACTATCCTCACCATACTGCTTGGCGCAGTGCAGCGCGGCGGCAGCGATGGCCGGCGCAGTGTTGCGGCCACATGGCTCGAGAATGAAGTCCAGCGCGACATTGAAGCTGTTGACCCGGTTGTATTCATCCTGGGTGCGGAACAGCACGTCGCGGTTGGTCACTGTCAGCACGCGCTCGACACCCGGCAGGGCGCTGGCACGCACGAAGGTCTTCTGCAGCAGGCTTTCACCATCGGCCAGGCGCATGAACGGTTTGGGCATGGCTTCACGGGAAACCGGCCACAATCGGGTGCCGGCACCGCCAGCAATGATGCAAGGGATCAGAACGCTCATTATCACAGCCTCGAAGCGGGGGCGCTGAGGGCAGCGCGATCAAAGGGACTTCGCCATAAACTCAGGCGATCTGTCAGATGTACGGCGAGGCAATAAGTCAAAAAACCGACATTTATTAGCGGCATCCTCCGTGATGGCCAATTATTTGTCGATGATGCGCTTGCTCGCCCCGGCTTTCAATGACATTTGTGTTAAACCCGCTTATTTTCTGACGCAAGCGCTCTTTGTATGCAGCAATTTGCCCTCGGCCATGGTCGAGATTGGGATAGGTATTTTTGCGGAGTGGAACGGATGAGCGAGCGCAAGGCGATGTTGGTGCTGCATGGCAAGCAAGCCATGAACGAGGATGTCAGAGCCGCTGTGGGCACCATGCGCGAGCAAGGCTGGCAGCTCGATGTGCGCCTGACCTGGGAGGGCGGCGACGCCCAGCGGCTGGTCACTGAAGCCCTGGCAGCAGGGTACAGCCACATCATCGCCGGTGGTGGTGATGGCACCCTCCGCGATATCGCCGAAGCCATGGGCCTGGCCGCGACACAGGCCAGCCTGGTGCTGCTGCCACTGGGCACTGCCAATGACTTCGCCAAAGCGGCCGGAATACCGCTAGAGCCAGCCCAGGCGCTGGCCTTGATGGACCAGCCCGCACGCGCCATCGACCTGGGGCGGGCCGGTGATCAGTTGTTTCTGAACATGGCTACTGGCGGCTTCGGCAGCCAGGTCACGGCCAACACTTCCGAGGACCTCAAGAAAGTCCTGGGCGCAGCGGCCTACTTGTTTACCGGGCTGTCGCGCTTCAGTGAGCTGCAGGCCGCTGCAGTCGAGCTGACCGGGCCGGATTTTCACTGGCAAGGCGATGTGCTGGCGTTGGGTATCGGCAATGGCCGCCAGGCCGGAGGTGGGCATGAGCTGTGCCCCGAGGCGCTGGCTGACGACGGCCTGCTCGATATCGGCATCTTGCCCGCACCGCAGGAGGTGGTCGGTGCGCTGAAAGAGCTGATCGGTGGTGAGGGCTTGTACGTGCGTGCGCGCCTGCCGTGGGTCGAAATAAAAAGTGCGCAGGGGTTGGATATCAACCTGGATGGTGAGCCGATGCACGGCGAAAGTCTGCGCTTCGAAGCCGTCCCAGCAGCACTGCGTGTGCACCTGCCAGCCGATTCACCGCTGCTCAGTCGTCCAGGCTGATGATCTTCTCGCGCACGGCAAACAGCACCAGGCCTGCGACGTCGTAGATCTGCAGGCGCTTCATGATCTGGGAGCGATGGGTCTCCACGGTCTTGATCGACAGGCCCAGGCCGCCGGCTATTTCCCGAGTTGATTTGCCGCGTACGATCAAGCGCAGGATTTCCAGCTGGCGTGCAGTGAGGTTAAGTCGGTCGTTGATGCTTTGGCGGCTGTTCTGCACGCGCAGCAAGGCCTGGTTGATCACGGTGTGAGCGATCGCTGGGCTGAGATAGCGTTCATCCCCACGCAAGGCGCTCAGCGCCTGCTCCAGTTCAACAGCGCTGGTGTCTTTGAGCAAGTAGCCATGCGCACCGCATTCGAGCGCACGCATGATCAGCTCCGGATCAGTGTGCATCGACAGAATCAGCACTTTGCAGGGATGACCGCTGGCACGCAGTTGGGTCAAGGCGTCAAGGCCGCTGGTAGAGCGCATGGAGATATCCAGCAGGACGATGTCCGGCTGCAGCTGTTCGACAAGCGCGTTGAGCTGGCCGCCGTCATCCGCTTCACCAACCACCGTATAGCCAGCGATGTCCGCCACGAGCGCGCGCACCCCCGCGCGAATGAGCGAATGGTCATCGACCAGAAGTAATCTACAGGTCATGGCTGGCAAAGGTCCTGGCGCGTTCTTGAGTGCGGGCTGGCCACGGCAGCATGGCCTCGATGCGGGCGCCCCGTCCCGGTTGGCTGTACACGCTCAGGCTACCGTGCAACGCGCGGGCGCGTTCATGCATGCCGGCCATACCGCGCTGACCGGCCGCAGCCGGATCGCTGTTGGGGATGAATCCGCAGCCGTCATCCTCGATGGTCAAGGCCAGCCCCGCAGCGGTGCGCTGCAACTGCACCCGCAGATTGCGCGCGCTGGCGTGGCGCAGCATGTTGGTGACAGCCTCCTGGGTGATGCGAAACGCAGCCATGCTGATATCGTCGTTGATCCCGGTCAGGCGCTGTTTGCACTCCAGGCTCCACTGCACCTCGCTATCGTTCAGCGTGCGCAGCAGGTGCTCGCGCAGGCTGGCTTCCAAGCCGAGGCTTGCCAGCTGGCGCGGATTAAGCAGGGCGGCAACATCACGCACGCTGTTCAAGGCCTCATCCAGGGTGCTGCGCAAGCTGCTGGCATGGCTCAGCAGCTCACTTGGCAGGCGCCGCTGGAGCCAGTCCAACTGCAGCTTCGCTGCTGTGAGCAATTGGCCGATATCATCATGCAATTCACGGCTCAGACGCTGGCGTTCGTTCTCCTGGACCTTGAGCATGCGCTCGGCCAGTTCTGCGGGGCGCAGGCTGATCGAGCGGGCCCACTGGTGCCATTGCCAGGCGGCGCCAAGCAGGGCCGCCATCTGCAGCAGGATCAGGCCGATCGGCATCGGCAAGGCTTTTACGTGCAGTGCCACGTTAGCGCTCAGTGACGCCACGCATAGCGCCGCGGTCGTCCAGCGCGCCACGGCGCTGCGAGAGCAGTGGCGCGGGGTAAGATTCAAACGTGGGAACATAAATTGGAAAGCCACTGAGTTAATGCTATTGGAGGCCTTGCACGTGTCTAGTCAGCGGCTTTGGCGTCCTGCTCACAATCAATTAAAAGCATCTGTTCAATTGACGGCTATCTGCATGGGCTGCATTCATTGGCGCGCATGGTATCACTTAAGTTGTGTTTGGTCGCCTTGCTCAGGGGTCTCAAACCGCCGTATTCACGGGCTCAAAACGATCTGGCCGGGTCTGGCATAACTATCAAAAAGCCAGCATTGGCGAGTGCGTGCATAATCGAGCACTGCAACTAACGACTATTACTCAAGCGGCCATTCGGAACTTGCCAAGTGTCTGGCTGATAAATGCAGCTTGATTGACTTAGTTGCAGACGAATGCCGAACTTACTGTACGTTTGGCGGTGATTCCGATGGCGACCTGGCTGACCCTTGCAGGGCGCTGGCCAGATCATCCAGAAGCACTGCCTGCTCGCTGCGGTCCAGGTTCAGTTGTCCGGTTTGTGCATCGACCAGCTCCAGTTGCCAGTCCAGCAGGTTCAGGCAGGCTTCGACTGCCGGCAGTGCTGTGCTATGCAGGTGTCGCTGGCCGCAGGCAGGTGCGAGCAGATGGTGCAGGGCGGAGCTGTAGTGGGCGACCTCGTCAAGGCCCAGTTGCTCGGCGCGCTTGGCCAGCTTGGTGAGGGTGTCGTTGAGGCACCGGCAGGCATCTGGATCATTGTCGATCAGTTGCAGGTGTAGCAGGCACTCCTGCGCCTGGCTCAACAAGCGCTGTGCATCCCGCAGGAATTCCGGCAGCTCGGCGCCGGGCGGCACGCAGCTATCCATCCTGAGCCTCCAGCACGGTGGGCTGGAGCGGGCTGGGCAACACCGAAACGATTGCTAGCAAAAGCCTGACTCCATTCATGCAATGAGAATGGCGTCACATTAATGGCTAATGGATATCGCGAACATCAGGTTAGGCCTGATCGCGGCATAGGGGAAACCCTGAGGGGCGTTGCTGGTTACGCCGCCGTAACAGGTGTTGCTGAAAGTGTCGAAGCAGTAAAGCATGATGGTAAAATGATATCAATCGCCTGGTCTGGATTTGCTGACGAGGGTCAAGCTGCCGGTTTACCCGCCGATATAGAGCAGATGATTACATTTTCCCGATACGCGCCTGGGGGCTTCCAATGGCTGGCATTCTCGACACTGTAGACCAACGTACGCAACTGGTAGGTGAGAACCGCCTGGAAATCCTGATGTTCCGTCTGGCGGGCCGTCAGTTGTTCGCCATCAACGTGTTCAAGGTGCAGGAAGTGCTGCAGCTGCCCAAGTTGACCTTGATGCCGCAGCGTCATGCTTATGTGTGTGGGGTGGTCAACCTGCGCGGGCAGACCTTGCCGGTGATTGACCTGTCCCAGGCGATTGGCATGCGCCCGCTGCAACCAGGCCCGGACAGCACCATCATCGTCACCGAATACAACCGCTCGGTGCAGGCGTTTCTGGTCGGCGGTGTCGATCGCATCGTCAACATGAACTGGGAAGCCATCATGCCGCCGCCGACCAGTGCCGGTCGCCAGCATTATTTGACGGCGATCACCAAGGTCGAAGAACAGTTGGTCGAGATCATCGACGTCGAGAAGGTGCTGGCCGAGATCGTGCCGTACAACGCCAAGGTGTCCGGCGACAAGCTTGCCGATCCGGTACTGGCCAAGGCGCGCGGCCGCGAGATATTGCTGGTCGACGATTCCACCGTGGCCTTGGCGCAGTTGCGCGATACCTTGTCGCAACTGGGCGTAAAACTGCATGTGGCCAGCGATGGCCTGAAGGCCTTGCGCATGCTCAAGGCCTGGGCAGATGCCGGTGAAGACCTGTGTGAAAAACTGCTGATGATTTTCACCGACGCCGAAATGCCGGAAATGGACGGCTACCGCCTGACCACCGAGATCCGTAGCGATCCGCGTCTGCGTGGCCTGTACGTAGTGCTGCATACCTCGTTGTCGGGTAGCTTCAACGAGTCGATGGTGAAAAAAGTCGGCTGTGACAACTTCCTGTCCAAATTCCAGCCAGACCGTCTGGTAGAGGTGGTGCGGCAGCGCCTGATGCTTGATCACGCGCCGGCCTGATACCTGCACGCGTCCTGCTGGGTATAAGCTAGGCGTTTTTGCACTGGCATGAGGCGGGCAGGGATGTTTGTAAGTGAGTTGTATCGGTATCCGGTGAAGTCGTGTCGGGCGCAAAGCCTGCAGGCCTCGCCGGTAGGTCTGCTCGGCCTGGAAGGCGACCGCCGCTGGCTGGTGGTAGAGGAGGGCAACGGACGCTTCCTGACCCAGCGCGCCTGGCCACTGCTGAGTCAGCTCAGTGCCACGGTCGCTGCCAGTGGTGATCTGCTGCTGGAGACGCCAGGGCAGGCACCGCTGCTGGTCGCCGTGCCGGCGGACGACGAAGACTTGCGCGGTGTGACCATCTGGCGCGACACCTTGCGCGTGCCAGACGCAGGCGACGCTGCTGCGCTGTGGTTGAGCCAACTGCTCGGCAAGCCGGTGCGGCTGGTGTATTGCCCCGAGCCGCGCGCGCGTTACCTGCCCAGCGGCTATGGCTTGAACAGCGACCGTGCGGCGTTTCCGGATGGCTTTCCGTTGCTGCTGATCGGCCAGGGATCACTGGATGAGCTGAGCCGGCGAGTTGGCCGGGCGATGGAGATGCTGCGTTTCAGGCCCAATCTGGTGGTGCAGGGCAGCGCAGCGTTTGCCGAAGACGGCTGGAAACGGATCCGCATCGGTGCGCTGACTTATCGCATCCTCAAACCCAGCGTTCGTTGCATATTCACTACCCTTGACCCGCACACGGGCGAGCGCAGTGCTGACCGCGAACCGCTGGCCACCCTGAAGACATTTCGTGAGCGTGACGGCGATGTGCTGTTCGGGCAGAACCTGGCGGTGGATGGGCCGGGTGAGATTGCCGTGGGCATGCCGGTAGAAGTGCTGGAGTAAGCCGCCAGCTCAAGCCCGCTGCAGCCGATGGCAGCGGGCTTGAGCTTAGGGTGGCTCGATTACATGTCGTCGAAGTAACGCTCGTGCCAGTCCACCAGCGGCTGCGGTGAATTGAGCTTTTGCCCGTAGATCACCGAGTACGACAGCACGTTCTGCACGTACTGGCGGGTTTCATCGAACGGGATCGACTCGACCCAGACATCGAAGCTCAAGTGCTTGGCGCCTTTGAGCCACTGCCTCACGCGCCCTGGCCCGGCATTGTAGGCGGCCGATGCCAGCACCCGATTGCCGTTGAATTGACCATGTACCTGGCTCAGATAGGCGGCGCCGAGCTGGATGTTCTTGTCCGGGTTGAGTACCTGAGCCGGTGACGCCAACGGGATGCTGAACTTGCGTGCAGTCTCCTTGGCGGTGGCTGGCATCAGTTGCATCAGGCCGCTGGCGCCCACCGGCGAGCGAGCGTCTTCCATGAAGGCGCTTTCCTGGCGGGTGATGGCAAACACCCAGCTCGAGTGCAGGCCGCGGACCTTGGCTTCGCGCACCAGGGTGTCGCGGTGCGCCATCGGGAAGCGAATATCCAGGTCGTCCCAGTACTGCGCCTGGCTGATGGTGCGAATCGCCGGGAAGTACCAGCGCAGGTCGTAGGCCAGGCGGGCCTGGGCGACCATTTCGTCGCGGTTGAAGTGGCGGCTGACGTGGTACCACTCGCGGCGGCCCTCGACGATCTGGCCGCGGGCATGGAATTCCAGTGCGCGGCGCACGCCCGGGGTGTTGCGCACCTTGTTGACCAGCTGCGGGCTGAGCACCAGCGGTTTGTTGTTCAGCTGGTAGGGCGTCTGCACCCGATCTGCGGCCAGGAAGCCATAGAAGTCACGCTCACGCGCGACCGCTTTGTACAGCAACGGGATCTGCGCGTTGTTCGGCTGTGCCAGTTCCAGGCTGCGCGCCTGCCAATAGCGCCAGCGGCTGCTGGCGGCCAACTCCTGCGGCAGGCGCTTGGTCAGCTCGTAGGCATCTTCCCAGCGGCCCAGGCGCAGCAGCAGGCGCAGGCGCCATTCGCTGACGGTGTTGTCCCGCAGCTCCGGATCGTAACGGGTCATCAGGTCGATCGCGCGCGGGTCGTAGCGGCGAGCCAGGGTCAGGCCGATCTCGCGGGCGATGGCAACCTTTTCGTCGCGCGAGAAATGCATGCGCTGGGCATAGTCATCGAGCAGCGCCATGGCCCGCTCGGGGTCCTGGCGTGCCAGCCGGCGCAGGCCTAGGCTGACCACGTCGGACATTGCCTCGTTGACCGGGGTGAAACGCGACGGCTGATTGAGCAGCTCGGGCTTCTGCGCCACATCGATCAGCAATTGGCCCTGGGGGGCGAGGGTGGTCAGGGTCTTGACCAGACTGTTCGCCAATGGGTAGTTGCGCGCCTGTGCGGCCAGTTTGGCTCGCTCCCAGCGTCTGGCTTCGGTGAGCTGACCTTCGGCCGCCCACATCGCAAACAGCGTGTCACACGCAGCAGGTTGCGACTTGCCCACGTTCCACAGCTTGGCAGCGCTGGCAAAGCCTTCGGCGCGTTTGCCGGTGCTGAGCTGGTACTGCCCGTTGATGCAGTCCAGCTCGGTGAAGTTGAGCTTGGGGTCGTAGTACTTGGCGAAGGTGGCCCACTCGCCGCGCTCGGACAACCAGCGCAACCAGCGCAGTTTCATCCAGTTGGCTTGTGGCAGGTCGCCGTGTTGGGCCAGAAAACCCTCGATCTCTTCGTTGCTGGCGCTCTTCAGGCGAGCAGTGAGTTCGTCGTACGCCAGATACGGGGTCAGTGGATAGTCACTGAGGGCCTGCGAGTAGCGCAGGTAGGGACCTTTGTCGCCCTTGGCCAGGGCGCGTTTGGCTTCGTCGTAGTACTGACGCTGCTGGCTAAGGTCGATGGCCTGTGCCGCACTCGTGGTGGCGGCAGTCAGCAGCAGGCATGAAGCAATCTGTAACAGGCGGCTGCGCATGATACGTCCGGGCAGTTGAACCATGGGAAAGTGACGGCGGTGCCAGCACTGTTGTATGGCGTTAGCTTAGCCGGTTGCCGGCTACCGGCGAAAGCACTGCGGTTGTATCGGGGTGTTATCGGCGACCGGATATCGCAAAGCCTTGATACACACGCTGACTTAGTGCTGGCGAGGGTCAAGTCAGGTAGAATACGCGCCCAGTTTTTGGAGATGATCATGACCCTGCTCAAATTAAGCGATGTGTCCCTTGCATTCGGCGCGATGCCGCTGCTGGACAAGGTTTCCTGGCAGATCGCCCGAGGTGAGCGGGTGTGCATCATCGGCCGCAACGGTACCGGCAAGTCGAGCATGCTGCGCCTGATCAAGGGCGAGCAAAAGCCTGATGACGGCTCGGTCTGGCGCGCACCCGCGCTGAAAATCGGCGAGCTGCCGCAGGAACTGCCGGTGGCCGACGAGCGGACCGTGTTCGACGTGGTCGCGGCTGGCCTGGACGGCGTAGGCGAGCTGCTCGCGCAGTATCACCACCTTAGCCAGAACATCCATAACGACGAAGATCTGGACAAGCTCATGCACGTCCAGCACGAGCTCGAAGCGCGCGATGGCTGGCGTTTGCAGCAAGTGGTCGACAGCACCCTGAGCCGCTTGCAGCTACCTGCCGACAAGACCCTGGCCGAGCTCTCCGGTGGCTGGCGTCGCCGTGTGCTGTTGGCCCAGGCGCTGGTTTCCGAACCTGACCTGCTGCTGCTCGATGAGCCAACCAACCACCTGGACATCGGTGCGATTGCCTGGCTGGAAGAAGCCTTGAGCGGCTTTGGCGGCGCGGTGCTGTTCATCACCCACGACCGTTCCTTCCTGCAAAACCTGGCCAACCGCATCCTTGAACTGGACCGCGGTGGGCTGATCGACTGGAACGGCGACTACGCCAGCTTCCTGGTGCACAAGGAAGCCGCGCTGGCGGCCGAAGAGACCGCCAACGCGCTGTTCGACAAGCGCCTGGCCCAGGAAGAAGTGTGGATTCGCCAAGGCATCAAGGCCCGCCGCACCCGTAACGAAGGCCGCGTGCGTGCGCTCAAGGAGCTGCGCGTCGAGCGTGGTGAGCGCCGTGAGCGTCAGGGCAAGGCCAACATCCAGATCGACACCGCGGAAAAATCCGGGAAGCAAGTGATGCTGCTGGAGAACGTCAGCTTCTCGCACCCGAACGGGCCGATGCTGGTCAAGGACTTCTCCATGGTCCTGCAGCGTCAGGATCGGATTGGCCTGCTCGGCGCCAACGGTACCGGCAAGACCACCCTGCTCAAACTGATGCTGGGTGACTTGCAGCCGACGTCGGGCAAGGTCGAGAGCGGCACCAAGCTGGAAGTGGCCTATTTTGACCAGATGCGCCACCAACTCGATCTGGAAAAGACTGTCATCGAGAACCTCGCCGAGGGGCGCGACTTCATCGAAATCGACGGCCAGAACCGTCACGTGCTGTCCTACCTGGGCGACTTCCTGTTCAGCCCGCAGCGTGCCCGGACGCCGGTCAAAGCCTTGTCCGGAGGTGAGCGTGCGCGTCTGCTGCTGGCCAAGCTGTTCAGCAAGCCAGCCAACCTGCTGGTGTTGGACGAACCGACCAACGACCTCGATGTGGAAACCCTCGAGCTGCTCGAAGAAGTCCTGTGCAACTACAAGGGCACCGTGCTGATGGTCAGCCACGACCGGGCCTTCCTCGACAACGTGGTGACCAGCACCCTGGTGTTCGAAGGCGGCGGCAAGGTTCAGGAATACGTCGGCGGCTACGAAGACTGGATCCGTCAGGGCGGCTCGCCGAAGCTGCTGGGCGTCACCGAAAGCAAGGGTGGCAAGTCCGAACTCAACAGCGCCGTGGTCGAAAAGGCTGCCGATGTGGCCGCGCCAGTTGCTGCTGCACCGGTAGAGGCGAGCAAGAAGAAGCTCAGCTACAAGCTGCAGCGTGAGCTGGAGGCGTTGCCAGGGCAGATCGACGTGATCGAGAAAGCCATGGCCAAGCTTCAGGAAGAAGTGGCTTCGGCGAACTTCTACCAGCGCCCGATCGGCGAGACGTCCGAGGTGCTGGCCAAGCTCGAGAAGCTACAGGGCGAGCTGGATGTTCTGGTCGAGCGCTGGGCAGAGCTGGAAGGCTAAGCGGCCATCAGCCATCGCGGGGTTGCCCGCGATGGCGTCAGTGCATTTTTCAGTCTTTCTTCAGCAGGCGTACTGCCAGCACATCACACGGCGCGCCGTGCAGCACATCGTTGGCGGTGGAGCCTAGCAGCAGCGCCAGGCCGTGGCGACCGTGGCTGCCGACCACGATCAGGTCGCACTTCTGATCCTTGGCCAACTGGTGGATTTCCTGGCGCGGCTGGCCGTAGACCAGGTGCGAGTCACCCCGGTTGATATCCGGGTACTTGTTGAACAGGCGATCCATGCGTTCCTTGGCCTGGTCGAACTGCTGTTGCTGCAGCTGCGACAGGTCCATCGGTACGTCGCCGCCAAAGGCCATGGCCATCGGTTCGACGATATGCACCAGCGATACCTTGGCGCCGCTCGCCGAAGCGATTGCCTTGGCGCGCTTGATCACCGGATCGCATTCTTCGGTGAGGTCGACAGCGACCAGAAGATGTTCGTAGGACATTGGAGGTGCTCCTGACAATCGCGATAGTAGAAGTATGGTCGCTTTGTGGCGGTTTACCGTGAAACCTGGCTAACCAGCTCATTTGCAACGCTTTATGGGATCTACAGATATGACGGTATGGCTGGTGGTGTCAATCCTTGCGCTGATTCTCAGCCCACTTGCCTGGCTGCGTCCATCACGCAAACAGAGCGAGCAGATGAGCCTGCGCCTGGCCGGCAGGCGCATTGGCCTGGCCATGCAGCTGGCGCCGCAGCAGTGGCCGCACTGGCTCGAACAGCAGCCGCCGAGCCCGTGCCCGCAGTACCATCGGCCGCGGCGCAAGGGCCGGGATGACTGCTGGGCGTATTGGCAGGTCAGCCCTGGGGTGTGGTGGAACAAGTGGCGTGAGGCCTGCGAAGATCCGCGCCTGGCCAAGGCCTTGGCGGTGTTGCCGGGCAATGTCTACATGATTGAAGCCACCACGCAAATGGTTGCCCTGTACTGGGGCGAGCGCGGTGATGAATCTGTGTTGCAGAACATTGCGCAAACCCTCGAAGACCTCGCTTAACCCTTCGTAACGACATCGCGGGGCACCCCTGCCGATCCGCCACCCATGCTCAGGTGGCGGATCGGCAGGGGTGCCCCGCGATGCGTTCTGCTGCCGCAGAAAGGCCAGGCAGGCCGGGATACTTTGCTTGCGAGAGTGACTATAGCCTGCTGCGCAGTTTTTGCCGGGTGCCTGGCGCAGCTTCTGCTGCCCGCCAAGGGTTTATCGCTGGCATGAATGGCTGGCGATCACTGTCATCAAGGTTGATACCTAGTCGCGACAAAATGACCGGAAAGTCGCGTTTTCACCTCCTCAGGGAGGATTTGACAACGCCGACCTTTTCGGAGAATGTGTGCGTACCCAAATCAAACGGGCGTATGAATTGAGCGTTTGTATGTTGCGCCGTTCATGCCAATCCCGACTATCGCGCTGACGGGTGTGCCTGACCAAGCCGCTGTTGTGACAGGGTTTAGCCAGCGTCCGGCGTGTACAGTTTAGCTTCCATATCGTGGAGATCAGTTGATGATTTACGAAGGTAAAGCCATCACGGTTAAGGCTCTTGAAAGCGGCATCGTCGAACTGAAGTTCGACCTCAAGGGTGAGTCCGTCAACAAGTTCAACCGCCTGACCCTGGACGATCTGCGTCAGGCCGTGGCCGCCATCAAGAGCGACGCCTCGGTCAAGGGCGTCATCGTCAGCAGTGGCAAGGATGTGTTCATCGTCGGCGCCGACATCACCGAGTTTGTCGACAACTTCAAGCTGCCCGAGGCCGAGCTGGTCGCTGGCAACCTGGAAGCCAACCGCATCTTCAATGATTTCGAAGACCTCGGCGTACCTACTGTTGCCGCGATCAACGGCATCGCACTGGGTGGCGGCCTGGAAATGTGCCTGGCAGCTGATTACCGGGTGATGTCCAGCACCGCCAAGATCGGCCTGCCGGAGGTCAAACTGGGCATCTACCCAGGCTTTGGCGGTACCGTGCGCCTGCCGCGCCTGATCGGCTCGGACAATGCCATCGAGTGGATTGCCTCGGGCAAGGAAAACCGCGCCGAAGACGCCCTCAAGGTTGGCGTCGTTGATGCCGTGGTCACCCCAGAGCTGCTGCAGGCTGCAGCGCTGGACCTGATCAAGCGGGCCATCAGCGGTGAACTGGACTACAAGGCCAAGCGCCAGCCCAAGTTGGAAAAACTCAAGCTCAACGCCATCGAGCAGATGATGGCCTTCGAAACCGCCAAAGGTTTTGTTGCCGGCCAGGCCGGGCCGAACTACCCGGCGCCGGTCGAAGCGATCAAGACCATCCAGAAAGCCGCCAACTTCGGTCGTGACAAAGCGCTGGAAGTGGAAGCTGCCGGCTTTGCCAAACTGGCCAAGACGCCCGTCGCTGCCAGCCTGATCGGCTTGTTCCTGAATGACCAGGAGCTCAAGCGCAAGGCCAAGGCGCACGACCAGATCGCCAATGACGTGAAGCAGGCTGCCGTACTCGGCGCTGGCATCATGGGCGGTGGTATCGCCTATCAGTCGGCGGTCAAAGGCACCCCGATCCTGATGAAGGATATCCGCGAGGATGCCATCCAGCTGGGCCTGAACGAAGCCTCCAAGCTGCTCGGCAATCGTGTCGAGAAGGGTCGCCTGACCCCGGCGAAAATGGCCGAGGCGCTCAATGCGATTCGCCCGACCTTGTCCTACGGCGACTTCGCCAATGTCGACATCGTGGTCGAAGCTGTAGTCGAGAACCCCAAGGTCAAGCAAGCCGTTCTGGCCGAAGTCGAAGGTCAGGTCAAAGAGGACGCGATTCTCGCCTCCAACACCTCGACCATCTCCATCAACTTGTTGGCCAAGGCCCTCAAGCGTCCGGAGAACTTCGTCGGCATGCACTTCTTCAACCCGGTGCACATGATGCCGCTGGTGGAAGTGATCCGTGGCGAGAAGTCCAGCGAAGTGGCCGTGGCCACCACCGTTGCCTATGCCAAGAAAATGGGCAAGAACCCGATCGTGGTCAATGACTGCCCAGGCTTCTTGGTCAACCGCGTACTGTTCCCGTATTTCGGCGGCTTTGCTCGCCTGGTCAGCGCCGGTGTCGACTTCGTGCGCATCGACAAGGTCATGGAGAAATTCGGCTGGCCGATGGGTCCTGCGTACCTGATGGACGTGGTCGGCATCGACACCGGCCATCACGGTCGCGACGTCATGGCTGAAGGCTTCCCGGACCGCATGAAGGACGATCGCCGCACCGCCATCGATGCCTTGTACGAAGCCAAACGCCTGGGCCAGAAGAACGGCAAGGGCTTCTATGCCTACGAGACCGACAAACGCGGCAAGCCGAAAAAGGTTGCCGACGAGAGCGTGCTCGAAGTGCTCAAGCCGATTGTCTTCGAGCAGCGTGAAGTCAGCGACGAGGACATCATCAACTGGATGATGATCCCGCTGTGCCTGGAAACCGTCCGCTGCCTGGAAGACGGCATTGTCGAAACCGCAGCCGAGGCCGACATGGGCCTGGTCTACGGTATCGGCTTCCCTCCCTTCCGCGGTGGTGCATTGCGCTACATCGACTCGATCGGGGTTGCCGAGTTCGTCGCCCTGGCTGACCAGTACGCCGACCTGGGGCCGCTGTACCACCCCACCGCGAAGCTGCGCGAAATGGCCAAGACCGGCCAGCGTTTCTTCAACTGAGCGCCCAACGAGTTAGAGCGAGAGTATTGATATGAGCCTGAATCCAAGAGACGTGGTGATTGTCGACTTCGGTCGGACCCCGATGGGTCGTTCCAAGGGTGGCATGCACCGCAACACCCGCGCCGAAGACATGTCGGCGCACCTGATCAGCAAGTTGCTCGAGCGCAACGACAAGGTCGACCCGAAAGAAGTCGAGGACGTGATCTGGGGCTGCGTCAACCAGACCCTTGAGCAGGGCTGGAACATCGCCCGCATGGCCTCGCTGATGACCCAGATTCCGCACACCTCGGCGGCGCAGACCGTCAGCCGCCTGTGCGGCTCGTCGATGAGCGCACTGCACACAGCTGCCCAGGCGATCATGACCGGCAACGGTGACGTATTCGTCATCGGCGGTGTCGAACACATGGGTCACGTCAGCATGATGCACGGTGTCGATCCCAACCCGCACATGTCCTTGCACGCTGCCAAGGCCTCCGGGATGATGGGTCTGACTGCAGAGATGCTCGGCAAGATGCACGGCATCAGCCGCGAACAACAGGATGCTTTCGCTGTGCGTTCGCATCAGTTGGCGCACAAGGCCACGGTCGAGGGCAAGTTCAAGGACGAGATCATCCCGATGCAGGGCTATGACGAGAATGGCTTCCTCAAGGTCTTTGACTTCGATGAAACCATTCGTCCGGAAACCACCCTCGAAGGCCTGGCCTCGCTCAAGCCTGCGTTCAACCCCAAAGGTGGTACCGTCACTGCCGGTACCTCGTCGCAGATTACCGATGGCGCTTCGTGCATGATCGTCATGTCCGGTCAGCGCGCCATGGACCTGGGCATCCAGCCGCTGGCGGTGCTTCGCTCGATGGCGGTGGCCGGTGTCGACCCGGCTATCATGGGTTACGGCCCGGTGCCTTCGACGCAGAAAGCGCTCAAGCGTGCCGGCCTGAGCATGGCCGATATCGACTTCATCGAGCTCAATGAAGCCTTCGCTGCACAGGCCCTGCCGGTGCTGAAAGATTTGAAAGTGCTCGACAAGATGAATGAGAAGGTTAACCTGCACGGCGGCGCCATTGCCCTGGGTCATCCGTTTGGTTGCTCCGGTGCGCGAATTTCCGGCACCTTGCTCAACGTCATGAAGCAGAATGGCGGTACCCTCGGCGTCGCCACCATGTGTGTCGGCCTGGGCCAAGGCATCACCACTGTCTTCGAACGCGTCTGATCGCGGCGCAAGACAGCAGCCGGGGCCATGTGCCCCGGTTTTTGTTTTTTACAGGATTTATCACGAGGGTCAGCAACATGCACATACAGCCAGGCGTGTACCGGCATTACAAAGGGCCTGAGTATCGTGTGTTCGGCGCAGCCCGCCATTCTGAAAGCGAAGAGTGGATGGTGTTCTACCAATGCCTGTATGGTGATTACGGGCTGTGGGTGCGACCCTTGGCAATGTTTGTCGAATCGGTCGAAGTTGACGGCGAGCAGGTCCCGCGCTTTGCTCTGGTCACGGCCGAGGAGGGGCGTTTTGGCCCGTCCGAACAGGCCAGCGGTTAGTCGAGCGCGCTTGACCTGACCCTGTAGCCACTATATATAGCGGTGCCGCGTGCGGCACCTGACGCGATTTTTAATTTTCAGATTCAGGAATACACCGATCCATGGGCAAATCGCTGGTCATTGTGGAATCCCCGGCCAAGGCCAAGACCATCAACAAGTACCTGGGCAACCAGTACGTGGTGAAGTCGAGTATCGGCCACATCCGTGACCTTCCCACCAGCGGTTCGGCCAGCGCCAGTAAGGAGCCGGCGGCCAAACGTGGCAAGGCAGCTGCGGCTGAGGCACCGGTACTGACGCCGAAAGAAAAGGCTCGCCGCCAGTTGGTCTCGCGCATGGGTGTCGATCCGGACGCTGGCTGGAAAGCCAAGTACGAGATCTTGCCCGGCAAGGAAAAGGTCATCGAAGAGCTGCGCCGCCTGGCCAAAGATGCCGACACCATCTATCTCGCGACCGACTTGGACCGCGAAGGGGAGGCAATCGCCTGGCACCTGCGTGAAGCCATTGGTGGTGATGACACCCGCTACAAGCGCGTGGTGTTCAACGAGATCACCAAAAAGGCCATCCAGGAGGCGTTCTCGCAGCCAGGTGAGCTGGACATCAACCGGGTCAACGCCCAGCAGGCGCGGCGCTTCCTCGACCGTGTGGTGGGCTATATGGTCTCACCACTGCTGTGGTCGAAGATTGCCCGTGGCCTGTCTGCCGGCCGTGTGCAGTCGGTAGCGGTCAAGCTGGTGGTCGAGCGTGAGCGCGAGATTCGTGCGTTCAACCCGGAAGAGTACTGGGAAGTACACGCCGACCTCGGCACCGCCAAGGACGCCAAGGTCCGCTTTGAAGTAGCGCGCGAGAAGGGTGAAGCCTTCAAGCCGCTCAACGAAGCCCAGGCCATGGCTGCCCTGGATCAGCTCAAGTCGTCGAGCTACACCGTCGCCAAGCGTGAAGACCGGCCGACCAGCAGCAAGCCGTCGGCGCCGTTCATCACTTCGACCCTGCAGCAAGCGGCGAGCAATCGCCTCGGCTACGGCGTGAAGAAGACCATGATGATGGCCCAGCGTCTGTACGAAGCCGGCTACATCACCTACATGCGTACCGACTCGACCAACCTCTCGGCCGATGCCGTGGAAATGGCCCGCAGCTACATCGAGCGCGAGTTCGGCAAGCAGTACCTGCCGGAAGCGCCGATCGTCTACGGCAGCAAGGCCGGCGCACAGGAGGCGCACGAAGCGATTCGTCCGTCCGATGTGGCGACCCATCCAAGCAAGCTGACTGGCATGGAACGCGATGCCGAGCGCCTGTACGAGCTGATCTGGCGCCAGTTCCTGGCCTGCCAGATGCCACCCGCGCAGTACCTGTCGACCAGCGTCACGGTCAAGGCCGGTGACTTCGAGCTGCGCGCCAAGGGCCGCATCCTCAAGTTCGACGGTTACACCCGCGTCCTGCCGCAGCAGAGCAAGCCAGGCGAAGATGACGTGTTGCCTGACATGGGCCAGGGCGAAGTGCTCAAGTTGATCAAACTTGATCCAAGCCAGCACTTCACCAAGCCGCCGGCGCGCTTCACCGAGGCCAGCCTGGTCAAGGAAATGGAAAAACGCGGTATCGGTCGCCCGTCGACCTATGCAGCGATCATTTCCACCATCCAGGACCGCGGCTACGTCACCCTGCACAACCGCCGCTTCTACTCCGAGAAGATGGGCGACATCGTTACCGAGCGGTTGTCCGAGAGCTTCTCCGACCTGATGGACTACGGCTTCACCGCCGGCATGGAAGAGAACCTCGACGACGTCGCCCAGGGCGAACGTGACTGGAAAAACGTACTCGACGAGTTCTACGGCGATTTCAGCAAAAAGCTGCAAACCGCTGAGTCTCCCGAGAACGGCATGCGCGCCAACCAGCCGACCATGACCAACATCGCCTGTAAGGAATGTGGCCGGCCAATGATGATTCGTACCGCCTCTACCGGCGTGTTCCTCGGTTGCTCGGGTTACACCCTGCCGCCGAAAGAGCGCTGCAAGGCGACCGTCAACCTGGTCCCCGGCGACGAAATCGCCGCGGACGACGAGGGTGAGTCCGAATCGCGCGTGCTGCTCGGCAAGCACCGTTGCCCGATCTGCGCCACGGCGATGGATGCCTACCTGCTGGACGAGAAGCACAAGCTGCACATCTGCGGTAACAACCCGGATTGCGTTGGCTACGAAATCGAGCAGGGCAGCTACCGGATCAAGGGCTACGAAGGTCCGAGCCTTGAGTGCGACAAGTGCGGCAGCGAAATGCAGCTCAAGACCGGCCGTTTCGGCAAGTTCTTCGGTTGCACCAACCCGGCCTGCAAAAACACTCGCAAGCTGCTCAAGAACGGCGAAGCAGCGCCACCGAAGATGGACAAGGTGGAAATGCCTGAGCTCAAGTGCGAGAAGGTCGATGACACCTACGTGCTGCGTGACGGTGCCTCGGGCTTGTTCCTGGCGGCCAGCCAGTTCCCGAAAAACCGCGAAACTCGCGCGCCATTGGTGAAAGAAATCATCCCGCACAAGGATGAGATCGATCCCAAGTACCACTTCCTCTGTGAAGCGCCTGCCAAGGATCCAGACGGTCGCCCGACCGTGATCCGCTACAGCCGCAAGACCAAGGAGCAGTACGTGCAGTCCGAAGTTGACGGCAAGCCGACCGGTTGGAAGGCGTTCTACGACGGCAAGGCCTGGAAGGTCGAAGACAAGCGCTGATCCGGCGCCGCAGCACCTGCGCGGGGCAAGCCCGCTGTTGTGTCCTCAGGGTGAGGCGCAGCAGCAGGCTTGCCCCGCGCTGCTTTTGCGCTTGCGGCTTTTGTGCTTGCGAGAGTGCCCGGCGATAGCTGAAACTTGCTGATCGCCACGCTGCCCTCAGGAGGCCAACCGCCATGGCCCAGGAACTCTATACCCGCACCAACCAGAAACTGTTCTTCGCCGGCCTCGCGCTGGAGTCCATGGCTAAGGCTGAGCAAAGCCAGGCCATGAACGCCCAGGGGCTGGTGCAGGCTGAGCGCGAAGCGGCGCAGTTTCATCTGTACGGTGCGCTGCTTGGGTTATGTCACGAAATCGCCGGCTTCTACCGCCTGCCGCAAGCGGGCGCTGCTCGCGCTGAACAGCTACTGGACGCCGAAGTGCTGGCCGGCATGGCCATCCCGGAGTTGGCCGAGCTGATCGAACTGGCAGACAATCGGCAAACCTGGCTGGCGCAGATGTTGACCGCTTATGCAGATTTATTCCGACCACCTGTCGCGAAAAAAACCGCCAAAACTGACGTCACCCAGCCGTTGATTCAAGCCATCAACCTCGACGAGCCCGAGCAGCCTGCGCTTTCGCGGGCAGAGCTCGAGCAGTGGCGGAGCAATTTGAAAGACCTGGCCAGGCGCTTTCGTGATGCGTTGAGTGAGTGCTGAGCAGGCACTTGGCTGGTACAATGCTCGCCTTTCGTGGAGAACAGCCTTTTATGTCGACGTCCTTTCTTGAAATTGTAGAGTTGCCTGATGGCCGGATCGAGCTGCGTCGCGCCGAAGATGAAGGCTCATTGGTAACCCTGGATTTCTCCGAGGACGCCAAGGTGTTTTTGCAGGGTCAACACGTCGAAGTGGCCAAGGCCATGCTCAGCGTCGGCGTGCAAATGGCTGGCAAGCTGGTGGAAGGCGAGTTGGAGCGTGACGAAGGGCCGCGCGTTCTGCACTGAGTAGTGCCAGACCCCTACACGATCACGATGAGAGCAGGCGAAGCCTGAACATCAGCCGAGGCGGATGTTCAGGCTTTGTGCGTTTCCGACCGTGGCGGCGCGGATCAGCTGCTGACGCAGGGTGACATTGAGGCTACCCAGCCAGCTGACTACGGTATGGCTGTGGCCCATGCGCAGGGCTTCGCAGGTGAGCTGCAAGGCGCTTTTGTTGCTGCTGGGGTGCAGCAGCAGAATGCGCTCGCGGTTGAGCCCGGCATCGCGCAGCCAGGCCTGGGTCAGGCTGGTCGGCGGGGCGATCAGCGTCAGCCAGCGGGCATCCACTTCTTCGCTCAGGTCGCGCAGTACCGGCGCCAGCAGGCTTTGGCAATGTCCCGGCGCACCGCGCAGGGCCAGTTCGCTGAACCGCTCGGGGTCGCTGTTTTTTTGCCGTGCCTGGGCGCTGGCCTTGAGGCCAGGCAGCACCGGTTCGGCCAGAAACGCTTCGAATAATGGCAACTGGATTGACTGCGGTACGTGGATTGCTTGCTGCATGACGCCTCCTGGATCAGCGACGAATGACGCCGACGCTCAAGCCCTCGATCACCAAGTCCTGTTGCTTGAGGTCGACTTCGATCGGGGCAAATTCGGGGTTCTCGGCCATCAACCAGACCTTGTTGCCTTCACGCTTGAAGCGCTTGACCGTGACTTCGTCGCCAATGCGTGCGACCACGATCTGGCCATTGCGTGCTTCGCGGCAGGTATGCACGGCCAGCAGGTCGCCGTCGAAGATACCGACGTCCTTCATGCTCATGCCGTGTACGCGCAGCAAGTAGTCAGCGGGCGGGTGAAAGAAGGTCGGGTTGATGTTGCACGACTGCTCGATATGCTGTTCAGCCAGGATCGGCGCACCGGCAGCGACGCGGCCAATGATCGGCAAACCGCTCTCTTCGGCCTTGGCTTCGTGGCCAGGGATGCGGATGCCGCGGGACGCGCCCGGAGTCATCTCGATGGCGCCTTTGCGCGCCAAGGCCTTGAGGTGTTCTTCAGCGGCGTTGGGCGACTTGAAGCCCAGCTCCTGGGCGATCTCCGCGCGGGTCGGCGGATAGCCGTTGTCGTCGAGGCAGCGTTTGATGAAAGCCAGGATTTCGGCTTGGCGTGGCGTCAGTTTCAACATGGCGATCGCTCTGTCTTTTTATACAGTGACTGGGATTATATACAGTAGAAGGCTGGCTGCAAGCATCTTGCCGCAGAAGATGCTCGGGCTGACGCACGGCGTGGCCTGCAGCTCTGTACGCGAGGCTGTGTTTTAATGGCGACCGGTGAGTCAGCCAACCTTGACAGATAGAAGCCTGAAACGTATGTTTCAAACAACTGTTTGTCAGGCCCCCACCCCGGAGTAGCGAGTAGTCATGGCCCAATCGGAAACCGTTGAACGCATTCTCGATGCTGCCGAGCAGCTATTCGCGGAAAGGGGGTTCGCGGAAACCTCGTTGCGCCTGATCACCAGCAAGGCTGGCGTCAACCTCGCAGCGGTGAATTACCACTTCGGCTCGAAAAAGGCGCTGATCCAGGCGGTCTTCTCGCGCTTCCTCGGGCCGTTTTGCGCAAGCCTTGAGCGTGAACTCGAGCGCCGCCAGGGCCGGCCGGAACTCAAGCCGAGCCTTGAAGAGCTGCTGGAGATGCTCGTTGAGCAAGCGCTGGTGGTGCAGCCGCGCAGCAATAATGACCTGTCGATCTTCATGCGCCTGCTCGGCCTGGCGTTCAGCCAGAGCCAGGGCCACCTGCGCCGCTACCTTGAAGACATGTACGGCAAGGTGTTCCGCCGCTACATGCTGCTGGTCAATGATGCCGCGCCGCGTATCCCGCCGATCGAGTTGTTCTGGCGGGTGCACTTCATGCTTGGCGCGGCGGCGTTCAGCATGTCCGGGATCAAGGCCTTGCGCGCTATCGCCGAAACCGACTTTGGTATCAACACCTCGATCGAGCAGGTCATGCGCCTGATGGTGCCGTTCCTCGCAGCCGGTATGCGTGCCGACAGCGGCGTCACCGACCAGGCCATGGCTGCCGCGCAACTGCGCCCGCGCAGCAAGACCAGCCCTGCTGGCACGCCGGCCAAAGCCTGAGCCGGCACTGGCGCGTGGGCACAGGCTTCGCAGATAATTCACTGCACGACATTCCCTGAAGGACTTTTCATGACTGCCAGCCTGCAAGGCTCCCTGATGATCGACATCGCCGGTACCTGGCTGACTGCCGAGGACCGGCAGTTGCTGCGCCAGCCTGAAGTAGCTGGCCTGATCGTCTTCGCCCGCAATATCGACAGCCCGCGCCAGGTGCGTGAGTTGTGTGCGTCGATTCGGGCGATCCGGCCTGACCTGATTCTGGCTGTCGATCAGGAGGGCGGGCGCGTGCAGCGCTTGCGTCAGGGCTTTGTGCGCCTGCCGGCCATGCGCGCTATAGCCGACAACCGCAATGCCGAGTACCTGGCCGAGCAATGTGGCTGGTTGATGGCCACTGAGGTGCTGGCGGTCGGTCTGGACCTGAGCTTTGCGCCGGTGCTCGACCTTGATCATCAGCGCAGCGCAGTGGTTGGCAGCCGCGCCTTCGAAGGCGATCCGGAGCGGGCCACGCAACTGGCCGGCGCGTTCATCCGCGGCATGAGCTCAGCCGGCATGGCTGCCTGCGGCAAACACTTCCCGGGGCATGGTTGGGCCGAGGCCGACTCGCACGTGGCCATTCCCACCGACGAGCGCAGCCTCGAGCAGTTGCGCCAGGCTGACCTGGTGCCGTTCACCCGCCTGCGCGGTCAGTTGGCTGCGGTCATGCCCGCGCATGTGATCTACCCGCAGATCGACAATCAGCCTGCTGGCTTCTCGCGCCGCTGGTTGCAGGACATTCTGCGTGGCGAGCTGGGCTTTACCGGGGTTATCTTCAGTGACGACCTGTCGATGGCCGGTGCGCATGTGGTCGGCGATGCCGCCAACCGGATCGAAGCGGCCTTGAGCGCCGGCTGTGACATGGGCTTGGTGTGTAATGACCGGGCCGCGGCAGAGCTGGCTTTGAGTGCAGCGCAGCGGCTCAAGGTCAAGCCTTCGCCACGGGTTGCCGGCATGCGCGGGCAAGGTTTTGCCAGCACCGAGTATCGCCAGCAGCCACGCTGGCTGGAGGCGCTTGGCGCTTTGAAAGAAGCACAGTTGATCGACTGAACAAATGCCGAGCTGACCTAGGTGACAGGTCAGCCCGGCTCACCTAACGGCTGCGCTTGCCCGGCAGCGGCGCGAACAGCGCTTCAATCTCTTCATCACCCAGACGCCACTGGCCGCTATGGCCGCCATCGAGCAGGCCGGCGGCGAGTGCTGCCTTCTCTTGCTGCAGCAACTGAATCTTCTCTTCGACGGTACCGCGAGTGATCAGCTTGTAGACGAACACTGGTTTGTCCTGGCCAATCCGGTAGGCACGGTCGGTCGCCTGGTTTTCGCTTGCCGGGTTCCACCATGGGTCATAGTGGATCACCGTATCCGCGGCGGTCAGGTTGAGCCCGGTGCCGCCGGCCTTGAGGCTGATCAGAAACACTTCGCTGTCACCCTGCTGGAACTGCTGCACCGGTGCGCGCCGATCGCGAGTGTCGCCGGTCAGCAGGCTGTAGCGGATGTCACGCTTGATCAGCTCCTGCTCGATCAGCGCCAGCATTGAGGTGAACTGGGAAAACAACAGGACCCGGCGGCCTTCGCTGAGTAACTCTTCGAGCATCTGCAGCAGGCTGCCCAGCTTGCCCTTGTCGGCTTGATTACCCTTGCTCTCGACACTCTTGACCAGGCGCAGGTCGCAGCACACCTGGCGCAGCTTCAGCAGGGCATCGAGAATCACGATCTGGCTGCGTGCTGCGCCGTTACGGGCAAGTTCGTCGCGGACCTTCTTGTCCATCGCCACTCGCACCGCCTCGTAGGTGTCGCGCTGGGCGTCGCTGAGCTCGACCCAGTGCACCATCTCGGTCTTGGCTGGCAGCTCCTTGGCCACCTGCTCTTTGGTACGACGCAGCAGGAACGGGCGAATGCGCCCAGCCAGGTGGGCCAGGCGGTCCTGATCGCCGTGGCGCTCGATGGGGGTGCGATATTCCTGATTGAAGCGTTTGCTGTCGCCCAGCCAGCCGGGCATGAGGAAGTGAAACAGCGACCAGAGCTCGCCGAGGTTGTTTTCCATCGGCGTACCGGTCAGGCACAGGCGCTGGCCTGCCTGCAGCTCGCCGACGGCGACGGCGGCCTTGCTGGTGCTGGTCTTGATGTTCTGCGCTTCATCCAGCACCAGCGTGTGCCAGTGCTGCCCGCGCAGCTGCTCTATATCGCGCGGCACCAGCGCGTAGGTGGTCAGGACTAGGTCGTATTGGTCAAGGCTGGCGAAGTGCTTGCTGCGCGCCGGCCCATGCAGGGCCAGCACGCGCAGGTCGGGGGCAAAGCGCTGAGCTTCGTCGATCCAGTTGGGGATCAAGCTGGTCGGCATCACCGCCAAGGCTGGCTGCAGCAGGCGTCCATGTTGTTTCTCCAGCAGCAGATGGGCGAGGGTCTGCAGAGTCTTGCCCAGGCCCATGTCGTCGCCCAGAATCCCGCCCGTGCCGATCTCGCGCAACGCCTGCAGCCAGTTCAAGCCCTGTTGCTGGTACGGGCGCAGGGTGGCGTTGAGCGCGAGCGGCGGCTCGACCTGGATATCCCGTGCATCGCGCAGGCGCCGGCCGAGGCCGCGCACGTGCTCGCCGCCTTCCCACAGCAGCGGCATGTGTTCCATGTCGCTCAGGCGCGCGGCATCGGCGCGGTCTAGGCGCAGCGCCGGGCCGCCTGCATGTTCATGCAGGTACAGCTCGCCGAGGGTCGCCATCACGGCCTTGATCCGGCCATAGGGCAGGGCAACGCGCAGCGGCGGGCTGTCGAGGCGGCCGCGGTTGAGGTCCAGCAGCAAGTGCTCATCGTCACTGCGCCGGGCCAGTTCGCTGGGGCGCAGCATTTCCGGATTGCTGCGCAGCAGTTGCAGCACGATCGGCAGCAGGCTGTGACGCTGGCCATCGACAACGATGCCCAGCTCAAGGTCGAACCATTCGTGGCCAGGCGCTTCGTCGACGCTGGCGTACCAGTCTTCGACCTCCTGCAAGTTGAAGGCAAAGTCGCGGTGCACATCGATGTGCCAGCCGGCCTCACGCAGGCGCGGCAAGCCGTCGCGGGCAAATGTCAGCCACGCTTCGTCGTCGGCAAGCTGATGCATGTCGCCGGCACTGTCGGGCAATGCTTTGCTTTGCCGGGTGGCCAGCTTGAAGCCCAGCTCGCGCAGGGTCTTGCGCATGGCTTGCTCGGCCTGTGGCTGACGGCGGATGCGCTGGCTGGTGGCGCCAACCAGGCGGGTCAGGGGCTTGTCGTCGTTGCCGATTGCCAGCACGCCGTCGTAGTCGAACGCCAGCGCGGCGCGGTGTTGCATCTGCCGCTGCATGCGCCCGGTCTTGGGCGTGTAAGCGCTGAACTCGAGGCTGCCCAGGGTCAGGCGCGGGGTCGGCTGGATATCTTCGAGCAACTGCTGCTTGACCTGGGTCGGGGTCGGCACTTGATGGTTGAGGGCGTTAAGCTTGTGACTTAGCGGCACTACCAGATGCTCGGGTACCGGTGGTGCCAGTGATAGTTGCAGGGCAATATGCGGGTCGAGTGAGTGGCTGACACGGCCAATTTCACCGGCGCGTACATCCAGCCAGAACAGCGGCGCCAGTGCCAGCACGAACAGCTTCTCCTCGCCGCTGAACCAGCTGCCGCAATAGGTGGCGTCGCTCTGGCGCACCCAGCGGAACTCGGCCTCGCGCTCCGGGCCCTGGCGCAGCAGTGGTCGGTCGTCGCTGTACAGGACGCGGCCGGTGTCCAGTGCGCGCTGCAGCAATTCGCCGCCTTCCTGGCCTTTGAGTGCGTAGCCGCGGTCCTGGCCGTAAGGGATGTTCTGTCCATTCAACTGGCGCAGGATGCGCAGGTCTTCAGCTGTGACGAAGCGCGGCGTGTCATACAAAAAGTCATACAGCGACTGTACCCGGCTGAAGCGCAGGCCACGCTCATCGTCGGTGCCTTTGCGCACGCGCAGGCTGCAGCTGCGGTCTTCATGGAGTACCAGCTGATAGCAGACCATCCGCCCGCGTTTGTCATCTGCGCCGAGGCTGACGGTGGCCGGTTGCTGCATTCCTTGCAGCCAGTGCTGTAAATGATGGGGCAGGGCGTCGCTTTCAGCCGGCGCGCTGCTGTCGAGCAGGGCGAACAGCACCGCAGCACAGTGCTTGCAGTTCTCTCTGACCGGGCACGAACAGTGGCCGCGCACATGGCACTGGCCAGCTGCCGCAGTGATGAAAATGCGCTGGGTATAGATGCCGCTGCCGCTACCGCGACAGGTGGCTTCAATCCGCGTGTCGTCATGGTCGAGGATCTGTACCCGGTCTTCTTCGGCGTAGCGCTGGCCGCGTTGCAAAACCGCAGCGGAGAAGGCGCGTTTCCAGCTGATGTTGCTGCGCACCAAGGCGACTGCGTCGGAAGTCACGGTGTCACTGCTCCATCATCTCCGGAGTCATCTCCGGCAGTTTGCGCGCGCCGACAGGTGCGACCTTGAGCAGAAGTGCCAGGTGGCCACCGTCGAGGAAGGTCAGCTGGCCGCTTTTCATGTTGCGATTGCTCTGCTGGAAGTGCTCGCTGCGCAGCACGTTACCGTTGCCATCGAGCTGGTTGACCCAGAAGCTCGCCTGCACGGCGATGAAGCGGCCGTCGGCCAGGCTCAGGTTGCCCTCGATCGGGAAGTGACCGAACTGCTCCTCGCCAGCGCCCAGAGCAATGCTGCTGGGCTCGCTGCCGAGCTGTTGCTGCCAGGCCTTGTGCAGCAGCACGGTGTAGCTCGGCGTGGCCTCGAGGCGGGTCGCTTCGTCGGTCAGCACCGGTGGCCGTTCGGCTTCCTTGCTCAAGCGCGGCGCGCCGGCGCGCCAGTCTTCCGGGGCGAACTGGCTGGTCACCGCCGGCACATCGTTTTGCCGCACCAGCAGCATTTCCACCTGATACAAGCCATCAGCAAACGCCGTCGGCGCACACAGCGTCAACAGCAAGGTCAGGCAACGAATGGCACGCATGTAACTTCCTTCAAGCAGGCTGTGGGGTGAGGCGCTCGAACAGCGCCTCCACGGTATTGAAGCGTTCTTCCGGGCGTTCCATCGGCACCAGGAAGCGGAACTGGGTAGCGCCTTCGAACTTGTAGCGTTTGGGCTGGCCCTGGATCAGCTTGATCAGGGTCAGCGGGTCGACCGGGGTCTCGGCTTCGAATTCGATCTTGCCGCCGTTGGGGCCGCCGTCGACTTTCTTGATGCCGAGTTTTTCGGCCTGCAGCTTGAGCAGGGTGATGCGGATCAGGTTCTTGGTCGGCTCCGGCAACAGGCCGAAACGGTCGATCATCTCGACCTGCAGGTCCTTGAGGCCTTCTTCGTCGGCCGCTGAAGCGATGCGCTTGTACAGGATCAGCCGCGCATGCACATCGGGCAGGTAGTCTTCCGGGATCAACGCCGGCAGGCGCAGGTTGATTTCCGGGCCGCCGCCAAGCGGTTGTTCCAGGTTTGGCTGATTGCCCTTGCGGATCGCCTTGACTGCGCGTTCGAGCATTTCCATGTACAGGGTGAAACCGACTGCCTGGATCTGACCGCTCTGGCCATCGCCAAGCAACTCGCCGGCGCCGCGGATTTCCAGGTCGTTGGTGGCCAGCACGAAGCCGGCACCGAGGTCCTGAGTGTTGGCAATCGCCTCCAGGCGTTTTTCGGCGTCGCTGCTGACCTTCTGCCGGGCAGGGGTGAGCAGGTAGGCATAGGCCTGGTGGTGGCTACGGCCAACCCGGCCGCGCAGCTGGTGCAGCTGGGCCAGGCCGAATTTGTCGGCGCGCTCGATGACGATGGTGTTGGCGCTGGGCACGTCGATACCGGTTTCGATGATGGTCGAGGCGATCAGCACGTTGAAGCGCTTGTGGTAAAAGTCGCTCATGACCTGTTCCAGCTCGCGTTCGCGCATCTGCCCGTGGCCGATGCCGATGCGCGCTTCAGGTACCAGTTCGGCGAGGTCGGCGGCGCACTTCTCGATGGTCTTGACGTCGTTGTGCAGGTAATACACCTGGCCGCCACGCAGCAGTTCGCGCAGTAGAGCTTCCTTCACCGTGCTGTTGTTCTGCTCCATGACGAAGGTGCGCACCGACAACCGGCGCGCCGGCGGGGTGGCGATGATCGACAGGTCGCGCATGCCGGCCACGGCCATGTTCAGGGTGCGCGGGATCGGCGTGGCGGTCAGGGTGAGGATGTCGACTTCGCTGCGCAGGGCCTTGAGCTGCTCTTTTTGCCGCACGCCAAAGCGGTGCTCTTCGTCGATCACTACCAGACCGAGGTCTTTGAAGCGCACGTCATCCTGCAGCAGCTTGTGCGTGCCGATCAGGATGTCGATCTTGCCCTCGGCCAGATCGGCAGCAGCAGTGGCGATGTCCTTGGCCGACTTGAAGCGGCTCATCACCTCGACGGTTACCGGCCAGTCGGCAAAGCGGTCGCGGAAGCTGTTGTAGTGCTGCTGGGCGAGCAGGGTGGTCGGTACCAGCACGGCCACCTGGCGGCCGCTGTGCACGGCGATGAATGCCGCGCGCATGGCCACTTCGGTCTTGCCAAAGCCGACGTCGCCGCAGACCAGGCGGTCCATCGGCTTGGCAGCGAGCATGTCCTCGCGCACCGCGTCGATGGCGTTCTGCTGATCGGGTGTTTCCTCGAACGGGAAGCCGGCGCTGAAGGTGGCGTAATCGGCTGCAGGATCGGCAAAGGCATAGCCCTTGCGTGCGGCGCGACGGGCATAGATGTCGAGCAGTTCGGCAGCCACGTCGCGGACCTGCTCGGCAGCCTTGCGCTTGGCCTTCTGCCAGGTTTCCGAGCCGAGCCGGTGCAGCGGCGCCAGGGCGTCATCGCTGCCGGTGTAGCGGGCGATCAGGTGCAGGTTGGCGACCGGCACGTACAGCTTGGCGTTCTCGGCGTACTCAAGGGTGAGGAATTCGGCGGCCTGGCCGTCGATTTCCAGTGTGGCCAGGCCCAGATAGCGGCCGACCCCGTGATCGATATGCACCACCGGTGCGCCTTCGCGCAGCTCGGTGAGGTTTTTGATCACCGCATCGTTGGCCGCCTCGCCGCGCTTTTCGCGGCGTCGGCGCTGCATCACGCGCTGGCCGAACAACGGGCTTTCGGCGATCAACGCCAGTGCCGGGTCGTCCAGCAACAGGCCGTAGTCGAGCGGTGCGATGGTGATCGCCAGGCGCTCTTTGCCGGTAATGAAATCGGTCCAGCCGTCAACGGTCTGCGGGCGCAGCTTGAGCCGTTCGAGCAGCTCCAGCAGCACTTCGCGGCGGCCGGCAGATTCTGCAGTGAACAGCACCCGGCCCGGGAACTGCTCAAGAAATGCCGACAATGCCGCCAGGGGTTGATTGGCCTTGGCTTCGATGGCCAGGTTGGGCAGCTCGCGCGCCGGGAAGCTTTGCCGGCCAGCGCCGGGTTCGAGGTCGTCACTGCTGACCACCACGCGCGGCCACTGCTTGAGGCGGGCAAAGCAGTCTTCCACTGGCATGAATAGTTCAGCCGGCGGCAGCAGTGGTCGGGTCAGGTCGCCGCGGCGGTCTTCATAGCGCCCGCGCACGTCGTTCCAGAAATGCTCGGCAGCCTGCTCGACGCCGGGCATCGAGAACACCTGGGTGTCAGCCGGAAGGTAGTCGAACAGTGTCGCGGTTTCTTCAAAGAACAGCGGCAGGTAGTACTCGATGCCGGCCGGGATGATCCCGCTGGCAAGGTCCTGGAAGATCGCGCTGCGGCGAAAATCCACGTCGAAGCGCTCGCGGAAACGTGCCTTGAAGCGGGTGACTTCTTCCTTCTGCATCGGAAATTCGCGTGCCGGCAGCAGGCGTACCGATTCGACCTTGTCGATCGAGCGCTGGGTCTCTGGATCGAAGGTGCGCAAGGTCTCGATTTCGTTGTCGAACAGGTCGATCCGAAACGGCAGCTTGCTGCCCATCGGGAACAGGTCGATCAGCGCGCCGCGCACGGCAAATTCGCCATGCTCGTAGACCGTGTCGACGCAGCGATAGCCGCTGGCTTCGAGGCGGCTGCGCATCTGCTCGACATCGATGGTCTGGCCGACGTCGAGGACCAGGCTGCTGCCGAGCAGAAAGCGCGTTGGCGCCAGGCGGTGCAGGGCGGTGGTGATCGGCACCACAAGAATGCCGTGGTCCAGCTCCGGCAGCCGGTACAGGCTGGCGATACGCTGCGAGATGATGTCCTGATGCGGCGAGAACAGATCGTATGGCAGGGTTTCCCAGTCGGGGAACGGCAGCACCGGCAGGTCCGGGGCAAAGAAGCGCAGCTCCTGCTCGAGACGGTCGGCGGCCTGGCTGTCGGCGGTCAGCAGCAGGGTAAAGCGCCGGGCGCCACTGGCGGCCTCGGCGATGGCCAGGCTGAGGGCGGCACCGGGCAAGTTGCCCCAGGTTTGTTTGCCGGCCTGGGCCGACAATTGCGGTAAGCGCAGAACTGACACGGGAGAATGCACTCCAAGCGTTGCGGCAAAGAGGTCGATTGTACCGACGCCGGTGCCAGCTGTCAGGCTCGCGAGGGCTCAGGCAGCGGTGTGCAGCGTTAACGACAGGCGCTCATTGCTCGATACGCCGTGGGGCGTCATAATGTAGCCCCTTTTTTCTACCCCTACATGTGGAAGGTTCCCGTGACTCAGAAGCCCGACCAGTGTCTTGGTGAGTGGATTGATCGTGAAGCTTTGGCTGAAGCCATGATCCCGCTTATCGGTCAGCTCTACCGCAACAACAATGTGGTGAGCTCGATCTATGGCCGTAGCCTGATCAACCGTTCGGTGATCTCGATCCTCAAGGCGCACCGCTTTGCGCGTCACCGTCAGACCGACGAGACCGAACTGTCTGTCCACGAGACGTTCCCTTTGCTCAAGGCGATGAGCGAGCTGAAACTGGGCGCCGCTTCGGTCGACCTGGGCAAGCTGGCCAACAAGTTCAAGCTTGAAGGCAATGGCCGCAGCGCCGAGCAGTTCGTCCGCGAAGAACTGGCCGACGTGGTTGGTCAGCAAAACGTTTCGGCGCGCAAGGGCACCGACGTCGTGCTGTACGGCTTCGGTCGTATCGGCCGTCTGCTGGCACGCATCCTGATCGAAAAAACCGGTGGTGGCGACGGCCTGCGTCTGCGCGCCATCGTTGTCCGCAAGGGTGCTGAAAACGACCTGGTCAAGCGCGCCAGCCTGCTGCGTCGTGACTCGGTGCATGGCCCGTTCGATGGCACCATCACCATCGACGAAGCCAACAACACCATCACCGCCAACGGCAACCTGATCCAGGTTATCTACGCCAAGAGCCCGAGCGAAGTCGACTACACCCAGTACGGCATCAAAGATGCGCTGATCGTCGACAACACCGGTGTATGGCGTGACGCCGACGGCCTCGGCCAGCACCTGGCATGCCCAGGCGCTGCCCGCGTGATCCTCACCGCACCTGGCAAAGGCGCGCTGAAGAACATCGTGCACGGCATCAACCACGGTGAAATCAGCGCTGATGACAAGATCATCTCCGCGGCTTCCTGCACCACCAACGCCATCGTGCCGGTGCTCAAGGCAGTCAACGACAAGTTCGGCATCATCAACGGCCACGTCGAAACCGTTCACTCGTTCACCAACGACCAGAACCTGATCGACAACTTCCACAAGGGCAGCCGTCGTGGCCGCGCCGCGCCGCTGAACATGGTCATCACCGAAACCGGTGCTGCCACCGCCGCTGCCAAGGCGCTGCCTGTGCTCAAGGGCAAGCTGACCGGCAACGCGATCCGCGTACCGACGCCGAACGTGTCCATGGCCATCCTCAACCTGAACCTCGAAACCGGCACCAGCCGCGAAGAGATCAACGAGTACCTGCGCCAGACCGCGATGCACTCCGAGCTGCACAAGCAGATCGACTACGTCAACTCGCAGGAAGTGGTTTCGACCGACTTCGTTGGCTCGCGCCACGCCGGTGTGGTTGATGCTGAAGCGACCATCTGCAACGAAAACCGTGTTGTCCTGTACGTCTGGTACGACAACGAATTCGGTTACAGCTGCCAGGTAGTGCGCGTGATGGAAGACATGGCCGGGGTCAACCCGCCAGCCTTCCCGCGCTGATCCGCCGATAGCATTGTTTTGCTGATTTTGGGGCCGCTTTGCGGCCCTTCGCGGGTGAACCCGCTCCCACAGATAGCCGCGATCCTGTGGGAGCGGGTTCACCCGCGAAGGGCCGCAAAGCGGCCCCATTGCTTAACTGATGGGCATTCGGCCGCCTCACGCAGGCGTGCTTGCCACGATATGTAGTGAAGGCAAAATTCGCCTACGACGCGACCAAGGGTTAATGTGCGCGGCGTTCCCGCTTGATTAGACTGCACCCGAATTTTTCCATGGCGCCGCGGCGACATGATCGCGCCCCGCGGCCAACCGGCCGGCGGGCCAGTTTTGAAGGAGTACGCATGGCTGTCTACAACTACGACGTAGTGGTGCTGGGTTCCGGCCCGGCCGGAGAAGGTGCGGCAATGAACGCCGCCAAAGCAGGGCGCAAGGTGGCGATGGTCGATAGCCGTCGCCAGGTTGGCGGCAACTGCACCCACCTGGGCACCATCCCGTCCAAGGCACTGCGTCACTCGGTGCGGCAGATCATGCAGTTCAACACCAACCCGATGTTCCGTGCCATCGGCGAGCCGCGCTGGTTCTCGTTCCCTGACGTGCTCAAGAGCGCCGAGAAGGTGATCTCCAAGCAGGTCGCTTCGCGCACTGGTTACTACGCCCGTAACCGCGTCGACGTGTTTGTCGGCACCGGCAGCTTTGCCGACGAGCAAACCGTCGAAGTGGTCTGCGCCAATGGCGTGGTCGAAAAGCTGGTGGCCAAGCACATCATCATCGCCACCGGTTCGCGCCCGTACCGCCCGGCTGACATCGACTTCAACCACCCGCGTGTGTACGACAGCGACACCATCCTCAGCCTCAGCCACACCCCGCGCAAACTGATTGTCTACGGCGCTGGCGTGATCGGTTGCGAGTACGCCTCGATCTTCAGCGGCCTGGGTGTACTGGTCGAGCTGGTCGACAACCGTGGGCAGTTGCTGAGCTTCCTCGATTCGGAAATCTCCCAGGCACTGAGCTACCACTTCAGCAACAACAACATCACCGTGCGTCATAACGAAGACTACGAGCGGGTCGAAGGCCTCGACAACGGCGTGATCCTGCATTTGAAGTCGGGCAAGAAGATCAAAGCCGACGCCTTGCTCTGGTGCAACGGCCGTACCGGCAACACCGACAAGCTGGGCCTGGAAAACATCGGCATCAAGGTCAACAGCCGTGGCCAGATCGAAGTCGACGAAGCCTACCGCAGCACCGTGCCGAACATTTATGGCGCCGGTGACGTGATCGGCTGGCCGAGCCTGGCCAGTGCCGCCCACGACCAGGGCCGCTCGGCAGCGGGCAGCATTGTCGACAATGGCAGCTGGCGCTTCGTCAACGACGTGCCGACCGGGATCTACACCATCCCCGAGATCAGCTCGATCGGCAAGAACGAGCAGGAGCTGACCCAGGCCAAGGTGCCGTACGAAGTCGGCAAGGCATTCTTCAAGAGCATGGCGCGTGCGCAGATCGCCGGTGAGCCGCAAGGCATGCTGAAGATCCTGTTCCATCGCGAGACCTTGCAGATCCTTGGCGTACACTGCTTTGGTTACCAGGCCTCGGAGATCGTGCACATCGGCCAGGCGATCATGGATCAGCCGGGTGAGCGCAATACCCTGAAGTACTTCGTCAACACCACCTTCAACTACCCGACCATGGCCGAAGCCTATCGCGTAGCGGCCTACGACGGCCTCAACCGGCTTTTTTGAGCGGCTCCGACCGGTGGCCTGAGCCGGTCGGGGAGCTCGGTTTCAATCCTACCCAAGGGTGGTCTTGGCCAAACCGGGAAAGTCTGTAATCAGGCTGTCAGCGCCAAAGTCGGCGAGTCGGCGCATCAGTGCCGGCTCGTTGACCGTCCATACCGACACGTGCAAACCCTGGCGCTGTGCCTTGATCAGGCGCTCGGGAGTGCATAGCGTCCAGTTCAGGGCGAGCATCTGGCAGTTGTAGTTCTGCGCGACCTTCAGTGGGTCGAGCCAGGCATATTCCGCCACCAGTCCACGCGATACATCCGGCACCAGCTCGACCGCAGCGCTGAGCACTTCACGCGAGCTTGAGGTGATGGTGACCTTGTCGAGCAGGCCATATTGCTGCGCCAGCTCACGGATGGCCAGCACGGTGCTGGCGGCGCGGGTGCGCGACGCGCTTTTGACCTCAAGCTGCCAGTGCTCGAATGCGCATTTCTCGAACAGCTCTTCAAGCCGTGGAATAGGGCAGGGCTGTACATGGCCGGGGCCGCCGGCACGGGCGTCATAGGTGGTCAGGTCAGCGGCGCTGTGCTCGACCACCTTGCCGCGGCGGCCAGTGGTGCGCTTGAGTGTCGGGTCGTGGATCACCATCAGCTGGTTGTCGGCCGACAGGTGCAGGTCCAGTTCACAGCGATTGACGCCGTGCTCCAGGCACTGACGGAAGCTGGTCAGGGTGTTTTCAGGTGCTTCGCCCTTGGCGCCGCGATGGCCGTAGATCAGGGTCACGTTCGTTCCTTCAAATCAATAAGAGCGGAGCTCAGGAGGCGGGGTCGTTCTGTTCCAGTGCCTGCCTACGTTGCTGTTGCTGGCGCTGCAGGATATACCGCGCCAACAACTGGCGCTGGGCGTCGGTCATGTCGGTGAATTCGGTGCCGACTTCATAGTCGCCCCCGGGGCGAGCGTCGCAGTGGGTAACCTGGCCGCGCAGCAGCAAACCGTGGGCGCGGGGCATCAACACCATCTTGACCTTGACCCGGGTGCCGGCGGCGATCGCGCTGGTCTGGCTGAACTCGATGCCGCCCTCGGAGAGGATCACCCGATGCGGTGCGCCGATCTCGCCGAGCAGGCTGTGCGCGACCACTGCGCTGAGCAGGTCGAGGCGTTTGTTCTGGGCCCGTAAAAACGCCGCCAGGGTGCGGTCCTTGTCGCTCAACTGGCGCAGCAGATGTTGCGATTCAAAGTCCGACAGATGCAGTTCGCTGAGCAGGTTGAACAGCGGCGAATCATCCTGCAACAGTTCTGGCTCCAGGGCCTCAGCCGCGCTCAGCGGGGTGATTTCCAGTGCGATCCTGTCTTCGATGCGGTAGTATTCGCGGCGATCTTCATCGTCTATTGTCGTCATGGCGAACCCAAGGTTACGGCGGTGGTCCGAGTGTAAAGCCGCCGTAGGCGCCTCGCCACAAGGACGTTCCCTTTCATCCGAACAAGCCCCGACATGTTCAGACCTCTTTTCGTATTTATTGGTACTCGCTACACCCGTGCCAAACGCCGCAACCATTTCGTCTCGTTCATTTCCCTGACCTCGATGATCGGCCTCGCCCTGGGCGTGGTGGTGATGATCGTGGTGCTCTCGGTGATGAATGGCTTTGACCACGAGATGCGTACCCGCGTGCTTGGCATGATCCCTCACGCCACGCTTGAGAGCGGCCAGCCGATCAATGATTGGCCTGCCCTTGCTCAACAAGTAAAGCAGAATCCACAAGTCGTGGCGGTCGCGCCCTTCACCCAGATGCAGGGCCTGCTGACCTTCGATGGCAAGGTCAGCAAGGTGCTGCTCAACGGTATTGATCCTGCGCGTGAGCGGGAGGTGTCGATCATCGACAACTTCATCCGCGAAGGCAGCATCGACAAGCTGGCGCCGGGCGAGTGGGGCATCATGATCGGCGACAAGGCCGCGGCCAAACTGGGTGTCAAGGTCGGTGACAAACTGACCTTCGTGGCGCCAGAGGTCAGCGTCACGCCGGCGGGCATGTTCCCGCGCATGAAGCGCTTCACCGTGGTCGGCACCTTTCATGTCGGTGCGGGCGAGATCGACGGCTTCCTGGGCTTGACCAACATCGCCGACCTATCGCGCCTGCACCGCTGGAAAGCGGATCAGGTGCAGGGCCTGCGGCTGAAATTCGACGACCTGTTCGAAGCCCCGCGCGTGGCCTGGAGCATCGCCCAGCAGTTGGGCGAGCAGGAGTTCTACTCGCGTGACTGGACCCGCACCCACGGCAACCTGTATCAGGCCATCCGCATGGAGAAGGCGATGATTGGTCTGCTCCTGCTGCTGATCGTGGCGGTGGCGGCGTTCAACATCATTTCTACCCTGGTGATGGTGGTCAATGACAAGCGCGGCGACATCGCCATCCTGCGCACCCTGGGCACTACGCCGGGGCAGATCATGGCCATCTTCATGGTCCAGGGTACGGTGATCGGCGTGGTCGGCACCTTGATTGGTGCGGTGGTCGGCATTCTCGCAGCGCTCAATGTCAGCGCGGCGATTGCCGGCATCGAGAAGCTGATCGGGCACAAGTTCCTCAACGCCGATGTGTACTTCATCGACTACCTGCCTTCGCAGATCATCGCCCAGGACGTGTGGATGGTCTGCGGCGCGGCATTGATCCTGAGTTTCCTCGCCACCCTGTATCCGGCCTGGCGTGCGGCGCGCACCCAGCCTGCAGAGGCGCTACGTTATGAGTGAGTCGCGCATGAGTGATAAAGCCGTTCTGAGTTGCCGCAACCTGGGCAAGTCCTACGACGAGGGCCCGGAGTCGGTGCAGGTGCTGGCCAATCTGCAGCTTGAACTGCTGCCGGGTGAGCGGGTGGCGATTGTCGGCAGCTCCGGTTCCGGCAAGAGTACCTTGCTCAACTTGCTGGGCGGCCTCGACACGCCGAGCCAAGGCAGCGTGTGGCTGGCTGGCGAAGAGTTGTCGGCACTGGGCGAGCGCGCCCGTGGCCTGCTGCGCAACCGTGCGCTGGGCTTCGTTTATCAGTTTCACCACCTGCTGGCCGAGTTCACGGCGCTGGAAAACGTGTGCATGCCGCTGCTGATCGGGCGCACGCCGATCCCGGAAGCGCGCGAGCGTGCCGAGGCCTTGCTCAAGCGGGTCGGCCTCGGCCATCGCCTGAGCCACAAACCGGCCGAGCTGTCCGGTGGTGAGCGCCAGCGTGTGGCGATCGCCCGCGCTCTGGTCAATCGGCCGGGGCTGGTGATGCTCGATGAGCCGACCGGCAACCTCGACCATCACACTGCGCAGGGCATTCAGGAACTGATGCAAGAGCTTTCCAGCTCATCGCGCACTGCGTTCCTGGTGGTGACCCACGACCTGAGCCTGGCGCGGCAGATGGATCGCGTGCTCAAGCTGGAAGATGGCCACCTGGTGGCGATCTGAGTCGACTGCCCGGGGTGGAATGATCCACCCCGCAACTTTTGTTCATTGGGTGTTCTCGTACATGTTCAGACCCTTGCCCTTGTTCATCGGTGCTCGCTACACCCGTGCCAAGCGCCGCAATCACTTCATCTCGTTCATCTCGATGACTTCGATGATCGGCTTGTCCCTGGGCGTGCTGGCCATGATCGTGGTGCTGTCGGTGATGAACGGCTTCCAGCGCGAAATGAGCTCACGCATTCTTGGCCTGGTTCCGCATGCGAGCATCCTTGGCGCGCAGCCGCTGAGCGACTGGCGCAGTGTGGCTGACGCAGCGCTGAAGAACCCGGCAGTGGTCGCTGCGGCGCCGGTCACCGAAATGGAAGGCATGCTCTCGTACAAAGGCGCGATGCAGCCGATTCAGGTCAGCGGGATCGAGCCGGCCGAAGAGGGCAAGGTGTCGATCGTCGGCCAGCATATCGTCCAGGGCGCGTTGCAGGATCTGGTCCCGGGTGAATACGGGGTGGTGATCGGCGAGCTGACGGCGCGGCGCTTCCGGCTCAACACCGGTGACAAGCTGACTTTGATCGTGCCGGAAATCAGCAAGGCCCCGGGTGGAATCACGCCACGCATGCAGCGCCTGACCGTGGTCGGCATCTTCAAGGTGGGTGCCGAGCTGGATGGCTCGCAGGCTTATATCAACGTGGCCGACGCCGCCGAGATGCAGCGCTGGGTGCCGGGCAGCGTGCAGGGCGTGCGGCTCAAACTTCAGGACCTGTACGCGGCGCCGCAGGTGTCCAAGGCCATCGCCGGGCAGTTGGGCGATGCCTACCACGCCGATGACTGGTCGCACACCCAGGGCAGCCTTTTCAGCGCCATGAAGATGGAAAAGACCATGATCGGCTTGCTGCTGATGATGATCATCGCGGTGGCGGCGTTCAATATCATCGCCACCCTGGTGATGGTGGTGAACGACAAGGGCGCGGATATCGCCATCCTGCGCACCATTGGCGCCACGCCGATGCAGATCATGGGCACGTTCATGGTTCAGGGTAGCTTGATCGGTGTGGTCGGCACGCTGATTGGCGGGGTGCTGGGGGTAATTGCGGCGATCAACGTGAGTCAGATCGTTGGCTGGCTGGAGCGGGTCAGCGGCCAGCACATCTTCACCTCCGATGTGTATTTCATCAGCAGCTTGCCTTCGCAGTTGCAGTGGGGGGATGTGCTGATGATCTGTACGGCGGGCTTGGTGATGAGCTTCCTGGCGACTGTGTATCCGGCTTACCGGGCTTCGCAGATCGAGCCGGCTATGGCATTGCGTTACGAGTAAGGGCGGCGTTGGTATCTTTGGGGTCGCTGTGCGGCCCCTTGCCGAAATCAATCACAAACCGCGTCCATCCTGCTTCGCACTCCACCTGAATCCCGCCACCATGGGCGAGGACGATCGAACGGGTAATTGCCAGGCCCAGCCCGGCGTGCTCAGCGCCTCCTTCGGCCCGTGCCGAATCCCCGCGGTAGAATCGATCAAACAAGCGCTGCGCAGCCGCTGCTTCAATCGCCACACCGGTATTGGCGACCGTAACTTGCCCTCCAGCTTGTAAACCCACCTTCACCACGCCACCTACTCCAGCAAACCGCAGCGCATTTTCCAGCAAGTTGGAAAACGCCCGCCGCAACATCTGCCGATCGCCCTCGATCACCAGCTCACCCTCGCGGAGCAGGGTCGCTCCAGCGTCCTCAGCCAGTGGCGCGTAATACTCCAGCAGTGCATCCACTTCCGAGGCAAGGTCCAGCACCTGCTGTTCTGGCACCAGCAGGCCGTGCTCAGCCTTGGCCAGATAGAGCATGTCGTTGACCAGTTGCGCCATCCATTGCAGCTCCTCAAGGTTGCCATGCAAGGCCTCGCGATATTCGTCCAGGCTGCGTGGGCGGGTTAGCGTTACCTGAGTGTGGGTCAGCAGGTTCGACAACGGCGTGCGCAGTTCATGGGCGATGTCCGCGGAGAACGCCGACAGCCGTTGAAACGCATCGTCCAGCCGCTGCAGCATGGCATTCATGCTTTCTGCCAGCTGAGCCAACTCCTCGGGCATCTGCGCCACTGGCAGACGTGTGGTCAGCGAACGAGCGTTGACGCTCGCCGCCACCGCGCCGATCTGGCGCAACGGGCGCAAGCCGCGGCGTACCGCCCAGGCGCCGAGCAATGCCGTGGCCAGTGCCGACAGACCCACCGTTAGCCAGATCAAGCGCTGCATGCTCTGCAAGAAGTGCTGGTGATGGGTGATGTCGAGCAGCACGGTCAGTTGCGGTGACTGTGGGTCATGCTCGATCAATGGCGCCGACAAGCCGCGATAGTCGACGCCGCCGGCCTGCAGTGTCTTCAGTTGTGCAGACTGGTTGGCATCGGGCAAACCTGGCCGGCTTTCGAACCAGGCTTCGCCCGTGCCGCTGCTGATGCGCAGTGCGACATCGGTCTGGAGGTTGAATTGGCTTCGTAGCTCGGGGAGCCTGTCGACTACCTGCTGCCGTGTCTGGAAACCGGTAAGTTGCTCGCGTAACTGCGTCAGGCGAGTGTCGAGCAGCTGCTCATCCAACTCGATGAAATGCTGCTCGCTGGCTTGGGTGAAGAGCACGCCGGCGCCAAGCGAAACCGCCGCGGTACAGGCAGCGAACAGCAGAGCGAGGCGGCTGCCGAGGGATATCCGGCGCATCAGTCCTGGCGCTCTTCGAGTACATAACCCATGCCACGCACCGTGTGTATCAGCTTGCTGGCGTGACCGTCGTCGATCTTCAGCCGCAGCCTGCGGATGGCCACTTCGATGACGTTGGTGTCGCTGTCGAAGTTCATGTCCCACACCTGCGAGGCAATCAACGACTTGGGCAGCACCTCGCCCTGACGGCGCAATAGCAATTCCAGCAGGGCGAACTCCTTGGCGGTGAGGTCGACGCGCTGGCCGGCACGCTCGGCGCGGCGGCGGATCAAGTCCAGGCGCAGGTCCGCCAAGGCCAGGGTGGTGTCCTGCACCCCGGCGCCGCCTCGGCGCAGCAAGCTGCGCACGCGGGCCAGCAGCTCGGAGAAGGCGAACGGCTTGACCAGATAGTCGTCTGCGCCCAGTTCCAGGCCATGCACGCGGTCCTCCACGGCGTCGCGGGCGGTGAGGAACAATACTGGGGTGGCGAGCCCTGCCTGGCGTACCGCCTGCAGAATCTGCCAACCGCTGCGGCCTGGCAGCATCACATCAAGAATCAGCAGGGCATGATCGCCGGTCAGCGCCAGGTGCAGTCCGGTTTCACCGTCGGCGCTGAGTTCGCAGGCAAAGCCGGCCTCGGTGAGGCCTTGTTGCAGGTATTGGCCAGTCTTGACCTGGTCTTCGACGATCAGCAGTTTCATCAGGTTTTTGCGTCGGTCAGGGAGTAGTGGAAATGATACGTGACGAACCCGCTCTCAAGCCAAGCTGACAAAGTTGTAATCTTGCGGTCAGCCAGTTGCCAGCTGCGCCAGCCCAGAGTGGTACGACATTGCCGTCATAATCGGAGTAGATATGAAACACCTGTTCATCGCCGCTGCCTTCGCGCTGTTCAGCACGTCGGGCTGGGCTGACGCCGAGCACACCAGCTTCGCTTTCGGTGAGCCAGCGCCAGCGGCCAAGGCCACTCGCACGGTTGAGGTGGTGCTCAAGGACATCGCCTTTGAGCCCAGCAGTTTGCAGGTCAAGGCCGGCGAGACCGTGCGTTTCGTGCTGATCAACCAGGGCCAGTTGCCCCACGAGTTCAACTTGGGCGACAAGGCCATGCACGCAGAGCATCAGAAACAGATGGTGGCGATGCAGGGCAAACTGTTCACCGGGGGCATGGATCACAGCCAGATGGGCCATGCTGAACACGGCCACGACAGCGGCAACACCGTGCTGCTGCAGCCCGGCCAGCGCGGTGAGCTGACCTGGACCTTCCGTAGCGCTGCGCCGATCGAGTTTGCCTGCAACGTGCCGGGGCATTATCAGGCCGGGATGGTCGGGCCGCTGACCATCGAGTGAGTTCGGACCCAAGGCGGGCTGCAAAACCGGTAAACTGGGCGCATCCGTTTTTTTCAGGTCCTGACCATGCATCCCGCTGCCGAAGACTCTCCGCTGGGTAAATCCAGTGAATACATTGCAACCTACACCCCGTCGCTGCTGTTCCCGATTCCGCGCCTGGCCAAGTGGGCCGAGCTCGGTGTCAGTGGCGACGCCCTGCCGTGGCAGGGCGTTGACTACTGGAACTGCTTCGAGCTGTCCTGGCTGTTGCCGTCCGGCAAGCCGGTGGTGGCCATCGGTGAGTTCGCCATCCCGGCACAGTCACCGAATATCATCGAATCGAAGTCGTTCAAGCTGTACCTCAACTCGCTTAACCAGACGGCCTTTGCCAGCAGCGCTGAGCTGCAGGCTTGCCTGGAGAAAGACTTGTCTGCCGCTGCGGGCGCGCCAGTGACGGTGCGCGTGCGCAGCCTGGCAGAAGTGCAGAGTGAAGGTGTAGTGGCATTGCCTGGGGTGTGCATTGACGAACTCGATGTCGCGATCAGCAACTACGAGCAACCGCAGCCGCAACTGTTGCAGTGCGATTCAACCCAAGTAGTGGAAGAGACGGTGCACAGCCACCTGCTCAAGTCCAATTGCCCGGTGACGGGTCAGCCTGACTGGGGCACGGTGGTAGTCAAGTACAAGGGCCTGGCGCTGGATCACGCCAGCTTGCTGACGTATCTGGTGAGCTTCCGCCAGCACGCTGACTTCCATGAGCAGTGCGTCGAGCGGATCTATCTGGACCTCAAGCGCTTGCTGCAGCCTGAGCACCTGACGGTGTACGCGCGGTACGTGCGTCGCGGTGGGCTGGATATCAACCCGTACCGCAGCACCGGGCCGATCAGCCCGCAAAACCTGCGTCTGGTTCGGCAGTAATAGTGGGCCGACGGGGCACATGAGTGCCGCGTCGGCCCCGCCTGATTCAGATGCCCATGCTGTGCAAGCTGTTGGCGATGTTGCGCAGCGTGGCGGTGAGGTCGGGGTGGGCCACCTCGAAGCGCTCGACGGCGAGGTTGACGCCGTCGACCAGGTTGGTGTCCTGGGTGGCTTCTTCCAGTTTGATCTGCGCCTCGATCTGTTGCATCAGGCTGTGCAGGTTGTCGCGCTCTTCCAGCGTGAGCGGCGGGTTGCGATCCAGTTGATCGCGCAGGCTATCGAGCTGCTCTTGCAATTCGCGGGCAGGCATCAGGTGTTCTCCCTCTATGACTTGGCAAAGCATGGACCTCGGCCATTGGGCAAAGGTTCGCGCATGCCTCAAGCGTAATCCACTCGCCACGGCTTTGCATGATCCGCGTCAAGCCGCCTGTATCAGGGTTTTTCACCTTTGCGGCGGCGTTGGGCGATATCTGCCAGGCACGGTTGTAGCGCTTCCAGATGATCGATCACCGAATGCGCGCCGAGCCTGAACAGCTCTAGGGTGGCCTTGCCGCGATTCGCTTGCTGGTCTTGGGCGGTCATCGCCTGCCAGCGCTTCGACGAGGCCTCGCAGCGGGGACTGCATGCCGCCAGGCCGATAGTCCACAAACCGGCTTTGAGCGCAGATTCAAGCAGGCGCGGATCACCGCTGACCAGCACGCTGCCATCAAGCTTCGCGCTGTTGAGCTGCATCAGCGCCTGCCAGCAGGCATTCGGTGCCGGCCACGGCAGGGAAGGGGTCGAATGCCCCGGCAGCCAACTCGGCAGCACCCTGGTCAATGACTCGCCGGTGCCGGGCTCATCCAGCCAGATGCAAGGCACCTGCTGGCTGTGCAGGTCAGCCAGCATGGCCAGCGCGCCAGGCGCTGGCGCAGATACGTCATTGGCGGTTTCCACCAGGCAGCCACGCAGCCCGAAAAGCACAGCGGTGAAGGCGGGTGCGTCGTGCATGGCAACTTCCCTGAAAATAGTCAGACTAAGTAGCGACTGTTACACGTAGATGACGTAGCAACAGTTACTAACAAAATATCGAGCAATACTCAGCGAAGCTGTTTATCAGCCGTCGACGCTTTATACTGTCGCCCAAACTCAGCAGAGCAAACGCGCATCTGCGACCGTGAATCTTGATGGAGAAACATCTATGCATAGGATCGGCGCCAGTGTGATCGAGCGAATCACCCAGGCCTGTGTCTGCGCCAGTCTGTTGCTGGCGCCCGTGGCTGCTACGCAGGCAGCTACCGAAGAAGATCCCTGGGAGGCGGTCAACCGGCCGATCTTCCGGTTCAACGATACGATCGACACCTATGCATTCAAGCCGTTGGCCCAAGGCTACCAGGCGATCACCCCGCAGTTCGTCGAAGACGGCATTCACAACGTCTTTCGCAACATCGGCGATGTCACCAACCTGGCCAACAACATTCTGCAGCTCAAGCCCCACGCTGCTGGCGTCGACACTGCCCGCTTGATCGTCAACACCACGTTCGGTATTGGCGGCCTGTTCGATGTGGGTACCCGCATGGGCCTGCAGCGCAACGACGAAGACTTCGGTCAGACCCTCGGTTACTGGGGCGTCGCAAGTGGCCCCTACGTGGTCATTCCGCTGCTCGGCCCGAGCACCGTGCGTGACGGCCTGGCCAAGTACCCGGACAGCTACACCAAGCCGTACCGCTACATCGATCATGTACCGACCCGCAATACGACGCTCGGGGTAGACCTGGTTGACACCCGTGCCAGCCTGCTCTCGGCTGAAAAGCTGATCAGTGGCGACAAGTACGTGTTCATCCGCAACGCCTACCTGCAGAACCGCGAGTTCAAGGTCAAGGATGGCGAAGTCGAAGACGACTTCTAAGTCTGGGTAGCTGGGGCTGCAAAGCAGCCCCAAAGCTGAGCCCGCAACGGGCCTTGCGACCATCCATCGGGTTACCTCAAACACATTTCTTATAACTACCAGCAATTTGCCAAAGGCTGTGTAATCAAGCCGACTCGCGCATGCTTGAAACCCCCGGCGGATGGGAGTACCGTCTGCGCCTGACAGGGCACCTCTGCTGTTGCCGGACAAGGGTTCTTGTCCTACAACTCTATAGGTAGAGCAGCCAAACAGTATTCCAGTAGTGATAGGCGCAATTGCGACGATCCTACGCAAACCTAATCCGGCGCCGTTCGCCCACATGCAGAAAACCAGTGCAACGCTGCTGATTATCGATGACGACGACGTGGTCCGTGCGAGCCTCGCCGCGTATCTCGAAGACAGCGGCTTTAGCGTCCTCCAGGCCGGCAATGGCCAGCAGGGGCTTCAGGTCTTCGAACAACACCAGCCTGATCTCGTGATCTGCGATCTGCGCATGCCGCAGATGGGCGGCCTTGAGTTGATCCGTCGGATCAGCGAAGTGGCCCCGCAGTTGCCGGTGATCGTGGTGTCGGGTGCCGGTGTCATGAGCGACGCTGTCGAGGCTCTGCGCCTGGGCGCTGACGATTACCTGATCAAGCCGCTCGAGGACCTGGCAGTGCTGGAGCACTCGGTGCACCGTGCGCTTGACCGTTCGCGCCTGCTGGTCGAAAACCAGCGCTATCGCGACAAACTGGAAACCGCCAATCGCGAGCTCGAGGCCAGCCTGCACCTGCTGCAGGAAGACCAGACCGCAGGGCGCCAGGTGCAGATGAACATGCTGCCCGAGAGCCCGTGGGTAGCCGGCGAGTTCTCCTTCGAGCACCAGATCATCCCGTCGCTGTACCTGTCGGGCGACTTTGCCGACTACTTCCGCGTGGATGAGCGGCGTATCGCGTTCTACCTGGCCGACGTATCCGGCCATGGTGCTTCGTCGGCGTTCGTGACCGTACTATTGAAATTCATGACCACCCGCCTGATGTTCGAATTCAAGCGTGGCGGCAAGATGCGCGATTTCAAGCCTTCGGAAGTGCTCAGTCACATCAACCGTGGCCTGATCAACTGCAAGCTGGGCAAGCATGTGACCATGGTCGGTGGCGTCATCGACGAAGACACCGGCCTTTTGACCTACGCCGTCGGTGGCCACCTGCCAATGCCGGTGCTGTATACCCCAGAGCACACGCGCTACCTCGAAGGCCGCGGCCTGCCGGTGGGGTTGTTCGAAGAAGCCACCTATCAGGATCTGGTGGTCGAACTGCCCGCGCAGTTCAGCCTCAGCCTGATGTCGGACGGTATTCTGGACCTTTTGCCCGGTAACACGCTCAAAGATAAAGAAGCTGCCTTGCCGGAGATCGTCAAAGCAGCAGGGGGTAGCCTGGATGGGCTGCGCCAACGTTTCGGATTGGCTACGCTTGGGGAGATGCCGGATGATATCGCCCTATTGGTGTTAAGCAGGAACCTTCAATGAGTACCGGTAGAATCCAGTTCGCCGAGCAAAGCGGTACCTTTGTACTGAAGTTTGTCGGTGAAGTACGCCTGACCTTGTGTTCGGCTTTGGATGCGACGATCGAGAAAATCTTCACTGCGCTGAATTTCTCGGCCATCGTCATCGATCTGACCGAAACCGAAAGCATCGACAGCACCACCCTGGGGCTGTTGGCCAAATTGTCCATTCTGTCCCGGCAGAAGGTGGGTCTGTTGCCGACCGTGGTCACCACCAATCCGGATATCTCACGCTTGCTGCAGTCGATGGGTTTCGATCAGGTGTTCAACATTGTGGGTCGGCCGATCCCCTGCCCAGAGTGCCTGACCGACCTGCCGTCGCAAGACCAGAGCGAAGAGGTTGTACGCTCCAAGGTGCTTGAAGCACACCGCATTCTCATGGGCCTGAACGACTCCAATCGTGAAGCCTTCCATGACCTGGTCAGCGCGCTCGAGCGCTCCTGAGCCTCGACTGCGGTGAACTGATCACCGCAGCCGCTCACTGATCGCGCAAGAACTCATTAGCCTCTGAGCCATCCGCATTGAGCTGGAACACCCGCTCTGGCTGGCCATCAGCGGTGAAAAACACCTGCCCCAGCCCCGCGCTGTTCCACAGCCGCTCGCCGGCCTTGCTGCGGCTCGGCAGGCGTGGTGCGACTTCCATCAGGCGCCGCTTGGTAAACCAGTTCAGGGGCGAGCGCGGCGAATACAGCCAGCGGTTTAGCCGATCAAGCACATCCAGCAAACGCTGCGGAAACTGGTTCTTGATGCCGCTGCTGGTGACCTGCCACAGGTGCGGGTTGTGCTGGCGATGGCGGATCATCACTTCATAGACAAACGAATAATGCACGTCGCCTGACAGCACCACGTAATGCCCCGGGGTGCGCGAGTGGCGGAAGATATTCAGGATGACCTGCGCCGCGCCGCGGTGCGCCATCCAGTTTTCAGCGTCGACCAGCAGCGGATAACCCAGCCAGCTGAACACCCGCTGCACCGCCTCGATCAGCTTGACGCCGAAGATCGGCGCCGGTGACACGATGATCGCCGAAGGGTGGTCAAGCAATGCCTGCTGCAGCTCGCACAGCGCTTCCCAGTCGAGCAGGCCAGAAGGCTTGCTCAGGCTGTTCTCGCTACGCCAGCGCCGGGTGCGGGTGTCCAGCACCAGTAGCGGCGGGGTGGTCGGCAGGCTGAACTGCCAGCCCTGAAAGCGCAGCAGTTCGCCAATCAGTGCATCCTGCGCTTGCTTGGCCAGATGTTGCTCGGCCAGGCTGCAATACTGCTCCAGCAGTGGCGCGCAACCGTCCGGGTCGTTACCCCAGCCCTGGCAGAGCAGGTAGCCGAGCAGGGCATTGCCGATGATCCGCCGCGAGAACGGATGGCCATAAGCGGTCTCCTCCCACTGCGCCGACAGGTTCCAGTCATCGGTGATGTCGTGGTCATCGAAGATCATCAGACACGGCAGATGCGCCATGACCCTAGCGACCTGACCCAGCCCTGCAACAAAGCCCTCGATCAGCGGCAGCTCTTCCTGATAGCGCGCCTGGCGCTTGTCGGTCAGCCCCGCCGGCATGTCCATCTGCACCAGGCTCCAGGGCGTTGGTGACCACACCAGCAGGTACATCGCCATCACCTCGGCGAAGGTCACCAGATGGTTGTCAGCGTTGCTGGAGGAGAAGATCGGCTTGCGCTTGCCGCCAAAGAAGCGCTCACGCAGGGTCTCGTTACCTTCCTGTGCGGGCAGCAGATCGGCGCGGTGGTAATAACAGGCAGGGTGGCCGTAGAGCTCGGCGCTGTCAGCGACCAGCGCACCTTCCAGGCTTTCCTCGAATAACCCCAAACGCTCGATCAAACTGTGAATCGCACGCAGCATCGGCCCGGCGACATCGTCGGCGTAAACCTGGTCGCCGGTCATCATCAGTACCGCAGGCCGCTGCTCCGGATTTGGGTTCGCTTGCAGCAAGCGATCGGCGCAGAGCAGGCCATCCGCCGCCGGGTGATGAGGCTTGCGGCAGGAGCCATGCAGCAGTTGGTCGATGCGCTCACGCAGCACCAGGCTCGGTCGGCTGGCGCCGGGGTAGAGCAGATGCGGCGCCCAGCTGGCAATGCCTTCGCCCGAATCGAGCAGCAAGTCGTATTCGAGGGCCACGTCAAACGGCAGCGCGGTGTCGAAATGGATATCCAGCAGGTGGATAAAAGCCGACCTGCCGATGGGCACGGTCTGGCAATTAATCTGAGCAGTGACACCGGGGTGTTCAAGGACGAAGTCCAGCTGCAGCGGTTGCGATCCAACCAGCCAGATCGCCAGGCGCTGAGGCTCCAGGCGGCGCAGTACCGGGCCAGCGAGGACAAGGGGTAACGATTCAGGGGGGGGCGTCATCGACAACTCAACAGCTCGGTCAAGCCGGGGATTATCTCACAGGCAAAAAAACGGCGGAAAATGCTCGGCATTTCCCGCCTGTTGCTTACGCGCAGATTTGTATCAAGCCTTGTCGGCCATCAACGCTTCCAGCTTCTCCTGATCGCGGGCGAACTGGCGAATACCCTCGGCCAGCTTCTCGGTGGCCATGGCGTCTTCGTTCATCGCCCAGCGGAACTGGCTTTCGTTCAGTTGCTGCTTGGCTTCACCGGCATTGCCAGGCTTGAGGATGCGTGGCAGCTCGCCGTGGTCTTCGCTCAACTGCTGCAGCAGCTCAGGGCTGATGGTCAGTCGGTCGCAGCCGGCCAGATGCTCGATCTGGCCGATATTGCGGAAGCTCGCGCCCATCACCACGGTGTTGTAGCCGTTGGTTTTGTAGTAGTCGTAGATGCGGGTTACCGACTGCACACCCGGATCATCAGCGCCGACATATTCTTTGCCGGTGCTCTTCTTGTACCAGTCGTAGATACGCCCAACGAATGGCGAAATCAGGAATACCCCAGCGTCGGCACAGGCCTGCGCCTGAGCGAAGGAGAACAGCAGGGTCAGGTTGGTCTGGATGCCTTCCTTCTCCAGCTTCTCGGCAGCACGGATACCTTCCCAGGTCGACGCCAGCTTGATCAGCACCCGATCACGGCCAACACCGGCTGCGTCATACAGCGCAATCAGTTGGCGCGCCTTGGCCAGCAGCGCATCTTCGTCAAACGACAAGCGCGCATCGACCTCGGTCGAAATCCGCCCCGGGATGACTTTAAGGATCCCGCTACCTACCGCTACCGAGAACTTGTCACAGGCAAGGCCAACATCGCCTTTGGCATCCGCCTTCACCTGCTTGAGCAAGTCGGCATAGCCAGCAATACCAGCAGCCTTGAGCAATAGCGAAGGGTTGGTGGTGGCATCTTCCGGCTGCAGCCGGGTGATGGCATCCAGATCGCCAGTGTCGGCGACCACGGTGGTGAACTGCTTGAGTTGTTCCAGCTTGGAAGTCATGGCGTGCTCTGTCCTGTGCAATGGCTCGACATTACCCGAGCCCGGAGCAGCGCTCAAGGGGCGTCAGGGCAGGCCGAGCATGCCCCTCGTGAAATAGCGCGAAACCTTGATCAGGCAGGGCCAATTACGAGGGGCGGCGGGTTAGCTCAGGGGACGACGGCGAACCGCAGCCCCAGCGCTGAAGAAAGTGTGCACGTTCGAGTCGTAGCCGTGCTCAGGGTTCCATCCATTCCCGCCCAACGGCTCAACGGCCCTGCAGCAGCTCGGCCGCCTGATCCAGCACCGCCAGCGGTTGGTCGGTCTTGTGGATGTCTGCAGACAGCAACTGCCGGAACCGCCGCGCCCCCGGGAAGCCTTGGCCGAGGCCGAGGATATGCCGAGTGATGTGATGCATCGCACCGCCGCTTTCGATGTGCGCGACGATGTAAGGCCGCAGGCGCGCCATCGCCTCGCTGCGGGTGACTACCGGCGCGGTGCTGCCAAATAACTGTTGGTCGACCTCGGCCAGCAAGTACGGGTTGTGATAGGCCTCGCGGCCGAGCATCACACCATCGAAGGTCTGCAGATGACTGCGGCATTCATCAAGCGTCTTGATGCCGCCGTTGAGGATGATTTCCAGGTCGGGGAAGTCGGTCTTCAGCTGCGCGGCAACGTCATAGCGCAGCGGCGGGATATCGCGGTTTTCCTTGGGCGAGAGGCCCTCGAGAATCGCGATCCGCGCGTGTACGGTAAAGCTCTGGCAGCCGGCGTCACGCACCTGGCCAACGAAGTCGCACAACTCGGCGTAGCTGTCGCGGCCGTTGATGCCGATCCGGTGCTTGACCGTGATCGGCGTCGAAACCGCATCGCGCATTGCCCTGACGCAATCGGCGACCAACGCCGGATGGGCCATCAGGCAGGCGCCGATCATGTTGTTCTGCACCCGGTCGCTTGGGCAGCCGACGTTGAGGTTGACCTCGTCGTAGCCTGCTGCCTGCGCGAGTTTTGCGCAGGCGGCCAAGTCGGTCGGATTGCTGCCGCCGAGTTGCAAGGCGAGCGGGTGCTCGGAGACGTCATGGCGCAGGAAACGGTCGGCGTCGTTATGCAGCAGGGCGCCGGTGGTGACCATTTCGGTGTAGAGCAGGGTGTGCTGGGAGAGCAGGCGCAGGAAGTACCGGCAGTGGCGATCGGTCCAGTCCATCATCGGTGCAACGCTGAAGCGCCGGGACGGTCCAGGAAGCGTGGTTTGTGGGTTTGAGGCTAATTCTAAGGGCATTCTGGTCTACGCATTTTGTACCATTATTCGGGGTTTTTCGGCGTTTTTGGTGCGACGGTGGTACGATGTACCACCGCCAGCCACGCTTGTACCACCGGAAATCATGGCAACGATTAGAGCAAGGAAAAAGGCCGATGGAACGGTTAGCTATACCGTCCAGATCCGCCTCAAGAAAAAGGGTGTCTTAGTCTACCAAGAAGCCCAGACGTTCGCCCGAAAGCAGGCAGCTCAGGCCTGGGCGAAGCGACGAGAGACAGAGTTGGCAGAGCCAGGCGCGATCGAGCGCGCCAACCGTGGTGGGCACGCAGTCAAGGACATGATCGATCGCTACCTGGTGGAAGCCGAGAAAGCCCGGCCGCTGGGTAAGACGAAGCGGCAGACCCTCCTAGCTATCAAGAACAGCTACCTCGGGGAGGTGGTCGACTCCGACATCTCTCAGCAGGTGCTGGTGGACTATGCCCTCTGGCGCATGAGCCCTGAAGGCGGTGGTATCAAACCGCAGACAGCCGGCAATGATCTGGCTCACCTGGGTTCAGTGTTGTCGCTGGCCCGGGCAGCGTGGGAGTACGAGATCAATCCCCAAGCCATGCCTGACGCGCGGTTGGTGCTGAAGCGGCTCGGCTACAACATGAAAAGTCGGGAGCGGGATCGCCGGCCAACTCTTGAAGAGTTGGATAAGGTGCTCGATCACTTCTTCGAGATGCTTGCACGTCGCCCTACTGTGATTCATATGCCCAAGGTCGTGGCGTTTGCCATTTTCTCAACACGCCGCATGGACGAAATCGCCCGCATCATGTGGGAGGATTTGGATGAACACCGCCAGGCGGTGAAAGTGCGGGACATGAAGAATCCTGGGCAGAAGATCGGCAACGATGTGTGGTGCCATCTGCCGGACGAGGCGTGGGCGATTGTGCAAAGCATGCCGCGTCAGTGCAAAGAGATCTTCCCTTACAATACCGACTCGATCGGTACGGCCTGGTCCAGGGCATGCAAGATGGTTGGCGTGAAGGACTTGCATTTTCACGACCTGCGCCACGAAGGTGTTAGTAGGCTGTTTGAAATGGATTGGGATATCCCGCGCGTATCGAGTGTTTCCGGTCATCGTGACTGGAACTCGCTACGGCGGTATACCCACTTGAGGGGGCGTGGCGATCGATATACGAAGTGGAGCTGGTTAGAACGGATCATCCAGGCGTCAGTCACCCTAGGTGCCCGGGTTGAGTAGGTGTTTGGGGAAGCGCAGAATTGAGCGTTACTTGCACTTGTCTTGACGACTCGATTGCACCGGACCTGATTTGTCCAATGGATGGATTGATCGGCACGAAGCGGCCATGATCTGCTCTGCGCGTAACACCGCTTTTGGTCTATCCGACTGGCGGGGTGGCCGCTTCTGACTCATAATTGGTGTTCAGCATCGACTAAATTTGGCCGTTTATTACTTGTGGCGAGAGGCCGAACACCCGAACCCTGACCGGCGACCAAGGAATGAACGGGGCAAGGGCAATAAAGGGAAGTGCGCATATATACATGGATGTAGAAAGGGCCTTGGACAGCCCTTTCTTTTTGTCTACTTCGCGCCTTGGTAGGCCTTATTCAAGGCTGAATAGAGCTGCTCTCTAGCATCGAGAATCTTGGTCCGCCAGGACTCCAGCTCTGCACTGGATGCAAGTGCATTATTCGGGGAGGTGTAGCGATGGTATTCGGAGATAATAGATCCGTAATTCCGCAGTTTCTTCTGTTGATCTACACATCCAATGAGTAGCAATCTGCCCTCACCATTGGTCAAGCCTTTGAATAGGTGGTACACCTCAGATCTCAGACCCGAGATGTGCTTCAACTTTTCCTCCGATGCTTCAACGCCTTTTTCACTATTTCTCGCCACATCTACGATAAACGACCAGTGTTTGAGTAGCGTATGGGTCATCTCTTCAATGCTCAGGGTTACACTCTCGAGAACCGCGACGCTTCTATGAAGGCTGTCTTTCTCGGCGCTTTTGGTATGCGATAACTTGTTGTTCAACAGTGTCGCAATGCCGGTGACTACGGCACCCAAGCCAATTTTTACTGTCGTATCGACTATTTCAATCCATGTTGTCGGCACAGGAAGCCCTTATTGTGGAGGGGGAGTTCAGTTGGGAAAGCTACCGATTCGCAATCATCCTAACATCGGCTGCCTCAGCACAAATGACAAACGCGCTTTAGAGAGCGCCCCTTATTCCTACCTGTCATTCAGACGCTTTCTGCGGCTTGGCCTTCGAGACGTGCACCTTCTTAAGCAACTCCATGATTATTTCTTGCGTATTGATGGGGAAGGGATCAGCACCGACTTTGGAAAAATCTCTACCCGCAAAAATTTTTGACGCGATTGCGATCTTTATTTTGTGTTGCTCTTCGTCAGGGAGAGAAGCCACAAAGGGTGACAGAGCTTTCAAGTCAAGTGACGTCTGCAAGTGCTGGTACTGCTGCTCACGGTGCTTTGCGGACTCCCTTGCCAGATACGCTGCCGGTACGGATAGCAAAAAAGTCAGTGAGATGCGGAATAGGGACTGCTGCCAATCGGTTGAATGTCCCACGAGGGTGTAGACTAAACAACCAGCAATGACCGCCATGCATACCAAGGACCAAAATCGCAGTCGGTCAGCCATCTTTTTTTCTTCAGCAGCGCTCTTTTCGTAGTCGCCGGCGATTGCCCTACCCGAGACGTGCCCCAGTATGCCGTCTATCTCCGTCTTTTTTACCCCAATTTCCCGAAGACCATCCGAATAGGCAGAAGAGATTTTATCTATCTCTCCTTGAGCAGCTCCCTCAAGCTCTTGAAGACGCTTCGCTAAGCTAGTAATCCTCAGTTCGTTCTCATTTAGAAGCTTCTTGACACGCTGATCGTGCTTCTCTTGCTCTTCGATCATCACCTTAAGTCTTGACGCGTCAGCGCTGTCGATGGAACTCGGGAAGAGAGTGAAGCGCTTAAAGCTGGGGCGGAGCTCGCTTTTTTTAAGGGTGTCCAGGTTGAGGGGGCTTTGTTCTACCGCCCTTCGAAGCTCGACCGCTTTGGTCATGATCTTTTGCCCGGCTTCGTGAAAATCCGTGCTGTTTAATTTTAGAGATTGATGTCCTATTGCCTCGCCGTAAATGGCAGCTGTATTTGCGCTGTTAGTGATCGCATCGATGTCGTTAGATGTAAAGGCTGAAGCTAGACTATTCAAATTCGCGAACAAGGATTCAAACGCGACGCGGAGATCTTTATGTACTTTTGTATCTGCTAACAAATTCCTGAAGCTGTCTGCCAGCTTCTCAAGCTCCTCGGCTAGGACACCGATTTTTTGTAGCTCTTCGTTCATCGACAGTCTCTCGTGCTAGGTGCTGGTTGAGCGGATCGAAGGCGTATCCGCAGATCCGCCCCATAATTTTTGGCAGAACGCTACTACAGTTAGTTAGTCTTGGCTACGCCTCGCGGTTTCACTACAACCCCGCGACTCGAAAGGTACGGCGCGGATGGTCGAGCTGCCATACCCCACCAATGACACGCTGCTGCTTACCCGGGCCGCTACCGAAGCAGTTGAGCGGATCTACCGGCCAGAATTCCGGTACAGCAAGGCAGAGGTGCTTCTGCTTGATCTGCGGCAGCCTGGTGAATTCAGTGATGATCTGTTTGCGGTCACGCAGCCGGTGGCCAGCGACCGGCTAATGTCGGTGCTAGACGAGATTAATGGCAAATATGGAAGAGGCACGATGCATACAGCGACTGTCCCCCGCACCCCCGATTGGGGGATGCGCCGGGAAATGATGAGTAGCTCCTACACAACTCGAATTGATCAGCTATGGAAGGTTCGCTGACCTGGTCACTCGATCAAATGGTAGTCGTCCCTCCTACGGGGATGAGGCGTGGCCCCTCGGCAGTTGCCGGCGCGCAGGGGAGGGTGGCCAGGGAAGAACACTAGGCCCTTCGCCTCCAGTGCATGAGCAAGGGCCTGCATCGTGACGCGGCGCAGCTCGGCCCCGTTCTCGATGCTCCTTATCGCGCCTGGTGATACGCCCGAACGAAATGCCAAGGCCTCGACGCTCCATCCCAGCAGGGAGCGCGCTGGAGCGCAGTGGTAGGGTAGAAAGCCAAGCGGCAGTTGCTCCATCAGCCATTCCATGGCCTCGAGCTGTTCGTCATCCAAGACTAATCGAATGGGTTGCGTGTCGATTACGTCTGCAGACATCTGAGAACTCAAATATAGCTGTATGTCTGTACAGTATAATGGTTGAGCCAGTCTTAAGGCAAAGCGTGCGGGCGCCGCCGGTACGGCTGCGAGGGTGTGGGGCACAAACGGGGCAAACCGAGCGCTATTCCATGCCCCTCGATGCCCTTTCAGCGTCTCGCCAGTAGCTACTAAAAAGCGCCCAAGCCCTTTGTATATGGGGCTTGGGCGCTTCATGACGTTAATACCACAGCACAATCGGGGTGTGTGCCAATTGATAATTTGGCGTGTGGAGGTGATCAAATTTACTTTGTTTGAGCACGCCCTATTTCACGGGATTAGTTTCTGCAAGGCACTTTGCGCGCTGGAAGCCGTGGTGCCTTCAAGTGAATTGTGTGAAATGAACTGGAAGTCAGTGGCTTTTAGTAGTCTGTAGGGGTTGGCTGTTAAAGTGATTTCATAGTGGTCAAGTCGTGAGCCAAACTTACCTAAAGCTATCCCTGTCATTGAAGCTGCGCCAGCGGCTTTAAGGAACGCAGCTGCGACCCCAAATGAGAGCCCGTAGGTAGTGCAGTCGTCAATCAGTATTACATCTTTCCCTTTGATGCTCGTCGCATATCTCGGATTGAGATGAAGGGTGGTGATTTGTGAGGTGGGATCTGTGCGGTCACCGCCTTGGCCTCGCGACCTCTTGGGCGAAGCAGAATGTCTGATAAACAGTGGTTCGTCTCGGCTCGCGAAACGTACGCGTGAGACTGTTGTGCGTAGTCTGTGTGTGAAATCGGTGAGTACTTCATTGTTCTTGTTGGCAGGATTGGATGATGGGAATACAGCAAAAAATACTCCCTTCTTTTCCCCGCCCCATTCTTGCAGAAGGGATCTAGAGGTAATTGCCAATAGCGCATTGAGAGGGCCGCCACCTTGTTTCACCGCAGCGGTAACTTTCTGGGAGAATTGGAACTGGGTTGTATCGGCGCCATAGCTTGATAGGTCGGCTAGAGCGCGGACCCCGTACGCAGGTCCAGATCCTGAGAACCACCAGCTACCAGGCCAATTGTCCGTGAGTTCGAAAACCTCCTTAAGTTCGCTGGCATCCGCGACCTGGATTCCGAGCTCTTTGGCCTTGGCGTTATTCGACCAGCCGGCAGCTATAAGAATTGCTTGCCCATTTTTCCCCATCATATAATCTTCATCCGAGGCTGTGAGGCACAGGAAGTTGGATGTAGGGACGTTGTTTTTTTGGGAGATGTCTTTTAGATATTGGCCGCTTTGGCGGCCCATGACTTGCTTGAACTGTACTTTCGATCCATTAAAAGCTTTGCTAAACCAGTCAGGTTCTGACTTGTTGGATACTACGAGTACCGGGTTTTTATTTGCGATATCAATCATCGCGTTGGCGACCGCTTGGTTCACATTTAGGCTTGTGTCTAAGAGAGCGCTTGGTGAGGCGATAAGTACTAGCATCATTTAGTCCCTTGTGATGTGCTGGTGAACTATTGCTTTACAGTAGCTGTTTCTGATCGGGCTTTTTCGGGGTGAATGCAAAGGTAAGTAAGGTCACGATGCTTATTGGTAGCTCGAATGAGAGCGCCCCGTGCTCTTGTTCCGAGAAGGCTAGTTCGGGCCTTGCATGATAGGTTTGGGGGAGAAAAATGTTCGCAATGTTTTTGTTGTATTTTTTTGCGAAGCCTACAGTGTGGGCTGTCCCGCTTTTGATTTTCCATTCTACTGGAACAAGCGTGTCGCAAAGCGCAGCCTGAATTCGATTTCTTCTGACAAAGTTTTCAGGGCTTGAGCGTTGATATGGTAAGTATTCGCTGACTACGCAGCCGCCGGCTTGGATTATTCGGTGACGGATTATTTCAGATCCTTTCGGGTAGTCGAGAAAAATTCCAGTGCCAAGTACTGCTGCAGTTTTGATTCCATATCGGATTGATTCAGTGTGCGCGAGTTGATCGATTCCCGCAGCTAAGCCGCTTATGGTGGTAATATTGCTTTCGCTCAGCGCGGAAACAAGCATCCTCGTAAGGAATGCGCCGTCTTCACTAGCATCTCTTGTTCCAACAATGGCAATAGAGTAATCGTAGAGGCAATGAGGGTTTCCTTGGATGAAGATCCACTCAGGGGAGTCTTTTGTTTCTCTGAGTTTAAGAGGGAACCCGTCCTCATCTTTGAAGACAAGGATTGTTGCAGATTCTTTAAGCTTTCGTGCAAGCTCTAGGCCCTTCTGCCAAAGGGTTTCTTGAAGTGATTCGAGCTCTTGAGCTTGTGGATCTTTAGAAGAAGCAGAAGCTACAGTCTGAATGAACTCAGCGCTAGGATTTCTGAGAGCATCATTAAAGCTTTGGCCGCTGGACGCGATTTTATGAAGCGACCAGAAGTTAATTCCTTCAATGGAACTTAAAGCCAAGAAGGCAATTTTTTCATTACGCCAGTATTTACGCTGTTCTGGGGAGGTCAGATTTTTATCCATAAATCTCAAGTCCTTAGTAGCTGGCGCATGGTGAGAAATGCCAATAGCCGTACGAACTCTAACAGGTGGTAGGGGTGGCAGCTAGCTTGGGAAAGGTTGACTGATTGGGTGGGCTTTTGAGGGCTACTGACGGCGGCGTATCTTGCAGACGCGAATATGGCTGGCCTTAGCATTGAGGGTGCCGCTACACGATAGGTACAAAATTGGTACTAGCCTTCAAGCTTTGCCGTTAACCCGCCTGTTTCCGGGGTACATAAGGAAGCCATGCCCAATCCATCATCGGTGCAACGCTGAAGCGCCGGGACGGTCCAGGAAGCGTGGTTTGTGGGTTTGAGGCTGATTCTAGGGGCATTCTGGTCTACGCATGTCCGTACCATTTCTACGAGTAGGCGCCTTGTTATGACAGCGGAGAAAGCCGTTCCACTGCTGGGCGCGCCGGCTCCGTCGAGATGGCAACAATGAGAGCAAGTAATAAGGCTGACGGATCGGTTAGCTGCACCGCCCTTACCAGCCTGAAAGGATGCCGTAGTCTACCAAGAAGCCCGCAGTTTCGCCCGTGATCACCCTGATAGGGCGTGCATGAGGCGACTAGAGGTGAAGTGATTACGAAAAATGGCATGTGCGCCCTTGGCAGTTCAAAGGGCAGGAGCAAGCATCCGATCGGATGGGTGCCATATGACTTACATCAGCCGTTTATGGCGGGAAAAACGAGCGGGGATTGATGGCAACCCACGCGGGCTGCCATCTGTGCGTACCTTATTTCCCTTCAATCGCCGCAGCGATAGCGTCATTGAAGGCTGGAATGTCCTTCGGCGTCCGCGAAGTAATCAAGGTCCAGCCATTGGCCTCGCACTGTTTCACCTCCGCATCGACCCAACCTTCAGCCCCAGCATTTTCAAGGTCAAGCCTAACGCTAGGGTACGAGGTGAGGGTCTTGCCCGGAATAACCCCGGCATTGATCAACACCCAAGGGCCATGGCAGATCGCAGCGATCACCTTGCCCGCATCGGCGAACTCCTTCACCAGGCGCTGAGCGTTCTCGTCCAATCGCAGCGTATCGGCATTGACCGTGCCGCCTGGAATCACAAGCGCATCGAAGTCTGCCGCCTTGAGCCCAGCCAGAGCGGTCTGGGACTCGACGGTGCGATCCTTCTCGGTGTCGCCAACGAACGTCTGCGTTGTGCCGCCCTCGCTCGACCCGTGGGTGACTTCCGCACCCTGAGCCTTCAGCGCTTCCAGCGGTTTGACCAGCTCATCGCGTTCGATGCCGGTGTTTGCGGTGATGAACAGTACCTTCTTGCCTGCCAGTTGATTACTCATGGTGGTCTCTCGGTCCTCTCGATCAAGGTGGTGGAAATGGTTCGGTCGGTGCTTTTCCCCGACGCGTAAAAATGGGAGGGCAGGGCGGTTTCGAAAGTTCAGCTGGATTCGCTCGGGTGTTGGGTACGCCTACCTAAGTTAAGGTCTCTGCATTTATCTGACTTTTTGTTTGGCTTGAGATCGCTGGGGCCGCTGCGCAGCCCTTTCGCGACACAAGGCCGCTCCTACAGGGTGGCGTGCAGCCTGATTTTGATCAGTAGGCGAAATTTACTGCACGGCGCCGTCTGTGTAGGAGCGGCCTTGTGTCGCGAAAGGGGCGCATAGCGCCCCCGACGACCTCACGACAAGTGCACTTTCAGAACACTTCAAAAGGGATGGCTCTACAGGCGGGCTGGACCAAACCGCAGTAATGTACGATGGATTTCGTATGTATACGGGCGTCGCGACGTGCCATTCAGCGACGGCCAAGGCCAGGCGCGAGATATTCTTGTGGGCGTCTGCAGCGGCTGCGAAACCGTGGTGGCGATTCCGCCGCAGTCCACGCCGGCGCAAGCTTGTGTATCTCGCGGTTTGATTCAATCTCAGCTCGGTCGATATGACGGGTGTCTTATTTTGTTTCATATCGGCCCTACGTCCTACGTGAATTAATCAGATTTTCGCTCTTCCCTGTAGTCCATTTCCGAATCATCCTATTACCGCTTTTTCGCCATTGCAGTGGTATCTCCAACCTCCTAGTCTCGCCCTGTCGCTGCGAAATCAGCGAACGGGTCTGCAAACCCGAGCCAGAGAGGAAGGAGTCACCACCAGGCTGTCTGCATGAATTCATGCTGGCGGTTGCGCTTTATGGTGGCTGCGTATGGGAGGTTTTCGGACCTACCGGGTTTCCTTCTTCTGCCCCGGCTTTGCAGCCTGTACGTAGCCGCCACCCATCCTCTGCAAAGGACAGGTGTCTGGCTTTCCCCACGCAGGAGAAGTCGACATGATCAAGATCGTCCCCGACCCACCCCATCCCAACTCCCTCCACGCCCTCGAAGACACCCTGATCCAAGCCGCAGATTACGTCCTGTGCGCACTGACGGTGGCCCATCAATCTGCCTTGCTCCTGCCGCGCACGCCCGGCTCGATCATGATGCTGACCATCATGCATGAGCTCGAAACCGCCCGAGCTTTGGTGGATACGGCTCTCACGCAGGTACAGCGCTTCGATGAGCCGACCAAGCCGACGTTGCACTGAATCAGCCAAGCCGGAGGACTGCACATGGACAAAGAACCGCTAGACCGCATCGGCAGGCTGGGCCTGACAGTCGGCACAGCGACTTGCCTGGAAGGCGCCATTATGGGCAAGCGGCTGTTTCGGGTAGAAGCGGGTAACTGTTGTGATCACGCCTTGGCGCAGGCATCGGTGTTGATGGATAGCGCCCGTAAGGCCTCGTTTATTGGCGTCATGGACAATGAGCCTGCACTGGTTTGGGCCTCTCATTTTCTTGGTGAAATGGCTAAAGCGCTGATGGATGATGCGCATATGGGCATTAACAGAAACTCTTGAAGGGAACCCTTCAAGGTATTTGTCGGGCAGAAATTTTGGGGGCGCTGTGCGCCCCTTTCGCGACACAAGGCCGCTCCTACAGTGACCGAGTAGCGCTATCGGTCATCGCGTCGGTTTCAGGATACGTCTGGTCGCTGGCGCACATCCCTGTACTGGCAGGAGTGCCATGCTGTCAGGATGCCCTCGACGCCAGTGCACGTAGATGCGCGGCCGTGGGCAAGGAGGTGTCCGGCGACCACGCAACCGTGACGTGGCCGGTGCGCCGCAGCAGAACACGTCGGGCGCAGGTATTGCCTGCGCTCGCGACGCCGAGGTCCGCTGTATGCCTGATGAGACGCTTGACCTGCCCGTGATCCAGCGTGTGCTGGATCACCACCGTGACACCCCCGGCGCGCTGTTGCCGATCCTGCATGCGATCCAGGCCGGCGTTGGGTATATCCCCGATGCCGCCGTGCCGGATATCGCCCATGCACTTAACCTCAGCCAGGCTGAGGTGCGCGGGGTGATCACCTTCTACCATGACTTCCGTACCGCGCCGCCAGCGCGGCATATCCTGCGCCTGTGCCGGGCCGAATCCTGCAAGAGCCGTGGCGCCGAGACGCTGGCGGCGCAGCTGCGCGAGCAGTTGGGGCTGGATGATCACGGCACCAGTGCCGACGGCGCGGTAAGCCTGCGGCCGGTGTATTGCCTGGGGGCCTGCGCCTGTTCGCCAGCGCTGGAACTGGATGGCCAGGTGCATGCGCGGCTGACGCCGGAGCGCTTGAGCGCACTGGTCAGCGGCTGCCTGCAGGAGGTGAAGCCATGCTGAAGCTCTTTGTTCCCTGCGACTCGGTGGCGCGTGCAGTGGGCGCCGATCAACTGGCCGACGCGCTCAGCGCCGAGGCGCAACGGCGGCAGGTCGAGGTACAGATTCAGCGCACCAGCTCGCGCGGGCTGTACTGGCTGGAACCGTTGCTTGAAGTGGAAACCGCTGAGGGCCGGCAGGGCTTTGGGCCGGTGGCTGCCGAAGATGTCGCGGGCCTGTTCGAGGCGTTGACGGCGGCGCCGGCTGAGCATCCGCTGGCGCTGGGCCTGGTCGAGGAGATCCCGTATCTGAGCAGTCAGCAGCGTTTGCTGTTCGCCCGTGCCGGCATCACCCGGCCGCTGTCGCTGGACGATTACCGCAACCACGGCGGCTTCGAAGGCCTGGCCAAGGCTGCGTTGCTGGAGCAGGCAGAGGTGGTCGCGGCAGTGCTCGATTCGGGCCTGCGCGGGCGGGGCGGCGCGGCGTTTCCGGCGGGGATCAAATGGCGCACGGTGCGCGATGCTCCGGCGGTGCAGAAGTACGTGGTATGCAACGCCGACGAGGGCGACTCGGGGACGTTTGCCGACCGCATGCTGATGGAGGGCGATCCGTTTCTGCTGATCGAAGGCATGATCATTGCCGGCCTGGCGGTGGGTGCCAGCAAGGGCTACATCTACGTGCGTTCGGAATATCCGGATGCGGTCCACGCGCTCAACGAGGCGGTGTTGTTGGCCCGTGAGGCGGGCTATCTGGATACCACCGGCAGCGGTGTGGCGTTCGACCTGGAGGTGCGGGTCGGCGCTGGCGCGTATATCTGCGGTGAAGAAACCGCTCTGCTCGAATCTCTCGAGGGCAAGCGCGGCATCGTCCGCGCCAAGCCGCCACTGCCGGCGCTCGAAGGCCTGTTCGGCCAGCCGACGCTGGTGCACAACGTGCTCACCCTGGCCTCGGTGCCGATCATCATGGCCAAGGGCGCGCAGTTCTATCGCGACTTCGGCATGGGCCGTTCGCTGGGCACCTTGCCGTTCCAGCTGGCGGGCAACGTGCGCTATGGCGGTTTGGTCGAACGTGCATTTGGCTTGACCTTGCGCGAGCTGGTCGAAGGCTACGGCGGTGGCACTGCCAGCGGGCGTCCGCTGAAAGCCGCTCAGGTCGGCGGCCCATTGGGCGCTTGGGTGCCGCCGAGCCAGTTCGATACGCCGCTGGACTACGAAGCGTTCGCCGCGCTTGGCGCGATGATCGGCCACGGCGGTGTGGTCGTCGCCGATGACACCCTGAACATGGCCAACATGGCGCGCTTTGCCTTGCAGTTCTGCGCTGAAGAATCCTGCGGCAAGTGCACCCCGTGCCGGATCGGCTCGACCCGTGGCATGGAGGTGGTCGACCGCTTGATCGCCAGCAGCGACCCGGCCTACCGCGCCGACCAGGCCAACCTGCTGCACGACCTGTGCGACACCATGCAATACGGCTCGCTATGCGCCATGGGCGGGATGACTTCATACCCCGTGGCCAGCGCCCTCAAGCACTTCCCTGCCGACTTCGGTCTGGCCAGCCCGGAGGCCGCCCAATGATCAATTATTTCGACCCTGCCAGTGATGCCGACCTCGGCACCCCCGCGCGTGAAAGCCAGGTGCAGGTCAGCCTGAATATCGACGGCCGCGCCATCAGCGTGCCCGCTGGCACCTCAGTGATGCGCGCCGCCGCGTTGCTCGGCACCAACATCCCCAAACTGTGTGCCACCGATACCCTCGAAGCCTTTGGCTCGTGCCGCATGTGCATGGTCGAAGTCGACGGCATGCGCGGTTACCCGGCGTCGTGCACCACACCGGTCACCGAGGGCATGGTGGTGCGCACGCAGACGCCACGCCTGGCCGACCTGCGCCGCAATGTGATGGAGCTGTACATCTCTGACCACCCGCTGGACTGCCTGACCTGCTCGGCCAACGGCAACTGCGAGTTGCAGACCGTGGCCGGCCAGGTTGGCCTGCGTGAGGTGCGTTATGGCTACGAAGGCGCCAACCACCTTGCCGACGCCAAGGACCTGTCCAACCCATATTTCAATTACGAACCGAGCAAGTGCATTGTCTGCAGCCGTTGTGTGCGCGCTTGTGAAGACATTCAGGGCACCTTTGCTCTGACCATCACCGGTCGCGGTTTCGACTCGCGAGTAGCGGCGGCTGGCGGTAGCGACTTCCTCACCTCCGAGTGCGTGTCGTGCGGCGCCTGCGTGCAGGCCTGCCCAACCGCAACCCTGACTGAAAAAAGCCTGGTCGAACTGGGCCAGCCAGAACGTGCTGTGATCACCACCTGCGCCTATTGCGGCGTGGGCTGCTCGTTCCGCGCCGAGATGAAAGGCGACCAGCTGGTGCGCATGGTCCCGGACAAGAACGGCGGCGCCAACCACGGCCATGCCTGTGTCAAAGGCCGCTTCGCCTGGGGTTACGCGACCCACCCGGACCGCATCACCAAACCAATGATTCGCAAGCACATCGACGACCCGTGGCAAGAGGTCAGCTGGGACGAGGCGGTCACCTACGCAGCCAGCGAGCTACGCCGCATTCAGCTCAAGTACGGGCGCGACTCGATCGGCGGCATCACCTCCAGCCGCTGCACCAACGAAGAAGCCTATCTGGTGCAGAAACTGGTGCGCACGGCGTTTGGCAACAACAACGTCGACACCTGTGCACGGGTCTGCCATTCGCCGACCGGTTATGGCCTCAAGCAGACCTTGGGCGAATCCGCTGGCACCCAGAGCTTTGACTCGGTGATGCAGGCCGACGTGATCCTGGTGATCGGTGCCAACCCAACCGACGCGCACCCGGTGTTCGGCTCGCAGCTCAAACGCCGCCTGCGTGAAGGCGCCAAACTAATCGTCATCGACCCTCGGCGGATCGATCTGGTCGACTCGCCGCATGCCCGCGCCGAGCTGCACCTGCAACTGCGCCCCGGCACCAACGTGGCCATGCTCAACGCACTTGCCCATGTGATCGTTACCGAAGGGCTACTTGATCAGGGCTTTATCGATGCCCGCTGTGAAGGGCCGGAGTTCGCTCGCTGGCGCGATTTCGTCAGCCTGCCGGAGAACTCCCCCGAAGCCCTTGGCCCGACCTGTGGCGTACCGGCCGAGCAGATCCGTGCGGCAGCCCGGCTGTATGCCGGCGCTGGCAACGCGGCCATCTACTACGGCCTCGGCGTGACCGAGCACAGCCAAGGCAGCACCGCAGTGATGGGCATCGCCAACCTGGCTATGGCTACTGGCAACATCGGCCGTGAAGGGGTAGGGGTGAACCCGCTGCGTGGGCAGAACAACGTCCAGGGCTCGTGTGACATGGGCTCGTTCCCGCATGAGCTGCCGGGTTATCGGCACATCTCCAACGCCACCGTGCGTGCCGAGTTCGAGCAGGCCTGGGGTGTGACCCTGCAGCCTGACCCAGGTCTGCGCATCCCCAACATGTTCGAGGCGGCGCTGGATGGCAGCTTCAAGGCGCTGTACTGCCAGGGCGAAGACATCGCCCAGAGCGATCCCAACACCCAGCACGTGACGGCCGCGCTGCGGGCGATGGAATGCGTGGTGGTGCAGGATATCTTCCTCAACGAGACGGCCAAGTTTGCCCATGTATTCCTGCCGGGCAGCTCGTTCCTTGAAAAGGACGGCACCTTCACCAACGCCGAACGGCGTATTTCGCGGGTGCGCAAGGTCATGCAGCCGTTGGCCGGCAAGGCTGACTGGGAAGGCACCATGGCCCTGGCCAACGCCCTCGGCTACCCGATGAACTACCGTCATCCGTCAGAGATCATGGACGAGATCGCCCGGCTGACACCGAGCTTCCACAGCGTCAGCTACAGCGAGCTGGAGCGTCACGGTAGCCTGCAATGGCCGTGCAACGAAGCCGCGCCAGACGGCACGCCGACCATGCACATCGACCAGTTCGTGCGCGGCAAGGGCCGCTTCATGCTGACTGGCTACGTGCCCACCGACGAGAAGGTCAACAGCCGTTATCCGCTGCTGCTGACCACTGGCCGCATCCTCAGCCAGTACAACGTCGGCGCGCAGACACGGCGTACCGAAAACGTCGCCTGGCATGCCCAGGATCGGCTTGAGATTCACCCAAGCGACGCCGAAAGCCGCGGCATTGTCGAAGGCGATTGGGTCGGTATTGGCAGCCGCGCCGGGCAGACGGTGCTGCGTGCTCAGGTCAGTACTCGGGTTGCGCCGGGAGTGGTGTACACCACTTTCCACTTCCCCGAGTCGGGCGCCAACGTCATCACCACCGACAACTCCGACTGGGCCACCAACTGCCCCGAGTACAAGGTTACGGCGGTAGAAGTGGTGCGTGTATCGCAGCCGTCGCAATGGCAGCAGCGTTATCAGGCGTTCAGTGACGAACAACGGCGCCTGCTGCAGGAGCGGCGCAACAGCGAGCAACAGGAAACTGCCGAGGTACGCCGATGAGTGTCGACAGCCTGGTCAAGATGGCCAACCAGATCGCCCACTACTTTGACAGCGAGCCCAACCGGACGCTGGCGGTGCAGGGGGTACGCCAGCATATTCACAGCTTCTGGACCCCGCTGATGCGCAAACAGATCGTCGAGTGGATGCAGGCACATCCCGACGAAGGCGTGGACGATCTGGTGCGTGAGGCCCTCGCGGAGGGTTGACCAGAGGAGGCAGGCAGCGGCGTCCAGCCGCTGCCTTCTGCCTAGAACAGCGTTCCTTGCACTGTTTCCAGCACCAGCAACTGGGCACCTTCATTGCGCATGTTGCCTACGTCTTTGCTGACCGCAAACCACTCGAAATCAGCCACCGGCAAGCACTGCTCACGGGCCAGCCGTTCAGCCTGCTCGGCGGGTAGTTGCGGGTCGAGCCAGGCCCGTGCCTGTTCCGGCGCCAGCACCAATGGGCGGCGGTCGTGGATATCGAGCATGCCCTCATCACTGGCCGCGGTGATGATCACGAAGCCATCGCCCTCGTTCGGCTCAAGCCCGGCTTGCACCTGCGCCAACGCTGCCATGAAAATAGGCGCCCGGCTTTTCAAACGGATGAAATACGGCTGCTTGCGCTTGGGGTCGGCCGGGTCGACCACCCATTCATACCAACCATCGGCCATCACCAGTGCCCGGCCTTGCGGCCACAGCGGTTGAAAGAACTTGCCGGTAGTCACCGTCTCGACCCGTGCATTGATCGGCGCTGGGCGTTTGCCGGTGGCCCAGAACGGCGCCCAGCCCCAATGACACGGGTCGATGCGCAGGCCGTCGGCGGCGTTGTGCAGGATCAGTACACGGCTGCCCGGGGCGACGTTGTAGCGGTCGATCGGCACGTTGTCGTAGCCACTGATGACATCCTGCTCGGCGTCCAGCTCACGCAGATAATCGGCCAGGCCTTGCGACTGAACAAAGCGTCCGCACATTGCAGGTCTCCCACTTGTCGAAATTTCCTACGCCGAAATTGACCAAAGCCGTGGCGCCCGATTAACTGTATATCCGTACAGTTTAATTGCAAGGCGTGCCCCATGACTACCATCCTTGGCCCCATCGCAGCCGGCGCAGGCGCGCTGTCACGCTATCTGTTCAGCGTGCCGGCAGGCTTTCCCTCGCCTGCGGCGGACCACATGGAGCAGCCGATCTCGCTGGACGAGCTGTTCAACCTGCGCGCGCCGCATATGTACCTGGTGAGAATAGACGGCGACAGCATGCAGGACGCGGGCATCTTCGATGGCGACCTGGTGCTGGTCGATCGCTCGATCGAAGCCCAGCACGGCCATGTGGTGATCGCCGCCGTCAATGGCGAGCCATTGTGCAAGCGGCTGCACAGAGTTGGCCGGCAGGTGGTGCTGCGCTCGGACAACCCGCGCTTTGCCCCGCGGCATATCCTCGAGGGCGACGAGCTGGCGATCTGGGGCGTGGTCACCTTCAGCGTGCGCAGCCACGATCCCAAGGCTTGAGTTCAAGATCGGGCACGCCAGAGAGCATTGAATTGGGTGGTGAAACTCTGGCTCATCAACTCGCGGCGCATCTCCCAATCCGGTGCCGCTGGCACACTGGCCGCGCGCATGGTGCCCGAGCCCCAGCGCCCGTTGATGTCATCCATCACCTGCATCAGGCGATCACAAGTCGGCGATTGTCTGGGGGCGAACAGGTCATCTGAAAACTCCCCCGGTTGGCACAGGTCCATCAACAACACCTCGGCCTTACTGTAGCGAAAGTCTGGGCGAAAGATCGTGCCTACCGCCTCCAGCGCCATGCGCGTAAGTAGCCGTACGTCGTCGGTGGGGTAGGGCAGTTGCACCACTACGCCGCTGGCGTACTTGGCTTCTTCGGGGTTGAACATGCCGGTGCGGATGCTCACCCGCAGCTTGCGCGCCAGCGAGCGTTGCGCGCGCAGTTTCTGCGTTGCGCGCATGACGTAGGTGGCCACCGCCTGCCTGATCGGCTGCAACTCGCTGACCCGCTCGCCGAACATGCGGCTGCAGCAGATTTCCTGGCGCGGCGGCTCCTGCGCCTGCAGTTCCAGGCAGGGCGTGCCGGACAACTCGCGGGCGGTTTTTTCAACTACCACGCTGAACTGCTTGCGCAGGCTCCACGGGTCGGCCTGAGCCAGGTCCCAGGCGCTGCGGATGTTCAGCGCGGTCAGGTGCGCCGCCATGCGCGGGCCGATACCCCAGACGTCCGAGGCCTGGCACTTTTTCAGTACCCAGTCGCGCCGTACCGGGTCGCGCATGTCGTAGACCCCGCCGGTTTGCGCGGTCCAGCGCTTGGCCGCGTGATTGGCCAGCTTGGCCAGGGTCTTGGTACCGGCGATGCCGACCCCGACGGGAATGCCGGTGTGCTTGAGAACACGCTCGCGAATGTCGCGGCCCAGTTGCTCGAGATCGCCAGGCACGCCGCTGAGGTCGGCGAAGGCTTCATCGATCGAGTACACCTCGGTGGCCGGGACCATGCCTTCTATCACCGTCATTACTCGCTGGCTCATGTCGCCATACAGCGCGTAATTGGAGGAGAACGCCACCACGCCGTGACGGCGCAGCACATCCCGCACTTGAAAGTACGGCTGGCCCATCTTTACCCATTGCTTGGCCTCGGCGCTGCGGGCAATGACGCAACCGTCGTTGTTGCTCAATACCACGATCGGCGTGCGTACCAGGTCGGGGCGGAACACCCGTTCGCAGCTGGCGTAGAAGCTGTTGCAGTCGATCAGGGCGAATACGGGTGAGGTGGCGGTTGGCATGGCGGCTGGCTTTTTGCTGTATATACATACAGTAAACAGCTGCGGTTTGGGACGGTCAAGTTGGCCGCGACCGCCGGCCCGGCGACGTTGGTAAAGTTGACTGATGGATCAACACCAATCGCCGGTTTAATTGTGTACAGGAGATTAGCTAAAGATATAGATCCGTGCGGCCGAAACAGTGTGAGTAGCAGGTCGCCACTACTGCCCAGCAGCGGCCATTTGCCCCCGCCCTACATGGATGGTCGTGACAGTGAAAATAAAAACCAAATTGATCCTTGCCTTCGTCTCGGTAGCCTTTATCCCAGTCAGCGTGGTCGGGGTTATATCGGTGCTGAATATCCGCGCCGATGCACTTGAACAGTTTGTCGATGGCAGCACGCGGGAAATCCGTCAGATAGACGGCAACATGCGTCAGTTCTTTGATGCAACTACGCAAAACGTCGATCAACTGTCCGCTGATCCTGTATACACTTCAGTAAGTACTTTAAAACAGTACACCAGTACCGACGCCGCCAGTCAGCCAATGCCGGCTGCGGCGCAGCAGGTCATTGATCAATTCGCCCGCTATGGTTCGACTCACCCGGCCGCGGCGATTCTGTCCATCGGCCTGGAAGACGGCAGTTACGCGAAATGGCCGGATGATCCCAAGCTTGCCAACTACGATCCGCGCACGCGGCCTTGGTACAAGGCGGCCATGGCCAGCCCGAACAAGACCGTGCGCACCGCTGCCTATTACTACGACAAGGACGATGTGGCGCTGGTCGGCACTGCGCGGGCATTGCTCGATGACGCCGGCAAGCCCAAGGGTGTGTTCGTCGTCAGCGTCTCGCTGAAAAACCTCACCGAGCTGATCAAGAGCATCAAGCTCGGCAACAGCGGCTACGTGATGCTGGTCGAAGACGGCACGGTGCTGGTCGACCCACGCGACGCCAGCCACAGTTTCAAGCAGCTCAAGGACCTTGGCGAGCCTTACGCGCATCTGGCAGCGACCGCGCAGGGCTCGACTGAAGTCGAGATCGATGGCGTCAACTACATGGCCAACGTATGGACTTCTCCAGGCCTGGGCTGGCGCTTTGTCGGCCTGATCGAGAAGCAGGAAGTGATGGCTGCGGCCACGCGCATGAGCTATCTCACGGCAGTCATCGTCATCTTGCTGGCGCTGGTATTTGCGGTGATCGCGGCGGCGTTCTCCAAGCTGATCGTCAAGCCCATCGGCCAGGTCAGCACCGGCTTGCAGTCGATCGCCGAAGGCGAGGGTGACCTGCGCCGAGATCTGCAGGTGCAGGGCAAGGATGAAACAGCTGAGCTGGCCGGCTGGTTCAACAAGTTCTTGGCGGCGATTCGCCAGCTGATCCAGCGCATCGGCGCTGCGTCGAGCAATCTTGAGGACGCTTCGCGGGTCAATAGCGAGGTGGCGAGCAATATGAACGAAGCCGCCGGGCGTCAGCGCGAAGCAGTCGAACTGGTGTCCACTGCATTCAACGAGATGGTCGCCACCGCCAACGAAGTTGCGCGCTCGTGCAGCAGCGCTGCCGATGCTGCCGAAAACGGCCACCGCCGTGTCGCTGAGGGCAAGCAGCAGATCGAGCAGACCACCGACAACGTCAACCGCCTCGGCATGCGCTTGAGCGAGTCGTCTCAGGCGATGGTCGAGCTGGAGCAGGGCAGTCGTAGCATCAACCAGATCCTCGGCACCATCCGCGCCATTGCCGAGCAGACCAACCTGCTGGCGTTGAACGCTGCGATCGAAGCTGCCCGCGCCGGTGATCAGGGCCGCGGCTTTGCCGTGGTGGCCGATGAAGTGCGCGCGCTGGCCAAGCGTACCGCTGACTCCACGGGCGAAATCGACCTGCTGCTCAATACCCTCGGCAGCAAGACTGCAGAGGTCTCGGAGAAGATGGACAGCTGCCTGGATCTGTCGCGGGCCAGCGTGTCGTCGATCGAGAGTGCGCGCGACAGCTTTGAAGGGATTCAGTTGTCGGTCAATGAAATCCGCGACCAGAACCTGCAGATTTCCGCAGCGGCGGAGGAGCAGCACAGCGTTGCCGAAGAGATCAACCGGCATATTCAGCAGATCTATGACGAAGCGCAGCTGGTCGAGGGCCTGGCCAGTTCGGCGCAGGCTGACTCCGGGCGGTTGTCGCAGCTGTCGCAGGAGTTGAATGGGTTGGTTGGGCGGTTCAAGTCCTGACAGCTAGGGCCGTACATTGGCTTGATGATTAGGGCAACCATTTGGGTTTCGGGGCTGCTGTGCAGCCCCTTTCGACTGGATTGCCGCCCCGCCAAGGGGTTTCACGTGGCAGGGTATCAGTGGCGATTCTGCAGCACCTCTCGAAACACGTCCGGGCGAGAGGCCGCGATATATAGCAGCGAGCGAGCCGCACCAGAAGGCGCTCGACGCCCTTGTTCCCACTCCTGAAGGGTTCGAATCGAAACACCCAGCAGTTCTGCGAATTTAAGCTGCGATAGCCCCGTCTTGTTACGCGCCTCAGCGGCTTCAGTCACTTCAACCTGATGCACTGCGCCGTAGCGGCCGGCTTTCACATCGCGGATCGACTGCAGTAATTCTTCGCCGATGTCGCGCTTGGCGTCCCGAAGCATGAGCTCTGTCTCACTCAACGGCATGGTCCAGCTCCTTCATGATCTTGCGCAGCACATGCGCAGGTATATTTTCTACAGCGCTTTTGCAGTACACGAGCAGTGTAACCAGTGCACCGTCAGCGAGTTGGGCCGTGTAGATGACTCTGACCGCGCCCCGTTTCCCTTGCCCATCCATGCTCCAGCGCACCTTGCGACACCCACCAGAACCGGCGATCACGACGCCAGCTTCTGGATCCGCAGCAAGGTACGCCATAAAAGCTCCATGCTCCTCGGCGGTCCAGTAATCCGGCCACTGCCTGGAGAAAAGCGGCGATTCGATAATGGTCAGCATACCTCATCCCTACGTCTTTGACGTAGCGATTGTGGGAGTCATAACACTGACGAGGGAAGGTCGATGTTGTATCGAGCAGTTGCTCGGCCTTGGATCGCAGCAGGCCGGCAACCTGCGCAAGTTCCCCACCCAATCTGTAAATTTCGTAAATAAGATTTAAAGTCATTTGAGAATCGTTATATTCCACATCCCTATTGGCCCCCCAAGTACTGCTTGAGAGGCCGGAGGGTGTGGGCTCTTCGGTTTCCTGGTCGGGGTTGGCATTTGCCCATGATCAGGAGATGTGTCGATGCAATCCAGAACCTCACCCAATGGCCTGGCCCTGGCTTTTGTTGCCTTGGCCACACCAGCACTGCTGGTCGCGCCGGCTCACGCCGAAGAGCAGCAAAACGCCGAGGTGCTGGACGTCCCGCTAGACAGCAATGCACTGATCATCCAGGACACTCTGGTTACCGCCGAACGTGAGGCGCGTCAGGCGCTCGGTTCGTCGATCATTACCGAAGAAGACATCAAGCGCCGCCCGCCCGCCAATGACCTGTCCGACATCATCCGCCGCGAGCCTGGGGTCAATCTGACCGGCAACAGCGCCAGCGGCGCGCGTGGCAACAACCGCCAGATCGACCTGCGTGGCATGGGCCCGGAAAACACCCTGATCCTGATCGACGGCAAGCCGTCCAATGCGCGCAACGCCGTGCGCTACGGCTGGAACGGTGACCGCGATACCCGTGGCGAGACCAACTGGGTGCCGGCCGAAGCGGTCGAGCGCATCGAGATCCTGCGTGGCCCGGCGGCGGCGCGTTACGGCTCCGGGGCCATGGGTGGGGTGGTCAACATCATCACCAAGCGCCCGACCGATGAGTTCAAGGGCAACGTCAACGTCTACACCCAGCTGCCGGAAGACAGCGCCGAGGGCATGAGCCGGCGGACCAACTTCAACCTCAGCGGTGGCCTGACCGAAAACCTTGGCTTCCGTCTGTTCGGCGGCCTGGCAAAGACCGATGCCGATGACCTCGACATCAATGCCGACGCGGCCAACAGTGCCCTCGTGGGCGGCCGCGAAGGTGTGCGCAACAAAGACATCAACGGCCTGCTGAGCTGGAAGCTCAACGACGAGCATCGCCTCGAGATGAGCAGCGGTTACAGCCGCCAAGGCAACATCTACGCCGGCGACACCATGAACAGCAACGGCGGCGGCAACGTTGATCTGATCTCCAGCCTGTACGGCAAGGAGACCAACATCATGCAGCGCAGCACCTACGACCTGACCCACCTGGGCGACTTCAGCTGGGGCACCAGCAAGACCGTGCTGGCCTACGAGTACGTGCGCAACTGGCGCCTCAACGAAGGCCTCGCCGGTGGCCCGGAGGGCGCGATCAACGACAGTGGCGCGGCTATGTCGCGGCTGCGCAACACGCGCCTGACCAGTGAGGTCAACCTGCCGTTCGCCATGGGCAGCACCGAACACGTGCTGACCCTGGGCGGCGAATACCTGTACGAGAGCCTCAACGACCAGGGCTCGTTCCGCCCGCAGAGCTTCGACCCGAGCGGCAACGGCGGCGATGCGATCAGTGGCTTTGATCGCAGCAACTCGAAGATGACTGCCAAGAGCTACGCGCTGTTCGTCGAAGACAACGTCATCATCGGCGATACCACCGTCACCCCCGGGCTGCGCCTGGATCACCACGAAGCCTTCGGTGACAACCTCAGCCCAAGCCTGAACCTGTCGCACAAGCTGACCGAGGCGCTGACCGTCAAAGGCGGCATTGCCCGTGCCTACAAAACGCCGAACCTGTACCAGTACAACTCCAACTACCTGCTGTACAGCCGCGGCAACGGGTGCAGTGTCGGCCAGACCAACTCCGGTGGCTGCTACCTGCAGGGCAACAGCGACCTCAAGCCGGAAATCAGCGTCAACAAGGAAATCGGCCTGCAGTACGACCGCGGCACTTGGCGCACCAGCGCGACGTACTTCCGTAACGACTACCAGAACAAGATCATCGGTGGCACCGACGTGATCTATGCGATCAATAGTGGTCGTCGCGTGACCCAGTGGGAAAACGCCGGCGAAGCGCGGGTCGAGGGTATCGAGGGCAACTTCTTCATCGAGCTGAGCCCGGCGCTCGACTGGAACACCAACCTGACCTGGATGCTCGACAACGACAACCGTGAAACCGGCGAGCCGCTGTCGGTGATCCCCGAGTACACGGTCAATACCACCCTCGACTGGCGCGCCACCGACAAGTTGTCGTTCCAGCTCGCCGGCACCTACTTCGGCAAGCAGAAGTCGCCAAGCTACAACTACCGCACCCAGCAGGACTACGACCTGGCAGCACAGCAGGATGTGGAAGCCTACGGCCTGGTGGATATCAGCACCGGCTACAAATTCAACCAGAACTACGACGTGCGCGTGGGCGTGAACAACGTCTTCGACAAGCAGATCCTGCGCGGCGGCAACGCCAGCAGCTCCGGCGCCAACACCTATAACCAGCCTGGGCGCGCCGTGTTTGCCTCGTTGAACATTTCGTTCTGATCGATCGGCACAAGGACCTTCTGATGAGCGAAACCCCAACCTGGCTGCGCATCCTCTCGCGCAGCGGCGCAGCCCTGTTGGGTGGCTACGCCTTCAGTTACGCCAGCACCGCCTGCCTGGCGCGGATCCTGCCGCTGGCGCCGGCGGACGCGGTGATCGTCGCCACGCTGCCGGCGTTCGTCTTCTATACCCTGGCGATCCTCTGGGCCTTCGCCAGCCGTGACGCGCTGCGGGCCTGGGCGCCACTGGCGCTGGCGGTGCCGTTGGCGTTGATTGGCTTCTGGCCGCAGGCGCTGCGGTGGCTGGCATGAAAAACACCTTCACTCAATCGATGGCCTGGCTGCACACCTGGGCCGGGCTGATCTTTGGCTGGCTGCTGTTCGCAATCTTTGTCACCGGCACCCTGGCGGTGTTCGACAAAGAGCTCAACCACTGGATGCAGCCAGAAATCCCGGCAAGTACAGTGTCCCAGGCCGATGCCGCCAAGCGCGCGATCAGCTACCTGCAACAGCACCAAGCCAACGCCGGCAACTGGGGTATCAGCTTGCCGACCGAACGCTCGCCGGGCTTGAGCGTCTCCACCGGCGATCGCCGCCACGGCGTGGTGGTGCCGCTCGACCCGAACAGCGGCGAGCCGCTTGCCGTACGTGACAGCGTCGGCGGCAACTTCTTCTTCCGCTTCCACTTCACCCTCGACCTGCCGCGCAACTGGGGCATCTTCGTGGTCGGCGCGCTGGCGCTGGTGATGCTTGCGGGGTTGATCACCGGCATCGTCATTCACAAGAAGATCTTCAAGGAGTTCTTTACCTTCCGCCCCGACAAAGGCCAGCGCTCGTGGCTGGACTTTCACAACGCCAGCGCGGTGTTGCTGCTGCCGTTTCACTTGATGATCACCTACACCGGCCTGGTGATTTTCATGATGATCTACATCCCCGCAGGCGTGGACGCCGTGTTCGAGGGCGACAGCCGGGCGTACTTCCAGGCCCAGGGCAATGCCCGTGTGGAACAACCGCGACGGCTGGCCAAGACGCCCGCCGAGCTGGTCGAACTGGCGCCGCTGCTGGCCCAGGCCGAAGCTCGTCTCGGACCAGTTGGCAGCATTGGCATCCGTAACCCGAACACCGCCGCGGCGCTGATCGAAGTGCGGCCGGTGCTGGGTAACCGCATCGCGCTGACCAAAGGCAATGCAATGGTGTTCGACGGTGTCAGCGGCAAGCTGCTCAGCGACGTCGCCGAACTGCGCCCGGCGCCGCTGACTCAGCGGGTCATGGCCGGGCTGCATTTTGCGCAGTTTGGTGGCTACCCGATGCGCTGGCTGTACTTCATCTGCGGCTTGATCAGCTGCGCAATGATCGCCAGCGGGCTGGTGCTGTTCTGCGTCAAGCGTGGGCGCAAATATGCCGCTGCCGACAGCCGTGCCGATGCGGCGGCGCGACGTTGGTATCGCGTGGCTGAAGTGTGCAACGTCGGCTTTATCAGCGGCCTGATGGTCGCCTGTGTCGGCTTGCTGTGGGCCAGCCGACTGTTGCCAGCGGAGCTGGCGCAACGTGAGGCGTGGGAAGTGCGGGCGTTCTTTGGCCTGTGGCTGCTGGCGTTACTGCATGCCGGCGTGCGCCCTGCCAAACAGGCATGGGTCGAGCAGTTGGCACTTTGCGCCGTGCTGTGCGGTGGTCTGGGTGTGCTGGGTATCTTTGCCGGCGGCGTCGACCACCTGCGCCTGGGTGTCGAGGTCACGGGCCTGGTGTTGGGTATTGGCCTGGCCTTGGCGGCATGGCGTGTGGCGTGCCCCAAACCGGTGGTGGTCAAGCCGCGCGCGGCGCGCACAATGGAGGCCAAGGCATGATCAGTCTGGTGACGGGTAGCCTGCTGTTTGCCTATGCCGGCATGCTCGGTTTGTGTCAGGGGCTGGAGCGCCATTACAAACAGGTGTGGCAACGGTCACCGTCGCCAGCGCTGCGCCTGAGCCTGCGCGCGCTGGGCTGGCTGGGGCTGCTGTTGAGCTTGCTGCTGTGCGCTCAGGCCTGGGGCTGGGCGATGGGCGCGGTGGCCTGGTTTGGGGTGATCTCGCTGGCGGCGGTGGTGCTGGTGATGCTGCTGCCGTACTGGCCCAGGTTCGCCGTAGCGCTGGTGGCGGCAATACCGGCGTGGGGCGTGCTGCACCTGTTCGGTTGATCAGGCCAGCACGCCGCAGTCCTGCAGCCAGTGCTCGAAGCACTCAAACGTAGCGATGGCGGCGGCCACCGTCTGCGGGTGACTGGCGGCAGGCTGGTCGAGGCGCTGCAGGAAACTGCGCCAATGCGCGCCGGTCAGCGGCCCGTACACGTCGAGAAAGCGCGCGCCGTGGTCGCCGTCGATCCCCAGGCGCTCGGCCATCGCCCGCTTGAGCACCTGACCGCCGAGGGTCGAGCCTTCGATCACATACATCACGCCGAGCACGCTGGCTTCATCGGCAGTTGCCGGCAGCGCCTCGCAGCGGGGCAGGGCGGCAACCTCTGCGCGGCTCAGGCCCAATGCCTGAAGGTCATGTTCGAGCACTGTGGTCTTGGCCCGCTCGCTGCCTTGATGGTCTGTCAGTAGCGCTTGTAGCGGGGCATGGAAGCCATAGTAAGCCTGCATCAGCCGTCGATAGGCAGGCAGGTCGAAGTCATCACGGAAAAACGGCAAGCGGGCTTCCAGGCGCTGGTGACAGGCTTGGGTACCTGCGCGCAGTGCGAGCAGAAGCGGACTGGGGGTGTGGGGCATTGGCGGCTCGGGTAAAAGGGTATGGCATCTAGACAGCATCCTACCGCAAGGTAGCGGTGGCAGCGTAGTATCAGCCCGCCTGAAGCCTGCGTTGGAGGACACCGGTGAAAGCTGTTCGCTTGACCTTGATCTGCCATGGACTGACCGATGCCCAGCGGCTCGGCCGTATGGCTTGCCCTGATGATGCGCTGGTTGCGCTGCCTTCTGCCGCTGAACTGATGGCTGATTACACGCAGGTAGTGTCAGCGCCCGAGCGCCGTACCCTCGACACCGCCGGTGTGCTGGGCGATCAGGTGATGAGCGAGCCGGCCTTGGCCGACGCTGATCTGGGACGCTGGCAGGGATTGACGCTGAAGCAGTTGCAGCGCGAGCAGCCGGATGCGCTGGCGCAGTGGCTGAGCGATCCCTACAGTGCCTCCCACGGCGGCGAATCCCTGGCTCAGCTGAGCGAACGAGTGGCCGCCTGGCTTGCGGCGTTCAACAGCCCAGGCTCGACCTTGGCAGTGACTCATCCTCAGGTGATCAGGGCTGTGCTTGGGCAACTGCTCGACTGCCCGCTGGCTGCCCTGCAGCGCATCGATGTACTGCCCCTGGCAAAACTACAGCTGAGCTTCAACGGGCAGTGGCGGGTGCGTCTGCTGTGACCTGACGCAAATCCTGGCAACGCCCGGTTGCACTTGGCGGCGCATCTGCAATGATCGTCAGGCCCGTTCAGGGCACCTCAAGGACTGCACAGGAATCAGCATGATGCACGTAACCCTCCCATGCCGGGCAGCCCTGCTCGGCCTCGCGTTGCTGCCGAGCCTGGCCGTAGCGGCTGGCCCGGAACCAGTACCGGTATATCGGCAGATCAAGGACTGGATCGTTGGCTGCGACAACACCCGCGCCTGTACCGCCGTCGCCGCAGCGCAGGAAGATACCAATTCGCTGTGGCTGGTGGTGCACCGCGAGGCCGGTCTGAACGGTGCGCTGAGCCTGCGCGTGGTCGGCGGTGCTGCCTGGGATTCGCCGCCGCTACTCGACGGCCAGCCATTGACGGCGAGCTGGCACAAGCAGCGCGACGAGTATCAGACCGTCCTGCAGGTGGACGGTGAGGCCGGCGCCGCGCTCATGCGCCAGTTGCGCAACGGCGAGCGCCTGACAGCGGCCAGCAGCGACGGCGCGTTGCAGGCATCGCTGCAGGGCATCAGTGCGGCGCTGCTGCTGATCGATTCGGTGCAAGGCCGTATCGGCCACGCCAGCGCGTTGGTGCGCCCCGGCACTGCCGCAGATGCGAGCGTGCCACCAGCACCCACTATGGCCAAACTGCCGCTGTTCACCGCAGCGCCCGCGCTGGACCCTGCGCAGGCCACCCAGATGCGCAGCGCGGTCATGGCCAAAGCCAAGGCCGACGGCGATGTATTTGATCAAGAGGGTGTGCGTAGCCTCGAACTGCAGCCACTCGACAGCCAGCACGCGCTGGCCCTGATCAGTTCGGAATGCGGCGCCTACAACTGCTCGTACACGCTGTACCGGGTTGGCCGCGCAGCGCCTTACGTGATCAGCGAGCTACCGTTCGAGGCGCTGGCAAGTGAGGTGGTCGACAGCCGCTTGACCGGCTATGTCGCGTTCGATTCGAACAGCGGCGAGCTGTATGGCTTCGACAAGGGCCGCGGGATTGGCGACTGCGGTGTCAACGAGATCTGGCGCTACGACGGTGAGCGCATGCGCTTGCTTAGCCTGGCCAAGATGGACCGCTGTGCGCAGGTTTCTTCAGAGTATTGGCCGGTGCTGTGGCGTGCCGGCAAGTAACGGCAAGGGCTGCGCTGCAGCCCCGGAAGAAGGTCAGAACGCCAGCTTGTAACCGATCAGCAGCAGCATCGCCGCCAGGCATGGGCGCAGGACGTTGTCGGAGATGCGCCCGCTGAGGTGGCTGCCCAGGTAGATGCCCGGCAGCGAACCCAGCAACAGATAACCGAGCAGCGACCAGTCCATGTTGCCCATGCCGGCATGGCCAAGGCCCGCGACCAGCGTCAGCGGCACGGCGTGAGCGATCTCGGTGCCGACCAGGCGGCGGGTAACCAGGAACGGGTACAGCAGGAACAACGCTACCGTGCCCAGGGCACCGGCGCCGATCGAGGTCAGGGTCACCATCACGCCGAGGATCACCCCGGTGAACACGGTCAGGCCGTTGAGGGTGCGATCGCTGAGGTGATAGTGGTCGCCGGCATGGCGGCTGGCAAAGGCCTGCAGGCGCGATTTGAACAGCAGCGCCAGCGCGGTCAGGATCAGCACCACAGCCAGGCCTTGCTTGATCACCGCATTCAGCGCCGAGGTGTCGGCATGCAGCGTGCTGAGGAACCACAGGGTTAGCGCCGCCGCAGGCACGCTGCCCAGGCTGAGCCAGCCGGTGATCTTCCAGTCGATGTTCTTGTTGCGCCCGTGCACCCAGACGCCACTGGCCTTGGTAATAGCAGCATAGAGCAGGTCAGTGCCCACGGCAGTTGCAGGGTTGACGCCAAACCAGAGCAGGATCGGCGTCATCAACGACCCGCCGCCAACGCCAGTCATGCCAACGATGAAACCTACGATTAGCCCTGCAATGGTGAAACCGAAAGAACCTACATCCATACGTTACTCGACTGCCCAACTGCCCGTGATCGGATGAGCGCAAGCATATAGGTAGTTAATATAGCCAAATAGATTTGTTGGTTATTAGGTTATAACCGGGTGCGGGAGGGTGTTGCGGGCAAGCCCCGCGCCGTAACTGGCGCGGGGCTTTGTTAGGCGGGGCTGGATCAGATACGGAAACTGCCGACCAGCTGCTTCAGACGCCCAGCCTGCTGGCTCAGCGCATCGCAGTGCTGCAGGGTCTCGTTGAGGTTCTGCACGCCTTGCTGGTTGAGGGTGTTGATCTGGGTGATATCCAGGTTGAGGCTTTCGACCACGGCGGTCTGCTCTTCGGTGGCGGTGGCCACCGACTGGTTCATACCGTCGATTTCACCGATCCGCTGCGTGACACTGGCCAGCCGCTCACCGGCCTTGTTGGCGACCTGCACGGTCTGCTCACTCGACACCTGGCTGGCGTTCATGGTGTGCACCGCCTCACGCGAACCGACCTGCAGGCTGGTGATCATGCGGTGAATCTCTTCTGCCGACTCCTGCGTACGGTGGGCAAGGTTGCGCACCTCGTCGGCAACCACGGCAAAGCCACGGCCGGCTTCACCGGCGCGGGCAGCTTCGATGGCAGCGTTGAGTGCAAGCAGGTTGGTCTGCTGGGAAATCCCCTTGATCACATCGAGAATCTTGCCGATGTCGTCAGTGCTGGTGTTGAGGATTTCGATCTGCTCGCACGACTCACTGATTTTCAGCGACAGTGCGGTCATCGCCGTGATGGCATCGTCGACCACCTGGCGGCCGTCATGGGCCTGGTCGCTGGCGCCGCTGGCATGTTGCGAGGCGTCGGCGGCGTTGCGGGCAATTTCCTGGGTCGCGGCACCGAGCTGATTGATCGCTGCCGCGACGCTGTTGGTGCGCATGCTTTGCTCTTCCGAGCCGCTGATCGAGGCATTGGAGGCACTGACGACTTTTTCCGAGAGGTCATGGACCAGGCGGGTCGCCGAGGACACCTCGCTGATGGAAGCATGGATGCGCTCGACGAAGCGGTTGAACGAGGTCGCCAGTTCGCCGAATTCGTCCTGGTTCTGCACGGTGAGGCGGCGGGTCAGGTCGCCTTCGCCTTCGGCGATGTCGCGCATGGCGCGGCCCATGGTGGTCAGCGGGCGCATCAATACCGGGATCAGCAAACCGAGCAGACCGGCGATGGCCGCTACGGCAACCAGCATGGCAATGATTGCCGAGGTGCGGAACTGGCTCAGTGCGGCATAGGCCTTGTCCTTGTCGATGGACAGGCCGATATACCACTTGGCCGAAGGCAGGCCGTTGATCGGGGCGAACGAGATCAGCCGCTCCTGGCCATCGAGCACCACGTCCTGCATGCCCGGCTCGACGCGCAGGTTGGCGGCAGGGTAGATGTCCTTTAGGTTTTTCATCACCTGGGTCTTGTCCGGGCTGACGATCACCTGGCCGTCGCGGTCGGCCAGAAACGCATGGCCGATGCCGCCGAAGTCGACCGAGTTGATGATCTCGACCAGGGTGTCGAGCGACAGGTCACCGCCGATTACACCGAGCAGTTGGCCGTCGGCCTTGGCTTTGACCGGGGTGGCAATGGTCACCACCAGGCCGCCGACGGCGCTCTGGTAGGGCGGCGTCAGCAGGGTCTGGCCGGCGCTGACAGCGGCGCTGTACCAGGGACGCTGACGCGGGTCGTAGGTGTCGGGCATCTTCTCGTCAGGGCGCTGGGTGAATACGCCATTGGTCTGGCCCAGGTAGGTGAAGAGGAAGTTGCGGGTGTACGAAGGCTGGCCGATCAGTCCGGCCAGGTTATTGCCAGCACCTTGCTCGGCAATGTCTTCAGCGAGGTTTTCCAGCACCAGGATGCGTCCACTCATCCAGTTTTGCACGCTGCTGGCAGTCAATGCGCCGGCCTGCTGCACCGACGATTCCAGGTTCTGGCGAATCGTACTGCGCTGCAGGTAGTCGTTGTAGAGGGTAAACAGGGCAAATGCCAGCACCACGACACCGCAGGCACTGAGGAGAATCTTGTGGCGGAACTTCAGGTTCATGTTTCGAGACCTTGAGCCATGTTGAGAGGACGCCGGGCGCTTGTGACGCGATGACGGCTTACTTGATTTCTATCGGCTCAAGCCGGACAAAACTGATAGGCCAGTGCGGCTTTATTTAGTGCACGGCGACGGACGGTGAGCGTCGGCTGGTTTGCCCATGCTGCAGTGCCTTGCGGCTAACGCTCAGTCAGCAGCTCGACCAGCATTCGCGCGCCCTGCGCCAGCGGCTGCTGTTTGCTCCAATAAGCATGCACGGGCAGCTCCAGGGCGTTCTGGGTATTGCCGAAATCCAGCTGCAGCAAGCGCCCGGCGGCGACCAGTGGGGTGACTCGAGAGGCCGGGAAGTCACCCCAGCCCAAGCCTGCCTCGACCAGCTGCAGGGCCAGATCGAGGCTGTTGCTGCGCCAGTGTGCGGCGCCGATCAGCGTGCGTGGATCAGCCAGCGGCAGCTCGCTGCTGCAGACCAGAATCTGGCGCACATTGACCAGGTCTTCGAGGTAGCGGATGCGCTTGCCGTTCAGGGCCGGATGATGCGGTGCCAGGGTTGCCAGTAGCGACTCCTTGCCGATGTTGTGAAAGCTGCGACGCGAGTCGACCTTGAGCTCGGCAAACGCCAGGCACAGGCTCACCCGTGCACTGTCGAGCAAGTGCAGGGCCTCATCCTGCGGCGCGCTGATCAGCTCAACGTCGAGCAGCGGGTAGCGTGCGCTCAAGGTCGCAATGGCTTGCAGCAGGGGTTGGTGGTCGATGTCCGGCACCACCGCAATGGCCAGGCTGCTTTCCAGCCCTCTGGACAGCTCCAGCGCATGCACCTGCAAGCGGCCCAGCTGGTCGCCGATCAGCCGTGCATGAGGCTCGAGTGCCAGTGCTTGCGGGGTAGGGCGGGCCTCACGCGGGCCTCGCTGAAACAGCGGGTAGCCAAGCTCAGCTTCGAGATTGCCGATTGCCATGCTCACCGCCGATGGCACCCGGCGCAAGGCGCGGGCGGCGGCCGAGAACGAGCCGTGGTCGAGGACGGCGAGAAACAGCTGGATCGTGTCGCTGGAAAAATTCATGGTCGGTCAGGCTCCTGTCAGCAAAGCTGATAGCAGCTGACTTTTCCTGTCAAGTCTACTGAAGCATCCTGCGCGCCTTCGGTGAACGCAAGACGTGAGGTAACGCTGTGCAAGGTGTCAAACGCAAACTGGTCTACGTGACTTTCTATGAGCTGATCGGCCTGTGCATGTCGACACTCGGGCTGGCTTATCTGTCCGACACCCAGGCGTCACATACCGGGCCGCTGGCGGTGATGATCACCACCATCGCGATGCTCTGGAACCTGATCTACAACAGCCTGTTCGAGTACTGGGAGGCGCGCCAGAGCAAGCGCGGGCGCAGCGTGGCGCGGCGGCTAGCGCATGCCATCGGTTTTCAGCTGACCCTGGTGGTATACCTGATCCCCCTGATTGCCTGGTGGCTGGACATGACCTTGCTTGAAGCACTGGTGGTGGATCTCGCGTTCATCATCTTGGTGCCGTGCTACACCTTTGCCTACAACTGGGCATTCGATCGCCTGTTCGGCCTGCCCACCTCGGCCATGGCTACTGCTTGAGCAGCAGGCCATCCTCGATCTGCCCCGACAGGTAATACACCCCGGACATCGCCCCACTCTGGCGGTTGTCCATCAGCTCGCGCCACTCCTGGTTGAGGGCAACGTTGAGGATCACCCGCAGTTGCTCGACCATCTGCGGTTGCTCTTGGTCGTGGCTGATCATCGCGATGCCGGTAGCGGCTACCGAGATCAACGCCCCGGCGGCCTTGCCCACCGCCGCCGCCACCGCACTGGCAATACCGCGTGGGGCGAGGGTGGCGCTGAGCTTTTCACTGGCGCGAGTGGCCACCGACGACAGGCCGAGCTGGGTTTGGCTGGCGAGTTTGGCTGCCTGTTGATTGAGGTGCTGGCGCAGCGCAAGCCAGGCTGGTTGCTGCGCCAGGGGTTTGGCTCTGAGCAGTTGATAGAGGCTGGCATCCCGCGCAGCGGGTGGGCCTAGTGCGATTGCCTTGACCCGAGTGAGGCGTTGGCTGAGCTGGTCGGGCGGGGCGTTGTAGCGCTGGATGATGGCCGTCAGTTGCTGGGCAAACAGTTGCAGGTACAGCTCGCTGGCGCGGTCACGGATGGCTTCGGGGTTGATCTCCCGTGCCACCGGCTCGAGTACGCGCTGGTGATACTGCTCCTGCAGATACAACGCCAGGCGCTTCTCGGGTGGCTCGGCACCGTTGCCGCTGTTCATCTTGTACCAGGCGACTTTTAGGGTCAGCCACTGCTGCGTCCAGTAGCCGGTGAACCACGGGATGAAGTCGCTTTCGGTGCGTTTCTGCACCTCGTCCTTCCATACTCGCATCGAGCGCCGCGCATAGTCGTTGGCCGAGCCGGTGGCAGCCAGCGAGGCGTTGATCAGTTCGCGATCGACCTGCTGCCAGGCGCCGACATTCAGAGCGACCGGGGGCGGCGCAGTGGGCCGCTTGCCGGCACAGCCGCCTACCGCCAGCACCAGGCAGAGCAAGAGCAAGCCACCACGCGCATTCATGCCGGCGCCTCCTTGTGAAGAGGCTGAGGGGATCAGCTGATTATAGGTAGGCAGCGGCCCCGCGGCAGTTTTTGCTAAAGGCTGTGGTCCTGGCCGAGATCGAGCTTGGCTTCGAGCCGGTCCAGATGCTCGTGCATCAAGGTCAGCGCCGCGCTGCTGTCGCCACTTTCAACGGCATCGATGATCGCGGCGTGTTCTTCCCAGGCGCAGTGGTCGCAGCAGGGTGACTCATAGCGGGCAATGATCAACGAAGTCATCGGCACCAGGCCATTGAGAAAGCGCGCCAAGGGTGCGTTGGCGGCCATCTGCGCAAGCTTCAGGTGGAACTCGCCGCCGAGGCGGATCGCCGTGCAGCGCTCGCCCTGTTCATGGTGCTGGCGCTCGCGCTCGACCAGTTGCCGTAGTTGCCGGATCTGATTGGGGCGGGCCCGTTGGGTCGCCAGGGTGATCAGGGTGGTTTCGGCCAGGCGGCGGGCGCTGAGCACTTGCCGCGCCTGTTGCGGGTCGGGTGCGGCCAGGTGCGCGGTATGGCTTGGACGCTGCACCACCACTTGCTGATCGGACAAGCGCCCAAGCACCCGCCGGATCACCGTGCGGCTGACGCCAAAGGCGTCGCCCAGGGCCTGTTCCGGCAGTGCACTGCCAGGTGGCAGGCGCTGTTCGAGGATGGCGTCGAACAAGCGTGGGTAGATCTGCTCGGCAGAGAGGCGGGTCTCGCCGGCGCCGAGCAGGGCAGGCAGGGGCTGGGCGGCGTGGGCGCAAGCGGTCATGGTCGCTCTCCTGGAGTCATGGGCCGGGGTGTTCGTCCGGGATATTCAGTTCGATACCCATGCGCAGGCCTTCCTGGAGGATGTGCCGACGCATCTGGGCACTGGCCTGGGCGCTGTTCTTGTCACGGATGGCACGCACCACGGCTTCGTTCTCACGCAGGCGCGCAGCCAGGTGCTCGGGCGAATTGCGCAGCATGTCGGCGCTTTGCTTGAGGGCATTGCCGGTCTGTTGCACCACGCTCTGGAAAATCGGGTTGGTGGTCAGGGCAAACAGCTCCTGATGGAAGGCGATGTAGGCGTTGACGCCGGCTTCGCTGTCGCTGGCCTCTAGCGCCTCGCGCATGTCCATCAGGGTCAGGCGCAGTTGGCCTATGTCCTGGCTGTTGGCCGACTGCGCGACCAGGCCGACAATAAACGGCTCAAGGGTGTAACGCAGTTCGAGCACGTCAGCCAGGCTGGCAGCGCCGACGGCGTCGCCGACCGGCTCCTGCGCTGCGGCGGCGTCAGCGTCCAGGACCAGCACCCCTTTGCCCGGCAGCGAGCGCACCAGGCCGAGGGTTTCGAGGACGGTTACCGCTTCGCGCAGGCTCGGCCGGCTGATGCCCATCTGTTCGGCCAGCTCGCGCTGGCCGGGCAGCATTTCACCGCTGCGCCACTGGCCGCGGGCCAGCGCCTGGCGCAGTTTTTCCACTACTGATGTGACCACGGTCGATGAACTGATCATGGGTCGTTTCCTGATAAAAGTTGCATAACGCTCCTGAAACAGGCCGGCATCGCAGCCGGCCTGTATCAATCAGAACTCCTGTTGATGGGCGATGGGTTGTTTGCGCGGCTGGTGGGCAAAGCCCGGTTTGCCGCTGAGCACGTTGTTGGCGCGCTCCAGGTCGATGTCTTTTTCCCAGCGGGCGATGGCCACGGTGGCGACGCAGTTGCCGATCAGGTTGGTCAGGGCGCGACCGATACCCATGAACCAGTCCACTGCCAGCACCAGCACCAGGCCAACCACCGGGATCGCCGGCACTGCGGTCAGCGTGGCTGCGAGGATCACCAGTGCCGAGCCGGGGATGCCGTGGGCGCCTTTGGAGGTGACCAGCGATACCAGCAAGATGGTCATCAGGTCAGTCATGGCCAGCGGCGTGCCGGTGGCATTGGCGATGAACACGATGGCCAACGTCAGGTAGATCGAGAAACCGTCGAGGTTGAACGAGTAGCCGGTAGGGATCACCAGGCCAACCGTCGAGCTACCGATACCGAGGTGCTCGAGCTTGCGCATGATCTGCGGCAGTACAGCGTCGGACGAAGCGGTGCCCATGACGATGGTCAGCTCTTCACGCAGGTACTTGATCAGTGGCAGCAGGCGCAGGCCCGACAGGCGCATCACGGTGCCGAGCACGACCAGCACGAAGCCGGCGCAGGTCAGGTAGAACAGCGCGACCAGGCCGCCCAGGTGGTGCAGCGACTCCAGGCCATATTTACTGGTAGTGAAAGCGATCGCGCCGAACACGCCAATCGGTGCCAGGCGCACGATCATGCCCATGATGCGGAAGATCACGTGGCTGAGTTCGTTGATCAGGCGCGAAATGCCTGACGCGGCTTCACCAACCAGGTTCAGGGCACTGCCGAACAGCACCGAGAACAGCAGCACCTGCAGGATGTTGTTGTCGGCGAAGGCGCCGATGACCGAGGTCGGGATCAGGCCCATAAGGAAGGTGGCGGTGCTGTGCACCTGCTGGCCGCGGTCGGCGAGGCCATTGGCGTCGGCAACAGACAGTTGATCCAGATGGATGTTGGCGCCGCTACCGATGCCGGTACTGAAGGCGAACACCAGGCCGATGACCAGGGCAATAGTTGTCAGTACCTCGAAGTAGATCACCGACTTGAGGCCGATGCGCCCGACCTTTTTCAGGTCGCCGGCACCGGAAATGCCACTGACCACCACGCAGAACACGATCAGGCCGATGAGCATCTTGATCAGCTTGATAAAGCCGTCGCCGAGGGGTTTCAACTGGAGGGAGACCTCAGGGAAGCTGAGGCCGCAAACGATACCAAGGACCAGCCCTAGCACCACCTGAAGGAAAATCGAACGCGAGCACCACTTAAGCATGGGAGGAGTCTCAGATCGGTGTCCTTGCTTCGATGGAGCAGCGGGCCAAAGAGCGCAGGACTTAATTATTGTGGTCTTACCGGTTTGTTCAGTGCCCGATCATAAAACCGCGAAATTTCCTACATTGCAAGTGAATTTGGCCTGACCGGTCTGACCAGTTGCGAGCTATCGCATCTGGCCGCTCTGGCGCGGGAAATTACCTGTGCAAGCGCTCGAGCCAGAGCAATTTGCTGTGCAGGGTGCGGCAGATGCCGCTTGAACCCAAACGGCGCTAGCCAGTGCGCTGATGCTTTGGCCTCATTTCCATTCTCGGCATGGACACGTAGAATCCGCCGCTTTTGCTTGAGCGGCCGCCTGATCTGTATGGATGAAGCGGTTCAAGCGCTGGGCCAGGATGGCATATGGACGATAACTACCGCGCGGCCGTGGACGCGGCCGCGATTTTTTCCGAAGCCGACCTGAGCGGGCGTATCACCTACGTCAACCAGCAGTTTTGCAGCATCTCCGGCTACAGCCGGGAGGAACTGCTCGGCGCCAACCACCGGATCCTCAATTCGGGCCTGCACGAGCCTGAGTTCTTCCTCGACATGTGGCGCGCGCTGGTGGCCGGGCAGGTCTGGAAAGGCGAGATCTGCAACCGTGCCAAGGACGGTTCGTTGTACTGGGTCGACAGCACCATGGTGCCGTTGATTGATCCGGCGTCGGGCAAGGTTCGCAAGTACGTTTCGATTCGCTTCGACGTGACCGAAAAGCGCCAACTGCTGCACACCCTGCAGTGGCGGGTCGGACACGATGTGTTGACCGGGCTGCCCAATCGCGCCTACCTGTCCGATCTGCTCAATCAGGCCCTGGCCTTTTCTCGCAGAGAGAACATTCCGTTGGCCGTGTGCATGCTTGATCTGGACCGGTTCAAGGCGGTCAACGACGGCTACGGGCATGCCGCGGGTGACCGGTTGCTGGTGGAAGTGGCGAGCCGTCTGCAAAAGATCTTGCGCGCAGGGGACTCGGTGGCGCGGCTGTCAGGGGATGAGTTTGTGCTGATCCTGCGCCATGTAAAGGACAGTGACCAGCTGCATGCAGGCCTGCAGCGCATCCTCGATGCCCTGGCGGCGCCTTATCCGTTACGCGAGCAGACCGTGATCGTCAGTGCGAGCATCGGCGTTACCCTGTTTCCGCAGGATGATGAGGATGCCGACACCCTGGTGCGCCATGCCGATCAGGCCATGTATGTCGCCAAGCAGCGCGGGCGCAACCGTTACCACCTGTTCGACGTGACGCAGGAGCTTGAGCTCAAGGCCACTCACCAGACCGTGGCGCGGGTTCGCCAGGCCCTGCATGACGGTGAGCTGTGCCTGCATTACCAGCCCAAGGTGAATATGCGCAGCGGGGAAGTGCTGGGCTTTGAAGGGCTGCTGCGCTGGCAGCACCCGCTCAACGGAATGGTGATGCCTGGAGATTTTCTGCCATTGGTCGAGCAGACCGACCTGATCGTCGAACTGGGCGAATGGGTGATCGAGCAGGCCTTGAGGCAATTGCAAAGCTGGCACACGCAAGGTCATCAATGGTCGGTCAGCGTCAACATCGCTGCGCGTCATTTGCAGCGCGCTGATTTTGCCGAGCGTCTGGAGCAATTGCTGGCGCGCCATGCCTCGGTCGATCCGGCGCTGCTGGACCTGGAGATCGTCGAGTCGGTCGCCATCGAGAATATCCAGCACGTCAGCCAATGCCTGGCGGCTTGTCAGGGCCTTGGGGTGCGTTTCTCGCTGGACGACTTCGGTACCGGCTATTCCTCGCTCAGCTACCTGAAGCGATTGCAGGCGCAGACGATCAAGATCGACAAGTCGTTCGTGCGGGACATTTTGCATGATCAGGATGACCTGGCTCTGACCCGGGCGGTGATCGGCCTGGCTCGGGCCTTTGGCCGCGAGGTCATCGCCGAGGGTCTTGAGACTCACGAGCACGGCCTGGTATTGATGGCGCTGGGCTGTGATCTGGCTCAGGGGTATGCGATTGCGCGGCCCATGCCGGCGGCGGATGTGCTGGTGTGGGCGCACGGCTACGTGCAGCCAGAGCAGTGGCCTGGTGGAGTGCTCAAACGTATCTGACGAACTGGGCTCAAAAAAAACGGCACATGAGTGCCGTTTTTTACGCTGTAGCAGCCGTGGCCACCGTTGGCGTTGACCTTATTTATGCAGCTCTTGCGCCGCATACAAGGTGTTTTCCAGCAGGCAGGCGCGAGTCATCGGCCCAACGCCGCCTGGTACCGGCGTAATCCAGCCGGCACGGGGCAGGGCGGTCTCGTAGACCACATCGCCGACCAGCTTGCCGTCTTCCTGGCGGTTGATGCCGACGTCGATGACGATTGCGCCCGGCTTGATCCACTCACCCTTGACCAGGCCCGGCTTGCCCGCCGCAACCACGACCAGATCGGCACGGCCGACGTGTTCGGCCAGGTCCTTGGTGAAGCGGTGGGTAACGGTCACGGTGCAGCCAGCCAGCAGCAGCTCCATGGCCATCGGCCGGCCAACGATATTCGAGGCGCCGACGACCACAGCGTCCATCCCGTACAGGTCCTGGCCGGTGCTTTCCAGCAGGGCCATGATGCCTTTCGGGGTGCATGGGCGCATTAGCGGGATGCGCTGGGCGAGGCGGCCGACGTTATACGGATGGAAACCGTCGACGTCCTTGTCCGGGCGAATCCGCTCGAGCAGCAGCGAAGCGTCGAGGTGCGCTGGCAACGGCAGCTGCAGGAGGATGCCGTCGACTGCGGCGTCCTCATTGAGCTGGTCGATCAGGTCGGTCAGCGCTTGCTGGGAGGTTTCGCTGGGCAGGTCGAACGCCTGGGAGATAAAGCCGACCTCTTCGCAGTCCTTGCGCTTGTGCGATACATAGACTTGGGAGGCGGGATCGGTGCCGACCAGGATCACTGCCAGGCCTGGCGTGCGCAGGCCTTGCTGGCGGCGCTCCACGACCTGTTGAGCGATCTGCTGGCGCAGGTTGGCGGCGATCGCCTTGCCATCGATAAGGTGTGCAGTCATAGACGCGTGATTAACCATCGAGAAAGAAACAGATAGAATGGCGCATTCTCGCACGACACGGCCCGAGGGCAAAGGCGGGTGGTCGGGCAAATCCTCTAACTCCTTCAATAATTTCGATTTTTTAGAGAAAGGTGTTGACGCTTTTACAGCTCGTCTATAACATTCGGCGCACTTGTCGGGCACAGCCTATCACTGGTTGGCGAAGTCGGGCAGAATGGGTGGTTCGCAGCGTTGCTGCCAGCCCCTGTGAGGTTAGGCAGATTGCTTATGTGCCCGTAGCTCAGCTGGATAGAGCATCCGCCTTCTAAGCGGATGGTCGCAGGTTCGAGTCCTGCCGGGTGCGCCATTAGGCAGCTTAGGCACGCAAGTGATGCAGTAACGTAATGCCGCTATATGGTGGGCGTAGCTCAGTTGGTAGAGCGCCGGATTGTGATTCCGGTTGTCGTGGGTTCGATTCCCATCGTCCACCCCATATTTTTCGAAGGCGCCTTGATTGAACGATCTGGCGCCTTTGATTTAAGTGTTGCATGCGGATGTGGTGGAATTGGTAGACACACTGGATTTAGGTTCCAGCGGCGCAAGCTGTAAGAGTTCGAGTCTCTTCATCCGCACCATGCTTCAAGGTTTCAACGCAGTACCGCACTATGGTGGGCGTAGCTCAGTTGGTAGAGCGCCGGATTGTGATTCCGGTTGTCGTGGGTTCGATTCCCATCGTCCACCCCATATTTATATTAAAGGCGCCTCGATCGAATGATCAGGCGCCTTTTTTTTGCCTTCTTTTCGAGGTGGTCCGTCATTTGGCTGGCGCCGCCTTCGCATGATGCAGGCTGTCGGGGGTGGCTTGCGCGAATAACCTGCTGATTCTATTGGTTTTTTATTCTTGTTGGTCGGTTTCTTGCTAGGTGGGAGGCCTGCCGCTGGTCTACTGGCGCGCCACTCTCGTGCATACAAGGATCAACCATGAAAGTCTGCCATACCAATCGAGACAACTTTTATCGTTTGCTGGGTGCAGTATTCCAGTCGCTTGAAAAGCGCCCATTGGTGGCGGAGCTGGGTGTGCTCCGCGGGGAAAACGCATTGAAGATGTATGCGGCCATGGAGCCGGAACGTATGGTCCTGATTGACAGCTGGAGCGCTGCGGCCAACGATGCCTACAGCCCATTCGACGAGCTGCCGGAGTGGGTCGCACCGGTTGATGCCTACGAGTACTACTATGGCGGCTCTATGCACGACCCGGCGACCTGGGATGCGCTCTATGACGAGTGCGCAGCGAAGTTCGTCGACAAGCCGGAAGTGAGCATGATCCGCGCCGATACCATTAGTGCCATCGACAAGGTCCGCCAACAAACCGGCATTCATCAGTTTGACCTGGTGTATGTCGATGCCAATCATCAGTACGAATACGTCCTGCGCGATATGATGCGCTATCAGGAGTTTCTCGGTGAAGATGGCATCATGATGCTCAATGATTGCTGCCACAGCGTCATGGGCACCAAGCAGAATCTGGGTGTTCTCGAGGCGCTGGGCAGTTTCATGAAGCGCACCGACTTCATCCCTGTCGCAGTCACCAATACGGATTGGTCGGACGTGATTCTTGTGCGCCGCAATTCCAAGCTGGTGCAATTGTTCGATGTGGCGCTGACCAACTCCGACGTGCCCTATGTAGAGATCCCACATCAGCTGATTACAGCGGCACGTGTAGTCTACGGCGCGCAGCGTCATAACATCAGTTTCGTCTGATCGCGACCATTATTGCCGCAAAGGTCTTGGGCGGCCCCTGCTGATTGGGGCTGGCCCGCAGGTGCACCTCGTCGGGCCACTCGTGCTCGGCGTCTGTAGCCTCTGGACGCGCTTTGGCACGCTGCGCTGGTGACAATTCAGTAAAAGCTGATAGATTTCAGCTGGTTGAATTGCGGCCAGCTGCCGCCAGAGGAAATACCCGATGATAGCCAAAGAAGCTCGCCAGGCGCTGGCACTGCAACGCTTTGCCGAGGCCAATCCGCAGATGCTCGAAGAGATCCGCGAATTGAGCCCGCGCGAGCAGGCTCAGCAGATCCAGTGGGCCTTTGATGATGCAGCGCAGGAGCAGGGCATCGAGCCCTGGGAACTGACCCTGCAACTGGTCGCTCAGAGCCCTGAAGAACTGCACGCCATGCGTCTTGAGGTGCACCGTGAGGTGGCCGAGGCGTTGGGCATGGAGTGGGATGAGTATTGCGCGTTCAACGAGATCGATCCCGAGCACGGCTGATTGCCGCCGTGTTTGTTTGACAAGGTTTTTCAGTCAGGGGCTGCGGCTGCCTGCGTGCAGCCCTTTATAGATGAGGCCTGGCGCATTTTGCGCAGGGTTTTCCATGAAATCGATCGGCGAGGTTTCCCGTCGTCTTGAGTGGGGTGACTTCTGGTGCGTGAGTCACTAGAATGTTTGCCCTTGATTCTGGAGTCGGGCTTTCGCCGGCTAACGTCTGTGCAACGAGGAATATCCATGCAAGTTTCGGTTGAAAACACTTCCGCTCTCGAGCGCCGCATGACCATCGCCGTCCCGGCCGAGCGCGTCGAGACCGAAGTCAACAAGCGTCTGCAGCAGACTGCCCGTCGCGCCAAGGTTGCGGGCTTCCGCCCTGGCAAGGTGCCAATGAGCGTGATCCGCCAGCGTTACGAAGAAGCTGCCCGTCAGGAAGCCTTCGGTGACCTGGTTCAGTCGTCCTTCTACGAAGCTGTGGTTGAGCAGAAGCTGAACCCGGCTGGCGCCCCGGCCGTTGAGCCAAAGTCCTTCGAAAAAGGCAAGGACCTGGAATTCGTTGCCATCTTCGAAGTGTTCCCAGAGTTCACCGTTGCCGGCTTCGACTCGATCAACGTCGAGCGTCTGAGCGCCGAAGTGGCTGATGCTGACCTGGACAACATGCTGGAAGTCCTGCGCAAGCAGAACACCCGCTTTGAAACTGTCGAGCGCGCTGCGCAGATCGACGACCAGGTCAACATCGACTTCGTCGGCAAGGTTGACGGTGAAGAGTTCGCCGGTGGCTCGGCCAAGGGCACTCAGCTGGTACTGGGCTCCGGCCGCATGATCCCAGGCTTCGAAGATGGCCTGGTAGGCGCCAAAGCTGGCGAAGAGCGCGTTGTCAACGTGACCTTCCCAGAGGACTACCAGAACCTCGACCTGGCTGGCAAAGCTGCTGAGTTCACCATCACCGTGAACAGCGTTTCGGCTCCCCAGCTGCCTGAGCTGAACGAAGAGTTCTTCGCCCAGTTCGGCATCAAGGAAACCACCCTGGAAGGCTTCCGCACCGAAGTTCGCAAGAACATGGAGCGTGAACTGCGCCAGGCGATCAAGACCAAGGTAAAAAACCAGGTCATGGACGGTCTGCTGGCCGCCAACCCGATCGAAGTGCCAAAAGCGCTGCTGGAAAACGAAGTCAACCGTCTGCGCGTACAGGCTGTTCAGCAGTTCGGTGGCAACATCAAGCCTGAGCAACTGCCGGCCGAGCTGTTCGAAGAACAAGCCAAGCGCCGCGTAGTGCTGGGTCTGATCGTGGCTGAAGTGGTCAAGCAGTTCGACCTCAAGCCTGACGAAGGCAAGGTTCGCGAGATGATCGAAGAAATGGCTTCCGCTTACCAGGAGCCAGAGCAGGTCATCAGCTGGTACTACAAAAACGACCAGCAGCTGAACGAAGTGCGTTCGGTTGTGCTGGAAGAGCAAGTTGTAGATACTGTCCTGCAGAAAGCGACTGTGACCGACAAATCGGTCTCGTACGAAGAAGCAGTAAAACCAGCACAGGCTCCTGCCGAAGCTGAGTAATCTGCAGCTCTCGTAGGAAACCACCACAAGCCAGCCTTCGCGCTGGCTTGTGCGTATTCAAGCCATGACTATTTGGGAGTGAGTGCAGGACATGTCCCGCAATTCTTATATTCAGCAGAGCTCTGACATCCAGGCCGCAGGCGGTCTGGTCCCGATGGTTGTCGAGCAGTCCGCCCGCGGCGAACGCGCCTATGACATCTACTCGCGCCTCTTGAAGGAGCGGGTGATCTTCCTGGTAGGTCCTGTAGAAGACTACATGGCCAACCTGGTAGTGGCACAGATGTTGTTCCTCGAAGCGGAAAACCCGGACAAGGATATCCATCTCTACATCAACTCACCGGGCGGTTCGGTGACTGCGGGCATGTCGATCTACGACACCATGCAGTTCATCAAGCCGGATGTCTCCACCATCTGCATCGGCCAAGCCTGCAGCATGGGTGCCTTCCTGTTGACCGCGGGTGCCAAGGGCAAGCGTCACTGCCTGCCGAACTCGCGCGTCATGATCCACCAGCCGCTTGGCGGCTTCCAGGGTCAGGCCACCGACATCCAGATCCACGCCCAGGAAATCCTCAGCATCAAGGCCCGTCTCAACGAGCTGCTGGCCTACCACACTGGCCAGGATCTGGAGACGATCCAGCGTGATACTGAGCGTGACAACTTCATGAGCGCGCAGCGCGCGGCCGAGTACGGCCTGGTCGACTCGGTATACGACAAGCGGCAACTGGCGTCCTGATCCTCAGGGCCAGAGCAGGCAGGCGTCAAAAGCGCCTGCCTGCGGACTTGAAAAAGCCCGCAATTGCCTTCATCTTGTGTTGCAAGCCTACCGGATTGGATCGATCGAATGACTGACACCCGTAACGGCGAGGACAGCGGCAAATTGCTTTATTGCTCCTTCTGCGGCAAAAGCCAGCACGAAGTGCGCAAATTGATTGCTGGGCCCTCGGTATTTATCTGCGACGAGTGCGTCGACCTGTGCAACGACATCATCCGAGAGGAGGTGCAGGAAGCCCAGGCCGAAAGCAATGCGCACAAATTGCCTTCGCCGAAAGAAATCAGCGGCATCCTTGACCAGTACGTGATTGGTCAGGAGCGCGCGAAGAAGGTGCTCGCGGTAGCGGTGTACAACCACTACAAGCGCCTGAATCAGCGTGACAAGAAGGGCGACGAAGTCGAACTCGGCAAGAGCAACATTCTCCTGATCGGGCCGACTGGCTCGGGCAAGACGCTGCTCGCCGAAACCCTGGCACGCCTTTTGAACGTACCGTTTACCATTGCCGACGCCACCACCCTGACCGAAGCCGGTTATGTTGGTGAGGACGTCGAGAACATCATTCAGAAGCTGCTGCAAAAGTGCGACTACGACGTGGAGAAGGCCCAGATGGGCATTGTCTACATCGACGAAATCGACAAGATTTCGCGCAAGTCGGACAACCCGTCGATCACCCGTGACGTTTCGGGTGAGGGCGTGCAGCAAGCGCTGTTGAAGTTGATTGAAGGCACCGTGGCTTCCGTGCCGCCGCAAGGTGGTCGCAAGCACCCGCAACAGGAATTCCTGCAGGTTGATACCCGCAATATCCTGTTCATTTGCGGTGGCGCATTCTCTGGCCTCGAGAAGGTCATCCAAGGCCGTTCCACCAAAGGTGGCATTGGTTTTGGTGCAGAAGTGCGCAGCAAGGAAGAAGGCAAGAAGGTTGGTGAATCCCTGCGTGAAGTCGAGCCTGACGATCTGGTCAAGTTCGGTCTGATCCCTGAGTTCGTTGGCCGTCTGCCGGTGTTGGCTACCCTCGACGAGTTGGACGAAGCTGCGCTGATGCAGATTCTGACCGAGCCAAAGAACGCCCTCACCAAGCAGTACGCCAAGCTGTTCGAGATGGAAAGCGTGGACCTCGAGTTCCGCAGCGACGCTCTCAAGGCCGTCGCGCGCAAGGCCCTGGAGCGCAAAACCGGCGCCCGTGGCCTGCGTTCGATTCTCGAAGGCGTGTTGCTCGACACCATGTACGAGATTCCTTCGCAGAAGGAAGTCAGCAAGGTGGTGATCGACGAGAGCGTCATCGAAGGTACCTCGCAGCCGTTGCTCATTTACGAGAATAACGAGCCGCAGGCCAAAGCCGCACCGGACGCCTGATCCAGGCAGCCGTTGTGAAAAATGAAAGGGGCCTTCGGGCCCCTTTCTGCTTTTCCCGCTTAAGTGCTTGTAATTTGAAGGACCTACCCCCACATTAGGTCCAAGCACTATTTCCACCGGATTCGGCCATAAGGCCGCTGTAGAGGCGAAATCATGAAGACAACCCTCGACTTGCCTCTTTTGCCATTGCGCGATGTCGTCGTTTACCCGCACATGGTTATCCCGCTGTTTGTGGGGCGCGAAAAATCCATCGAAGCCCTCGAGGCGGCGATGACGGGCGAAAAGCAGATCCTGCTGCTTGCCCAGAAAAACCCTGCCGATGATGATCCAGGTGAAGACGCCCTGTACCGCGTCGGCACCATCGCCACTGTCCTGCAGCTGCTGAAACTGCCCGATGGCACCGTCAAGGTCCTGGTCGAGGGTGAGCAGCGCGGCGCTGTCGAGCGTTTCAACGAGGTTGATGGGCATGTCCGTGCCGACGTCAGCCTGATCGATGAAACCGACGCCCCAGAGCGTGAGTCGGAAGTGTTCGTGCGCAGCTTGCTGTCGCAGTTCGAGCAGTACGTGCAATTGGGCAAGAAAGTCCCGGCTGAAGTACTGTCCTCGCTCAACAGCATCGAAGAGCCGGGTCGCCTGGTCGATACCATGGCCGCGCACATGGCGCTGAAGATCGAGCAGAAGCAAGAGATCCTCGAGATCGTCGACCTGCAGGCGCGGGTCGAGCACGTGCTGGCCTTGCTGGATGGCGAGATCGACCTGCTGCAGGTTGAAAAACGCATCCGCGGCCGGGTCAAGAAGCAGATGGAGCGCAGCCAGCGCGAGTACTACCTGAATGAGCAGATGAAGGCCATTCAGAAGGAGCTTGGTGATGGCGATGAAGGCCACAACGAAGTCGAAGAGCTGAAAAAGCGCATCGATGCCGCTGGCCTGCCCAAAGATGCCCTGACCAAGGCTCAGGCTGAGCTGAACAAACTCAAGCAGATGTCGCCTATGTCGGCTGAAGCTACCGTGGTGCGGACCTACCTCGACTGGCTGGTGCAGGTGCCATGGAAAGCCCAGAGCAAGGTCCGCCTGGACCTGGCCAAGGCTGAAGAAATTCTCGACGCCGACCACTATGGCCTGGACGAGGTCAAGGAGCGCATCCTTGAGTATCTCGCTGTACAGAAGCGGGTGAAAAAGATCCGTGGTCCTGTGCTGTGCCTGGTTGGCCCGCCTGGCGTCGGCAAGACCTCGCTGGCCGAGTCGATCGCCACTGCTACCAATCGCAAGTTCGTCCGGATGGCCCTCGGTGGCGTGCGTGACGAGGCCGAGATTCGTGGTCACCGGCGTACCTACATCGGCTCCATGCCGGGCCGCCTGATCCAGAAAATGACCAAGGTTGGCGTACGCAACCCGCTGTTCCTGCTTGACGAGATCGACAAGATGGGCAGCGACATGCGCGGCGATCCGGCCTCGGCGCTGCTGGAAGTACTCGACCCCGAGCAGAATCACAACTTCAACGACCATTACCTGGAGGTCGATTACGACCTGTCCGACGTAATGTTCCTGTGCACCTCGAACTCGATGAACATCCCTCCGGCGCTGCTCGACCGAATGGAAGTCATCCGTCTGCCGGGTTACACCGAAGACGAGAAGATCAACATCGCGGTCAAGTACCTGGTGCCCAAGCAGGTCAAGGCCAACGGCCTGAAGAAGGACGAGCTGGACATCGATGTCTCGGCGATCCGCGACATCATCCGCTTCTATACACGCGAAGCCGGTGTGCGTGGCCTCGAACGTCAGATTGCGAAGATCTGCCGCAAGGTGGTCAAGGAACACAGCGGGCAGAAATCGGTGAAGGTCAAGGTCACCAGCGAGCAGCTCGAGCATCACCTGGGCGTACGCAAGTTCCGTTACGGCCTGGCTGAGCAGCAGGATCAGATCGGTCAAGTGACCGGCCTGGCCTGGACCCAGGTGGGCGGGGAATTGCTCACCATCGAGGCGGTAGTGATCCCTGGCAAGGGGCAGTTGATCAAGACCGGTTCGCTCGGTGACGTCATGGTCGAGTCGATCACGGCGGCGCAAACCGTGGTTCGCAGCCGTGCCCGTAGTCTGGGGATCGCCGCTGACTTCCACGAGAAGCGCGACGTTCACATCCACATGCCTGAAGGCGCGACGCCGAAGGATGGCCCGAGCGCAGGCGTTGGCATGTGCACCGCATTGGTCTCGGCACTGACCCAGATCCCGGTACGCGCCGACGTGGCCATGACCGGCGAGATCACCTTGCGTGGTCAGGTTCTGGCCATCGGCGGGCTCAAGGAAAAGCTCCTTGCAGCGCACCGGGGTGGGATCAAGACGGTGATCATTCCCGAAGAGAACGTTCGTGACCTGAAAGAGATTCCGGACAACATCAAGCAGGATCTTCAGATCAAACCGGTCAAATGGATTGACGAAGTCCTCCAAATTGCGCTGCAATACGCCCCCGAGCCCTTGCCAGATGTGGCTCCGGAGATCGTCGCGAAGGATGACAAGCGCGACAGCGATGCCAAGGAAAGAATCAGCACGCACTAATACGTTTCACGCTGGGGGGCTTTCCTTGACAGTTTTTTCGGGCCCTTGCTATAAAGCGGCACGCTCGTGTCAACAGGCCACCCAGCGCTCGTTTTGCACGCACAAATTTTACACGCACTAATTACATACTTAGAAACATACTTAAATTAGAGATATAAGGGGACTTAGAGTGAACAAGTCGGAACTGATTGACGCTATCGCCACATCTGCTGATATTTCGAAAGCCACCGCCGGTAAGGCTCTGGATGCAGTGATCGACTCCGTACAGGGCGCTCTGCAAAAAGGCGACGACGTGGTTCTGGTAGGTTTCGGTACTTTCACGGTCAAAGACCGTGCCGAGCGCACTGGCCGTAACCCGCAAACCGGTGCTGCGATCAAGATCGCCGCCGCCAAGGTTCCTGGCTTCAAGCCTGGCAAAGGCCTGAAAGACGCTGTCAACTAAGTCGTCTGTTCAGCCGGCCGCGGCGCTACCGTGGCCAATCGCGTGACGGCGGGACGCAAACGTTCCCGCCGTCACGCTCGCTTCGAGAAGGCGCATCTTCGGATGCGCCTTTCTTCTATCAGGACTCTACCCACGCTCCGCGGTTGACGACGCAGTGGTACAACCGTTTCTGGGGGACGCATGCTGCAGAATATCAGGGACAATTCACAGGGTTGGATTGCCAAGACCATCATCGGCCTTATCGTCGTGCTGATGGCATTGACGGGCTTCGAGGCGATTTTTCAGGCCGCCAGCCATAGCCAGGACGCCGCCAAGGTAAACGGTGAAACCATCAGCCAGAACGAGCTGAGCCAGGCTGTCGATATGCAGCGCCGCCAGCTGATGCAACAGCTGGGCAAGGACTTCGATCCTGCTCTGCTGGACGAAAAGATGCTGCGTGAAGCAGCGCTCAAAGGCTTGATCGATCGCAAATTGCTGTTGGAAGGTGCCAAGGACGCGAAATTTGCATTCTCCGAGGCGGCGCTGGATCAAGTGATCCTGCAAACGCCTGAGTTCCAGGTTGATGGCAAGTTCGATGCAAACCGCTTCGACCAGGTCATTCGCCAGATGGGCTACGGGCGCCTGCAGTTCCGCGAGATGCTCGCCGAAGAAATGCTCATCGGCCAGCTGCGCACCGGGCTTGCCGGCAGCAGCTTTGTCACCGACAAACAGGTCGAGGCGTTTGCGCGTCTGGAAAAACAGACCCGCGACTTCGCCTCGCTGACCTTCAAGGCCAACCCGGCTGCGGTCAAGGTCAGTGATGAAGAGGTCAAAGCGCACTACGACCAGCACGCCAAGGAGTTCATGACGCCGGATCAGGTCGTCATCGACTACATCGAGCTGAAGAAGTCGGCGTTCTTCGACCAGGTCAAGGTCGATCCGGCCGAGCTGCAAGCGCTGTACGAGAAAGAGATCGCCAACCTGGCCGAGCAACGCCATGCCGCGCACATCCTCATCGATGTCAACGACAAGGTCAGCGATGCCCAGGCCAAGGCCAAGATCGAAGAGATCCAGCAGCGTCTGGCCAAAGGTGAAGACTTCGCCGCCCTGGCCAAGGAGTTCTCGCAGGACGCCGGTTCCGCTGCCAGCGGTGGTGATCTTGGCTTCGCCGGCCCTGGTGCTTACGACGCCGAGTTTGAAGATGCCCTGTACAAGCTGAACAAGGGCCAGGTGTCGCAGCCGGTTCGCAGCGAGTTTGGTTATCACCTGATCAAGCTGCTGGGTGTCGAGGCGCCGCAAGTGCCGACCTTCGCCAGCCTGAAAGACAAGCTGACCCGCGAGCTGAAAACCCAGCAGGTCGAGCAGCGCTTCGTTGAAGTGACCAAGCAACTGGAAGACTCCGCCTTCGAAGCCTCCGACCTGGCCCAGCCGGCTCAGGACCTGGGTTTGAAAGTGCAGACTTCGGCGCCGTTCGGGCGTGAAGGTGGCGACGGCATTACAGCTAACCGCCAGGTCGTCCAGGCCGCGTTCAGCGAGGAAGTGATCGACGAAGGCGCCAACAGCAGCGCCATCGAGCTGGATCCAGAGACCGTGCTGGTGCTGCGTGTCAAAGAACACCGCAAGCCCGAGCAACTGCCGCTGGAGGCAGTCGCGCAACGGATCAGCGAGCACCTGGCCAAAGAGAAGGCGACTGCCGAACTCAAAGCCAAGGCTGACAAACTGATTGCCGGTCTGCGTGACGGTTCGATCGCCGCCGGTGCTGGCCATGACGGTCAGACCTGGAAAGTCCAGGAAGCGGTCAGCCGCGGCCAGGAAGGTATCGACCCAGTCGAGCTGCAGGCAGTGTTCCGCCTGGCCAAGCCTGCCGGCAAGGACAAGCCTGAATACGCCAGTGCCGTGCTCGCCGATGGCAGCCTGGTGGTGGTCCAACTGCGCGGCGTCAACGAGGGCGCTGCGGCCACCGACGAAGAGAAGCAGCAGATCCGCCGCTACCTCGCTTCGCGTGCCGGTCAGCAGGACTTCGCGGCCTACCGCAAGCAGTTGGCAGCTAATGCCGAGATCACTCGCTACTGAGTTGATCTGCCCAAACCAGACAGGCCGCTTATGCGGCCTGTCTGGTTTCTGCAGCCTGCAAATGCGCGGCAATCAGCGCCGCTTGCCCTCGTAGATGTCCAGCGTGTCGCGGGCGATTTCCCGGCCCAGGGCGATCAGCTCCGGTGCCTTGTAGAACTCGAAGAACTGGCACACCCGCTTGGGCACGTTGATCAGTACATCTGGCGGGTAGCCGGCAATCTTGTACTGCGCCAGCGACGTCTGCATGACCTCGAAGCTCTGGTTGATCAGGTCGAGCAGGGACGCCGGGCCGACGTTGTCGATGATGAACGAGCCCGCTGCTGAGCGCGGTGCGCCGCCGCTCTCGGGCGCCGCAGCGGGTTGCTGGCCTTCGGGGTTGGCTGCTTCACCCAGCCACGGATTGCTTGCGATCAGGTTCTCGGCAAGCACTGCCTGGTCGATGCGGCTGAGCTGCTCTGCCGGCTTGCGGCGGAACGGCAGGCGCGAGCCCACCGAGCTCATCAGCGCGTCGAAGCGCTTCTTGAACGCGGCGGGGCGCTCGATCACCGGCAACTGGTACTGGTTCTGGTTGGTGGCGTTGAGGTTGACCGCGATGATCAGGTCACAGTGGCTGGAAACCACCGGCACGATCGGCAGCGGGTTGAGAATGCCGCCGTCGACCAGCATGCGGTTGCCCTGCACGACGGGGGTGAACAGGCTTGGTATTGCCGCCGAGGCGCGCATGGCCTGGTGCAGGCAGCCTTCCTGAAACCAGATTTCCTGCTGATTGGTGAGGTCGGTGGCCACCGCCGTATAGGGAATGCGCAGCTGTTCGATGTTGATTTCACCGACAATCTTGCGGATCTGGCCAAACACCTTGTCACCGCGAATAGCGCCGAGACGAAAGCTCACATCGACCAGCCTCAGTACATCCAGGTAATCCAGGCTCTCGATCCAGTGGCGATAGTCATCGAGCTTGCCGGCCGCATAGATACCGCCGACCACCGCGCCCATCGAGCAGCCGGCAATGCAGGATATCTCGTAGCCGCGGCGCTCGATTTCTTCGATCACCCCGATGTGCGCATAGCCTCGTGCACCGCCCGAACCCAGCACCAATGCAACGCGTTTACTCATGTCATTCCCTCGTGGCTGTGCAACCATCCCCGAACAATGCACCCATTGCGCCCTCGGCTTCAATGCAAGCCTTGCTGGACTACGCTGATGAGGGCACTTTTCGCTTGGCCGAGCGTCGAACGGCCACTCCCTTGTGCACTTTGAGGTATTACTGATGAAAGCATGGATCTGCCTGCCATTGATGGTTGTGGCGCTCGCTGGCTGCGCCGGCAAGACGGCCTATCGTGATAGCTGCGCAACCCAGCTGGACGCCGCCTGGAAGGAGCTCGACCTGGCCAAGGCCGAAGGGTTTGCGGGCACCGTCAGTTATTCCAAGGCATTGTCGCTGTTGACCGGGGCCAAGACCCAGCAGCAGTTCGAAGGCTTCGAAGGCTGTGCGAAAAAATCCGAGAAGGCCCGCTTCTACATTCGTGAGTCCCGCGCTGGGCGTTGAACAAGGAGCGTTGTATGTCTGCCATGCTTGATCACGTGGTTGCCCAGGTGCTGACCCTGCAGGTGCGCTTGCTCGCCTGCCGCGAGCGGCTGGCGGCTGATGTCGACAGTGAAGCCCTGCACGACCTACGCACCACCACGCGGCGCCTGCGCAGTTTGCTGCGGCCGCTACGGGGCTTGCCTGCAGTCGATCAGTTGGAAGATGCCGCGCGGGCACTGGGCGCCCTGACCACGCCGCTGCGTGACCGTGAGGTGCTCGCTGCCGAGTTGCGCGAGCGTGGTCAACAGGACGCTGCCGAGCGGCGCCTGCGGGGCAGGGCGCAGACCTTTGCCACTGTGGCCGCGAGTCCCGAGTTGACGCGCATGCTGGCGATCATCGACGCGTTTCCGGCGTTTCTGCGGGCAGCGGATCGCGAAGGCCTGGTCAAAGGCCTGCAAAAACGCGTCGACAAACGCCTCGGCAAACAGTGGCACAAACTACAGCAGGGGTTACTCGACCCAGCCCACGATCGGCACCGTTTGCGCCTGCTGATCAAGCGGGTGCGCTATGGCGATGAGGCCTACCCACAGCTTGATCATGCCGGCGACAAGTTGCAGCGCCTGCTCAAGCGCGCACAAGGCGATCTGGGCGATTGGCACGACCGTCTGCAGTGGTTGGTGCAGGTACCGCTCGACGCAGCGCTACGGCCCTGCCAGGCGGCCTGGCAGGCTGAGCTTGAGGCCGCTGAGCGGCAAGGCGACCTGACCTTGAAGCGCCTGCACAAGGCAGTGTCACGCCGCTAGGCGCTGGATTGACCGATATGAAGCCTGCATCGGCGAGCGCAGCTGGTTAAGATCGGCTGCAGCTGGGGCGCCTGGCCGCCCCGATTCGATAGCCAAGCCTGCGAGATCGCCATGACCTTCACCCAATTGCTGGCCGCGGTACAACAATCACCAGAAGCCGTCACGGTGCCTGCCACCTGGGCGCAGGGGCGTGCAGTTTTCGGCGGGCTGATGGCTGCCATGGTCTATGAGCGCATGCGCCTGCAACTTGTCGACGAGCGTCCGGTGCGCTCGCTGGCCATCACCTTCGTTGCTCCCGCCGCGGCAGATATCCCGATCAGCTTCGACGTAGAGGTGCTGCGCGAGGGTAAAGCCGTCAGCACCCTGCTTGGGCGTGCTGTGCAGCAAGGCCAGGTAGTGACGATCGTGCAGGGCAGCTTTGGCGCGGGCCGCTCCTCGCTGATAGATGTTCCTGCGCAGCCCCCGGTCGAGATGAAGGCGCTCGCCGAAGCAGCGCCGGAACTGCCTTATATCAAAGGCGTGACGCCAGAGTTCATGCGCAATGTAGCCTTGCGCTGGACGCTCGGCGGGCTGCCCTTCAGTGGCAACACTTCACGGCAAATGGGCGGCTGGGTGCGTCTGCGGGATGTGCCTGAGGAAGCCGCGACCGAAGCGCATCTGCTGGCCTTGGTCGACGCCTGGCCGCCGAGCCTGCTGCCGCACCTGAAACAGCCTGCGGCGGGCAGCACTCTGACCTGGACCATCGAATTTATTCAGCCCCGGCCGCAACTGAGCACCCATGACTGGTGCCGGTATTGCGTGGACACGGAATACGCCAAGGATGGCTACGGCCATGCCCGCGCGGCGTTGTGGACGGCTGACGGCGAGCTGCTTGCCCTCAGCCGCCAAACCGTCACCGTATTTGCCTAGCGACGATAGCCGTGGCGTTGCAGGCCCAGACCCGCGATCAAGGCGATCAGGCCTACCGCAATCTGGCTCAGGTCCATACTGAACACGCCGGACAGGACCAGCAATGCTCCAAGAACGCCCAACGCTACGGCTAGCAGCAACAGTGCCAGCTCGGCCGGTTGGCGGTGGGCGTGGTGGGCGCCACGCCATTGGCTGGGGTGAAGGTTGAACAGGCGCTTGCTCATGGGCATTTCCTCACAGTCATGCCCAAAGCTTAGTGCTGCGCGATCATTGCGGCCAATCGAGGCTGGCTATGGTGACTATAGCTTGAGCTGACCGATCGCCTTGTTCAGCTCACCGGCGAGGGTTGCCAGCTCGCTGCTGGTGGTCGCCGAGCCGACGGTCTGCTGCACGGTCTGCTCGGTGACATCGCGGATGCTTACCACCGCGCGGTTCATTTCTTCGGCCACCTGGCTTTGCTGTTCGGCAGCCACGGCAATCTGGGTGTTGCTCTCGCGCATCTGCGCAACCGCGCTGGTGATCTCCGCCAGCGACTCACCAGCCTCGCGAGCCTGCTTGACGCAGTCATCGGCCTTGTATGAACTCTCTTGCATGAACTCCACCGCGTCGCGAGTGCCGGACTGCAGGGCGCAGACCATGTCGGTGATCTCGTCGGTGGAGCTCTGTACCCGCTTGGCCAGGTTGCGCACCTCGTCGGCGACCACGGCAAAACCACGGCCCAGATCGCCCGCCCGCGCCGCTTCGATGGCGGCGTTCAGGGCAAGCAGATTGGTTTGCTCGGCAATACTATGAATCACCCCAACTACGCCGTTGATCTTCTGACTGTCTTCCGCCAGCTGACGGATCATTTCGGCGGTCTGCTGCACGCCGCTGGACAGCCCGGAAATTGAATCCTGCACGCGACCGACAACTGCCTGCCCGCTGCCGGCAAGGTTGTCCGCAGTTTGCGACAAATCACGGGTGGCACCGGCATGTTGGGCGATGTGGTGCACAGTCGCGGTCATTTCGTTGATCGCGGTAGCGGCCTGGTCAGTCTCGCTTTGCTGGCCGAGCATGCCGTGGCGTACATCGCTCATGCTCGCTGCCAGGCGCGCGGCGCCGGAGTCGAGTTGCGCTGCAGTGCGCGCTACGGTGCTGACTACCCGGTGATAGGTCGACTGCATGGCGTTGAACGCGCCGGCCATTTGCCCGACCTCATCGCCGCAGGCCAGCGGCACACGCGCCGACAGGTCGCCGGTCTTCTCGACGTGGAGCATGACGTCCTTGAGCGTGTTGAGCTGGCTGAGCAGAAAGCGGATTAGCAGCTGCGACGCACCGAGCATGGCCAGCATCAGGACCATCACGCACACCGCGTAATTGGCGAAGCGATCAATAAACACCTGGCGCAGGCTTGGCGAGTGCGCCAGCAGCGCCAGTTGCTGTTGGCCATGGCTCACGACCTGAGCGCCGCGCAGCGGGTTGTCACCCAATAGCGAGCGATTGGCCAGCTCGACCCAGCCCTGGGCGTTGTTCAGCGCGGGCAGTGGTTGGCCGGCGAAACTTGGCGTTTGCCCGGCTTGCCAGCTGATCAGGTTGGCCAGTTCAGGCAGCGCTTGCCCGGCCGGCCAGGCCGCAAGCAGACGAGCCTGCGCCTGGGCGGTTGCTCGCGCACCTTCGGCCCGGGCCTGCTGCTCGAGCTGCACGGCGTACAGCACCAGCAGCAGGGTGGTGACAAAGGCCACTGCGTTGACGGCCCAGAATTTGTACTTCAAGGAAATATTGCTAAGCCAGGCACCCATCGTATAGGTCTTCTCTGAGTTGAGCGGAAACAGTATTGGCAAGGTGCCATCATTGTTTCCGATTGCTTCAGAGTGGGTCTTGATGTGTGTCAACGAATCCCGGTCGACTTATGCCTCTGCCGGCGCCAGGGCGAAGAACTGGCGCGCGCACTCGGTGGTGTGCCTTGCCGTGTATTCCAGGCTCTCGCCGCGGTGCAAGGCGACCTCACGCAGCACCTCGGGCAAGAACGCAGGCTCGTTGCGGCCGCTTTTCGGTTTCGGCCGCAAGCTGCGCGGCAGCAGGTACGGTGCATCGCTTTCGAGCATCAGGCGACCCACGGGGATGCTGCTGACCAAGGGATGCAGGTGCGTGCCACGGCGCTCGTCACAGATCCAGCCAGTGATGCCGATGTGCAGGTCCAGATCGAGATAGGCGAACAGCGCCGCGCGCTCGCCGGTGAAGCAATGCACCACGGCGGCTGGTAACTGGTCACGGTAGTCCTTCAGGATCGCCAGCAGGCGCTCGCTGGCATCGCGCTCATGCAAAAACACCGGCAGTTGGGTTTCTACTGCCAGGGCCAGATGTGCGTGCAGGGCTTTCTCTTGCTCAGGCCGTGGCGAGAAATCGCGATTGAAGTCCAGGCCGCACTCGCCGACTGCCTTTACCCGAGGCTGAGCGAGCAGGTGGCGCAGTTGCCGCTCGCTGTCGACACCCCAGCTCTTGGCATCGTGAGGGTGCACGCCAGCGGTGGTGAACAGTCGATGCCCCGGTTCATCCAGTTGCTGGCACAGCTCCAGCGCCTGTTCGCTGCCTTCCAGGCTGGTACCGGTCACGACCATTTGCACGACGCCTGCCTGCTGCGCGCGCTCGACGATGTCAGCCTCTTTGCCGTGAAAGCTGCTGTTGGTCAGGTTGACGCCGATATCGATCAGTTGCATGGTGCTACCTCGTGCTGCGGGGCGGCCAGCATAGCAAATCCCCCGAACATCGCGAAAAAGCCAAGAACTTCAATGGATTGCCAAGGTCTCTCAGTCTCTGCTGGCGCCGCCGCAGAGGCCTCTTCCCACACCATGGACATGTTTGCCGATGCAGCGATTCCTGCTGATTGTTTCGCTGATGTTCAGCCTGCTCACGGCGGCCGCCGCGCATGCGGCAGTGTCCGGGCCGGCGCAGGCCAGCTCAACCAGCAAGCAGCCGCGCGATCTTGCGCAGGTGCGCAGCAGCAAGGTACTGCGGGTGCTGGTCAACCAGAGCCGCAACAGCTCCGGGGAAATCAAGGGCGAGCCGGTCGGCATCGAATACCATCGGCTGCGCGCGCTGGAACATTTTCTCAATGGCCGCGAACGCCAGGGTGATCTGATTCAAGTCAAATTGATCCCGCGGGCCAAGGAGCAACTGCTCGGCGCCTTGCAGCGCGGGGAGGGTGACCTGGCAGCGCCGGGCGAGCTGCTCGACCCGGCCCAGGTCAGTGGCGTCGGGGTGAGTGCGCCAGTGCTCGACAAGGTGCCGCTGCTGCTGGTTGGACGCAAGGGCGAGCGCAGCTTCAGTCGGGTCGAGCAGTTGTCCGGGCGCACCATCGCCCTGACCACCGCCAGCGGTGCGGGCGCTGCGATCCAGGCTATCAATCAGCAGCTGGCATTGCGCAAGCGCGCACCGATCAAGATCGAATGGGTAGACCCAACGCTGGCGGTCGAGGATGTGCTGGAGATGGTCCAGGCCGGCATCTATCACCTGACCGTGGTGGAGCGGCCGATCGCGCTGCGCTGGGCGCGGGTGATGCCGCGGCTGCGCGTCGACAGCAAGGTAAAGATCGGCCAACCGCAGGCTGTGCGCTGGTACGTCGGTAAAGACGCTGATCAGTTGCTGGCAACTGTCGACCGCTTTCTGGCCGGCTACCGCGCCCCGGAAAACCAGGACGCCGCATTCGAGCGTATCTACCGGCGCCAGTACCGCGTGCACAATCCGCTGGCCCGCCAGGAGCGCCAGCGCTTGCAGGCGGTGCGTGGGGTGTTGCAGAAGCACGGCGAGGCGCAGCAGATCGACTGGCTCAATCTGGCCGCGCTGGCGTTCAAGGAATCGACCCTCAATCCCGCCGCGCGCGGCGTCGGCGGCGCCCATGGGCTGATGCAGATCACGCCGTCGGCGGCGCAGCGGGTAGGGGTGAGCAACACGGCGAACGTGGATGGCAATGTCCAGGCCAGCGCGCGGTATCTGGCGTTGATCCGTCGCAAGTTTTTCGCCAGCCCCCAGCTCAACGAGCGCGAGCGCATGGCGTTTGTGCTGGCGGCGTACAACCTCGGCCCGGAGCGGGTCCAGGCGATGCGTGCCGAAGCGCGCAGACGCGGGCTCAATGGCAATCAGTGGTTCTTCCAGACCGAGCGCATCGCCATGGAGCAGGTCGGCATGGGCCCGGTCAATTTCGTCAACAGCGTCAACAAGTACTTCCTCGCCTTCAATCGCGAGCGCGCCAGCCTCGAGCGCGTCGCCAGGCGTTGAGCAATCTGGCTGTCACAAGGGCTACACGTACAGCTTGTAAGTTGTCGCGTGTAGCTCTAGCATAACCCTTGCGCCGATTTAAACAGCTACTTGCGGGGCGCAGGAGGCAGCCCGTGCCAGGGCACTCTGAAATACCGCTAAAACGCTGGTTCGGTGACGCCTCCCACCGCAGCCCAGCGGGATTCGCGAGGCGGAGAATTACTCCATGAGTTGTCCACGTACCAGTGTCTGTCTGACCCCTCTGCCTGCCGGCCAGGTATCGCGCACCCCGCGCATTCTACTCAGCGGTCAGCACCAACCTACCTTGTTGCGCCACCTTGACGGCTTTTCGCGGCGCAAGGGCCAGGCTCGCGCGTTTCTGATCCAGTTCGCTGAAACCTGTGCCTTGCTCAAGCAGTACGGAAGTGATCGTTTTGATCTGGCAGTAATTCAGTCGCCTACGGCGGAGGAGGCCGGCGAGGTGATCGGTCACCTGACGCGGATTGCTCGGCAGGGGTTGATTACCCGGCGTTGAGCGAGTGGGGCTGCAGAGCAGCCCCCAAATCGTCATCCCACCTCATATTCGATACTGGCAATGAACCACACCGCTTCGCCGGTCGGCGTTTGCACGATCACCTCATCTCCTTCCGACTTCTTCAACAGCGCCCGCGCCATCGGTGAGTCGATGGAGATGTAGTCGTTACGTCCGTAAATTTCGTCGTAGCCGACCACTCTGAAGCGTTTGACCTCGCCGGCCTCGTTGTCAATTTCTACCCAGGCACCGAAGAACACCTTGCCCTCTTGTTCGGGGGCGTAGTCGACAACGCGGATATCCTCCAGACGCTTGCGCAGGTAGCGGATTCTGCGGTCGATTTCGCGCAGCAGCTTCTTGTTGTACTGGTAATCGGCGTTTTCACTGCGATCGCCAAGCGATGCCGCCCAGGCGACCTTTTGCGTGATTTCCGGGCGATAGGTTTGCCACAGATGATCCAGCTCTGCTTTCAGCGCAGTGTGGCCTGCGCGGGTGATGATGTTGGTTGGCAATGCTGACTCCAAGCACGGTCGAGCTGACTGCTTGCACAAGGCCAGGCTAGCGTTGCCAGGTGTGCAAACGTCGAATTCAATACAGAATTGGGCAGACGCCCAACAGTCACGGAGCCGAGGCTAGCACGCAAGGCTGGCCTCGGTCACACCGGGTGTCGAGCGCGCCTCGTCAGCCCTCGCGCAGCACTGTCAGCGGGCTCGCATTCAGCGCCCGGCGAGTACCAAACACCCCAGCACCGCCAACTAGCAGGGCGCCAATCAACGGCACCAACAGCAGCCATGGATGTGGCCCCCACTGCAGATCGAAGGCGTAGCGATACAGCGCCCAGCTGATCAACTCGCAGCCCACTGCCGCAAGCACTCCACTGGCGGCGCCGAGCAGGCCGAACTCAATCCGTCGCGCCCGCACCAGCAATGGCCGACCGGCGCCCAGTGCACGCAGCAATGCGCCTTGGCGGATGCGCTCGTCAAGGGTGGCCTGCAGCCCGGCGAACAGCACTGCCAGGCCTGCTGCGAGCACGAACAGCAGCACGTATTCGACCGCTAGGGTGACCTGGGCGAGGATGCTGCGCAGCTGTGCGAGCAGGGCGTCTACCTGGAGGATGGTGGCTGCCGGGAACGCACGTGATAGCGCCACCACTTCCTGATCATGCCCTGGGGCCAGATAGAAGCTGGTCAGGTAGGTGGTTGGCAGGCCTTGCAGGGTGCCCGGCTGGAAGATCATGTAGAAGTTTGGCTGGAAGCTGTCCCAGTGCACGCTGCGCAGGCTGCTGACGCGGGCCTGGCGTTGCTGGCCGGCAATGTCGAAGTTGAGCAGGTCGCCGAGTTTGAGGTGCAGGCTGGCAGCCAGCTCGGTTTCCACCGATACCCCCGGGATGCCGTCACTCGCTGGGGCTGCCTGCCACCACTCACCGCTGACCAGCGCATTACCCTGCGGCAGATCGGCCGCCCAGGTCAGGCTCAGGTCGCGCTGCACAGCGCGTTCGCCGGTGGACTCCTTGCTCACCAGCTGGCGCACCGGCTCATCGTTGATATGGGTCAGCCGGCCGGGTATGACCGGGTACAACGGCGCGGAGATGGCGTTTGCTTCACGCAGACGCTGGGCGAACGGCTCGCGGTCATCCGGCAGGATATTCAGGGCGAAATGATTCGGCGCATCCTTTGGCAGCTGCGCTTGCCAGTTGTCCAGCAACTCGGCCCGCAGCAGCGCGACCAGGCCCATCGCCAGCAAGATCAGGCCGAACGCCAGCGCCTGGCCGGCAGCGGCCAACGGGTGGCGCAGCAACTGGCCAAGGCCCAGTCGCCAGGTCAGCGGCGCACCGGCCAGCAAGCGGCGCAGACTGCGCAGGCCGAGCAAGAGCAGGCCGCCAAGGAGCAGGGCGGCAATCAGGCCGCCACCGAGCAGGGCAAAGGTCAGCAGCAGGTCCAGACTCAGCCGCCACATGATCAGGCCAAGGGCGAACAGCGCTGTGCCATACACCAGCCAACTGCTGGCAGGCACGGGCAGCAGGTCACGGCGCAATACTCGCAGCGGTGGCACTCGGCCCAGCGCGGCCAGCGGCGGCAAGGCGAAGCCGGCCAGTGCCACCAGCCCGGTGGCGATACCGGCCAACGCTGGAGTGAGGCCACCCGGCGGGATGGTGCTCGGCATCAGCCCATCCAGCAGGCGGAACAAGCCCAGCTGTGCCAGCCAGCCAATAACCGCTCCGGCCAATGCGGCGACCAGGCCCAGGGCTGCCAGTTGCACACAGTACAGGCCCAAGGCCTGGCGCCTGGACAAGCCCAGGCAGCGCAGTAGTGCGCTGGCGTCGAGGCGGCGTGCGGCATAACGGCTGGCCGACAGCGCCACGGCTACCCCAGCGAGCAACACTGCGACCAGGCTGGCCATGTTCAGATACCGCTCGGCCTTGCCCAGTGCGCCGCCGATCTGGCGATTGCCATCGCGGGTGTCGCGCAGGCTCTGGTTGGCCGCCAGGGTTGGCTCCACGGTCTGGCGATAGCGGCTCAGCGTCTCGGCCTCGCCACGCCACAGGTCGCGGTAGGTCACTCGGCTGCCAGGCTGGATCACGCCAGTGGCCTGCAGGTCGTCGAAGTTGATCAGCACCCGCGGCGTCAGGCTGTAGAAGTTGTTGGCGCGGTCGGGCTCGTAGGTCAGTACCCGGCTGATGCGCAAGCTCTTCATGCCGACGTCGATGCTGTCACCCATGGCCAGGCCCAAGGCTACCAGCAGGCGCGGTTCGACCCAGGCCTCGCCAGGCGCCGGGCCGCCGCCTGGGCGTTCTTCGGCAAACGGCGCGGCGGCGCTGCGCAGTTCGCCGCGCAGTGGGTAGGCGGCATCAGCGGCTTTGATGCTCGACAGCTGGATACCGGCGTCGGTGCCGACCACGCTGGTGAACTCCACGACCCGCGCATGGCGCAAGCCCAGCTCTGTGCCGGCACTGATCTGCGGATCGCTTGCCGCCGAGCTGCCTTGCAAGACCAGGTCGGCGCCGAGGAATTCGCTGGCGCGCAGTTGCATGGCGCCGTTGAGGCGGGCGCCGAAGTAGCCGATGGCGGTGCTTGCCGCCACTGCCACCAGCAGGGCGAAGAACAGCACACGCACTTCACTGGCGCGAACATCGCGCAGCAGCTGGCGCAGGGCCAGGCTGCACAGGCGCAGCAACGACAATCGTCTCATCACGGCTCCAGGGGCGCGACCAGACGGCCAGCGTCCAGGCGGATCAGGCGGCGGCAACGTTTGGCCAGACGCTCGTCATGGGTGACCAGCACCAGGGTGGTGCCGCGCTCCTTGTTCAGTTCGAACAGCAGGTCGCTGATGCGTTCGCCGGTGTGGCTGTCGAGATTGCCGGTTGGCTCGTCGGCGAACAGCACCGCCGGCTGCGCGGCGAACGCGCGGGCAATCGCCACCCGTTGCTGTTCGCCGCCGGAGAGCTGGCGCGGGGTGTGGGTCAGGCGCTGGCCCAGGCCGACCCGCTCGAGCAGGCTGCGTGCCACCTCGCGGGCATCACGACGGCCATCGAGCTCCAGCGGCAGCATGACGTTCTCCAGCGCGTTGAGGCTGTCGAGCAACTGGAACGACTGGAACACAAAGCCGACGTGCTCGGCCCGTACCCGCGCGCGCTGGTCTTCATCCAGCGGGCCGAGATCCTGCCCGGCCAGGATTACGTTGCCTGCGCTGGGCCGGTCGAGGCCCGCGAGCAAGCCGAGTAGGGTGGATTTGCCCGAACCGGACGCACCGACGATGGCCAGGCTGTCGCCTTTGGCCAGATCCAGGTCCAACGCGTGCAGGATGGTCAGGTCGCCTTCCGTGCTGGGGACCACTTTGCTAAGGTTCTGCGCAACGAGAATGCTTTGATCCATGGAGAATCCAATGCGAGCGTGGTGGTTGAGTGCGGGTCTGGCCTTGTGTTGCCTGGCTCAGAGCGCGACGGCGGGGACACTGCTGGTTGTCGGCGATAGTATCAGTGCCGGTTTTGGCCTGGATACCCGCCAGGGTTGGGTTTCCCTGTTGCAGCAGCGGCTCGAGGCCCAGGGCAACGACGCCAAAGTGGTCAATGCGTCGATCAGTGGCGATACCAGCGCAGGCGGCCAGGCGCGGCTACCGGCGCTGCTTGCAGCGCACAAGCCAGAGCTGGTGATCATCGAGTTGGGCGGCAACGATGGCCTGCGTGGGCAGCCCCCAGCGCAATTGAAACAAAATCTTGCGTCGATGATCGAGCGTTCCCAGGCCAGCGGGGCCAAGGTGGTGCTGTTGGGCATGCGCTTGCCGCCCAATTACGGCCTGCGCTACACCACGGCCTTTGCCCAGGTGTTCGAAGAGTTGGGTGCTGATAAAAAGGTGCCGTTGGTGCCGTTCTTTCTTGAAGGCGTGGGCGGGGTACCTGAGCTGATGCAGGCAGATGGCATTCATCCGGCGCAGGCCGCGCAGGAGCGTCTGCTGGAAAATGCCTGGCCGGTGATAAAACCCTTGCTGTGACGCTTTAAACGGGGGCCGCTTTCGGATAATGTTGCGCCCCCCGTTTCGAGACCCCCCGATGCCGCGTCCTGCCTGGTCCCTGTATGCCTATCAACTGATCGAGCCTGATGATCAGCTGGACCTGTTCGCGTGTCAGGAAGTCCGCGTGCACCTGGTAGCTCGCCAACTTGAGTTGGGCGCGCCGGTAGACCGCACCCTTTGTGGTGGTTTACTGCCGGCTCAGCCGCGCTGGTCGGTGGTGCCGCGCTCGATCCAGCGCGATAACCGCCTGTGTACATTGTGCCGGGCCATCCTCGATGCTCAGCGGCGCGGAACTCGTCCCGTCTGGCCACAGCTGTGAACGGCCGCGTGGAACCGTAGCAGCCTTTCATCATCTGAAATGTATGCAGCCACTGCCCGTCTCCCGCTTGCGCCGGGGCGGGTGTACAATCGACCGTCTTGATCTACCTTCGAAGGATTCTCCGGATGTTGCCGCGCATTCCCGCCGTCACCCGTCGCCTGTCCCTGGCTGCCCTGCTGGTAGCGGGCCCCGCCTGCGCGCTGGAACTGCCACTGCCGCCGCCTGGTGAGGACGTCGTTGGTCAGGTGCAGACCATCAAAGCCAAGTACGAAGACACCTTCGCCGACATCGGCACCGCCAACGACCTCGGCTACCTCGAGATGATCGCGGCCAACCCGGGTGTCGACCCGTGGCTGCCGGGTGCCGGCACCGAGATCATCCTGCCTACGCGTTATGTGCTGCCGCCTGGCCCCCGTGAAGGGGTGGTGATCAACCTGGCCGAATATCGCCTGTACTACTACCCGAAAGGGCAGAACGTGGTGCATACCTATCCGCTGGGTATCGGTCGCGAAGGCTGGGGCTCGCCGATCGCCAACACCAAGATCACCGCCAAGACGCCGAACCCGACCTGGACGCCGCCGGCCTCGATCCGCGCCGAGCATGCCGCCGATGGCGACATTCTGCCAACCGTGGTGCCGGCCGGGCCGGATAACCCGCTTGGGCCGTTCAAGTTCACCCTGGGCGTGCCGGGTTACCTGATCCACGGTTCCAACAAGAAGTTCGGCATTGGCATGCGCACCAGCCACGGTTGCTTCCGCATGTTCAACAACAATGTGCTGGAGCTGTCGAAGATGGTTCCGGTGGGTACCCCGGTGCGCATCATCAACGAGCCGTACAAGTTTGGTGTTAGTGCCGGCAAGGTGTATCTGGAAGCGCACACGCCGCTGGATGATCATGGTGATCCGTCGGTGGTCGACAAGCACACCGCAGTGATCAATGCCCTGCTCAAGCGCGAAGACCTGGCCAACAACCTGCGCATGAACTGGGACATGGTTCGCGATGTTGTCGCCGCCGAAGATGGCATGCCGGTGGAAATTGCCGTGCCGGTGGCAGGGCAGGCTGGCGCACCGATGGTGTCGAGCATTCCCGAAGAGCTGCAGTAATTCGCAGTGCGTTGCCCGAAGGCCTGCCGCGTGCAGGCCTTTTTGTTGCCTGAGACTTTTGTTTTCCCAGAAAAACCTGGGCAATAAAAAAGCCGACCCACGAGTGGGTCGGCTTCACAACAATCCGTGAGGATTATTACTTGCGGCTGGCTTTGTCCAGCATACGCAGAGCGCGCTCATTGGCTTCGTCAGCAGTTTGCTGAGCCTTCTGAGCAGCAGCCAGAGCGTCGTCAGCCTTACGGTAGGCTTCATCGGCACGGGCTTGAGCGCGAGCGGCTGCGTCTTCGGTAGCAGTCAGGCGAGCTTCGGTTTCTTTGGATACGCTGCTGCAACCGGTAGCCAGAACAGCGGCCAGGGCGAGAGCAGAGAATTTCAGAACGTTGTTCATCGTGTTCCCCTTCAAGGATCTTCTAGTCAAAAGAGCCATCTCTCAAAAAAGAGAAACTGGCCGGCGTACATAGTACCCATTACTTGTAGTAAGTAAACTGACGGAGCGCAAGAACTGTGAAAAAAATGCCGCTTTATAGGGGGTTGGCGGCGCATCTCGGGGTTTTCCCCAATATGGCCGCCGGCGCATGCAAGCACTTGTAGCACCAGAACTTTTTTGTTGAACTAAAGGTGACTTCAGCGGTCTTTCAGCGTCATACCAGAACATCATCCGGATGCTCTTGTGAGTGGGCCAGCGGTGTGTACCGCTGTTTGCTCATCGCTGACTAAGCGCGCTGAAAACTTGAGCAATCCTGCCACGGGCGCCTACTATTTGTAGGTGCCAGAAATGCCGAACGTGCAGGGAACCCTGTGGTCGAAGGGGGCATGAGGGGGCGTAGAGTTTCTCCGCCGGATACATCAATCGGGTAAGGTATGGGTCTGCCGACGAGACCTGCGAGGAGTAGTGATGAGCGAAGCGCTGACCATCCACCATGACCAGGCCGGTCATCAGTTCGAGACCAATGTGGACGGTCATCGTGCCTACCTCACCTACATGGATCTGGGTAAGCAAACGCTGGATATCTACCGTACCTTCGTACCCAACGCCCTGCGCGGTCGCGGTATCGCAGCGGCGCTAACCCAGCAGGCACTGCAGTATGCCGAACAGATGGGCTATACGGTCATCCCGTCCTGCTCGTATGTCGAGCGCTACATGGAGCGTCAGCAGCGCCACTCGAGCAAGGCTTGAGTCGCTGACTGCGGACACAAAAACGCCGGGCAATGCCCGGCGTTTTGCTGTCTGGCGTCAGCCGCGTTTACGCTGCGGCAGCACATCCTTGAGCTTGCTGTGCATGCTGCGCACTGCCTTCTCGGTCGCGCTCCAGTCAATGCACGAGTCGGTCACCGAAACACCGTACTGCAGGTCTGCGAGGTCTTTGGGAATTGACTGGCAGCCCCAGTTCAGGTGGCTCTCGACCATCAGGCCGATGATCGACTGGTTGCCCTCAAGGATCTGATTGGCGACGTTTTCCATGACCAGTGGCTGCAGTGCCGGGTCCTTGTTGGAGTTGGCGTGGCTGCAGTCGACCATGATATTGGCCTTGATCTTGGCCTTGGCCAGATCCTGCTCGCACAGCGCAACGCTGACCGAGTCGTAGTTGGGCTTGCCATTGCCACCACGCAGCACCACGTGACCATAGGCGTTGCCTTTGGTGGTGACGATGGACACGCCGCCTTCCTGGTTGATGCCAAGGAAGCGGTGCGGCTTGGAGACCGACTGCAGGGCGTTGATGGCCACGGTCAGGCCGCCATCGGTGCCGTTCTTGAAGCCGACTGCCGAAGACAGGCCCGAGGCCATTTCGCGGTGTGTCTGGGATTCGGTGGTGCGTGCGCCGATCGCCGACCAGCTGATCAAATCCTGCAGGTACTGCGGCGAGATCGGGTCGAGCGCTTCGGTAGCCGTTGGCAGGCCCATTTCCGCGAGGTCCAGCAGCAGCTTGCGGCCAATGTGCAGACCATCCTGGATCTTGAACGAGTCATCCAGGTACGGGTCGTTGATCAGGCCTTTCCAGCCGACAGTGGTACGCGGCTTCTCGAAGTACACGCGCATCACCAGGTACAAGGTGTCGGAGACTTCAGCAGCGAGCACCTTGAGGCGTTCGGCGTATTCGTGGGCGGCTTTGATGTCGTGAATCGAGCAGGGGCCGATCACCACGAACAGGCGGTGGTCCTTGCCGTCGAGAATATTGCGCACCACTTCGCGGCCGGCAGTAACGGTCTGCAGGGCCTTGGCGCTGAGAGGGATTTCCTTCTTGAGCTGATCAGGGGTGATCAAGGTCTCGTTGGAGGCAACGTTTAGGTCATCGATCGGTAAATCAGCCATCGTGTTACTCGTCAGGTCACGGGTGCCGGCCGCCAACAATCCCCGTGCGGCCCAGCAGCAGATTGTTCGCAGCGGGGAGGCCGAACCTTAGCGCGTTACAGGGGGCGCGACAATGGGCTGAGCCCAGGTAATAAAGGGTGCGAGTGCAATCAGATGACAGCTGGTGCCACAAGATAGCGGCATGCGCGGGCAACTATGGCAGCGGCGTAGCTGGATGGCACGGCGTCCGGGCGCGGCGCTGCTAAGCTGAAGTTGCTCTGCCTTGGCGGCAGGGCAGGAGGCCGAATGATTCGTTCCATGCTGTACGCCACCGACCTTGGGGTTTATGCGCCGTTTGTCATGCAGCATGCCCTGGCGCTGGCGCGAACCTTCAATGCGCAGCTTTATGTGATTCATGCAGTCGAGCCGATGGGCCAGTTTGCCGAGTCGTTGCTACAGAGTTATCTGGATGAGCAAACCCTGGATCAGTTGCACAGTCAGGGCGTCAACACGGTCATGGCCAACATCGAGCAGAAGGTGCTGGCCAGTTTTCGTGAGGAGCTCGGCGAGGACGCCGACCTGGCGGTGATTCAAGCGGTAAGGGTGCGCCAGGGCGACCCTGCGCAGGTCATTCTCGAGCAGGCCCAGCGCTTGAGCGTTGACCTGCTGATCTTCGGCAGCCATACCCATGGGGCAGGGGTCGATGTGCCCATCGGGCGCACAGCGGTGCGGCTGTTGCAGTTGTCGTCGGTGCCGGTCTACATGGTGCCTCTGGCCCAGCATCTGGGGCGTAGGAAATTGTGAAATGCGGCGTAGGACATTTCCTGCTCATGTAACAAAATAGTTCTAGATTTATTACATTAGCCACTAATATAGTTATATATCGTCGCTGCCTGCTGCTGGTGACTTACCGCAGAACCGAGGGAAACCTATGAAGCTTCAACAACTGCGCTACATCTGGGAAGTGGCGCACCACGACCTCAACGTCTCCGCAACAGCGCAGAGCCTGTATACCTCGCAGCCGGGGATCAGCAAGCAAATCCGTCTGCTCGAGGATGAGTTGGGCGTCGAAGTTTTTGCACGCAGCGGCAAGCACCTGACCCGCGTTACTCCAGCCGGCGAGCGCATCATCAACACCGCTGGCGAGATCCTGCGCAAGGTTGAAAGCATCAAGCAGATCGCTCAGGAATTCTCCAACGAGAAAAAGGGCACGCTGTCGATCGCCACGACCCACACCCAGGCGCGTTACGCGCTCCCGCCGGTGATCAGCAGCTTCATCAAGCAATATCCGGATGTGTCCCTGCACATGCACCAGGGCTCGCCGATGCAGATCGCTGAAATGGCCGCTGACGGTACCGTCGATTTCGCCATCGCCACCGAGGCGCTGGAGCTGTTCGGCGATCTGATCATGATGCCTTGCTACAAGTGGAACCGCTGTGTGGTGGTGCCGCAGGGACATCCGCTGGCCAAGCTGCCGAAGCTGACCCTGGAAGCGGTTGCCGAATACCCGATCGTGACCTACGTGTTTGGATTCACTGGCCGCTCCAAGCTGGACGAGGCGTTCAACCATCGCGGCCTCACCCCGAAAGTGGTGTTCACCGCAGCCGATGCCGACGTGATCAAGACTTACGTGCGCCTGGGGTTGGGTGTGGGCATCGTGGCTGGCATGGCGGTCGATGCCAAGCTCGACTGCGACCTGGTGGCACTGGATGCCAGCGAGCTGTTCGAAGCCAGCGTGACCAAGATCGGTTTCCGCCGCGGGACCTTCCTGCGTGGCTTCATGTGCGACTTCATCGAGAAGTTTGCCCCGCACCTGACCCGTGAAGTAATGGCCAAGGCGATTCAGTGCCATAACAAGCAAGAGCTTGAAGAGCTGTTCAACGGGGTTGAGCTGCCGGTGCATTGATCTGCGCTATTAGGGGCTGCAAAGCAGCCCCGATCCAGGCGCCCTGCACTACGCCTTGGAAATGATATTCCCCGCGTGCAACCCACACTCCTTCTGCGTTGCCTCTTCCCACCACCAGCGGCCTTCGCGCTCATGCTGGTTGGGCAGTACCGGCCGTGTGCACGGCTCGCAACCAATGCTGATGAAGCCGCGCTCATGCAGGCTGTTGTACGGCAGCTCGAGCATGCGGATATAACCCCACACTTCTTCACTGCTCATCTGCGCCAGCGGATTGAACTTGTACAGGGTGTGCTCGGGCGTTGAAAACGCGGTGTCGATTTCCAGTGCGGCAACCTGGCTGCGGGTGCCAGGGCTCTGGTCGCGACGCTGGCCAGTGGCCCAGGCGCTGACTGTGGCCAGCTTGCGGCGCAGCGGTTCGATCTTGCGAATCCCGCAGCACTCGCCATGGCCGTCCTTGTAGAAACTGAACAGGCCTTTCTCTTTGACCAGCGGCTCGAGCTTGGCCCGGTCGGGGCTGAGGATTTCGATCGGCAGGTTGTACTGCTCGCGGACCTGATCGATAAAGCGGTAGGTCTCCGGGTGCAGCCGACCGGTATCCAGGCTGAACACCTTGACCTGCTTGTTGAGCTTCCAGGCCATGTCCACCAGCACCACGTCTTCGGCACCGCTGAAAGAGATCCACAGGTCATCGCCAAAGTGCTCGAAGGCGAGTTTGAGAATGTCCTGGGGGGACTTGCTGGCGTAACTGGCAGCCAGGGTGGCAACGTCGAAGGCTTGGCTCATCAGGCGGTTTCCATCGGGTTTATGGCGCTGTGCGCTCGTAGTCGGCAAATGGTAACAAAAATTGGCAGGACGGACCGCTTGTGATGCCCCGCGCCGCAGCTCAGAGCCTTTGCAGGGTCTGCAGCAATACCCGCACCTTGGCGATCGATTCTTCGTATTCCGCCTCCCAGTGCGAGTCTGCCACCACCGCGCCGCCGCCCCAGCAGCAGGCCTGACCATCCTTGATCAGCACGCTGCGAATGGCGATCGAGCTGTCCATTTCGCCGCGTACATCGATGTACAGCAGCGAGCCGCAGTACAGTGCGCGGCGGGTGGGTTCCAGTTCGTCGATGATCTGCATGGCGCGGATCTTCGGTGCGCCAGTGATCGAGCCGCCAGGGAAACTATCGCCGAGCAGGTCGAGCGAGTCCTTGCCTGCGGCCAGGCGGCCAGTGATGCTGCTGACCAGGTGGTGCACGTTGGGGTAGCTCTCCAGGCTGAACAGCTCGGGTACTTTGACCGTGCCGGTCTCGCAGGTGCGCCCCAGGTCGTTGCGCAGCAAGTCGACGATCATCAGATTCTCTGAGCGGTCCTTGCTGCTGGCAAGCAGCTCGGCGGCGTTGCGTGCGTCTACCGTCGGGTCGCTGGAGCGCGGCCGGGTGCCCTTGATCGGGCGGGTTTCCACTTCGCCCTGGCTCACTCGCACAAACCGTTCCGGCGAGAAGCTCAGCAGGGCACTGCCATCCGCCAACTGCTGGTAGCCAGAGAACGGCGTAGGGCAAGCCTTGCGCAGCGCTTGATAAGCGGCCCACGGGTCGCCCTGGCAGGGCGCACGAAAACGTTGGGTCAGGTTGATCTGGTAGCAGTCGCCGGCTTTGATGTACTGCTGCACGCGATCAAACGCCTGGCGATAGTCGTCGGGCTGCAGATCGCCGCGCATCGGCGCGAGCAGGCTGAACGTGCCGGGCGCAGCCTCGGCCGCGGTGCTGAACAGCGCGATCAGCCGCTGCTGCTCGCCTGGCGCAAGGCTTGGATGAAACACCAGTTGGCTGGTGCCCAGCAGGTGATCGCTGACCAAGGCCCAGGCGTACAAACCCAGTTGCGCGTCAGCCAGGCCGAGGTCGTCGCGAGCCTGGTTCGGTAGCTGCTCGAGGCGGCGGCCAAAATCATAGCTGAGGTAGCCGATCAGGCCGCCAGCGAAGGGCAGTTCGACGTCGTCCGGCAGCTCGGCGCGGCCTAGCCGGCTGAGGCTGGCGCGCAGCCGTTGCAGATACGCCCGGCCATCTTCATCGGCTTGGATTTGCAGCTGCTCGACTGGCCAGGCGCTGAGCAGATCGTAGCGGCCGCGCTCAGCACCGGGGCGGGCGCTGTCCAGCAGGATCGCGCCCGGCGCCTGGCGCAGGCGAGCGAACCACACGGCCGGGTCGGCCTGATAGGGCAGGGGGTGAAGCGTACAGGTCGGCATGCGAATGAACAGCGCTGAAAAAACGAGGAGGCGATTGTAGGCTGCTGATGCCGAGCGGCCTAGTCCCGGCTGCGACATCCGCAGCCTGGGTAGCGCAGTGGAGCTGCTCGCAGCCCCATGCGCAGGCACTACTCAGTTGTGCGAAGGGACGTGGCCAAACAAGCTTTGCGCAACCCGCACGCGCTGCTCGGCATCTTCGCTGATGCCGTCTTTGGCCAGCGCTTCGATATGCGCTTCGATGGCATGGGTACGCTGGGTCAGGCCGCAGTCGTTGGCGATCTGGATGTTCAGGCCGGGGCGGGCGTTGAGCTCGAGAATCAACGGCCCCTTGTCCTGATCCAGCACCATGTCGACGCCGATGTAACCCAGCCCGCACAGCTCGTAGCAGCCGGCGGCGAGCTTCATGAAACCGTCCCAGTTGGGCAGCTGCACACCGTCTACCGAGTTGGTGGTGTCCGGGTGCTTGCTGATGATGTTGTTCAGCCAGGTACCGCGCAGGGTAACGCCGGTGGCGAGGTCGACACCGACGCCGATGGCGCCCTGGTGCAGGTTGGCCTTGCCGCCCGACTGGCGGGTAGGCAGGCGCAGCATGGCCATCACCGGGTAGCCCATCAGGACGATGATGCGGATGTCAGGCACGCCCTCGTAACTGATGCTCTTGAAGATCTGGTCCGGCGTTACCCGGTACTCGATCAGCGCCCGGTCACGGTGGCCCCCAAGCGAGTACAAGCCAGTGAGGATGCTCGACACCTGGTGTTCGATTTCCTCGTGGCTCATGATCTTGCCCGACACTGTGCGGTAGCGGTCCTCGAAGCGGTCGGCGATGACCAGGATGCCGTCACCGCCCGCGCCCTGAGCGGGCTTGATGACGAAGTCGCTACGCCCGCCGATGATCTCGTGCAGCTTGTCGATCTGCTTTTCGGTCTCGATCACGCCATACATTTCCGGCACATGGATGCCGGCCGCGATGGCGCGTTCCTTGGTGATGATCTTGTCGTCGACGATCGGGTACAGGTTGCGCTTGTTGTACTTGAGGACGTAGTCCGCGTTGCGCCGATTGATACCCATGATGCCCCGGGCCTCCAGGGCTTTCCACGTCTTGATCAGTCCGAACATCAGGCGTCAGCCTTCTTCAGGAATGCCTTGAAGCGCACCAGCTCGGTCAGGCGGTAGCCGCGGTAGCGACCCATCGCCAGCATGAAGCCCACCAGAATCAACAGCACCGCAGGGAAGGTGAAGACGAAGTACACCAGCTCCGGCACCATCATCAGCAGGTGCGCCAGCGAGGCGGCGAACAGGGTGCCGATGGCAACTTTCATGGCATGGCCACCGCCACGTTCTTCCCAGGTGATCGACAGGCGTTCGATGGTCATGGTCAAAATCACCATCGGGAACAGCGCCACCGACAGGCCGCGCTCAAGGCCCAGCTTGTGGCTGAACAGGCTGATGGCAGCGATCAATACCACGACAAAGGTCAGCACCACCGACAGCCGCGGCAGCATCTGCAACTTGAGGTGCTCAAGGTATGAGCGCAACGACAGGCCCAGGGCGGTAATCACGGTAAACAGGATGATGCCGAAGCCCAGCTGAGTCTCGCGGAAGGCCAGGGCGATCAGCACCGGGGTAAAAGTACCCAGGGTCTGGAGGCCGATCAGGTTGCGCAGCACCAGGATCACCAGCACGCCAATCGGGATCATGACCATGATCATGAACGTCTGCTGGGTTTGCAGCGGCAGGCTGTACAGCGAGTATTCGAGGAAGTCGGCGTCGGTGTTCTCGTCGGTTAGCTTGGCCAGGCGGATGGCATTCATCTCGCTGTTGTTCATGCTGAAGGTGACGTTGGCCTTCTTGCCGCCATCGACGGTGATCAGGTTGTCATCGCCGGTCCACCACAGCAGGCGATCGCTGGGCAGGCCTTGCTCGCCGGTGTCCGGGTTGAAGTACAGCCAGTCGTTGCCGTTGAAGCTGCGCAGCCACAGTTCAGGCGATTGCGGGGTGTCGGCAATCAGGCGAATGGTGTGGACCTTTTCCATCGGTACGTGGGCGATGGACAGCAGCAGGTCGATGACCTTGGCCTTGTTCATGGCCGAGGTGTCGCCGGCCAACAGCAGCTTGACGTTGTCGTCGTTGAGGTTGTTGACCCGCTTGATGGTCTCGCCGACAAAGGTTTCGACGTCGGCCGAGTGCTGGCGAATCGGCGCCATCAACGCTTCGGCGGCAATCTTCTCAGGCCCCTCGACAGCTTTGCTGTCACGGAAGGTCGGACCTTTGATGGCGATCTTCTCGTTGCTGTAGCGCTTGGTCAGCACCAGGCGGTAGTACAGGGTCTGATTGCCATTGGCGCGGCGCGCCGACCAGGTCACCTTGCGGTTGCCATCGGCGCGGTTGACGCTGACGCCGTAGTTGTTGGAGATGAAGCTCTCGTTGAGGCTGACGTAATCGCGGCTCAGCGGCGGCACGAACATCTGCACCTTGACTGGATCCTTGGCACTGGCGACGAACTCGACCTTGGCGTCGATGTTCCACAAGTCGTCGGTTTCGTCTTCGGTCATCGGGATGCCGAGGAAGAAGATCTGATAGGCCGTGACCGCCACGCCCAGCAACACCAGCACGGTGATGAGGACTTTGAGGTGAAGGGTGAGAGAGCGCATCGGGATTACTCTGCTTTGGGAGCGTCGGTGGCACAGGCAGGTTTGCCGGCCGCGTATTTGAGGCTGGGGTCGACCAGCGCGTCGAAGTCTTTCAAGGCCTCGGAGCCGATCAGCAGCGGGAACTGGAACGTGCTGCGATCGGTAAGGTTGACTTCGATGGTGCGCAGGGCTCGGCCCATGCAAATGTTCAATTCGATAACCGGGCGGGCAGTGTAGGCCTTGCCTTCGTCGGCATTGTAATCACCGGCACGCCGCTTGATCTTGCTGACCCGGGCCAGTGGCCGCTCGATCGGGTGCGAGTGAGCGCTATCGATGGCCAGGTAGAAGCGCACCCAGCTCTCGCCGTTGCGCTTGAAACGCTTGATATCACGGGCACTCAGCGAGGCTGTCTTGGCGCCAGTATCGAGCTTGGCCGCAACCTCGAGGTCGAGGTCATTCAAGTGGGCGTACTCGTTCAGGCCGTAGACGGTCTTCTCGGCTGCGTGGCCGAAGGTCGGCAGCAGGGCAAGGCAGAACAACAATAGAACGGGTGTAAGTCTCATAAATCCTGGCGCGGTGCTGTGCTGGGTTCAGGGCAAGGCGACTGGCCAAGCATCCTTTTGATCTGTCGACACTTATACAAATGACTACACAAATGACATGCGACGACAGGCGGACTGTTGATGCCCCCTCAGGGAAGCGCGGCATTCTACCACGGCGACGTCTTGACGCCAGCGCGTCGCAATCTGACAGTGCTGGCGCGCTTTAAGTTCGCCGTTAGACGATTGTCGACAATATGCATTTTGGCTTTGACTATTCAAGTCGGTTTAGCTAGTTTTGTGGCTATTGAAGTTCAAGGTGTCGACAATATGCTGGACCTCAGCCAAGCCCCGCCGACCATAGTGGAAGAAAGCGAGACGCTTTCGGAAAACGTCTTCCGGCGTATCCAGGCTGCCATCGTCAAAGGCGAAATCGCCCCAGGCAGCAAGATCTCCGAGCCGGAGCTGGCGCGCACCTACGGCATCAGCCGGGGCCCATTGCGCGAGGCCATCCACCGCCTCGAAGGTCAGCGCTTGCTGGTGCGGGTGCCGCATGTTGGCGCTCGCGTGGTATCGCTGAGCCACGCCGAACTGATCGAACTGTACGAAATCCGCGAATCGCTCGAGGGCATGGCCTGTCGGCTGGCCGCCGAGCGCATGAGTGCGGCCGAGATCGACGAACTGCGCCGGGTGCTCGACACCCACGAGCGCGATGCCGCGTTCCAGGCCGGGGTGGGCTACTACCAGCAGGAAGGCGACTATGACTTCCACTACCGCATCATTCAGGGCAGCGGCAACCAGACCCTGGTGCAGATGCTCTGCGGCGAGCTGTACCAGCTGGTGCGCATGTACCGCATCCAGTTTTCCGCCACGCCTAACCGCCCGCATCAGGCTTTCGCCGAGCATCACCGCATCCTCGATGCGATTGCCGACCGCGACGGCGAGCTGGCCGAACTGCTGATGCGCCGCCATATCGGCGCCTCCAAACGCAATATCGCGCGCCACTATGAAGGCGCAGACAACAACAGCCCACGAGGTGAGTCATGACTGTGAAGAGCACGCCAGGCCAACGTTTCCGCGACGCGGTTGCCGCTGAACATCCTTTGCAGGTGGTCGGCGCGATCAACGCCAACCACGCGTTGCTGGCCAAACGCGCCGGGTTCAAGGCCATCTACCTGTCCGGTGGCGGCGTCGCCGCCGGCTCGCTTGGCCTGCCAGACCTGGGTATCACCGGTCTGGATGACGTGCTCACCGACGTGCGGCGCATCACCGACGTCTGCGACCTGCCGTTGCTGGTGGATGTCGACACCGGCTTTGGCGCTTCGGCATTCAACGTGGCGCGCACCGTGCGTTCGATGAACAAGTTCGGCGCCGCGGCCATTCATATCGAAGACCAGGTTGGGGCCAAGCGTTGCGGCCACCGGCCTAACAAGGAGATCGTCACCCAGCAGGAGATGGTCGACCGGATCAAGGCCGCCGTCGATGCGCGCCTGGACGACAGCTTCGTGATCATGGCGCGCACTGACGCGCTGGCAGTAGAGGGCCTCAACGCCGCGCTGGACCGCGCCGCCGCCTGTGTCGAGGCGGGGGCTGACATGATCTTCCCCGAGGCGATCACTGAACTGGCAATGTACAAGACCTTTGCCGAGCGCGTGCAGGCGCCGATCCTGGCCAACATCACCGAGTTCGGCGCTACCCCGCTGTACACCACCGAACAGCTGGCAGCGGTCGACGTGTCGCTGGTGCTGTACCCGCTGTCGGCGTTCCGCGCCATGAACAAAGCAGCGGAAAACGTCTACACCGCACTGCGCCGCGATGGCACTCAGCAAAACGTCATCGACACCATGCAGACTCGCATGGAGCTCTACGATGCCATCGGCTACCACGCCTTCGAGCAGAGCCTCGATGCGCTGTTTGCCCAGAAAAAAGGCTGACACTCAGTTAGCAGTCGCCCGGATTAGCCAGCAATTCCATAACAAGTTCAATAAAGGAGAAGCCCCATGGCCGAAGCAAAAGTACTCAGTGGCGCAGGCCTGCGTGGCCAGGTGGCCGGCCAAACCGCGCTGTCGACCGTTGGCCAGGCCGGTGCCGGCCTGACCTACCGTGGTTACGACGTGCGCGACCTGGCAAAGCATGCCGAATTTGAAGAGGTCGCCTACCTGCTGCTGTATGGCGAGCTGCCCAGCAAAGCCGAAGTCAACGACTACAAGCGCAAGCTCAAGGGCATGCGTGATCTGCCCCAGGCGCTCAAGGAGGTGCTTGAGCGCATTCCCCGTGATACCCACCCGATGGACGTCATGCGCACCGGCTGCTCGATGCTCGGCACGCTTGAGCCGGAGCTGACCTTCGACACCCAACAGGACAAGACCGATCGCCTGCTGGCGCTGTTCCCGGCGATCATGTGCTACTGGTACCGCTTCAGCCACCATGGCGTGCGCATCGACTGCAACAGCGATGAAGACACCCTCGGCGGGCACTTCCTGCAACTGCTCCACGGCAAGACCCCGAGCGAACTGCATGTGAAGGTGATGAACGTCTCGCTGATTCTGTACGCCGAGCATGAGTTCAACGCTTCGACCTTTACCGCCCGGGTCTGCGCCTCGACCTTGTCTGACCTGTATTCCTGCGTTACCGCGGCGATCGGCTCGCTGCGCGGCCCACTCCATGGCGGCGCCAACGAAGCGGCGATGGCCTTGATCGAGCGCTTCCAGAGCCCGCAGGAAGCGACCGCCGAGCTGCTGCAGATGCTCGAGCGCAAGGACAAGATCATGGGCTTTGGCCATGCGATCTACAAAGAGTCCGACCCGCGCAACGAGGTGATCAAGGGCTGGGCCAAACAGCTCGCTGATGAAGCCGGTGACACCGTGCTGTATCCGGTTTCCGAAGCGATCGACAAGACCATGTGGGAGCAGAAGAAGCTGTTCCCCAACGCCGACTTCTACCATGCCTCGGCGTATCACTTCATGGGCATTCCGACCGAGCTGTTCACGCCGATCTTCGTCTGCTCGCGGCTGACCGGCTGGGCGGCGCATGTGTTCGAGCAGCGTGCCAACAACCGGATCATTCGCCCGAGTGCGGAGTATGTCGGGGTCGAGCAGCGTGAGTATGTGCCGATAGAGCAGCGTTGAGGCTGCGGGTGTCGGGGGCTGCTCTGCAGCCCTATCGCGACACAAGGGCGCTCCTACAGTGGACTGCGGTGCTTTTGTAGGAGCGGCCTTGCGTCGCGAAAGGGGCGCTCAGCGCCCCCAGCTTTACCAACCAATACCGTGAGCCTGATAACTATATGAACAGCACCTTCCGCAAGGCCCTGCCAGGCTCCGGCCTGGACTATTTCGATGCCCGCGCAGCGGTCGAGGCGATCAAGCCCGGCGCCTACGCAGGTCTGCCGTACACCTCCCGCGTACTGGCCGAAAACCTGGTGCGCCGCTGTGATCCAGCCACCCTCAATGCCTCGCTGGAGCAGTTGATCGAACGCAAACGCGATCTCGACTTCCCCTGGTTCCCGGCGCGGGTGGTGTGCCACGACATTCTTGGCCAGACCGCCCTGGTCGACCTGGCAGGCCTGCGCGACGCGATCGCCGACAAGGGCGGCGACCCGGCCCAGGTCAACCCGGTAGTGCCCGTGCAACTGATCGTCGACCACTCCCTGGCCGTCGAGTGCGGTGGCTACGATCCGCAGGCTTTCGAGCGCAACCGCGCCATCGAAGACCGGCGCAACGAAGACCGCTTTCATTTCATCAACTGGACCAAGAAAGCCTTCAAGAACGTTGATGTGATCCAGCCCGGCAACGGCATCATGCACCAGATCAACCTGGAGAAGATGTCGCCGGTGATCCACAGCGAGCGCGGCGTAGCCTACCCGGACACCTGCGTCGGCACCGACAGCCACACCCCGCATGTCGATGCACTGGGCGTCATCGCCATTGGTGTGGGCGGCCTTGAAGCCGAGAACGTCATGCTCGGTCGCGCCTCGTGGATGCGCCTGCCGGAAATCGTCGGCGTCGAGCTGACCGGCCGCCTGCAGCCAAACATCACCGCCACCGACCTGGTTCTGGCCCTGACCGAGTTTCTGCGCAAGCAGAAGGTGGTCGGCGCCTATCTGGAGTTCTACGGTGAGGGCGCCCGCGCGCTGACCTTGGGCGACCGCGCCACCATCTCCAACATGGCTCCGGAATACGGTGCCACTGCGGCGATGTTCGCCATCGACCAGCAGACCATCGACTACCTGCGCCTGACCGGCCGCGAAGAGCAGCAGGTGCAACTGGTCGAGAACTACGCCAAAGTCGCCGGCCTCTGGGCCGACAGCCTGGTCGACGCGGTTTACGAGCGTGTCCTCAGCTTCGACCTGTCGAGCGTGGTGCGCAACATGGCCGGGCCATCCAACCCGCATGCCCGCGTGGCCACCAGCGAGCTTGCCGCCAAGGGCATCGCCGGGGCCTGGCAGGATGTGCCCGGGCAGATGCCGGACGGCGCCGTGATCATCGCTGCCATCACCAGCTGCACCAATACCAGCAACCCGCGCAACGTGATCGCCGCCGGCTTGATCGCCCGCAACGCCAACCGCCTTGGGCTGACCCGCAAGCCGTGGGTCAAGTCGTCGCTGGCGCCGGGTTCCAAGGCGGTCAAGCTGTACCTGCAGGAAGCCGGGCTCGAACATGAGCTGGAGCAACTGGGCTTTGGCATCGTCGCCTTCGCCTGCACCACCTGCAACGGCATGTCTGGCGCGCTCGATCCGGTTATCCAGCAGGAGATCATCGACCGCGACCTGTACGCCACCGCGGTGTTGTCGGGCAACCGCAACTTCGACGGGCGCATCCACCCGTACGCCAAGCAGGCGTTCCTCGCCTCGCCGCCGCTGGTGGTGGCCTACGCCATTGCCGGGACCATTCGCTTCGATATCGAGAAGGATGTGCTGGGTGTGGTCGACGGCAAGGAAATCCGCCTCAAGGACATCTGGCCCAGCGATGCCGAGATCGATGCCGTGGTCGGTGCAGCGGTCAAGCCCGAGCAGTTCCGCAGTGTGTACATCCCGATGTTCGCCATCGAAGAAGACACCGGGCCCAAGGTCCCGCCGCTGTACGACTGGCGCCCGATGAGCACCTACATTCGTCGGCCGCCGTACTGGGAAGGCGCCCTGGCCGGTGAGCGCAGCCTGCGCGGCATGCGCCCGCTGGCGGTGCTGCCGGACAACATCACCACCGATCACCTGTCGCCGTCGAATGCGATCATGCTCGACAGCGCCGCCGGTGAATACCTGGCGAAGATGGGCCTGCCCGAGGAAGACTTCAATTCCTACGCAACCCACCGCGGCGATCACCTGACTGCCCAGCGCGCCACCTTTGCCAACCCCAAGCTGTTCAACGAAATGGTGCGCAAGGCCGATGGCAGCGTGCAGCAGGGTTCGCTGGCGCGGCTTGAGCCGGAAGGGCAGGTGGTGCGCATGTGGGAAGCGATCGAAACCTACATGCAGCGCAAGCAGCCGCTGATCATCGTTGCCGGTGCGGATTACGGCCAAGGCTCGTCACGCGACTGGGCCGCCAAGGGCGTGCGCCTGGCCGGGGTCGAGGCGATCGTTGCCGAAGGCTTCGAGCGCATTCACCGCACCAATCTGGTCGGTATGGGGGTGTTGCCGCTGGAGTTCCAGGCCGGCACCGACCGCAACACCCTCGGCCTCGATGGCAGCGAAAGCTACGACGTGCTCGGCCGGCGCACCCCGCGGGCGACCCTCACCCTGGTGGTCACCCGCCGCAACGGCGAGCGCCTCGAGGTACCGGTGACCTGCCGCCTGGATACCGCCGAAGAGGTTTCCATCTACGAAGCGGGCGGGGTGCTGCAGCGCTTCGCCCAGGATTTCCTCGAAGCTACCGCCTGAGTACCGGGGCCGCTGTGCGGCCCTTCGCGGGTGAACCCGCTCCCACAGGGTTTGCGCGGTGCCTTAGGGAGCGGGTTCACCCGCGAAGGGGCGCGCAGCGGCCCCGGCTAGACCGCAGAATTCATAGGACTCAATCATGACCTACGCACCGCAGATCAAAATCCCCGCCACCTACTTGCGTGGTGGTACCAGCAAAGGCGTGTTTTTCTCCCTGCAAGATTTGCCGGAGCGCGCTCGCCAGCCCGGGCCTGCCCGGGACGCGCTGATCCTGCGCGTGATTGGCAGCCCCGACCCATACGGCAAGCAGACCGACGGCATGGGCGGCGGCACGTCCAGTACCAGCAAGGCGGTGATCGTCTCGACCACTACCAAGCCTGAGCACGACGTTGACTACCTGTTCGGCCAGGTCGCCATCGACAAGGCGTTTGTCGACTGGAGTGGCAACTGCGGTAACCTCTCGGCAGCGGTCGGCGCGTTCGCTATCAGCAGCGGCTTGGTCGACCCAGCGCGCATCCCGCACAACGGCACTGCCACGGTGCGTATCTGGCAGGCCAACATCAGCAAGACCATCATTGCCCACGTGCCGATCAGCAACGGCGAAGTGCAGGAGACCGGTGACTTCGAGCTGGACGGGGTGACGTTCCCTGCTGCCGAAGTGCAACTGGAGTTCGTCGAGCCGGCCGCCGATGATGAAGGCGGTGGTGCGATGTTCCCCACCGGTAACCTGGTTGATGACCTGGAAGTGCCAGGGGTTGGCACGTTCAAGGCGACTCTGATCAACGCCGGCATCCCGACCATTTTCCTCAATGCGCAAGACCTCGGTTACAGCGGCACCGAATTGCAGGATGCGATCAATGCTGACCCGCAAGCGCTGGCGCGCTTCGAGACCATTCGCGCCTATGGCGCACTGCGCATGGGCTTGATCAGCAACCTCGAGCAGGCCCGCGAACGTCAGCACACGCCCAAGGTGGCCTTCGTCGCGGCACCGGCTGCTTATGCTGCGTCCAGTGGCAAAGCGGTCGCGGCGGCAGATATCGACCTGCTGGTGCGCGCGTTGTCGATGGGCAAACTGCACCACGCCATGATGGGTACTGCAGCAGTCGCCATCGGCACCGCAGCCGCTATCCCCGGTACGCTGGTCAACCTGGCTGCAGGCGGTGGTGAACGCACTGCGGTGTGCTTTGGGCATCCGTCCGGGACCTTGCGCGTCGGTGCTGAGGCGCGCCAGGTAGACGGCCAGTGGACCGTGACCAAGGCCATTATGAGCCGCAGCGCTCGCGTGTTGATGGAAGGCTGGGTGCGAGTGCCCGGCGACGCCTCCTAGCACGCGTGTGGTGCTCGACTTTTCGTTCGACCCTCTGCCACAGGAAGTCATGAAAGATGAGTGCCAACGTTGACCTGAACGACCGCCCGGACTACGACCGGGTGCTGCAGACCATCGCCGACTATGTGCTCGACTACCAGGTCGGCTCGGCGGAGGCCCTCGACACTGCGCGCAGCTGCCTGATCGACACCTTGGGCTGCGGCTTGCTGGCGCTGCGTTTTCCCGAGTGCTGCAAGCACCTCGGGCCGCTGGTCGACGGGACCGTGGTGCCGCATGGCGCGCGGGTGCCCGGGACCTCGTACCGGCTGGACCCGGTCAAGGCGGCCTGGGACATCGGCTGCATCGTGCGCTGGCTGGACTACAACGACACCTGGCTGGCCGCCGAGTGGGGCCATCCGTCGGACAACCTCGGCGGCATCCTGGCGGTGGCCGACCATCTCTCGCAGCGCCGGGTGGCCAGCGGTGAGCCGCCGTTGAGCATGCGCGACGTGCTCGAAGCGATGGTCATGGCCCATGAGATCCAGGGCGTACTCGCCCTGGAAAACTCATTCAACCGGGTCGGCCTGGACCATGTCCTGCTGGTCAAGGTCGCTTCGACTGCCGTGTGCGCCAAGCTGATGGGGGCCAACCGCGAGCAGATGCTCTCGGCGCTGTCCCACGCCTTCGTCGACGGCCAGGCGTTGCGCACCTATCGCCACGCGCCCAACGCCGGCTCGCGCAAGTCGTGGGCCGCGGGCGACGCGTCGAGTCGCGGCGTGCGCCTGGCCGATATCGCCCTGCGCGGCGAGATGGGCATTCCCGGTGTGCTCACGGCGCCGCAGTGGGGCTTCTATGATGTGCTGTTCAGCCACACCAACAAGGACCTCGCGCTCAAGCCGCCTGCCCAGCGCAGCTTCAGCCTGCCGCAGGCGTTGGGCAGCTATGTGATGGAAAACGTCCTGTTCAAGATCAGCTTCCCTGCCGAGTTTCACGCACAGACTGCCTGCGAGGCGGCGGTGACGCTGCACCCGAAGGTGCGTAACCGCCTGCACGAAATCGAGCGCATCGTCATCACCACGCACGAGTCGGCGATCCGCATCATCTCCAAGGTCGGCCCACTGGCCAACGCCGCCGACCGCGATCACTGCCTGCAGTACATGACGGCGGTGCCGTTGATCTTCGGCAACCTGGTGGCCGAGCACTATGAAGACAGCTTCCACGCCGCCCACCCGACCATCGACCGTCTGCGCGAGAAGATGGAAATCGTCGAAGAGCCGCGGTTCAGCCGCGAGTACCTCGAGGCCGACAAGCGCTCGATTGCCAATGCGCTGCAGGTGTTCTTCAACGATGGCAGCAGCACCGAGCAGGTGACCGTGGAATATCCGATTGGTCATCGGCGCCGGCGTGCCGAGGGGATTCCGTTGCTGGAAGAGAAGTTCAAGGCCAACCTCGCCACGCGCTTTGCCGGGCAGCGCTGTGCCGAGATCTTCGAGCTGTGCAAGGCCCAGGCGCGCCTGGAGGCGACGCCGGTGCACACGTTCGTTGAGCTGTTGGTGATCTGAGGGGAGCGCCGCACAGGTGTGGCGCCAGTGTCGGCCTCTTCGCGGGACAAGCCCGCTCCCACAGGTATTGCGCCGTTCGCAAGATCAGCGCGGTACCTGTGGGAGCGGGCTTGTCCCGCGAAGAGGCCCGACCTGCCTGACCTCAGCGAACAATCACCGCCCGACTCTGTCGACCCTCGATCAACCGTGAAATCCCCAGCGGATTGCCATCCTGCAGCGCCGGCGGCAACAGCGCATCCGGGTAGTTCTGGAAACACACCGGCCGCAGGAAGCGGTCGATCGCCAGGCTGCCGACCGAGGTCCCTCGCGCATCCGAGGTCGCCGGGTAAGGCCCGCCATGCACCATCGCGTCACACACCTCGACCCCGGTCGGGTAGCCATTGAGCAACACCCGTCCAACCTTGTCCTGCAGCAACTGACTCAGCCAGGCGTAGTCCGGCAGCTCCACAGCTTCGCCGATCAAGGTGGCCGTCAGTTGCCCGCGCAACGCCTGCACGGCAGCGGCCAGCTGCGCCTGGTCGGCGACTTCGATGACCAGCGTGGCTGGGCCGAACACCTCTTCCTGCAACAGCCTGTCGCCCCCCAGCAGCAGGCCGACGTCCGCCTGGAACAGCTGCGGCTGCGCCTGCCGTGGGCCTTGCGCCGCGCCCGCCAGGTGACGGATGCCCGGGTGCTTGTGCAACTGCTCGAGCCCCTGGCGATAACTGGCCAGCGTGCCCAGGTTGAGCATGGTCTGCGCCGGCTGCTCGGCCATCTGCGCCTTGAACAGCGCGATGAAGTCGGCGAACGCCGCCGAGCGTATGCCGATGATCAAGCCAGGATTGGTACAGAACTGCCCGCAGCCCAGCGTCACCGACGCCGCCAGCTCGCGCGCCAGGCTTTCGCCACGCGCCTGCAGCGCCGCGGGCAGCAGGATCACCGGGTTGATGCTGGACATCTCGGCAAACACCGGGATCGGCTGCGCGCGCTCGGCGGCAATCCGGCTCAGGGCCTCGCCGCCCTTGAGCGAACCGGTGAAGCCGACCGCCTGAATCGCCGGGTGCTTGACCAGCCACTCACCGACCCCGCCGCCGTAGACCATGTTGAACACCCCGGCCGGCATGCCGCTGCGCTCGGCGGCGCGCAGGATGGCGTCGGCGACCGCTTCCGCGGTGGCCATGTGGCCACTGTGCGCCTTGAACACCACCGGGCAGCCGGCGGCCAGGGCCGAGGCGGTGTCGCCGCCGGCGGTGGAGAAGGCGAGGGGGAAGTTGCTGGCGCCGAACACCGCCACCGGACCCACGCCGATCCGGTACTGGCGCAGGTCGGGCCGCGGCAGCGGATGGCGCTCGGGCAGCGCGGGGTCGATGCGTGCGGCATAGAAATCACCCCGGCGCAGCACCTGGGCGAACAGGCGTAGCTGGCCGCTGGTGCGGGCGCGCTCGCCCTGGATACGGCCGCTGGGCAGGGCGGTCTCGCGGCACACGGTGGCGATGAAGTCATCGCCCAGCGCGTCGAGCTCGTCGGCAATCGCCTCGAGAAACGCCGCGCGTCGCTCGGCGGGCAGGTTGCGGTACGCCGGGAAGGCGGCCGACGCGGCGTTGCCGGCGGCGTCGACTTCGGCCTGCGTGGCCTGGCTGAAGACGCCCGGTAAGGGTTCGCCGGTGCTGGCGTCGAGGCTCTCGAGCAGCGTGTCGCCTTGCGCCGAGCGCAGGCCGCCGATGTAGTTGTGACCGAGGATGCAGGTCATGCGGGCTCCTGTAATGACAAGACTGGGAATCAGGTAATGGCGCCGATCTGCCACGGCACGAACTCGTTCTGGCCGTAGCCATGCTGTTCGCTCTTGCTGCGCTCGCCCGAGGCGATGCTCAGCATCATGCGGTAGATGTATTCGCCACGTTCTTCGATGGTCATGCTGCCGTCGGCGATGCCGCCGCAGTTGACGTCCATGTCCTCTTCCTGGGTTTGCCACAGGCGGGTGTTGGTCGCCAGCTTGATCGACGGGGAGGGCGCGCAGCCGTAGGCCGAGCCGCGGCCGGTGGTGAAGGCGATCAGGTTGGCGCCGCCGGCGACCTGGCCGGTGGCGGAGATCGGGTCATAGCCGGGCGTGTCCATGAACACCAGGCCGTGGGCGCGTACCGGCTCGGCATACTCGTAGACATCCACCAGGTCGCTGGAACCGGCCTTGGCCACGGCGCCGAGGGACTTCTCGAGGATGGTGGTCAGGCCACCGGCCTTGTTGCCCGCCGACGGGTTGTTGTTCAGTTCGGCGCCCATCCGCTGGCAATACGCCTCCCACCACTGGATCCGGGCAATCAGCTTTTCGCCGACCTGCTGGCTCACCGCACGGCGGGTCAGCAGGTGTTCGGCACCGTAGATCTCCGGGGTTTCCGACAAGATCGCAGTGCCGCCGGCGGCGACCAGGCGGTCTACCGCATTGCCCAGCGCCGGGTTGGCGGTGATCCCCGAATAACCGTCCGAGCCACCGCACTGCAGGCCCACGGTGAGGTGGCGAACGCTGACCGGCTGGCGCTCGACCTGGTTGGCTTCGGCCAGCAACGACTTGACCTGGGCAATGCCGCTGGCAATGGTCTTCGAGGTGCCGCCGGTGCCCTGGATGGTAAAGGTGCGCAGCGCATGGCTGCTCTCCAGGCCCTGGGCGGCGAGCAGGTCGGGAATCTGGTTGGTTTCGCAGCCCAGGCCGATCAGCAGCACCGAGGCGAAGTTGGCGTGCACGGCGTAGCCGCCGAGGGTGCGGCGCAACATCGCCAGCGCTTCGCCACCGGGATCGACCGCGCAGCCGACCCCGTGGGTCAGGGCGACCACGCCGTCGACATTGGGGTAGGGCGCCAGGGCGTCGGGGTGGATGTCGCGGCGGAAGTGGTCGGCGATCGCCCGCGCCACCGTGGCCGAACAGTTCACCGAAGTCAGGATGCCGATGTAGTTGCGTGTGGCAACCCGGCCATCGCTGCGCACGATGCCCATGAAGGTGTCGTCGGTCGGCGCCTGCCGACCTTTGGCGTCGACACCGAAGGCATAGTCGCGGGCAAAGTCGCCCATCGCCAGGTTGTGCACGTGAACATGCTCGCCAGCGGCGATCGCCTGGCTGGCGAAGCCGATGATCTGCCCATAGCGCCGCAGCGGCTGGCCGGTGACCAGGGCGCGCGCGGCCAGCTTGTGGCCCGCCGGGATCGGCTCGCGCACGGTGATCCCTTCATCCAGCAAAAGGCCTTCGGGCAGCGGCTGGCGGGCGACCAGCACATCGTCCAGGGGGTTGAGTCGGATCACGGCGTTGGCAGCGCTTGCACTGCCTGTTGTTGTAATGAGTTGCATGACAATCACCTCAATGGGGCGCGTGGCTCAGGCCAGCCCGCGCTCGCGATAGTCGATCAGGCCGGAGAACAGCATCAGGCCGAAGGCCATGACCACGAAGAAGATCAGGGCCAGGAAGTAGGAACCGGTGAACTGCACGATCAGGCCGATCAGGATCGGCACCAGCACGCCGACCATGTTGCCGCAGAAGTTCATGCTGCCGCCGAGCACGCCGGCCTTGGACTTGCCGCCGAGAATCGCCGGCAGGCACCAGTACATGCCGCACCAGCGGATGAAGAACAGCGCCACGCAGAGCAGTGCGATGACCAGGCCGGCGTCCGGGGTGTAGGCCACCAGCAGGATGCACAGCGCGGCGACCGCAGCGGAGCCGGCGAACATGCTGCGCATGACGGTGTTGGGCTGGCCGCCCTTGGCCTTCCATTTGTCGGAGATCCAGCCGCCGATCAGCTCGCCGACGAAACCGCACATGAAGATCAGGAAGGTCGCCCCGCCCATGGCCTTGATGTCGAGGTTGTGGGCCTGGTGCAGGTAGCTCGGCATCCAGGTCAGCAGGCCATAGAACACGCTGTTGTAGCAGGCGTAGCCGGCGAACATGCACAGCACCGAACGGCTTTTGAGCAGCTCCTTGAGCACCGCCTTGCGGTTGCCGTTGGCCTTGCTCGCGGCATCGTTGGCCTGGGTGATGTAGGCCAGCTCGGCGGCGTTCACCTGCGGGTGTTCGCTGGGGTGGTTGCGGATGTACCACCAGGCCCAGAGGCCTGCGGCCACGGTGCCGACGCCGGCGATGATGAAGGCGATGCGCCAGGAGTCGAACCAGGTGATCAGCCCGGCGATGATGATCGCGCCAAAGGCGGTGCCCAGCGGCGCGCCGCCGTCCACCAGGGTGGCGCCGCGGCCGCGCTCGTTGGGGGTCAGCCAGGCGCCGTTGAGCTTGGCGCCGGCGGGCATGATCGGCGACTCGGCGACGCCCAGGCCGATGCGGGTGACCAGCAGGGTGATCCAGTTGTGGGCGAAGCCGCCAAGGGCCTGGAAGGCGCCCCAGCCGATGGTCGCGACGCCAATGATGTTGCGCACCTGGAAGCGGTCGAGCAGCACCCCGGCAGGGATCTGCATCAAGGCGTACGACCAGAAGAACGCGCTGAGGATCAGGCCTTCGAGCGCCGGAGTCAGTTCGAACTCGGCGGAAATCAACGGCAGCGCCACCGACAGCGAGGCGCGGTCGATGTAGTTGATCGCGGCCAGCAACAGCAGGATCAGGAAGATCCGCCAGCGCACGGTGGTCGGCTTGGCGCTGTCGGCGGTAGCCAGGGCGGGCGCGGGGGCCGCCGGGTAAGGGCTGTTGTTCATGCTCATCTCACTCTTGTGATTGTTATGAAATGCCGCGGCGGCGCGGCCCTGCGCCGCCGTCGGGTCAGAGCGTGGTCACCGCTCCGGGTGAGATGGCCGCCGGCGCCAGGGCAATGCCATTGCGCAGCGGCGCGCCGAACTCGGCCAGGCTGATCTCGAACACATCGCCTTCGCCGGCCTTGATCTGATCGGCGAACGACAGGGTCGCGGTGCCGAAGAAGTGGATGTGGACATCGCCCGGACGGAGGAACTGGACGTATTTGAAATGGTGGTACTCGAGGTTCTCCAGCGAGTGGCACATGTTGTCCTGGCCACTGAGAAAGTCCTTTTCCCAGATCACCTGGTCGCCCCGGCGGATCCGGCTGGTGCCCTGCAGGTGGCGCGGCAGCTCGCCCACGCGCAGTTCCGGCCCATACGAGCAGTTGCGCAGCTTGGAATGGGCCAGGTAGAGGTAATTGCGCCGCTCCATCACATGGTCGGAAAACTCGTTGCCGATGGCAAAGCCCAGCCGGTAGGGCTGGCCATCATCGCCGATCACATAGAGCCCGGCCAGCTCCGGCTCTTCACCGGCGTCCTCGGCGAACGCCGGGGTCTGCAAGGCCTGGCCCGGACGTACTACGCACGAGCCATCGCCCTTGTAGAACCATTCCGGCTGCGCGCCTGCGCTGCCGGCGGCGGGACGGCCGCCATCGATGCCCCATTGGAACATCCGCGCGGTGTCGGTGAGGGCGGCGCTGTCGTCGACTTTCTGCTGGTGCATCTTGTCGCGGGTCGAGGCGCTGCCCAGGTGGGTCAGGCCGGTGCCGCTGACCAGGCAGTGGGCCGGATCTTCGTGGTCCAGCGGTGGCAATACCCGGCATTCGGCGAGGGCTTGGCTGTAGCGCTGGTCGCTGCTGTCCAGGCCGCGCTCGAGCACTTCGGCGGTGAGGCTGCGCTGGTTGCGGATGGCGGCCAAGGCCAGTTCACGCAGGTGGGTGGTGTCACGCACGACCTGGATCAGGTCGCCTTCGACCACGCCGACGTGGCGCTGGGCGGGTGCGGTTTCGAATTGGATCAGGCGCATGCTGGCTCCGGTTTGTTGTTGTGGGGAAGCACGTGCGGCCACTTTAAATTTGCGCGGCGTTGCTGCCTAATGAGAGCTGTTGACCCCGTGATAACTTTTAGTGATCCCCTATGCTGCCACCTTTGAGTTCCATGGCGTCGCGCCTGCGCTTGCGCCAGCTACGCCTGCTGATCAGCCTTGACGAGCTGGGCTCGATCCACAAGGCGGCCGAGGCCATGTCGATTACCCAGCCGGGGGCGACCAAGGCCCTCAACGAGATCGAATCGACCCTGGGCGCGGTGCTCTTCGAGCGCACCAGCAAGGGCCTGCAGGCGAATGACCTGGGGCGTTGCGTGGTGCGTTATGCGCGCTTGATCGGCAACGACCTGGCGCACCTGCGTGAAGAGATGCTGGGAATTCTCCAGGGCCATGGCGGGCGGTTGTCGGTTGGCACGATCATGGGGGCGGTGCCGATTCTGGTGGAGGGCCTGGCGCGTTTGCGCGAAAGCCAGCCGGACCTGTCGGTGGCGGTGGTCGAGGACACCAGTGACCGCTTGTTGACCCTGCTCGATCAGGGCCGACTAGATGTGGTGATCTGCCGGACCAGTGTCAGCCCGCGCCCGGCGGCGTACCACAGCCGGGTCAAGCACCAGGAGCAGCTGGTGCTGGTGGCCAACCCGGCGCATCCGCTGGCGGCCAGCGCTTCGTTGAACCTGGCACAGCTGGCCGATTCGCGGTGGGTGGTGTTCCCGGTGAACATGCCGATGCGCCTGACCCTGGAGCGTGAGTTTCGCGAGGCGGGGTTGAGCTTTCCGCAGTATCCGATCGAAACGTCTTCGACCTTCACCACGTTGTCGATGCTGTTGCAGGATCCGGGCTTGCTGGCGGTGATGCCGTGGGATGTGGCCAAGGTCGCGCTGGATCACGGGATGCTGGTGAGGCTGCCATTGCAATTGCAGTCACGCAGTGAGCCGTACGAGGTCGTGACGCGGCAGGGGGTGGAGTTGAGTGCGCCAGCGCAGGTGCTGGTCGAAATCCTGATGGAGTAGCTTGTCGGCGCGCTCATCGATCATACAACCCAGACACTCCCCGACCCTGTGGGAGCGGGCTTGCCCCGCGAAGAGGCCGGCCGAGTCGACGGAATCGACCGTTAGGCTGAAAATTGTTGGCTCTGCTGGCGCCGCCGGTTACGCAATGAATGATCCCTCCATCAACAACCCAAAAAAAACCCGGCATTTCTGCCGGGTTTTTTCATGCCGCTGGAAGCTCAACGCTCCCGCCGGATGTTACGCCTGAACAACCGGGATCTTGGCGCTTTCCGCAGCGTCACGGAACTCGGCGATCTGGTCGAAGCTCAGGTAGCGGTAGACGTCGGCAGCCATGCTGTCGATGTCTTTGGCGTACTGCATGTACTCTTCGATGGTCGGCAGCTTGCCGATGATCGAAGCCACTGCTGCCAGCTCGGCCGAAGCCAGGTAGACGTTGGTGGCATCGCCCAGACGGTTAGGGAAGTTACGGGTCGACGTGGAAACCACGGTCGAACCGGTCTGCACACGTGCCTGGTTACCCATGCACAGCGAGCAACCTGGCATTTCCATGCGCGCGCCAGCTTTGCCGTAGATGCCGTAGTAGCCTTCTTCGGTCAGCTGGTGAGCGTCCATCTTGGTTGGCGGAGCCAGCCACAGACGGGTCGGAATACCGCCCTTGACCTTCTCCAGCAGCTTGCCAGCAGCGCGGAAGTGACCAATGTTGGTCATGCACGAGCCGATGAACACTTCGTCGATCTTCTCGCCCTGTACCGAAGACAGCAGGCGGGCGTCGTCCGGGTCGTTCGGCGCGCAGAGCACAGGCTCTTTGACGTCGGCCAGGTCGATTTCGATGATCTCGGCGTATTCGGCATCGGCGTCTGCAGACAGCAGCTGCGGGTTGGCCAGCCAGGCTTCCATGGCTTGCGCACGGCGCTCCATGGTCCGCGCATCGCCGTAGCCTTCGCTGATCATCCAGCGCAGCAGGGTGATGTTCGACTGCAGGTATTCGGCAACCGCTTTTTCCGGCAGCTTGATGGTGCAGCCAGCAGCAGAGCGCTCGGCGGAAGCGTCGGACAGCTCGAACGCTTGCTCGACAGTCAGCTCGTCGAGGCCTTCGATCTCCAGGATGCGACCCGAGAAGGCGTTGATCTTGCCTTTCTTCTCGACGGTCAGCAGGCCTTGCTGAATGGCGTAGTACGGGATCGCATGGACCAGGTCACGCAGGGTGATGCCAGGCTGCAGCTTGCCCTTGAAGCGAACCAGGATCGACTCTGGCATGTCCAGCGGCATCACGCCGGTGGCAGCGGCGAAGGCGACCAGGCCGGAACCGGCCGGGAACGAGATGCCGATCGGGAAGCGGGTGTGCGAGTCGCCGCCGGTGCCGACGGTGTCAGGCAGCAGCATGCGGTTCAGCCAGCTGTGGATGATGCCGTCGCCAGGACGCAGCGACACGCCGCCACGGGTGCGGATGAAATCCGGCAGGGTGTGGTGGGTGGTGACGTCGATTGGCTTCGGGTAAGCAGCGGTGTGGCAGAACGACTGCATGACCAGGTCAGCCGAGAAGCCCAGGCAGGCGAGGTCTTTGAGCTCGTCGCGGGTCATCGGGCCGGTGGTGTCTTGCGAACCCACGGTGGTCATCTTCGGTTCGCAGTAGGCGCCTGGACGTACGCCCTGGCCTTCTGGCATGCCGCAGGCACGGCCAACCATTTTCTGCGCCAGGGTGAAGCCCTTGCCAGTATCGACCGGTGCGTCCGGCAGTTTGAACAGGTCGGTTGGACCCATGCCCAGCTCGGTGCGCGCCTTGTCGGTCAAGCCACGGCCAACGATCAGCGGGATACGGCCGCCAGCACGGACTTCGTCGAGCAGGACTGGCGTCTTCAGTTCGAAGGTGGTGACCAGCTCGTCGCTTTCGTGACGGCGTACTTCACCTTTGAACGGGTACACGTCGATGACGTCGCCCATGGCCAGGTTGCTGCAGTCGAATTCGATTGGCAGGGCGCCGGCGTCTTCCATGGTGTTGTAGAAGATCGGAGCGATCTTGGTGCCGAAGCAGAAACCGCCAGCGCGCTTGTTCGGCACGTTGGGGATATCGTCACCGAAGAACCACAGTACCGAGTTGGTTGCCGATTTACGCGACGAACCGGTACCGACCACGTCACCGACGTAGGCGACCGGGAAGCCTTTGGCGCGCATGGCTTCGATCTGCTTGAGCGGACCGACCGAGCCTGGTTGCTCAGGCTCGATGCCGTCACGGGCCATTTTCAGCATGGCCAGGGCGTGCAGCGGGATATCAGGGCGCGACCAGGCATCCGGGGCAGGGGAGAGGTCGTCGGTGTTGGTTTCGCCAGGCACCTTGAACACGGTCAGGGTGTACTTTTCGGCAATTTCAGGGCGCTTGGTGAACCACTCGCCATTGGCCCAGGACTCGAGCACAGCCTTGGCGTGGGCGTTGCCCGCCTTGGCTTTTTCGGCGACGTCATGGAAAGCATCGAACATCAGCAGGGTGTGCTTGAGCTGTTCGGCCGCGACGGCAGCCAGTTCGGCGTCGTCCAGCAGCGCGACCAGAGTCTCGATGTTGTAGCCGCCCTGCATGGTGCCGAGCAGCTCGGTGGCATGCTTGCGGTCGAGCAGTGGCGAAGTGGCTTCGCCCTTGGCGATTGCCGAGAGGAAACCGGCCTTGACGTAGGCAGCCTCGTCAACGCCTGGTGGTACGCGGTTGGTGATCAGGTCAACGAGGAAGGCTTCTTCGCCGGCTGGCGGGTTTTTCAACAGTTCGACCAGGCCTGCAGTCTGTTCGGCGTTCAGCGGCTGGGGCACGATGCCCAGGGCTTTACGCTCTTCGATATGTTTGCGGTAGGCTTCAAGCACAGTTATTACCCTCATCAGTGGTCCCTAAAGGGAGTCCGGGACGCTCATCCAGAATTCAACGCGGCCATGCGCAATACGGCTTCGTGAGCCGTCCAGCCAGGCGTGCGGAAAATCCTTGCAGAAGCTGTTTTCAAAGTTTTACGCCTGTAGAACGGAGCGCTGATGAGGGGTTGGCGCGGAGCATGCGAGGGCTGCATGGGCCGGCCAACACCGTTCTACCGGATTAACTGTGCTTCGTGACGCTTTGAAAACAGCTTCCAACGGACATTGTTGCCTTGAAAAGGCGGGTTGATTCTACGGCAAAAACTGAACAAAAGTAAGGCGCGGGATGCGACTTTAACAAGTGACCCTGGTTAGACAAAGGGCTAACATGGAGCCGTGTGCCACCGCCAAGCTGTTGTCTGTTCATGTCCAATCAGTCCATCAAAACCCCGTGCGTCGGGCTCTGCTCGACCGTCTACGGCGACCTTGTATGCCGCGGCTGCAAGCGCTTTCATCATGAAGTGATCCACTGGAACGGCTACAGCGAGGAGGCCAAGCGGGCAGTCTGGCTGCGCTTGGAGCAGTTGCTGGTGCAAGTGATGATGGCCAAGCTTGAAGTGTTCGACAAAGACTGCTTGCGCCAGCAACTGGAGCAGCGTTCGATCCGCTTCGTCGCGCAGCAGTCAGAGTACTGCTGGGCCTACCAATTGATTGCCAGGGGCGCGCGGATGATCCGTGACCTTGAGGCCTATGGCATGGCGCTGTTGCCTGAGTTTCGTGGCTGGGATCTGCCACAGTTGCGCGACGCCATCGACCGGGAGTTCTTCCTGTTATCCGAAGCACATTACCAGCGCTACATCGCACCGTCGTTTCTCAAGGACGTGCTGGGGTAGCCTTCCAGATGCCGCGCGGCGCCAGCAGTCCTTAGCGTTCATCGCTCCTTCAAGCTGGAGTGACGTGATGAGCAGCCTTGTATTCATGCCTGAACTGAGTTTTACCGCCCGCTGCCGCTGGCAACTTGCAGATTATGTTTCGACCCCTGCGGTATGGGAGGACGGCGACGACCTGTCCCGGCCGCTCTGGACCGAATTCGATGGCTGGAATAGCGACAGCGGCTGGTTGATAGCGAGCCGCAATTATGACGGAACACGGCCAGATTCATTTCCGCCGGACGAATGGCAGGGTGAAGATTTACGACAATCGCTCGGTGTCGATACCTTCTGGTTCGGCACCTATCGCCATGCGCTGGGCTACGTCTACGAGATCCGCCCGGCCTATACTGGCCGCAACAGCGACCAGTATCCCAGGCTCAACTACTGGTTGGACGTGAGCAGGAGCGGCTATCTGGGCTTTTACCCTACAGACGCCAAAGCTGGAAGCCTGACCGATAAAGAAGGGGTAATAGCCCTGAAAGATCCGATCGGTGTCGCGCCGGCGGTAAAACTGCCGGTAGACACGCAGATTGATCTCGACTTGCCGCTCTACAAACTCAGAAAGGGCTTGAAGACGCCGCTCTGGCACATCGCATGCCTGAATCCGGAACACTTGGTGGAGGGCGGTCTGCACCTGAACCTGTCTCTCTATGGCGGCCTTGAAGCTGTCAAGGTGCGCCGACTGGTAGAGAACGGGCAAGGGTATCTGAATACAGGCCGCGGCAGGCCGGGTGTGTTGCTGATGTGTATCGACAACCCATGCGTGCCGCTGCACCCGAAACCCTCGATAGACTGAAACCGCCTACGCGCCGCTGTACTCGCAGCCGCTGGTGCAGGTTTCGTGAATACGCACCTTGGACAGTTCTGGCAGCAGCGGTTTCACCTGCTGCCAAATCCACACCGCGATCACTTCGCTGGTGGGGTTTTCCAGGCCAGGAATGTCGTTCAGATAGTTATGGTCGAGCTGCTCGTAGATCGGCTTGAAAATCGCCTTGATCTCGGAGAAGTCGCGGATCCAGCCGGTATGCGGGTCAAGCGGGCCGGTCAGGTGCAGGGCAACCTTGAACGAATGGCCGTGCAAGCGGCCGCATTTATGACCAGGCGCGACATTGGGCAGGCGATGGGCCGATTCGAAGGTGAACTCTTTGAAAATTTCCACGGGGTAGTAACTCTGTTGCAAGCGAGAATGGCGGCGATTCTACCAGCATGGCCGCAGTGAGTGGTTGTGCCTGTGTGGTCAGCTGCCCGGTGGCGCTTGCGCACCCACTGCAACAGTGCTCGAGGCATGGGCTATCATGCCCGCGAGCAATTTCAGGTTGGCTTAAGGAGCCGTGGTTAATCTTAACCCCGTAGACAACTTGCATATCCCGATGGAGAGATACTCATGAAAACTTTGACTGCCCTGTTCACTGCTGCTGCCCTGTCTGTTGCTGCCACCGCTGCCCTGGCCGACGTGCCGGCGCATGAAATCAGCGCCCTGGAAAAAGCCGGCACCGTGCAGCCATTGCAGAAACTGGCCGAGACTGCCAAGGCCAAGCATCCTGGTTCAACCATCACCGACTCCGAGCTTGAAAACGAATACGGCCGCTACATCCTCAAGGTCGAACTGCGTGATGCGCAGAACGTTGAATGGGACGTTGATCTGGATGCCAAGACCGGCGAAATACTGAAAAACGCCCAAGACAAATAATGAGCCCGCTATCGCGCAAGCCGCGCTACCTGGCGCTGGCCCTGATGGCCGTGTGTTCACTGGCGCTGGCGCGTGATCTTGACCAGGATGAAGCACTCGCGCTGCGGCAAAAGGGCATCATCCTGCCGCTTGAGCATCTGCTCGACTCTGCCCTGGGGCGTTACCCCGGGGCACGTCTGCTTGAGGCAGAGCTTGAAGAAAAACATGGCCGCTATGAATACGAGGTCGAGCTGCTGACCCTTGAAGGGGTGGTGCGCGAAATCAAGCTGGATGCCCGCAGCGGTGTGCTGCTCAAAGACGAGGAGGACGACTGAATGCGCCTGTTGCTGGTCGAGGATAACGTGCCGCTGGCCGATGAGCTGACTGCCGGCCTGCAGCGTCAGGGCTATGCCGTCGACTGGCTGGCCGACGGCCGTGATGCGGTCTATCAAGGCCAGAGCGAGCCCTACGATCTGATCATTCTCGACCTTGGCTTGCCCGGCTTGCCGGGATTGGAAGTCCTCGCCCAGTGGCGTGCAGGCGGGTTGGCCACGCCAGTGCTGATCCTGACGGCGCGCGGCTCGTGGGCCGAGCGCATCGAAGGCTTGAAGGCCGGCGCCGACGATTACCTGAGCAAGCCGTTCCACCCTGAAGAGCTGCAACTGCGCATTCAGGCACTGCTGCGCCGCGCGCGCGGCCTGGCCAATCAGCCCAAGCTTGAAGCAGCCGGCCTGCACTTGGACGAAAGCCGCCAGTGTGTCAGCCGCGAGGGTGTCGATGTGCAACTGACCGCGGCGGAGTTTCGCCTGCTGCGCTACTTCATGCTGCATCCCGGCCAGGTGCTGTCCAAGGGGCATCTGGCCGAGCACCTGTATGACGGCGAAACCGAGCGCGACTCCAACGTGCTTGAGGTGCACGTCAATCACCTGCGGCGTAAACTCGGCCGCAGCGTCATCGAAACCCGTCGCGGGCAAGGTTACGTCTACGCCGGCAGCACGCCGTGAAGTCGATCCAGGCACGCTTGAGTGTTGGCCTTATCGCCGTGCTGGTAGTGATCGGGCTGGCCTTTGCGCAGTTGACCCTGTGGCTTTTCGAGGCCGGCCTGCAGCGTTACCTCGAAGTCGGTTTGCGCAAGGAAAGCGAGAACCTGCTAGTGGCGCTGGTGCGCGGCCCGGATGGTCTGCAGCTGGACGAGCGGCGCATCTCGGCGGCCTACCAGCGGCCGTTTTCCGGGTATTACTTTCGCATCGACTTCGAGCAGGGCAGCTGGCGATCTCGCTCATTGTGGGACCTGGACATGCCCAAGCCGGCCAAGCCGGGACTCGAAGATACCCATGTACTAGGTCCTGAAGGCCAACAGTTGCTGGCCCTGCGTGCTGACTATCGGCGCCTGGGTCAGGACATCTCGATCAGCGTCGCGCAGGATTATTCACCAGTACGCCAGGGCTTTCAGCGCATGCAGCAGATCGGCTTGGGCATGGGCCTGATCGCCCTGGTGCTGGTGCTGGTATTGCAGCGCATCACTGTTACCCGCTCGCTCCGGCCATTGGAGCGAGCCCGCCAGCAGATCGCGCAACTGCAGCAAGGTCAGCGCTCACAGCTGGATGCCGAAGTACCCAGCGAGCTGCAGCCGCTGGTCGATCAAGTCAACCATCTGCTGGCCCACACTGAAGACAGCCTGCGCCGCTCGCGCAATGCGCTGGGCAATCTTGGCCATGCGTTGAAAACGCCGATGGCGGTTCTGCTCAGCCTGGCCTCCAGCGAGCGCTTGCGCGATTTGCCTGAGGTACGCACGCAAATGCGCGAGCAGCTCGAACAGATCCAGCAGCGTCTGGAACGTGAACTCAACCGTGCGCGGTTGGCGGGCGATGCTCTGCCCGGCGCGCAGTTTGATTGCGATGCGGAGTTGCCAAGCCTGCTGGCAACCTTGGGCATGATTCATGGTGAAGGTCTGCTGCTCGAACGCGATACGCCCGCCGGACTGCTGCTGCCATGGGACCGCGAGGACCTGCTCGAGCTGCTCGGCAACCTGCTCGACAATGCCTGCAAATGGGCTGACAGCGAAGTCCGCTTGGGTATCGCTACGAGTGCCTCCGGCTATCAGCTATGGGTGGATGACGATGGCCCGGGCATTCCTGAGGAAAAACGCGTGCACGTGCTCGAGCGAGGTTCGCGGCTGGACGAGCAGGTCAATGGTCACGGCCTGGGCTTGGGTATCGTGCGCGATATCGTCGACGCCTGGGGCGGCACTATCGCCCTGCAGGAAAACCCTCAAGGCGGCCTGCGAGTGAGCATCGAGCTGCCCGGCAAAGGCCGCTGAACGGCCTACGCTGATGCTGCAAAATTATTGAGCCCAAACCGCATTATTTTGAATTTGCCCCACAATAGTGCGCGCGGCACACTCTTGCTCTGAAATGGCTCATCCCGGCCAAGTTGAAGAGCACGTTCTGCCGATGTCTGCCTCGCGTCCCGAACCCCTGTTGCAGCGCCTGATGCCGGCGCCCCTCAATATTCCTCCCAAAGAATGGCTGCGCGCAGGCGTCGGTGCCTTGCTCGGCCTGTGCCTCGCAGGTTGGCTATGCAGCCTGGCCTATGGTCCCTCCATTGCGCTGCATTTGCTTGGCCCTCTGGCGGCAACAGCCGTGCTGGTTTTCGCCGTGCACGCCGGGCCGCTGGCGCAGCCGTGGTCGGTGCTGGGCAGCTACGCGCTGGCGGGCGTAATCGGCTTGGTCATGCGCCAGCACCTGGGCAGCGAGCTGTGGGTGGCTGGCGCTGCACTGGGCTTGTCGTTGTTGGTCATGTGCCTGCTGCGCTGCCTGCACCCCCCGGGCGGCGGAGTAGCGGTCAGCGCGGTACTGGCCGATTCCGGGCTGGTCGCCATGGGCGATCATCTGCTCGAGCCAATCATGCTCAATGCGCTGGTGCTGGTCGCAGTGGCGGTGGTCTACAACCGCCTGACGGGCGTGCGCTATCCCAAGCCTGGCTTGCCGCGCAAGGATCTGCACCACACCCACGACCCGGTGCCCAGCGCCCGGGTAGGTTTCAGCAGCGACGACCTCGATCAGGCTCTGGAAGACATCGGCGAGTACGTTGACGTCAGCCGTGACGAGCTTGAGCGTATTCTTCTGGCCACTGAACAGCATGCCTTGCAGCGCAGTCTAGGTGGTATCACCGCGGCTTCGGTGATGTCCCGCGATGTGCAATTTGCCAGCCCGCAGACCACGCTGGAGCAAGCCTGGCAGATGCTCGCCAGCCACCACCTGAAGACGCTGCCAGTACTGGCGGAGGGGCGCCTGGTCGGCATCGTCAGCCTCAGTGATGTGCTGACGGCGGCCATGGCGCGGGCGCGGTTCAGCTGGCGTGGGCTGTGGCGGCGCAGGCCGGTGGTGCTGGAGCAGGTGATGAGCCGGCGGGTGATCAGTGTCAGTAGCCAGCACCCGCTGGAGCGTCTGCTGCCATTGCTGTGCGAGCAAGGCTTGCACTGCCTGCCGGTACTCGATGACGGCAAGCTGGTCGGGGTGATCACCCAGACCGACCTGATTGCCGGTCTCAAGCGCCAGTTGCTCAACCACAGCACGCTCGCTTCAGATGAGCGGGTCCCAGCGTTGTGACCAGTCACTGACGCCCGCTGCGACTTGCCGGCGCAGCACGCCGAAGGCCTGCTGCAAGGCTGCGCTGTCGTGCTTGCGGGTGTACACCAGAAAAGTCGGGTAGGTGAATTCCGGCGCTTGCGGCACCCGCTCGAACACGCCGCTGTCCAGATAAGCCTGCACCACCCGTGTACGGAAATAACCGCTGCCACCGTGCTCGAGAATGAACTGCAAGGCCAGCGGGCCGAGGTTGAAGCTCAGCGCTGGGCGGGCGCAGTCGGGCAGGGCGGCATCGTGCTGGCGGCGAAACGTCTCGCCCCAGTCGATGTACACATAAGGCTCTGGCCGTTCTACGTGGCGGATGCGCACCAGTTTTTCTTCCATCAACTGCTCCACCTGCAGGCCAGGCCCGTAGATGGGCTGATAGACCAGCGCAGCATCGAGCAAGCCGCGCTCGACCTTACGCAGCAACGATTCGCCGTCGCTGACCTCGCTGCGGATGGCATGGCTGGGCATCTCGCGGTACAGCGCACTGACCCAGTCGAGCAGCAGCGGGTTGCCCAGGCTGGTTTCGCCGCCCAGGTGCAGCAGCTGCTGACAACCCTGCGGCAGCGGCAGGTCACGGCGGGCGGCCTCCCAGGTTTCCACCAGTTGGTGGGCGTAGGTGACGAAGGCTTCGCCGTCTGCGGTCAGGCTGGCGCCGCTGCGGCTGCGGACAAACAGCTGGCAACCTAGCTGCTGCTCAAGACGCTGCACCCGCGCGGTGATTGCCGTCTGCGACACGCACAGGCCCTCGGCGGCGGCGACCAGGCTGCCGCAGCGCACAATCTCCAGAAAGGTGCGTGCCTGCTCGATATCCATGCTGTGCTCATTGATGAAGGTGATGGCTATTCTAGAGCGTTACTCGCTGCTTGGCGCGCTTCAAAAGCGCCGCCTTGATAGTGCCTGTTGCTGCGAATTTGCAGGTCGGTTATGGACTTTAGTCCCATGGCAGGGGCGTCAGGCAGGTCCATACTGCAGGCTCGCCCTTCAATAACAACAAGTATCGGGTTGCGACTGACATGACCTACCAGCACAGCTACGCCCGTTCCATTTCCGACCCTGTGGCCTTCTGGGCCGAGCAGGCCGACCAGCTGGCCTGGTACCACAAGCCGCGCCAGACCCTGATCAACAACACCGACGGCAGCCATTGCTGGTTTGCCGACGGGCGCCTGAACAGCTGCTACCTGGCCCTGGATCACCAGATCGAACAAGGCCGTGGCGAGCAGACCGCGTTGATCTACGACTCGCCGGTAACCGCCACCCAGCAGCGTTTCAGCTACCTTGAGCTGCGCGATGAAGTTGCGTGTCTGGCCGGGCTGCTGCGCGAGTTGGGCGTGCGCAAGGGCGACGGTGTCGTCATCTACATGCCGATGGTGCCGCAGGCGGCCATGGCCATGCTCGCCTGCGCGCGGATTGGCGCAGTGCACTCGGTAGTGTTCGGCGGTTTTGCCGCCAACGAGCTGGCCCTGCGTATCGATGATGCCAAGCCGACCCTGGTGCTCACGGCCTCCTGCGGGCTGGAGTTTGATCGGGTCATCGAATACAAGCCGCTGATCGATCGCGCGCTGCAACTGGCCAGCCATCAGCCCCGCCACGTGCTGGTGCTGCAGCGGCCACAGGCCAAGGCCGCGCTGCAGCCTGGGCGTGACCTGGACTGGCAACAGGCACTGGTCAACGCGCAGCCTGTGGCGCCGGTCGAGCTCAGTGCAACCGACCCGCTATATATCATGTACACCTCCGGCACCACCGGCAAACCCAAGGGCATCGTCCGCGAAAACGGCGGCAACGCGGTCGCCTTGAGCTACACCATGCGCCATATCTATGGCATGCAGGCGGGCGATGTCTGGTGGGGGATTTCCGATGTGGGCTGGGTGGTCGGTCACTCGCTGATCGTCTACGGGCCGCTGATGACCGGTTGCACCACGGTGTTCTATGAAGGCAAGCCGATCCGCACCCCGGACGCCGCCGCGTACTGGCGGGTGGTCGAGCAGTATCAGGTGAATGCCTTGTTCTGCGCGCCGACGGCGATGCGCGCGATCCGCAAGGAAGACCCCCAGGGCGAACTGCTCGCCGGGTATGACCTGAGCTCCCTGCGCCAATTGTTCCTGGCCGGGGAAAAGCTTGATTCAAGCACCCATCAATGGCTGGAGCAGGTCACCGGCAAGCCGGTGCATGACCACTGGTGGCAGACCGAAACCGGCTGGCCGGTGACCGCACCCTGTGTCGGCCTTGAAGGCAGCGCCGCACGCCCCGGGTCGAGCAACCGCGCAGTACCGGGCTACCACGTGCAGGTGCTGGACGACGACGGCCATTTGCTCGGGCCGAATCAGCAGGGCGCGATCGTCATCGCCCTGCCGTTGCCGCCGGGCTGCAGCCAGACGCTGTGGGGTGATCATCAGCGCTATCTGCAGGCGTATCTGCACACCTATCCCGGCTATTACCACACCGGTGATGGCGGCTACCTGGACGATGACGGCTTCGTCTACATCATGGGTCGCACCGACGACGTCATCAACGTCTCCGGGCATCGGTTGTCTACCGGCGAAATGGAAGATCTGGTCGCCCGCCATGCGGCGGTTGCCGAGTGCGCGGTGATCGGTGTGCACGACGACATCAAGGGCCAGGTGCCGTTGGCGTTGGTGGTACTCAAGGACGGCGAAGAGCTAGCCGAGCAAAAATTGCAGGCTGAACTGGTTGCCAGTGTGCGCGAGCAGATCGGTGCGCTGGCATGCTTCAACCGGGTGCGGTTGGTCAAGCGCTTGCCCAAGACACGCTCCGGCAAGATTCTGCGCGCGGTGCTGCGCAAGATCGCTGACGGTCAGGCCTATGTACCACCGTCAACGCTGGATGACCCGGCTGTGCTTGGCGAAATCGAAGCGGTGCTGGCCGATCTGCCCCGAGCAGGTTAAAGCACAGTCGTGCCGACCTGATGCAGCTGGCCGAGACGGCTGCGGCTGCGCATCAGGTCGGCAATGGCGCCACCCAGGCTCTGCTCGAGCGGATAGCGGCCAATCAGCACCAGCTCGCAATCTTGGTCGTACAGCACATCGACCAGGTTGACGAAGCGTTGCTGCGATGCGAGCGAACATTCGGCCAGGTCTTCCAGGTCGTCGATGATCCAGCGATCGTAACGGCTGGCCAGCTCCAGATAATCCACCACTGCCGTGGCCTGCTCGCACAGATCGACAAAGCTGAAGTGCACCTGTCGATCCTGGCTGGCCAGGGCGCGCAGCGGGCGGTGATTGATGTCCAGGGTCAGCGGCTGGGTTTCAGGCAGCGCCAGGGCCAGGCGTTGCTCAGCTGTGCCGGGCCAAACGTAGTGGCCCTGGGTAAAACGCTGGTGCGCGCGGTTGGCCGGCAGGCGGCGAAAGTCGATGTCGCCGCCCACTTCCATCACCAGCATGCGGCTGTTGATCAGGCGGATCACTGGCAAGAACCGCTCATGGTAAAGCGGGTTGGGCAGCAGGCCTTCAGGGGCATAGTTGGAAGTCAGGACGACAAATACATTGCGCTCGAACAGCGCGCTGAACAGCCGGGTGAGCAGCATCGCATCGCCGATGTCGTGCACATGGAACTCGTCGAAGCACAGCACCTGGCAGTCGCCAATCAGTTCATCCAGGGTTGCCGCCATGGCATTGTCGGCGCCGCGATGGCGGTGCATGCCCTGATGCAGACGAGCGAAGAAATCGTGAAAGTGCAGGCGCAGCTTGGCCTCCACCTCCAGCGCCTGGTAAAAGCCATCGAGTAGCCAGCTCTTGCCGCGGCCAACCGACCCATACAGATACAAGCTGCGCGCCTGGCCGTCAGTCAGCGCGGCCAACTGTTGCGCCATGCGCTCGATAACCCGCCGTTGACCTTCGCTCAAGCTATACCCGCGCTGCCTGGCCTTGTCCTCGAAGTAGCTCAACAGCTGGCAGTCGCCTTGCGCATCGGTACGCGAGCGGCGGCGCAAGTGGCGAAGCGGCGTGGAAATCCAGGCAGACAAGCGGGTGGTCCTCAACGGCGGGGCAGGGCGATTGGCGCCCTCCAGTGAGTGACCATTTTCACCGCAAGCACCGCTGGCAGGCAATCATCCCGGCGGGTAGCCAGGCGATTGTGGGCGACTACCGGTCAGTGCCCACTGGCAGTGGTCATGCGCCACTGCCAAATGAACAGCCTCAGTCCTCGCGCTTCAGCTGACGATCGATCATGTACTTGATCGACAAACGACGTTCCTTGAGGCGGTGCAGGTCATCATCGCTGGTATAGCCCGCCGAGATGGCCTCGGCAGCCAGCACCTGGTTGTCGATATCGACGTACTCGTCGAGCAGGCGATCAAGGGTCTGATCCTGCTGGCGACGCTGCTGAACGATTTCGCGGGGGTAGTGCAGGTCTTGGTACAGGTCATGGGAAACTGGCATGGCGCCCTCCTTGTAAACGCTGGGTTACTTGACTATTGGGCAGGGCTGCAGGGATTTGGTTTTTTAGCTGGGCGAGCTTTGCCGACAGGCGGTCAGGCGGCGGCTGGTGCCTGACTAACTTGCTGTTTTTTTGAGATTTTTTTTAACAGAGGGGTTTTCATGGTCAAGGATTGTTGTTAAAGTGCCGCGCATTCCCCGACAACAACCCATGTTGTCAGCCAGGGGGATTGTCAGAACGACAGTGCATCGCACTTGTCGCATCCGATACAGGGGCGTCGCCAAGCGGTAAGGCAGCAGGTTTTGATCCTGCCATGCGTTGGTTCGAATCCAGCCGCCCCTGCCATTATCTTCCTCGCTTTACCCTCTCTCTATTCCCGCGCAATCCACCAACGCTACCCATCCGTATTGCAGTTGCTGAGCAACGGCCGAGCGCGGTGCTCAGACCGCGCCCAGCAAATCGTCCAGGGTTTTCGCCAGCAGTTGATCCTGTACCGGTTTCTGAATGACCACACTGTCGCCCAGCTCGAAGCCTTGCAGCTCGGCATAGCCCGTGAGAATCACCACCGGCAATTGCGGGAAGCGCTCACGCGCCGCCAACGCGAGCTGCGCGCCGTTGAATTCGGGCATGGCAAAGTCTGTCAGCAGCACATCGACGTGTTCATCGAGCAAGCACAGGGCCTGCTCGCCACCGTGCGCCTGGCGTACCTGATAACCGTGCGAGCGCAGTAGCTCGCCGATCATGTCGCGGACCAGGTGATCATCGTCCACCAACAGCACGGTGCGATCACGGCCCTCTGCCGAGAGGGCTGGCGCCGCAGGCGCCGCGGGTGCTTCGAAGGCTACAGGCTGCTTGACCGCAGGCAGGTAGACCGACACCAAGGTACCCTGGTCCGGCGCAGTATCGATAGACACGCCGCCGCCCGATTGTTTGGCGAAGCCGAACACCTGGGCCAGGCCAAGGCCCGAGCCTTTACCGATGTCCTTGGTGGTGAAGAATGGCTCGAATACCTTGCCGACTACCTCTTCACTCATGCCGCAACCGGTATCGCGAATCGACAGCATCACGTACTCGCCAGGCTCCGGGTCTTCCGGTCGCTGGGCGCGTTCTGTGATCAAGGTATTGCGCGTCGACAGGATCAGCTGGCCGCCATCGGCCATGGCGTCGCGGGCGTTGATCGCCAGGTTGAGAATGATCATCTCGGTCTGGGTCGGGTCAGTCAGTGCCTGCCAAAGGCTGGCATCCAGATCCAGGCGTACCGAGACATTGCCGCCCAAGGTGCGTCGCAGCAGCTCTTCCAGGCCGGTGAGGGTCTGGTTGAGGTTCAGCGGCACAGGCTCGAGCCGCTGGCGCCGGGAGAAGGCCAGCAACTGTGAGGTCAACTTGGCACCGCGCTCGCCAGCCTCGCGGATGTGCTTGAGGCGGCTGCGGGCCTTGTCGTAATTCTCTTTCTGCAGGTCACGCTCAAGGAAACTCGCGCCGGTCAGAATCACCGTCAGCAAGTTGTTGAAGTCGTGCGCGACCCCGGCAGTCAGCTGGCCGACTGCCTCCAGTCGCTGCATCTGCTGCAGCGCAGCTTCGATACGCTCGCGCTCATCGATCTGCTCGCGCAGGCGCATGTTGGCCTCGGCCAGGCCCATCGACGATTCGCGCTCACTGGTGATATCGCGGGCGACCACATAGAGCAGGGTGTCCTCGGGCACGATCACCCAGGACAACCAGCGCTGTTGGCCGCTGGCATGTTGAATCCGCCCTACAAAGCGGGCACTGGTGCGGCCCTGGCCGAGGGCGGCCAGCTCAGCGAGAAAGGCTTCCTGATCCGGCTCGGGTAGCAGCTGCAGCAGGGTGGTCTGGCTCAGGCGTTCACGCGAGATGCCCAGGCTGACTTCCCAGGCTGGGTTGAGCGCGACCGGGGTCAGGTCTCTGTTCAGTACCGCCAGCAAGTCCTGGGACAATTCCCATGAGCGATCGCGCTCCCGGGTACGCCGCTCGACCCGCTCGCCGAGCATCTCGTTGAGCTGCTTGAGCGCTGTGGTCGCCTGACGTTGTTCATGAATGTCCTGCAATACGCCGGAAAAGCGCACGCAGCGGCCGTCGACGAATTGGGTCTGGCCGCTCGAGAGCAACCAGCGCGGCTCGAGGCCGTCACGCTGATTGATACGAAACTCGACCCGGTAGTGACCGCCTGCCTGGGGCTGCATGACCTGCTCGACAGCGTCACGAACCAGCGCGACGTCTTCGGGATAGATGCCTGCGTAGAACACATCCAACGACATCTGAGTGTCGACAGGCAGGCCAAACAAGGTCTTGCAGCGGTCATCCCAGAGCAGCAGATCTTCCTGCGGGCGATAGTCCCAGGTACCCATGCCCGCAGCATCGATGGCAAACCGGGCGCGCGCCTCAAGCTCGGCCAGCGCTTCCTCGGCGCGGCGGCGGCGATGCCGTTCCTGCACTTCGGTCAGCGCCCGGCGTACGGCCTTGGGCAGCAGCGGCAGGTTCTTCTTCAGGACATAGTCGGTGGCGCCAAGGCGGATCATCTCCACCGCGTGCTCTTCACCATAAATGCCAGAGAGGAAGATGAACGGCACATCTGGCGCCAGCCGCTGAGCAATCGCCAGCACCTCGGTGCCGGACGAGCCAGGCAACACGCAATCGCACAGGATCAGGTCAAAACGGCCGTGGTGCAGCGCATGCTCGACGCCAATATGGTCGAACACCAGTTGCGACTCGATGTGCAGCCCGCTGCGCTCCAGGCGCAATAAGGTCAGCTCGGCATCCATCGAACTGTCTTCGACCATCAGTAGCTTGAGCGGGCCTGACAACATGCTAGTTGGACTCAATTGTTACCACGCCGAGTCAGCCGCAACGAGCCAGGCGGCGGTTCATTGAGGACGGCCCAGAAGATCCCCAGATCGGAGATGGCCGTAACAAATTCCTTGAACTCGACCGGCTTCACCACGTAGGCATTGACCCCGAGCTCATAGGCGCGCAGCAGATCGGGTTCTTCCCGCGAGGAGGTCAGCATCACCGTCGGGATGCTGCGCAGCTCTGGGGTTTCGCGCACCGCCTTGAGCACCTCCAGGCCATCCACCTTGGGCAGTTTCAGGTCGAGCAGAAGTACGGCCGGGTTGCCATCGTCGCGGTCGGCGTAACCGTTGCGGCGCAACAGGTAGTCGAGGGCGTCGGCGCCATCGCGCAGTACGATGACTTCGTTGGCCAGCTGGCTGCGCTCCAGCGCGACAAGCGTCAACTCCAGATCCCTGGGGTTGTCTTCGACCAACAAGATCGGTTTTAGCATGATGTGTACGTTACCTCAGGTGTTCGATGAATGACGCGGGAGGGCGAAATGGAACGACGCTCCCTGGTTGATCTCGCCGTCAGCCCAGACACGGCCGTCGTGACGTTCGATGATCCGGCGCACGCTGGCCAGGCCGATGCCGGTGCCTTCGAAGTCTTCCATGCGGTGCAAGCGCTGGAACACGCCGAACAGCTTATTGGCATAGGCCATATCGAAGCCGACGCCGTTGTCGCGTATATAGATTTCAGTCTCGTGCGGGTGTTGCTTGGCGCGGATCTCTATACGCGCAGGATCGCGGCCTCGGGTGTACTTGATCGCGTTGGCGATCAGGTTATGCAGTGCCATGTTGATGAACGCCGGGTCGGCGATCACCTTGGGCAGTTTTTCCACGTCCCAGATGATTGTACGGCCGGCAAAATCCGGTGTCAGCTCGTTGCGAATGGTGTCGACCAGGGCGTTCAGGTCGACATCCGACATGCGCAGGGCAGAGCGGCCCATCTGAGAGAAATTGAGCAGGTTGTCGACAAGTGTGCCAGCAAAGTGCGCGGCTTCTTCGATGTGCTTGAGGAAGCGCTGGCCGCGTTCGCTGAGGTTCTCGCTTTCGACTTCGGTGAGCAGTTCGGTGTAGCCGGCGATGTGCCGCAGCGGTGCGCGCAGATCGTGCGACACGCTGTAGGAAAACGCTTCGAGTTCCTTGTTCGACTGGCGCAGCTCACCGGCCAGTTGCGCCAGCTCTTCGGCTTTGCGCAGCACGATCCCCAGTACGGCTATGCGAAGTTCGGCCACGCCTTCGATGATCAGCGGGTCCCAAGATTCGCTGTAACCGCCAACGTCTTCCTGCCAGCGCTCGAAGCTGTGTCGCGGGTTGAGGTCGCCCGCGGCGCTGATGGCTTTTTCCGGGCGCCCGGCCCAGTTGACCGTGCGTACCTGCTCGGGGCGGAACCACACCAGATAGTGCGAGTGGATCTGCGAAATCGCCACCGCCAGCACACCGCCAACGTGCTTGGCCAGCTCTGGTAAGTCCTGGATGTCGCGGCGCACGTTGTCGGTGCTGAACACCGATTCGGCGTCTTGCTGTGACAGCCAGTGGACCAGCGCATTGACCTGCGCAGCGGGCGGCGTCACGCCGATCAGGTCGCAGCGCTCGGCACTGATGATCGCCGCGCCAGTGGCACCGGCAAAGTCCAGCAGGACCTGAGGCAAGGCCTTCAAACCAGCACTGACGCTGTCGTGGTCGGCCATCGAGGCCAGCATGCGCACGATGCGCTGGCGCATGTCGAGCATGGTCTGGGTGCCGGTGTGCGCTTCACGGGATTCGATCTGCAGCGACAGCACGCTGGCCAGCAGCTCGCAGGCCGTGCGAGTGGGCAGGTCGACGGCATGCGGCTGGTCGTGATGGCAGGAGATCAGCCCCCACAACTTGCCGTCTACGACGATCGACAAAGAGGTCGATGCCAGGGTGCCCATGTTGCGCATGTACTGTAGGTGCACCGGCGATACCGCGCGCAACGCCGCATAGCTCATGTCCAGCGGCTTGCCGGTGCGCGGGTTGCTGTGGGGATACAGCGGCGAGGCAATGTAGTTGGCATCTTCGATGACCCGAATCCGATTGACTCGGTACAACTCGCGGGCCTGGCGTGGAATATCGGAGGCCGGGAAGCACAGGCCCAGATAGCTCGGGTAGCCGGGGTCGGCGACCTCGGCAAGTACCTCGCCGTTGCCTTCGGCATCGAAGCGGTAGGCTTTGACCCTGCCAAAGCCGGTAATGCGTTTGATCTGCATGACCGACTGCTGCAACAGTTCGACGATGCAGCTGACCTTGTGCACGCTGCCGACGAAGGCGCGTACCAGCGGGTAGTAATCGCCATGCCCGGACGGGCCGCTGGCCGTGCGGATCGGTTCGAATTCGGTGATCAGGACCTGGTCGTGACGATGCACCAGCACGCGCATGTGGCTGCAGTCTGGGCTGGGCTGGCGTAGTTCAACGTCGCCGATATGAAACGGGAATACCTCATCGACCGGCAGATACTTCATCTGTGCACGCAGGTCGAAACTGTCGCTGATCAGATCGGCGAAGGTGCGCCCAAGCAGCTCGGGCGCCGCAGACCCAAGCCAGCGCTCAGCGTTCTCGCTGGCTTGCAGCACGCACAGGTCCTGCTCGTCGAGTACCAGCATGAAACCCTGCGGCTGGATGCTGCCGGGGACCTGAATAGGCTCCTGGGCGCAGCGCTCGACAGCCTGGTCGAATGCGGTGGGGGCAGTTGTCAAAGCGGTACTCCTGGTGATTCTGTCCTCGCCCGGCGGAAAGCGCATGGCATAGGCTGTTGCTGCTGCAAAAGTATCAGATTGTCGGCTGCTTTGCCGGCATATGGCCATTTGAGGTCTGATTAGTTCAGGGGTTCGCCGTTTGAGTACAAAAATAGCGTGCAGTGCTGTGAAAGGTGCGGAACGGGGGTCTTTAACGCGGCAAATAGCCACCTAAGCCATTGTTGTTAATGCCAATGAAGGGTAGGGCAAACCCGGCGGGATCAGACTGCGCTGCTACCCTCAAGGTCATAGCCTGGAAACAGGGCCTGAAACAGGGATAGTGCGGTGGAAGTACGCGGAGTGGCCATGTGGTCGGGGCTGTTGTTGAGCGTGAACAGCCTGGCGGCGGACTTTCTGGTCGAGGTGCGGGTGCAGGTCGAGCGTGGTTGCATGCTGGTCAACCAACCCCGCGATGCGGCGGCGCAAGCATTGGGCCAGATCGACCTGGGCAGCGCAGCACGCCTTGACGGCGCCGCTGCGCCGCTGACTGGCGTGCTGCTCAGCCCTCGGCCACCACGGCTCGAATGCAACCCGGACACGCCTTATCAAATCCGCGTCGACGGCGGCCTGCATGGCGGCGTAGGCGAGCTGCGCTTCCTGGCCAGCGCGGATGCGCAAGCCAGGCCCATTCCCTATCGGCTTTACAGCGACGCAGGCTGGCGCCAGCCGCTGAGTGTTGGCAGCGCACAATCGGCGCGGGTGCCAGACAGTGGCTCGGTCGAATTGCCGCTGTATGCGCGCATCGACAGCCTGGCCTGGGTGCCACGGCCTGGCCTGTACGCCGACTTGTTGAAAGTCACGGTCACCTGGTAGGGGCATCGCCATGAGCAAGGAGGCTACGTCATGAGTCGCACCAGCATTCTGCTCCTGAGCCTGGGCCCGCTGCTGCTGCCAGGCGCCGTGCATGGCAGCACCACCGGGGTCATCGAAGCGCGCCTGGTGATCCGTGCCGCGTGCCAGATCAGCAGCGACCAGCCACCGGCGACGCTGGGTACGCCAGGGGTCATGGACTTTGGTTCGCGCGGGCCGAGCTGGCAGGAGCCGTTGCAGGGCAAGGTCGACGAAATCGCAGGCGATGGTGGCCTGCAGATCAGTTGCACGCCGTCGGTGCGCGCCTTCAGCGTGCGCATCAATGCTGGCCAGAACGGTGGCGATGGTGTGCGCCGGCTGAGCAACGGTCGCGAGATGATCCCTTACCAACTGGCGGTCGATCCCAGCGGCAACAGCCGTTACCCGGTAGGCCAGGCGCGCACCTTCACCGTCAACAGCAGCCAGCAGATCCCGATTCCGATCTACGGCGTGGTCATCGCGCAGCCGCGCGCGCTGCCCGCCGGGCTTTACCGCGACACCCTCAGCGTGACCCTGGACTGGTAACACCCAAGGAGAATCCGATGCGCACACACCTCACCTGCTCAGTACTCGCCGGGCTCGCCCTGGCGCTGGCGTCCCAGGCTCAGGCAGCCACCGTGACCGGGACCATCAACTCGACCCTGACCCTGATCGCCGCCTGCCAGGTCAACGGCAGTGCCGGTACCTCCGGGGTCAACTTCGGTAACCTCAACTTCGGTACTCAGGACGCCTTGTTCGGTACCGCCAATGCCCAGGTCATGGGCCCGGGTGGCGGCGCCATGAGCATCCTCTGCTCGAATGGCACCGGGGCGTCAATTCGCGTGCGCGCCGGCGCTCATGATGGCTTGTCGACGGGAGGGACGCGGGCGCTGGCCGACGGCAATGGCAACTTCGTGCCGTATGACTTCTATACCGATGCCGGACACACCGTGCCGCTGGCCATCGACGGCAGCATCGCCGTGCCGACCAGTACCGGCGTTGCCCAGACCGTCAACCTGTACGGCCAGGCCAAGGGCAAGGCTGGCCTGCCGGCGGGCACCTACACCGACACGGTTGCCGTCGAGCTGACGTTCTGAGCCATGAATCGCTGGGTTCGCGCAACCACGGCGGGGCTGGGGCTGGTGCTGGCGTTGCCGTTGGATGCAGCGACCACCAGTACCTTTCAGGTCAGCGCGCAGGTCGTGGCCGGCTGCCTGGTGGTGGGCGGGGTGAGCGCTTACGGCAGCCTCGACTTCGGCACGCAATCAGCCCTGTCCAAGGCCAGCGTCAGCGCAGCGCTGGGTGGCAGCACGGTGAGCTTTCAGTGCACGCCGGGGGTGGCATTGAGCATGGCCTTGGACGGTGGCCAGAACAACAGCGGCGGGACCCGCAACCTGAAGCACAGCGGTGGTACGCAACTGCTCGCCTACCAGCTGTATCGCGACGCCGGCTTCAGTCAGAGCCTTGCAATCGGCCAGGTGACGTCGGTCAGCTACAGCGACCCGACGGCGATCAAGCTGCCGGTTTACGGTCGCACGCAGCTGCCGGGGACATTGCCGGCAGGTACCTATACCGATGTCGTGCAGGTCACGGTGACCTGGTGAACGCAGGGATCAACACAACAAACCAAGGAGAATGGCATGGGGGCAGGCGCGAAGTGGGCGCAAGCAATAGTCGTTGGCTTGCTGCTGGCCAGTCAGCCAGCGGCGGCGGCAACCTCGGTGCTGATCTGGCCAATTGACCCGGTGCTGGAGGCAGATCAGAAGGCGGGGGCGCTGTGGCTGGAAAACCGCGGCACTACGCCGGCCAACCTGCAGGTGCGTGTATTTGCCTGGCGCCAGGGCGGCTTTGAGGAGCAGTTCCAGGCCCAGCGCGAGATTATCGGCAGCCCGCCGGTGGCGAATATCGCGCCGGGGCAAAAGCAGCTGATCCGGCTGACCCGTACCGGCAGCTCGCCGGCCGGTCAGGAGCAGGCCTACCGCATCATCATCGACGAAATCCCCTCACCCTTGCCGGTCGATGCCAGTACTCAGGCACCAACGGCGGCGATCCGCCTGCAGATGCGCTACTCGGTGCCGTTGTTCGTGTATGGCGAAGGCCTGTGGGGCAAACCCGACCCGGAAGGCAAGCGCAGCGCCGATGGAGTCGGCAAGCCGCAGCTGAGCTGGCGCGCGGTCAATGTGCAGGGCAAGCCCTTCGTCGAGCTGCGCAACAGCGGCCCGGTCCACGCGCGCCTGACCGACGTAGTGCTGCAGCAGGCCGGCCAGGACAAGCCGGTGGTTGAAGGCCTGCTTGGCTATGTGCTGCCCGGCGCCAGCATGCGTTGGCCAGTGCCCGCAGTCCCCACCGGAGCGAGTGTGCTCAAGGGCCGGGTCAACGGACAGGACGTGGCCCAGGCCATCAGCCCGGGCAAGTGAAACTTCGATGAATCGACGTCAGGGGCCACGGAGGACCCGACAATGGCTGGAAGCCGTGTGTGAAATGGCTGTCGTGGATGGCCCATCAGGTGTGCCTAGGCTTGCTGCTGGGGCCACAGCTGGCGCTGGCCAACGGCCTGCCGCCGCCACCGAGCGAGAGCAGCGCGGTCACCGATGCCACGCTGTACCTCGACCTGCTGGTGAACCAAATGCCCAGGGCTGAGCTGGTGCCCGTGCAGCAACGCGCCGGGCGCTTGTTTATCGCCAGTGAGGTGCTCACTGCAGCGGGCATCAGCCTGCCGGGGGTTACTCAGGGTGAGGTGGCGCTGGATACTTATGCCGACCTGCATGCCGACTACGACAGCGCCAACCAGCGCCTGCTGTTGCAGGTACCCGCTGCCTGGTTGCCGCTGCAGCGGGTTGGCGAGCGCGGCCTGTATGCGGCCAGCGACGCCCGCAGCAGCTTCGGCGCGCTGCTCAACTACGACGTCTACCTGAATGACACCGATGAGAGCGGCACCTACCTGGCCGCCTGGAACGAGCTGCGTCTGTTCGACAGCTGGGGCACGTTCAGCACCACCGGCCAGTGGCGCCAGGCCTTCAACAGCGCACCGCAGGCCGATACCCGTCAGAGATTTCTGCGCTACGACACGACCTGGCGCTATACCGACGAGCAACGCCTGCTGACCATCGAGGCCGGTGACCTGGTCACCGGCGCCTTGCCCTGGACCAGCTCGGTGCGGCTCGGCGGCCTGCAGCTGTCGCGTGATTTTGCCGCTCGCCCGGACCTGGTCACCTACCCGCTGCCGGCCTTTGCCGGCGAGGCGGCGGTGCCGACGTCGCTGGACCTGTTCATCAACGGCTACAAGGCGAGCACCACCGACCTGCAACCTGGGCCATACACCCTGACCAACGTGCCGTTCATCAACGGTGCCGGCGAAGCGGTGGTGGTGACCACCGACGCCCTCGGCCGCCAGGTGTCTACCACGCTGCCGTTCTACGTCACCAGCAGCCTGCTGGGTAAAGGCCTGAGCGACTTTTCCCTGGCGGCCGGCAGCCTGCGCCGCGACTACGGCGTACGTGATTTTGGCTACGGCACAGGCGTTGCCAGCGCCAGCCTGCGCCACGGTGTCAGCGACAGCTTTACCCTCGAGGGCCATCTGGAGACCGCCGAGACCCTCGCCCTCGGCGGCCTGGGTGGCAATCTACGGCTGGGCAATTTTGGCGTGCTCAATGCGGCGTTGGCGCAAAGCCGTTTCGACGGCGAGCAGGGCCAGCAGGTTGCACTGGGGTATCAATACAACAGCCAGCGCCTCGGTTTCAGTTACCAGCGCCTGCAGCGCCATGGCGACTACGCCGACCTGTCGCGGGTCGACACGCCCTATACGCAGCTGTCCAAGCGAAGTGAACAGGTCACCCTGAGTCTGAACCTTGAGCGCTATGGCAGCCTCGGTGCCGGCTATTTCGATGTGCAGGCCGCAGACGGCTCGCGTACCCGTCTGCTCAACCTGAGCTGGAGCCGCTCGTTGTGGGGCAATAGCAGCTTGTACCTGTCGGCCAACCGCGAGATCGGCGAAAGCCAGTGGGCCATGCAGGCGCAGCTGGTGATCCCGTTCGACCTGCATGGCAACCTGGCCCTGAGCATGGAGCGCAGCCAGGATGGCAGCCGCCAGCAGCGGGTTAACTACAGCCGCGCCGTACCGGTGGGTGGCGGTGTCGGTTTCAATCTCGGTTATGCCGATGGCGACCGCGAAGCCTATCGCCAGGCTGACGCGACCTGGCGCCTGCAGTCGGTGCAGTTGCAGGCTGGCACCTATGGCAGTAGTGACGCCATGACCCGCTGGGCCGACGCCAGCGGTTCGCTGGTATGGATGGACGCCGGCCTGTTTGCCGCCAACCGGATTGACGATGCCTTTGTAGTTGTCAGTACCGACGGTTACGCCGATGTCCCGGTGCGCTACGAGAATCAGCTGGTCGGCCGCACTGACCGCAATGGCCACTTGTTGGTGCCTTACAGCAGCGGTTACTACCGCGGCAAGTATGAGATCGATCCAATGGAGCTGTCGGCCGATGTGCTGGCACCGCAGGTCGAGCAGCGGGTCGCCGTGCGCCGGGGTAGCGGCTACTTGCTGGAGTTCCCGCTTAAGCGGGTGCTGGCGGCGAGCATCGTGCTGGTTGACGCGCAGCAGAACAACCTCAAGCTGGGTAGCCGGGTGACCCATCAGCAGAGCGGCAGCCTGGCGGTGGTCGGCTGGGACGGCCTGGTGTATCTGGAGAACCTCTCGGCGCACAACACCCTGCAGGTCGAGCTGGCCGAGGGCGGCCAGTGCCAGGTGGCCTTTGATCTGCCGGAAGGGCAGGGGCCGGTGCCGTTGATTGGCCCGCTGGTGTGTCAATGAACCGCTTTGCAGGGGCAGTGGCGCTGCTCGCGACGGTGATGGCGGCGCCGGCCTGGGGCCTGTGCAATGTGATCGATACCCTGCCGGCGAGCTTCGGCACGGTCAATTCGACCCTGGTGCGCGGCACTGTGCAAAGCGCCTCGAGCACCAATGCCGGTTTGCAGTGCACCGGTTCTTTGCTCAGTCTGCTGAGTTCGGGCGATCACTTCTACGCAACCATCACCTCCAGCACCAGCGGGCTGGTTGGGCCAACCGGTGATGTGATCCCTTACACCTTGTATGCCAACAACAGCACGAGCTTTCCGATCACCCGTGGCGTGGCGTTCGACTTCGCCCGCAATGGCATCCTCGACCTGCTTGGCCTGCTGAATGGCACCACACCCAAGACCGTGCCGCTGTATGTGAAGACCAACCTGGGTGCCAACGTTGCTGCGGGCCTGTACCAGGAAACCCTGACCATCGCCTGGGTCTGGGACTACTGCTCTGGCATCAGTGCCGGCACGATTTGCCTGGGCCGCGACAAGGGCAATGGCAGCCGTACCCTCAACGTCAGCCTGACGGTAAGCAATGACTGCCAGATCACCACCCCGAACATTGTCTTCAACAGTGCGCCGGTGGTCAGTGCGTTTACCACGGTCAACCAAAGCATCAACATCTCCTGCACCAAGGGCAGCAACTACACCGTTGGCCTGGATGATGGGGTAAGCCCAGCTGGCGGCCGTCGGCGGATGAAATCACCGGCCAATAACTATCTGGCCTATGACATTTTCAAGAGCGCCGGCAGCGAGCGCTGGGGCTCGCTGAATACAGCTAGGCGTGCGAGTACCGATGCCAACGTCAACCCGGGCGCAGGCACTGGCACCGGTAGCCAGATTTTCAACTACAACGCGCGGGTCTACAGCGATCAGCCGACGCCGCCGGCTGCGACCTACAGCGACAGCGTGATTCTGGATGTGCAGTTCTAGCTAGCGTAGATCGCGCGCGATTTTCGCCAACGTCTCCAGTACCGCACCGGCCAAGTCCTTTGAGCGCTGTCCAGACCAGCCCGTCTGCACATTGGGCGCGTCGTCGTGGTCCTTGAAGGGCATCTCCAGGGTCAGTGAGAGGCAGTCGTACTGTTGCCCGACAGCGTTGCAGGCCAGGGTCATGTTGGCCTGAGCAGGCTGGTCGCGGGTATAGCCGTGGGTGGTCTGAAAGTCTGCGGTGATGCTGCACAAGGTGCTGCGGAACTGCTCCTCGAGTTTCGCCAGGCGTGGGGTGTAGCCTGGGTTGCCTTCGCAGGCGGCGGTGAACACGTGGGGGATCTCTTCGTCACCGTGCACGTCGATAAATGCATCGACGCCGTATTGCTTCATCTGTGCCTGGGCAAACAGCACCTCGGGGCTGGTGTCGACACTGGCTGACTGCCAGGCACGGTTCAGATCCTGGCCCTTGAAGTTGGTACGCAGATGGCCGAGGAAGGCGCCGTCCGGGTTCATGTTCGGGATCAGGTACAGGTCGGCTTGAGCGAGCAATGCCTGAATCTGCGTATCGTTGGCTTCGAGGCGTTCGATCACGCCCTCCATGAACCACTCGGCCATGTGCTCGCCCGGGTGCTGCTGGGCGATCAGCCAGAGCTTGCGCTTGCCGGGCGCACCGTCACCAGCGCGCAACAGGGGGATATCACGGCCCTGCACGCTGCGTCCATGGGCCAGCAACTCGACTCCCGGCAACTGCTGGGCGCGGTCGATCAATTGATTGTGGCGGGCACGCGAGTAGGGCTCGAAGTAGGCGAACCAGGCCTGCGGCTGAGTGGCCTGCAACTCAAAGTGCAGGGCCTCGCCGTCGAAGCGGCTGGGGACGCGGAACCACACCTGCTGATCATACGAGGCCACGGCCTGATAACCGCTCCAGGCATTGGGATAGGAAGACTGGCTGGCGTTGTCGAGGCTGAACCGGTGAGTGTGGCCAGGCGTCAGGCCATCTACCTTGAAGTGAAACCACTGGAAGTGGCCACTGTGGCTGTCCGGGCGAATGGCCAGATGCACCTGCTCTGGATTGCTGGCGTCGAGCACCTGAATATTGCCGGAATCGAAAGCGCAGTCGATGGTTACAGCGGGCGACGTCACGGTCATTGCCAGGCTCCTGTGGCTTTTTTTGTGACGGTTACTCTACACCGCTCGCAGCGCCGGCTGGGACTGCAAATGTGTTGCCGGTTGGCAGGGGGTGTTTCATCGAGTGTCGGCATTGCTCGGCAACGCAGCCAGGCCGCGCTTGGCTCAAGGGCTGGATTTACTCACACCCAGTACGCCATCGCCAGCAGGGCGGCCAGGCCCAGGCCGGCCGCGATCGAGCAACCGCCCAGTGACAGCGCTGCCTGACCATGCCGGTACCAACCGTCCTGCCCCAGTTGACGTGCCGGGGCGAGCAGGCGGCGCCAGTGCAGTTCGGTCTGATGGAAGGCCTGCAAGTGCTCGTCGGCGGCGTCCAGCCAGCGGCGGAAGTCGATCCGCTCGCTGGCACTGACCTGTGGGTTTTGCAGGCGCACATACCAATGGCCGGCGGCGCTGGCAAAGCTGTCAGGCCGAGCCTGAGTGCCCTGCAACGCTTGATGCATGTGGCGTTCGACCGTGTGTACGCTGAGATCGAGGCGCTCGGCGATGGCGGCGAACGGCAGTTGTTCGAGGCGGCTGAGCAGAAATACTTGTTGCACCCGCCGCGGTAGACGGCGCAGACGGTGCAGCAAGGCGTCTTCATCGGTATGGCTGTGCAGGTGCTGTTCAAGGGGCAGCAGGCGGGTCATGGGTGGCTCCTTGCTCAGGTGTAGGGGTGGGGGCATCTTCCCTGATGCGCAAACAGCTTAATCTTAACGAGATTGATTCTCAAGTGCTGTTTGCGTAAAAGGCTGTTACATCCATTCACCTGTAGAAACACTTTTGCTATGATCGCGGCCATCAAGCGGTACCCATCTTCATTAGCCTGAAGACCAAAAAAAAGACCCGGCAAAAAGCCGGGTCAAAAACCGTGATTAGCCTGATGAGGAGATAATCTGAGAGTCCGACCTAAGGTCTCCAGGTTATCCAGCGGGTCTCGCGACCTGCTGAGTGCAATAATAATCGTTATCATTTGCCAGTCAAACGATATTTGTTGAAATCGGTAAAAAAATTACCTGCACTCCTCATCCTGTCCCGGCAATCGGGGCCATTGCCGTTACCTGGCGTTCACGTTCTTCTCTTATCTGTCGTCCGTCATTACTGCCTTTTTGTGTTCGAGCAGTGACCTTGCCATGTTCACCATATGCATCAGCGCCAGTGTCACCTCGCGGGTCATGCCGTCCTGGTGGGTGGCGGTTTCATGGGCCGTTGCCGCCGCGCAGCGCAGCAGGGCCAGCGCATGGTCATGGGCTTCGCCAATGGAAACCCCGGGCTGCAAGGTCCACACCTTGTTGTCCAGGTTGGGCCGCGGCGGGGTGGGGTTGAGGTAGTAGTCGAGCGCGCGGCGCGCAGCTTCACTGTCCAGATCTGTTTCGTCTTTTTTCATGGGGTTTCATCCTGATACCGGGAACGGCGCTGTGGGAAGGACTCTGCCTGATTCTAATACCCAATGTATTTATGTGCTTTCAAGGAAATACTACCTTATGTGTATTGAGCGTCTAGAGGCAGTCCGTATCGTGCCAGCGATGAATATGGATAAATGGATTGCCCTCATCCGTGACCGGATGGAGGAGCTCGACATCTCGCAGGAACTGCTCGCCGAACGCGTTGGCGTGTCCCAGGGCAGCATTGGCCACTGGCTGTGCAAACGCCGGCAACCACGGGTCGATTCGATGAACAAGGTGTTCGTCGAACTGGGCATGCCGCACTACCACGTCAGCCTGCAGTTGCAGGTGGCCGGGCAGATCGGTGAAGAGCGCGTGCGCTATGCCGTCGACGACAGCGTCGAAGATGAAGACTGGACCAAATACATAGTGTGCTTTCGTTACCCGCTGCTGACGTGGGATGCACTGGGCAGCGAGGTGGTAGCCGAACCTGCTGCCTTCGAGCAGACCGACTATCTGGCCAAGGGCAACGCCTGGTGGCTACCGGTTGAAAACGATGCGATGAGCGCAGTCAGTGGCAAGAGCGTTGCCGAGGGCATGCTGGTGCTGGTTGACAGTGGCGTTGCCGTGGAGCCAGGGCGCTTGGTTGTGGCCCGTCAACCTGGCAAATCGGCGATCTTCCGTCAGCTGACGGAGGAGGGTGGCCAACGCTACCTGAAGGCGCTAAATGGCAGCTACCCAACGCTGGTGTGCGAGGAGGGCTGTGAATTCCTTGGTGTCGTGGTGCGCGTGCACGGCATCTTCTGATCGGCGTGCTTCGTGGCGCCGCAAAGCGGGCCACGGAGCACGCACAGGCGTTACTCCAGCTCGACCAGTACCGCGCCCTCAGCGACCATGTCACCTTCTTCGCACAGCAGCGCTTTGACCGTACCCGCCTGGGCGGCGCGGATGCTGTGCTCCATCTTCATGGCCTCCAGCACCACCAGCGCAGTGCCGGCCTCGACCGCCTGTCCAGGCGCGACGAGCACCCGCACGATGCTGCCGTTCATGGGCGCACTCAGCCCACCGTGCTGGCTGTTGCTGGCCTCGGCTTCGGCAATCGGGTCGTAGGCGCTGACGGCATGCATGTCGCCGTCCCAGTGCAGGTACAGGGTGGCGCCACGACGAATCGCCAGATGGCGCCGGCGCACGCCGTCCAGATCCTGGCACAACTGCTCCCCCTCAAGGCGCAGGGTCGACGGTGCGCTGGCCTGCAGCGTCACGGCTTGAGACTGCCCGCCGCTGTGCAGGTGGACGCTGCTCTGGCTAGGCAGGCCCAGGCGCAGGCCAGTGCGTGCCGCCCACGGTGAGTCGGCGTCGTCATCACGAACCCGCGTGGCTTCGCTCTGCAGCCAGGCCTGTGCTGCGGCTTCCCAGAACTGCGCGGGCAGCTCACCAGCTGCCGGCAGCAATGCCTGCTGATGCCGGGGGATGAAGCCGGTATCCAGCTCGGCCGCAGCGAACGCCGGGTGCGCCAGGATCCGCCGCAGGAAGGCGATATTGGTCTTGACTCCGCCAATAGCGAATTCGTCGAGCATCGCCAACAAACGTAGACGCGCCTGCTCGCGGTCTTCACCCCAGGCAATCAGCTTGCCCAGCATCGGGTCATAGAACGGTGACACCTGGTCCCCTTCACTGACGCCGCTGTCGACCCGGCGGCCTTCGCCCGGCGCCGACTCGCGGTACAGCGCCAGGCGCCCGGTGGCTGGCAGAAACTCGTTGGCCGGGTCTTCGGCATACAACCGCACTTCAATCGCGTGGCCGCGCAGCGGCACCTGCGCCTGCGTGATCGGCAGCGGTTCGCCGCGGGCCACGCGGATCTGCCAGGCGACCAGATCGAGCCCGGTAATCGCCTCGGTCACCGGGTGCTCGACCTGCAGCCGGGTATTCATCTCCATGAAGAAGAACTCGCCGCGGGCATCGAGCAGAAACTCGACCGTGCCGGCGCCGACATAGCCAATTGCCTGTGCAGCGCGCACGGCAGCTTCGCCCATGGCTTTGCGTAGCTCCGGCGCCAAGCCGGGCGCTGGCGCTTCTTCGACGACCTTCTGATGGCGGCGCTGGATCGAGCAGTCGCGCTCGTTCAGGTACAGGCAGTTGCCGTGCTGGTCGGCAAACACCTGGATCTCGACGTGGCGCGGCTTGAGCAGGTACTTCTCCACCAGCATCTGCGCATTGCCGAACGAGGCCTGCGCTTCACGCTGAGCCGAGGCCAGCGCGTCGGCCAACTGGCTGACCTCTTCCACGACCTTCATGCCCTTGCCGCCGCCGCCGGCACTGGCCTTGAGCAACACCGGGTAGCCGATGCGCTCGGCGGCTTCGCGGAAGGTCTGCAGATCTTGCGCAGCGCCGTGGTAGCCGGGCACCAATGGCACGCCCGCGGCCTCCATCAGCGCCTTGGCCGCCGACTTGCTGCCCATGGCGTCGATGGCGCTGGCCGGTGGGCCAAGGAAGATCAGTCCGGCCTGCTCGATGGCTCGGGCAAAGCCGGCGTTCTCCGACAAAAAGCCGTAGCCTGGGTGGATCGCCTGGGCGCCGCTGGCTTTGGCTGCTGCCAGCAGTTTAGTGATATCGAGATAGCTCTCGGCAGCCTTGCTGCCCCCCAGATCAACGCGGATATCGGCCTCGCGGGCGTGCAATGCGTCGCGGTCGATGGCGCTGTGCACGGCGACACTGGTCAGGCCCATGGCTTTGGCGGTGCGCATCACCCGACAGGCGATTTCGCCGCGGTTGGCAACCAGCAAGGTAGTCAGGGTGGCGTGGCTCATGGGCGTGCTTCCTTGTCGGTGGGTTGCCAGGCGGGGCGGCGCTTGTCGAGGAAGGCGCGCAGGCCCTCCTGGCCCTCGGCGCTGACGCGGATGCGGGCAATGCTGTTTTCACAATAACGGCGTACTGCCGGAGTCAGCTCGCCGTGGCCGACCTCACGCAGCAGGTCCTTGCTGGCGCGCAGTGCCTGCGGGCTGTTGAGCAGCAGATTGTCGACCCAGGCCTCGACCTGCTGATCGAGTTGTTCCGCTGGGTAGGCTTCAGCCAGCAATCCCAGCTGCTGCGCACGCACGCCACTGAAGCGTTCGGCTGTCAGCGCATAACGGCGAGTGGCACGCTCGCCGATGGCCTTGACCACGAATGGGCTGATCACCGCCGGTGCCAGGCCGATGCGCACTTCCGACAGGCAGAACTGCGCATCCTCACTGCCGATGGCCATGTCGCAGCAACTGATCAGACCCAGGGCGCCACCAAAAGCGGCACCTTGCACCACGGCCAGGGTAGGCAGCTTGAGGTTGTACAGGTTGTACATCAGGTCGCCCAGTTGGTGGGCGTCGTCCAGATTGGTATTGAAGTCGAGCTGCGCCGATTGCTGCATCCAGGCCAGGTCGGCGCCGGCGCTGAAGTGCCGGCCACGGCCGCGCAGCAGCACGAAGCGCAAGCTTGGGTCGGCGCCGAGGCGGTCAACGGCGACGATCAGTTCGCGGATCATCTGCGCGTTGAAGGCGTTGTTCTTGTCGGCCCGGTTCAGCCACAGGGTGGCGAAGCCGCGTGGGTCCTTGATCAGTTCAAGGGTGCTGTAGTCGCTCATTGGGTCACATCCGGAAGATGCCGAAACGGCTCTGTTCGATCGGTGCATTGAGTGCGGCAGACAACGCCAGGCCCAGGACATCTCGGGTTTGCGCTGGGTCGATGACGCCGTCGTCCCACAGCCGCGCGCTGGAATAGTAGGGGTGGCTCTGGCGCTCGTACTGGTCAAGAATCGGCTGCTTGAGCGCGGCTTCGTCGGCACTGCTGAACAGCGCGCCGGCGCGTTCGCTCTGCTCGCGCTTGACCTGGACCAACACGCCGGCCGCCTGTTCGGCGCCCATCACCCCAATCCGTGCGTTGGGCCACATCCACAGCATGCGCGGGTCATAGGCGCGGCCGCACATACCGTAGTTGCCAGCGCCAAAGCTGCCGCCGATGATCACGGTGAATTTCGGCACCTGGGCGCAGGCCACCGCCGTCACCAGCTTGGCGCCGTGCTTGGCGATGCCGCCTTCTTCGTACTTCTTGCCGACCATAAAGCCGGTGATGTTCTGCAGAAACAGCAGCGGGATGCCGCGCTGACAGGCCAGTTCGATGAAGTGCGCGCCTTTTTGCGCGGCCTCGGCAAACAAGATGCCGTTGTTGCCCAGGATCGCCACCGGGTAGCCGTGCAGGTGGGCGAAGCCGCACACCAGGGTGGTGCCGAACAGCGCCTTGAATTCATCGAAGACCGAGCCGTCGACCAGCCGCGCAATTACCTCGCGCACATCGAACGGTTGCTTGGCGTCGGCCGGCACCACGCCATACAGCTCGTCTGCGCTGTACAACGGCGCAACCGGTGTGCGGCATTGCAGACGGCCGAGCTTGTGCCAGTTGAGGTTGGCCACGCTGCGCCGGGCCAGGGCCAGGGCGTGTTCGTCGTTGTCGGCGTAGTGGTCGGCAACGCCACTGATGCGGCAGTGCACGTCGGCGCCGCCCAGTTCCTCTGCGGTCACTACTTCGCCGGTAGCAGCTTTGACCAGCGGCGGCCCGGCGAGAAAGATCGTTGCCTGCTGGCGGACCATGATCGCCTCGTCAGCCATTGCTGGCACGTAGGCGCCGCCGGCGGTGCACGAGCCCATCACTACGGCGATCTGGGGGATGCCCAGGGCGCTCATGTTGGCTTGGTTGAAGAAGATCCGACCGAAGTGTTCGCGGTCCGGGAACACCTCATCCTGGCGCGGCAGGTTGGCGCCGCCGGAGTCGACCAGATAGATGCATGGCAGGCGGTTCTGCAGGGCGATGGTCTGCGCGCGCAGGTGTTTTTTCACCGTCAGCGGATAATACGAGCCGCCTTTGACCGTGGCATCGTTGGCCACGATCATGCACTCGACGCCCTCGACCCGACCGATGCCGGCGATCACGCCAGCGGCGGGCACGTCTTCGCCGTACACCTCGTAAGCGGCCAATTGGCCGATTTCAAGAAACGCTGAGCCAGCGTCGAGCAGGCGATCGATACGCTCGCGCGGCAACAGCTTGCCCCGCGCGGTGTGCCGCTCCTGGGCCTTGGCGCCGCCGCCCTGGCTGATCTGGGCGAGCAGGCTGCGCAGCGCCTGAATCTGTTCGAGCATGGCCGCGCTGTTGTCGGCAAACTCGGCAGAGCGCGGGTTGATCTGGGTGTGCAGAATAGCCATGGGCGCGGGTCCTTGTGCTCAGCGGGTTTCGTTGAACAGTTCGCGGCCGATCAGCATCCGGCGGATCTCGCTGGTGCCGGCGCCGATTTCGTAGAGCTTGGCATCGCGCAGCAGGCGGCCTGCCGGGAACTCGTTGATATAGCCGTTGCCGCCCAGAATCTGGATCGCCTCCAGCGCCATCTGCGTGGCGCGCTCGGCGCTGTAGAGGATCACCCCGGCGGCGTCCTTGCGCGTGGTCTCGCCACGGTCGCAGGCCTGCGCCACAGCATATAGATACGCCCGGCTGGCATTGAGCTGGGTGTACATGTCGGCGATCTTGCCCTGGATCAGCTGGAACTCGCCGATGCTCTGGCCGAACTGCTTGCGGTCATGGATATACGGCACCACCAGGTCCATGCAGGCCTGCATGATCCCGGTCGGGCCGCCGGAGAGCACTACGCGCTCGTAGTCGAGGCCGCTCATCAACACGCGCACGCCGCCATTGAGCTGGCCGAGAATGTTCTCCGCCGGCACTTCGACGTTGTCGAAGAACAGCTCGCAGGTGTTGGAGCCGCGCATGCCCAGCTTGTCGAATTTGCTGCTACGCGAGAAGCCCTTCCAGTCGCGCTCGACGATGAACGCGCTGATGCCATGGGCACCCTTGTCCAGGTCGGTCTTGGCGTAGATCACGTAGGTGTTGGCATCCGGGCCGTTGGTGATCCAGGTCTTGCTGCCGTTGAGTACGTAGTGATCGCCGCGCTGTTCGGCGCGCAGCTTCATCGACACCACGTCGGAACCGGCATTCGGCTCACTCATCGCCAAGGCACCGACATGCTCGCCGCTGAGCAGTTTGGGCAGGTACTTGAGCTTTTGCGCGTGGCTGCCGTTGCGGTTGATCTGGTTGACGCAGAGGTTGGAGTGGGCGCCGTAGGAGAGGGCCACCGAGGCCGAGCCACGGCTGATTTCTTCCATCGCCACGACGTGGGCCAGATAGCCCAGGCCGGCGCCGCCGTATTCTTCCGGCACGGTGATGCCGAGCAGGCCCATGTCGCCGAACTTGCGCCACATGTCGGCGGGGAACAGGTTGTCCTGGTCGATCTGTGCCGCGCGCGGGGCCAGTTCGGCAGCGACGAAGGCGCGGACCTGGTCGCGAAGCATGTCGATGGTCTCGCCGAGGGCGAAGTTCAGGCTGGGGTAATGCATGCTTGGGTACCTTTATTGTTCTTGAAACCATCACGCCCTGTGCAGGAGCGGCCTTGTGTCGCGAAAGGCCCGCAAAGCGGGCCCAGCAATCTCGGCGGCGAGGCTGCAATCTGGGGCCGCTACGCAGCCCTTTCGCGACACAAGGCCGCTCCTACACGGTGTGGTGCGGGTTGACGTTAACGTAAACCTGCGGCCAAGGGCTGTCAATCACGGCATCACCTTTACGTAAACGTTAGTCTGCTTGTGGAGGCTTTCCAAGCGTCTGAGCCATCAAAAAGGGCCGCAAAGCGGCCCTCGGGATATCACACCACAACAAACATAAACAGGCTCAGCGCGCCTGTTGACTATGCTCAAACCTTGACCGGCGGTTCCTCACTCGGCGGATCGCCCACCGTAGGCGGCATGGTCGGCTTGATCGGCAACTCATCGGGATCATCCTGCGGCACCGGCGGCGGCAAGCTTGGATCGTCGATGTTCGGATCGGGTGTCTCCGCCGGGATTGGAATGTTCATGGCCTGACCTCGCTGGGTAAATGAGGGATGCAAAGGCTTTGAACCACGCCTGCGCCATTTGCTCATTTTTTTTTGAACCCCCTACGCGTTCGACGGCTCTGAACCCTTACCGCCTCAAGCCCACAGGGAGCAAGGTCCGATGTCTCGCAACGAGCCCTTCGAAAGCGTGCCCATGGCCAATGACCACCCGGATCAGGCGATCAGCCTGGCCCAGGCGTTGCTGGCGCCGCGTCTGGTCATTGAAGACACCGCACCGGTACTCGACGGCGGCACCTTTGCCGCCAAGGCCATCAGCGGCCAGCCGGTGACGGTCAGCAGCAAAGTCTACAGCGACGGCCATGATCGGCTGATGGTGCTGCTGCACTGGCGTGAAGCGCGCAGCCGCGAGTGGCACAGTGTGCCGATGGAGGACGCCGGCAATGATCTGTGGCTTGGGCAATTCACCCCGACTGGATTGGGCCTGCACCTGTTCATCATCGAAGCCTGGATCGATCCGTACGCCACCTACTGCTACGACCTGGAAAAGAAATTCAACGCTGCGGTCGAGATCAAGCTGGAGTTGGAGGAGGGCCGCCTGCTGTTGGGCAAGGGCGCCGAGCGCACGGACGGCGCCTTGCGCGAGCAGATTCTGACGCTGCAATCGCGTCTGGCCGAGCTCGATGAGCAAGCCCAGGTTGCATTGCTGCTCGGCGAAGATGCGGCGCGCCTGATGGCCGAGGCCGAGCACCGCAGCTACCTGACCCGCAGTATCGAATTCCCTCTGGACGTCGATCGCCCGGCGGCGCAGTTCGCCAGTTGGTATGAGCTGTTCCCGCGCTCGACCACCGACGACCCGGCGCGCCACGGCACTTTCAACGACGTCCATGCGCGCCTGCCGATGATCCGTGACATGGGCTTTGATGTGCTGTACTTCCCGCCGATTCACCCGATTGGCCGCAGCCACCGCAAAGGCCCCAACAACTCACTGCAGGCCGGCCCTGATGACCCGGGCAGCCCGTATGCGATCGGTAGTGCCGATGGCGGTCATGACGCCATTCACCCGCAGCTGGGCAGCCGCGAAGACTTCCGCCGGCTGGTGGCTGCAGCCGCCGAGCACGGCCTGGAAATCGCCCTCGACTTCGCCATTCAGTGCTCACAAGACCACCCCTGGCTGGTCGAGCACCCCGGTTGGTTCAGCTGGCGCCCGGACGGCACCATCCGCTATGCGGAAAACCCACCGAAGAAATACCAGGACATCGTCAACGTCGACTTTTATGCCGCCGACGCCGTGCCCTCGCTGTGGCTGGCGCTGCGCGATGTGGTCATCGGCTGGGTCGAGCAGGGGGTCAAGACCTTCCGCGTCGACAACCCGCACACCAAACCGCTGCCGTTCTGGCAATGGCTGATCGCCAATGTGCGTAGCCAGTACCCTGACGTATTGTTCCTTGCCGAGGCCTTCACCAAACCAGCGATGATGGCCCGGTTGGGCAAGGTCGGCTATGCGCAGAGCTACACCTACTTCACCTGGCGCAACAGCAAGCAGGAGCTGCAGGAGTACTTCGAGACACTGAACCAGCCGCCATGGAGCCACTGCTACCGGCCGAATTTCTTCGTCAACACGCCGGACATCAACCCATTCTTCCTGCAGCGCTCGGGCCGTGCCGGCTTTCTGATTCGCGCCGCGCTGGCGACCATGGGCTCAGGGCTGTGGGGCATGTACTCAGGCTTTGAACTGTGCGAAGCGGCGGCGATTCCGGGCAAGGAGGAATACCTCGATTCGGAGAAGTACGAGATCCGCCCACGCGACTTCACCGCGCCCGGCAACATCATTGCCGAGATCGCCCAGCTCAACCGCATCCGCCGGCAAAACCCTGCCTTGCAGACGCACCTGGGCGTGGCGTTCTTCAACTGCTGGAACGACAACATCCTGTACTTCGCCAAGCGCACAGCTGACCGCGAAAACTACATTCTGATCGCGATCAGCCTGGACCCGGACAATGTCCAGGAGGCGAACTTTGAACTACCACTGTGGGAGCTGGGCCTGGATGAAAACGCTGACACCTACGGCGAGGACTTGATGAACGGCCACCGCTGGACCTGGCACGGCAAGACCCAGTGGATGCGCATAGACCCGAGTTATCAGCCGTTTGGTATCTGGCGTATCAGCGCCGCGCAGTAGCCTTGATCTCGTACAGGAGTCGCACATGGCCAAGCGTTCACGCCCGGCAGCTTTTATCGACGACCCGCTCTGGTACAAGGATGCGGTGATCTATCAGCTGCACATCAAGTCGTTTTTCGACGCCAACAATGATGGCATCGGTGATTTTGCCGGGCTGATCAGCAAGCTCGATTACATCGCCGAGCTGGGCGTCAACACGCTGTGGCTGCTGCCGTTCTACCCGTCGCCGCGGCGTGATGACGGCTATGACATTGCCGAATACAAGGCGGTGCACCCGGACTACGGCAGCATGGCCGATGCCAAGCGCTTCATCGCCGAGGCGCACAAGCGCGGCTTGCGGGTGATCACCGAGCTGGTCATTAACCACACCTCCGACCAGCACCCGTGGTTCCAGCGCGCGCGCCATGCCAAGCGTGGCAGCAAGGCGCGGGACTTCTACGTGTGGTCGGATGACGACCAGAAGTACGACGGCACGCGGATCATCTTCCTCGATACCGAGAAGTCCAACTGGACCTGGGACCCGGTTGCCGGGCAGTACTTCTGGCACCGCTTCTACTCGCACCAGCCAGACCTCAACTTCGACAACCCGCAGGTGCTCAAGGCCGTTATCGATGTAATGCGCTACTGGCTCGACATCGGCGTCGACGGCCTGCGCCTGGACGCGATCCCGTATCTGATCGAACGCGATGGCACCAATAACGAGAACCTGGCTGAAACCCATGTAGTGCTGAAAGCCATCCGTGCCGAGATCGACGCCAACTACCCGGACCGCATGCTCTTGGCCGAGGCCAACCAATGGCCGGAAGACACCCGGCCGTACTTTGGCGAGGGCACTGGCGACGAGTGCCACATGGCGTTCCACTTCCCGCTGATGCCGCGCATGTACATGGCCCTGGCCATGGAAGACCGCTTCCCGATCACCGACATCCTGCGCCAGACGCCCGAGATCCCGGCGGACTGCCAGTGGGCGATCTTCCTGCGTAACCACGATGAGCTGACCCTGGAGATGGTCACTGACCGTGAGCGCGATTACCTATGGAATTACTACGCTGAAGATCGCCGCGCCCGGATCAATCTCGGCATCCGCCGGCGCCTGGCGCCGCTGCTGCAGCGTGACCGCCGGCGCATCGAACTGCTGACCAGCCTGCTGCTGTCGATGCCCGGTACGCCGACCCTGTACTACGGCGATGAGCTGGGCATGGGCGACAACATCTACCTGGGCGACCGCGATGGCGTACGCACGCCGATGCAGTGGTCGCCGGACCGCAACGGTGGTTTCTCTCGCGCCGACCCGCAGCGGCTGGTGCTGCCACCGGTGATGGATCCGCTCTACGGCTACCAGACGGTCAACGTCGAGGCCCAGGCCCACGACCCGCATTCGCTGCTCAACTGGAACCGGCGCATGCTCGCCGTGCGCAAGCAGCAAAAGGCTTTCGGACGCGGCAGCATGAAGACCCTGACGCCGAGCAACCGGCGCATTCTGGCTTACATCCGCGAGTACACCGATGCCAACGGCAACAGCGAAACCATTCTCTGCGTGGCCAACGTGTCTCGCGCCGCGCAGGCGGCCGAGCTCGACCTGTCACAGTACGTCGATAGGGTGCCAGTGGAGATGCTCGGCGGCAGTGCCTTCCCGCCGATAGGCCAGTTGCCGTTCCTGTTGACCTTGGCGCCTTACGGCTTCTACTGGTTCGTCCTCGCCTCGCGCGAGCGCATGCCCAGCTGGCATGCCGAACCTGCAGAAAGCCTCCCTGAACTGACCACATTGGTGCTGCGTAAACGTATGGAAGAGCTACTTGATGCCCCCGCACGAGACGCCCTGGAAACTTCGGTACTGCCGCAATACCTGCCCAAGCGGCGCTGGTTTGCCGGCAAGGAAGCACCGATTGACCAGGTTCGGTTGAGCTACGGCGTCCGCCTGGCTACGGCCACCACGCCGGTGTTGCTGGCCGAGCTGGAAGTGCTCAGCAATGGCGTGACCACCCATTATCAATTGCCATTCGGCCTGCTGCCTGAAGACCAGATCCACAGCGCGCTGCCGCAGCAACTGGCCTTGTCGCGCGTGCGTCGGGGCAGTCAGGTGGGTCTCATCACCGACGCCTTCGTGCTCGAGCCGTTCATTCGTGCGGTGCTGCGTAACTGCCAGGACGGCACCGTATTGCCTTATGAGCATGGCGAGTTGCGCTTCCAGGCGACTGACCTGCTGGCGCCGCTTGGGCTGGATGAAGACAGCCCGGTGCGCTACCTGAGTGCCGAGCAGTCGAACAGCTCGGTAGTGATCGGCGATTGCGTAGTGCTCAAGCTGATCCGCCGGGTCAATCCGGGTATTCACCCCGAGCTGGAAATGAGCGCCTACCTGACCGCTGGCGGCTTTGCCAATATCTCGCCGCTGCTGGCGTGGGTCAGCCGAGTGGATGCGCAGAAAGAGCCAAATCTATTGATGATCGCCCAGGGCTACCTGAGCAACCAGGGCGATGCCTGGGCCTGGACCCAGAACACTCTGGAGCGCGCGATCCGCGATGAAATGGAGCCCACCCGTACCGACGCTGAAGCGCACACCGATGCCCTGACCGAGCTCAACGGCTTTGCTGCACTGTTCGGTCAGCGTCTGGGTGAAATGCACCTGCTGCTGGCCACGCCGACCGAGGACGAGGCGTTCGCGCCACGCGCCAGCAGCGCCGACGACAGCGCCCGCTGGGGCGAGCAGATCAGCGCCGAACTGACCCACGCGCTGGACCTGCTGGCGCAGCACCGCGATAGCCTCGACAGCGAAAGCCAGGCCTTGGTCGACGACCTGCAGCAACAGCGCGACGGCCTTGCCAAGCGCGTCGAGGAGCTGGCTCAACAGGCCCAGGGTGGCTTGCTCATGCGCGTGCATGGTGACCTGCATCTGGGCCAGGTGCTGGTGGTGCAGGGCGACGCTTACCTGATCGACTTCGAGGGCGAGCCGGCCCGGCCGCTGCAGGAGCGCCGCGCCAAGCACAGCCCGTACAAAGATGTCAGCGGCGTGCTGCGCTCGTTCGACTATGCTGCTGCGATGATTCTGCGCAGCGACTCGGCAGTAGACCTGTCCGACGCCGCGCGGCAGGCCCGGCAGCGGGTTGCCCGGCAGTACCTGCACCAGTCGCGTCACGCTTTCGTCGAAGCCTATGGCCTGGCCACTGCCGCCATGCCCCACGCCTGGGAGCAGGCCGATGGCGAGCGCGCGGCACTGGAGCTGTTCTGCCTGGAAAAGGCTGCTTACGAAATTACTTATGAAGCCGAAAACCGGCCAAGCTGGCTGGCCGTGCCTTTGCATGGTCTGCATGGACTGATCAGTACCTGGGGAGAGTCATAAATGAACGCAATCAAGCGTGACAACGGCGGCCTTCGGCAACGGGACATCGACGCCCTGGCCCGCGCCGAGCACGCCGATCCATTTGCCGTGCTCGGCCCGCACCCGGACGGTGCGGGCGGCCAGTTCGTGCGTGCTTTTTTACCCGCCGCGCTGAGCGCCAAAGTCATTTCGCGCAGCGATGGCAGCGTGCTTGCCGAGATGCAACAGGGCAGCTTGCCCGGCCTGTTCAGCGCCCACATGGCGCAGCCGCAGGACTACCAACTGGCAATCAACTGGGCCGGTGGTGAACAGGTCACCGAAGACCCGTACAGCTTCGGCCCGCAGCTGGGCGACATCGACATGCACCTGTTTGCCGAAGGCAATCACCGTGACCTGGCCGGGCGTTTTGGCGCCCAGCCAATGCAGGTCGACGGCGTCGACGGCGTGCTGTTCTCGGTGTGGGCGCCGAACGCCAAGCGGGTCTCGGTCGTCGGCCATTTCAACAACTGGGACGGCCGCCGCCACCCGATGCGCCTGCGCCATGGCGCCGGGGTCTGGGAGTTGTTTGTGCCGCGCCTGGGCGTTGGCGAAACCTACAAGTTCGAAGTGCTCGGCCAGGATGGTGTACTGCCGCTCAAGGCCGACCCGTTGGCACGCGCCACCGAGCTGCCGCCCAGCACTGCCTCGAAAGTGGCCGGCCCGTTGGGCCACGAATGGCGCGACCAGGACTGGATGGAGCAACGCGCCCAGCGCCATGCCTACAACGCGCCGCTGTCGATCTACGAGCTGCACGTGGGCTCGTGGCAGTGCGAGCTGAATGACAGCGGTGAAGTAGCCCGACTGTATAACTGGCGTGAGCTGGCCGAGCGCCTGGTGCCCTATGTGCAGGAGCTGGGTTTCACCCACATCGAGATGCTGCCGATCATGGAACACCCGTTCGGGGGCTCGTGGGGATACCAGCCGCTGTCGATGTTCGCACCGACGTCGCGCTACGGCACTTCCGAAGATTTTGCCGCCTTCATCGACGCCTGCCACCAGGGCGGCATCGGCGTGATTCTCGACTGGGTGCCGGCGCATTTCCCGACCGATGAGCACGGCCTGGCGCGCTTTGACGGGACTGCGTTGTATGAGTACGAAAACCCACTGGAGGGCTTCCATCAGGACTGGAACACGCTGATCTACAACCTCGGCCGCAACGAGGTGCGCGGGTTCATGATGGCCTCGGCGCTGCACTGGCTGAAGCACTTCCATATCGACGGCCTGCGCGTCGATGCCGTGGCCTCGATGCTCTATCGCGACTATTCGCGCAAGGCCGGCGAGTGGGTGCCCAACCGCCATGGCGGCCGCGAGAACCTGGAGGCCATCGACTTCCTGCGTCACCTCAACGGTGTGGTTGCCCATGAGGCGCCCGGGGCCTTGGTTATCGCCGAGGAATCCACCTCCTGGCCCGGCGTCAGCCAACCGACCCAGCAGGGTGGCCTGGGCTTTGACTACAAGTGGAACATGGGCTGGATGCACGACACCCTGCATTACATCCAGAACGACCCGGTACACCGCAATCACCACCACAACGAGATGAGCTTCGGCCTGATCTATGCCTACTCCGAGCATTTCATCCTGCCGATTTCCCACGACGAAGTGGTGCATGGCAAGCATTCGCTGATCGACAAGATGCCCGGTGACCGCTGGCAGAAGTTTGCCAACCTGCGCGCCTACCTGGCATTCATGTGGATGCACCCAGGCAAGAAGCTGCTGTTCATGGGCTGTGAGTTTGGCCAGTGGCGTGAGTGGAACCACGACCAGCAGCTGGACTGGTACCTGCTGCAGTACTCCGAGCACCAGGGCGTCAAACAGCTGGTTGGCGACCTCAACCGCCTGTACCGCGAACTGCCGGCGCTGCACGAGCAGGATTGCCAGCCGCAGGGCTTCCAGTGGCTGATCGGTGACGACGCGCAGAACAGTGTATTTGCCTGGTTACGCTGGAGCAGCAGCGGCGAGCCATTGCTGGTTGTGGCCAACTTCACCCCAGTGCCGCGTGAGGGCTACCGGGTTGGCGTGCCGTTTGCCGAGCACTGGCAAGAGCTGCTCAACACCGACGCACAGGAGTATGCCGGCTCCAACGTCGGCAATCTGGGCGCCGTAGCGACTGAGGCGCTGCCGGCTCATGGGCAGCCGCTGTCGTTGGCGCTGAACCTGCCGCCCCTGGGCGTATTGGTGCTTAAGCCAGCCAACTGAATCCAGTCCGGGCAAGCCGCAGCCTCGCTGCAGCTTGCCCGGATCGGTTCACCAGCGCATCTTCACACCCAGGCTGCCAATCAGCCCATTCAGGTCATTGTCGTCGACGTCGCTGCTGTAGTCGGCGCTGACGAACAGCGCCACATCCGGCGTCATCCGCGCCACCAGCCCCAGGCCAAGTTCGACCGTAGTCGACTTGCGCGAGCTGGAAATCTTGTCGACCTGATCCAGCTGCACGCCATCGGCATTGCTGAAGTCGTACCAGACGTTTGTCCGCAGGTAGGGTTCGACCGGCGTTCCGCGTACATCATAGCGGGCCGACAGTTTGGCCCCGACGCGGCCGCTCCAGTTCGGCTGGCTGTCGAACGCCTGCAACGTCGCCTCCTGCGCCTGGCTACCGGGGAAGAACTGCTGATTGATCAACTGCGCCTGCGGCTCGATCACCCAGCCACCACCCAGACCAATAGGCAAACCGCCCTCGACCGAGAAGGTCATGGCGTGACCGCTGTCGTCCAAGCGCTGGCCGCTGTCGCTGCGGCCGCTGACGTCGATGCGCGTGCCCATGGCCACGGCATCCAGGTGCCAGCCCTTGTCATTGCTCATGCTCCAGTACACGCCCAGGCTTTCGCCGCTGAGGCTGACTGCATTGCGCTGCTTGTCGCCAAGCAGCGGGCGTATGCCGTTGAACGAGCTCTGCAGGTTGTTCTGGCCGACGAAGATGCCGGCGCGGTGCAGGTTGCCGGCGGATGATTCGCGCACCAGCAGGTCAGGGCCGACGATCAACTGCTGACTGCGGGCTTCGAGCTGATTTTGCGTTGGGACGCTGCTGCGCGGCAGGCCGGGAAAAAGCTGCGCCCATTGGTTGCCGTCCACGTCAGGCCGGGGCCGCTGCTGACGCTCGCTCAGCCGTTCTGAGAGGGCGCTCAGGGTATTGATGTTCAAGCCGCTGGCGCTGACCGGATCAAGCGCAAACTGCGCCGCAGCCGGTTGCTGCCAGAGGCTGGCGAAGGGTTCGTCGTCCTGCTGATCGAAAGCAAAAGTTTCCACCGGGGTTGCCAGAAGCAGCGACGTGGAAACCGCGTAGAAAACATGCTCCATCCGTGATGGATGCGCTGTCTTGTTCATGGCGGTTCTCCTCTGTTGTCATTGAATACAGCCAAGGGACCTGGCCTGTTGTCACGGGCTGTACGGCACACATCAGAGGGCGACCCAAACCAGCACGCAGGGCGTGTTCAACGCGCACGAAGGCGCGCGCCAGAGCGCCCGGCGCGAAATTTTTACTTCAGTTGGTAAGTTCAGCTAAGGAGACCGCAGCCCTTGCGTCAAGAATCTGTGAAGGGCGTGTCGATGAACTGTAAATGGAGGTAAAGGATTGGAATCGTTGAACAATTCAAGGCGCATAGCGAGGATCGCTATTTGCCCTGAATTGGCTATGCCGAAACATTGCTAGCGGCGTGTGACTTTTCGGTGTGTGACCTGCACCTCTGCAGCGATACAGCGCTGCAGAGGTGCATCAGTCATCAGCCCGCACTCAGTCGTCGTCATGCTCCAGCACCATCAGCAGGAACGAACGGCCGGTCACCTCGAAGGTGGTGCCGAACTCCAGCCGCTCAGCCTTGCGCAGCTCAGGTCGGTCGGTGTCGATCAGGCAGTTCCAGTGCTCGCCCTGTGGCACCGAAGGCAGCAGGAACGGCACCGTGTCGTGGTGCGAGTTGACGATCAGCAACACGGTGGCCTCCGAGCCTGGGCGGGCGATGCCGCTGACCTGCGCACGGCCATCGATGAGCATGCCCAGGCAACGCCCGTGCGGATCTTCCCACTGCTCGACGCTCATCTCGTTGCCATCCGGCGCCAGCCAGGTGACATCCTTGACGCCGATCGCTTCGTTGTAATCGCCGACCAGGAAGCGCGAGCGACGCAGCACCGGGTACTTCAGGCGCAGGCGGGTGAGGCGTTTGACGAAGGCCAGCAGTTCGCTGCCTTCTTCGTCCAGGTCCCAGTTGATCCAGCCGATCTCGCTGTCCTGGCAATAGGCGTTATTGTTGCCGTGCTGGGTGCGGCTGAACTCGTCACCGGCAACGATCATAGGCGTGCCTTGGGCAAGCAGCAGGGTAGAGAAGAAGTTGCGCATCTGGCGCATGCGCAGGGCGGCGATCTCGGGATCTTCGGTCGGGCCTTCGGCACCGCAGTTCCACGACATGTTGTTGCTGGTGCCGTCCTGGTTGTTCTCGTCGTTGTCTTCGTTGTGCTTGTCGTTGTACGAGACCAGGTCACGCAGGGTGAAACCGTCGTGGGCGGTGATGAAGTTGACCGAAGAATACGGGCGCCGGCCGCGGTTGTTGAACATGTCGCCGGAGGCAGTCATGCGCGCGGCAAAGTCGGCCAGCTGGCCTTCGTCGCCTTTCCAGAAACTGCGCACCGTGTCGCGGAAGCGGTCGTTCCACTCGGCCCAGCCCGGCGCAAAGTTGCCGACCTGGTAACCGCCTGGGCCGCAGTCCCACGGCTCGGCGATCAGCTTGACCTGGCTCAGCAGCGGGTCCTGGCGGCAGGCTACGAGGAAGCTGTGGCGCTCGTTGTAGCCATCATGGTAACGGCCGAGGATGGTCGCCAGGTCGAAGCGGAAGCCGTCCACGCGCATCTCGCCGGCCCAGTAACGCAGCGAGTCGGTGACCAGTTGCAGCACGCACGGGTGGCTCAGGTCGAGGGTGTTGCCGGTGCCGGAGTCGTTGATGTAGTAGCGCTTGTCATCCGGCATCAGGCGGTAGTACGAGGCATTGTCGATACCGCGCATCGACAGCGTCGGGCCTTGCTCGTTGCCTTCGGCGGTGTGGTTGTAGACCACATCGAGGATCACTTCGAGGTCGGCGTTGTGCAGGTGCGCAACCATCTCCTTGAACTCGGCGATCTTGCCGCTGGCCAGGTATGCCGGGTGCGGCGCGAAGAAGGCGATGCTGTTGTAGCCCCAGTAGTTGCTCAGGTCTTTTTCCAGCAGGTGCTGGTCGTTGACGAAGGCGTGGATCGGCAGCAGCTCGATCGACGAAACGCCCAGATCCTTGATGTGTTTGAGCAGATCATCGTTGGCCAGGCCGGCGAAGGTGCCGCGCAGCTCTTCCGGCACCGAAGGGTGGCGCATGCTGATGCCACGAGTGTGGGCTTCGTAGATGATGGTCTGATCCCACGGCACCTGCACCCGGTGGTCGCGGCCCCAGGTAAAGGCCGGGTCGATGACCTTGCACTTGGGCACGAACGGGGCGCTGTCACGCTCGTCGAACGACAGGTCGCCATCGGGATGGCCGATGGTGTAGCCGAACAGCGCTTCGGACCACTTCAGGGTGCCGACCAGCTGTTTGGCGTAGGGGTCGATCAACAGCTTGTTAGGGTTGAAACGATGACCGTTCTGCGGCTCGTACGGGCCGTACACACGGTAGCCGTAAACCAGCCCCGGGTGGGCGTCTGGCAGGTAGCCGTGATAGATCTCGTCGGTGTATTCAGGCAGCTCGATACGCTCGAGCTCGTGCTCACCGCTGGAATCGAAGATGCACAGTTCAACCTTGGTGGCGTTGGCCGAGAACAAGGCGAAGTTGACGCCTAGGCCGTCCCAGGTAGCACCGAGGGGGAAGGGCATGCCCTCGCGAATGCGCGAGGGAGCAACGGAGCGGGTTTTCTTTTGGGCACGGGGGCTCATGGCAGACCTCGATGGCAAGGGGAATGGGTGGGCAAAGGTGTTCGTACGGCGGGTAGCTCATGCCAGCCCCGGCGCCGCTGCAAACTTGCTTTGCAGGACGGCGCCGGGGTGCTGGAGGCGTTGAGCTCAACCGCTACGTAATTGTTGCGTTTCAGCTGCCGGCAGGTTTCTTCGCAGTGCGAGGCTTCTTCGCGGCGGCTGGTTTTTCTGCTGCGCTGGCGGCAGGTTTGGCCTGTGCTGCTTTGCTCTGGGCGGCGCTGGGCTTTGGCTGCGCGGCAGCTTTGGGCTCGGCAGCGGCCTTGGGCTTGGCTGCAGGTTTTTTACGGGGCTCGGCCTGGGGCGAGCTGGCTTCCGCTTCGACGAGCTTGCGGGCCATTTCCCAATGGCGTTCCTCATGACCCTCTGGCTTGCCTTCGGACTCCCAGATTTCGTAGGCAAACTGGCGGATACGCTTTTCGTTGGCACTCATCATGACGCTCCTGATACTCAAGATTGTTGTATCAACAGATTGACCGGGCATTGCGCCAATACCTCGCGCAAATTCAGCGCTCTAGTAGGGCTGACCGCGCGGCTGGCAAAAAGTCCAGTCCAATGTGCAGTGGACTCGGCAAACGGCAGAATCAGCTGTGTGTTGCCCCAGTTCTGCGCTGGGATCAACGGTGTGCTGGCAGTGCCCAGCAAGCTGCTAGCCAGGCGCGGCACCACCACGATGGCGCGCTCGCCCGCGGCAACACGGGCAAACGCGAGGACCTTGTCGGCATGTTCGCCCTGTACCTCCAGCGGCAGGTAGTCACCACGGCGGAACAGCTGCGGGTGCGCCATGCGCAGGTCCAGCACCTCGGCGATCAGCGCCTGTTTGATGCGCCCATCGCGCCATTGCCCAAGCAGCTCGGCCAGTGGCGTGCTGGCATCCAGCGTGGCCCGTCTCAGAGCGTAGTCGACCGGGCGCCGGTTGTCCGGGTCAACCAGGCTGAAGTCCCAGTACTCGTTGCCTTGGTACAAGTCTGGCACGCCCGGAGAGGTCATCCGCAGCAGGGTCTGGACCAGGCCGTTGAGTGCGCCTGGGCAGGCCAGCGCCTGTGCAGCTTCGGCCAGCGAGTTGCGCAGTTGCTGGTGATCACGCTCCAGCAATAGGCCATCGACAAACGCCGCCGAGGCGGCCTCGTAAGCCTCGTTTGGAGCACTCCAGGCGCTGCGCAGTTTGGCTTCGCGCAGGGCTTTTTGCTGCCACTGGCGGATGCGCTCGGCGTATTGCTCCAACGCGCTCTGATCGTTCAGGTCAAGGTGCAGCGGCCAGCTGCCGAGCAGGGTCTGATAAAGCATCAGCTCGTCGCCCGGGCTCGGTGCCGGGCCATCGTCCAGCGCCTCGCGCAGCGGCTCGGCCAATTCGCGCCAATGCTCGACACGGCCCGCCAGCCATGGCCCGCGTTCGCTGAGTACGGCCAGCCGAGCACGGCAATCTTCTCCGCGTTTGTGGTCGTGGGTGGCGGTGGCCAGCAGGTTGTCCGGGAAGTCACGCAAGCGCCGCTGCGCTTCTTCATGGAACGCCTCGGGCGGTGCGCTGAAACGCTCGGCTTCAAAGCCAACGTCATTGCGCGACAACAACCGCGCCGAGCGATAGAAGGCCGTGTCCTCGACCGCTTTGGCGGCGCTGGGCGCGGTCAGTTGCTGGAAGCGCACGCAGGCATGACGCAGCTGCTTGCGCGCGCGGCCCGGTGGCAGGCTGCGCCAGCGCTGGCCGCCGAGCCACTGCTCGAGCTGGGTCAGCAGCGGCCAGTCGGCTTCAGCGAGGGTCTGCCGGGCAGCGAGCAAGGCCTGCTGGAAGAACACTTCGTCTTCGGCAGGACGGCCGAGGGCGTTGATGTAGGTGCGGTACACCGAGTAATGCTCGACCAGCGCCTGCAAGGCGCGGCGAATCGCACCCAGGGTCAGGTCGCGGGTCATCAGGTCGTCGCGGGCCACTTGCAACAAGGCCTGCGCCACCGATTCGCAGTCGCCGGCCAGGCTCGCGTTGAGCACCAGTCTGCGCGCCTGGCGGACTTCTTCCTCGAACTCGGGGCGTTCGCTGACTTCGCGCCAAAGCTCGGTCAACGGCGCCTCACCGGCCGGGTCGTGCTGCACCAGCGACACCTGGTTCATGAACTCGTAACCGGTGGTGCCGTCGGTCAACCAGTCCTGATGCAGGTGCTCGTCGACGCCGAGGATTTTCTCGACGTAGATCGGGAAGTGCTCCACGGCGGCTTCAACTGGCCGGGCGGCGAGCAGGCTGTCGACCCGTCGGCGCAGTTTGCGGCAGTAACCACGAGGGTCGGCCAGGCCATCGATATGGTCGATGCGCAGGCCATCGACCAGGCCGCGTTCGATCAGCTCAAACAGCTTCGCATGAGTCGCCTCGAACACCACCGAACGCTCAACGCGCAGGCCGCCCAGTTCATTGATGTCGAAGAAGCGCCGCCAGTTGATGTCGTCGGCAGCGGTGCGCCAGCTGGCCAGGCGATAGCTCTGCCGTTCGAGCAGCTCGTGCAGGCGATGGAAGCCTTGCTCACTGCTGCTGTCGAAGGCGGCCAAGGCTGGCTCCAGCGAGGTGCCGGCGTTGACCCGGCGGGCCAGTTCGGCGTGCAGCGCCTGGGCGTCGATCAGCGGCTGCGCCGAACCGCGCAGGGCAGTGAAGTGCTGGGCCAGGTCTTGCAGCTGTGGACTGTGGCTGAGGATCTGACCGTAATCGGCCGGGCAGATCGGGAAGCGGTGATCGTAATGAGCAACCTCGAGCACGCCGGTCGTGGCATCGAAGGTCAGCGGCAGTTCGCCGTTCTGCAGGGCCTGGCCATAATCGCTGCCGAGAAACGGCAGCAGCAGTTGACCGGCCAGCAGTGGGTCGGCGGAGTGCCACTGGATGTCGAAGAATTCGGCGTAGGGGCTGCGTCGACCCCAGGCCAGCAGGCTCTGCCACCAGGGATTGTCGGCGCCACCGACGGCCATGTGGTTGGACACGGTGTCGAGAATGAAGCCCATGCCGTGCTGGCGCAGGGCGGCAATCAGGCGCAGCAAAGCTGCCTCGCCACCCAGCTCCGGGTTGATCTGGGTCGGGTCGACCACGTCATAGCCATGACGTGACCCGGCGCGGGCCTTGAGGATCGGCGAGGCGTACACATGGCTGATGCCCAGGCGGGCAAAATACGGCACCAGCGGCACTGCATCGTCAAGGGTGAAGTCGCTGTGCAATTGCAGGCGCACAGTGGCGGTCAAGGCTTTCATCGGTCACGCTCCCAAGCTTGCTCGCGGGCTTGCGCCAGCAGTTCCAAACGCCGTGCAGCGTCTTCGTCATCGAGTAATTCAGTTACAGGCTTGGCAAAACGCCGCCGCCAGTTGGGGTGGCCTTCGGTAGTGCCGGGCAGGTTGGGCTGCTCATCGCTGCCAAGCAGGTCTTCCAGCGGGATCAGTACCAGCGGCGCGCGGGTATGGCCGACAAAGCGGATAGCCGCGTCAATCAACTCGTCGTTACCGGGCAGCGGGCCGTAGTTGCTTTCCAGCAGGCTGCGCAGGCCGTCGCACTCTTTTTGCCGGTCGTGACGCCAGTGCAGCTCGGCGGTGGCATCGAGCAGCTGCAGGCGATGGCTCCAGTCGATATCGCGGCTTTGCAGCCAGCCGGCGAGGGGCGCCAGGTCATGGGTGCCGGTGGTGGCCATGGCGTCGTCCGGCCAGTCCAGTACCGCCTTGAAGTGGCCGGTGGAGTGCTGCTCGAAAGGCAGTACGCGCATGCCCAGCAAGGCCTTGCTCGCCAGGGTTTCGCGCAGGCCGTCGGGCACGGTGCCAAGGTCTTCGCCAAGTATCACCGCCTCGTGCTTGACCGACTCCAGCGCCAGCAGGCGCAGCAGGTCGTCGAGCGGGAAATTCAGGTACGCGCCTTCGCTGGGTTTGGCGCCGTTGGGGATCAGCCACAGCCGGCGCAGGCCCATGACGTGATCGATGCGCAGGCCGCCGGCATGTGCCAGGTTGGCCCGCAGCATTTCGATGAAGGCGCGATAGCCGTTGCGCTTGAGGCCTTCCGGGGAGAACGCACTGATGCCCCAGTCTTGCCCGGAGCGATTGAGGATATCCGGCGGTGCGCCGACGGTCAGGCTGGCCAGCAGTTCATCCTGCCGGCTCCAGGCCTGGCTGCCGGCGCCGTCGGCACCCACGGCGAGATCGGCGATCAGGCCGATGGCCATGCCGCCGGCAACTGCCGCTTGGTGCGCGCGTTGCAGGCTGCGCTCGGTCAGCCACTGGCAGAAGGCATGGTATTCGACCCGCGACGGATGTGCGGCGGCCAGCGCTTCGACTTCAGGGTGGTGAGGGTCTTGCCAGGCCGGCGGCCAGTTACGCCAGTCGCCGCTCAGGCCCTGAGCGACGGCTTCGGCCTGCAGCAGCTCAAAACGGCAGTGCAGCGTGAGCGGCTCGCCGGCGGCGGCGCAGAAACTGTCAAAGTCCTCACGTAGCGGATGATTGCCCTGATTGAAGTCTTTGTAGAGGGCTTCCAGTACGCGCTGTTGCGCGTCGGCGGCCACCGGCCAGTTGACCAGCGGCTCCTGCTCCAGTGCATCGAGGGTTGGCTGCAACAGGCAGGTTTCCACAGCTAGGCGCACCGCACGCTCACCGAGCACCGTGGCGGGGCTGGCGTAGAGGCTGTTGAGCTGCAGCCGGCTGGAAGGCGAGTAGGGGCTGAAATGCTGCTGATCGGCCAGGCTCAAGGCATGGATGGGGCTGATCGCGATGGCGTCGGCACCGCGCTCGGCAGCGCTGCGGGCGAGTTGCTCCAAGGCCATGCAATCGCCGTAACCGCCGCCACCTTCCCGGCGCAGGCTGTACAACTGAGCGGCCAGGCCCCATAGCCGCGCAGGCGGCTCGTCAACGGCTTGTTCAAGGCTGTAACAGCGCGGCGGGCAAACCGCCACGGTGAACTCGCGCTGCTCGATCTGCAGTTGATGGTAACCAAGTGGCAGGGTGCCCGGCAGCCGCGCCTGCTCGTCCAGTTGCAGCTCGAGCGGGTCACCGTTTTCCAGCACGCACTGCACAGCGCTGCCCGCCGGGAAGTAATGCACCAGCGACAGCGTCTGGTCGACCTCGCAGGTCAACAGCGGCGGCAGGTGCTCGCCGTCTTCGGCGTGTTCCAGATCACGCAGGCTGGCAGTGCTCGCGGCATCATCGTCAGCAGGGTGGCCGAGGCCGGCCAGGACCTGGCGCAGGACCTCGTCACTGACCTGTTGCGGGCGGTTGTTGGCGTCTATCCAGTCTCGGGCCAGGCCGGCCCGAGCGGCCAATTGGTGCAGGGGCGAGTCGCTCATGAAGGTTCCAGGCCAGAAGGGATCAGGCTGACCACGCAACTGTGCGCGGTCAGGGAAGTGTCAGGGTGGGCATCGGCGCCGGTGTCGAACAGGCGCCAGCGGGCGGTGGGCAGGTTGGCGTTGACGGCAGTGCCGCCCAGATTGAGGTCGATGCGCAGCTCGCTGCCGTTGCCCAACTGCCAGCGCGCACTGACGGCCTTGTCGCCGAGCACTTCGCAGCCCAGTGCGCGGGTGCCGGGCAAATGCGGGACGATATGCCGAGCGCGCAGTTGCAGCAGTTGCTGATATAAGCCGTGCCAGCCGGCCAGTACTTGCTGGCCATCAAGCCGTGAGGCGTTGAAGGTCGCGGCGGCGTTCGGGTCGGGGATCTTGGCGCGGGTATCGGGGTTGACAAATGCGGCGAAGTGGGCAAACTCGCCGCGGCGCCCCTCACGTACTGCATCGGCCAGTTCGTCATGGAAGTCGGTGAAGAACACGAACGGCTGGCAGCTGCCTTCTTCATCGCCCATGAACAGCAACGGGATCATCGGCGACAGCAGCAACAGCCCGGTTGCGGCACGCAGCGCCTGCGGCGGACAGAGGCGTGTCAGGCGCTCGCCCATGGCGCGGTTGCCGATCTGGTCGTGGTTCTGCAAAAACAGCACGAACGAGGTCGGCGGCAGATGCCCGCTGGGTTCACCACGCGGGGTGCCGTGGCGAGTGTTCTGCCCCTGGAACACGAACCCCTCGCTCAGGCAGCGAGCGAGCTTTTCAACTGGACGGTCCTTGTAGTCTTCGTAATACCCTTCCACTTCGTCGGTCAGCAGCACGTGCAAGGCGTTGTGGCCATCATCGTTCCACTGCGCGTCGAAGCCCTGTTCGAGCAGGTCGGCCTGATTGTGCTCGTTTTCCAGTACCAGCCAGACCTGTCGGCCCGGTTCTACTGCGGCACGCACCCGGGCGGCCAGCTCGACCAGGAAATCCGGTTGGTCTATAGCATGCACTGCATCCAGGCGCAGGCCGTCAATGCGATAGTCGCACAGCCACATAAGAGCGTTCTGGATAAAGTACTCGCGCACCTCGGGCTTGCGAAAATCAATCGCGGCGCCCCATGGCGTCTGCCGGTCTTCACGGAAGAACGGGTCAGCGTAGGCGTGCAGGTAGTTGCCGTCCGGGCCGAAGTGGTTGTAGACCACATCGACCATCACCATCAGGCCGTGGCCATGGGCTTTATCAACCAGTGCACATAACTGCTGCGGGCTGCCGTAAGTGTGCTGCGCAGCGAACGGCAGCACGCCGTCGTAGCCCCAATTACGCTCGCCTGGGAACTGCCCCAAGGGCATCAATTCGATGGCAGTTACGCCCAGCTCAGCCAGCCGCGGCAGTTGCCCGGCGACCCCGGCGTAGCCATCCAGCAGGCCGACGTGCACTTCCTGGATAACTGCTTCATGCCAGGGCCGGCCCTGCCACGGGTGCAGCCAGGGGTAGGCAGCAAGGTCGACCAGTTGGCTGGGGCCATGTACGCCCTCGGGCTGATAGCGCGAGGCCGGGTCGGCCACTTCCAGTTCAGCGTTGACCCGATAGCGATAACGGCTGCCGGGCGGGCAGGCGACATCGATGCTGAACCAGCCATCGCTGTCACGCTGCATATCGATTTCAGGTTGGTCTTGCAGTTGCAGGCTCACGCTGCGCGCATCCGGCGCCCAGAGGGCGAAGCGCGCGGACGTGGCGTCCAACATATGTGCGCCATGTCTGTGCATCTTCGAAGCTCCGATCAGTAATTGCTCAGCTGGACCTGTTTGACCAGATCTTCATAAAGGTGCGCATAGGGTTCGACCGCCTGACACCAGTTGAATGGTTGGGTCATCGACAGGCAGCGCATGGCATGCAGCAGGTCTTTCTTGCCATAGATATAGAAGGCGCGGCTCAGCGCCTCGCGATAGCTGTCTACGGTGGATTCGTTGAAGAGGAAACCGGTGACGCCATTGTCGATGGTGTCGGCCAAGCCGCCGGTATTGCGCGCCACCGGCAGCGAACCGAAGCGCTGGGCGTACATCTGGCTCAAGCCGCAGGGTTCGTAACGCGATGGCATCAGCAGGAAATCGCTGCCGGCGAACATGCGCCGGGCGTCGGTCTCGTTGAAGCCAATGCGCACGCCGATCCGGCCTGGGTGACGCAGGGCAAGCTCGCGCATGGCCTGTTCTTCTTCCGGCTCGCCGCGGCCGATGATCGCAATCTGGCCGCCTTGCTCGACGATGAAGTCGGCAACGGCCAAGGTCAGGTCAAGACCTTTCTGGAACACCAGGCGCGAGACCACCGCGAACAGCGGGCCGTCGGATGGCTCGAGTTCGAACAGCTCGCGGACCTGCGCGGCATTGCGCGCCTTGCCGTCCCAGTCGTTGATGCTGAAGTTGTGCACCAGGTGCTTGTCGGTCGCCGAATCCCAGCTTTCGTCGATGCCGTTGGGAATGCCGCCAAGCAAGCCCTGTTGCGCCTTGCTGGCAAGGAAACCGTCCAAGCCACACCCGAACTCGGGGGTGGTGATTTCCTTGGCGTAAGTGGCGCTGACCGTGGTGATGTGGCTGGAATAAGCCAGGCCGGCCTTGAGGAACGACAGCTTGCCGTAGAACTCCATGCCTTCCTGCTGCATGGCATGATCAGGGATCGCCAGCTCCGGGCTGCAGCCACGGTTGTACACGCCCTGATAGGCCAGGTTGTGGATGGTGAACAGAGTCGGTGTCTTCAGACCGCGCCAGTGCATGTACGCCGGTGCCAGGCCAGCCGGCCAGTCGTGGGCGTGGACCAGCTCCGGGGTCCAGTGTGCCAGGCCCTCGCCAGCAGCGATTTCTGCTGCGGCCAAGCCGAGGCGGGCGAAGCGAATATGGTTGTCCGGCCAATCGCGCCCGTTGTTGGCGCCGTAGGGCGAGCCTTCACGCTCATACAGTTCCGGGCAGATCAGCACATAGATGACCAGGCCATCGGGCAGGTCCATACGGCCGATCTTGCACGGCGGCAGAGCAGCGTGGCCGCCGAGTTCGCCAACGATATGGATCGGGTAGTCGCTGTCGACCACCTGCGGGTAGCCGGGGATCAGCACCCGTACATCGTGCAGGTGAGCCATGGCACGCGGCAGTGCGGCCGAAACGTCGCCCAGGCCGCCGGTCTTGACCAGGTCGGCGAATTCCGAAGTAACAAAGAGAACCTTGCGCTTGTTCGGGTTGTTCTGGCGCTCGGCACCAGGTGCCTTGCCTGCCGTCCCGCGCTCCATCTGCAGCGGCTCGCGGTTGTTCGGGTTGAAACTACTTGCGTGTGGCTCGACAGCGGCACTGATCATTCTTCTCTCCATCCCTAATCTGGTCGGGTGGCTGGCACCCGTCGCATTGCTTCGTGTTGGGTTCTCTCTGGTCTAAACGGTGTAGTGCTATCCATGCTCGTGATCGTGCGCGCGGGCACTGCGCAATCGGCATACTTGCCAAAGGCGGTCGATCGGTCTGGGATGGCTTGACCAGGGCTGGTTTTTACCCTCGCCTGGCCTACTTACTTGCTGACCCACCGCCTTTTTGAAAAGTTCGACTTATTTGCGTCACTTCAAGACAGAGCAAATGGCGGGCCGGAATTTGAGTGTAGGAGAGTAGGTGATAAAAAGGTGACCCGCCGGTCACTTTCGTTATGAGGCGGGCCAGACGCAAACGTTGGCGTCTGTAGCGAGGTGTAAATGGCGAAGATCTCGACCATTTACGACAGTTTCATGTCATGGATGCAATGCGCCAGCGGGGTGCGCCTTGGATCTGGCGCACCGTGTTGGTGCGCCGCTTTGGGGTGATGTCGGTCGGTCAGTAGCGACGTGTGCTCATCAGTTCGTCGAGCACGCGCGGGGCAACACGAAATGGCGCCGACATATGGTCTTCGCCTGGCTCGATCTGGAAATCACTGCGCAGGCCGTACTGCGACAGCTGCTCCAGACGCAACTGCAGCGAGCGCGCGTCCTGGATCTCCTGGGGCATCTCGCGATCACCAATCAGCAGGCTCAGGCTGCTGTGGGTAAGGTCGATCTGACCGGCATGGGCACGCTGGGTGAACGTGCGCTCGTGTTCCAGCAAATAGCGGTCCCGCCACCACAGGCTGGGGCTGATTGCCACGGCATGCTGAAACAGCGCCGGGCGGGTGAACAGGGTATACACCGCGAACATGCCACCAAACGAGTGCCCGACCAGGCTGCGTTGGTCTTGATCGACCTTGAAGCGGCTGTTGACCTCAGGCATTAGCCGCTTTTCGATGAAATCCAGAAACACGTCCTGGCCGCCCTGCGGCGGCACGTTGCGTTCGGCCGGTTGCGGCGGAGACAGGTCGAAGGCGCGGCGCTCGAAGTCCAGCGGGGTGTCACTGGGATAACCGATCGCCACCAGAATCGAGCCGCGCAAGCGCTCCTGCGCGCGCTTGGCAGCGTGGAAGGCCGGGAAGTACGCGTTGCCGTCGAGCAGGTAGATCACCGGGTAGCCACCGGTCCACGGCACATCGCCTTCCGGCAGGCTGACCATGATCCGGTACTCGCGGCCTTCGGCGCTTTTCATCGTCCATTGTTCGGTGCCGTCCAGTGTCACCGGCGCGGCGTGTGCCAGCCCGGCAAACAACAGGGCGCTCAGGTAAATCCACAGTGTGCGCGTCATCAGTGTTCTCCTTACCAGCGATAGCTGAGGCTGGTGACCAGGCTGCGTGCCTCGCCGCGATAGCAGTAACCCTGCTGGCAATTGATGTAGCGCTTGTCGAGCAGGTTGCGCGCATTGAAGCCCAGGCGCACGCCGTCCAGGTCGCCGGCAAAGTCGTAGTGCACGCCAGCGTCGACCAGGGTGTAGCCCTCGTTCTTCTGGGTGTTGGCGGCATCGCCGAAGTTGCTGCCGGTGTAGCGCGCACCCGCGCCCAGGCCGAGGCCGAACGGCAAGCGGTAGTCGAGCCACATCGAGGCCAGATGGCGTGGCACGTTCAGCGGTTGCTTGCCTTGGTTGCCGTCGTTGCTCTTGGTCACCTCGGCATCGTTGTAGCTGTAGCTGGCAGTCAGCTTGAGGCGCTCGCTCAGGTCGGATACCGCTTCCAGCTCCAGGCCCTTTGAGGTCTGCTCACCGGTGGCGATGCTGCGGGTCGGGTCGGCCAGGTCGCGGGTCAGTACGTTTTGCTGGGTCAGGTGGTACAGCGAGGCGGTGAGCAGGGTCGAGCTGCCCGGTGGTTGGTACTTCACGCCCAACTCATATTGCTCGCCTTCGGTGGCCTTGTAGGGGCTGCCATCGGGCTGGCTGCTGCTCTGTGGCAAAAACGAGGTGGCATAGCTGACGTAGGGCGCGACACCGTTGTCGAACAGGTACAGCGCGCCGATCGAGCCGGTGGTGGCCGCGTCGTCGTCCTTGCGCTTGCTGCCGGCGAGGTGATTGCTGCGGCGTACATCTACCTTGTCACGGCGCAGCCCGGCCGACAGGCGCCAGCGGTCGATCTCGATCTGGTCTTGCAGGTACAGGCCGCTGCGGTGCTCCAGGCCGTCCTCGTCGGCCCAGGCCGTGTTCGGGCGCGCAACCGGCTGATGGTAGTCTGGCGCGTAGCGATCGATCGAAGGCCCGGGGCCCATGGCGTACAGCAGGTCGGTTTCAAGCAGCGCATAGTCCCAGCCGCTGACCAGGGTGTGACGCAGGTTGCCGGTGTCGAAGCGGCTGACCAGGCGGGTGTCGGTCGACAGCGAGGTCATGTTTTCGTAGACGCCGACGGCTTGTCGATCGAGCACCGAGCCACGCTCCTGGAAGGGCTGCATGTACTGGTTGGTGGTGTCGACCTGGCCGTAGCGCAGGTTCTGCTGGAAGGTGAAGGTGTCGTTGAGGATGTGCTCGAACTCGTAACCCAGGGTCCACTGGCGCTGTTCGAGTTTGTCGAAGTATTCATCGCCCTGCCAGAAGTTGCTCAGGTGCTCGCCTTGCTGGTAGAGCATCGGTGAACCGGCGGTTTCACGCTCCTGGTATTGGGCGAGCAGGGTGAGACGGGTGTCGGGGTCGATCTGCCAGCTCAGCGAGGGCGCGATCAGGCGCACGTCGTTGTTCAGTTGCTCGATGTAGTTTTCTGCATCGCGGTAGACGCCGACCACGCGGTAGAGCAGGTCGCCTTGTTCGTCCAGGCGCCCGCCGAGGTCGAACTGGCCTTGTTGGTGGTTATAGTTGCCGGCCTGGATCTGCACTTCGTTGCGTGCGTCCAGGCTCGGGCGTTTGCTGACCCTGTTGACCATGCCGCCGGGGCTGATCTGGCCGTACAGCACCGAAGCAGGGCCTTTGACCACTTCGATGCGTTCTAGGTTGTAGGCTTCGGTCTGGTACAGCGACAGCCAGCCGCTGCCGGGTTGGCGCAGGCCGTCGAGGAAGTCGGCGGACATGGTGGTTTCGAAACCGCGCACGCTGATCATGTCAAAGCGCGGGTCCAGGCCCGAGCTGCCCACACGCACGCCGGCGGTGTAAGCGACGGCGTCTTCGACGCGGTCGACCTTGCGGTCTGCGATCTGCGCGGCGGTGACGACACTGACGCTTTGCGCGGTTTCGAGGATCGGGCGGTCGGTCTTGGTTGCGCTGCTGGCGTTGCTGGCGTAGTAGCCGCTGACCGGGGCGAAGGCGCTTTGGCTTGCGTTGGCGTCGATGTTGGTGGGATCGAGTTGCAGGCTGGTGTCGGTCGCGGTGGGCAGGATGACGTAGCCGGATTGGGTTTTGTGCGGGCTAAGGTTGGTGCCCTGGAGCAGGCGGGCGAGGGCTTCGTTGAGCGTGCCGCCTGGCTGGGTGCCTTGGGTTGTGAGGTTTTGAACGTTTTCTGGGGAGAAGGAGAGGGTGATGCCCGAGCGTTCGGCGAAGGTGCTCAGGGCTTGGGCCAGCGGGCCCGGGGGGATGGCTGGCGCGGTTTTTTCGGCGGCGCTGGCGCTGCTGGCCAAGAGGGTCAGGGCCAGGGCCAGGGCGGTGGGGAGGTTGCTGCTGTGGGGTGGCATTGGGGTGGTCCGTTGAAGGGGATATCTTTGCTAACCGGATGAGCTGGAGAAGTCCGACAGTTTTTTCTGGTGGCTTCGGTTATTTGTGGTTTGTCCTCTGTCTCTGTGGGCTTATCCGTTTGCTGTGGTGGCTGTTAGGGCCCCTTTCGCCCTTACGGCGAGTCACTTTTTTGGCAAACGCCCCAAAAAAGTAACCAAAAAAATGCTTGGCTCCACATCCGGCCCCTCCGCTGCGCTGCGGGGTTCCCTCGCTCCGGTCTTGCTCCCGGGAGGACCGCGCTGTACGGGCCATCCTGGCCCGCAGCGCTTGACGGGCATCCATGCCCGTCACCTCCCTTCGCAAGACCTGCGCTCGGCCTCCTGAGTCGCCGGTGGATCAAGAGCAAGATCAAGAGCACGCCTCGCTGCGCTGGCGCAGATCAAGGGCGGGGCCGCAAAACGGCCCCAGCTTTTGACCTTCGCTTTTGACCTTCGCTTTTGATCTGCGCCAGCGCAGCGAGGCGTGCTCTTGATCTTGATCTACCAGCGACCTCAGGAGGCCGAGCGCAGGCATTGCGAAGGGAGGTGCCGGCCATGGATGGCCGGCAAGCGCTGCGGCCCAGGATGGGCCGTACAGCGCGGTCCTCCCGGGAGCTATGCCGGAGTGAGGGGACCCCGGAGCGCAGCGCAGGGGCCGTATGTGGGAGCGAGCCCTTTTTTGGTTACTTTTTTGGGGCGTTTGCCAAAAAAGTGACTCGCCGTAAGGGCGAAAGGGGCCCGCACTGCCACAACAGAAAATGGATAAGCTCACAAAACAAGCAGCAAACCACAAACCACAAACCAAAGATCAAACCGCCACAACCCGAACCCACCACCGCGTCCGCTCCACCACCCTGACCGGCAACAACCGCTCGATATTGCCCAACAACCCCTCAGGGTCATCCAAACGAAACACCCCACTCAATCGCAGCCCGGCAATCCCCGCATCACACCCAAGCCACCCAGCCCGATACCGCCCAGCCTCGGCCAAAAACTCCCCAAGCCCCACATCACTGGCAACCAACACCCCCCGACTCCAACCAAACGGATCGATCCCCACGCCTACCAACGGCCTGACCCCTCCGCCATCTACCGCCACCCCATCCCCCGCAGCCAACTGCTGCACCCCGCCAGCCCCGCGCACCAGCACTTGTCCGCGCGCCACATGCACCTCAGTGAACCCAGCCCGCTCCCGCACCACCGCCCGCGCTCCGCGCCCTTCACAACTGGCGAAGCGGCAACCGACAACCCAGCTAGGCCCATCCAGCAACACTTCACCCGAACGCAGCAGCACCCGCCCAGCTTCGATATCCACTGCACTGTCAGTGTTCAACAGCACCTCACCACCAGCGGCCATCGGCACCCGTCGACGCTCCCCGGTAGCCGTGGCAAAGTCACTCCGCCAGCCAGGTGCGGTATGGCTCAACAGCAACGCGCCACTGCCAACCGCCAAACCCACCCCAAGCAACGACAGCATCCGCCGTCGACCCACATCTACCTCGGCCCGCCGTAACACGGCCGAGGTCTGCGCTGCATCCGGTAACCGCCCAGGGTCAAACTGACCAGCCAACTGGCCCAAGCGCAGCCAGGCCAACTCATGCCGGCCATCGCGCTGCCGCCACGCCATTAGCTGCGCCTGCAACTCGGGGTGGTGCGGCTGATCGCGCAGGCGCATCTGCCACTCGATGGCCTTGCACACGATCGCCTCCGGCAACCGCTCCGCGCTGGCGCTCACAGGGCGTCCTCGAAGCACACCCGATAGCAGTGGAGCAGGGCGCTGGCTACGTGTCGCTCGGCCGTACGGCTGGAAATACCCAACTGCTCGGCCACTTGCACGTGGGTCAGGCCGCTCAGTTGGTAAAGCAGGAATGCCTCACGCACGGCCGGCTTGAGGCCGTCGAGCATTTGCGCGATGCGCTCCAGACATTGCAGCGCCTCATGGCGGACTGCAGGGGATGGGAAACCGGCCTCTGGCTGCAGGGCCAGGGTCTCAAGGTAGGCGCGTTCCAGTGCATCGCGGCGCCAGTGATCGATCACCAGGCCGCGGGCGATGCGGGCCAGCAATGCCCGCGGGGCGCGGTCGCTGATTGGCTGGTTACGCACCAGCAAGCGCACGAACGTGTCCTGCGCCAGGTCGGCAGCCTGCTGCGAGCAGCCCAGCGAACGCCGCAGCCATGCCAGCAGCCAGCTGCGCTGGGTGCCGTAGAGAACATCAAGAGGGATGATCGAATCTGTTTCATGCAGCGACATGCGACGCCCCTGGCAGACAGGCACAGTTGAATTGAGGACCGGGCGCAAGATAAAAGCGAATGGTTCCCAATTCAACTTATTTATTGTCTGCTGCGCAGCTCTTTTGGCGCCCGCCTGCCGTGCCCAGCCAAGCCTGGTACAAGCTTCAGTCAGCAGGCAGCAGCGAGGAATGATGATGGCTGATCAGCCACTCGCTGCCGGTCCAGTCGTAGGTAAAGGTATAGCGAGCGGCCACTTGCTTGCCGGTCGCCGCAAAATCGAATGTGTACAGCCCGGCCAGTGACGCCTGGTTGCAACCGATGCTGACATGGTGACTATCGAGCCTGCCGGATGGGCGGTCAGCAAGGAAATGCTTGAAGTAGTCAACACGCTCGGCAGTGCTCAGCCGCGGCAGACTGGACACTGTGGGTAGCAACAGCGCGTCTACTGCATACAGCCTGGCCACGGCCGCGGGATCACCGCTCTGCAAGCTGGCATTCCATTGGCTGAACAGCGACAGCACGTCATCGTCGGCAACAGGCTGGCACTCTTTGGTTGCCGCGGTCGCGTATGCAGGCAGGCACAGGAAAGCTACAGATAGGTAAAGGCAGGGGCGGTTCATGCTGAAACTCCTTGGAAGCAGGCCGCCGGGTGGGCCTGCGAGGCTTCCAAGGTAGAAACAACTACGTGCGATAAATGTAGGTAAAGGGTCTCAGCTAATGAGGGACTTTTCGCTGTTTTTGCCCTGCTCAAGCTGCAGGCTCAACTGTGCGACCTGTTGCAACAGCAGGTCACGCTCTTCCTTCAGACGACGCAGTTCATCACGGCGAACGGAAACAAAAAGGGTCTGGACAGGAGTGTTTTGCATCAAGGTACCCATTGCACACCTCGCAATTGGCTAGTGACATTCTAAGCGTAGCCGCTCATACGGCGCGCATTCTGAATTCTTTCTGCGAGCTTGGGAACTTTTTTGTTTATGGTTGTCAGGCCGTTCGTCGCTGAACCCTTTGCCGATGAGCTGGACTAATCTGAAAACCTGAAAAGCCTTGTTAACTATTTCTGAGGGGAGCGACGCCACATGCAATTGGGAATCGTCGGGCTGGGCCGCATGGGCGGCAATATTGCAAGACGGCTGATGCGTGCCGGGCATCGTACCGTGGTCCATGACCGCAATCGCGACGCGGTCACCGCCCTGGAAAATGAAGGCGCCCAGGGTGCCCACGACCTGGGCGCAATGATTCAAAAACTCAAAGCTCCGCGCGCCGTGTGGGTGATGCTGCCAGCCGGCGAGCCGACCGAGCAGACCATCCGCCAGCTGGCCGACCTGCTCGAGCCAGGCGATGCGATCATCGACGGCGGCAATACCTTCTACAAAGACGACATGCGCCGCGCGGCCGAGCTGTCCCAGCGTGGCCTGCATTATCTGGATGTCGGCACCTCCGGCGGCGTCTGGGGCCTGGAGCGCGGCTATTGCATGATGATTGGCGGCGAGAAAGACGTGTTTGAGCGCCTGGAGCCGCTGTTCAGCGCACTGGCCCCGGGTGTTGGCGAGATCCCGCGCACCCAGGGCCGCGAAGGTGAGCACGCACGTGCCGAGCACGGTTACATCCATGCCGGCCCGGCAGGCTCCGGCCACTACGTGAAGATGATCCACAACGGCATCGAATACGGCTTGATGCAGGCCTATGCCGAAGGCTTCGACCTGCTGCGCAGCAAGGGCGGTGATGAATTGCCCGAGGCCGAGCGCTTTGACTTGAACGTGGCAGAAATCGCCGAAGTCTGGCGCCGTGGCAGCGTGGTCACCTCGTGGCTGCTCGACCTGACCGCCGACGCGCTGGTCGCCGACCCGGCCTTGGCTCAGTTCAGTGGTTCGGTGTCGGACAGTGGTGAAGGCCGCTGGACCATCGACGCTGCCGTCGAGCAGGCCGTGCCGGTACCGGTATTGTCCAGCGCGCTGTTTGCCCGCTTCCGTTCACGCCAGCAGCAGGGCACCTTCGGCGACAAGGTCCTGTCGGCCATGCGCCTGGGCTTTGGTGGGCATGTCGAGAACAAGCGCCCATGAGCCAAACGAAGATACCCGCAGCACCGCCGTGCACGTTGTTCCTGTTCGGCGCCAATGGTGATCTGGTCAAGCGCCTGCTGATGCCGGCGCTGTACAACCTCAGCCGCGACGGCCTGCTCGATCGCAATTTGCGTATCGTCGGCGTTGACCACAACGCCGCCAGCGCAGAGGAGTTTGCCGAGCGCCTGCACAGTTTCATGGCCAACCGCGAGCAGGGCGAGGGCGCGCCCAAAAATCTCGATGAAAAGGTCTGGGCGCGGCTGGCCAAGCGGCTGGATTACCAGACCGGTGATTTCCTCGACCCGGCCACTTATCAGGCCCTGGCCAAGCGCGTCGAGGGCACCCGCCATGGCAACGCCATCTTCTATCTGGCCACCTCGCCGCGATTCTTCCCTGAGGTCGCGCAGCGGCTGGGCGAGGCGGGCTTGCTCGATGAGTCGGCAGGGGGCTTCCGCCGGGTGGTCATCGAAAAACCGTTTGGCACCGACCTGGCCAGCGCCGAGGCGCTCAACGCCTGCCTGCTCAAGGTCATGCATGAACGACAGATCTATCGCATCGACCATTATCTTGGCAAAGAGACCGTACAGAACATCCTGGTCAGCCGCTTCTCCAATGGCCTGTTTGAGTCGTTCTGGAACAATCACTACATCGACCACGTGCAGATCACCGCTGCCGAGACCGTCGGCGTCGAGACCCGTGGTGCGTTCTACGACAACACCGGGGCGCTGCGCGACATGGTCCCCAATCATCTGTTCCAGCTGTTGGCCATGGTCGCCATGGAGCCACCAGCTGCATTCGGCGCCGATGCGGTGCGCGGCGAAAAGGCCAAGGTGATCGGCGCCATCCGCCCCTGGTCGACCAAGATGGCCCTGAAGAACTCGGTGCGCGGCCAGTACAGCGTCGGCAAGCAGGGCCGCAAGCGCGTGCCGGGATACCGCGAAGAAGCCAACGTAGCCCCTGACAGCCAGACCGAAACCTATGTCGCCTTGAAGGTGATGATCGACAACTGGCGTTGGGCTGGGGTGCCGTTTTACCTGCGTACCGGCAAGCGCATGAGTGTGCGTGACACCGAGATCGCCATCTGCTTCAAGCCAGCGCCGTACGCACAGTTTCGTGAATCGGAGCTGGAGCGGCCCAAGGCCAACTACCTGAAAATCCAGATCCAGCCCAATGAAGGTATGTGGTTCGACCTGCAGGCCAAGCGCCCGGGGCCGGAGATGATCATGGAGAATGTCGAGCTCGGCTTTGCCTACAAGGACTTTTTCAAGATGCCGCCGGCCACCGGCTACGAGACGCTGATCTACGACTGCCTGACCGGTGACCAGACGCTGTTCCAGCGCGCTGACAACATCGAAAACGGCTGGCGTGCCGTACAGCCGTTTCTGGATGCCTGGGCCAGCGAGAGCAAGGTGCATGAATATCCTGCCGGCGAGGATGGCCCGGAAGCGGGCAACGAGCTGCTCAGCCGTGACAAGCGCGAGTGGCATAGCCTTGGCTGATGTTGCCGGGTCGGTAGAACTTTTCGGTGATTTAACCCGCCAAACCTGTTCAACCCATGCCAAGGAGTTTCAATGCCAGCCCCGATCGAAGACTACGCTCTGCTCGGCAACTGCCGTAGCGCCGCCTTGGTCAGCCGCGACGGCTCGATCGACTGGCTATGCCTGCCGCGCTTCGACGCCCCGGCGGTGTTTGCCGCCTTGCTCGGCAACGAAGAGAACGGCCGCTGGCGCCTGGCGCCCTCCGATCCGGTTGAGAGCAGCACGCGCCAGTACCTTGAAGACAGCCTGATTCTGGAGACGGTGTACAGCACCGCCAGCGGTCGGGCGCGGGTGCTTGATTTGATGCCGCTGGGTGACACCAACTCGGTGATTCGCATCGTCGAGGGCCTGGCTGGCGAAACCAGCTTCGAGATGGATCTGGTGCTGCGTTTTGATTATGGCCGCAGCGTGCCGTGGGTGGAAAAGATCGACCCGCTGACCCTCAGCGCGGTGGCTGGGCCCGACCGCCTGATTCTTTCCAGCAGCGTCGCCACTCATGCCTGGGATCACCATACCGGTGTGCGCTTTCGCGTAGCTGCCGGCGAGCGCCATGTGTTCAGCCTGCGCCATCAGCCTTCGCATCTGCCGGTGCAGCCCGACTGCGACCTGGACGAGGCATTTGCCCATACCCTCAACGAGTGGCAGACCTTTGCCGGCCGCTGCCCCGACGTTGGCCGCTATAGCGCTCAGGTGCGGCGTTCACTGATTACGCTCAAAGCGATGACCTATGCGCCAACTGGCGGCATCGTCGCGGCAGTGACCACCTCGCTGCCAGAACGGGTCGGTGGTGAGCGCAACTGGGACTACCGATATTGCTGGCTGCGCGATGCGACCATGACCTTGCTGGCATTCATGAACCTGGGCTACTTCGACGAGGCGCAAGCCTGGCGCGAATGGCTGCTGCGTTCGGTGGCGGGCAACCCGGAGCAGATGCAGATCATGTACGGGCTGGCCGGTGAGCGCGATCTGCAGGAGTACGACCTGCCGTGGCTGGCGGGCTATGAGCACTCTCAGCCGGTACGGGTCGGCAATGCTGCGGCCGGGCAGCATCAGCTGGATATTTATGGCGAAGTTGCCGATGCCATGACCCAGGCGATCAAGGGCGGCCTGCCGCGCCATCCCCGCAGCGCGGCCATTGCGCGGTTGATTCTGCCGTATGTGGAGAGCATTTGGCGCGAGCCCGATGAGGGTATCTGGGAAGTGCGCGGCGGCACTCAGCACTTTGTGCACTCCAAGGTCATGGCCTGGGTCGCCTTTGATCGTGCCGCCAGCCTGGCAGAAACCACCGAGGAAGAGGTTGAGCGCGGTCAGCATTACCGCAGGGTAGCGGACGAGATCCACCGTGAAGTCTGTGCCAACGGGCTGGACCCGAGTGGCGAGTATTTCGTTCAGGCCTATGGTTCCAGTGAAATGGACGCCAGCCTGCTGCAGATTGCCCTGACCGGATTTTTGCCCGCCGACGATCCACGTTTTGTGCGCACGCTTGAGCAGATCGAAAGCCGGCTGTTGAAGGATGGCTTGCTGCTGCGTTACGACAGTGAGAGCGGCGGCGATGGGCTGTCGGCGGGCGAGGGGACGTTCCTGGTGTGTTCGTTCTGGTTGGCTGATGTGTACGTGTTGCAGGGCCGTCACGAACAGGCCGAAGCGTTGTATCAGCGCCTGCTCGGGCTGTGCAACGACCTCGGCCTGCTGGCCGAGCAATATGAGCCGACAGCACAGCGCATGCTCGGCAACTTTCCACAGGCGTTCAGCCATATCGGCATCATCAACACCGCGTTGAACCTGCACAAGGCACAGTGCCCGGCGCGGGCGCGTTGTGGTTGAATGCGGTCTTCAGGGATCTGCCTGTAAAGGATTTGCTCATGCATTCGCTGCACTGGCTCGAACAGCACATGCACCACTGCGCCGATATGGCGCAACGGCTTCATCAGCAATTCAGCTACGAGTATGCAACCCAGCCGCTGGCCGACTGGCAAGCGGAGTTTGCCGAGGGCCAGCGCAATGGTGACTGGAAATGCCTGGTCGCGCTCGAGCAAGGGCGCTTGCTGGGCGGCGCCTGCCTGGCAGCCGCTGACCTGCCTGAGCGACCAGACCTCGGCCCTTGGCTGGCATGTGTACTGGTCGAACCCGAGGCTCGCGGCAGGGGCATGGCGGCGCAGTTGATCGAAGCGATCTGCGCCCATGCCAGCTCACTGGGCATTCCTCGCCTGTACCTGCACACCCACGACCAGAGCGCTTACTACGCCAAGCGCGGCTGGCATGTATTGGAGCGCTTTGAAGCCTGGGACAAGCAGCAGTGGCTGATGGCTCGCGATCTCTAGCGAGCGGGGTCATCCAGACTGAAAGATGCAATCCTGGTTAACTCAACTCCGGCATTGGCATGCCTAAGGCAGCCTCCGGCCGTGTTAGAAAGCAACTCCCAGTCGCCCACGGATCGCGCCGATGAACTCACCCGCCACCCCTCGATTCGGCGCCTTTTGCTTTGCCAGCTTCCTGCTCTCGATTGCCTATGGCGCGACCTTTCTGCTGTCGCTGCTGGTGCGCTCGTTCGGCGGTAACGAGCACGATGCTGGTCAGGTATTCGCGGTGGCCATGGTCAGTACTCTGATCGCGGTGCTGGTATCCGGCCACGTGCTGCAGCGCTTGGGCGCGGCCCGCTGTATTGCGCTGGGCGCACTGTGCCTTGTGCTCGCGTCACTGGGCTTCGCCACGGCGCCGGGACTGGGCCTGATGCTGATGGCCTGCGGTGCACTGCTTGGCATCGGCTGGGGCGTGTTCTACACCGTGGGGCCGATCATGGTCACGGCGATGGTCGCGCCGGCGCGGCGCACGCACTGCTTTGCGCTGTTGTCCGGGAGCATGCTGGCCGGCATCGGCAGCGGCCCGTTGGCGGGCAAGTTGGCGGCGCTGGCGGGGCTGCCGGTGCAGGCCGCGTTCATCACTGCCGCGTTGACCGCAGCGCTGGGCGGTGGCTACTTCTGGCGCTTGGGCGCGGCCACTGCCATCGCCCAGCAGCGCCCCAGCGAGCCGGTACAGATCAGCCTGCGCTCAGCGGCCGAGGTGCTGCGCTCGCGCTCGGCGTTGTCGATCGTGATGGTCGGCCTGGGTGGGGCGATCTTTGGCGGCATGGGCAGTTTCCAGACCAGTTACGCGGCCAGTCTTGGTCTGGACTATTCGCTGTTTTTCATCGGTTTCATGGGCGCCGCCATCACCTGCCGGTTGTTGATCGCCGGTTGGGTGGTCAAACGCAGTCCGCTGCCGGCCTCGCTGGCCTTGACCACACTCATGCTGATCGCCGTGCTGGGCTTTGCCAGCTGGGTTCATGACAGCTTCAGCTATGTGCTGGCTGCCGGCGTGCTGGGCATCGGCTACGGCCTGAATTACTCGGTGATCAATGGCCTGGCAGCCAATGAAGCGCCGCCGCACCTGACCGCGCAGGCGTTGCTGCTGTTCAGCCTGGCGTATTTCATCGGCGTATTCGGCTTCCCGTTCTTCGCTGGCAAGCTGATCAGCCAGAGCGGCGTCTCGGGCATGCTGTTCAGCGTCAGCGTGATCGCGCTGTTGGTCTGGGCGCTTGCAGCTGGCCGTTGCCTGCTGCAACGCCTGCAGCGCAGGGCGCCGCTTGCCGAGTGAGTAACGCCGGCAAAACTGTTAGCCTTGACGGGTTTCAGTCGTTTTGGACAGGCCATGGCCAACCACAAGATCGAGATCCGCCGCCGTAACGTCGAAAAGATTCTGCACGCTGCCGAAAAGGTTTTCGCCGAGAAGGGCTTCGGCGCGACGTCGATGGGCGATATCGCCGAGCAGGCCGAGCTGCCGCGGTCCAACCTGCATTACTACTTCAACACCAAAGACGACCTGTACCGCGCCGTGCTGCAGGACCTGCTCGAGGTTTGGAAGCAGGACGCCCTGTGCTTCGAGCGTTTCGACGACCCGCGGGTGGTGCTGACCAGTTACATCCGGGCCAAGATGAGCCACTCGCGCTCGCGCTCGCTGGGCTCAAAGATCTGGGCTGAAGAGATGCTTCACGGCGCGCCGCTGCTCGGCACCAGTCTGGACGAAAGCCTGGTGCCGTGGGCGCAGTTGAAGGAGAACAAGATCCGTCGCTGGGTCGAAGAAGGGCAGATTCTGCCGGTCGAGCCGTCTGCCTTGCTGTACATGATCTGGGCCGCCACCCAGCACTACGCCGACTTCGGCTATCAGGTGACGTTGCTCAACGGTGGTGAGCCGCTGTCGGACATGGCCTTTGAGCGCGCCATCCAGACCGTAACCGGGGTGATCCTGCGCGGGATTGGCCTGGAGCCCTGAAACAGCTGCGCCGGGCTTGAGCCCGGCGCACTGTATAGCCGCTGTTCAGCCCTCAGCTGGCTTCGCGGTAGGGGTTGCGCGGGTCCTGGGTCCAGTTCAGATACGGCTTGCCGGTGTCCTGCGGGACCATCTCGATACAGTTCTCGACCGGGCAGGTGATCTGGCACAGGTTACAGCCCACACACTCCTGATCGATCACGCTGTAGATGTGCGTGCCATCCGCCTTGACCGTGCTGTCGATGGCCTGGTGCGAGGTGTCTTCGCAGGCAATATGGCAGCGGCCACAACCGATGCAGGCATCCTGATCGATCTTGGCGATGACCTGATAGTTGATGTCCAGGTACTTCCAGTCAGTCGTGTGCGCCACCGCCTGACCGCGGAACGCTTCCAGGCTTTGATGGCCATGCTGATCCATCCAGCGCGACAAGCCGTCCTGCATGTCCTCGACAATCCGAAAACCATGCAGCATCGCCGCCGTGCACACCTGTACTGCGCCACTGCCCAGGGCGATGAACTCGGCAGCATCACGCCAGTTGCCAATGCCACCGATGCCGCAGATCGGCAAGCCGCGGGTCTGCGGATCGCGGGCAATTTCCGCAACCATGTTCAGCGCGATCGGCTTGACCGCCGAGCCGCAATAGCCGCCGTGGGTGCTCTGATCGCCAACGATAGGGTGGGCGACCATGCGGTCCAGATCAACGCTGGTGATCGAGTTGATGGTGTTGATCAGCGACACCGCATCGGCGCCTCCGCGATGGGCCGCGCGCGCCGACTGGCGGATGTCGGTGATGTTCGGCGTCAGCTTGACGATCACCGGCAGCGAGCAGTAGGTCTTGCACCAGCGGGTGACCATCTCGACGTATTCGGGCACCTGGCCGACGGCCGCGCCCATGCCGCGCTCGGGCATGCCGTGGGGGCAGCCGAAGTTAAGCTCGATGCCGTCGGCACCGGTGGCTTCGACCAGCGGCAGGATGAACTTCCACGACTCCTCTTCACAGGGCACCATCAGCGACACGATCAGCGCGCGATCCGGCCAGTCCTTCTTCACCTGGGTGATCTCGCGCAGGTTGATCTCCAGGGAACGGTCGGTGATCAGTTCGATATTGTTGATGCCCTGCACCAGCCGGTTGGCGCCGAAGTGCGCCGAGTAGCGCGATGACACGTTGACTGCGGCCGGGTCTTCGCCGAGGGTTTTCCAGACTACACCGCCCCAGCCAGCCTCGAACGCGCGGACCACGTTGTAGGCCTTGTCGGTGGGTGGTGCGGAGGCCAGCCAAAACGGGTTGGGCGCCTTGATGCCAGCGAATACGATGGACAGATCGGCCATTTATGCGGCCTCCACATTGAGCATGAGTTGGGCATGGATGGCTTCAGCGGCCAGTTTGCCGTGTTGCACTGCCTGTACGGTGAGGTCCTGGCCGAGCGCCGTGCAGTCACCGCCGGCATACACGCCGGGTAGGCTGGTGCGCAGGCACTGGTCGACGCGAATGCGCTCGCCGTCGCGCGCCAGTTGCGCCGCCAGTGGGTCGCTCAGGCTGGTGTCGTCGAAGCGTTGGCCGATGGCCTTGAAGATGGCATCGGCTGCCAGTTCGAAGCTTTCGCCGGTGTCGCGCAGGCGACCGTCGGCCATCTCGGTACGTATGAAGCGCATGCCACGCACGCGACCCATGTCATCCAGCAACACCGCATCGGGGCGCGCCCAGGTGTGCAAGCGGACCTGGTTGGCCTTGGCGATATCCTGTTCATGCTCGGTGGCGCCCATGTCGGCATGGCCGCGGCGATATACCAGGTTGACGTCGCGAGCGCCGAGGCGGCTCATCTGCACGGCCATATCGATCGCCGTGTTGCCCGCGCCGATCACCAGGCAGCGCTCTGCCAGCGGCAGTTGGCTGAGATCATCAGCCTGGCGCAGCTCGCGGATGTACTCGGTGGCTGCAAGCAGGCCTGGCGCCTCTTCGTCCGCCAGACCCAGCTGGCGCACAGCATTCAGGCCCACTCCGAGGAACACCGAATCGTATTGCTGATGCAGCTCGGTGAGGCTGAGGTTGGCGCCCAGGCGCTGGCCATGGCGAATCTCGATGCCGCCGATGCCGAGCAAGAAATCAACCTCGCGCTGGGCGTAGTCGTCCACCAGCTTGTAGCGGGCGATGCCGTATTCATTGAGGCCACCGGCCTTCTCTTGTGCTTCGTAGACCACCACGTCATGCCCGTGCATGGCCAGCCGGTGCGCGCACGACAGCCCGGCAGGGCCGGCGCCGACCACGGCAATGCGCTTGCCGCTGGCAGGTGAGCGCTTGAACGGGTGTTCACTGAAATTGGCATTGTCTACTGCGTAGCGTTGCAGCAAGCCGATCAGGACCGGTGCGCATTCCTGGGCGTTGTTGCGCACGCAGGCTTGCTGGCAGAGGATCTCGGTCGGACAGACCCGCGCGCAGCTGCCGCCGAGGATGTTCGCCGAGAGGATCTTCTCGGCGGCACCCTGCAGGTTATCGTCGCTGATTCGGTGGATGAACGACGGGATGTCGATATCGCTGGGGCACGCGTTGATGCACGGTGCATCGAAGCAGTACAGGCAGCGGGCGCTTTCCACGGCAGCCTGGCGGGCGGTGAGGGGTGGGGCGAGATCGCCGAAGTTATCGGCCAGTTGTTCGGCGCCGGCACGCGGGCGCGGCAAGTGCTTCAGGGCATCGATCACGGTTGGAGCCTCTCTCTTTTTTTTGTCGGTACAGGCGGCGGTTACTCGCCTGGCCGGTCTGGGTTGATGGCAGACAACAGCAATACGGCTGCGCCCGGCCTCTCCCGGGCCGGTGCGCCTTGCAGGCTGAATCAGCGCTCGACGGGCGTGGGGCGCTGGTGCTCGGCGCGGCGGCTGAGCACTTCGAATACCGAGGGGTAGGCGGGCCGTTCCAGGTAGCGCCCGGCGCCGGCTTCGGCGCGCAGGTCACCGTCAGCCCAGACCAGTCGGCCTTGGCTGATGGTGTGGCTAGGGATACCGCGCACGGTGCGGCCTTCGAAGATATTGAAGTCGACCCGTTGATGGTGGGTCTTGGCCGAAATCGTCCGTGTGCCTTGCGGGTCCCACAGCACCAGGTCGGCATCGGCGCCGACGCGAATCGCGCCCTTGCGCGGGAACAGGTTGAAGATCTTCGCGGTGTTGGTCGAGGTCAGCGCAACAAACTCGTGCATCGACAACCGGCCACTGTTTACGCCGGCGTCCCAGAGCACGGCCAAGCGGTCTTCGATGCCGGCGGTGCCATTGGGGATGCGACTGAAGTCATTGCGCCCGGCGCCCTTCTGGTCGGCGCAGAAGCAGCAGTGATCGGTTGCAGTGGTGTGCAGGTTGCCCGATTGCAAGCCGCGCCACAGCGCCTCCTGGTGCTCGCGCGGGCGGAACGGCGGGCTCATCACATAGCCGGCGGCTGTGGACCAGTCCGGGTGGCGATAGACGCTGTCGTCGATCAGCAGGTGGCCGGGCAGCACTTCGCCGTAGACCGGCTGGCCCTTGGCCCGGGCGTAGGTGATTTCGTCGAGTGCTTCGCGGGTCGAGACGTGCACCAGATACACCGGCGTACCCAGCGTCTCGGCGATGCGGATGGCACGGCTGGCGGCTTCGCCTTCAACCTGCGGCGGGCGTGACAGCGGGTGTGCCTCAGGGCCGGTCATGCCCTGGGCCAGCAGCTTTTGCTGAAGGTGATAGACCAGCTCGCCGTTTTCGGCATGCACGGTCGGCACCGCGCCCAGTTGCAGGCAGCGCTCGAAGCTGGCGACCAGGGTGTCGTCGGCTGCCATGATCGCGTTCTTGTAAGCCATGAAGTGTTTGAAGCTGTTGACCCCATGCTTGGCCACCAGCTCGCCCATCTCTTCGGCAACCTGTTCGCTCCACCAGGTGATGGCGACATGAAAGCCATAGTCACTGGCCGACTTCTCGGCCCAGCCGCGCCAGGTATGAAAAGCCTCGAGCAGCGACTGCTGCGGGTTGGGGATGACGAAGTCGATGATCGAGGTGGTGCCACCGGCCAGGCCTGCAGCGGTGCCGGTGAAAAAGTCATCGCTGGCCACGGTGCCCATGAACGGCAATTGCATATGGGTGTGCGGGTCGATGCCACCAGGCATCAGGTACTGGCCACTGCCATCGAGGATCTCGCAGCCGGCGGGTACATCGAGGTTTTGTCCAATGGCCTGAATACGGCCATCGACACACAGGACATCGGCGGGGTAGCTCTCTTCGTGGGTGACCACGGTGGCACCACGGATCATCAGGGACATGCCGTCTTCCTCGCAGGCTGACCGGTCTAGGCCGGTTCTTGAAATTATCGTGCTGCCAGTAGCTGGAGGATATTTTCAATCCTGTCAGGCCTGACAAGAATGAAATCTAGTTGTTGATCTACTATTGTTCAAGAAATATTTTTATAAGCATATATCGTTATTAACTGTCTGATTTATAAGGATAAAAATCAAAATTCACCAAAATGGTGAGGCACCTCACCATTTTGACGCACTTGACAAGATGCCAATTTGGTCAAGATTTCTCATGCGAAATCAGATGTTTAAATCCGGCGATACACAGGCACGCCAAAGTGAAAATAAATTGCCTGCACCAGTTTGAAACCCGCTGCCGTGAATCGGCTTTGACGTTCACCGGCCGCCGCCACCGAGGGCAACACCGAACAATGACTTGAATGCTTTGCACAACAGCACGTTACCTGCGGCCGGCGGCGGCACGCGAGACAGCCCTTGGCCGACTCGGCACGTTTATTGAGTGCGCCCGCAGCCAGGCCGGGCCGCAGGTGCAGTACTGCTGGTGGTACTCCGGCCATCGCATTAGCCCGATGAGCAAACAATTAGAAAAACCTGGAGAAGGCCCCATGCAACAGAGCAGATCGCAAGTGATCGAAAAGGACGGCTTGTGCGAATTGTCCGAAGGCTCCGACGTCCTCGACAGCCCGCGCTACAACCACGACATGGCACCGACCAAGGTGCACCAGCGCACCTGGAACAAGTGGCACATCACCGCGCTGTGGGTGGGCATGTCCATCTGCGTGCCGACCTACACCCTGGGCGGTGTGCTCACGGCGTATTTCGGCCTGAGTGTGGGCGAGGCGCTGCTGGCGATCCTGCTGGCCAACCTGATCGTGTTGATCCCACTGACCCTGAATGCCTTCCCCGGCACCAAGTACGGCATCCCGTTCCCGGTGCTGCTGCGTTCGTCATTCGGCATCATCGGCTCGAACGTGCCGTGCCTGATCCGGGCGGTGGTGGCCTGTGGCTGGTTTGGTATCCAGACCATGTTCGGCGGCCTGGCCATCCACCTGTTTCTCAGCTCGATCTTCGATGGCTGGAAGGCCCTGGCCGGCACCGGTGAGGTGATCGGCTTCATGATCTTCTGGGTGCTCAACCTGTGGGTAGTGCTGCGCGGGGCGGAGTCGATCAAGTGGCTGGAGACGCTCTCGGCGCCGCTGCTGGTGGCGGTCGGTTTTGGCCTGCTGTTCTGGGCCTTGCCGCATATGTCGATGACCGAACTGCTGGCGCAGCCGCCAAAACGCCCGGAAGGCGCCAGCGTGGTCAGTTACTTCTGCGCCGGGCTGACGGCGATGGTCGGCTTCTGGGCGACGTTGTCGCTGAACATCCCCGACTTCAGCCGCTACGCCAGGAGCCAGAAAGACCAGATTCTCGGGCAGATTTTCGGCCTGCCGCTGACCATGTTCCTGTTCGCTTCACTGGGCGTGGTGCTGACCGCGGCCTCGGCGTCGCTGGTCGGGGAAACCATATCCGACCCGGTCAGCCTGATCGGCCGCATCCAGAGCCCAGGCTGGGTCGCGCTGGCCATGGCCTTGATCGTGATTGCCACCTTGTCGACCAATACTGCGGCCAACATCGTCTCGCCGACCAACGACTTTCAGAACATCGCCCCGCGCCTGATCGGGCGCACCCGCGCAGTGCTGCTGACCGGTGTCATCGGCCTGCTGCTGATGGGCCACGAGTTGCTGAAGAAACTGGGCTGGATCGTCTCCGACCTGAGCCTTGAGAGCGTGTACTCCAACTGGCTGCTGGGCTATTCGAGCCTGCTCGGGCCGATCGCCGGGATCATGGTGGTGGACTACTTCCTGATCCGCCGCCAGCAACTGGACCTGGCCGGGCTGTACCGCGATGACGTCTATCCAGCCTGGAACTGGGCCGGTTTCGTCGCCTTCGCCCTGCCGGTGGCGCTGACGGTGATGTCGATCGGCAACAGCAGCTTCAGCTGGTTCTACGACTATGGCTGGTTCACCGGTTCGCTGCTGGGTGCGGCGCTGTACTACGTGCTCGGCCCGCTGGCCACACGCAGCCCGGTGCGCCTGGCCAAGCCGTTGCCATGAAGCCGCACGCACAACCACGCAGCCACTCATTTGCCTGAGGAGATATGCCCATGACCCCTGCCAAGGATGTCCTGCAATCCAGCCACAGCCACGTCGACAGCCAGCGCTTGTGGCAATCATTGATGGAATTGGCGCGCCTCGGTGCCACGGCCAAGGGCGGCGTCTGTCGGCTGGCCCTGACCGACCTCGACCGCCAGGCGCGCGATCTGTTCGTGCAGTGGTGCGAGGCCGCTGGCTGCAGCGTCAGCATCGATGCGGTCGGCAATATCTTTGCCCGCCGGCCCGGGCGTAATCCTGCGCTGGCGCCGGTGATGACCGGCAGCCATATCGACACTCAACCCACTGGCGGCAAGTTCGACGGCTGCTTCGGTGTCATGGCCGGGCTGGAGGTGATCCGCACCCTGAACGACCTCGGCGTGGAAACCGAAGCACCGCTGGAAGTGGTGGTGTGGACCAACGAAGAAGGCTCCCGCTTTGCGCCGTGCATGATGGGTTCCGGGGTGTTCGCCGGCAAGTTCACCCTGGAAGAGACGCTGGCCAAGACCGATGCGCAAGGCGTCAGCGTCGGCGAGGCGTTGAACGGGATCGGCTACGCCGGCACGCGCGCGGTGCTCGGCCATCCGGTGGGCGCGTATTTCGAGGCGCATATCGAGCAGGGGCCGATCCTTGAGGATCAGGCCAAGACCATTGGCGTGGTGCTCGGCGCGCTTGGCCAGAAGTGGTTCGACCTGACCCTGCGCGGGGTCGAGGCGCATGCCGGGCCGACGCCGATGCACCTGCGCAAGGACGCTCTGGTCGGCGCGGCGGCGGTGGTCGAAGCGGTCAACCGCACCGCGCACAGCCATCAACCGCATGCCTGCGGTACGGTCGGCTGTCTGCAGGCGTATCCCGGCTCACGCAACGTGATCCCCGGCGAAGTACGCATGACCCTGGATTTCCGTCACCTTGAAGCCGATCGGTTGCAAGCGATGATCGCTGAAGTGCAAGCGGTGATCGAGGCGACCTGTGCCAAACATGGTCTGAGTTTCGAGCTGACGCCGACTGCGGATTTCCCTGCGCTGTACTTCGACAAGACCTGTGTCGCGGCCGTCCGCAGTGCTGCAGGTGCGCTGGGGCTGTCGCACATGGATATCGTCAGCGGGGCCGGGCATGACGCGATCTTTCTCGCTGAGCTGGGGCCGGCCGGGATGATCTTTGTGCCGTGCGAAAACGGCATCAGCCACAACGAAATCGAGAACGCCACGCCGGAAGATCTGGGCGCTGGTTGCGCGGTGTTGTTGCGCGCGATGCTGGCGGCCTCGGAAGCGATTGCCAGCGGGCGCCTGGCGGCCTAGCGGGGCACATGTGCAAGGGGCAGCAGACGCTGCCCTGATGCACTTACTCGAACACGGGGCGCATGAAGCTGCGCTCGTAGCTGAGGATAAAGCGCTGTTCGGTTGCCAGGGCAAATGCGGCCTGGCACTCAGGGTCGCTCTCCGAGTCCTTGCGGTACTGCTCGTAGGCGGCAAGGCTGGGGAAGCTGAACTGGCAGTAAGCGATATTGCTCGCGCCCTCGGCGGGCAGCAGATAACCGTGATGGGTGCCGCCCATGCGATTGACCAAGCCGATCCATAGCCGCGCGTAGGCCTCGAATGCAGGTATCTGATAGGGGTCGATAACGTATTTCAGGTGGCAGGTGATCACAGCTTCAATCCTTTGCGTGAGGGAACTCGGCCGCCCACAGTAGCCGGATCGACCGTTGGCGTCGACCCGCCGCAACCGCCCTGAACTTTAGCCCTCAGTCTCGCCTCGTAATATCTAGACAAATCCTCTGATCCAGCCAACCGAGGCACGCCATGTCGTCGCTTATTCATCCGCACGCCCGCTTCAAGCCCTATCACTCGGCGGCGGGAGGTTGGGGGTCGGCGCACTCAGTGATGACCATCCTCTGGCGTGAGCAGGCCTTGGCCAAGTCACCCAAGGCGCTGTTCAAGCAGAACAAACCGGACGGCTTTGCCTGCGTCAGTTGCGCCTGGGCCAAACCGGGTAATCCGCATGCGCTGGAGTTCTGTGAAAACGGCGCCAAGGCTACCGCCTGGGAGCTGACTTCGTTACGCACCAAACCTGAGTTCTTCGCACGGCATACCCTCAGCGAATTGCGCAGCTGGAGTGACCACGACCTTGAACAGCATGGGCGCCTGACCGAGCCGCTGCGCTATGACCGTGCCAGTGATCGCTATCTGCCGGTGAGCTGGGAGCAGGCCTACCGTGAAATCGGCCAGACCTTGCGCAGGCTGTCGCCCGAGCAAGTGGTGTTCTATGCCTCGGGGCGGGCTTCGCTGGAAGCCTCGTTCATGTACCAGCTGTTTGCCCGTGCCTACGGCAGCAACAACCTGCCGGACAGCTCCAACATGTGCCACGAGAGCACCTCGGTTGGCTTGCAGGAGAGCATTGGCGTGCCGGTCGGCACCGTTACCCTGGAGGACTTCGAGCAGACCGACTGCATCTTCTTCTTCGGCCAGAACGTCGGCAGCAACAGCCCACGCATGCTTCACCCCCTACAGCACGCGCGCAGGCGCGGGGTGCCGATCATCACCTTCAACCCGCTGCGCGAGCGCGGCCTGGAGCGCTTCGTCAACCCGCAGTCACCGCGCGAGATGCTTGGCCCAGACTCTACGGTGATCAGCAGCCAGTATCATCAAGTGGCCATCGGCGGCGATCTGGCGGCGGTGCTTGGCATCAGCAAGACGCTGCTGGAGATGGACCGCGTGGCACATGTCGAGGGCCGGCCGGCGGTGCTCGATCATGCCTTCATCGCCGAACATACCGAGGGATTTGCCAGCTTTGTCGAACAGGTCGACAGCTACAGCTGGGCTACGCTCGAGCAGCGCTCGGGGCTGGCCCGCGCGGCGATGGAAGCCGCCGCCACGGTATATGCCCGTAGTGAGCGGGTGATGCTGGTGTTCGGCATGGGCATGACCCAGCATCGTCATGGCGTGGCCAACGTGCAGATGCTGGTCAACCTGTTGCTGCTACGCGGCAATATCGGCAAGCCCGGCGCCGGTGTCTGCCCGGTGCGTGGCCATTCCAACGTGCAGGGCCAGCGCACGGTCGGGATCACCGAAGACCCGGCCAAAGTGCCGGTGGACAAGATTGAAGCGCTGTTCGCCTTCAAGGTGCCCGAGCAGATGGGGCTGGCTACCGTGGATACCTGTGAGGGCATCCTGGCAGGATCGGTGAAAGCCTTCATCGGTCTGGGCGGTAACTTCCTCCGGGCTATCCCGGACACCTCGCGAATGGAGCCGGCCTGGGCCAACCTTCAGTTGAACGTGCAGGTCGCCACCAAGCTCAACCGCACCCACTTGCTGCCGGGGCGCGATGGCTGGTTGCTGCCGTGTCTGGGGCGTATCGAGATCGACCGCCAGGACGGTGTGGCGCAAAGCTACAGCACCGAAGACAGTACCGGCTGCCTGCATGGCTGGCGCGGCACCGCGGAGCCGGCCAGCGAGCACCTGCGCGCCGAAGTAGCGATCATTGCCGGGCTGGCCGAAGCGACCCTGACCGCGGGGCAGGCGAACATCCCCTGGGACGCCTGGCGCCGTGACTACGCGCTGGTACGCGAGGCGATCGCAGCGGTGTATCCGCAGATCTTCCACGACATGGAAACCCGCATGTGGCAGCGCGGTGGTTTCCATCGACCGCTGCCGGCCTGCGAGCGCCAGTGGCACACCGAATCGGGCAAGGCGCAGTTCGTCACGGCCGGGCGCCTGGATGAGGATGATGACGTGTCCGTCAGCCCTGAGCGGCGTGATGTACTGCAGTTGATGACGCTGCGCAGCAACGATCAGTTCAACACCACCATCTATGGCTACGATGACCGCTTTCGCGGCGTGCATGGCACTCGCAGCGTGGTGTTCATGAACCACAGCGACGTCACTCGGCTGGGTTTTGCCCCGGGCGACTGGGTCAATCTGCGCACCGCCGTCGAGCCTGACGTGCGCCGCGAAGTCGGGCCGATGCAGATCATCGCCTACGACATCCCCGCAGGTTGCGCGGCGGCGTATTACCCCGAGTGCAACGCATTGATCCCGCTGTGGCATCACGCCGAACGGAGCAAAGTGCCGGCGGCCAAGTCGGTGCCGGTGACGCTGCATCCTGGGCAGCCCTCGGCGCAGGATCTGCAGCGCGCACTGCCCAAGGGCGAGCAGATTGCTTGAACGCTGCGAGGGCTCTGTATGGCCTGATTCAGGGTCATCTGTAACTTATGCGGGGTGAGTGAGTGCTTTAGCATCGGAGCCTCTTGTGCACAGCCGAGCGCTGCAGCACCTCACTTGCTTATCGGGTTACACGCCATGGACAGCCACTCGCTACTTGCCTACACCCTGGTCGCCGCGATCGCCATTGCCAGCCCAGGGCCGGCCTCGTTGATGGCGATCAACAACAGTATTCTGTACGGCGCACGTTCGGCGATCTGGTCATCGCTGGGCAATGTCAGCGGGCTGTTCTGCCTGTCGGCTGCGGCGATGCTCGGCTTGGGCGCGCTGCTGGCCAGCTCGGAAGTGCTGTTCAACGCGGTGAAGATTCTCGGTGCAGCCTACCTGTTCTATCTCGGCGGCAAGCAGCTGCTGAAGAAGAATCCGATGCTGGCGGAGGCGGGCGCAGCACCGCTGAAGGTGCTCAGGCCGACGCGGCTGAAACTATACAAGTCGGCGTTTCTGACCGCAGCCACCAACCCCAAGGCGACCATGTTTTTCACCGCCTTGTTTCCGCAGTTCATCGATCAGGGCGCGGCATTGCTGCCGCAGTTCTTGATCCTGACCGCGATCTTCATGGCGTTGTCGCTGCTGTCGCTGGCGGTCTACGCCAGCCTCGCAGCACGGGCCAAAGGCGTGCTGACCCGGCCGCAGTTTGCTCGCTGGGTCAGCCGGGTGGTGGGCACTACCTTCATCGGCTTTGGCGCTGCGATCCTGGCCATGCGGCGGCAGAGCGCCTGAACACTGCCGGTTACAACCAGTAGGTCACCGCATACCAGCCCAGGCCGCCCATGACCACGGTGTAGGGCAGCGCCATCCACACCATGCGCCCGTACGACAGGCGCACCAGCGGCGCGATCGCCGAGGTCAGCAGAAACAGAAACGCTGCCTGGCCATTGGGCGTGGCCACGCTGGGCAGGTTGGTGCCGGTATTGATCGCCACCGCCAGGGTCTCGAAGTGCTCGCGGCTCATGCGTCCGTCGATGAACGCCTGCTTCACTTCGGTGATGTAGATGGTGGCAACGAACACGTTATCGCTGATTGCCGAGAGCAAGCCGTTGGCCAGATAGAGCATGCCCGGTTGTTGCTCGGGCGGCAGGGCCAACACCGCTGCGATCAACGGGCTGAACAGCTGCTGCTGGTGGATCACCGCCACTACCGCAAAAAACACCACCAGTAGCGCGGTGAATGGCATGGCGTCCTGGAAGGCACGGCCCAGACGGTGCTCATCGGTGATACCGGTGAAGGCCGTGATCAGCACGATCACCATCAGGCCGATCAAGCCGACTTCGGCAATGTGCAGGCCCAGGCAGACAATCAACAGCAGCGCCGCCAGCCCTTGCACCCACAGTGCCAGGCGCTGGGCCGGCGTGCGTGCGGCATCGTCCTCGGCCGCGTGGGCGGCCAGCACCTGGCGCACGCGCGTCGGCATCAGGGTGCCGTAGCCGAACAGGCGTAGCTTTTCCAGCACGACGCAGGTCAGCAGGCCGGCACCCAGCACCGGCAACGATACCGGCGCGACCTTGAAGAAGAAGTCAGCGAAGTGCCACCCCAGCTCATGCCCGATCAGCAGGTTCTGCGGCTCGCCGACCAGCGTGCAGACGCCGCCCAGCGCAGTGCCGACAGCGCCGTGCATGAGCAGGCTACGCAGAAAGGTGCGGAACTGGTCAAGGTCTTCGCGGTGCAGCTGGGCGACCTGCTGGTCGCTGCCCAGCTCCGTGTCTTCACGCGGATTGGCACCGGAAGCGACCCGGTGATAAACCGCATAAAAGCCGACTGCGGCACTGATGATCACTGCCGTCACCGTCAGTGCATCGAGAAACGCCGAGAGGAACGCCGACAGTACGCAGAACAGCAGCGCCAGCACGGTCTTGCTGTGCACCCCGAGCAGGATCTTCGAAAACAGGAACAGCAGCAGTTCCTTCATGAAGTGAATGCCGGCGACCATGAACATCAGCAGCAGAATCACCGGGAAGTTGTGCAGTAGTTCGTCGTACAGCGCCTGGGCAGTGGTCAGCTTGAGCAACAGCGCCTCGATCAGCAGCAGCCCGCCTGGCATCAGCGGGTAGCACTTGAGTGCCATGCCCAAGGTGAAGATGAACTGGATCACCAGCAGCCAGCCTGTCGCTACCGGGCCTAGAGTGGCCAGCACCAGCGGGTTGAGCAACAGGAACAGGCAGATTACTGCCTTGTACCAGCGCGGCGCCTGGCCAAGAAACGAATGGGCGAGGGTGCCCGGCAGGGAGCGTTCCATGAATTTGTATCCTTATGATTCTGCAGTCGCGCACGGTGCCGCAAAGCACGCTCAATGCGCAACTGTAGGAGCGGCCTTGTGTCGCGAAAGGGCTGCAAAGCAGCCCTGGACGTCCTCAAACCAGGCGCAGTATTCAGAATCCAGCAGACCTCAAGCGGATGACCAGCAGGTGCGCTATAGTCCTGCGCTGACCACCTTAGCCACAGGATTTCCGCCGATGACCGACTACACCGCGTTCACAGTCGAACTGACCGAAAACATCGCTCACGTGCAGATCAACCGCCCGGAAAAAATCAACGCGATGAACGCGGCGTTCTGGCAGGAAATCATCGAGATCTTCCAGTGGATCGATGACACCGATGCGGTCCGCGCAGTGGTCATCAGCGGCGCCGGCAAGCACTTCTCGTCCGGCATCGACTTGATGATGCTGGCCTCGCTGGCCAACCAGCTGGGCAAGGACGTCGGCCGCAATGCGCGCTTGCTACGCAAGACCATCCTCAACATGCAGGCGTCGTTCACCGCCGTCGACAACTGCCGCAAACCGGTGCTGGCAGCAATCCAGGGCTACTGCCTGGGCGGCGCCATCGACCTGATCTCGGCCTGTGACATGCGTTATTGCAGCAGCGACGCGCAGTTCTCGATCAAGGAAATCGACATGGGCATGGCCGCCGACGTCGGCACCCTGCAGCGCCTGCCGCGGATCATCGCTGATGGCGTGATGCGCGAAATGGCCTACACCGGGCGCCATGTCGAGGCGCAGGAGGCTCACCAGATCGGCCTGGTCAACCGGGTTTACCCCGATCACACGGCGCTGCTCGACGGAGTCTTTGCCATTGCCCGTGAAATTGCGGGAAAATCCCCCATTGCCGTGGCCGGCAGCAAGCAGATGCTCAATTACATGCGCGAGCACAGTATCGCCGATGGCCTTGAGTACATTGCGACCTGGAACGCCGCCATGCTGCAGTCCGAAGACTTGCGGGTCGCCGTCGCGGCTCACATGAGCAAACAGAAACCGACGTTCGCCGACTGACCGAGGCGGTGGACGCGCTTGAAGGAAAGCCCACCATGTCAGCACGCTGGACTAGCGCAGTACTCGACCCCAATGTCGCCGGAGGGTTGGCCGTGGCCCGCGGCCCGGACGGGTTTCTGCTGGACGATAACGGCGTGCTGTTCCCGCGTGAATGGCTCAAGCGCCAGGACCTGGACATCCTCTGCGAGCACGGCATCGGTCACTTCGACGGTGAGCCGGTGTTCCTGCTGGAGCTGCGCAGCACTGCTGATGTGAGCGGTTGCGGTTGGCGTGGCCTGCGCCAGTTCATGCTCGAAGGCGACTTCGATATCTACAAGCTGCTTGGCTACGCGGCGCAGATCGGCACCTGGGCGCGTGAGCATCGCTTTTGCGGCAGCTGCGGCCAGGCCATGACCCAGATCCACTGGGAGCGGGCCATGCACTGTGCCCGCTGCGACCTGCGCAGCTATCCGCGCATTTCGCCCAGCATGATCGTGCTGGTCACCCGCGGCGACGAGATTCTGCTGGCGCGCTCACCGCGCTTTGTCACTGGCGTGTACAGCACCCTGGCCGGGTTTGCCGAGCCCGGCGAGTCGGCTGAGGACTGCCTGGTGCGTGAAGTGCGTGAAGAGGTGGCGGTAGAGGTGAAGAACATCCAGTACGTCGGCAGCCAGTGCTGGCCGTTCCCGCACTCGATGATGCTCGGTTTTCACGCCGAGTACGCCGGTGGCGAGATCGTCATGCAGCCGGACGAGATCGAGGATGCACAGTGGTTCAACGTGCATGCCCTGCCGCCACTGCCGGCCGGGCGTTCGATTGCCCGGCACTTGATCGATCTGTATGTGGCGCGCCGCTTAGGCCTGGCCGAACCAGTGCTGCCAGGCTAGGCGCACGGTCAGCGCCAGGACCACGGTGATGAATACCGGGCGGATGAACTTGCTGCCGCCGCTGATTGCCGTGCGTGCGCCAAAGAACGCCCCGACCATCACCGCCAGGCCCATGGCCAGGCCCACGATATAGTCGACCTGACCAGAGGCGATGAACACCGTCAGCGCCGCCGCGTTGCTGACGAAGTTCATGCTCCGCGCCACACCACTGGCGCGGACCAGATCGATCGGATACAGCAGCAGCGTGCTGACTGTCCAGAACGCACCGGTGCCTGGCCCGGCGACGCCATCGTAGAAGCCCAGGGTGAAGCCCTGAGGCAACTGCCAGGTTTTCTTGATCGGCGCATCGGCGTCCAGCGGCGCCTTTGGCGTGCCACCGAACAACAGGTAGATGCCACAGGCAAACACCACCACCGGCAGCATCTTGTTCAGCCACTCCGCCGGCAGGTAATGGGCGATCACCGCGCCGAGCAGGGCACCTACCAGCGTGCCGAACAGCGCCGGACGCCACTGCGCCGGGTGGAACAGCTTGCGCCGGTAGTAGGTGAAGCCGGCGGTGGCCGAGCCGAAGGTCGAGCTGAGTTTGTTGGTGCCCAGCACCAGATGCGGCGGCATGCCCGCGGTCAGTAGCGCAGGGGTAGTCAACAGACCACCGCCGCCGGCAATGGCGTCGATAAAGCCGGCAACAAAGGCAACCAGTGTCAGGATCAGCAGCGTCAGCGGTTCAACGGAGAGTTCGAAAGGCATGAGGATTCGGGCTTAGCGGCAGTGCGCGGCAAAAGGCCGCGGCAAAGGCTGCCATGGTAAACGCCAGCGTCGGGTGTGGCCAGTATCGAGGCGGTTTTGCCGCCCGCTACAAGAACCAGTGATACTCGCGTGCGCTGACTTCATTCATGAAGGCCAGGTGGTCCTGGCGTTTGTTTTCGCAGTACACCTTCACAAACTCCTCACCGAGCCCGGCACTGACCGCAGGATGCGCTTGCATCGCGGCCACCGCGCTAAGCATGTCCTTGGGAAAGTCGATGCCGCTGGTGCGATCATCATTGAGCGGGGCAATCGGCTCTTGTCGGGCCGCCAGGCCTTGCTCCATGCCACAGAGGATTGCCGCCAGCACCAGGTACGGATTGGCGTCGGCGCCGGCCAGGCGGTGCTCGATGCGCAGGTTGCGTGAGTCCGACTCGGGGATGCGAATGCACGCGTCACGATCTTCAAAGCCCCAGCTGGCGCGGCTGGCGGCGTTGACCATGGCACCATAGCGGCGAAACGCATTGTGGTTGCCGGCAAAGATCGGCATGCACTGCGGCAGCAGCGCCAGGCAGCCGGCCACGGCATGGCGCAACGGCCGCTGCTGGTCGGCGGCGAGCACATTGTTGCCGCTGCTGTCGTAAAGGCTGACATGCACGTGCATGCCACTGCCGGGTGCCTGCAGGTAGGGCTTGCTCATGAAGCTGGCGCGCAGGCCGTGCTTGCGCGCCACACCGCGGCTGCTGCGGCAGAACAGGGCGGCCCAGTCGGCGGCGCGCAGGCCGTCGTCGCAGTGGCCGAAGTTGATCTCGAACTGACCCGGGCCGAGTTCTGCGGTGATGACGTTGGCATCGACGCCTTGGGCGTTGGCGGTTTCGACCATGTCGTGCAGCACTTCGCAGAAGCGCGACAACCGCTCGATATGCAGGTTGGGCTGGTCATCGCGATCGCCACTGACCGGGTCGCGGGGAAACTGCGGCAGGCCGTCCTGCAGCGCGCGGTCGAACAGGTAAAACTCCAGCTCGAATGCAACCACCGGGCGAATGCCCCGCGCCTGCAGACGCTGCAGCACCCGGGCGAGGACCTCGCGCGGCTCGAACTCTATGGGCGCATCGGTGCCGTCGGAGCTGATCAGCATCTGCCCCAGTGGCTGCTTTTCCCAGCTGACCGGCTTGAGCGTGCCGGGGATCAGCCGGCGCAGTGCATCCGGGTCGCCATCGTTGAAGCAGTAATCGCCAATCGGGAACAAGCCACCCTGGGCACCGAGCAGCACGCAGTTCTGCGGCAGCTTCAGCGGGCTGCCGGCGGCGAGCTTTTCGAGCATGTCGATGGGGTAGCGTTTACCGTAGAAATGCCCGGGGATGTCCAGGCTGATCAGGTCGACATAGCGCACTTCGGGGTGTTGGCTGCGAAACGCGCGGACTTCGTCCAGCAGGGTAGTGGGGGTCATTGCGAGCTCTAGACGGCGCTGTGATTCAGCCTGAAAAATCTAGCAGCTGGTGCTGGTTTCGCCAGCAAGCTTGTATTTATTGCAACGCCTGGCTGATGCTGGCGATGCCCATCAGCCGCCTGTCAGGACTTCAACCATGCGCCGTCTGCCCTCGCTGACCGCCTTGCGCACGTTCGAGTGCGCCGCTCGCCATGGCCATTTCGGCCGGGCCGCCGCCGAGCTGTGCGTCACCGACAGCGCAGTCAGCCACCAGATTCGCCAGTTAGAAGCGCAACTGGGCGTGGCGTTGTTCGAGCGGGTCGGCCGCCAGGTGCGCCCGAGTGCTGAAGCCGAGCGCCTGCTGCAGCAGTTGCAACAGGCCTTCGAGTTGATCGGCAAGGCCTGTGACGAGCTGCGTGACCCGGCTTCGCAGGCAGTGCTGCGGGTTGCGGTTACGGCAGAGCTGGCGCAAAAATGGCTGATCAATCGCCTGGCTGACTTCAGCAGCCGCTACCCGCACATCACCCTGCATCTACTCGAACAGCCGATCAATGCCGGGGCGCCAGCGCTGGACGTTGACCTGGCGATCACCTACGGCACCAGCGCGCTGGACGCCAGCACGCACTTCGTGCGGCCGTTGCCGCTGCTGCAGTTCTTTCCAGTGTGCAGCCCCGGCCTGTTCAACCAGAGCGCCATGAAGCGCCCGCGCGACCTGTTGCGCCACTGTCTGTTGCACGACGACCAGGACGGCAAGACCTGGACCTCGTGGCTGGCCACCCACGCCGAAGACGGCCAGCCCAACCGCCAGCTGTACTTCCCCCATGCGGCGTTGGCGCTGGAGGCGGCGCTGCTCGGCCAGGGCGTAGCCATGGGCGACAACCTGACCTGCCAGGCCGACCTGCAAAGTGGCCGACTGGTGCGCCCGTTCAGTGCCAGTGTGACCGCGCAGGGGCAGTACGCGCTGGTCTGCGAACGCTTGCGCCTGGAGCGCGGCGCAGTGGGCGACTTCGTTGACTGGTTCATCGAACAGATCAGCGAACCGTGAATTCAATTCACCAATCGCTGAGTTTTCATCGTTGGATGTGCGCCCGCTGGCGGCGTAGCTTCGGCTCATCCCACTCAGTCACGACGAGGTTGACCCATGGCACGTTCGCTCAGCACTACCCCCAAGGCCGATGGTTTCCGCTTGCCCGGCGAGTTCGAAGCCAAGGCCGGCTGCTGGCTCGGTTGGCCGGAGCGGCCGGACGTGTGGCGCAATGGCGCCAAGCCGGCGCAGCAGGTGTGGGTCGAGATCGTCAAGGCGATTGCTAGCAGCGAGCCGGTCACTGTGTGTGCCTCCGCCGCGCAATACGCCAATGCTCGACGCTTGCTACCGGAGGCGGTGCGGGTAGTGGAGATGACTTGCAATGACACCTGGTTTCGCGACAGCGGACCGTGCTTCGTGGTCAACGATGACAGCGGCGAGGTACGCGGCGTCGACTTCGAATTCAACGCCTATGGCGGCCTCGACGGTGGCCTCTACTACCCATGGGACAAGGACGACCAGATCGCTCGCAAGGTCCTCGAGATCGAAAACCTGGACCGCTACCGTGCGCCGTTGATCGCAGAACTCGGCGGCATCCAGAGTGACGGCCAAGGCAGCCTGCTGACCACCGAGCAATGCCTGCTCAACCGCAATCGCAACGCTCATCTGGGCAAAGCAGAAGTGACCCGGCGCCTGCAGGATTACCTTGGTGCCGAGCAGGTGATCTGGCTGCCACGTGGCTGCAAGTTCGATGAAACCGACGGCCATGTCGACGACCTGGCCTGCTTTGTACGGCCCGGCGAGGTGGTGCTGCAATGGACCGACAACCGCGATGACCCGCAGTGGGAGATCTACCAGGAAGCCTACGACATCCTGCGCAGCACCCGCGACAGCCGCGGCCGTGAGCTCAAGGTGCACAAGCTGCCCCAACCCGATGTGCTGCAGTGGACCGCTGCCGAAGCCGCCGGGCTGGATCAGGTCGACGGCACGCATGTGCGCGAAGCCGGCACGCGGATCTGTGCGTCTTACATCAACTACTACGCCGGCAACTCGGCCATCGTCGTGCCGTTGTTCGGCGACCGCAATGACAGTGTGGCCCAGGCGACCCTGGCAGAGCTGTTCCCGGGCAAGCGCATCATCGGCATCGAAAACTCGCGCGAGATTCTGCTCGGCGGCGGCAACGTTGCCTGCATCACCATGCCGCAATACGCCGGAGGACCTCGCTGATGAAAGCCTCTGTGCTGGCACTTGGGTTGGCGCTTGCCGGCAGCGCGGCGGCGGGGCACGCCGCCGATGCGGCGCAGCCCACCGTCAACCTGTACATCTGGGGCGAGTATTTGGCGCCAGACACGCTGAGCAATTTCGAGAAGGAAACCGGCATCCGCGTGGTCGCCGACCACTTCGATTCGCTGGAAACCGCCGAAACCAAACTGCTGACCGGGCGCAGCGGCTATGACCTGGTGCTCAGCGCCGGTCAGCACCTGAGCCGGGGCATTGCCAGCGGCGCGTTGCAGCCGCTGGATAAAAGCCGGCTGCCCCATCTGCAGGGTGTGGGCGAGGAGTTTCGTCAGCACATGGCCGTGTTCGACCCCGGCAACCGCTATGCCGGGACCTACGCCTGGGGCACCACCGGGGTCGGTTTTCAGCAGCAGGCCGTGACCGCACGCCTGAGCGATGCGCCGCTGGACAGCTGGGCGATGCTGTTCGACCCGGCGGTGGTAGCGAAATTTGCCGATTGCGGGGTGAGCCTGCTCAATGACCCCAACGAAGTGTTTGCCGCAGTGATGCGCTACATGGGCCTGGACATCAATCAGCAGCGCCTTGAGGACCTCAGGCTGGCCGAGGCACAACTGCGCAAGATCCGCCCGTACATCCGCTACTTCGACAATGATCGCAACATCAACGACCTGGCCAACGGCGAGACCTGCGTGGCGATGTCGTGGAACGGCAACGTGGCTATCGCCCAGGGCCAGGCGCAGCAGGCGGGCAAGACCTACAACCTCGATTACCGAATCCCCAAGGAGGGCACGTTGATCTGGCTCGACGCGCTGGTGGTGCCCAAGGACGCTCCGCACCCACAGGCGGCCTGGGCCTTGATGGATTACCTGATGCGCCCGGAGGTGATCGCGCCGATCACCGACACCATTCACTACGCCAATGCGATCAGCGCCGCCGACAGCCTGGTCGATGCGCAGATCCGCAACGCCCCCGGCACCTATCCGCCGGCCGAGGTGCGCGCGCGGTTGTACAGCAAGAACGACAATGGCAAGCAATTCAACCGCGAACTGACCCGAGCCTTCAGCCGACTCAAGAGCGGCACCTGAGGCCAGGTCGGTGGCTCAGGTAGTGGCCTTGCGCCTGGCAACCCGTGGCTTGGCCGCCTTGGGCTTGCCGTCGGCCGCTTTGGCCTTGCTGCCCGAGCGGCGCTTCTTGCTCCAGGGCGCCTTCTTACCACCGGCGGGTACCAGCGGGCCGCTGATGGTCATGCGCATGCCGCTACAGCGCTCCACCAGCTTGCCCATCCAGGCCGATTGGCGGGCAACGAATTCCTCGAGGGTCATTTCGCCGCTCTGGACCATGTCCAAAGCCTGCTCCCAGATCGCCGTGGTGCCCGGGTCGGCAATGGCCCGTGGGACGGCGTCAATCAGGCTGAACGCGGCTGGGGTGGCGGCCAGGGCCTTGCCGTTCTTGACCAGATAACCGCGGTCGAGCAGGCCCTGGATGATGCTGGCGCGGGTGGCCTCGGTGCCGATGCCGGTGGTGTCCTTGAGCTTTTGCTTGAGCTTGGGGTCATCCACCAGCTTGGCGACGTTTTTCATCGCCTTGATCAGGTCGCCTTCGGTGAAAGGCTTCGGCGGCTGGGTCCACAGGTCCTTGAGCTGGACGTTGCGCACTGCGCAGACCTGGCCTTGCTGCAAAGCTGGCAGCACCTGCGCCGGCGGCGCTTCACGGCCCTTGGCCGGCGTCAGCGCCTCTGGCAGGGCGCGGCGCCAGCCGGGTTCGACGATCTGCTTGCCGACGGCGCGCAGGGCGTGGCCAGCGCAATCGAAATCAGCCTGGCTGCGGTCGTATTCATGGTTGGGCAGAAATTGCGCCAGGTAACGCGCGCGGATCAGGGTGTAGACGGCCTTGTATTTGGGCGGCAGGCGCGTCGGGTCACTGGCGGCGGCAGTGGGGATGATGCCGTGGTGGGCGCTGACCTTGGCGTCGTTCCAGGCGCGCGAGCGGCGTTGCGGCTGCAGGTGCGCTTGCAGCGGCGCCAGGCTGGCATCGGCGCGCTGCAATGCAGCGAGAATGGCCGGCGCCTCGGCGTGCTGGCTCATTGGCAGAAAGCCGCAGTCGCTGCGCGGGTAGGTGATCAGTTTGTGGGTTTCGTACAAGGCCTGGGCGATGTCGAGGGTTTCCTGGGCGCCGTAGCCGAACTTCTTCGAGCAGATTTCCTGCAGGGTGCCCAGATCGAACGGCAGTGGTGCGGCTTCGCGCACGCGCTCGGTGACCAGCTTGCTGACCTGCGCACTGCCAGCCGCAGCGATATCGGCGGCGGCTTGCTGGGCCAGGCTCTGGTTAAGGCAGCGGGCCTGATCATCGCAGGCGTCTTCAGGCGCGCGCCACTGTGCGTTGAACAGGCTGCCGGCATGCTCAAGCTGCACGTCGATGGCCCAGAACGGAACTGGCACGAAGTCAGCGATGCTGCGATCGCGGTCTACCACCAGGCGCAGGGTCGGGGTTTGCACACGGCCGACGGGCAACACGCCTTGATAACCGGATTGACGCCCGAGCAGGGTGAACAGCCGACTCATGTTCATGCCGATCAGCCAGTCGGCACGCGAACGGCCCAGAGCTGAATGGTACAGGCTGAAGGTCTCGCTGCCGGGCAGCAGCTTGGCCAGAGCCTTGCGGATCGAGGCATCGTCCAGCGCCGACAGCCACAGGCGCTGGATCGGGCCGCGGTACCGGCAGTGCTCGACCAGCTCACGGGCGATCATCTCGCCTTCGCGGTCGGCGTCGGTGGCGATGACCAGTTCGCGCGCTTCGCCAAGCAGGCGTTTGACTGCCTTGAACTGGCTGGCGGTTTTTGGCTTGACCAGCATTTTCCACTGGCCCGGGATGATCGGCAGGTCGTCCAGGCTCCAGCGCTTGTAGCGGGCGTCGTAACTGTCGGGCGGGGCGGTTTCGAGCAGGTGGCCGATGCACCAGGTCACGCACACGTCAGTGCCTTGCCAGCAGCCGTCACCGCGGCGGGTGGCGCCGAGCACTTTGGCGATATCTTTGGCCTGGGAGGGTTTTTCGCAGAGAAACAGGCGCATGGCCGAGAACGCTTCATGGGCAGACGATGAGCGTCAGGATGGACAAAGAAGCGCCGCCAGGCAAGTTTTATCTGTATGCATATACAGCTGGCTGGTGAACCAATGTTGCAGAGCACGCAGCGGGCCATTGCAGCCCGCTGCGAAACAGGGCCGGTTCAAGCGGCCCTGAGGTTGCTCAGGAGAGGTCGCAGGACTCGCGCACCATCTCCACGTGGGGGATGCCGGCCTCGAGGAACTCCTCGCTGACCACCTTGAAACCCAGCCGCTCATAGAACGGCGTGGCATGCACCTGGGCGCTCAGGGTCTGTTGCTTGAGGTCGCGAGCCTGGGCTTCGGCGATCACCGCATGCATCAGCGCGTCGCCCACTTTCAGCCCGCGCCAGTCCTTGAGTACCGAGATGCGGCCGATGGTGCCGTCTGCCAGCAGGCGCGCGGTGCCGATCGGGTAGTCACCCTCAAGGGCCAGGAAATGCACGGCCTGGGGGTCTTCGGCGTCAAATTCCAGCTCAGGCGGAATGTGCTGCTCGGCAACGAACACCGCATCGCGGATGTGGCGGATGTCACTGTTGTCCTTGATCCAATCGGCAAGCCGAACGCTGATTCTATTCATTGGCAAAACCCAAACTTCCTTGTTCGACCAGCTGGCAGACCAGAGTCAGACCTTCTTCATCCTTGAGCCACTGGCCGAGGTTTTCGATGTGCAGCGCATCGGCGGCGCAGATCATTTTCAGCAGATCGCGCAGGTGGCCCGAAAGCAGACGGCTCTGGCCGCTGGCGAACAGCAGCAAATTGTCATCGACCTCCGACCAGGCCAGGCGTGCGCTTGGGTTACGGATAAGAATAGCGCCTTGTTCCAGGCTGTCGATCAGCTCTTCTTCCTTGAGCGGCTCGCCGGCGACCTGCTCAGGGTAGCGTGGCTCGGTCATGAACTGGCCAAACCAGGTCAGCAGCAGGCGCTCGTCACCCATGTGCTCGGCCAGCAGGGCCTTGAGGCGGTCCAGAGCGTCGTGCTGGATCTGGTGCGGGTCGCTGACCGGCTGGGCGTCGGCGTCGCTGTAGCGCTCTTCGTCCGGCAGGAACTGGCTGAGGAAGTCGGTGAAGTGGGTCAGCACTTCAGCAGCGCTTGGCGCGCGGAAACCGACCGAGTAGGTCAGGCAGTTGTCTTCGGCAACGCCGAAGTGGGCCAGGCGTGGTGGCAGGTAGAGCATGTCACCCGGCTCCAGGCGCCACTCGTCGGTCTGCTCGAAGTCAGCCAGGATGCGCAGGTCGGCGTGCTCGAGCAGCTTGCTGTCGCTGTCGCACATCTGGCCGACTTTCCAGTTGCGGGTACCGTAGCCCTGCAGCAGGAACACGTCGTAGTTGTCGAAGTGCGGGCCGACGCTGCCGCCGGGCGCGGCATAGCTGATCATCACATCGTCGATGCGCCAGCTCGGCAGGAAGCGGAAGCTTTCCAGCAGTTCGGCCACTTCTGGCACGAACTGGTCGACCGCTTGCACCAGCAGGGTCCAGTCGCGCTCTGGCAGGGTGGCGAAGTCGTCCTCGGTGAACGGGCCGCGACGCAACTCCCACGGGCGTTCGCCGTGTTCGAGGACCAGGCGCGATTCGACTTCCTCTTCCAGGGCCAGGCCAGCCAGCTCGTCAGGGTCGATCGGGCTTTCGAAGTCGGTGAACGCCTGGCGCACCAGCAATGGCTTCTTCTGCCAGTAGTCACGCAGGAACTCGCGAGCAGTCAAACCGCCAAGCAGCTGAAGTGGAGTATCAGAATTCATGTTCAACCTATTGAAAAAACGTAATTTTCGTCCGGGAATAAAAACGCCCGGCTAGGCCGGGCGTCAGACGCAGGCGTAATCTTAGATACGTTTGGCCTGCGCGACTGCGTTACCTATGTAGGTCGCAGGAGTCAGCTGCTTGAGCTCGGCCTTGGCATCGGCTGGCATGTCCAGGCCATCGATGAAGGTCAGCAGCGCCTCAGGGGTGATGCCTTTGCCACGGGTCAGCTCTTTGAGCTTCTCGTAGGGGTTTTCGATGTTGAAACGACGCATGACGGTCTGGATCGGCTCGGCGAGCACTTCCCAGCAGGCGTCCAGGTCAGCAGCGATGCGCTGAGTGTTGACTTCCAGCTTGCTGATGCCCTTCAGGCTGGCTTCATAGGCGATAACGCTGTGAGCGAAGCCCACACCCAGGTTGCGCAGCACGGTGGAGTCGGTCAGGTCACGCTGCCAGCGCGAAACCGGCAGTTTGCTGGCCAGGTGCTGGAACAGGGCGTTGGCGATACCGAGGTTGCCTTCGGAGTTTTCGAAGTCGATCGGGTTGACCTTGTGCGGCATGGTCGACGAGCCGATTTCACCGGCAACGGTGCGCTGCTTGAAGTAGCCCAGCGAGATGTAGCCCCAGATGTCCCGGTCGAAGTCGATCAGGATGGTGTTGAAGCGGGCGATCGCGTCGAACAGCTCGGCAATGTAGTCGTGCGGCTCGATCTGGGTGGTATACGGGTTGAACTGCAGGCCCAGCTCGTCTTCGATGAAGGCGCGGGCGTTTTCTTCCCAGTCGATCTGCGGGTAGGCCGACAGGTGCGCGTTGTAGTTACCGACGGCGCCGTTGACCTTGCCCATCAGCGGCACGGCAGCGACTTGCGCAATTTGGCGCTCGAGGCGGTAGACGACGTTGGCCATCTCTTTGCCCAGGGTGGTCGGCGAGGCTGGCTGGCCGTGGGTGCGCGACAGCATCGGCACGTCGGCATGCTGGTGGGCGAGCGCGCGGATCGCTTCGGCGATCTGGCGCATCAGCGGCAGCAGCACGTCATCACGGCCCGCGCGCAGCATCAGCGCGTGGGACAGGTTGTTGATGTCCTCGCTGGTGCAGGCGAAGTGGATGAACTCGCTGACGTTGGCCAGCTCAGGCAGTTGTGCAGCCTGCTCCTTGAGCAGGTACTCGATGGCCTTGACGTCGTGGTTGGTGGTGCGTTCGATTTCCTTGACGCGCTCGGCGTGGGCCAGCTGGAAATCACTGGCGAGGGTATCGAGAACGGCGTTGGCCTCGGCCGAGAATGCCGGCACTTCACCGATTTGCGGGTGGGCGGCCAGGCGTTGCAGCCAGCGCACTTCGACCAGGGCGCGGAAACGGATCAGGCCGTATTCGCTGAAAATAGGGCGCAAGGCCTGGGTTTTGCCGGCGTAGCGGCCGTCTACAGGGGAAACCGCAGTGAGCGAGGAAAGCTGCATGGGGTGTTCTCGGACAGTCAGGCTTTTGGAGGGCGCATATCATACATGAAAAATGCGCCGAGGTCGGGTGGCTGACCAAAGGTCGAGCCGTTTCAAAGCTTATCGCGGTCGCTGCAGGAGCGGCCTCGTGTCGCGAAAGGGCTGCGCAGCGGCCCCAAGATTTGTGCCGCACCCTAGGATTGCTGGGCGCGCTTCGCGCACCTTTCGCGACACGAGGCCGCTCCTACATGGACCGTGCCAGGCGGGGATGCGCAGCATTCAGGAATTGGTGCGCATCATGCCGTACAGCTCGTTGAGCAACTTGCGCCGGCTGAATACCAGCTGCCAGCGGTGCCCGCCAAGCTGGCGCCACAGGCGTGCGGCGCGGATCCCGGCCAGCAGCAGTGCGCGGATCTTCGAGGCGTTGCTGGCTTGCTGCAGGAAGCGCATGTCGCCATGCACCTGAATGCGCTGGCGCAAGGTGCTCAGGGTGTCCTGATACAAGGCGCCACTGGAAGCGATGACATTCTCGTGGGTCAGGCCGAAGTGATCGGCCTGACCCTGGATTTGCGGCAGGCGGTTGCCGATGGTTTCCAGCAGGTCGCCACGCTTGGCCAGCTGGCGCTCGAGGCCGAGCATCGACAGGGCATAGCGCAGCGGCTCGCGCTGCAGGCTGCTGGGCTCGCGCTCGAGTGCGCCGACCAGGGCGCGGTAACCGTCGCGCAGGTTAAGGTCATCACCACCGAACACCTCGAGGGTGTCCTTGGGATCCATCACCAGCAGGCTGCCAAGCATGCAGCCAAGCTCGGCGTCATTGGACTGGCCGGTGCGTGCCAGCTTGTCGACCAGCACTGCAGCCTGAAACACGCCGCCCAGGGCAATCAACTGCTCGTGCAGGTTGCTCATGGGCGCGGGCTCCACGGCTCAGCAGTCTCGATCACGCCGCCGCCCAGGCACACCTCGCCATCATAGAACACCACCGACTGGCCGGGGGTGACCGCACGTTGCGGCTCGTCGAACACGGCGCGGTAGCCGCTTTCGGTGCGTTCCAGGGTGCAGCCCTGGTCGCCCTGGCGATAGCGCACCTTGGCCGTGAGGCGGCGCGGGGTGGCGAGGTCGATCGGGTTGACCCAGAAGATGTCCGAGGCGAGCAGGGCGCGGGAGAACAACCATGGGTGCTCGTTGCCCTGGCCGACCACCAGCACGTTGCGGGCGAGGTCCTTGACCAGCACGTACCACGGGTCGTCACCGGCGTCCTTGAGGCCGCCGATGCCCAGGCCCTGGCGCTGGCCGATGGTGTGGTACATCAGGCCGTGGTGGCGACCGATGACTTCACCTTCGGTGGTTTCGATGTTGCCCGGCTGGGCCGGCAGGTACTGCTTGAGGAAGTCGCTGAAGCGCCGCTCGCCAATGAAGCAGATGCCGGTGGAGTCCTTTTTCTTGGCAGTAGCCAGGCCATGTTTCTCGGCGATGGCGCGCACTTCGGGTTTTTCCAGCTCGCCGACCGGGAACAGGGTGCGGGCGATTTCCTTGCCGCCGACGGCATGCAGGAAGTAGCTCTGGTCCTTGTTCGGGTCCAGGCCCTTGAGCAGCTCGGTCAGCTCGCCGGTGTCGCGCCGGCGTACATAGTGACCGGTGGCGATCAGGTCGGCACCGAGCGACAGCGCGTAGTCGAGGAAGGCCTTGAACTTGATCTCGCGGTTGCAGAGGATGTCCGGGTTTGGCGTGCGCCCAGCCTTGTACTCTTCAAGGAAGTGCTCGAACACGTTGTCCCAGTACTCGGCGGCAAAGTTGGCCGTGTGCAGCTTGATGCCAATGCGATCGCACACGGCCTGGGCGTCGGCCAGGTCTTCGCGGGCGGTGCAGTAGTCGGTGCCGTCGTCCTCTTCCCAGTTTTTCATGAACAGACCTTCCACCTGGTAGCCCTGCTCGATCAGCAGAAGGGCGGAGACGGAAGAGTCGACGCCGCCGGACATGCCGACGATGACGCGGGTCTTGGCGGGGTCTTTGAGTGCTGGGCTGGTCATGGCTACCGATGTGTATCAGGGAAAAAGGTCGATTCTATCAGGCCCGCTCGTGCGCGTCAGTCGCGCAGCAAGGCGAGGCTGTGCAGCGGGCCTGCCAGGTAGTCGTCGATGCAGCGCGGCACCAGCTCGCTGCGCCAGCGTTGTGGCTCGGCCAGCAGCTCGGCGCGGGTCATCCACAGCGCGCGGGTTATATCGCTGTCGAGGGCGCGTTGCGGATGGTGCCGGACGGGGCGGGCAGCGAAGCAGATGCGTTGGTAGGTGACGCCGTTACTGGGGGCGGTGTATAGGTAGATGCCCACCACGCCGGTCAGTTCGACGTCCCAGGCGGTTTCTTCGAGGGTTTCGCGCAGGGCGGCCTGCTGCAGGGTTTCGTTGGGCTCGAGGTGGCCGGCCGGTTGGTTGAAGACGTGCTGGCCGGCTTTGAATTCCTCGACGAAGAGGAAGCGGCCCTGGTCTTCGACCACGGTGGCTACGGTGATGTGGGGGTGCCAGGTCATAGTGGAATCCTGAAAAGCACAAACCCCGGTGCGTGGCCGGGGTTTGTGGGGTTACTTCAAGCGAACCTTACAGCGCAGCAATCGCGTTGTTGAGGGTCTGGCTTGGACGCATCACCTTGGCGGTCAGCTCGGCATCCGGGGCGTAGTAGCCACCGATGTCGACTGGCTTGCCCTGTACGGCGTTGAGTTCGGCGACGATGGTCGCTTCGTTCTCGGTCAGGGTCTTGGCCAGCGGGGCGAAGCGCGCTTGCAGCGCAGCGTCGTCGCTCTGCGCAGCCAGGGCCTGAGCCCAGTACAGGGTCAGGTAGAAGTGGCTACCGCGGTTGTCGATACCGCCAACCTTGCGCGAAGGCGACTTGTTGTTGTCGAGGAACTTGCCGGTAGCCTGATCCAGGGTGTTGGCCAGAACCTTGGCACGTGGGTTGGCGTAGGTGTCGCCCAGGTGCTCGAGCGAGGCCGCCAGAGCGAGGAATTCACCCAGCGAATCCCAACGCAGGAAGTTCTCTTCGACCAGCTGCTGCACGTGTTTGGGTGCCGAACCGCCAGCGCCGGTTTCGAACAGGCCACCGCCGTTCATCAGCGGCACGATCGACAGCATCTTGGCGCTGGTGCCGAGCTCCATGATCGGGAACAGGTCGGTCAGGTAGTCGCGCAGAACGTTGCCGGTCACCGAGATGGTGTCCTTGCCTTCGCGGATACGGGCCAGGGAGAACTTGATCGCCTCGACCGGCGGCAGGACGCGAATGTCCAGGCCAGTGGTGTCGTGGTCTTTCAGGTACTTCTGGACTTTCTCGATCATCACGCCGTCGTGGGCGCGTTCCGGGTCGAGCCAGAACACCGCTGGGGTACCGCTCAGGCGGGCACGGTTGACGGCCAGCTTGACCCAGTCCTGGATCGGCGCGTCTTTGGTCTGGCACATGCGGAAGATGTCGCCGGCTTCGACGTTCTGTTGCAGAACCACGTTGCCTTTGCCATCAACGACGCGCACGACGCCATCGGCCTTGATTTCGAAGGTCTTGTCGTGGGAGCCGTACTCTTCGGCTTTCTGCGCCATCAGGCCAACGTTCGGTACGCTGCCCATGGTGGTCGGGTCGAAGGCGCCGTTGACCTTGCAGTCTTCGATGGCAGCCTGGTAGATACCGGCGTAGCAGCGGTCCGGGATCACGGCCTTGGCGTCTTGCAGCTCGCCGGCAGTGTTCCACATCTTGCCCGAATCACGGATCATGGCCGGCATCGAGGCGTCGACGATTACGTCGCTCGGCACGTGCAGGTTGGTGATGCCTTTGTCGGAGTTGACCATGGCCAGGGCTGGACGTACGGCGTAGAGGGCCTGGATGTCGGCTTCGATCTGCGCTTGCTGGTCAGCTGGCAGGTCCTTGATGCGGGCGTACAGGTCGCCGATGCCGTTGTTGGCATTGAAGCCGATGTCAGCCAGCGCTGCAGCGTGCTTGGTCAGCACTTCACCGTAGAACTCTTCGACGATGACGCCGAACATGATCGGGTCGGAAACCTTCATCATGGTTGCTTTCAAGTGCACCGAAAGCAGTACGCCGCTGGCCTTGGCATCGGCGATCTGCTCGGCGATGAAGGCTTTCAGGGCTTTGCGGCTCATGGTCGCGCAGTCAACCACTTCTGCGGCTTTGACAGCAGTTTTTTCCTTCAGAACGGTAGTTGCGCCGTTCTTGTCCAGCAGTTCGATGCGCAGGCTGTCGTCAGCTTCGATCAGTGCGGCTTTTTCGCTGCCGTAGAAGTCGCCTTGGCTCATGTGGGCCACGTGCGATTTCGAATCGGAAGCCCAGGCGCCCATTTTGTGCGGGTGCTTGCGAGCGTAGTTCTTGACCGAAAGCGGCGCGCGGCGGTCGGAGTTGCCTTCGCGCAGTACCGGGTTCACGGCGCTGCCCTTGATGCGGTCGTAGCGCGCGCGGGATTCTTTTTCGGCAGCGCTGGCAGGCTCGTCGGCGTAGTCAGGGACGGCGTAACCCTTGGCTTGCAGTTCCTTGATCGCAGCCTTGAGCTGAGGCACCGAGGCCGAGATGTTCGGCAGCTTGATGATGTTGGCTTCAGGGGTGGTGGCCAGTTGGCCCAGCTCCGCCAGATGATCGCTTACCTGCTTGTCTGCGCCGAGTTGCTCCGGGAATGCCGCAAGGATACGGCCAGCCAGGGAGATGTCGCGAGTTTCGACGGCGATGTCAGCCGAGGCGGTGAACGCTTCGACGATCGGCAGCAGCGAATAGGTGGCGAGGGCAGGGGCTTCGTCGGTGAAGGTATAGATGATCTTAGAGCGGGTGGGCATGCGGGTTAACTCTCTGTTTTGCTGAGCGTACTCGAGTCTCGGGGTGCGCTGGGTAGGCGCATCGCCCACGGCGCGCCATGGGCAAAAGGTCGAGAGGCTACGAGCGGTGATGGTGGATGCATCAGTCGAGCGTCAAGCGGCTGGGATGCGGTAACAGCCCAGACTTTGTGGCCTTCGAGGGCCGGGGGCAAGCCGCGATTTCCGGGGATTCGCCCCCATGACCTTACGGTCAGGGCCGGAGTATACCAAACCCTTTGGGCTAATCAGCAAGGCCAAGTGGTATCAGCGCATTTATAAGACCAAAGACTTACCTGCAATGTGGTGCATTGCCGCAGGTACAAGCCCGGCCTTGCAGGTCGGCAGATGTGGTTTAGGCTGATTGGATCGCATGATGTCCAACCACACCCGACTCCGGAGTAGTGCAAGCATGGGATACCAGAAAATCACGGTGCCGACCGACGGCGCCAGGATCACCGTCAATGTCGACCATTCGCTCAATGTGCCCGACAACCCGATCATTCCTTATATCGAAGGCGATGGCATCGGGGTCGATGTTTCCCCGGTGATGATCAAGGTAGTCGATGCCGCCGTGCACAAGGCCTACGCCGGCAAGCGCAAGATCGCCTGGATGGAGGTCTATGCCGGTGAAAAAGCTACGCAGGTGTATGACCAGGACACCTGGCTGCCGCAAGAGACCCTCGACGCAGTCAAAGAATACGTGGTGTCGATCAAAGGCCCGCTGACTACGCCGGTCGGTGGCGGCATCCGCTCGCTGAACGTGGCCCTGCGTCAACAGCTTGACCTGTATGTGTGTCTGCGCCCGGTGGTGTGGTTCGAGGGTGTGCCGAGTCCGGTGAAAAAGCCGGGAGACGTCGACATGGTGATCTTCCGGGAAAACTCCGAAGACATTTATGCCGGCATCGAGTGGAAGGCCGGTTCGCCCGAAGCCATCAAAGTGATCAAGTTTCTCAAGGAGGAAATGGGCGTCACCAAGATTCGCTTCGACCAGGACTGCGGCATCGGCGTCAAGCCGGTCTCCAAGGAAGGCACCAAGCGCCTGGTGCGCAAGGCGTTGCAGTATGTGGTCGACAATGACCGCGAGTCGCTGACCCTGGTCCACAAGGGCAACATCATGAAATTCACCGAGGGCGCGTTCAAGGACTGGGGCTACGAGGTGGCCAAGGAAGAATTCGGCGCCGAGTTGCTCGATGGCGGGCCGTGGATGCAGTTCACCAACCCCAAGAGTGGCAAGAACGTGGTGGTCAAGGATGCGATCGCCGATGCCATGCTGCAGCAGATCCTGCTGCGCCCGGCAGAGTATGACGTGATTGCCACGCTCAACCTGAACGGTGACTACCTGTCCGATGCGCTGGCGGCAGAAGTGGGCGGGATTGGCATCGCGCCTGGGGCGAACCTGTCGGATACGGTGGCAATGTTCGAAGCGACGCACGGTACCGCGCCCAAGTATGCCGGCCAGGACAAGGTCAACCCGGGGTCGGTTATCCTCTCGGCCGAAATGATGCTGCGGCATATGGGCTGGACCGAGGCTGCCGACCTGATCATCAAAGGGACCAACGGCGCAATTGCGGCGAAAACCGTTACCTATGATTTCGAGCGCCTGATGGACGGCGCCACGCTGGTGGGTAGCTCAGGCTTTGGCGATGAGATGATCAAACACATGTAGACACGAAAAAACCGATCGCCTCGTTCAAGAGGCGATCGGCCCGTTCACATCTCAGCGGCAAACAAATGGTCAGACAGTGGCCTTCGTGCGTTCGGTCGCCGGATCTGCTGAACTTTTGACCTCGGCTTTGGCGTCGCTGATGTTCACCGCGTGCAGGCCCTTGGGGCCCTGGATGATTTCGAACTTGACCAGCTGGCCGGCCTTCAGCGTCTTGTATCCGTCCATTACGATGGCCGAATAGTGGGCAAAGAGGTCTTCAGTCTTGCCGTCCTCGTTGATGAACCCATAGCCCTTGGCATTGTTGAACCACTTGACTTTACCGCTTGTCATCCCTATGTCCCTCTGCAAAGGACTCCATCACTGGAGTATCATCCACGTATCCGCATACGAACCTTGCGAAAAATCTGGTTGACTGCGCGGATCTTTATCGCCCACGGTGGGTTCTATTGGTTGTAACACCGTTTTGCCGATAGTCAAGGTCATGCGGCGCCTGCGCCGGCGCCAGCTCTATGCGGTCAACCCACAACCTTAACTTGTCGATGTGATGAAATTCTTTCCATGCATGCACACAGTCAGATTCGACTAACATTCAATCAGGATGGTCCTCAGACCAACGAGGACGATGGCTCCGGTCTGGCTGTTCAAGAAGCCAAGCCGATCCTGCAGGCGCCACCCATGTACAAGGTGGTTTTATTCAACGATGACTACACGCCAATGGATTTCGTCGTCGAAGTGCTCGAGACGTTCTTTAGTTTGAACCGCGAGCTGGCGACCAAGATCATGCTGACCGTCCATACCGAAGGGCGGGCAGTATGCGGATTGTTTACCCGCGATATCGCCGAAACGAAGGCGACGCAGGTCAACCAATACGCCCGGGAGAGCCAGCATCCGCTACTCTGTGAAATCGAGAAGGACGGTTAATCGCCGACCACTTGGGTATGAGGTGAAGCTATGTTAAACCGCGAGCTCGAAGTCACCCTCAATCTGGCCTTCAAGGAGGCCCGTTCGAAGCGTCATGAGTTCATGACCGTCGAACATCTGCTGTTGGCACTCCTTGACAATGAGGCGGCCGCAACCGTTCTACGCGCCTGTGGCGCCAATCTCGACAAGCTCAAGCACGACCTGCAAGAGTTCATCGACTCCACTACCCCCCTGATCCCGGTGCACGACGAAGACCGCGAAACCCAGCCAACCCTGGGCTTCCAGCGCGTGCTGCAACGCGCGGTGTTCCATGTGCAGAGTTCGGGCAAGCGTGAAGTGACCGGCGCCAATGTGCTGGTGGCTATCTTCAGCGAGCAGGAAAGTCAGGCCGTGTTTCTGCTCAAGCAGCAGAGCGTGGCCCGTATCGACGTGGTCAACTTCATTGCCCACGGCATTTCCAAGGTGCCAGGCCATGGGCCGAGCGCCGACAGCGACCAGGACATGCAGGATGAAGAGGGTGGCGAAACGTCGTCCTCGAGCAATCCGCTGGATACCTACGCCAGCAACCTCAACGAGCAGGCGCGTCAGGGTCGTATCGACCCTTTGGTAGGCCGTGAGCAAGAAGTCGAGCGGGTAGCGCAGATTCTCGCTCGCCGGCGCAAGAACAACCCGTTGCTGGTCGGTGAAGCGGGCGTCGGCAAGACGGCCATCGCCGAAGGCCTGGCCAAACGTATCGTCGACGGTCAGGTGCCTGATCTGCTGGCGCAGAGCGTGGTCTATTCGCTCGATCTCGGCGCACTGCTGGCTGGGACGAAGTACCGTGGCGACTTCGAGAAGCGCTTCAAGGCGCTGTTGGGTGAGCTGAAAAAACGTCCGCAGGCCATCCTGTTCATCGATGAGATCCACACCATCATCGGTGCCGGCGCGGCCTCGGGCGGGGTAATGGATGCGTCCAACCTGCTCAAGCCACTGCTCTCATCAGGTGATATCCGCTGCATCGGCTCGACTACCTTCCAGGAATTTCGTGGCATCTTCGAGAAGGACCGGGCGCTGGCGCGGCGCTTCCAGAAGGTCGATGTGTCGGAGCCGTCGGTGGAAGACACCGTGGGTATCCTGCGTGGGCTGAAAGGCCGCTTCGAGTCGCATCACCACATCGAGTACAGCGACGAGGCCCTGCGCGCCGCTGCCGAGCTCGCTGCGCGCTATATCAATGATCGGCATATGCCGGACAAGGCCATCGACGTGATCGACGAGGCGGGCGCCTACCAGCGTCTGCAGCCAGAGGCCAATCGGGTCAAGCGCATCGAAGTGGCGCAGGTCGAAGATATCGTCGCGAAAATCGCTCGGATTCCGCCAAAGCACGTGTCCAGTTCCGACAAGGAGCTGCTGCGTAACCTGGAACGCGACCTGAAACTGACCGTATTTGGTCAGGACCCAGCGATCGACTCGCTGTCGACTGCGATCAAGCTGTCGCGAGCCGGCCTCAAGGCCCCGGACAAGCCCGTAGGCTCGTTCCTGTTCGCTGGCCCTACCGGCGTCGGCAAAACCGAGGCTGCGCGTCAGCTGGCCAAGGCGCTGGGCGTTGAGCTGGTGCGCTTCGACATGTCCGAGTACATGGAACGGCACACTGTGTCGCGCCTGATCGGTGCGCCGCCAGGCTATGTCGGTTTCGACCAAGGTGGCTTGCTCACCGAGGCGATTACCAAGCAGCCGCACTGCGTACTGCTGCTCGACGAGATCGAGAAGGCACACCCGGAAGTCTTCAACCTGCTGCTGCAGGTGATGGACCACGGTACCCTGACCGACAACAACGGGCGCAAGGCGGACTTCCGCAACGTGATTCTGATCATGACCACCAACGCCGGCGCCGAAACCGCTGCGCGGGCTTCGATTGGCTTCACTCATCAGGACCATGCGTCGGATGCGATGGAAGTCATTCGCAAGAGCTTCACGCCGGAATTCCGCAACCGCCTGGATACCATCATCCAGTTCGGTCGCCTGAGCCACGAGACGATCAAAAGCATCGTCGACAAGTTCCTTATCGAACTGCAGGCTCAGCTGGAAGACAAGCGTGTACTGCTTGAGGTCAGTGATGAGGCACGTGGCTGGCTGGCTGCCAGCGGCTATGACGTGCAGATGGGTGCCCGGCCGATGGCACGGCTTATCCAGGACAAGATCAAGCGGCCCTTGGCTGAAGAGATCCTGTTCGGTGAGCTGGCCGAGCATGGCGGCGTGGTGCACATCGAGCTACGTGATGGCGAGTTGGTGTTCGACTTCGAGACCACTGCCGAAGTGGCGTGATCGAGCAGAGTGGGCCGCCTCGGCGGCCCTTTTTCTTTGGCCACAAAAAAGCCCGGCACATTGGCCGGGCTTTTTCATGACTGGAGCTTAACGGGCGCGGTAGGTGATGCGGCCCTTGCTCAGGTCGTAAGGCGTCAGCTCGACGCGGACCTTGTCGCCAGTGAGAATACGGATGTAGTTCTTGCGCATTTTTCCGGAGATATGCGCGGTTACGACGTGCCCATTTTCCAACTCCACGCGGAACATGGTGTTGGGCAGGGTGTCGACGACAGTGCCTTCCATTTCGAAGCTGTCTTCTTTCGACATGCAGTAAAGCCCTCGGTATCCAGTGTAGGCCCGACGCGCAACTGCACCGGGCAAAAAAGTGGCGTGGATTATGCCCGAAAAGAGTATTTCAAGCCAATGCTTTCAATTGAGGCTGACCCAACGTTGGTTGATCAGCAGTTCGATGGGGCGATACTGGGTCTTGTAACTCATCTTTTTGCAGTTCTTGATCCAGTAGCCAAGGTACACCGCCTCAAGGTTCTGGCGCAGTGCATCGCTGATCTGCCAGAGAATGGCGAAGCGCCCCAGACTGCGGCGTTCTTCATCCGGCTCGTAGAAGGTGTACACCGCCGACAGCCCGTTGGGCAGCATATCGCATACCGCCACCGCAAGCAGCCGCCCATTCAGGCGAAACTCATAGAACCAGCAGAATGGCAGATCGCGCACCAGAAAGGTGGAAAACTGATCGCGACTGGGTGGATACATGTCGCCGTCGCTGTGGCGCTGCTCGATGTAGCGCCGGTACAGGTCGAAGTATTCCTCCTTGAACGATGGCCGGGCGGCAGTTACCTGCAGGTCGCTGTTGCGCTTGAGGATACGCCGCTGCTGGCGATTGGGGATGAAGCGGGCGACGGGGATGCGCGCCGGTACGCAGGCGTTGCAGTTCTGGCAATGCGGGCGATACAGGTGGTCGCCACTGCGGCGAAAGCCCATTTCGGAGAGGTCGGCATACACATCGACGTCCATCGGCTGGCTAGGGTCGAGGAACAGCGTGGTGGCCTGCTCATCGGGCAGGTAGCTGCAGGAGTGGGGCTGAGTGGCATAGAACTTCAACCGCGCCAACTCTGTCATGATCGACCCCTCGGCAAGACGTAGTCCTAAGTGTAAGCCAGCTGGGCAAACTCGCCTAGCGAACCCAGCTGATGTCGACGGTCTGGTCGAGGTCGCGTGCGAGGTGCTCGGCAAAGCTGGCGCGGCTGATTTCGCGGGCGCCGAGGCTGTGCAGGTGGTTGGTTGGCATCTGGCAGTCGATCAGGACGAAACCCGCCGCACGCAGATGCTCGACCAGGGTAACGAAGCCCACTTTGGAGGCGTTGTCGGCGCGGCTGAACATCGACTCGCCAAAAAACAGCCGGCCCATGGCCAGGCCGTACAGGCCGCCGACCAGCTCGCCGTTCTCGCGTACTTCCACCGAATGGGCGAAGCCGCGCCGGTGCAGCTCGCAGTAGGCTGCGCGCATGGGGTCGGTGATCCAGGTGCCGTCGGTGTAGTCGCGTGGCGCTGCACAAGCGGCAATTACCGTTTCGAAGTCAGTATCGAAACTGACCTGGTAACGCTGCTGGCGGATCAGCTTGGCCAGCGAGCGTGACACGTGCAGCTCGTCGGGGAACAACACCGTGCGTGGGTCGGGTGACCACCAGAGAATGGGCTGACCATCCTGAAACCACGGAAAGCAGCCATGCCGATAGGCCTGAACCAAGCGCTCAGGGCTCAGGTCACCGCCAGCGGCAAGTAATCCGTTGGGCTCCTGCAGAGCCTTTGTCAGGGGCGGAAAGGTCAGCGAGTCGCGGGTCAGCCAGGTCAGCATGGGCGTCATGTGCAGTGGGGGAGGGGAGGGCTGACAGCATGGCCCGCCCTCGTCAGCAGGTCAATCCAACGCCAACCCGCAGCGCTGACGCTCGCCAAGGCAATTGCCAGCAGATTTTTCAGGCAATCGGCACCAACCCGAGGCTTTGTTGTCACACCTGTGCAAAAACACAGCATAAGCCTTTGTCACGCAAGGCAATGCGTGCTCAAATTGCACCCATGAAAGTTTGCTCACCGTTCGCGCCCATCCGGCGCGCCGCCATGGCGGCTGGCGGGCAGTAATGTTAAAAGTACGGGTTCATTGACCGGAATCGGGTCGATCACTACTGGACGCGCAGCAAGCGCAGGAATAGACGCGTTTTGAAGAAATCCACCGCAACTCCGCCCCCTCTGCCGGTACCGATGTGGCGCCAGCAGTTGCATTATCGCCTCAAGGAAGGTGCGCTGATCGCCGTCGGCGCGCTGTGCCTGTACCTGTGGATGGCGCTGCTGACCTACGACACCGCCGACCCAGGCTTCACCCACACCAGCAATGTCGATCAGGTACAGAACGCGGCTGGCCGCGCTGGCGCGTACTTCGCCGACATTCTGTTCATGGTGCTGGGCTACTTCGCCTATATCTTCCCGTTGCTGCTGGGGATCAAGACCTGGCAGATCTTCCGTGAGCGCCATCAGCCGTGGCAGTGGAGTGGCTGGTTGTTCTCCTGGCGGCTGATTGGTCTGGTGTTTCTGGTGTTGTCGGGTGCAGCCCTGGCCCATATCCATTTCCACCCGTCGGCAAGCCTGCCGTTCTCGGCCGGCGGCGCGCTGGGCGAGAGCCTCGGCGACCTGGCCCGCAGCCTGTTGAATGTGCAGGGCAGCACCCTGATGTTCATTGCCCTGTTCCTGTTCGGCCTGACGGTGTTCACCGATCTGTCCTGGTTCAAGGTCATGGACATGACCGGCAAGATCACCCTCGACCTGTTCGAGCTGGTGCAAGGTGCGGCCAATCGCTGGTGGGAAGCTCGCAACGAGCGCAAGCGCCTGGTGGCGCAGCTGCGTGAGGTCGACGAGCAGGTCGACACGGTCGTAGCGCCGGTGGTGGCCGACAAGCGCGAGCAGCTCAAGGCGCGCGAACGCATCATCGAGCGTGACGACGCGCTGACCAAGCACGTTGCCCAGCGCGTGCAGCAGCCGGCGCCGGTGATCATGCCAGCCCCGGTCAAGGCGCCGGAGCCGAGCAAACGCATCCTCAAGGAAAAACAGACGCCGCTGTTCGTCGACAGTGCCGTCGAAGGCACTCTGCCGCCGATCTCGATCCTCGATCCGGCAGAAGAAAAGAAAATCGAATACTCGCCAGAATCCCTGGCCGGTGTTGGCCATCTGCTGGAAATCAAGCTCAAGGAGTTTGGTGTCGAGGTCTCGGTTGACTCGATCCATCCTGGCCCGGTGATCACCCGTTACGAGATCCAGCCGGCAGCCGGGGTCAAGGTCAGCCGTATCGCCAACCTGGCCAAGGATCTGGCCCGTTCCCTGGCCGTAACCAGCGTGCGGGTGGTCGAGGTGATCCCCGGCAAGACCACCGTCGGTATCGAGATCCCCAACGAGAACCGGCAGATGGTGCGCTTCTCCGAGGTGCTGTCGTCGTCCCAGTACGATGACGCCAAGTCGCCAGTAGCATTGGCCCTGGGTCACGACATCGGCGGCAAGCCGGTGATCACCGACCTGGCCAAGATGCCGCACTTGCTGGTGGCCGGTACCACCGGCTCGGGTAAGTCGGTGGGGGTCAACGCCATGATCCTGTCGATCCTGTTCAAGTCCGGCCCGGAAGACGCCCGCTTGATCATGATCGACCCGAAAATGCTCGAGCTGTCGATCTACGAAGGCATTCCGCACCTGCTCTGCCCGGTCGTTACCGACATGAAGGACGCAGCCAACGCCCTGCGCTGGAGCGTTGCCGAAATGGAGCGCCGCTACAAGCTGATGGCGGCCATGGGCGTACGGAACCTGGCCGGCTTCAACCGCAAGATCAAGGACGCCCAGGAGGCTGGCGAGGTCATTCATGACCCGTTGTACCGTCGTGAGAGCATGGATGACGAGCCGCCAACCCTGAAAACCTTGCCGACCATCGTTGTGGTGGTCGACGAGTTCGCCGACATGATGATGATCGTCGGCAAGAAGGTCGAAGAACTGATCGCCCGTATCGCGCAGAAGGCGCGGGCGGCAGGTATTCACCTGATCCTCGCTACCCAACGGCCATCGGTTGACGTCATCACCGGCCTGATCAAGGCCAACATCCCGACCCGTATGGCGTTCCAGGTGTCGAGCAAGATCGACTCGCGGACCATCATCGACCAGGGTGGCGCCGAGCAGCTGCTGGGTCACGGTGACATGCTCTACATGCCGCCGGGCACCAGCCTGCCGATCCGCGTGCACGGTGCCTTTGTTTCCGACGAAGAAGTCCACCGCGTGGTGGAAGCGTGGAAGCTGCGTGGCGCGCCGGACTACAACGACGACATCCTCAACGGTGTCGAAGAGGCCGGCAGCGGCTTTGAAGGCAGCAGCGGTGGCGGTGATGACGATGCCGAAACCGACGCCCTGTATGACGAAGCCGTGCAGTTCGTACTTGAAAGCCGCCGCGCCTCGATCTCGGCGGTGCAGCGCAAGCTGAAAATCGGCTATAACCGCGCCGCGCGGATGATCGAGTCGATGGAAATGGCCGGGGTAGTCACCGCCATGAACACCAACGGCTCGCGCGAAGTGATTGCGCCGGGCGGCCCACGCGATTGATCATCACCCTGCCGGGCGCCAATCACGGCGCCCGGCCCATCTACTGTTCAACGAGGATTTCCATGCGCGCGATTCGCATGCTGTTGGTTTCCGCCCTGGCTCTGGGCACCCTGTCGGCGCATGCCGGCGAGAACGATGTGAAGCGCCTGACCGATCTGCTCGAGAAGTCGCAGACCATCGAAGCCAATTTCTCCCAGCTGACCCTGGATGCCGGCGGTACCAGTCTGCAGGAAACCACGGGCAAGATGACCGTCAAGCGTCCGGGCCTGTTCTACTGGCATACCGATGCGCCGCAGGAGCAGGTGGTGGTCTCCGACGGCCAGAAGGTCACCCTGTGGGACCCGGACCTGGAACAGGCCACGGTGAAGAAGCTCGATGTACGTTTGAACCAGACCCCGGCGCTGCTGCTGTCGGGCGATGTCTCCAAGATCAGCCAAAGCTTCGATATCACCTCCAAGGAGCAGGGCGAGGTGATGGACTTCACCCTCAAGCCTAAAACCAAGGACACCCTGTTCGATTCGCTGCGCGTGTCGTTCCGCAAAGGCCTGATCAACGACATGCAACTGATCGACAGCGTCGGCCAGCGCACCAACATCCTGTTCAATGGGGTCAAGGCCAACCAGCCGGTGCCTGCTGACCGCTTCAACTTCAAGATTCCGCAAGGCGCGGACGTTATCCAGGAGTAATCAGAGGCCGTCATGGACCTGTTTCGTAGCGAACCCGTCTCTCAGCCACTGGCTGCCCGGCTGCGTCCGTCCAACCTGGACGAGTATGTAGGCCAGGAGCACCTGCTGGCGCGCGGCAAGCCGCTGCGCGAGGCGCTGGAGCAGGGGGCGCTGCACTCGATGATCTTCTGGGGCCCGCCGGGGGTTGGCAAGACCACCCTGGCGCGGCTGCTGGCGCAGTTCTGTGATGCCCACTTCGAAACGGTCTCGGCAGTACTGGCCGGGGTCAAGGAGATCCGCCAGGCGGTTGAGGTGGCCAAGCAGCAGGCGGCTCAATACGGCCGGCGGACCATCCTCTTCGTCGATGAAGTGCACCGCTTCAACAAGTCGCAGCAGGATGCATTTCTGCCGTTCGTTGAAGACGGCACGCTGATTTTTATCGGTGCGACCACCGAGAATCCCTCATTCGAATTGAACAACGCCTTGCTCTCGCGGGCGCGCGTCTATGTGCTCAAAAGCCTGGATGAGGATGCGTTGCGCAAATTGGTCAATCGCGCCCTCAGCGAAGAGCGCGGCCTGGGCAAGCGTCAGCTGACGGTGGGCGATGAAGCCTTCAAGATGCTCATGGCCGCTGCCGATGGTGACGGCCGGCGCATGCTCAACTTCCTCGAAAACGCTTCGGACCTGGCCGAAGACGGCGCTGATATCGGCGTTGATCTGCTGCAGAGCCTGCTCGGCGACAGCCGCCGGCGCTTCGACAAGGGCGGTGAAGCGTTCTACGACCAGATATCGGCGCTGCACAAATCAGTGCGCGGCTCCAACCCGGATGGCGCGCTGTACTGGTACGCGCGCATGCTCGATGGCGGCTGCGACCCGCTGTACATCGCCCGGCGCGTGGTGCGCATGGCCAGCGAAGATATCGGCAACGCCGACCCGCGGGCGCTGAGCCTGTGCCTGTCGGCGTGGGACGTGCAGGAGCGCCTTGGCAGCCCGGAAGGCGAGCTGGCGGTGGCCCAGGCCATCACTTACATCGCCTGCGCGCCGAAGAGCAATGCGGTGTACATGGGCTTCAAGGCGGCCATGCGCGAAGCAGCCGAGCACGGCTCGCTGGAAGTGCCGCTGCACCTGCGCAATGCGCCGACCAAATTGATGAAGCAACTGGGCTACGGCGAAGAATACCGCTACGCCCACGATGAGCCGGATGCCTACGCCGCAGGCGAAGACTATTTCCCGGACCAACTCGAACCACGACCTTACTATCAGCCAGTGCCACGCGGCCTGGAACTGAAGATCGGCGAGAAGCTGCGCCACCTCGCCGAGCTCGATCGCAACAGCCCTCGCCAGCGGAGAAAACCATGATTGCCTTGATTGCGGCCGTCAGCGCCGGCGGCGTCGCCGGCACCCTGCTGCGGTTTGCCACCAGCAACTGGGTCAGCGCCCACTGGCCACGGCACTTCTATCTCGGTACGCTGGCGGTCAATCTGGTCGGCTGCTTGCTGATCGGCCTGCTGTATGGGCTGTTTCTGTACAAACCGATGGTCCCGGTCGAGCTACGCGCTGGTTTGATCGTCGGTTTTCTCGGCGGGCTGACCACGTTTTCGTCATTTTCGCTCGATACCGTGCGCCTGCTGGAAAACGGCCAGATACCGCTGGCCCTGGGCTATACCGCTATTAGCGTATGCGGCGGGTTGCTTGCCACCTGGGCCGGCCTGTCGCTAACCAAATTCTGAACCAACACACCTATAACGAGAGAACGATATGCTCGATGCCAAACTGTTACGCGGCCAACTTCAGGAAGTGGCGGATCGCCTGGCCTCCCGTGGCTTTAGCCTGGATGTCGCGCGCATCGAATCACTGGAAGAGCGCCGCAAGGCGGTGCAGACCCGTACCGAACAGCTGCAGGCTGAGCGTAACGCCCGTTCCAAGTCGATCGGCCAGGCCAAAGCCAAGGGCGAAGACATCGCGCCGCTGATGGCTGATGTCGAGCGCATGGCCAACGAACTGGCGGCCGGCAAGACCGAGCTGGACGAGATCCAGGCTGAGCTGGATGGCATTCTGCTGACCATCCCCAACCTGCCGGACGCCAGCGTGCCGATCGGTGCCGATGAAGACGGCAACGTCGAAGTGCGCCGCTGGGGCACCCCGCGTGCCTTCGACTTCGAGGTCAAAGACCACGTTGCCCTGGGTGAAATCAGCGGTGGCCTGGACTTCGAGACCGCGGCCAAGCTCTCCGGCGCACGCTTTGCCCTGCTGCGTGGCCCGATCGCCCGCCTGCACCGCGCCCTGGCGCAGTTCATGATCAACCTGCACACCAGCGAGCATGGCTACGAAGAAGCCTATACCCCGTACCTGGTGCAGGCGCCTGCCTTGCAGGGCACCGGCCAGCTGCCGAAGTTCGAGGAAGACCTGTTCAAGATCAGCCGCGAAGGCGAAGCCGACTTCTACCTGATCCCGACCGCCGAAGTGTCGCTGACCAACATCGTTGCCGGCGAAATCCTCGACGCCAAGCAAATGCCGATCAAGTTCGTTGCGCACACACCGTGCTTCCGCAGTGAAGCCGGTGCGTCGGGCCGCGATACCCGCGGCATGATCCGTCAGCACCAGTTCGACAAGGTCGAGATGGTCCAGATCGTCGAGCCGAGCAAGTCGATGGAAGCGCTGGAAGGCCTGACCGCCAACGCCGAGCGCGTCCTGCAACTGCTGGAGCTGCCGTACCGGGTATTGGCCCTGTGCACCGGCGACATGGGCTTCAGTGCGGTCAAGACCTATGACCTGGAAGTGTGGGTGCCGAGCCAGGACAAGTTCCGCGAGATCAGCTCGTGCTCCAACTGTGGCGACTTCCAGGCGCGCCGCATGCAGGCGCGCTGGCGCAATCCGGAAACCGGTAAACCCGAGCTGGTACACACCCTCAACGGCTCCGGCCTGGCGGTAGGCCGGACCTTGGTTGCAGTGCTCGAGAACTACCAGCAGGCCGACGGTTCGATCCGTGTGCCGGAAGTGCTCAAGCCGTACATGGGCGGCGTCGAGGTCATCGGTTAAATGGATTACCTGCCGCTGTTTCACAAGTTGCAGGGCGGCCGGGTACTGGTCGTCGGCGGTGGCGAAATCGCCCTGCGCAAGGCGCGCTTGCTGGCCGATGCCGGCGCCGCGCTGCGCGTGGTGGCGCCGCAGGTCGACAGCCAGCTGATCAGCTTGACCGAGGCAACCGGCGGCGAGGTGCTGGTGCGTGGCTACCAGGTCACGGACCTGGAAGGGTGCCGGCTGGTGATCGCTGCCACCGACGATCCGCAGCTCAATGCTCAGGTGTCGGCCGAAGCGCAGGCACGCAGCCTGCCGGTCAATGTGGTCGATGCGCCGGCGCTGTGTACGGTGATCTTCCCGGCCATCGTCGATCGCTCGCCGTTGGTGGTAGCAGTGTCCAGTGGCGGCGATGCGCCGGTGTTGGCGCGGCTGATCCGGGCCAAGCTGGAAGCCTGGATTCCGGCGGCCTATGGGGAGCTTGCCGGGCTTGCCGCGCGGTTTCGCCATCAGGTGAAATCGCTGTACCCGGACGTCAATCAGCGCCGCGGCTTCTGGGAGACGGTATTCCAGGGCCCGATTGCCGAGCGTCAGCTGGCCGGGCAGAGCGCTGAAGCCGAGCGTTTGTTGCAGGCGATGGTCGACGGCGCACCGGTACAGCAGGGCGGTGAGGTGTATCTGGTGGGGGCTGGTCCGGGTGATCCGGACCTGCTGACCTTCCGTGCCTTGCGCCTGATGCAGCAGGCCGATGTGGTGCTGTACGACCGCTTGGTGGCACCGGCGATCATCGACATGTGCCGGCGCGATGCCGAGCGGATCTACGTCGGCAAGCGCCGCGCCGATCACTCGGTGCCGCAGGAACAGATCAATCAGCTGTTGGTTGAGCTGGCCTTGCAGGGCAAGCGCGTACTGCGGCTCAAGGGCGGCGACCCGTTCATCTTCGGCCGCGGTGGCGAAGAGATCGAGGAGCTGGCCGAGCATGGTATTCCGTTTCAGGTAGTCCCAGGCATTACCGCTGCCAGCGGTTGCTCGGCCTACGCCGGGATTCCGCTGACTCACCGTGATTACGCGCAGTCTGTGCGCTTCGTTACCGGTCACCTGAAGGACGGTAGCAGCAACCTGCCGTGGCACGATCTGGTTTCACCCGGGCAGACTCTGGTGTTCTACATGGGCCTGGTCGGCTTGCCGACGATTTGCGCCGAACTGATTCGCCATGGCCGTGCGGCGACTACGCCAGCGGCCTTGGTGCAGCAGGGCACCACGCGTAATCAACGAGTGTTCACCGGCACGTTGGCAGATCTGCCGGCGATGGTGGCCGAGCATGAAGTGCATGCGCCGACACTGGTAATCGTCGGTGAGGTGGTGCAGTTGCGCGAGAAGCTGGCCTGGTTCGAAGGCACTCAGGACTAAGCTGCGCTGCCATGTTTGAAAACTCGGGGCCATGGCTGTCAGGTTGTAAAAACCTGCAGCCATGGCCCCGAGTCGTTTCAGGGTTGTGGGCCTAGAACAGCGGTATTGAATAGCTGACGGTCAAACGGTTCTGATCCTGATCCCACTCGCTGGGCACACCGCTGCGCAACATGCCATTGCGCCAGCTGAACCCCAGCCCCTTGAAGGTGCCGCCCTGCACCACATAATCCAGGGCGATATCGCGCTCCCATTCCTTTTCGTCGCCGCCTGAGGCCATGCGAATATTCGTGCCCTTCAGGTAGGTGACCGATGCCACCAGCCCTGGCACACCGAGTGCGGCGAAATTGTAGCCGTACTGACCAAAAGTGGTGCGCTCGCCAGCGCGGGTAAAGCTGGTCACCAGGCGGTCAGTGAACAGGTAGATGCTCGACCCTGCGGCGCCTTCGCCGGTATTGCCCTGGTTGAGCTGAACGAAGTTGCCACTGTCGGATACGCGCTGATGCCCGAGCAGTACGCTGTGGCCGCCAATGGCATAGGTGAACATGGCGCTCCAGGTATCGTTGTCGATCTTGCCCGGTGTATCGGCCAGGCCACTGACGCGATAACCCTCGCCGCGCCCGCTGGCCGAATCGTTGCGCCCGCTTGCATCGGTCTTGAAGTAGCGCAGGTCGGTGGTCAGCGACTGGTTGTCGCTCAGTGCCCATACATGCACCAGGCCGCCGAAGTGCTGCACGTAATAGTCTTCGAGCTGGGCGGCGTAGTACTGCAGCTTGAGCGCCTTGCTCAGTTGATAGTCGGCACCGGCGAAGATGAACTCGTTGCTTTGCTCGGTGCCGCCCGCCACGGCCAGCCCTGAGCGGTTGGTCGAGGCGCGCCCGGTGGCATGCTCGAGGCGCCCGCCGATGAGGGTCAGGCCGTCGATTTCTTGCGAGGTGATCATGCCGCCTTCAAAAGTCTGCGGTAGCACCCGACCATCGTTGGCCACCAGAATCGGCAGCTTGGGCTGCAAGGTGCCGTAGCGCGCTTCGGTTTTGGACAAGCGCATCTTGCCGGTCAGGCCCAGCCGGCTCCATTCGTCGACGGCGCTGCCGTCGCTGTCGTCGGGGATCATCGAGCTGCCGCGATGATTGCCGGCGCCGCCGTCCAGGCGCACCCCAAGCAGGCCGAGGGCATCGACGCCAAAGCCGACCGTGCCGTCGGTGAAGCCTGACTTGTAGTCGAGCATGAAGCCTTGCGCCCATTCGGCCGTCTTGCTTTGCCCGGCGGCACCGGCGCGGTCGCGCATGTCATTGTTGAAGTAGTAGTTGCGCAGGTTGAGCGTGGCCTTGCCATCTTCGATGAAGGCCGCCTGGGCGGCGGGGACGAGCAGGGCGCTGGTAGCGGTCAGCAGTGAAAGGTGCATTAAGGGCTTTCTTGTCATTGTTGTTTTCCTGATGCAGTGGGGCGCCCAACGCGCGGGCGCAAGAAAGCCGGGCGCGGCAACGCCCGGGTGATGCTCTTCAGTGAGGGCAGTCAGTCAGGCAGCCATTCCTGCAAGGTCAGCTCGACGGTGATGAACGACAGGTTGCGGCCACGCTGCAGGCGGCCGGCGAAGATCTTGCCGTCGGCGTCGGCCAGCACCGCTTGCAGGCTGCTCGCGCCGGGGGCGATTTCACCACTGAGGCTGAGGATTTCCACCCCTGGGCCTGGTACATGGATATCCTGCATGCCGCTGCGGCCCAGGTACTGCAACTCGCCGTCGATCAGGCTGCCGAGGCCGCCACGGACCACCGCCAGGCTGATGCCGTGGCTGGCGCAAAGGGCTTCGGCGCTGTCGATGATGTCTTCGTTGGGTTTGAGCCGGGCCACTACAAGGCGGCCAAGCCGGCCACTCTGTACCTGCGCTTCGCTCTGGATTGCTGCAGTGTTCATGACGCCTCCTGGAACACCGGATGAAGCAGGTTGAAGTGGGTTTCGGCATCAGGCTTGACCTGATACGCGACCTGGTCGAACAGGCACAGGCGCAGCACCAGCGGCTCGCTGCCGACCACCAACCGGTCGAGCACCAGGTGGCCGCCATGCTGCTGGCCGTCGCGGTCGATGAAGCCGGCGTGGCAGTGCAGCAGCGGCGCGCCGTGGGCATCGCGGCCGACGGTGATGGCGCCGCTGACAAAGGTGATATAGCCGTCCAGCACCACCGCCTGGCCGTAGTCGTAGGGCCGCTGCTGGTCAGTGGTGGTGACCATGCGGTGGTAGCTCAGGTGCGCTGCGCCGCCACACAGAATGCGCCCGACTGCACTGCGATAGCGGCGGCCCTCCAGCGCCTGCAGCAGGCCTTGGGCAACGTTGCAGGCCAGTGGCAGCACTACGCGCAGTTCTTCGCAGTCCGGCACTTCACAGTCGAGCAAGCGCGGCTGTTGCGGTTGGCCGCCGTGGATGAATACGCGCACGCCGTTGCGCTCTTCAAAATGCGGGTTCATAGCACCGCCTCGCTGGCGTTGAGCAGGGCGCGGATCTGTTTTTTGACGATTTTGCCGTAGCCGGACTTGGGCATCTCGGTCCAGCGCACAAAATGCTTCGGCCATTTATAGCGGGCCAGGCGCGGCTCCAGGTGGGCCAGCAGTTGCTCGTCGCTGACCTCGGCAGTGACCACGATCACGGCGCAGCCGCACTCGCCCCACTTCTCGTCGGGCAGCCCCAGTACTGCGACTTCGGTGACTGCCGGGTGAGTCAGCAGCGCCTCTTCGATCTCGCGTGGATATACGTTGGAGCCGCCGGAGATGTACATGTCCGAGGCGCGCCCCGTGATGAACAGATAACCCTCCTGGTCAACGTGGCCGAGGTCACCGGTATGGAACCAGCCATGGCGGAAGCACTCGGCGTTGGCCTTGGGATTGTTGTAGTAGCCGGCGAACACCGCCGGGCCGCGTACGCAGATCTCGCCATCGCTGCCGGTTGGCAGTTCAGTGCCGTGCTCATCGAGGATGGCCACCTGCATGCCGGTGCGCGGGTAGCCGCAGGAGCCGACCTTGGCCTGGGGGCTGTCCTCGGCATCGTGGCAGTCCGCCGGCAGCACGGTGATGTTGCCGGTCACCTCGCCAAGGCCGTAGTACTGCACCAGCACCTTGCCCAGGGTGCGCAGGGCGTGGCACTGATCGGCGCGGTACATCGGCGCGCCCGCGTAGATCACATAGCGCAGGCTGCTGTGGTCGTAACGGTCGACGGCCGGGTCTTCGGTGAGCATCTTGACGATGGTTGGCACGGTGAACAGGTTGTCGACCCGGTGCTGTTCGATCAACCGCCAGGCTTCGTCGCAGTCCAGCCGGTCGCCGGCCGGCAGCACGCAGGCGGCGCCACGGGCGGCGTTGATCAGGGCATGGATACCGGCGCCATGGGACAATGGCGCCAGCACCAGCGAGCGCGAGTTTGGGTTCAGGCCGGGCATAAGGTCGGCCAGGTGATTGTTGATGACGAACGCCATCTGGCCGTGGGTGAGGATGCCCGCCTTGGGGTGGCCGGTGGTGCCGGAGGTGTAGAAGAACCACAGCGGGTCGTGGTAGTTGACCTCGGCTGGGCGAAACGCTGGTTGCAGTGGCGCGCCTTGGTCGAGCAGGGCGTCGTAGCTCAGCTCGCCGTCACGCGGGGCGCCGATGGCGATGACCACGCGCAGTGCTGGCGAAGCTTCGCGCACCGCGTCGACATAGGCCGCCATGCCATCGTCGTAGAGCATCGCCACCGCGCCGCTGGAGCTGCCCAGGTAAGCCGCTTCGGGCGGGGTGATGCGCACGTTGGTCGGTACCCAGACCATGCCCAGGCGGAACGCTACCCAGGCACTCTCGAACAGCTGCAAATTATTGCGCGAGTGCACCAGCAGCTTGTCGCCCTTGCCCAGGCCACGCTCGCGCAGGGCCGCGGCGACGCTGTCGACGCGGGTCAGCAGTTGCTGCCAGCTGTAGCTGTCGGCACCGCGGATGAAGCCGGGGGCATCGGGCAGGCGCCGGGCGATCTGGGCGAGCAGCTCGCCGAGGTTCATGACATTGTCGATCCCGGTCATTGCACAGCCTCCAGGATGCTGACGTAGTTGGTTACCGCCGCGCCGCCCATGTTGAACACCCCGGCGCGGTCAGCCCGTGGCAGCTGCATGTCGCCAGCCTGGCCGGTTAGCTGCATGGCGGCCATTACGTGCATCGACACGCCGGTAGCGCCGATCGGGTGGCCTTTGGACTTGAGCCCGCCCGACGGGTTGACCGGCAGGCGGCCATCCTTGCGGCTGATGCCTTCGGCAATCACCCGCGCGCCCTGGCCGCGCGGGGCCAGGCCCATGGCTTCGTATTCGAGCAGTTCGGCGATGGTGAAGCAGTCATGGGTCTCGACCAGTGACAGGTCGGCCAGGCTCAAGCCGGCCTCGCTCAAGGCCTGCTGCCAGGCGCGTGCGGCGCCTTCGAACACGGTCGGGTCGCGGCGTGACAGCGGCAGGTAATCGTTGACCTGTACCGCAGCGCGGAAGCGCACAGCCGGTTGTTGCCCGGGCAGTTGTTCGGCACGGCTGATCACCAGCGCCGCAGCGCCATCAGTAATCAGCGAGCAGTCGCTGCGCTTGAGCGGGCCGGCCACAAACGGGTTTTTCTCGGACGGATTACGGCAGAAGTCATAGCCGACATCCCGGCGCATATGAGCAAACGGGTTGAGGGCGCCGTTGGCGTGGTTTTTTGCAGCGATCATCGCCAGCGCGTCGGACTGATCGCCGTGGCGCTCGAAGTAGGCCTGAGCGATGTTGCCGAACACACCAGCAAAGCCGTTTTCGATCTGCGCTTCTTCGCGGGCATAACAGCACTTGAGCAGGATCTTGCCGACTTCGGCGGTGGGCAGCCCGTTCATCTTCTCAAAGCCCACCACCAGGGCATGGCGGGCCTGGCCGCTGAGCACGGCCTGCAGCGCCGAGTGGATCGCTGCGGAGCCTGTGGAACAGGCGTTTTCAACCCGCACCGACGGGGTAAAGCGCAGCGCCGGCAGATGATTGGCCAGCAGCGCGGAAGGGAAGTCCTGGTAGATCAGGCCTGCATTGAAGTGGCCGACGTGAACCGAGTCGATCTGCTCGGCGTCGAGCCCGGCGTGCTGCAGGGCGCCGATGGCGGCATCGGCCATCATCTGCTCGGGGTCGATATCGGGAAACTTGCCGAATTGGGAGTGGTACCAACCGCTGATTACCGGGGAATCCATGAGGTGCGTCCTCGCATGATGTTGTTTGCGAGGTCAATAGCAAGGGCGGTGCCAAGCTCGGTAATAGCCCTCTAGGCTGGGGCTTTGCTGGCGCAAGAGGGTGGTTGTCGGTAGCGAATGCCGGTCTACAGGTGTCGCCCTGGCTGCCAGGGCGACAGTTCAAGGAGACACCTGTTACACCTGCTGGGCGCCTCTGGCAGGCCTGTCACAAAATCTAACAAGCCCTCGGATAAATATTTTCTCAATATAAATCAGTCGCTTGCCCGGTGCTTGCGAGCCTGCAAAGGGGCCTGCTGAGCGCTGTTACTCAAGCGTGGCACCCGTATTGCTAACAACATGCCTATCATCGCCGCAACTCGATCAATAAGAACAAATAGGTCAGGAGAGCTTCATGAGCGATTTCACCCGCCGTTCCTTTATCAAGACCGCCTCGCTGGCAGGGGCTGCTGTTGCCGCTGCCGGGATGGGCCTGTACAGCGGCAACAGCCGCGCCGCCGACTTCAAACTGAAGTTTGCCAACAACTTGCCCATCAGCCACCCGATGAATATCCGCGCCCGGGAAATGGCCAAGGCGATCAAGGAGGAAACCAACGGCGCTTTGAGCGTGCAGGTGTTCCCCAGCAGCCAGCTGGGCAGCGACACCGATACCCTGGCGCAGGTGCGCTCGGGGGCGGTTGACCTGTTCTCACTGTCGCCGGTGATCCTCGGCACCATGGTGCCATCGGTGCAGATCAGCGCCGTGGGCTTTGCCTTCAAGGACTATCAGCAGGTCTGGAGTGCCATGGACGGCGCGCTCGGAGCCCACGTGCGCAGCGAGATCGCCAAGACCGGCACCCTGTTCGCCTACGAGCGGATGTGGGACAACGGCTTCCGCGTGACCACCACCAGCACGCGCCCGGTGGCCACCCCGGATGACCTGCGTGGGATGAAGCTGCGGGTGCCGCCAAGCCCGATCATCATGTCGATTTTCCGTGCGCTGGATGCGGCGCCGACCAGCATCAACTTTGCCGAAGTGTATTCGGCGTTGCAGACGCGCATCGTCGAAGGGCAGGAAAACCCGCTGACCCTGGTGTCATCGGCCAAGCTGTATGAAGTGCAGAAATACTGCTCGCTGACCAACCACGTCTGGGACGGCTTCTGGATGCTGGGCAACAGCGCTTCGATCGGGCGCCTGCCACCGGAACTGCAAGAGGTGCTGCGCAAGCACATCGAGAAGGCAGTGATGGCCCAGCGCGCCGACCTTGCCACCCTTGAAGGCAGCACCCGCGACACCCTCAAGAGCAAAGGCCTGGAGCTGGTCGAGTCGCCGGCCGAGCCGTTTCGCGAGAAGCTGCGCAGCGCCAATTACTATGCCGACTGGCATGGCAAGTTTGGTGACGAGGCGTGGGCGATTCTTGAGCAATTCTCCGGGAAGCTGGCCTGATGAGCGCGCCAGCCGTCATGGCCCCCAACCAATCGCTGCGCCTGCCGGCCCGGGCGCTGATCTGTCTGAACAGCTGGATCATGCGCGTGGTTGGCGCACTCGCCGTTACCTTGATGGTAATCGAGACGCTGGTGCTGCTGGCGGGGGTGATCTCCCGTTATGTGCTGCACAGCCCACTGATCTGGACCGACGAGCTGGCCTCGTCGCTGTTTATCTGGCTGTCGATGTTCGGCGCAGTGCTGGCGCTGGACCGCGGCGAGCACATGCGCATGTCGGCCTTGGTCAACAAGCTGCCGATTGCTTGGCGCGGGTTCAGCGAGACGTTGTCGGCGCTGATCGTATGTTTGTTCGTGGCGATGATCATCTCACCGGCCATGGAACACTCCCACGAGCAGATGTCGATCACCACGCCGGCGCTGGGCATTCCCGACGGTGTGCGGGCGGCGGCCTTGCCGGTTGGCGCGGTTTTGATGCTGCTGGCTGCGGTGGCGCGAATGGCGCGTTATTCGACGGTACGCCAGTTCATGGCTGGGCTAGTGGTGGTTGCGGCAGTGGCCGCGGTGTTGTGGCTGGCGCAGCCGCTGCTGGCGGCGATGGGTAACTACAATCTGGTGGTGTTCTTCCTGGTGTTGCTCGGCGCCTGCGTGTTTGGCGGTATCCCGATTGCTTTCGCATTCGGCACTGCGACCATGGCCTATCTGGCGCTGGTGACCCATGCGCCGCTGTCGATCGTGGTCGGCCGGATGGACGAGGGCATGTCGCATCTGGTCCTGCTGGCGGTGCCGCTGTTCGTGCTGCTCGGCGTGGTGCTGCAGCTGTCGGGCATGGCTCGCACGCTGATCGACTTCATGGCCTCGCTGCTCGGTCATGTCCGTGGCGGCCTGCAGTATGTGCTGCTGGGGGCGATGTTTCTGGTGTCGGGGATTTCCGGCTCGAAAGTGGCCGACATGGCTGCAGTCGCACCGGCGCTGTTCCCTGAAATGAAAAAACGCGGCTCCAAGCCCGAGGAACTGGCGGCGCTGCTGGCCGCGACCGGGGCCATGACCGAGACCATTCCGCCGAGCCTGGTGCTGATCACCATCGGTGCGGTGTGCAGCGTTTCGATTACCGCGCTGTTCATCGGCGGCCTGATGCCCGCCGTGGTCGCGACCATTGCCATTGCGGCGGTGTGCTGGTGGCGTTCACGCAAGGAAGACGCGCCGAAGATCGAGCGCGCGCCGATGTCGCGGGTCGGCAAGACCTTCCTCATCGCCTTGCCAGCCTTGGCCCTGCCGTTGCTGATCCGCGTGGCAGTGCTCGAAGGCGCGGCGACCGCGACCGAGGTGTCGACGATTGGTGTCGCCTACGTGGTGCTGGTCGGCCTGGTCATGCACTTGTTCATGCGCCATATCGACTTTGCCCGGCTGTATCCGATGCTGCTGGAAGCGGCGTCGCTGTCGGGGGCGATCCTGCTGATCATCGGCATGGCCTCGGCGATGGCCTGGGCGCTGACTCAATCTGGCTTCTCCGCCTCGCTGGTGGAGCTGATCGAGGAAATCCCGGGCGGCACCTTCGGCTTCATGGTGGTGACGATTCTGGTGTTCCTGATTCTGGGCAGCGTGCTCGAAGGCATTCCGGCCATCGTCCTGTTCGGGCCGTTGATGTTCCCGCTGGCAGAGATGCTCGGCATTCACCCGGTGCACTACGCCATGGTGGTGATCCTGGCGATGGGCGTGGGCTTGTTCGCACCGCCGTTGGGGGTGGGTTTCTACGCCGCCTGCGCCATCAGCAAAACCTCGTCCGACCACGTTATTCGCCGCGTCTGGGGTTACCTCGGGGCGCTGCTGGTAGCGCTGGCGGTAGTGGCCTGCTTCCCGTGGATTTCCATTGGTTTCCTTTAAGAGAGTCCTGTCATGAGCCAAGCTGCGAAAACAACAACACGCAACGCGCCGGGCTATGGTCGGGTGGCCGTGGTGACCGGGGCTGCCATGGGCATCGGCGCTGCCATTGCCGAGCGCCTCGGCCACGATGGCCACACGGTAGTGGTGGCCGATATCAACCTGGCGGCGGCAGAGGAGATGGTCGCCGGGCTGCGGGTGCAGGGCATCGAGGCCCAGGCGATGGTCATCGATGTCGGTGATGCGCAGTCGATCAGCGCATTGTTCGCCGCGCTGCGCGAGCGCTTCGGCCGCTGCGATGTGCTGGTCAACAATGCCGGCGTGGCGCGCACTCAGGCGTTTCTCGATACCGAGCTTGAAGGCTGGCAGCGCCTGATGAATATCAACCTGACCGGCACCTTGCTCTGCAGCCAGCACGCCGCGCAGCTGATGCGCGAACGGGGCTGGGGGCGGATCGTCAACGTCGCCTCGATCAGCGGCATGCGCGCCAGCATGGGCCGTACCGCCTATGGCACGTCGAAGGCGGCGGTGATCGGCCTGACCCGGCAGATGGCCGTGGAGCTGGCCGAGCACGGCATCACCGTCAACGGCATCGCGCCAGGGCCGGTGGATACGCCGCTGACTCAGGCGCTGCATTCGGCGGCCACCCGTGAGTCGTATGCCCGCGCGGTGCCGCTGCGCCGCTATGGCACGCCGGCGGAGATGGCTGGTGCGGTAGCGTTTCTTGCGTCCGAGGATGCCTCCTACATCAGTGGCCATGTGATCCCGGTGGACGGCGGGTTCATGGCTTCGGGCATCCTCGAAATCTGAGGGTTATCCCTCCAGCAGCCGCTGCGCGTGGTCCTCACGCGTAGCCTGCTCGCCGGCCTGCAGCGCCGCCTCGACGAAGGTGGCAATGCACGGGTTGTGGTTGTCTGCCTTCCATACCGCTACCACTTCGATCACCGGTGCATCGCGCAGCGGCTTGAAGCTGGTGGTGGCCAGGCGCATGTTGCGCATTGAGCGCGGCACGATGGCCACGCCCAGGCCTTCGCCGACCAGGTTGACGATGGTCTGCTGCAGGTTGATCTCCATGCCGATGTTCGGTGTCACGCCGTGTTGCAGGCAGTAGTTGCAGATCATGTCATGCAGCGCCGGGGCGATTCGCCGCGGCACGATGATGAACGGCTCGCCCGCCAATGATTGCGGCTCGATCAGCTCCTGCTGCATCAGGCGGTGGCCGGGTGGCAGCACCAGGGTCATCTCTTCGCGGTACAGCGTGACCGTCTCCAGCCCGCTGCAGTCCTGCGGTCGGTACATGATGGCGACGTCTTTGTGGCCGCTGCTGATGTCCTGTGCCAGGTCCAGCGGCAGGGTCTCGGTCAGCTTCAGATTGACCTGCGGGAACAACGCAGCATACCGGCGGGTGATGGCCGGGGTGATGCTGTAGGCGGTCGACATCATGAACCCCACCGACAACTCGCCCGCAGCACCGCGTGCCGCTGCCAGGGCGTTACGCTTGGCCTGCTCGAAGGCGGCGAACACCGTGCCGGTATCCAGGTAAAAGCGCTGCCCGGCCTCGGTCAGCTCGACCCGGCGCCGTGAGCGGTCGAACAGCTTCACCCCAAGTTCCTCTTCCAGCAGGGCAATCTGCCGCGACAGCGGCGGCTGGGAGATATGCAGGCGCTCGGCGGCGCGGCCGAAGTGCAGGGTCTCGGCCAGGGTGCGGAAGTACTGCAGATGGCGAAGTTCGATCATGATGCTCGCAAAGGTATCAGTGGATGCTTGATTATGTATTGGAAAATATAAGTCCGCCTACCTAATGTGATCAGGCCACACCCCATCGGCCACGGCCACGCCACAAGCGTCGCCCGCCGACATAGTCACAAGCTATAGAACAATAAAAGGTGACGCTGATGCATTCCCTGACCGACCCTGCTGTTTGCCACGCCGAAGTTGCCGAAACCGATATCGCCCACGACAGTGACCCGCAAGTGCGCCAGGCGTTTCGCCGGGCGCTGCGCTTGATGGAGCGCGGCATCGCGGTATTGATCCGCGGTGAAACCGGCACCGGCAAAGAGATCCTCGCCCGCGCCCTGCATGCCCACAGTCAACGTCGCGCCGCACAGATGGTGGCGCTCAACTGTGCCTCGATCCCGGAGACGCTGATCGAGAGCGAGCTGTTCGGCTACAGCCGTGGTGCGTTTTCCGGGGCATTGCCCGGCGGCAAGAAGGGCAAGGTGCAGCAGGCGGATGGCGGCACCTTGTTTCTCGACGAGATCGGCGACATGCCTTACGAGCAGCAGACTCGCCTGCTGCGGGTAATCGCCGAACGTGAGGTGACCCCGCTGGGTGCCGAACGCAGCGTACCGGTCAACTTTGCCCTGGTCTGCGCAACCCACCAGGACTTGTCGGCGCGGGTAGCCGACGGCAGTTTCCGTGAAGATCTGTTCTATCGCATCGCCACCGGCGTGGTCGAACTGCCGCCGCTGCGCGAGCGCACTGACCGCGGCGAACTGCTGTGCAACATGGTCGCCCATGAACTGCCGGGGTGTGATCCACGCCAGGTGATCAGCGCCGAGGTCTGGTCGCTGCTGTTGACCCACGCCTGGCCGGGCAACCTGCGCCAGATGCGTGCGGTGATTCGCTACGCCTGTGCGGTGATGGAAGGCGCGCGGATCACCCGCGCTGATCTGCCAGTGGACTTTATCGCCCAGCTGCCGGCCGCTAGCGCACCTGTGCGCGTGGTGGTGCCGAACGTGACACCGATCCGCCCGAGCCGCGCCGGTGACGAGCGCGCCGATGTGCTGGAAGTGCTGCAGACCTGCCGTTGGAACATGTCGGCGGCCGCACGCGAACTGGGCATCTGCCGGCCCTCGCTGTACCGGGTACTGCGTCGGCTGGATATCCCGCCGCTCAAGGAACAGCTGGCGCTGGACGCCTGCCGCCGCGCCTGAGCCGCATTCCACCTGATCCTCTTTGCTTGAACACCCCTTGCTGCGCAGGGGGTGAGCCTGACTTCGCCCTTCATCAAGGACATAACAATAATGAGTACAGCTGCCGCCTACGCCCCGATGAACTTCAGCCTCGCTGGCCGCACCGCTTTGGTGACCGGTGCCGCCCGCGGTATCGGCCATGCGATTGCCGTCGCGCTTGGTCATTGCGGGGCCCAGGTGGCCCTGGCCGACCTTGATCCGATTGCAGCCGAACGAGCTGCCGAAGCGCTGCGTGCGCAGGGCATTCAGGCCATCGGCGTGGCCGTGGACGTGGCTCAGGAGGAGCAGGTGCTGGCGATGGTCGATGAGGTCGAGCGGCTGCTTGGGCCGGTCGATATCCTGGTCAACAATGCCGGCATCGTCTCCACCGTACCGCTGCTGGAGCTGACCACGGCAGAGTGGAACCGGGTCATGGCGATCGACCTCAACAGTGTGTTCTTCTGCGCCAAGGCGGTGCTGCCGGGCATGATGGACCGCCGCTCCGGGCGCATCATCAATATCGCTTCGGTGGCTGGCAAGCGTGGGGGAGGGTTGCTGGGCAATAGCTGCTATGCCGCCGCCAAGGGCGCGGTGATCGCACTGACCAAAGGTCTGGCGCGCGAGGCCGGGCCTTTCGATATCACAGTCAATGCAGTCTCACCGGCGCTCACCGACACTGAAATGACTACTGCGCTGGCACCGCAGGCACGCGCTCAGGTGCTGGCGCAGATGCCCTTGGGCCGGGCGGGTACGCCGCGGGATATTGCTGCCGCGGTGTGCTTTCTGGCGTCGGTCGAGGCGGGCTTTGTTACCGGCGAGATCATGGACGTGGACGGCGGCTTCATGCGCGACTGACTGCGCTTGAGATGCCACCGCGTAGACCGCGGTGGCAGGCTCGGCTCAAGCGCCTTGCCAGATACCTTTACCCGGCAAGCGCTGACGATCATGCGCCGCGTTGAAGTCCTGCAGCGGGCCCTTGGGCACGATGCCGTTGGGGTTGATTGTCTTGTGGCTGAGGTAATAGTGCTTCTGGATATGCTCCATGTTCACCGTTTCGGCCACGCCCGGCCACTGATACAGCTCGCGCAGCCAGTTGGACAGGTTCGAGTAATCGCTGAGGCGGCGCAGGTTGCACTTGAAGTGGCCGTGATACACCGCATCGAAGCGCACCAGCGTGGTGAACAGGCGCACGTCGGCTTCGGTCAGGTACTCGCCCGCCAGGTAGCGTTGGCCACTCAGTAGCTGCTCGAGATGCTCCAGTTCGTTGAACACCTCATCGAACGCGGTTTCGTAGGCTTCCTGCGAAGTTGCGAAGCCCGCCCGGTAGACACCATTGTTGATGGCCGGGTAGATCCGCTCGTTGAGCGCATCGATGGTAGGGCGCAGCGCTTCGGGATAGAGGTCGAGGTGGTTGCCGGTCAGCGCATTGAAGGCGCTGTTGAAGATACGGATGATCTCGGCTGACTCGTTGTTGACGATGCGTTGTTCCTGCTTGTCCCACAGCACCGGCACCGTGACGCGACCGGTATAGTTGGGGTCGTCGCGGGTGTAGCGCTGGTGCATGTACTGCAGGCCATCGAGGTGATCACCGCTGGAGCCTTGCTGCTGATCGAAGGTCCAGCCATGCTCGCCCATCAGCCAGCTCACCACCGAGACATCGATCAACGGCTCAAGGCCTTTGAGCGCGCGGACGATCAGCGTGCGATGCGCCCACGGGCAGGCCAGCGACACATACAGGTGATAGCGACCGGCTTCGGCCTTGGGCAGCTGATTGCGCCGTTGTGCGTTCTCGCGCTGAAACGCGCCGTCCTTGCTGGTCTGGTACCACTGGTCATGCCAGCGACCGTCAATCAAAAGGCCCATGCCGAGCTCCTTGTACAAAAGTGATTTGTCTTTGGAGCCCAGTCTAGGGACTAGCGTTCGAATAAATAGCGCAAAGACTGCGTGGTATCTATCGAATTAGTCGATCTTGTTGCGATCCGCCCACAACCGCTGCGCGTCGGCAAAGGCCTGATCGCGATCCTTACCCAGACCACGCAGGGCCAGCGCCATGGTGGCGACCACGGCCATTTCGCCATAGCTGTCCTGCGCCTCGCCGCGCCAGACCGCCAGCAGATGCTCGGGTTGCAGGGAGGCCGGTTTGACATGGCGCTGGGCGCTCATGGCGGGCCATTCTTCGTCCCAGTTCTCGCCGCCGCTGGTGCCGTACAGGTGGCTGGCCACGTCCGGGTTGATCTCGATCTCACCACCATCGCCCTTGACCACAATCACGTGATCGCCAAGCAGGCGGCTGGCTTCACGGTGCACGGCCTGATAACCCGGGTGGAAGATACTCTGCAGGCCGCAGCGCGCCGCCAGTGGGTTAAGCACCCGTGCCAGTGAGTGGATCGGCGAACGCAGGCCAAGGGTGTTGCGCAAGTCGATCATGCGCTGCAACTGCGGCGCCCAGTCCTGCAGTGGGAAGAACGCCAACTGTTGCTCGTCCAAGGCGCGCGCAAGTGATGCCCAGTCGCGGCACAGCGGAATCTCCAGCAGGTCCAGCACCTGTTCGGTATACATGCGTCCGGCGGTATGCGCGCCGCCACCGTGGAGCATGATGCGCACGCCATTGCCTGCCAGGCACTTGGCGGCCAGCAGGTACCACGGTAGGTGACGCTTCTTGCCGGCATAGCTCGGCCAGTCCAGGTCGACCGTGATCTGCGGGGCTTGCAGGTGCGCGCGCAGGGCCTCGGTGAAGCCAGCGAGTTCTTCAGCGCTTTCTTCCTTGTGCCGCAGCAGCATGAGAAAGGCACCCAGTTGAGTGTCCTCGACCTTGCCTTCAAGCAGCAAGGTCATCGCCGCACGGGCTTCTTCACGGCTCAGGCCGCGGGCGCCGCGCTTGCCTTTGCCGAGGATGCGCACGAATTCGGCGAACGGGTGCTCGGCAGGGGTGTGCAGGGTCAGCGGGCGCGGTTCGGGGAGTTGCTCGGTCATATGCAATTGGTCGGCTTGGGCAGGCCCGCCAGCTTGGCGGCAAGTTTGGCGGGAGTGCCATTGAACAGGCGATTGAGGTGCGGGCTGTTGCCTTTTTCCACGCCCAGCTTGAGCGCGGTGTACTTGATCAGCGGGCGCGTGGCCGGTGACAGCTGGTATTCCTGGTAGAACCCACGCAGCACCTCGAGCACTTCCCAGTGCTCGGGGCTCAGCGCGATACCTTCGCGCTCGGCCAGAGCCTCGGCGACGGCGGGGGACCAGTCTTGCAGGTCGAGCAGAAAGCCGTCCTTGTCCAGGGCGATGTGATGCTCGCCGACAGTCAATGCGTTCATAGCCAGCTGTTCACTTTGTCGAAGCGCAACGACAGCTCGACGAAGGCGGGGTAGTCCACCGCTTCGGCCAAGGTGCTGTCGATGGCACGCGCCTGGACATCCTCAGCGAGGGCGAACAGGCGGTGCTGCAACCGTGCCGTTTGCAACAGTTGCTGCGGCGCGGTGCCTGCGCGCAGTGCGTAAACCGCATCGCCGCAGAGCAGGATGGCGTCGTTGGCGCCGAGCAAACGCAGGCAGCTGGCCAGGCGATTGTCGCCAAAGGGCGAATGGCTGAGTACATGCAGGGTCGTCATCAGAGCGTTACCACCTGGTCAAAACGGCCAATCAATGCCGCCAGCGCTGCATCATCCAGCAGCTCGACCGGCAAGCTCAGGCTGGCCGGGTCCAGGCCGCGTTCAGCCACACTGTGGGCACACACGAACAGCTCTTCTACGCCAAACATCGGCAGCGCCTGCAGGTTGGCGGCGAGGTCTTTGAGCTGCAGCGAGGCCGGTTGCTGGGCAGCGGCAAGCTGGAATACGCCGTCATCCATGAACAGCATGCCCAGCGGCAGATCAAAGGCGCCGCCAGCCAGGGCGATGTCCAGCGCTTCGCGTGCGGACGGGCCGCTCCACGGTGCCTGGCGGCTGATGATCAACAAGGATTTGGCCACTTCAATCGCCTCCAAAACAGACCAGACGGTCGGCAACCTGCGCCGCCTCGTGCAACTGGCCCAGCCCCGACAGCTCCCAGGGTGCCGGCAGGTTCACGGCAGGGCGCTGGTAGCGGTTGGCTTCGGTCGCATCCAGCACGCCGCGGCGCAGGGCGGCAGCGATGCACACCACCGCGTCGAGCTGGTTGCCTTCGATGAACGCACGCCACTGCGCAGCCACGTCCAGTTCATCCTGCGGCGTGACGACGTTGGCCGAGGCGCTGTGCACCCCGTCCTGATAGAAGAACAGGCGGGCAATCTGATGCCCGCCGGCCAGCGTCGCCTCGGCGAAGCGCAGGGCGCGACGCGAGGAGGGCGCATGGGCCGGGGAAAAAACCGCGATGGCGAATTTCATGGGAGGCTCTTGCAACGTGATCCGACCATGATAAAGCAAAACAACCCCGCCACCGCTACCGGTGGGGCAATGCTCACTGTTGCGCCTTGCTCTCGGGCAAGAACCAGTTCAGTACCAGCGCGCAGATGCCACCGGTGGCCACGCCCGATTCCAGCACGTTACGCAGCGCCGACGGCATGTGCGCAAGAAACTCCGGCACCTGCGCCACGCCCAGGCCCAAGGCCAGCGATACCGCGATGATCAGCAGGGCACGCCGGTCCAGCCGCGTGCTGGCGAGGATATTGATCCCCGAAGCAGCAACGGCGCCAAACATCACCATCGCTGCGCCACCGAGCACCGGCTCCGGCACTGCCTGAATCACCCCGGCAACGCTCGGGAACAAACCCAGCAATACCAGCATGGCAGCGATCCAGATACCAATGTGGCGGCTGGCAATCCCGGTCAGCTGAATCACGCCATTGTTCTGCGCAAAGATCGAACTCGGGAAGGTATTGAACACCCCAGCCAGCAGCGAGTTGGCGCCGTTGACCAGCACGCCACCCTTGATCCGCTGCATCCACACCGGGCCTTCGACCGGCTCACGCGAAACCTTGCTGGTCGCCGTTACGTCACCTATGGCTTCCAGCGACGTCACCAGATAGATCACCAGCATCGGAATGAACAACGCCCACGAGAAACTCAGGCCAAAGTGCAACGGCGTCGGCACTTGGAACAGCGCCGCCTCGTGCATACCGGTAAAGTCCAGCCGGCCCATGTAACCGGCCAGGGCATAGCCCGCCGCCAGCGCGATGACGATGGCGCAGCTGCGCATCCATACCACCGGGATGCGGTTGAGCAGCACGATGATCGCCAGCACCACGCCCGACAGCAGCAGATTTTCGCCGTTGGCAAAAGTGCCATTGGCCATCGCCGTGAAGCCACCGCCCATGCTGATCAAGCCGACCTTGATCAAGGTCAGACCGATCATCAGCACCACGATGCCGGTCACCAGCGGGCTGATCAGGCGTTTGATAAAAGGCAGAATGCGCGACACGCCCATCTCGACGAAGGAGCCGGCAATCACCACACCAAAGATCGCCGCCATCACACCCTCAACCGGCGTGCCTTGCTTGACCATCAATGCCCCACCGGCAATCAACGGCCCGACAAAGTTGAAGCTGGTGCCCTGTACGATCAACAGCCCCGCACCAAACGGCCCGAAGCGCCGACACTGAACAAAGGTGGCAATCCCCGAAATCACCAGCGACATGGATACGATAAGGTTGGTATCCCGCGCTGAAACGCCCAGCGCCTGACAGATCAGCAGGCCCGGGGTAACGATCGGCACGATGATCGCCAGCAGATGCTGCAGGGCAGCGAGCATGGCAATCAGCGGCCGCGGCTTGTCCTCCAGGCCAAGGACCAGTTCATTGTCAGGCGCTGCCGCGCCGGGCCCTTGTTCGATCGAACTCATGGGTAGCTGCCCCGGAAGAAAAAAGGAGCGCATTCTAAGGGCCGCTGGCTGATTCGGGTAGCCTAAATGCAGCGGTTCAGCCCAGCGTCTGGCTGGATACGGCTGGTAATGTCGGCCACCGCCAAACGTCGCCCACAAAAAAGCCCGCCGAAGCGGGCTTTTTTGCGTTACCGGTCAATCAACGATCAGTCATCACGACCCATGATGCCGAACAGCTGCAACAGGCTGATGAACAGGTTGTAGATCGATACATACAGGCTGATGGTCGCCATGATGTAGTTGCGCTCGCCGCCGTGAATGATCGCGCTGGTCTGGAACAGAATGCAGACCGACGAGAACAGCACGAAACCAGCGCTGATCGCCAGCTGCAGGCCGCTGATCTGGAAGAAGAAGCTCGCAACCACCGCACCCAGCAGGACGAAGAAGCCAGCAGTGATGAAGCCGCTGAGGAAGCTCATGTCTTTACGGCTGATCAGCACGTAGGCCGACAGACCACCAAACACCAGTGCAGTCATGGCAAACGCCGAACTGACCACTTCCGCACCACCGGCCATGCCGAGGTAGCGGTTGAGGATCGGGCCAAGGATGAAGCCCATGAAGCCGGTCAAAGCGAAGGTCGAGACCAGGCCCCAGACCGAGTCACGCAGTTTGGCAGTGAGGAAGAACAGGCCGTAGAAGCCGATCAGCACCACGAAGATGTTCGGGTAGCCGACACGCATCTGCTGCGCAACGAACGCCATTAGACCGCTGAATGCGAGGGTAAGCGCCAGCAAGCTGTAGGTGTTACGCAGGACCTTGCTGACCTCCAGCTGCTCGGCCTGCTGGCCGTGTTGTAGGGCATAATCCTGTTCGCGCATGGCGACACTCCTGTGGGTAGAAACCTATGGATGCTGAGAGCATACCAGAGCCACCGCAGGCCGCGACACAGAGAGTTTGACAGCGTGTTTCATTACGGTATTATGGCGCCCGCTGTATCCGGAAGCGTGGCCGAGTGGTTTAAGGCAACGGTCTTGAAAACCGTCGATGGGCAACTATCCTAGAGTTCGAATCTCTACGCTTCCGCCACACAAGTGCTTGATTTCATTGATGTTCGCCACCGCTGAACCCGAAAATGGGAGCGTTTTGGGAACACTTTGGGAATGACAGGCAGAAGAAAGGGGCCCTTGCGGCCCCTTTTTTGTGCGCTCAGGTCAACCTGAGCGTCTGATTCAACAACCCCACTACATCCGGGCCGTCCTCGCTGATCCACTTCGCGTAGTGCTTGAAGATCATCGCCGTCGATGCCAGGTGGCGATCGGTTCGTCATCCGCAAATAGAGTGACAGACCCCTGCTCGGCGTGGCCCTCGTATTGGGGCTCGGCGGCGTGCTCGACAGCAAAGCCGCCGCCACCTCTGCGAGTCACGATCACGCGTTCAGTTAATGGCAGGGTGAGGCTGAGATCCACCTTACTGCGGTCAAGCATATCGGCCTCAAACTTGAGACCCTCGGCAGACTTGTCCATGTTTACGAGCAATTCGGATTGATTGACCCGCAGCCAGTCTAGGATTGGGATCATCACACTGTCAGGGTGCCCGGCGACGTCGGTCAAGATCATCGGCAGGGTGTAGCTGAATTCGAACGACAGACTCGCAGCCGCCGTGCAGCGGACCTTGCCTTGATCAATGAACATCAATAGACGCTCAGGGTTTTTCCTCAGCCCGGGCACGGCCTGCAGCAGGAGGTCACGAAGACTATCGGGTTTGTTCATGGGTCACCTGGTACTGGAAAACTGCGTCGACTTGGGCAGCGCATTCGGCCCAGGCCAGCTCGGTACGCTCTTGATCAGTCAATAGATGGCCGTTCCGGGCTGGCTTCGTCGCCGGCAGCTGGCAAGGGACCACCACGGGACAGCCACTGACGGTAGGCGGCGGCTCCGGTAATCGCAGGACGCTGCCGCAGCCGGCGAGCAGCACCAGGAATAGGCTGATCAGCCCAGTTGCGAAGTTCTTCGTTCTCATTTTTGAGGTCCTCGATCTGGCTTTCGCGGTTCGCCAGCCCTGCGCGGAGCTCGCCCTGTATCAGCAGCAGCTTGGCTTGGCTCTCGCGTTCACGCTCCAGGGTGGTTTTCAATGTGTTGGCAGCGGCCAGGTTGTCGCGGGCTTCGCCCTGGGCTGTGGTGAGTTGGTCCTGGAGGGCCTTTGATTTTCCCTTCTCAGTCCCTAGCAAGACCTGCTGGCCCCACCCCCACAGACCAGCCGAAACCGCAGCAAACAAAGCTCCGGCCAACAGCCCTTCGCGCAAGCCAATCATTTTCGATACCAGCCGGCTGCGTTCATGTCTGCTTCATCGAGAGCCTGCAGATCGCCGCAGATCACCAATGGCGGGGTAGGCATCACCTGTTTTAGTGCGTCGGCGGTCTTCTGGCATTCCTCGATGTCAGTCCCCGCCGGCAGAAGCACAGCCCTGCATCCCCCAGTTGGTGACAGGCTCGTCATGCGCTGGATAAGTTCTCGATATGGGAAGCGATGTTTCTGCCCTCGCTCGCTCATGCCGCCACCAAAGCGCGGTTCTGGTGCCGCTCGAAAGCGCGTTCCAGCTTCACGTCGTACAGGTTCCGCTGGTAGTCCGGGCCGTTGTAGAGCTTTGCTACCGTTGCCCACTTCTGGGCTTTCAAGGCTTTGAGCAGATTGGCGTCGGCTTCGATGTAGCGGACGAAGGCTTCCAGGTGGTCCGCTTCACTGCGCATCATTGCGTCGACAAAATCATGCACGCTGGAGTAACCCAGACGCTGCCAGTGATAGCCCATTACCTGGAAGCCACCCCAGCTCGCGGACTCCAGTGCCGCTACTTCATCCAGCTGCCGGGCCTGAGCAAGGCGCTGATGCTCGGCGCTTCCGCCGATGTAGCCGCCGGCTTTTGGATTGACCAGGTTCGGCGCCTGCTTGGCCAGCAGATCGGCGCGGTGGAGCAACTGCTCCTGGTCATCGCCCGGCGAACCAGCCAGTTGCAGACGCTTGTACATGACGTGGCGCTCAAAGAGGATCACCGGCTTTCCATTGTCCAGGAAGCCGCGGCCCTTCGATTCAACTTCGTTCAAGGCGTACACAGCCGCGACCGGCACGCCGAGGCGAGCGGAGGCCTGCAGCAGATCCGAATGTTTGAGGAGCTTGCGTATGTCCAGGCCTTGCAGACTGGCCATGGTCTTCGGGCCGGCTTTGCCGTCGGAGACGAGCCCGACCTTCCCCTGGTAGGTCCGGACTGCCGCCTCGGTTGCATCGCCAAAGGCACCGTCGGCGTCCAATTTAGCGCCGTTGGCGTTGAGCAGGCGCTGCAGCTCACGAACAGCCTGTGAGCGATGGCCGTGTCGAAGTGTGGTCATGCGGTTCCCTCTTTGCGTGTGAAGAACTTCTTCGCGGTGGCGCGGGTGAACTCGACGCCCAGCAGGCCAATGACACCGCCGAAAAACGGAGCAGCACTGATTGGGATGCGGAACCAGTCGGAACGAAGTTTCTTGGCGGGTGCGGTGCTTGCGGCCATTCGGGCTGTCCTCAGTGCAGTGGCGTTGTGCCTAGCGATGAGGGCATGGTCCGCAAAGCGCTGCTGTACGGCAACGCGGCGGCTTTGTAGGAGGGCGGGCTACAGGGTGCGCCAGTGGGGCAACGCGCGCGTGAGCGTCAGCATCGGCGCCATGAACACTACAGCCCAACCGCCCACCGACTAGCGCCGACACGCCAAGTTCCTGTACTGGACCGGTTGGCGCATCGCTGATATTGCCAATTACCTGGACGAGAAGGAGAAGACCGTCCACAGCTGGAAGGCCCGAGATGAGTCGGACCGGGCAGACAACATAGAGCGCATCGGCGGCGCCCTGGAAGCCCGACTCGTGCAGCTGATCCTCAAGGACGGTAAGAGTGCCGGGGACTTCAAGGAAATCGATCTGCTGCGCCGCCAGTTGAGCGCCAAGCCAGGATTCAGCGCTTCCAGGGTGGCGGTACCGAAACCGAGCTGAATCCGAATATAGCCCCCGCTTTCGGTCGCCTCCTGACTGCCTCCGCGCGCGCGTCATCCCAACTGTGGCGTAGCAGCGACGTGGTCACTCGTTTGCCCGCATGGGTCAGTCCGCAGCAGAGCGCGCTGGAGGATGTAATGATGTGTCTGCGCAGGCTCGGTCAAGTGGGATCCTGCGATTGCTATCACGTTACACTGGGGCCGGCCTGCCTTACACGAGGTGGGTTCACCGGACGCTCGCAACACTTTGAGCAGAGTTACTCTGTGACTTTTAGGGAAAATGAGAACGCATGCGAAACTTGATACCAGCTCTAGCCTTGATGGTGGCCGTACTCGCAGGGTGCCAAAGCGGGCCGAGCCCACAGGAGCAGGCCGAGCAAAACCTGTGGGTAAGCCAGGTACTACACCAAATTGCTCTATTCAAGACGTTCCCGGAAGAGGCGCGTGTTCGAAATTTACACGGAATCGTCAAGGTTGCTTTTGTCCTCGATGCCAAGGGCAATCTGTTGCGACAAAGAATAACTGAGCACTCAGGTTCACCTTTTTTTCTCGCGGTCGCGCAGCAGATTGTCACAGATGCATCGCCTATGCCTGCCCCTCCTTCATGGGTGTTGGAAAACGGCGAGATTGAAGTGGTAGCGCCCTTTGTTTTCGTTCCTGGTGAAGATCCTTGCGGCCTCTGCCTGTAGACCGTGCAGGCTGAAACGCCATAGCCCAGCCTCGCGCTGGGCTGTTTGCATGCGCACTGTCGCTACTGCGTTACCCTGAGCCGCTCTGCATCCACTCTATCCACTCTGGATGTGCTCCCGATTTCTTGAGTCGCATTGTCCTTGGAACAACAAAACGCGGCCTATTTAGTCTAAGACCCACGTACGCACCGCCAGCGCCGCTTAGTTCGCCGTCACAGCCGAAGCCCCCCGCAAGTCCAAGTTCTCTCGCCACCCACCTCCCAACGCCGCATACAGATTCACCTCTGCCACCAACTGCGCCAGGCGGTCATTGATCAACCCCTGCTGGGCACTGAACAACGAGCGTTGCGCATCGAGAAAGGTCAGGCTGCTGTCCACGCCGATCCGGTAACGGTGTTCAGCAAGGTTGTAGTAACGCTGGCTAGAGGTCACCAAGTCGCGCTGTGCCTGCAACTGCCGCTGATAAGTCGCTCGCGCCGCCAAGCCGTCTGCCACTTCCTGGAAAGCGCCCTGAATTGCTTTTTCGTACTGCGCCACCTGAATGTCCTTCTGCAACTTGGCATAGCCCAGGCTGGCGCGCAGGCTGCCGGCGGTGAAGATCGGCAGGTTGATCTGTGGCTGGAACAACCAGGTCCCTGATCCTGCGTCGAACAGCCCGCTGAGCGCTGGGCTGGTACTGCCGGCATTGGCGGTCAGGCTGATGCTCGGGAAGAATGCCGCACGGGCGGCGCCAATATCGGCGTTGGCGGCGCGCAGCTGATACTCGGCCTGGAGGATGTCCGGGCGCCGTTGCAGCAGGTCTGACGGCAGTCCGGCCTGCAAGCCGGCGATTTGTTCGTCGGCCAGCGGCAAGGCGCCGAGGTCGTCGGCCACAGGGGCGCCCACCAGTAGCGTCAGTTGGTTGAGGTCTTGGGCGACTTGGCGTTTGTAGCGGGCGACGGCCGCGCGGGTACTGTCGACGCTGGTCCGCGCCTGGATCTGGTCCAGGGCCGACACCGTGCCGGCGCGGCGCTGGTTGGCGGTCAGGCGCAGGCTGCGCTCGTCTGCAGCCAGGGTTTGGTTGGCCAGTAGCAGCAGTTCCTGGTCGGCACGCCAGGTCAGGTACACGCTGGCGACACTGGCTATCAGGCTCAATTGGGTGCTGCGGCGGGCCTGGTCGCTGGCCAGGTAGGTCAACAGCGCCTGGTCACTGAGGCTGCGCAAGCGACCGAACAGGTCCAGTTCGTAAGCACTCACGCCCAGCGTCGCCGCCGAGGTGGAACGGATCATGCCCTGGTCGGCACCGGTCATGCGCCGCGGCAGGTACTGGCGTTGGCCCTGGCCATTGGCCGAGACCTTTGGCAGCAGCTCGGCGCGCTGAATGCGGTATTGGGCGCGGTAGGCTTGGACATTGAGCGCCGCGCTGCGCAGGTCGCGGTTATTGGCCAGGGCGCTGTCGATCAGTTGGCGCAGCGCTGGGTCGTGGAACACCTGGCGCCAGTCCTCGACGGCCGGGTGCTTGTGCACATCGCCGGGGTAGGCCGGCCCTTGCGGGTAGTGGAGGGCGACGGGTAGGCCTGGGCGCTGGTAGTCAGGGGCCAACGAGCAGCCGCACAACAGCGCAGCGCACAGGAGAAGGTTGAATCGGGGCATCAGAGGGTCTCGCAGGGTCAGGCGCCGGCCATCCATTTGGTCAAGCCATGGCGGCCACTGACCCCCAGCTTGGCGGTGGCGCGCTTGAGGTAGGTTTCGATCGAGCTGTTCTTCACGTTCAGCCGTTGCGCCATTTCTGGCACCGTTCCGCCGGTCAACAGGCCCAGGCAGACTTCCTGCTCACGCGTCGAAAGCCGCACGTCTGCCTGGATCAGTCGTTTGCCAAAGGACTGCCGTAGCGTGCCTGCCTGCAGATCGCACAGCGGCGACCCGATATGTCGCGCGGCCCTTTGGTGGAACAACTGGCCGTGGTGTTCCGCCAGGGGCAGCAAGGTGTCGGACAGGCTTTTCAACTGCGACAACTCGCCCAATGAAAAGCCACGCTGGCTGGGCAGGCGATGAAAGCAAATGACCCAGCGCCGGGCACCGCTGCAAGACACCAGGTTGCACTGGTGGGCACTGTGGCGCTGGTGGGCAGTGACCGGGGGGGCCTTGAACTCGATCAACAGCGGGTCGTCCATCTGCATGATGCTCTGCAGCAGTGGGTGGTGCAGAGGGTCGATGGCGGGCAGTTCGGGTGCTGGGCCGGCGCTGCCGAGTACCCTGATGCGGCTGATGCTGGCCCCGCGTGGGTCGAGGGTCCATTCGCTGAGCTCGAGCCTGTGGATCGGCACTTGGGCATCGACCAGGTGCAACATCTGTTCGGCAAAGCCTTCGGCGCCGGTACTGGCGATCAGTTCACCCAGTTGCAGATACAGTTGGGGGTCGGGGAGGTGTACGAGGCTGTCGGTAAGCTTCATAGGGTCATCATCCTTGATCCAAAGCGTTACGGCCGGTGGTGGCGCAGGGGAGTCCTCCGGGTAAGGAGCGGGTTGTGGCGGTATTCAAGCGCGGCCTGGGAGGAGCGTCTGTAATGGAAAACAGGGACAGAAAGTGCCACCGATTGCGGATCAGCGGGTCAGCTGACTTACAGCGCTGACGCTGCGCATGAGCGGGTAGGCCAGCAAATTGACGTCGTAATCGTGGCGATCAACGCCTGATCTCTACCGATTACCCCTGGCGTAGGCCAAGCCGGGCAGCCGCTGTGGCGAATGTCCTACATGTTTTTCAGCAACCAGCGACAGCGCGGATGCGTGTCCGGGTTTCGGGGGCCATACAGTCTGAAAGTGGAGTGCTTGAATCCGCGGATGATCAACCAGAAGGACCTGCCGAATCATGCCTGCCGCCCAAACCTTTGCCCTGACCGTTGCCCAGCGCGACATCTGGCTGGATCAGATCAGCCACGGCGACTCGCCGCTGTACAACATCGGCGCCTACGTCGAACTGGCCGGCGGGGTGGATGCCGAGCGCCTGAGCCGGGCACTGGCGCACTTGGTCGCCCAGCATGATGGCCTGCGCACAGTGCTGGTGATGCAAGCGGGCCAGGGTGGGATAGCCCGTCAGTACTTCGCCGAATCCCTTGATGTGCAGTTGGTGCAGCATGATGTCCGCGGTGTGGATGACCCCTTCGGCGCTGCCCAAGGCCTGTTGCAAACACAGATGCAGACGCCGTACCGCCTGGACGCCAGCCCGCTGTGGGGGGCGACATTGATCCGCCTGGGCGAGCACCGCTATCTGTTAGCCGTGCAGGCCCATCACCTGGTGCTCGATGGCTGGGGCGTGGACCAGTGGTTCAAACAGATTGCCGAGCATTACCGCTTGCTTGAACAGGGGCTGGCATTGCCAGACAGCGCACCGTCCTACCGCGCGTTCATCGAGGACGATGCGCAGTACCAGGGTTCGCCACGCCATGACCGCGACCGCGATTACTGGCTGGCGAAGTATCAGCAGTTACCCGACGCCTTGCTGGCGCCCCGCGAACGCAATGCGCAGCACTTGTCGCCGCCCAGTGCGGCACTCGAACAGCCCTTCGACAGCCACTTGCTGGCGCGTATGCGGGCCCTGGGCACTGCCTTGCAGGCCTCGCCATTCCATGTGCTGTTGGCAGCGCTGCATGTGTGCAGCGCACGGACCTGGCAGCGTGACGAATGGGTGGTTGGCCTGCCGGTGCGCAACCGTGGCAACGCCCAGTTCAAGTCAACCCTTGGGCTGTTTACCCAAGTCAGCGCACTGCGCATGGATTTTGGCCGTGAACGCTCGTTTGCGGCGCTGGTGCAGGGGATCCGCGATGCGCTCAAGCAGGACTTTCGCCATCAGCGGTTCGCCCTCAGCGAACTCAACCGCAACCTCGGCGCATTGCGTGAAGAGCGGCCGCAACTGTTCGAGCTGATGGTGTCGTTCGAGGAGGATGGCAATGACCTGCGTTTCGCTGACGTGCCCGGCCACACGGTGATGATCTGCAATGGCCACGAGCCCACGCCCTTGAGTATCCACCTGCGGTGCAACAGCCAACGTAACAGCGCGTGCCTGCACCTGGTGCACAACCGCGCCTGGTTCAGCGAAGAGGACGTTTCGGCGCTGGCTGAGCGCCTGCTGCATGTGCTGGAGCAAGGCTTGGAGCAGCCCGAGCAAAGCATCGCGGCGTTCGACCTGTTGACCGCCCGCGAACACGCCCGCCTACGCCAGTGGAATGCAACCGCGCAAGCAGCGCCTGAACACGGTGAGGGGTTGATCCATCGTCGCATCCAGGCCCAGGCCAGCGCCACGCCACACGCAGTGGCGGCGCTGCACGACGGCCAGCGCCTGAGCTATGGCGAGCTCGATCGACGTGCCGATGCGCTGGCACTGCACCTGGCAGCCCTTGGCGCCAAGCCTGAACAGCGGGTAGCGGTGGTCGCCCAGCGCGGCCTGGATACGTTGGTCGGCCTGCTGGCTGTGCTCAAGGCCGGGGCCGCCTACGTACCGATCGACCCGGCCCACCCGCAGGAGCGCCTGGCCTATCTGCTGGAAGACAGCTCGCCGGTTGTGGTGCTGACCCAGGCGCGGCTGCTGGACCGCCTTCCGCCCCATGGTCTGCCACAGATTACGCTGGACTGCTGGGACTGGAACACGGCACCCGTCGCCCAGCTCGCGCCTGTGCAGCCGCAACCAAGCGACTTGGCTTATGTCATCTACACCTCCGGCTCCACGGGCCAGCCAAAGGGCGTGATGGTCGAACACCACATGCTGGCCAATCTGGTCGACTGGCACTGCCATGCCTTCAACCTGGGCCCCGGGCGCCACCAGTCGAGCCTGGCCGGCTTCGGTTTCGACGCCATGGCCTGGGAGGTCTGGCCGGCGCTGTGCAGTGGCGCGACCCTGCACCTGGCGCCGGTGCGTGACGGTGCTGAAGACATCGACGCCTTGCTCTGCTGGTGGCGCGCGCAGCCGCTGGATGTCAGCTTCCTGCCCACCCCGGTGGCCGAATACGCCTTCGCTCAGGGCGAGCTGCACCCAACCTTGCAGACCCTGCTGATTGGCGGCGACCGTCTGCGGCGCCTGGCCCGCGAGTGGCGCTACCGTGTCATCAACAACTATGGCCCGACCGAAGCTACCGTGGTCGCGACGTCGGGCGAAGTGACCCCTGGCAGCGCGCTGCATATCGGCGGCCCGGTGGCCAACACCCAGGTGTATGTGCTTGATGAGCAGTTTCGTCTGCTGCCGATCGGCGCCCCAGGCGAATTGTATGTGGGCGGCAAGGGCGTGGCCCGAGGCTACCTCAACCGGCCACAGATGACCGCCGAGCGCTTTCTCGACGACCCCTTCAGCTCGCTGCCCGGGGCGCGCATGTACCGCACGGGCGACCTGGTGCGCTGGCTGGCCGATGGTACGCTGGAGTACCTCGGGCGCAATGACGACCAAGTCAAGATCCGCGGTGTGCGGGTGGAGTTGGGCGAAATCGAGGCTGCCCTGAGCAGCCATGCGGCGGTGCGCGAGTGTGTGGTGATGCTGCGCGAAGGGCAGTTGCAGGCCTGGTTCATTGGCGAGGCGGCAGTGTTGCCGACGGCGCTGCATGACCACCTGCGCGAGCGGCTGCCAGTCGCCTTGTTGCCGGTGGCCTATGTCAACCTGGCCAGTTGGCCATTGACCGCCAATGGCAAACTCGACCGCCGTGCCTTACCGACAGCGGACGAAACCGCCAAGGTGCGCCGTGAACACGAGGCGCCGCAGGGAGACCTCGAGCAGCGCCTGGCGTTGCTCTGGGCCGAACTGCTGCAGGTCGAGCGGGTAGGGCGCCACGATCACTTTTTCGAGCTGGGCGGCCACTCGCTGTTGGCCGTGCAACTGATCGAGCGCATGCGCCAGCAAGGCCTGCAAGCCGACGTGCAGGTGCTGTTCGGCCAATCGACGCTGGCCAGCCTTGCCGCCAGCACCATGGTCCGTGAAGCCGCGAGCGTACCGGCCAACCGCGTTCCGTCAGGGTGCCAGCACATCACGCCTGGCATGCTCACCCTCGGCGAACTGTCGCAAGCCGACATCGACCGCATCGTTGCCACGGTGCCGGGCGGTGCAGCCAACGTACAGGAAATCTATCCGCTGGCGCCGCTGCAACAGGGCCTGCTTTACCACCACGTCACTGATGCACGCGACCCGTACCAGCAGCAGGCGTTGTTTACCTTTGCCAGCCACGGGCAGTTGCAGGCCTTCACCGAAGCGTTGCAGCAGGTGATCGACCGTCACGACATCCTGCGCACCAGCCTGGCATGGGAGGGGCTTGAGCAGCCCCAGCAGGTGGTCTGGCGCCAGGCGCTGCTGACAGTGGATAACTGGGCGGGGGCGGCACACGACGGCAGCATTGCCGGGCCAATGCGCAGCCACTTCGACCCGCAGCAACGGCCCTTGGACCTGCGCCAGGCACCGATGATGGCGCTGGCCTGCGCCGAGGATGCCCAGCAGGGGCGTTGGTTGGGCTTGCTGCGCTTCCATCACTTGGTCAACGATGCCGTTTCGCTGCAGGTGCTGTTGGGCGAGCTGGGAGCCTTCATGGCGGGGCGCGGCGAGCAGTTGCCGGCGCCTGTACCGTATCGTAATTACGTGTCGCTGAGCGCTGCCCGCGAGCGCCAGGCCGAGCACGAAGCCTTCTTCCGCGAGCAACTGGCAGGCATCGAACCGCCAACGCCGATTGCCGGGCTTGGGGGCGAGCCGGTCGATGAGCGGGACCTGCACAGCCACAGCCAGGCTATCGACGCGGCGCTGGCGGGCCTGTTGCGTAGCCAGGCCCGGCAACATGGCGCGAGCATCGCCAGCTTGCTACACCTGGCCTGGGCTCAGGTGCTTGGCGCCCTCGGCGGGCGTGATGAGGTCACCCTGGGCACCGTGTTGCTGGGCCGCAGCATGGCTGGCCACGGAGCTGATCGTGCGCTGGGCATGTTCATCAACAGCGTGCCCTTGCGGATAGGCCTTGTGAACCGCTCGGTCGACCAGGCGCTGAGCGAGACCCATGCGCGGCTGGCCGCCTTGCTCGGCCATGAAGATGCGCCGTTGATCCTCGCCCAGCAGTGCAGTGGCTTGCCCGCTGGCACGCCGCTGTTCGACAGCCTGATCAACTACCGCCAAGGGGCAGTGATGCTCGGCCCGGTATTGCCGGGCGTGGAGCTGGCCGAAGCCAGTGAAGTACTAAGCCATGCCCTGGTGCTCACGGTGGACGACCATGCCGACGGGCTCCAGCTCGCTCTGCGTGCACCGCGTGCGATTGGCCCGCAGCGGGTGCTGAGCTACCTGATGACCACCTTGCGCCAACTGGGCAATGCCCTGGCCGAGCGCCGCAGCACCCGCCTGGAGGCACTCTGCGCGGTGCCTGACGGCGAACTGGACCGCATGCTGCATGGCTTCAACGCCACCGAAGACCCGCAGAGCCCGATCAGGCATACCTTGCCTGCGCTGTTCCAGGCTCAGGTGCGAAGCACACCCCATGCCATCGCGCTGCAGGCCGAGGACGGCTGCCTCGATTACCAGGCCCTCAACGCCCAGGCCAACCGCCTGGCCCACCACCTGATCGCTCAGGGAGTAAGGCCAGACGCACGGGTGGCGGTGTGTGTCGAACGTGGCGTTGCACTGATGGTCGCGCTGCTGGGCGTGCTCAAGGCAGGCGGCGCCTACGTGCCACTCGACCCCGCTTACCCGGCCGAACGGCTGCGCTTCATGCTCGAAGACAGCACGCCGTCGGTGCTGCTGGTGCACGGCGCTACCCTGGGCCTGTTCGAGCAAATGCCGCTTCCTGTACTCGACCTTGACCGTGGCGATTGGCAGACCTGCTCGGCTGCCGACCCGCACGTGCCGGGTCTGGGGCCGGACCAGTTGGCTTATGTGATGTACACCTCGGGCTCCACTGGCACCCCGAAAGGGGTGATGGTCGAACACCGTGGCCTGTGCAACCTGATGCATTGGGGGTCGCGCATCTGCCCGCCACGCCCGGGCGATGCCTTGCTACAACGGGCGCCGTTCACCTTCGACGGTTCGGTCTGGGAGCTGTTCTGGCCGCTGACCGCCGGTTTGCGCCTGGTCCTGGCACGCCCTGACGGGCACCGTGACCCTGCGTACCTGGTGCAGTTGGTGCAGGCCAGGCAGGTGACCACAATCAAATTCGTCCCGGCGCTGCTGCATCAGTTTCTTGAAGAACCGGGTGTTGAACGTTGCACCAGCCTGACCGACATCTTCTGCGGCGGCGGTGAACTGACATTGGCCTTGGTGCAACGCCTGCGTGAACGCCTACCGGCGGTGCGCCTGCACAACGTCTATGGCCCGACCGAAGCAACGGTAGACAGCACCGCCTGGACTCTGCAGCCCGATGAACCGCTGCCGCTGATCGCACCACCGATTGGCCGGCCGATCGCCAATACCCGCCTGTATGTGCTCGATGCGCATGACCGCCCGGTGCCACTCGGCGCAGTGGGCCAGTTGCACATTGGCGGCGTCGGCGTCGCCCGTGGTTATCTTGGGCTAGCGGCGTTGCAGGCTGAGCGCTTCATTGCCAGCCCGTTCGTCGAAGGCGACCGCCTGTACCGCACCGGCGACTTGGTGCGCTACCGCCTGGACGGTGAGCTGGACTTTGTCGGTCGCAACGACTTCCAGGTCAAGCTGCGTGGGTTGCGGGTTGAACTTGGAGAGATCGAAGCGTCGCTAACGGCGCATCCGGCCATCGGGCAAGCCGTGGTGCTGATGCGCGAAGAGCGCCTGGTGGCTTACTTCACCTGCCGCGAGGGCAGCAGCGCTCCGGCGCTTGAAGTGCTGCGCAGCCACCTGGTGGGCCGCATGCCCGACTACATGGTGCCGCAGGCGTTCGTCGCCCTGGCTGAGCTGCCGTTGAGCACCAACGGCAAGGTCGACCGCAAAGCCTTGCCAGCGCCCGGGGCCGAGTCGGTGATCAGCCGCCAGTACCAAGCCCCGCGCGGCGAGCTGGAAACAGCGCTGGCCGAGATCTGGACCGATGTGCTGAAGATCGAGCAGGTTGGGCGCGACGACAACTTCTTCGAACTGGGCGGCCATTCACTGCTGGCGGTCAGCCTGGTGGCACGCATGCGTCAGGCTGGGTTGCATGTAGATGCCCGCACCTTGTTCAGCCAGCCGACCCTGGCCGCGCTGGCCGCCAGCACCCGGCTTGAGCACATCGAGGTGGTCATACCGCAGACCACCATCCCCAGCCTGGGCAAGCGCAGGCGCATCTAACCGCCTACTGCCATTTGCGTTCGCAGCGAGTGCAGGAGCGGCCCGGCAAGGCCGATCCTGCACCCCAGGCGTGCGCCAGTTGTCCCCGCTTCCCATGTCAGACCGACCGGTCACGTTCCTTTAGCGTGTACCCGATTCCCATTCCAGGCAAAGCAGGATGCTTACCGATGCACTTCAGCGAACTGATGGCTGCTCTTTCCACCCATGCGATCCGACTCCAGCGTGAAGACCAGGACCTGATCGTCCTCGGCGATGACGATACCCTGGACGACAGCTTGTGGGAGGCGTTGTCACGGCACAAGCCGGCGCTGCTGAAGATGCTCGCCGAACGCGATGACGACTGGCTGAGCCCAGCCTTCCGGATTACCCCCGACATGCTGCCGCTGGTCACCCTGGACCAGCAAGCCATCGACCGCATCGTCGCCAGTGTGCCAGGCGGTGCGGCCAACGTTCAGGACATCTACCCGCTCGCCCCGCTGCAGCAGGGCATGCTGTACCAGCACCTGTCCGCCACCGAGGGCGACCCGTACCTGGCGCAGGTGCAACTGCGCTTCGCCAGCAAAACCCACCTGGAAGCCTTCGCCGAGGCGCTGCAGTGGGTGATCCAGCGCCATGACATCCTGCGCACCGCGCTGCACTGGGAATACCTCGACCAACCGGTGCAGGTGGTCTGGCAAGAAGCGACGCTGGTCCGCGAAGCCGTGCCGGTGGCGGGCAGTACGGCCCTGGCCGAGTTGTGCGCGCGCTTCGACCCGCGCCAGTCTCGCGTCGACCTGCGTCAGGCACCGCTGATGCAACTGATGCACGCGCAAGGCGAGGGCGAGACGTGGGTGGCGCTGCTGATGTTCCACCACGTGGTGATGGACCATACCGCCCTGGATATCGTGCGCCGGGAAATCCAGGCGCACATCGCCGGCCAGTCCGACCTTCTGCCTGCCCCCATGCCGTTTCGCAACGTGCTGGCCGCCGCTCGCCAGGCACTGGATGAGGACGCCCATGAGCGCTTCTTCCGCGAGATGCTGAGCGACATCGATGAGCCCACGCTTGCCTTCGCCCTGCAGGACAAAGGTGATGCGCAACTGGAACAAGCACGCCTGACCCTGCCGCCTGCGCTGTGCCTGCGCCTGCGCAGCCAGGCACGGCAACTCGGGGTGAGCCCGGCAAGCGTCTTGCACTTGGGCTTCGGCCGGCTGATCGGGCAGCTGTCTGGCCGCCAGCAGGTGGTGTTCGGCAGCGTGCTGCTAGGCCGCATGACCACCGGCGACGGCAGCGAGCAGGCGCTGGGCATGTTCATCAACAGCCTGCCGTTGCGCATCGACTTGGGCTCAACCAGCGTGCGTGATGCCCTGCTGGCCACCCACCGCAGGCTCAGCGCCTTGCTCGGCCACGAACAGGCTTCGCTGGCCTTGGCCCAGCGCTGCAGTGGCGTGGCCGCGCCGGCGCCGCTGTTCAATAGCCTGCTCAACTACCGGCACAGTGACGCCGGTGATGCCGCCGAGGTCATCCCGGTGGCCGCTGGCATCGATATCGTCGGTGCCGAGGAGCGCACCGATTACCCGCTGACTGTGAGCGTCGACGACCTGGGCGACGCGCTGCGCCTTACGGTACAAAGCCTGCCGGAGTGGAGCGCGGCGCGCCTGTGTGTCCAGTTCGAACAGGTATTGGCAAGCCTGGTCGATGCCCTGGAGTACACCCCCACAGCAGCGCTGCAAGGGTTGCAGGTATTGCCGCCAGCCGAGCGTGATCAGGTACTGCAAGGGTTCAACCGCAGCGCTCAGCTTTACCCGCAGGGGCAGACCGTACACGCTATGGTCGAGGCCCGCGCTGCCACTGCACCGGCCGCAGTCGCGCTGTTGCAGGATGGCCAGGCGCTGCGTTACGACGAACTGAACCGGCGTGCCAACCAACTGGCTCACCAGCTGATCGAACGCGGTGTTCAGGTGGGCGACCGCGTGGCGCTGTGCTTGCCGCGCAACAGCGAGCGTGTGGTTGCGTTGCTGGCAGTGCTTAAAGCGGGCGCGGCCTATGTGCCGGTGGACCCGGGGTACCCAGCCGAGCGTATTGCCTACTTGCTGGCTGACAGCCTCCCGGCACTGGTCGTGAGCGAGACTGCGGTGACCGGGCTGCCGGCCGAGGTGCCGCGCCTGGACCTGGATCAGATCAACACCTGCGCTGCGCACGACAGCAACCCACAGCGACCTGGGCTGCACGCGCAGCAACTGGCCTACGTGGTTTACACCTCCGGTTCCACTGGCCAGCCCAAGGGCGTGATGATCGAGCACCATACGCTGGTCAACCTGGTGCATTGGCACTGCCAGGCCTTTGCGCTGGACGCCGATGCGCATACCTCAAGCGTGGCCGGCTTCGGTTTCGACGCCATGGCCTGGGAGGTCTGGCCAGCCCTGTGCGCCGGTGCCACGCTGCACCTGCCACCCGCGCACATCGCCAACGAGCATGTTGATGAACTGCTTGACTGGTGGCTGCTGCAGCCACTGAAGGTCAGCTTCCTGCCCACCCCGGTAGCGGAACAGGCCCTGCGCCGCGAACATCAGCACCCGACCCTGCGCACCTTGCTGGTGGGCGGGGACCGCCTGCGTCAGTTCGAGCGAGCGCCGGGCTTTGCCCTGATCAACAACTACGGGCCGACCGAAACCACCGTGGTCGCCACCTCTGGGCAGGTCTTGCCCAGCGGCGCACTGCACATCGGCCGGCCAATCGCCAACACCCGCGTCTATGTCCTGGACGAAGGCCTGCAGCCGGTACCGATCGGTGTCGCGGGTGAGCTGTTCATCGGCGGCGCGCAAGTGGCGCGGGGTTACTTCAATCGCCCGGCATTGACCGAACAGGCTTTTCTCGCCGACCCGTTCAGTGAGCAGCCCAATGCACGCATGTACCGCAGCGGTGATCGGGTGCGCTGGAACGCCGACGGCACCCTCGACTACCTCGGCCGCACGGACGACCAGGTGAAGATCCGCGGTGTGCGGGTGGAGCTTGGCGAAATTGAGGCCACCCTCGCGGCGCAGCCGGGTGTCGACGCCGCCGTGGTGCTGGTGCGCGGCGAGCGTTTGCTGGCCTGGTTCAGCGAGACCGCCCCCGTCGCCCTCGACGCCTTGCGCCAGGCCCTGCAGGCCCGCTTGCCGGCGCACATGGTGCCGCTGGCGTTGGTGCGCCTCGATGAGCTGCCGCTGACCAGTCATGGCAAACTCGACCGCCGTGCGCTGCCTGACCCGGACGCCTCGCAGTTGTTCGGCCAGGCCTTTGAGGCGCCCAGTGGCGAAACCGAAGCGACGATGGCGGCGATCTGGGCCGACGTGTTGGGCGTGCAGCGGGTAGGGCGCCACGATAACTTCTTCGAACTGGGTGGCCACTCGCTGCTGGCGGTAACGTTGGTCGAGCGCTTGCGCAAGGCTGGCCTGCTGGTTGATGTGCGGGTGCTGTTCGCCCAACCGACCCTGGCCGCCCTGGCCGGCGCGGCGGGCATCGGCCACGAAGTGAAAGTGCCGGCCAACCGCGTGCCTGCGCAGGCCGAACGCATCATCCCGAGTATGCTCAGCCTGATCGAGCTGGACCAGGCAGCCATCGACGACATCGTCGCAACCGTGCCGGGTGGCGCCGCCAATGTGCAGGAAATCTACCCGCTGGCGCCGCTGCAGGAAGGCATTCTCTACCACCACCTGAGCGCCGAGCAGGGCGACCCTTACCTGCTGCAGACCCGCCTGGCCTTCGATAGTGTCGAGCGCTTGCTGGCCTGGGCTGGTGCCTTGCAACAGGTCATCGACCGCCACGATATCCTGCGCACCGCCGTGCTTTGGCAAGGGCTTGCGCAGCCGCTGCAAGTGGTTTGGCGCAAGGCCGAGCTGCTGGTCAGCGAAATCGACGACCTGGCCGATGACGATGGTCGGGCGCGGGTCGAGCAGTTGCATGCCCGTTTCGATGCGCGGCATCACCGGCTGGACCTGACCCAGGCGCCATTGACCCGCCTGTATTACAGCCTGGACCCCGCCAACCAGCAGGTGGTGGCGATTCTGCTGTTCCATCACCTGACCCTCGATCACACCGCCATGGACGTGGTCGCTCGCGAAATGCGCGCTTTGCTGTTCGGCCAAGGGCACACGCTGCCGGCGGCGGTGCCTTACCGCAATTACGTGGCCCAGGCTCGGCTGGGTGACCAGGCGGGCCATGAGGCGTTCTTCCGCGAGATGCTGGCGGATGTCGAAGAACCGACCTTGCCGCTGGGCTATGCCGATGTACAGGGTGATGGGCGCGGCATCGAAACGGCGTTCCAGGCACTGGACGGGGAGGTTGCCCACGGTTTGCGCACCCAGGCCCGGCAACTGGGCGTCAGTGCCGCCAGCCTCATGCACCTGGCGTGGGCGCGCGTATTGGGCGTGCTGGCCAACCGCGATGATGTGGTGTTTGGCACGGTGCTGATGGGTCGCCTGCAAGGCGGCGAGGGCGCCGACCGGGCGTTGGGGATGTTCATCAACACCCTGCCACTGCGGGTGGACACCACGCTGGCCGTGCGTGCTGCCGTGCGCGCCACCCACCGCAACCTCTCGGCCTTGCTGGGCCATGAGCACGCGCCGCTGGCGTTGGCCCAGCGCTGCAGTGGCGTGGCCGCGTCCGCGCCGTTGTTCAGTGCCTTGCTCAACTATCGGCACAGCGCCGACGAGGCCACCGGCGAGGCCATCTGGGAGGGCGTGCGCCTGCTCGGTGGCGAGGAACGCAGCAACTACCCGTTGACCCTAAGCGTGAATGACCTGGGTGAGGGTTTCACTTTCAGTGTGCTGGCCATTGCAGGGATCGGCGCAGCGCGGGTCGCCGCCTGGATGGTCAATGCCGTCACTCAACTGCTGCAAGCATTGCAGCGAGGGCAGGAGGCGCGGGTCGACAGCTTGTCGATCCTGAGCGACGAAGCGCGCGAACAGCTGCTGGGCAGTTTCAACGCCACCACACAGCACTATCCGCAAGGGCAGACGGTGCACGCGCTGGTGGAGGCCAGAGCAGCCCAGACCCCGGATGCAACGGCCGTGACCCAGGATGGCCAGGCACTCAGCTATGGGGAGCTGAACCTGCGGGCCAACCGCCTGGCGCACCAGTTGATCGCACGCGGCGTGCGCCGCGGTGACCGCGTGGCATTGTGCCTGGGCCGCAGCGTCGAGAGGGTGATCAGCCTGCTGGCCGTGCTCAAGGCCGGCGCCGCCTATGTGCCGGTAGACCCGGGCTATCCGGTCGAACGCATTGCCTACCTGCTGGCCGATAGCGCGCCCGCGCTGGTGCTGAGCGAAGCGGACATTGCTGGCCTGCCTGGTGGCATACCCCGGCTGAACCTCGACCAGGCCGCAGCCGATGACTCTCTGGGCAGCAACCCGCACGTACCGGGCCTGGATGCGCAGCAGCTGGCCTACCTTGTCTACACCTCCGGCTCCACCGGCCAGCCCAAGGGCGTGATGATCGAGCATCACACCCTGGCCAACCTGGTGCATTGGCACTGCCACGCGTTCGCGCTGGAGGCCGGTGTGCGTACCTCGAGCGTTGCCGGCTTTGGCTTTGACGCCATGGCCTGGGAAGTGTGGCCGGCGCTGTGTGGCGGTGCCACGTTGCACCTGCCACCCGCGCACATCGGCAATGAACATGTCGATGAACTGCTCGACTGGTGGCTCGAACAGCCGCTGGCCGTCAGTTTCTTGCCCACGCCAGTGGCCGAACAGGCGTTGCGCCGCGAACGGCAACACCCGACGTTGCGCACCTTGCTGATCGGTGGCGACCGCCTGCGCCAGTTCGACCGCGATCCAGGCTTCGCCCTGGTCAACAACTATGGGCCGACCGAGGCCACGGTTGTCGCCACGTCTGGCCAGGTCTTGCCGGGCGCGGCGTTGCACATCGGCAAGCCGATCGCCAATACCCGCGTCTATGTGCTCGACGGCCATCGCCAAGCGGTGCCGGTGGGCGTGGTGGGTGAGCTGTACATCGGTGGCGCACAGGTAGCGCGGGGCTACTTCAATCGCCCTGAGCTGAGCGCAGAGCGCTTTGTCGCCGACCCGTTCAGCCGCAAGCCCGGCGCGCGCATGTACCGCACTGGCGACCTGGTGCGCTGGAACACTGACGGCACCCTGGAATATCTCGGGCGTAATGACGACCAGGTGAAGATCCGCGGCGTGCGTGTGGAGTTGGGTGAAATCGAGGCCGCGCTGACGGCTCAAGCCGGTATCGCCGATGCCGTGGTACTGGTCCGCGGCGAGCGTCTGCTGGCTTGGTTCACCGAACAGGCGCCGGTCGCGCTAGAGGTTGTGCGTCAAGCGCTGCAGGCCAGCTTGCCGGGGCACATGGTGCCGCAGGCGTTCATGCGCCTGGACCAATGGCCGTTGACCAGCCATGGCAAGCTGGACCGCCGGGCCCTGCCTGAACCGGACCCGGCCCAACTGATCTGTCAGGGCTATGAAGCCCCTGCCAGCGAAACAGAAGCGGCCATGGCCAGCGTCTGGGCCGAGGTACTGGGCGTGCAACGGGTAGGGCGGCACGACAACTTCTTCGAGCTGGGCGGCCACTCGCTGCTGGCCGTGACGCTGATCGAACGTTTGCGCCAACAGGGCCTGCAGACCGACGTGCGGGTGCTGTTCGGCCAGCCCAGCGTGGCTGCCCTAGCTGCCGCGCTAGGCAAGGGGCGCCAGGTCAGCGTGCCCGAGAACTGCATTCCAGCGGGCTGCACCCACATCACCCCAGCCATGCTGCCTTTGCTGACGTTGGACGCCAGCGCGGTTGAGCGCATCGTCGCCACGGTGCCAGGTGGCGCTGCCAACGTGCAGGACATTTACCCATTGGCACCGCTGCAGGAAGGCATTCTCTACCATCACCTGAGTGCTGCAGACGAAGACCCCTACCTGCTGCAGTGGCGCGTCGCATTCGATAGCCAGGCCCGTCTGCAGGCCTTTGCCGTGGCCTTGGACAAGGTCATCGCACGCCACGATATTCTGCGTACTGCCGTGCTCTGGGACGGTCTGGCGCAGCCTGTGCAGGTGGTATGGCGCAGCGTGCCGGGTTCGGTGCTGGTCAATAGCAGCGAAGCCCCTGGCCCGCTCGACCTCAGCCATGCGCCATTGATCCGTCTGCTGCAAACCCCACAGGCAGGCAGCGAAGGCCTCCAAGCCACCCTGCAGTTCCACCACATCGCCCTGGACCACACGGCCATGAAGGTGGTGCTGGAAGAGATCCGCGACCACCTGCGCGGCGAGCAGCCCAGCCAACCGCCCGTGCCGTACCGCAACTACGTGGCCCAGGCGCGTTTGGCCATCAGCGAGGCCGAGCACGAAGCGTTCTTCCGCGCAGAGCTGGCCGACATCGACGAGCCGACTTTGCCCTATGGCCTGGTCGACCTGCAGGGCCAGGCCAGTACCTTCGAATTGGCTACGGTGCAACTGGCGCCCGAGCAGTACCGGCGCCTGCGCAGCCAGGCCCAGCAGCTGGGCGTGAGCGCTGCCAGCATGCTGCACCTGGCCTGGGCACGGCTGGTGGCCGCCACCAGTGGCCAAGACCGTGTGGTGTTCGGCACCGTGCTGCTGGGCCGCCTGCAAGGGGGCGCCGGGGCTGATCGCGGTCTGGGCATGTTCATCAACACCTTGCCACTGCGCCTGGACCTGCACGGGCTGGGCGTGCGCGCTGGGGTGCGCCTGACGCACCAGCGGCTGAGTGCCTTGCTGGTGCACGAGCACGCCTCGCTGGCCTTGGCCCAGCGTTGCAGCGGCGTGGCTGCGCCGACCCCGTTGTTCAGTGCCATGCTCAACTACCGGCATGGCGCCAGCCAGCCCGCGCAGCAAGCGCACCGCGAAGCCCTGGAAGGCATCCAGGCACTGCCCAGCGGCGGCCATGGCAACTACCCGTTGAGCGTCAACGTGGACGACCTGGGCGATGGCCTGCGGCTGACGGCCCAGGTCAGTGCCCAGGTGGGCGCGCAGCGGGTCTGCGAGCAACTGCTGCAGGTGCTGCACGGTTTGCTGGATGCGCTTGAGCACGCGCCTGACACGTTGTTGCAGCAGGTGCCGGTAGTGACGCCTGATGAGCGGCTGCGACTGCTGGCCAATGCCCCGCAAACGCCTCACGACTTGACGCAAACGCTGCATGGGCTGTTCGAGGCCCAGGTCCGGCGCACGCCGACTGCCATTGCCCTGGTCGCCGAGGAGGGCGAGCTCAGCTATCGCCAGCTCGACGAGCAGGCCAATCGGCTTGCCCATCATTTGCTCGGCCTGGGGGTCAAACCGGATGACCGTGTCGCGATCTGCGTCGAGCGCGGGCTGTCGATGGTGGTTGGCTTGCTGGCCATCCTCAAGGCAGGCGGCGCCTATGTGCCAGTTGACCCGGGTTACCCGGCAGAACGCATTCGCCACATGCTGAGCGACAGCGCGCCGCTGGCCGTACTGGTGCACGGCGCTACCCGAGATGTCGTACAAGGCACCCCGGTGCAGTTGATCGACCTCGATCAGCCTGGCTGGGAGGCCCAGCCGATCAGCAACCCTCGCGTAGTCGCACTGACAGCGAGCCACCTGGCGTATGTGATCTACACCTCCGGCTCCACAGGCCAGCCCAAGGGGGTGATGGTCGAACACCGCAACGTGGTCAACCTGGTGCATTGGAGCCAGCGCCTTTGCCAGGTGCCTGGCCCAGGCGCCGTGCTGCACAAAACCCCGGTCAGCTTCGATGCCTCGGTGTGGGAACTGTTCTGGCCTTTGTGCAGCGGCCTGCGCCTGGTATTGGCGCGCCCGGACGGCCAGCGTGACCCGCACTACCTCGCGCAACTGATCCAGGCGCAGCATGTCAGCGTGGTGCAATTCGTGCCGGCGTTGCTGCAGCAGTTCCTGGAAGCACCTGCCAGCGCTCGCTGTGTCAGCCTCAGCGATATCGTCTGCGGTGGCGGCGAGTTGAGCCAGGCACTGGCCGCCCAAGTGCGCAAGCGCTTGCCGGGTGTACGCCTGCATAACGTTTACGGCCCCACCGAGACCACCGTCGATTGCAGCGCCTGGACGCTGGAGCCGGGCGCAGACCTGCCGCACGGGGCATTGCCGATCGGCACGGCCATCGACAATACCCGGCTGTATGTACTCGACCACTACGACCAACCGGTACCGTGGGGCGTGGTCGGCCACCTGCATATCGGCGGCGCGGGTGTCGCCCGGGGTTATCTGGGTTTGCCCGAACAACAGGCCGAACGCTTCATCGCCAGCCCCTTCGTTGACGGCGATCGCCTGTACCGCAGCGGTGACCTGGTGCGCCAGCGCGAAGATGGCAAGCTGGTCTTCCTCGGCCGTAACGACCACCAGGTCAAAATCCGCGGGCTGCGCATCGAGCTCGGCGAGATCGAAGCCTGCCTGCTGCGTGTGCCCGGTGTGCACGAGGCCGTAGTGCTGGCTTACGACGCCCCGGCCAGTGGGCCGCGCCTGGTCGCCTACCTCACCGGTGAGCAGGCCGAGGCGGACAGCCTGCGTCAGGCACTGCTGCAGGACCTGCCGGAATACATGCTGCCGGCACAGTACATCCACCTCGATCAGCTGCCGTTGACGCCCAATGGCAAGCTGGACCGTAAAGCGCTGCCCGCGCCGGATGCCGCATTGCATGAGCGCCCCTACCAAGCGCCGCAGGGGCAGACCGAAACCCTGCTGGCGCAACTGTGGGCGCAACTGCTGGGCGTCGAGCGAGTAGGTCGGCACGACAACTTCTTCGAGCTGGGCGGCCACTCGCTGCTGGCGGTAAGCCTGACCGCACGGCTGCGCCTGGAAGGGCTGCAAGTCGATGTGCGGACCCTGTTCGGCCAGCCTACCGTCGCGGCCCTGGCCGAGACCTTGGGGCGTAACCTGCAAGTGCTGGTACCGGAAAACCGCATCCCTGCCGATTGCACCCATATCACCCCAGACCTGCTGAGCCTGATCGAGCTCGACCAAGCCGCGATCGATCGCATCGTCGCGCGCGTGCCGGGGGGGGCGGCCAATGTGCAGGACATCTACCCGCTGGCGCCTCTGCAGGAAGGTATCCTTTACCATCACCTGAGCGCCGCGCACGATCCCTATGTGCTGTATTCCCGCCTGCGTTTCGACAACGGCGAGCGCCTGCAAGCCTTCGCCAGCGCACTGGACCAGGTCATCGCCCGCCATGATGTGCTGCGTACGGCCGTGCTCTGGGACGGCCTGCCGCAGGCTGTGCAAGTGGTCTGGCGTCGGGCGCCGTTACAGGTAGTGCGCGACGACGATGCAACTGACGCTGGCCTGGACCTGGGCCAGGCGCCGCTGATTCGTCTGCTTCATCGTCAGGTACCGGGCAGCGATTGCATCGAAGCTACCTTGCAGTTCCACCACATCGTCCTCGACCACACCGCGCTGGAGGTGGTCGGTGAGGAGTTGCTGGGCTTCCTGCAGGGCACGCCGCCGGTCCAGATCCCTGTGCCGTACCGCAACTACGTAGCCCAGGCGCGCCTGGGTATCAGCCAGGCCGAGCATGAGGCGTTCTTCCGCGCGCAGTTGGCGGATGTCGACGAGCCAACGCTGCCGTTCGGCCTAAGCGATGTGCAAGGCGATGGCCTTGGCATGCAAGAAGCCAAGCTGGTGCTGTCGGCCGAACTGGCCGCAGGGCTGCGGCGCCAGGCACGGCATCTGGGCATCAGTGTCGCCAGCCTGTTCCACCTGGCTTGGGCGCGCCTGTTGGCCGCTGCCAGCGGCAACGACCGTGTGGTGTTCGGCACTGTGTTGCTGGGGCGCCTGCAAGGTGGTGAGGGTGCCGAGCGGGCGCTGGGCATGTTCATCAACACCTTGCCGCTGCGGGTTGATCTGGGCGCAGTGAGCCTGCGCGAAGGGGCGCAGGCCGTGCATCAGCGCCTCAGTGCGCTGCTGGCGCACGAACACGCCTCCCTGGCGTTGGCCCAGCGCTGCAGCGCTGTGGCTGCGCCGTTGCCGTTGTTCAGCGCCATGCTCAACTACCGGCATGGCGCAGAAGCCAGCGCTGAACAGCGGCAGGCGTGGCAAGGCATTGACGTACTGGAGGGCCAGGAACGCACCAACTACCCGTTGAGCCTGAACGTCGACGACCTTGGGGAGGGCTTCCGTCTGGTTGCCATGACCCCCGCCGAGGTTGGCGCGGCCCGTATCTGTGGGCAGATGAACCAGGTGTTGCAGGCCATGGTCGAGGCGCTGGAACAGACCCCGGAACTGCCGGTGCAGCGCTTGCCGGTGCTTGAAGCGCAGGAGCGTGAGCGGGTGCTGCTGGGCTTCAACGACACGGCGGTGGGCTATGACCTTGAGCAGACCCTGCACGGGATGGTCGAGGCGCAGGTGCTGCGTACGCCAGATGCAGTCGCGGTCAATGCCGAAGAAGGCGAGTTGAGCTATCGCGCGCTGAATGAGCAGGCCAACCGACTGGCGCATCACCTGATCGATCTGGGGGTCAAACCTGACGATCGGGTGGCGATCTGCGTTGAGCGTGGGCTGTCGATGGTGGTTGGCCTGCTGGCCATCCTCAAGGCTGGCGGCGCGTATGTGCCGGTTGACCCGGATTACCCAGCTGAGCGTGTGCGGCATATGCTCAGCGACAGCGCGCCTGTTGCAGTGTTGGTGCATAGCGCTACACGGCACGTACCGGATTCGGCCCAGGTCATCGACCTGGATCAGCCGACCTGGAACGCCCAGCCGTCCAGCAATCCGGTTGTCACCGGCTTGACCCCGCGTCACCTGGCCTACGTGATCTACACCTCAGGTTCCACCGGCTTGCCGAAAGGCGTGATGAACGAGCACGCCGGGGTGGTCAACCGCCTGCTGTGGATGCAGGAGGCCTACAACCTCGGCGCAGACGACGTAGTCCTGCAGAAGACCCCGTTCAGCTTCGACGTCTCGGTATGGGAGTTCCTCTGGCCGCTGCAAACCGGCGCTCGCCTGGTCATGGCGCGCCCCGGCGGCCACCGCGATCCGGAGTACTTGCGTCAGGTGATCCGCAGCGAAAATGTCACGACGTTGCACTTCGTGCCCTCGATGCTGGATGTGTTCCTGGCGCACGGCCAACTATCGGCTGATGGTCTCAAGCGTGTTCTGTGCAGTGGCGAAGCCTTGCCGGGCAGCCTGGTGCGACGCTTCCACACGCAACTGCCGACGGTCGAGTTGCATAACTTGTACGGCCCGACCGAAGCGGCGGTAGACGTCAGTGCCTGGCACTGCGTGACGGCACCGGACAACACCCCCATCGGCAAACCGATCGCCAACACCACGCTGTATGTACTCGATCCGCTGGGCCAGCCGGTCCCGCAAGGCGTGGCCGGCGAGCTGTTCATCGGCGGCGTGCAAGTCGCCCGTGGCTACCTGAACCGCGCCGAACTCACTGCTGAACGCTTCCTCGACGACCCGTTCAGCACCCGCCCAGGTGCACGCCTGTACCGTACCGGCGACCTGGCGCGGCACCTGGCCGATGGCAACATCGAGTACCTGGGCCGCAACGATGACCAGGTGAAGCTGCGTGGCCTACGCATCGAGCTGGGTGAAATCCAGGCAGGCCTGACGGCCATCGACGGCGTGAAGGAGGCAGTTGTTGTCGCCCGCGATCAACGTCTGCTGGCGTATTACACCGGTAAGCAGCAGGGCGCAGACGTTCTGCGCACGGCATTGCTGGCCCACCTGCCGGAGTTCATGGTGCCCGCGCTGTTCCTGCACCTGGAGGCACTGCCGCTGAGCCCCAACGGCAAACTCGACCGCAAGGCTTTGCCGCTCCCGGATACCGAAGCCCTGCAAAGCCGCGTGTACGAAGCCCCACAAGGCGAAACCGAAACCCTGCTGGCCGCGATCTGGGCCGAGCTGCTGGGCGTGGAGCGGGTAGGGCGGCATGACAACTTCTTCGAACTGGGCGGCCATTCGCTGCTGGCCGTGACCCTGACTTCGCGCCTGCGCCAACAGGGCCTGCATGCCGATATCCGCGTACTGTTCGGCCAGCCGACCTTGGCAGCGCTCGCCGCTGCGGTAGGCGGTGAAACCCGCATCAGCGTGCCCGCCAACCGCATTTCGGCAGAGGTCACACGCATCACTCCGGACATGCTGCCGCTCGCCGAACTGTCCCAGGGCGCCATCGACAACCTGGTCACGCAGATCCCCGGTGGCGTAGCCAATGTCCAGGATGTCTATGGGCTAGCGCCCCTGCAACAAGGCATCCTCTACCATCACCTCGCCAGCGAAGGCGCAGACCCGTACGTGCTGCAAGCACGCTTCGCCTTCCCGACGCAGGCCGAGCTCGATGCATTTGCCGCAGCGCTCGACCAGGTCATCGCCCGTCACGACATCCTGCGCACCAGCATCCATTGGCAGGGCCTGGAGGAGCCCGTGCAGGTCGTCTGGCGCAGCGTGCCTGGCGCCGGTGCAAGCTTGCGCGGCGATGAGCGGAGCACCACGCTCGACCTGAACAAGGCCCCCTTGATCCGCCTGATGCCTGGCCACGGCGAGGGTCGCGTGGAAGCTACGCTGCTGATCCACCACATCATCCTTGACCACGCCGCCGTCGAACAGCTGGTGGCCGAGATCACTGCTGTGCTGCAAGGCCAGGCCCTGTCGCAGGCCAGCGTGCCCTACCGCAACTATGTGGCGCAGGCACGCCTGGGTGCCGATACCCAGGCTGACGAAGCACTGTTCCGCGAGCTGCTGGGCGACATCGACGAACCCACCACGGTATTTGGCCTGCGCGATGCACACAGTGATGCCAGCCCTGTACTGGACAGCCGTCTGGCCCTGGAGCCGGCGTTGGCCGGCCGCTTGCGCGAGCAGGCCCGTGTGCTGGGCATCAGCGTTGCCAGCTTGGTGCACCAGGCCTGGGGGCAGGTGCTGGCGCAACTGTCAGGACGCGAAGAAGTGGTGTTCGGCACGGTGTTGCTCGGCCGGCTGCAAGGCGGCGAGGGCGCTGACCGGGCCCTGGGCATGTTCATCAACACCTTGCCGCTGCGGGTGAGCGTGGGCGCCATGGCCGTGGCTGAAGGCGTACGCCTGACCCACCAACGGCTGGCCCGTTTGCTGGCCCATGAGCAAGCCTCGCTGGCAGTGGCTCAGCGCTGCAGCGCAGTGCCGGCGTCCCAGGCGCTGTTCACCAGCCTGCTCAACTATCGCCACAGTGCACCCGCCAAGGCTGAGCTGCGCGAGGCCTGGCAGGGTATCGAGCAACTGGCCGCGCATGAGCGCAGCAACTACCCCTTGGTGGTCAACGTCGATGACCTGGGCGAGGCCTTTGTGCTGACCGTGCAAGCGGTGGCGCAAGTCGATGGCGCACAGGTTTGTCGCCTGCTCAGCACCGCCCTTGAGCAACTGGCGCAGGCCCTTGCGCAGGCACCGGCCAAGGCCTTGCATCACGTTAGCCAACTGGCGCCTGCCGAGCGCGAGCGGGTGTTGCAAGGTTTCAATGCCACCTACCGCGATTACCCACGGGACCATGCACTGCATACCCTGTTTGGCAGCCATGCCGCGCTCAGCCCTGCTGCAACGGCGGTGGTGCACGGTGATCGGCAGTGGAGCTATGAGCAGCTCGAACAGCACGCCAACCGCCTGGCCCATCACCTGTTGGCCCTGGGCGTGCGCCCTGGCGATCGTGTAGCTCTGCTGCTGCCACGCAGCGTCGCCTTATTGGCCGCACAACTGGCGGCCAGCAAATGCGCAGCGGTGTTCGTGCCGTTGGACAGCAACGCGCCTGTCGAGCGCCAGGCCTTCATGATCGAAGACAGCCAGGCGCGGGTCATGCTCACCTTCAGCAGCGAACCGCAGGTAGGCGATGCCATGCGCGTCGAACTGGACCACCTCGACCTCAGCGGGTATCCGCAACACTCGCCGGGCCTGGAGGTAGCTGCCGAAAGCGCCGCCTACATCATGTACACCTCCGGCTCTACCGGCACCCCCAAGGGCGTGCAAGTGCCGCACCGGGCCATCGTGCGCCTGGTGGTCAACAACGGCTTTGCTGAATTCACCTGCCAGGACCGCGTCGCGTTCGCCTCCAACCCTGCGTTCGATGCCAGTACCCTGGAAGTCTGGGCGCCGCTGCTCAACGGCGGCACGGTGGTGGTCATCGACCAGGACCAGGTGCTGTCGCGTGAGGCTTTGCGTGATGTGTTGCTGGAGCAACGCATCAGCGTGCTGTGGCTGACTGCCGGCCTGTTCCATCAATTTGCCGATGACCTGCTGCCGGCATTCGCCAGGCTGCGCTACCTGATGGTGGGCGGCGATGTGCTGGACCCGGCCATCGTCGGTCGGGTGCTGCGCGAAGGCGCCCCGCAACATCTGCTCAATGGCTATGGCCCGACTGAAGCCACTACCTTCAGCACCACCCACCCGATCGTCACGGTCGGCGAGGGCAGCATCCCGATTGGCAGGCCGATCGGCAATGCCCGTTGCTATGTGCTCGACGCCCGTCAGCAGCCGCTGCCCGTTGGCGCGGTCGGTGAGCTGTACATCGGCGGCGCTGGCGTTGCACTGGGGTACCTCGGCCAGCCGGCACTCACCGCCGAGCGCTTCCTCGACGACCCGTTCAGCCGTGAGCCGGGTGCGCGCATGTACCGCAGTGGCGACCTGGCTTGCTGGCAGGCTGACGGCACGTTGCGTTACCTGGGCCGCGCCGACCAGCAGATCAAACTGCGCGGCTTCCGCATCGAACTCGGTGAAATCGAAGCGCGCCTGGGCGCCTGTGCCGGTGTCCGTGACACGGCCGTGGTGGTACGTGAAGACGCGCCGGGTGACAAGCGCCTGGTGGCCTACTTCACCGCCAACAGCCCGGCCCCCGGCCTGGGCGAGCTGCACCAGCAGCTACAAGGCCAGTTGCCGGACTACATGCTGCCAGCGGCCTACGTTTGCCTCGATGCACTGCCGCTGACCGGCAACGGCAAGCTCGACCGCCGTGCCCTGCCGCAACCGGGCAACGAGGCGCTACTCAGCCGCGCCTTCGAGGCGCCACAGGGCGAGGTCGAAACCACCCTGGCGGCAATCTGGGCCGACCTGCTCAAGGTCGCGCAGATCGGTCGGCACGATCACTTCTTCGAGCTGGGCGGCCATTCGTTGCTGGCTGTGAGCCTGGTCGAACGCATGCGCAAGGCCGGCCTCAGCGCCGATGTGCGCGTGCTGTTCGCCAAGCCCACCCTGGCGGCGCTGGCTGCGGCCGTGGGCACCGGTCGCGAAGTGCAGGTGCCGGCCAACCGTGTGCCGCACGCTGCCCGCCACATCACTCCGGACATGCTCAGCCTGATCGAGCTCGACCAGGCCAGTATCGACCGTGTCGTCGCCACGGTGCCCGGCGGTGCTGCCAACGTGCAGGAGATCTACCCCCTTGCCCCGCTGCAGGAGGGCATCCTGTACCACCACTTGAGCGCCGCACAGGGCGATCCGTACCTGCTGCAGTCGCGCCTGGCCTTCGATAGCCTGGCGCATTTGCAGCGTTGGGCGGGCGCCTTGCAGCAGGTCATCGACCGTCACGACATTCTGCGTACCGCCGTGGTCAGCGAAGGGCTGGCTCACGCGGTGCAGGTGGTCTGGCGGCAAGCGCGGATGCAGGTCAGCGCAATCGACGGCCTGGCTGGCGATTCGGTGATCGACGCCTTGCAGGCGCGCTTCGACGCCCGTCACCAGCGCCTCGAGCTGTCGCGGGCACCCTTGCTGCGCCTGCTGCATGCCGATGACCCGGCCAACCAGCGCGTGGTGGCAATTGTGCAATTCCATCACCTGGCCTTGGACCATACCGCGATGGAAGTCATCGCCCGCGAGATGCAGCTGCTGCTGGCGGGCCAGGGCGAACGCTTGCCCGCGCCTGTGCCTTATCGCACCTATGTGGCCCAAGCTCGCCTTGGGGCCGACGATGCCGGCCATGAAGCGTTCTTCCGCGAGATGCTGGGCGACCTTGATGCCCCGACCTTGCCGTTTGGCCTGAGCGACGTGCAGGGTGATGGGCACGCCATCGAAGAGGCCCACCTGGCCCTCGACGCCAGCCTGGCCCGTGGCCTGCGCGAACAGGCTCGGCAGCTTGGGGTGAGTGCCGCGAGCCTGGCGCACCTGGCCTGGGCACGCGTGCTGGGTGTGCTCGCCAACCGCACTGATGTCGTGTTCGGCACCGTGCTGATGGGGCGCTTGCAGGGCGGTGAAGGGGCCGACCGGGCGTTGGGCGTGTTCATCAACACCTTGCCGCTGCGCATCGACCTTACCGCACCGGTGGCGCAGGCGGTGCGTGCCACCCATCAGCGGCTTTCGGCGTTGCTGGCACACGAGCATGCTTCGCTGGCCTTGGCCCAGCGTTGCAGTGGCGTGGCGGCGTCCACGCCGTTGTTCAGCGCCTTGTTCAACTACCGCCACAGCACGGCAGGGGGGCCTGCCGACGCGGATGCCGACAACCAGGGTGTTCGCCTGCTGGGCGGCGAGGAACGCAGCAACTACCCGCTGACCCTGAGTGTCGACGACCTGGGCGAAGGCTTTGCCTTGAGTGTGCTGGCTCAGGCAGGCATGGGTGCTGAGCGGGTCGCTGGCTGGATGAACCAGTCCCTGGTCGAGCTGCTGCAGGCGCTGAATCAGTCAGCATTCAAGCCGGTCGAGGCGCTGTCGATCCTGGACCCGCTAGCACGCCAGCAAGTGCTGGAAACCTTCAATACCAGCGCACGCGACTACCCGAAAGGGCAGACCGTGCACGCCCTGGTCGAGGCCCAGGCGGCCCGCGCGCCGCAAGCGACAGCGCTGGTGCAGGATGGCCAGACACTGAGCTACGGCGAGCTGAACTGCCGCGCCAACCGCCTGGCGCATTACCTGATCAGTCGCGGGGTGAAGGTCGGCGACCGGGTGGCATTGTGCTTACCGCGCAGCCTGGAGCGCCTGGTCGGCCTGCTGGCCGTCCTCAAGGCCGGCGCGGCCTATGTGCCGATTGACCCGGCATACCCTGGCGAGCGCATCGCCTACCTGCTGGAAGACAGCGCGCCGGCGTTGGTGCTGGTCGATGCGACGACTCTGGCCCTGGTGGGGGACACCCTGCGGGTCGAGCTGCACCGCGATGCCTGGCAAGACGCGCCCGACAGCAATCCCTGCGTGGCAGGCCTGGATGATCGCCAACTGGCGTATGTGATCTACACCTCCGGTTCCACCGGCCAGCCGAAAGGGGTGATGGTCGAGCATGCGACCCTGGCCAACCTGGTGCACTGGCACTGTGAGGCGTTTGCCTTGAACGCCGGCAGCCATACCAGCACGGTGGCCGGTTTCGGCTTCGATGCGGTGGCCTGGGAGGTCTGGCCGGCGCTGTGCGCGGGGGCAGTGCTGCATGTGCCACCTGCACGCATCGCCGGTGAGCACGTCGACGAACTGCTCGACTGGTGGCTGGAGCAGCCATTGGCTGTCAGCTTCCTGCCCACGCCAGTGGCCGAGCAAGCGCTGCGCCGCGAGCGTCAGCACCCGACCCTGCGCACGCTGCTGGTCGGCGGCGATCGCCTGCGCCAGTTCGAGCGCGACCCAGGTTTTGCTTTGGTCAACAACTATGGCCCGACCGAAGCGACCGTGGTGGCCACGTCTGGGCAACTGGTAGCTGGGGGCGCGCTGCACATCGGCAAGCCTCTGGCCAACACCCAGGTGTATGTGCTCGACCAGGGCCGCCAGCCGGTACCGGTGGGCGCCGTAGGTGAGTTGTACATTGGCGGCGCCGGGGTGGCCCGCGGCTACTTCAAGCGCCCGGAACTGACCGAGGAGCGCTTCATTGCCGATCCGTTCAACGCCCAACGCCACGCGCGGCTGTACCGCACCGGTGACCTGGTGCGCTGGAACCCTGACGGCACCCTGGATTACCTGGGCCGTAACGACGATCAGGTGAAGATCCGCGGCGTACGGGTGGAGCTTGGCGAGATCGAAAGCGTACTCGCCGCCCAGCCTGGTATCGCTGATGCAGTTGTGCTGGTGCGTGGCGAGCGGCTGCTGGCCTGGTTCACTGAAACCTCACCGGTGGCAGTGGACTCACTGCGCCAGGCCTTGCAGGCAAGCCTGCCCGCCCACCTGGTGCCGTTGGCGTTCACCTGCCTGCCAGCACTGCCGTTGACCAGCCATGGCAAGCTGGACCGCAAGGCGTTGCCCGAGCCGGATCCGGCGCTGCTTGCAGGCCAGGCGTATGTCGCGCCGCAGGGCGAAGTGGAAATGGCCTTGGTCGCGGTGTGGGCCGACATGCTGGGCGTCGAGCGGGTGGGCCGGCACGATAACTTCTTCGAGTTGGGTGGCCATTCGTTGCTGGCGGTGAACCTGACCGCGCGCTTGCGCCGCGATGGTGTGCAGGTGGATGTGCGCACGCTGTTTGGCCAGCCGACGGTGGCGGCACTGGCGACGACCCTGGGCCAGGCGCATCAGGTGCAGGTGCCGGACAACCTGATCCCTGCCGGTTGCTCGCATATCACCCCCGGCATGCTGCCGCTGGTGGCCCTGGAGCAGGCGGCCATCGACCGTATCATTGCCCAGATACCTGGCGGTGCCCGCAATGTGCAGGACATCTATCCGTTGGCACCCTTGCAGGAAGGGATCCTCTACCACCACCTCAGCGCGCAGGGGCACGACCCTTATGTGCTGCAGTCGCGCTTCGGGTTCGCCAGCCGCGAACACTTGGACAACTTTGCGGCAGCGTTGGACAAGGTCATCGCCCGCCACGACGTACTGCGCACAGCGGTGCTCTGGGAAGGCTTGCCGCAGCCAGTGCAGGTGGTCTGGCGGCAGGCGCCGCTGCTGGTCATGAAGCGTGATAGCGACGGCGAGGCAATGCTTGACCTGAGCAAGGCACCGCTGATTCGCCTGCTGTACACGCAGCAGCCGGGTACGGCACGCATCGAAACCATCTTGCAGTTCCACCACATCGTGCTCGACCACACCGCCATGGAAGTGGTCGGCGAGGAGCTGATCGGTTACCTGCAGGGTGCGGCCGAGCCGGCGCTGGCACCGGTGCCGTATCGCAACTACGTGGCCCAGGCGCGACTGGGTATCAGTCAGGCCGAGCATGAAGCGTTCTTCCGCGAGCAACTGGCGGACATCGACGAGCCGACGCTGCCGTTCGGTCTAAGCGATGTGCAGGGTGACGGGCGTGACATCGAGGAGGCTCAGCTGTGGCTACGTGATGACCTGGCACAACGCCTGCGCCAGCAAGGCCGGCAATTGGGTATCAGCGTCGCCAGCCTGTTCCACCTGGCCTGGGCGCGCCTGCTGGCGGCCGCCAGTGGCCAGGACAGCGTGGTGTTCGGCACCGTGCTGTTGGGCCGCCTTCAAGGCGGTGAAGGCGCCGAGCGGGCGCTGGGCATGTTCATCAACACCTTGCCGCTGCGGGTCGATCTGGGCGAAGTGAGCCTGCGCGAAGGGGCACGGGCCGTGCATCAGCGCCTCAGTGCCTTGCTGGCCCACGAGCATGCTTCGCTGGCCTTGGCTCAGCGTTGCAGTGGCGTGGCTGCGCCCTTGCCGTTGTTCAGCGCGATGCTCAACTATCGGCACAGCACGCAGGTCACTGATAGCCAGCGGCAGGCAACGCAAGGTATCGACAACCTGGAAAGCCAGGAGCGCAGCAACTACCCGCTGGGGTTGAACGTCGACGACCTTGGGGAGGGCTTCCGTCTGGTTGCAATGACCCCCGCCGACGTAGGCGCGGCGCGTATCTGTGGGCAGATGAACCAGGTGTTGCAGGCCATGGTCGAGGCGCTGGAACAGACCCCGGAACTGCCGCTGCAGCGCTTGCCGGTGCTTGAAGCGCAGGAGCGTGAGCGGGTGCTGCTGGGCTTCAACGATACGGCGGTGGATTATGACCTCGAGCAGACCCTGCACGGGATGGTCGAGGCGCAGGTATTGCGTACGCCGGATGCGGTCGCGGTCAAGGCCGAAGAAGGGGAGTTGAGCTATCGCGCGCTGAATGAGCAGGCCAACCGACTGGCGCATCACCTGATCGATCTGGGGGTCAAACCTGACGATCGGGTGGCGATCTGCGTTGAGCGTGGGCTGTCGATGGTGGTTGGCCTGCTGGCCATCCTCAAGGCTGGCGGCGCCTATGTGCCGGTTGACCCGGATTACCCAGCTGAGCGCGTGCGGCATATGCTCAGCGACAGCGCGCCTGTTGCAGTGTTGGTGCATAGCGCTACGCGGCACGTACCGGATTCGGCCCAGGTCATCGACCTGGATCAGCCGACCTGGAACGCCCAGCCGTCCAGCAACCCGGTTGTCTCCGGTTTGACCCCGCGTCACCTGGCCTACGTGATCTACACCTCAGGTTCCACCGGCTTGCCGAAGGGCGTGATGAACGAGCACGCCGGGGTGGTCAACCGCCTGCTGTGGATGCAGGACGCCTACAACCTCGGTGCTGACGACGTGGTCTTGCAGAAGACCCCGTTCAGCTTCGACGTGTCGGTATGGGAGTTCCTCTGGCCGCTGCAAACCGGCGCTCGCCTGGTCATGGCGCGTTCCGGCGGCCATCGCGATCCGGAGTACTTGCGCCAGGTGATCCGCAGCGAAGACGTCACGACGTTGCACTTCGTGCCCTCGATGCTGGATGTGTTCCTGGCGCACGGTGACGCTTCGGCGGCGTCGTTGAGGCGCGTTCTGTGCAGTGGCGAAGCCTTGCCGGGCAGCCTGGTGCGACGCTTCCACACGCAACTGCCGACGGTCGAGTTGCATAACTTGTACGGCCCGACCGAAGCGGCGGTAGACGTCAGTGCCTGGCACTGCGTGACGGCACCGGACAACACGCCAATCGGCAAACCGATCGCCAACACCACGCTGTATGTACTCGATCCGCTGGGCCAGCCGGTCCCGCAAGGCGTGACCGGCGAGCTGTTCATCGGCGGCGTGCAAGTCGCCCGTGGCTACCTGAACCGCGCCGAACTCACTGCTGAACGCTTCCTCGACGACCCGTTCAGCAGCCGCCCAGGTGCACGCCTGTACCGTACCGGCGACCTGGCGCGGCACCTGGCCGATGGCAACATCGAATACCTGGGCCGCAACGATGACCAGGTCAAGCTGCGTGGCCTACGCATCGAGCTGGGTGAAATCCAGGCCGGCCTGACGGCCATCGACGGCGTGAAGGAGGCAGTTGTTGTCGCCCGCGATCAACGTCTGCTGGCGTATTACACCGGTGAGCAACAGGCCGCAGACGTTCTGCGCACGGCATTGCTGGCCCACCTGCCGGAGTTCATGGTGCCCGCGCTGTTCCTGCATCTGGAGGCACTGCCGCTGAGCCCCAACGGCAAACTCGACCGCAAGGCTTTGCCACTCGCGGATACCGACGCCCTGCAAAACCGTGTGTACGAAGCCCCACAAGGCGAAACCGAAACCCTGCTGGCCGCGATCTGGGCCGAGCTGCTGGGCGTGGAGCGGGTAGGGCGGCATGACAACTTCTTCGAACTGGGCGGCCATTCGCTGCTGGCGGTGACCCTGACCTCCCGCCTGCGTGAGCAAGGCCTGGAAGCCGACGTGCGCGCCCTGTTCGACCAACCGACCTTGGCGGGCTACGCAGCCATCACAGACAGAATGGAGATCGTCCTGTGAGCATCAACCAATTACTGGCAACACTGACGGCCAAAAACGTGCAACTGGCGCTGAAGGACGGCCAATTGGCCGTCCAGGGCAACCGCCAGGCCCTGAGCGACCCCGCGTTGGTGGCGCAACTGCGTGAACACAAGCCGACGCTGGTGGCTATGATCGAGCGCGGCGAGTACGTGGCCGTGAAACAGGGCGCGGTACAAGTGCCGCCCAACCTCATCGAGCCAGGCTGCACCCGCATTACGCCGCAGCACCTCAACCTGATCGACCTCGACCAGAGCACCCTTGACCGCATCGTCGCCTGCATCCCTGGCGGTGCGGCAAACGTGCAAGACATCTACCCCCTGGCGCCGCTGCAGCAGGGCATGCTGTTCCACCATGCCAGTGCCACCGACAGCGACCCCTACGTAATGCAGGCGCGTTTCGTGTTTGCCAGCGAGGCCCGCTTGCAGGCGTTTGCCGATGCACTGCGCGGCGTGATTGCACGCCATGACATCCTGCGCACCTCGGTGCACTGGGAAGGGCTGGAAACGCCGGTGCAGGTGGTCTGGCGCCGCGCCGAACTGCAGGTGGCGACGCTACCCGACAACGACCCCACGCGCGGCAGGCTCGACCTGACCCAGGCACCGCTGATCCGCCTGCTGCGTGAGGCCGAGCAGGCCGATGGCGCACTGACCGCCACCCTGCAGTTCCACCATATCGCCATGGACCACAGTGCCCTGGAGGTGGTGCGTCACGAGCTGATCGCGTTTCTGGCCGGTGAGGGTGATCGGCTGGGCACCCCGGTGCCGTTTCGCAATTATGTGGCACAAGCCGTGCTGGGTATCAGCGAGGCCGAACACGAGGCGTTTTTCCGCGACATGCTGGAGGGTATCGACGCGTCGACCCTGGCCTACGGCATCCAGGATGTGCAAGGCGTGGGCGAGGTGCACAACGAGCACGCGCTCGACCTGCCACTAGCGCTGTGCCAGCAGCTACGCAGCCAGGCGCGTAGCCTGGGGGTGAGTGTCGCCAGCCTGTTCCACCTGGCCTGGGGGCGCGTGCTGGGCGGGCTGACGGGGCGCGAGCAGGTGGTGTTCGGCACAGTGCTGATGGGGCGCTTGCAGGGCGCCGAAGCCACCGACCGGGCGCTGGGAATTTTCATCAACACCCTGCCGGTCCGCGTGGACTTGAGCAGCGTTGACTTGCCGACGGCGATCCGCGCCACCCACCAACGGCTGAGCGCATTGATGCGCCATGAACACGCGCCACTGGCCCTGGCCCAGCGTTGCAGCGGTGTGTCGGCGCCGGCGCCGCTGTTCAATGCCTTGCTCAATTACCGCCACAGCGCAGTGGACAGCACCCAGCCACGCCGCGCAGCCCTGGCCGGCATTGACATCGTCGAGTCTGCCGAGGCTACCAACTATCCCTTGACGCTCAGCGTCGACGACTTGGGCGAAGCGTTTCGCCTGACCCTGCTGGCCAGCGCTGAAGTGCCGGCGCAGCGCGTTTGCGCCTACCTGCAACAGACTCTCGAAAGCCTGCTGCAGGCGCCGCAGTCATCGGTCATGGCGCTGGCCATGCTCCCCGACAGCGAGCGCGACGAACTGCTGCAAGTGTTCAACGATTATCCGGCCCCCTATGAGCGGCAACTGACCCTGCACCAGCGCATTGCCCAACGCGCCGAACTGCACCCTGACACTATCGCCGCCACCAGTGACGGCGCGAGCTTGAGCTACGCCGAGCTCAACCGCCAGGCCAATGCCCTGGCCCAGCACCTGATCAACCTGGGGGTGCGGCCTGACGACCGCGTGGCGGTGGTGGCGCGGCGTAGCCTGCAAACGCTGGTTGGCTTGTTGGCGGTGCTCAAGGCCGGCGCCGGTTACGTACCGGTGGACCCCGCCCACCCGGATGAGCGCGTGCAGTACCTGTTGAACGACAGCCGCCCGGTAGTGGTGCTGACGCAACAGGCCCTGCGTGAGCGCATGGGGCCTGTCGCGGTGCCGGTGGTGCTGCTCGACCAGCCGGACTGGCCTGTGTGCGATAGCGACCCGTTCGTGCCGGGGCTGAGTGCGAACCACCTGGCCTATGTGATCTACACCTCCGGTTCCACCGGCGAGCCCAAGGGCGTGATGGTCGAGCACCAGACCGTCAACAACCTGGTCGATTGGCACTGCCGCACGTTCGACCTGTGCCATGGCCGGCACACTTCGAGCCTGGCCGGTTTTGGTTTCGACGCCATGGCCTGGGAAGTCTGGCCGGCGTTGTGCGCCGGGGCCACGTTGCACCTGGCGCCAGCGTCGGAGGGCAACGATGACCTGAATGCCATGCTTGCCTGGTGGCAGGCACAGCCCCTGGACGTGAGCTTCTTGCCGACGCCGGTGGCCGAGTACGCCTTCAACCATCAACTCGAACACCCGACCCTGCGCACCCTGTTGATCGGCGGTGACCGCCTGCGCCAGTTCAACCGGACCCAGCGCTTTGCCGTGGTCAACAACTACGGCCCGACCGAAACCACGGTGGTAGCGAGTTCCGGCGTGCTGGAAGCGGGTGCGGCGCTGCACATCGGTCGGCCGGTCGATAACGCCCGCCTGTACGTACTCGACCCACACCTGCAGCCTGTCGCGCTGGGTGTACCAGGCGAGTTGTACATTGGTGGCGCCGGGGTTGCCCGAGGCTACCTGAACCGTCCGGCGCTCACCGCCGAACGCTTTCTTGACGACCCCTTCGTCGCCCGTGGGCGGATGTACCGCACCGGTGACCTGGTGCGCTGGCTGGCAGATGGCACTCTGGACTTTCTGGGGCGCAACGACGACCAGGTCAAGATCCGCGGCGTGCGCATCGAACTGGGCGAGATCGAAAGCCGGCTGAACGCACTGGTCGGCATCGATGAAGCTGTTGTCCTGGCCCGCGAGGACCAGCCCGGCCAGCCGCGTCTGGTGGCTTACTTCACCGCCCTGGCAGGCGTCGAGCCGCTCCCCCCAGAAGGCCTGCGCAGCCAATTACAGGCGCACCTGCCGGAATACATGGTGCCGGTAGCGTATGTGCAGCTGCCGGCGTTGCCGCTGACCGCAAACGGCAAACTCGACCGCCGCGCATTACCACGGCCAGAACGCTCTGCGCAGTTCGAGCTGGGCTACGAGGCTCCCGAAGGCGCGTTGGAGCATGCGCTGGCAACGCTATGGGCCGAGCTGCTGCAGGTTGAGCGGGTCGGCCGGCGCGACCATTTCTTCAGCCTGGGTGGGCATTCCCTGCTGGCGATGCGCATGGTCTCCCAGGTGCGCCTGCGCCTGGGTGTCGAACTGAGCCTGGGCGACCTGTTCGCCAACCCCGAGCTCGCCGCCGTGGCCGAGGTATTGGCCCATGCCGGGCGCAGTGAGTTGCCAGCGATACGCCCGGTGCCGCGCGATGCGCCGCTGCCGATGTCGTTCGCCCAACAACGGCTGTGGTTCCTGGCGCAGATGGAAGGCGGTAACCAGGCCTATAATGTGCCGCTGGCCCTGGGCCTGCGCGGGGCACTGGATGCCGATGCGCTGGAAGCAGCCTTGCTCGCCATCATCGAGCGCCATGAGACCTTGCGCAGCCGCTTCGTACCCCGCGATGACGGTGCCGAGGTGGTGCTGGCCGCCACGGCGGGTGCCGATTGGTTCCAGCGTGAAGAGCTGAGCGTCGACGCGCTGCCCGCCCGTTTGGATGAAGCGGCCCGTGCGCCTTTCGATCTGGCCCACGGACCGCTGTTGCGAGCGCGTTTGCTGCGTCTAGGCGCAGAACATCATGTGCTGGCCCTGATCGTGCACCACATCGTTGCCGACGGCTGGTCACTGGGCGTGCTGACCCGTGAACTGAGCGCGCTGTATACGGCCTGCTGCCAGGGCCAGGACGATCCGCTGCCGGCCTTGGACATCCAGTACGGTGACTATGCCGTATGGCAGCGCCGCTGGTTGGCCGGCGCCCAGTTGCAGCGCCAGGCCGATTACTGGCGCCAGGTCCTGGACGGCGCGCCCAGCCTGCTCAAGCTGCCCAGTGATCGCCCACGCCCCGAACGCCAGGACTTTGCCGGTGCAAGCCTGCCCCTGCAGTTGCAGCCACGCCTGGCGGCTGGCCTGCGCAGCCTGGCCCAGCGCCACGGGGTAACCCTGTACATGGCCGTGCTCAGCGCCTGGGCCGCTGTGTTGACGCGGCTGTCCGGCCAGGGCGAAATCGTCATCGGGTGCCCTGTGGCGGGCCGCGGCCGTGCCGAGCTGGAGCCGCTGCTGGGCTTGTTCGTCAATACCCTGGCGGTGCGCATCGACACGGCTGCCGCACCGACGGCGCAAGCGCTGCTGGAGCAGGTGCGTACGCGCGTGCTGGAGGCACAGGCGCACCAGGACCTGCCGTTCGAACAGGTGGTGGAAATCGTCCGCCCAGTGCGCAGCCTCGGCCATACGCCTTTGTTCCAGGCGACGCTCAATTGGCAGGCGATCGAAGGTGGCGCGTTGCAACTGCCGGGCCTGCAGTTGGAGGCCGTGGTTCAGGCCGGCCAGGTCGCCAAGTTCGACCTGACGCTGAACCTCGGCGAATTTGGCGACACGCTGGCCGGCAGCCTGGACTACGCCACCTCGCTGTTCGACGAGGCGACTGTGCGGCGCTATGTGGGCTACTTCGAGACCCTGCTCTGGGCCATGGTCGGCGATGATCAACAGCCGTTGGCACAAGTGCCGTTGCTGGGCGACAGCGAGCGCCAGACCCTGCTGCACCGTTTCAATGCCACGCAGCGCGATTACCCCCGTGACTCGACGGTGGAGCAGTTGTTCGAGCAGCGCGTGGCGCGCCATCCCTTGGCGGTAGCTGCAGTGCAGGGCGACCAGGCACTGTGCTATGGCGAACTGAACCACCGCGCCAACCGTCTGGCCCATTACCTGATGGGCGCAGGCGTGGCACCGGGTGCCTATGTGGCCATGCTGCTGCCGCGCACCCTGCACCTGCTGGTGGCGCAACTGGCCGTGCTCAAGTGTGGCGCGGTCTGTGTGCCGCTCGACATTCATGCCCCGACCGAGCGCCAGGCCTTCATGGTCGAGGATTGCCAGGCCGCCGCGCTGCTGACGCTTGCTGGCACAGCGGTTGAGTATGCAGTGCGGCGGGTCGACCTCGATCAACTGGTCCTCGATGACCAGCCTGGCCACAACCCTGGGTTGGCCCAGGACGCTGGCCGCGCGGCCTATGTGATGTACACCTCTGGCACCACAGGCAAACCCAAGGGCGTGTGCGTGGCGCACCGGGGTGTTGCGAGTCTGGTGCTGAACGAGCGGTATGCCGGGTTGCTGGCCAGCGACCGCATCGCTTTCGCCTCCAACCCGGCGTTCGATGCCAGCACCCTGGAGGTGTGGGGTGCGTTGCTCAATGGCGGGCAGTTGCGGCTGATCGACCACCGCACGCTGGTCGACCCGGCGCTTTTCGCGAAGGCGCTGGCGGAGCAGGGCATTACCGTTCTGTTCCTGACCACGGCGTTGTTCAACCAGTACGTGCAGTTGATCCCCGAGGCCCTGGCGGCGCTTCGCGTGCTGATCAGCGGCGGTGAGCGTGCCGAACCCGCAGCCTTCCGCACGCTGCTGCACAAGGCACCTGCGCTGCGCCTGATCAATGCCTACGGGCCTACTGAAACCACCACGCTCGCGGCCACCTGCCACGTGCGTGAGCTGGCGCCCGATGCAGCCCAAGTGCCGATTGGCCGGCCTATCGGCAATACCCAGCTGTATGTGCTGGACGCCTGGCAACAGCCCGTGCCGCAAGGCGTGGTCGGTGAACTGTACATCGGCGGCGACGGCGTGGCCCTCGGTTACCTGAACCACCCAGAACTGACGGCGCAGCGGTTTATCGATGACCCGTTCAGCCCGCAGCCGGGCGCCCGGCTGTACCGCAGCGGCGACCTGGTGCGCTGGCAGGCCGACGGCCAGCTAGAGTGCCTGGGGCGCAATGACGACCAGGTCAAGATTCGCGGTTATCGGATCGAACTGGGCGAGATCGAGCAGCAGTTGGCACTGGCACCGGGTGTCGGTGAAGTTGTGGTGATGGCTGTGCCGAACGAGCAGGGGCCACTGCGGCTGGTGGCCTGGTTTACCCGGCTCGAGGCCTCATTGCAGGCCGCTGACCTGCGTGCCTTCCTGCGTGGGCGCTTGCCGGATTACATGGTGCCTACCGCGTTTGTCGCATTGGTGCGAATGCCGCTGAACAACAATGGCAAGGTTGATCGCCAAGCCTTGCCGGCGCCGGCGCCCCAGGACCTGGCGATGACAGCGTACGAAGCACCGGAAGGCGAACGTGAGCAGGCGCTGGCCACGTTGTGGAGCGAACTGCTGGAGCTGGAACGCGTCGGGCGTCACGACCGCTTCTTCGAATTGGGCGGCCATTCACTGCTGGCAATGCGCATGCTGGCCCAGGTTCGCCAACGCCTGGGGCTGGAGCTGGGCTTGAACGACCTGTTTGCCGATGACAGCCTGGCAGCGGTGGCCGCATGCCTTACGCGTGACGGCGATACCTTGCCGGCCATCCAGCCGGGCCCGCGAGACGGTACTTTGCCGCTTTCCTTCGCCCAGCAGCGACTGTGGTTTCTGGCGCAGATGGAGGAAGCCAGCGCGGCCTACCACATTCCCCTGGCCCTGCGCCTGGAGGGCCGTTTGGACAGTGCGGCACTGGAGCGTGCTTTAAGACGCCTGGTCGAGCGCCATGAAAGCTTGCGCAGCCATTTTGTCGAACAGGAAGGTGAGCCGCAGGTGGTGCTGGCAACCGGCAGCGAAGCCTTCCAGTTTGGCCGGGACCTTTGCCAGGGCCTGGATGAAGCCGCTATTGCGGCGTTGATCCGCCAGGAGGCGAGCCAACCCTTCGCGCTTGGCCGCGAGCTGCCGGTGCGTGGGCGTCTGCTGCAACTGGCCGATGACCACCACCTGCTACTGCTGACCTTGCATCACCTGGTGGCTGACGGTTGGTCGCTGGGCGTCTTGGTACGCGAGCTAGGCGAGTTGTACCAAGCCTTCAGCTGCGGTGGCGACGACCCCTTGCCGGCCTTGCCCGTGCAGTACATTGACTATGCCCTGTGGCAGCGGCGCTGGCTCAGCGGCGATGCGCTGCGCCAGCAGGCCGATTACTGGCTTGGCCAGTTGGACGGGGCACCGGCGCTGCTCAGCTTGCCGTGGGATTACCCACGGCCGGAGCGTCAGCAGTATGCCGGTGATAGCGTGGCGCTGAGCCTGGCCCCGCGCCTGAGTGCCGAGCTCAAAGCCGTGTGCCGGCGCCATGGCGTCACCCCGTACATGCTGTTCATGGCTGCCTGGTCGGTGTTGTTGAGCCGACTTGCCGGCCAGGATGAAGTGGTGATCGGCTCGCCCGTAGCCAACCGCAGACAGGCCGAAGTGGATGGCCTGGTTGGCATGTTCGTCAATGCCATGGCGTTGCGCGTGGACACCTCGGGGGCGCCGGATGTGGCCACGCTGCTGGCCCGGGTAAAAGCCGTGGTGCTGGGCGGGCAGGCGCATCAGGACTTGCCGTTCGAACAGGTGGTCGAGTTGCTGCGTCCGCGCCGTAGCCTTGCGCATACGCCGCTGTACCAGGCCACTCTGGACTGGGACGCCAGCCCGGAGCGGCAGGCGTTGCAATTGGCCGACCTGTCGCTGAGCGCAGTGAGTGGGGCCGCGTGCATTGCCAAGTTCGACCTGAGCCTGAGCATGGGTGAGCGCGCCGAAGGTTTTGCCGGCGGTATCGTGTTTGCCACCGCCCTTTTCGAGCGGGCGACCATCGCGCGTTATGCGGGGTATTTCGAACAACTGCTGTGGGCCTTCGTGGAGAGCGATCAGGCTATTCCGGGCCATGTCGGGTTGCCGGATGCCGATGAGCGCAAGCGATTGCTGCAGGGCTTCAACGATACGGCGGTGGATTATGACCTCGAGCAGACCCTGCACGGGATGATCGAGGCGCAGGTGCTGCGTACGCCGGATGCGGTCGCGGTCAAGGCCGAAGAAGGCGAGTTGAGCTATCGCGCGCTGAATGAGCAGGCCAACCGGCTGGCGCATCACCTGATCGATCTGGGGGTCAAACCTGACGATCGGGTGGCGATCTGCGTTGAGCGTGGGCTGTCGATGGTGGTTGGCCTGCTGGCCATCCTCAAGGCTGGCGGCGCGTATGTGCCGGTTGACCCGGATTACCCAGCTGAGCGCGTGCGGCATATGCTCAGCGACAGCGCGCCTGTTGCGGTGTTGGTGCATAGCGCTACGCGGCACGTACCGGATTCGGCCCAGGTTATCGACCTGGATCAGCCGACCTGGAACGCCCAGCCGTCCAGCAACCCGGTTGTCTCCGGCTTGACCCCGCGTCACCTGGCCTACGTGATCTACACCTCAGGTTCCACCGGTTTGCCGAAGGGCGTGATGAACGAGCACGCCGGCGTGGTCAACCGCCTGCTGTGGATGCAGGAGGCCTACAACCTCGGCGCAGACGACGTGGTCTTGCAGAAGACCCCGTTCAGCTTCGACGTGTCGGTATGGGAGTTCCTGTGGCCGCTGCAAACCGGCGCTCGCCTGGTCATGGCGCGCCCCGGCGGCCACCGCGATCCGGAGTACTTGCGTCAGGTGATCCGCAGCGAAAATGTCACGACCTTGCACTTCGTGCCCTCAATGCTGGATGTGTTCCTGGCGCACGGCCAATTATCGGCTGATGGTCTCAAGCGTGTTCTGTGCAGTGGCGAAGCCTTGCCGGGCAGCCTGGTGCGACGCTTCCACACGCAACTGCCGACGGTCGAGTTGCACAACCTGTACGGCCCGACCGAAGCGGCGGTAGACGTCAGTGCCTGGCACTGCGTGACGGCACCGGACAACACCCCCATCGGCAAACCCATCGCCAACACCACGCTGTATGTACTCGATCCGCTGGGCCAGCCGGTCCCGCAAGGCGTGACCGGCGAGCTGTTCATCGGCGGCGTGCAAGTCGCCCGTGGCTACCTGAACCGCGCCGAACTGACCGCTGAACGCTTCCTCGACGACCCGTTCAGCAGCCGCCCAGGTGCACGCCTGTACCGTACCGGCGACCTGGCGCGGCACCTGGCCGATGGCAACATCGAGTACCTGGGCCGCAACGACGACCAGGTCAAAATCCACGGCTTGCGTATCGAACTGGGCGAAATCCAGGCCTGCCTGACGCGGATAGAGGGCGTCAAGGAGGCGGTGGTTATCGCTCACGAACAGCAGTTGCTCGCTTACTACACGGGCGAGTCGTTCCCGCTGGAGGCGCTGCGCTCGGCATTGCTCGGGCGCCTGCCGACCTTCATGGTGCCGGCGTTGTTCGTCCACCTGCAGGCACTGCCGCTGAGCCCCAACGGCAAGCTCGACCGCAAGGCTTTGCCATTACCGGACACCGAGGCCCTGCACAACCGCGTGTACCAAGCCCCACAAGGCGAAACCGAAACCCTGTTGGCAACGATCTGGGCCGAGCTGCTGGGCGTGGAGCGGGTAGGGCGGCACGATAACTTCTTCGAGCTCGGCGGCCATTCTCTGGCGGCAATACGGCTGGTCGACAAGATGACCAAGGCGGGCCTGCAGGTGGCCATCAACGATGTGTTCCAGCACCCCAGCGTGGCGTTGCTGGCGGCCACACTCGGCGACCCTGACGCCGCGCACCGCGGGGTGATCCGGGTGCGTGCAGGGGGCAGCCAGACGCCGCTGTTCCTGGTTCACGAATTCACCGGGCTGGATTTCTACTTCCCGGTGCTGGGCCAGCACCTGCCCGGTGATTTCGCCCTCTATGGGCTGCCAGGCATCCCGGCCGATCAACCGCAGCCACAGACCCTCGAGTGCCTGGCCCGCTATCAGATCGAGCAGATGCGCAAGGTACAGCCGCAGGGGCCTTATCGCCTTGCAGGCTGGTCGTTCGGTGGCGTATTGGCCTTCGAGATGGCTAACCAATTGCTGGGTGTGGACGAGGAGGTCGAATTCCTCGGCTTGATCGACACCTATGTGCCGCGCCTGGCCGATCAGGGCAAGGCGCGCTGGCAGGGGCCACGTGCACTTGAGCGCCAGTTGCTGTTGAACTGCAGCACGTTCTGGCGCACGCAAGGCCCGGCAGGCGCCGACAAGCTGGCACGCTTGCAGCAACTGGAGGCCGCTCAGGCCGATTTTGCCACGCTGCTCGCCAGCTGCCGCGAGTACCAGTTGCTCTATGGGCTGTGGGCGAGCATGAGCGACGCGCAACTGCTGCACTACTTCAGCCGTGAACTGGCGCACGGCCATGCGCTGGCGCATTACCGCCCTTCACCGTTGAGCGTGCCGGTGCACCTGCTGCGCGCCGATCAGGGCAGTGACAGCAAGTCGACCCTGGGCTGGGGCGAGACGCTGCCGTCCCAGGCCCTGGTCATCCAGAGCGTGCCGGGGGACCACCGCAGCATGATGCAGGCGCCCCACGTGGCCACGCTCGGTCAGGCGCTTGGCCAGCTACTGGGTGCCGTGGCTGGCACGAACAGCACCAAGGCAGCGGCTTATCAGCCATTGGTGGCGATCCAGACCGGTCAGCATGGCCATGCACCGTTGTTCTGCGTGCCGGGGGCTGGCGACAGCGTCACCAGCTTCATTGGCCTGGCCGAGGCCCTGGGCCCGGACTGGCCGCTGTATGGCCTGCAGGCACGGGGGCTGGACGGCTGTTCGGTGCCGCACACCTCGGTAGAGGCCGCTGCCGATTGCCATGTGCAGGCCATCGAGGCGCTTTATCCGCAAGGGCCGCTGAACCTGGTCGGCCATTCGTTTGGCGGCTGGGTGGCGCATGCCATGGCTGCCAGGTTCGAGGCCAAGGGCCGGCAGGTGCGTTCATTGACACTGATCGACAGCGAAGCGCCGGGTGAGGGCGGCACCTGTGGTCGGCCCTACACCCTGGGCGAAGCGTTGCAGCGGCTGATCGAGGCGTTGCAGCTGTCCACTGGCAAAGCCCTGGGTATTGACCCAGGCGCCTTTGCCGCGGCCAGCGATGACCAGCAGTTGAGCCAGCTGCACGCGGCCATGGTGCGGGTCGGACTGCTGCCGGCACGGTCGCAGCCAGGTGCACTGGACGGCACCGTCCGCACTTTTGCTACGGCGTTGCGCACGGCCTACCGGCCAACGTTGACCTACCACGGGCCGGCCGGCCTGGTTCTGGTCGATGACCCGGGCCTGGATGCCTTGGGCAACGCCCGCGAGCATGCCGCCATGCAGGCCGGTTGGCAGCGGCTGATGCCCAGACTTGCGCTGTGGCAGGGGCCTGGCGACCACTTCAGCATCCTCAAGGTGCCGGATGTGTTCAGCCTGGCGGCTTGGTGGCACGACGGGCAGGCGCTGCACCACGGCAAGGTTACCCCTTAAAGATGGGCCTCCCGGCCCCGCGGGGGCCGGGTGAAGCGAAACCCGAGAAATAGTGAGTGTTCATGGAAAAGTCCAGATTGCGCAAATTCAGCCTCGGCATCGCCGCGGCCCTGGTCGCCGGCATCACCTTGTATGCCGTCCAGGCCCCGGCCAAGCCGCCGCAGTACATTACCGCCACGGTCGAACGTGGCGACATCGAGAACGCCGTGTTGGCCACTGGCACGTTGCAGGGCGTCAAGCAGGTGGATGTCGGTGCCCAGGTGTCGGGCCAGTTGCGCTCGTTGAAGGTCAAGCTGGGTGACAAGGTCAGCGAGGGCCAGTGGCTGGCCGAAATCGACCCGCTGGTGCTGCGCAATACCTTGCGCCAGGCTGAGGTCGACGAGGATAAGTTGCAGGCCGAGCGCCGCTCGAGCCTGGCCCAGCTGAAGCAGGCCAAGCGGGTCTATGAGCGCTATCGTGAACTGCAGGTCGACGAGTCGGTGTCGCGGCAGGACTTCGAGAACGCCGAGTCGGAGTACGAAGTGCAGCAGGCCGCCGTGCGTTCTCTGGATGCGCAGATCCAGAGTGCCCGGGTCGAAATCGACACGGCCAAGGTCAACCTGGGCTACACCCGTATCAATGCACCGATCAACGGCCATGTGGTGGGCATCGTCACGCAAGAAGGGCAGACCGTGATCGCCAACCAGTTGGCGCCGGTGCTGCTCAAGCTGGCCGACCTCGACACCATGACTGTGAAGGCCCAGGTGTCAGAGGCCGATGTGATCCACATCAGCCCAGGCCAACCGGTGTATTTCACCATCCTCGGTGAGGACAAGCGTTACTACGCCAAGCTGCGCGGCACCGAACCTGCCCCGCAGAACTATGCGCAAAGCACCGACAACAGCGATGGCAGTGCCTCCAAGCCCAATGGCGCGGTGTTCTACAACGCGCTGTTCGAGGTAGCGAACCCCGAGCACCGCCTGCGCATTTCGATGACCGCCCAAGTGCACATTGTGCTCGACACGGCCGAAGGCGTACTCACTGTGCCAGTGGCAGCCTTGGGCGCGCGCAATGGCGACGGCAGCTTCCCGGTGCGAGTGCTCGATGCCACGGGCTTCGCCCACGTGCGCAACGTGCAGGCAGGGATCAACAACAACGTCAAAGTGCAGATCAAGGATGGCCTGGCCGAAGGTGACCGTGTGGTGATCGGCGAACCGGTGTCTGGCGAAGCAGGGGCGTGAGCATGAATATGAATGTCGAGCTGAGTGCGCACAGGGCCGTTGCCTGCGGCAACGGCGAGCCGTTGTTACGTCTACAGGGTGTCAGCCGCAGTTTTCTCGCCGGCGACCGCGAGTTCCTGGCGCTCAAGGGTATCGACCTGCAGATCCACAGTGGCGAGCTGGTGGCGATCATCGGCGCCTCCGGTTCCGGCAAGTCGACCCTGATGAATATCCTCGGCTGCCTGGACAACGCCAGCAGCGGCAGCTACGAGGTCAGCGGGCAAGAGACGCGCACGCTGGATGACGATGCCCTGGCGGCGCTGCGTCGCGACCATTTTGGCTTCATCTTTCAGCGCTACCACCTGCTGCCGCACCTGGATGCCCTGCACAACGTCGAGATTCCTGCGGTGTATGCCGGCACCCCACATGGGCAGCGTCACCACCGGGCACGCGAGCTGCTCACCCGCCTTGGCCTTGCCGGGCATTTGCAGCACCGCCCCAGCCAGTTGTCCGGCGGCCAGCAGCAGCGGGTGAGTATCTGTCGGGCGCTGATGAACGGTGGCCAGGTGATCCTTGCCGATGAGCCGACCGGTGCGCTGGACACAGCCAGTGGCAAAGAGGTGATGAACATCCTGCTGGAACTGCACGCAGCGGGGCACACGGTGATCCTGGTGACTCACGACCCCAAGGTTGCTGCGCATGCCGAGCGGGTCATCGAGGTCAGCGATGGGCAGATCGTCAGCGACCGTAGCACGGGCACCGCAGCCATGCCCACCGCGGTAGCCGAGCCGGCAGCGACCGCCCCGCCTGCACGGCGTCTGATCGCCAGCCTGGGGATGTTTCGTGAGGCCTTCAAGATGGCCTGGATCGCACTGATCTCGCACCGCATGCGCACCTTGTTGACCATGCTCGGGATCGTCATCGGCATCACCTCAGTGGTGTCTATCTCGGCCATTGGTGAAGGGGCCAAGGGCTACGTGCTCAAGGACATTCAGGCGATTGGCAGCAATACCATCGATATCTATTCGGGTAGCAACTTCGGCGACAGCCGGGCCAATACCATCCAAACCCTGGTGCCGGCTGACGCCACCGCGCTCAACGCACTCTACTACGTCGACAGCGCCACGCCGGTGATTGGCCAGAGCACCTTGGTGCGCTACCGCAACCTGGATGTCGACGTGCAGCTCAATGGCGTCAGCGAACACTATTTCCAGGTGCGCAACATCCCTCTGGCCGCCGGTATCGTGTTCAGTGCCGAGGACGCTCGGCGCCAGGCCCAGGTGGTGGTGATCGATCACAACACCCGCAAGCGCCTGTTCGGCCCCACCGTTGACCCGCTGGGGCAGGTTATTCTGGTGGGGAATCTGCCGTGCACGGTGATCGGCGTCACCGCCGAGAACAAGAACCTGTTCGTCGCCAGTAACCAGCTGAATATCTGGGTGCCTTACGAGACGGCTGCTGGCCGCGTGCTTGGCCAACGCCACCTGGACAGTATCAGCGTGCGTATCAAGGACGGGGTGCCGAGCAAGCGGGTCGAGGCGGAGGTGACCAAGTTGATGCTGCAACGCCATGGCACCAAGGACTTTTTCACCAATAACCTCGACAGCATCATGCAGACCGTGCAAAAGACCAGCCGGTCGCTGACCCTGTTGCTGTCGCTGATTGCGGTCATCTCGCTGGTGGTGGGCGGCATCGGGGTGATGAATATCATGCTGGTCTCGGTGACCGAGCGCACCCGCGAGATCGGCATTCGCATGGCGGTGGGGGCACGGCAATCGGACATACGCCAGCAGTTTCTGGTGGAGGCGGTGATGGTCTGCCTGTTTGGCGGGCTGGTAGGCATCGGCTTGTCGTACGGGATCGGCTACCTGTTCGAATTGTTCGTCAAACAGTGGGAGATGGTGTTCTCACCGGCATCGATCGTGATGGCATTTGCCTGTTCGACGTTGATTGGGGTGGTGTTCGGGTTCGTGCCCGCGCGCAATGCGGCCCGGCTTGACCCGATCGAGGCGTTGGCACGGGATTGAGGTGTCCTGTACCGGCTTCTTCGCGTGCTTGCCCGCGAAGAAGCCGGTACAGCGAGGGCGAAATCAAACCGCCGTGTACATCCAGCGCATCAAAGAATGCCTACCGCTGATGCCCAGTTTGATCGCTGCGCGGCGTAAATAGCTTTCGACCGTATTCACCTTCAACCCAAGCCGCTCGGCCTGCTCCGGGGCGGTATACCCGGCCAGCAGGCCAAGGCACACGTGGCGTTCCCGTTGAGACAGGTTCAGCCCCGTTTGCGCCAGGCGGTCGAGAAAGCGTTGTTCGAGGGTTTCCTGGGTAGCGCGCTCGGGTGCGGGTTGCAGGGCATCGATGTGCTTTTCCAGCATCGGCAGCAGCAGTGGCGAGATGTCGTCCAGGCGGTTGCGTTCAAAGGCCGAGAAGCCGTAGGTGGAGTCAGCGCGCAGCACATTGATTTCGTAGCGTGCGTCGCCTTTGCGGCGAATCAGGTGCTGGCGTGAAGGGTCGCTGAAGGCCCTGCCGGGCTGCTCGTCCGGGGAAAACACAGTCTCGTTGATCACGGGCGCGTTGGGGTCCGGGTCGGACGGGGCCAAGGGCAGCAGGCGTATATGCGTGGCATCGATGGTCAGGTGGGCCTGGATCAGGTCATGCAGCATGCGCGGGAACTGACGGCTGCCGGTGCTGGCAATGACTCTGCCGATTTGTGGATAGAGCAGGTGCGAATTCATCGTGTCGTCCATGAGGTCCGGTGGTTCGATTCCCGTCTGGCTGTTGGCCCGCATCCTGGGCTGCATTCGGGAGGTGGTGGCTATCCTAGTACAACGATTGAATGACGGTTAAATGAAGTGAAGATAGTGGCACAATAATGGCCACCATGACAGGCGACCACTGTGGCGCGGATTGTTGGGTATGATGCCTCTGATTGTTGAGAGCCCTGACTTGTCAGGGCCTTTTACGTTTTTGGGGCATGCAAACCCAGCCCTGTGATCAAGCGGGCAGCACTCCGTCGATCACGTCGAGCGCCTCGTAAACCACCCATCCGCCCTCGCTTGCATCGCCTTTGTTATCGATCACATAAGCACCTGCCTTGAAGTAGAACGGGTACTTGCTCCACTTCGAATTCACCGGCGCGCTGGCGCTGAGCTCGTCGAGCGTGGCAGTTAGCTGACTGCGTTCGTCGACCTGGATGCAGTAATCGAACACTTGGCCCAGCGGCATCTGTTTCTTGAGCAGCGTGCGGGTGACGCCGAGCGGCACATCGCGAATCTCGATGCGCACATACCCATTCCACCAGATCACCATCAGAAAAGGGTTGAGCGCATTGACTGCGTGGATCTGGCCGATGATGACCTTGCCGCTGGAAGGCGCCTGCTCGACCCGCACCCGGCCGGACATGGAGTGCCTGGCGCTGCCCGGGAGCCAGTTGAAAGACACAGCGGTGCCTGGCAGCGTTTGCCGGCCCTCGGTGCGTGGGTTCTTTGAACTGCCGCTGGTGCCAGCCTGGACCGAGCACCAGTAGTTGGTGTGGCCATTCTGGTCGACCCAGAGCAGGTCTCTGGGCAGCTCGGCTGGGTAAAGATAGACCTTGCCGTTTGCGGTGATGTTGCCAAATGCGTGCATGGTGATCTCCTTGTTCAAGGTAGGAATCCAGGCCGCGTTGTAGACACGTAATGGCCTGGGTGCATCAAGGTGGACACGTCAGGTTGGGCGGAGCGTCATGGCTAGCGAAGCCAAAAATAACTTGTGTTATTGATTGATGATAATTCAGGTTTCCCTTATGTCAATAACGCAAGTTATAATTTCCGCCATGGAATCCCGCTACGCGCGGGACCCCTTCGTGCCGAAGGTTCTCAATGCTTGAGAACTGGGCGCGGCGAAATACGCTAGGCGAAAAAAAGCCCAGCTCGATGGCTGGGCCTTGGGAGGGTAAGCGCTTAAAGCTTGATCATGGCGCGCACTACCACACCGACAATGCGACAGCCCTCCATGCACTGCTCTACTGGGTATGCAGGGTTCAGTGGCTTCAAGAAGCGGCGGCCTCCATCCTCTACAAGCTTCTTAAAGGTGGCCTCGTTGCTGTCGGAAAGTTTGGCGATGACCAGCTTACCGGAAATCGCTTCAGCCTCCGGGTCTACCAGGATAAGCATGCCTTCAGTGATGCTGGTGCCTACTGGGGAGGTCATGGAGTCACCTTTGACCTCAAGCCAGAAGGCAGTGCCCTTCGAGTCGTAATCGGACATTTCATACCTGTCCGAGTAGCCAGGCGGGAAGGGTTCTACCGCTTCGGCCCAGGCGCCTGCAGCAACCCAGCTGATCACCGGATACTGGTATGACTCTGGCAGAACGTGCGTCGCCTGCACGTTACTCCTTGCCGGTGGAGCCTCTTGCCCCGAGCCCAGCCACTCCGCAGTTACGCCGAGCGCCCTCGCGATCTCCAGCAACTTCTTCGACGTCGCGTTTCGGCCGCTCTCCAAGTGCTGAATAGTGACCTGGCTCACCCCTGATCTTTCGGCGAGCTGCTGCTGGCTCAAGCCCAGGGCTGTGCGGCGTTGGTGAATTCGATCTTTGAGCATTTCGGAGGCTTTGGTCATACCGCCAAGGGTAAAACACGCGTTATAAAGCTTCAAATAACCTATGTTTTTGTTATCTATAGCTTGGGTTATCATCTATAACGCGTTCCGTTGGGGAAGGGCGACTTCGGCACTGTTTCAGGGAGTTTGCTGTGCTGCTATGGGCGAGCCGCCAACCCTGTGATAATGCGCGCAACCACAAAGGCCATCTCATGCTGACCATCTCCAACACTGTGCATCTGCCGGATACCGACATCGAACTGACATACATCCGCGCTCAGGGCGCCGGTGGCCAGAACGTCAACAAGGTGTCCAGCGCTGTGCACCTGCGCTTCGATATCCGCGCCTCGTCGCTGCCCGACTTTTACAAGGAGCGGCTGTTGGCGCTGCGTGACAGCCGCATCACCAGCGACGGCGTGTTGATCATCAAGGGCCAGCAGTACCGCACCCAGGAGCAGAACCGCACCGACGCCTTGGCGCGGCTTGCCGAGCTGATCATTGCTGCCGGCAAGACCGAGAAGAAACGCCGCCCGACCAAACCGACCCTGGGCTCGAAGACCCGCCGCCTCGAAGGCAAAGCCAAGCGCAGCACCATCAAGTCAGGTCGGGGCAAGGTGGATTTCTAGTACTGCTGGCGGGAACAAGGCCACTGAAGCTTTTGCTATAGCAGGATTGAACCAACGGCCGCGTCACATCACAACAAACAGAAAGGATCTCTCGTGAATTTCAGCTTGATTGCCATCGCAGTGCTTTCATTGGTCTTTGCCAATAGCGCCCACGCGGCTACCGACAAGAAGAGAGTAAAGATTGAAGCGCGGTGGTATACGCAGGCTTATATCAAACAGCACCTTGCCCAGAATGATCCGCGCCGGCTGGCATCTGCTTATCCCGCGACGGTTAGCTATATTTTCGCTGCGGATGCTTCTGGCGTGCCGTCTGCGGGTGAGAATTTGCTGAAAAAGGATGTCACGAGCGTCAAGAGTGATTTTGTCCGATGGCCATCCAGCAGGGACTCCAGACCCCTCAAGACGCAGTTGGATGACATGTGCGTTCGTTTGATTGCCGGAAGGCTCAGGGGGCTGGGGCAGGGAGTCAGGCAACGGTCGCAGAAGACGACACCCAAAAATATCGTGGTTGCCGAGATTTACGCGGGAGAATTGACAGCCGCGCCGTTGAGCCTGGAAAGAACCACAGGTCCAGATGCTATCAGAGTGATACCACCTAAGGGCGAGGGCAGAATGCTCTGTAATATTTACAAGACAACAAGAGGGGGCGACATCATGTACGACGTCTCTGTCGTTCTTGTTGCCAAAGCGGCCTACCCAAGGAGTCGCTAAGCTGACGAGCGCTGCTGGTCTCGAAGTTGTCAGGCTTTTACATGCCCGCTTCAAGGCCATCCCTTTCAAGGTCTCTGCATTTTTCTGGATTTTTCTCTCGCTTGTGATCGCTGGGGCGCGCAGCGGCCCCAGCGATCTTGAAGCATGTGCAATTTCAGAACACCTTGAAAGGGATGCGCTTCAAGGCGACAGCCTCGGACCGACCTCAGCTGATACTACGGACCTTTTTATCCGTAGTGGCTAGCCTCGATCGCCTGCGCCTTCTTCCAGCTCTCAAGCGTTTTCAGATTGAGCAGATACTTCCCGATGTTCGGGTATTCACCCTTGCGGTCAAAGCGCTGAATAAGCTCGGCCACAAAGTACATCATGAAGTCAGCGCCGCTCAGTTTGCCGCCCACCAGGTAGTCTTTGTTCTCCAGCTGGTCATCCAAATAAGCGAAGATCTTCTTGCCCTCGGCCTGGGCATAGCTCGGCAGGAAAACCAGCTCGGCCGTCTCGCGCTGCATGAACACCTGAAGCAGCGGCGGCAGCATGGCGGAGCTTTCAGAGAAGTGCAGCCATTGCAGGTACTCGACGTACTCATCGCTGTCTCTCGCCGGCGCCAGGTGCGGAGCGTAACGTTCGATCAGAATCTCGGTAATCGCACCTGACTCCGCAACCACCTTACCGTTGAGCTCGATCACCGGCGACTTGCCGAGTGAATGAATGGCCTTCAGCGACTCAGGGGCGAAATGGGTTGCTCGATCACGGGTATAGAACTCCGTTTTGTAAGGCACGCCCATCTCTTCCAGCAGCCATAGCGTTCGAATGGAGCGCGATTCGTTCAAGTGATGCAGGGTGATCATGATGGTGATCCTCAATCATGGTGGAGGCGAGGGCATGAATAGAGCCGCGCTGCCGAATACATACTGACCGCGTGATGAGCTTATGTTCACAGAACAGGTTTCACAGTTGCGGTGCCGACGGTTACGCAGAGGATCGCCGCGGTCCAAACATGCGCTCGCTGCAGCGGGCTATTGCCATCCCCACACCCCTTGGCCAAAATGAGAGTCATTATCAGATCCTGCGCCAGGCCGCTTCTCATGTCTTCTGTCGACTACTCCCAGCAAAACGCCGTGCAGTCACTCTACGAGACCCATCACCAGTGGCTCTGCGGCTGGTTGCGCCAGCGCCTCGGCTGTGTCGACAACGCTGCGGACCTCGCCCAGGACACGTTCATCCGGGTAATCACCCAGCGCAAGGCAACCGAATTGCGTGAGCCTCGCGCCTATCTGAGCACCATCGCGCGCAGTTTGATGATCGACATGTTCCGCCGTCGCTACCTGGAGCAGGCCTACCTGGAAACCCTCGCGCTCAGCCCCGAGCCGCTGGATATTTCGCCTGAAACCCGCGCGCTGATCATCGAAACCCTGATGGAAATCGACCGCATGCTGGACGGCCTGGGTGGGCGCACGCGCGAGATTTTTCTGCTGGCCCAGCTCGATGGGCTGAGCTATGTCGAGATCGGCCGACGCCTGAACATCTCGGTGAACACGGTCAAGAAACACGCAGTGCGCGCCCTGACTCATTGCCTGCTGCTGGCAGATGACGAACGTGCGTGAGCAAGCCCTTGACCACGCAACACTCGAGGCCGCCGCGCGCTGGTACGTCGACTTGCGCACCGAAACGCCCGATGCTGCCTTGCGTGAAGCGCATCTGCGTTGGCTGGAGCGTGATCCGCGGCATGTTCAGGCGTGGGAGCGACTGGCTCGACTGCAGGACAAGCTCGCCCAGGTCACACCAGGCATAGGCCGGCCAACGCTGAGCAGTGCCCGGGCCAAACGTCGCGAGGTGCTCAAGGTCCTTTCGCTTTTGCTGGCCGCAGGCGGGGCTGGCACGCTGGCCTGGAGCACAACGCCACTGCCAACCTTGATGGCCGACCAGCGTACCGTTACCGGCGAGCGGCGTCGGCTGCGCCTGGATGACGGCAGCTTGCTGATGCTCAATACCGCCACTGCGTTGGACATTCACTACAGCGCGAGCGTGCGTGAAATACAACTGCTCAGCGGTGAAATCCAGATCGAGACGGCGCCGGACGCGCAGGCGCGCCCCTTCATCGTGCATACCCCTTCGGGCAGCATCCGCGCCCTGGGTACTCGCTTCGTGGTGCGCTACGACGCGCAACGTACTCGGGTCAGTGTGCAGGAGCATGCGGTTGAAGTGCGCTGCGCAAGCGCCATAGGTTCGGCGGTACGCGTCAATGCCGGTCAACAACTGGATTTCGTCAGCACCGAGGCCGGTACGCTGCAGCAGTCCCCGTCGCAGCTGGATGCCTGGACGCGCAACATGCTGGTTATCGAGGACTGGTCCCTAGGCGACTTCATTAGCGAATTACAACGCTATCGCCGGGGCCATCTGGGCTGTGCGTCGGCGGTGGCTCAGCTGCGGATTTCAGGTGCCTTCCACCTCGGTGACAGCGACGTCATCCTCGACAATCTGACGTCGACCTTACCCGTGCGCCTGCGTCGTTTCAGCCGTTATTGGACGCGCGTCGAGCCGGCTTGAAACCGTTGTAAAAATAATCCAGCGCAGGGGTTGTTGATTTTTATTCTCGTTCGACTTGGAAGGTAGAGGCGCACACAGACGCCGTCATCTACTGCCACCGGGCGCAAGGAAACCGCATGATCCCCCGCAACCCTCAATCGCGCGAAATCTTCAGCAAACCTGCAGTCAAACCCCTGAACCGTGCGGTGCACGCCGCGCTGCTGGGAATGGCGCTGTCTCTGCCTGTCGGCACCGCGCTGATGGCCCCGCCGGCGTCGGCTCAGACCAACATTGAAAGCAGCTTTGATATCCCCGCCGGCGCACTGGGGTCGGCGCTCACTCAGTTCGCGGCCGCTGCCGGCGTGACGGTCTCGTTCGATCCGGCCCACGCTGCCGGGCAGCAGACCAGCGGCTTGCGCGGCCGCTACAGCACTGATGCCGGGCTGCAGAAGCTGCTGGCCGGTACCCGCTTGCAAGCGGTTCGCTTGGCCAGCGGCAGCTACTCGCTGTTGCTGCGTGAGCAGGGCGCCGCCATGCAACTGGGCGCTACCAATATTTCCGGCGAGGCCATCGAGTCGGCCTACGGACCGGTCGACGGCTATGTCGCCACGCGCAGCGCTACCGCGACCAAGACCGATACGCCGATTCTGGAAATCCCCCAGGCGATCAACGTGGTGACGGCCGATCAGGTCGCCGTGCAGGGCGCGCGCAACCTGACCCAGGCACTGCGCTACACGCCGGGCTTGACCACCGGCGGCTTCACCGATCGCAACGTGATCGCCGACGAGATCACCAGCCGCGGCTTCGCCCCGACGCCGTTGTATTTCGACGGTGCCTACATACCTTATGCCGGTAGCCTCGGCGGTGCGCCGCAGATCGACCCCTATACCCTGCAGCGCATCGAAGTGCTCAAAGGGCCGTCATCGGTGTTGTTCGGGCAGAACCAGCCGGGCGGCCTGATCAACCTGGTGTCCAAGCGCCCCACCAGCGAACAGCGCAGCCAGATCAAGCTCGGCGCGGGCAGCTACAACCGGGTCAACGGTGCAATCGATACCAGCGGCCCGCTCGACGAGCAAAAGCAATTCAGCTATCGCCTGGTCGGCGTTGCCAAGAAAGGCAATGAGCAGGTCGCGCATACCCACTCCGAGCGAATGTTGCTGGCGCCGAGCTTGACCTGGACACCCACTGAAGACACCTCGTTAACCCTATTGGCGCAGATCCAGCGCGACGATGGCCAGGCCGACTATCAATCGTTGCCACGGATCGGCTCACTGGACCGTGGCCCGACCGGGCAGAAGATCAAGCGGGAGTTCTTTTCCGGTGATTCGCGATACAACGACTACAAGCGTGACCAGTATATTTTTGGCTATGACTTCAGCCACAACCTGAGTGACGACCTGACTTACCGCTCCACCGCGCGCTACACCGACGTGCGTGACCAGTACAAGGGCTTTTATTTGCGCAGCTTCGTCACCGATGCGGCCGGGGTGGTTGATCAGACCCGGGCCAATCGAGTCAAACTCGACTGGCGCCAGCACAACATTGCCTACACCATCGATAACAACCTGGAATACACCTTCAACACCGGTGCGCTTGAGCACACCGTGCTGACCGGCGTCGATTATCGTCACTTCACTCGCAAGTACGATGGCTATAACGCCTACAACGTGTTGCCGGTCGATCTGTATGGCAAGAACAACTACGACAGCTCCAGCGTAACCCCGGTGCTCGACACCCAATGGGACAACACCCTACGCCAGACCGGCGTGTACCTGCAGGACCAGATCCGCTTCGACCAATGGGTCCTGACCATTGGCGGTCGCCAGGACTGGGCGGAAATCGACAACAAGGACCTGCTCGCCCACACCGTAGCGTCGCAGCGGGACAACAAGTTCACCGGACGAGTCGGTCTGACGTATGTCACCGAGTTCGGCCTGGCGCCCTATGTCAGCTACTCCGAGTCGTTCCTGCCGACCCTGGGCACCGCCGCCCCCGAGCGCGGTGGCAAAGCCTTTACGCCAACCGAGGGTGAGCAGTACGAAGTGGGGGTGAAGTACCAGCCCTTCGACAAGACGCTGATTACCGCGTCGGTGTTTCAGGTCAAACAGAAGAACGTGCTGACGGGCGACACCCAGTACCCGCAATACTCGACGCAAAGTGGTGAAGTGCGCGCCCGGGGTATCGAACTGGAAGCCAAGTCCAGCCTCGGCAATGTTGATGTGATGGCCGCCGCCACCTACATCGACGCGTTCTATACCAAAAGCACCTACGGCGATGAGGGCAACCGCAGTGAGGCAACGGCGCCGGTGTCGGCCTCGTTGTGGGTCGATTATCACTTCACTCAGGCAACGCTCGCTGGCCTGACCTTCGGTGCCGGCGCTCGCTACACCGGACGCAAGCCAGGGGACTCGGCCAACTCGTTCGACGTGCCCGCCTATGTGGTTTATGACGCCACCATCAGCTACGACCTGGGCGGGCTGGATGCCGGCCTGCGCGGTTTGCGTACCAGCCTGAACGTGCAGAACGTGTTTGACCGCGAGTTCATCTCGGACTGCAACTATGCGTTTGGCTGCTACTACGGGCAGGAGCGGGTTGCATCTGTGGAAATGACTTACGATTGGTGACAGCGAGCTGAATCGAAAAATCTGCGAACCTTTGCTGCTGCCCAATGATCCAAGCGCAATGGCTTGGATCTGGGCGCGCTGCCCTGCATCCCCCGTCATCATTGGGTCTCGACAATTTGCTGACCCCAGCGCACCTTCGCAGAGGACTCCGCAGTGCCGACCAGTGGGATTAGAGTAGACAATCGATTCACTGCTGAAGTCATGGGCCATCCGAAGGACATTTTCTTCGCCGCGGTCGAAAGCACTCGCATGCCGATGATCGTCACGGACCCCAATCAGCCGGACAATCCGATCATCTTTGCCAACCAGGCTTTTCAGGAAATGACCGGTTATGGCGAAGATGAGTTGATCGGCCACAACTGTCGGTTCCTGCAGGGCAAGGATACGGATCAGAACGTGATCTCTGCGATCCGCCAGGCCGTCGCTCAGCGCTATGACTTTTCCACCGAGGTGCTGAACTACCGTAAAGACGGCAGTTCGTTCTGGAATGCGCTATTCATCTCGCCGATCTATAACGACAGCGGTGAGCTCAAATACTTTTTCGCATCCCAGCTGGACGTCAGCCGGCGTCGAGATGTGGAAGATGCATTGCGCCAGTCGCAGAAGATGGAGGCATTGGGGCAGCTGACAGGCGGCATAGCGCACGATTTCAACAACCTGCTGCAGGTCATCGGTGGTTATGTCTCGTTGGCCAAGTCGGCTGCCGAGAAGGAGCAGCCCGATCTGGCCAGGATAGTCAGGGGCCTGACCCATGCCACCCAGGCGGTGGAAAGGGCCAATACGTTGACCAAGCAATTGCTGGCCTTCTCGCGCAAACAATCGCTGCAGGGGCGGGTGATCAATATCAATCAGATCGTCGCTGACGCACAGGTGTTGATCAACCAGACGTTGGGCGATGGTGTCTCTGTATCGCTCAGCCTGGATGACGAATTGCACAACTGCCGTATCGATCCGGCTCAGGCGCAGATCGCCTTGCTCAACGTCATCATCAATGCGCGCGATGCCATGGCTGGAGATGAGCGCCAGGCACTCAATATTGAAACCAAGAACGTCATCGTGACCGAAGATGCGCGAGCGTCTTATGAAGGGCTGCATGCGGGACATTACGTCTGTGTCTCGGTCACCGACAACGGTGAGGGCATGCCCGAGGCCGTGCGCGGTCGAGCGATGGACCCGTTCTTTACCACCAAGGACGAGGGCAAGGGCACTGGACTTGGGCTGTCGATGGTGTATGGCTTTGCCAAGCAGTCCGGTGGCACTGTCAAGATCTACTCGGAAGAGGGCGTAGGGACTACCGTGCGCTTTTACTTCCCCGCCGATGCCAGCGAGCTGCACCCCTTGGAGCGCGCGAGCCTGCTCAAGTCCAAAACCGGTGATGAGCGCATCCTGATCGTGGAAGACCGCGCCGATGTTGCCGAGCTGGCCCAGGTGATCCTCGAAGAACAGGGCTATGAGACCCAGGTGGCCAATGATGCCAAGGATGCGTTGATGATGCTGGAGAAGGGGCTGCACTTCGACCTGCTGTTCACTGACCTGATCATGCCGGGCGGCATCAATGGCGTGACGCTGGCGCGCAAGGTGCAGTTGCAGCATCCGTCGATGAAGGTGCTGCTGACCACTGGCTATGCAGAGAGCTCGATCGAGCGAACTGACATTGGCGGTTCTGAATTTGAAGTGATATCCAAACCGTACTTACCGCAGGAACTTGGCCGCAAGGTGAGGATGGTGCTGGATTCACCGGGCGGCGTGTAACAATGTCCCGGCAGCGCTGACTTACAAGGATGCGCTGTATTTGACGGCTGCCGCTGCCCGCGATGGCACGTTGAGGGTTCGCAGCAATCCGGATACATGGATGCGCACGGTAAACGGCGAAATATCCAGGGCCTTGGCGATTTCCTTGTTGGTCTTGCCTTGAGCGATCAGCCGCAACACTTCCTGCTGGCGCGTAGTCAGGGTGTTGGTGTCCAGAGGTAATAGCCCTGAGGGTGCGAACTTGACCAGCACCTCGCCTTCGCGGATGGCGAGCAGCGCCTGGCCGATCTCCTCGGGCGCGATGTTCTTGCCGATGAAGCCATCGGCTCCCATCGCCATCACCTGTTCGATCAACAGCGGGTCATCGACCATCGACACCACGATCAATGTGGTACGCCGCAGCTGCTTGCGCAGCTCACCCAGTTGGCTGATGCAGGTCAGGCCGGGGAAGCGCAGGTCGAGGATCAGCGTGTCCACGTCGCTGTCGCGTTCGAGCATGTTCAGCACTGTGTCCAGATCGCCGGCCTGCTCTACCTGAGCCTCGGGCAGCAAGCGTTGCACCGTGCGCAGCATCCCCTCGCGAAACATGGGGTGGTCGTCAGCGATGATGATGCGGCATGTCATGGAGTGCCCCTCCCTGGGGGTCAGGTGTTGCGCCTGCGTGGTACTTTAACACTCTGCTCAGGGCCTGCTTGCTCGGCGTGCCAGCATGACGATGACCGTACAAGGACGTTGCCCGTGAAGTTCATGAAAGACGCTGAACTGGATCAAGCCAACCTGCGTATTGTGGTAGCCCTTTGCGCCATGGTGTACATCGGTGTGCTGGGCTTCTTGCCAGGGCAGTCGGTGGCGCACTACGTGCCGGTGATGCTCTATATCGTGGTGTTCCTGCTGGCCTCGATCGTACTTCGTCAGGTCATCGCGCGCTGGCCCGGGCATTACCCGGCGCGGCGGGTTTTCGGGATGATTCACGACTATACCGGCACCTCGTTCGGCCTGGTGATCGGCGGCGAGGCGGCGTTGCCGCTGTATGCGGTGATGGTCTGGGTCAACCTGGGCAACGGCATGCGCTATGGTTCGCGCTATCTGGCGATTGCCACCGTCCTTGGCTTGCTGGCGCTGCTGGTCGTGTACGGGCTGAATCCGTTGTGGCAGGCGCAGCCGTTCATGATGCTGATGCTGATGATCACCAGTACGGTGATTCCGGTCTACGCCCACCTGCTGCTGGAGCGCACGCGCAAGGCCTCCGAAGAGGCCATCGCCGCCAATCTGGAAAAGTCGCGCTTTCTGGCCCAGGCCAGCCATGATCTGCGCCAACCCATTCACTCCATCGGCCTGTTCACCGCCTGCCTGCGTGAGGCGCGCCTGGGCGAAGAGGAGCGGCGGCTGGTGGACAACATCGACCGGTCGCTGCTGAACGTCTCGCAATTGTTCCGCTCCATTCTCGATCTCTACACCCTGGACAACGGCCGCTTGCTGCCCAAGTACCAGGAAGTTCACCTGGGCGAGTTGCTCGCCGAGTTACTCCGCCAGAATGCCGAAGCCGCCCGTTGGGCCGGGGTCGAATTGCGCCTGCGGCCATGCAATCACTGGGTGCGGGTTGACCCGGCACTGTTGGCGACCATGGTGCAGAACGTGCTCTCCAACTGCTTGAAGTACGGCCGCCAGCGCCCTGTACTGGTCGGCGTGCGCCGGCGCCACGGCGGGCTGGTGGTTGAGATCCACGACCAAGGGCAGGGGATTGCCGAGGAGCATCTGTCGCGGGTGTTCGAGGAGTTCTATCGCGTTCGCCAGCTGCGCGATAAAGACGTTGAAGGGGTCGGTCTGGGCTTGTCTATCGTCAAGCGCCTGGGGCTGTTGATGGGCATGGACGTGATGCTGCGCTCGCGGGTGGGCCGTGGCACTTCGGTCAGCCTCAGCGGCTTGCCGCTGGCGACCGCGCCGGAGCAACACGTTGTGCGCGACGATCCACGTCAGGCGGGGCTGTTGACCGGTTTGAAAGTGTGCCTGGTGGAAGATGACCACAACGTGCTGCTCGCCACCCAGGCATTGCTGGAGCGCTGGGGCTGCAAGGTGCAGGCGGAGTCGAGCGGGCATGATCTGGTCAGCGATTGCGACATCATCGTCGCCGACTATGACCTGGGCAACCACGCCACCGGTATCGAATGCATCGACCACCTGCGCGCGCAGCGCGGCGTGGCGGTGCCAGCGCTAATTCTGACCGGGCATGATCTCGAGCGGATCCAGGCAGCCCTGCACGATCGGCAGATCGCCATTCTGTCCAAGCCAGTGCGCCCCGCTGAACTACGGGGCGCTCTGCGCGAGCTCAGTCAGGGGCCGCTTACTGGTTGAACGGGGTCAACCCATTACCGCGGGCGCCTTTGGGCTGGCAGTAGGCGGCGGGTTTCATCATGCCGAAGCTGGCCACGGCGAACATTCCGCCACTGGCACCGCTGGGCACGGAGCAGTTGTAGTCACCGGAAGCGGTGCTGGCGATGTAATACGTGGTCATGGAGTCACTGCGCACATTGGAAACGCGCTTGACCGTCTCACCGATATTGGTTTCCGAGAGCGTTTTGAGATGGTCTTCGGTGGGTTTCATATGGCTGCAACCGGCAACGCCGATCATCAGGGCGCCGAGCAGGGCGAGGCGGGTGACTGGAGCGTGCAGTTTCATGGCGCTTCTTCCTTGGGGATATTTTGGTTTTTTTTTTGCGCAACGATCCCTTGCACGGCGAATTCGCCGTGCTGGCGGGGAGCATTGGGGTTGCTGGCGAATATAGCGCCAGGTGGGTGCGGGGTCGATTAGCACAAGTGTGCTAGTGGCACTTTAGGGCTGCGGTAAAAGGAGCGCGTTGATCACTGAATCAACGCCGCCAGACGTCCCCGTGTTCACTGACGACCCATGGCTTTTGCTCAGCAACGATCTGCACGCCGCCAACCCAGCGCTCGGCTGGGGCACAGTCGAGCCAATTCACGGTGCCTCGTAATACGCGCTCACCCAGGTCGGTGATTCGAACAAGACCGTGCTGCCACTCACCGCCCGGCTGTTCCTGCACCAGTGGCTGCGGCGCATCGATGAGCGGGCGCAACAGCGTAGCGAACATCAAATCCCCCAGAAAGGGCAGAGGTTCATAGTCCTTGCTCAAATGAGCGAACACTTTGCCGGCAGGCAACGCTCCGTGATCTGCCAGTATCCGCAGGGTCAGACGCTGGGTCAGACTCAAGCCATCCGAGGCGCCTGGGAGTTCCTGGAGTTGCCTGGCCAACGCGGGCCCGAGCAGCGGCAATGCCGGATGCACCTGGCCTGCCATCCGCGCCCAGTTGCCAGGGTCGGCTGAGGTATAGGCCGCCCATGCCTCCCGTGCCAGCGCCAAGGCATCTGCAGCCAGTGCTCGCCGTTGTGGCCAGAGCCATGCAAGCACATCCGGCGCCAGCTGGCCCAGCCCAATGAAACGCTCAACGCCCGGCACGCGGTTGATCTCGATCAGTTCCAGCCTGCGCGGCACCGTAGCCAAACTCGCCAGGAGCCGAATCAGAAACAACTGATCATAGGCGTCGCCCTCGCACCACAGCACCAATTCACTATCGTGGCCAAGTTGCGCGAGGGCCTGGCGTTGTGAGGCTTGGCGTTGCTGGGCATCACGTGGCGATAAGCCGAATGTCTGCTGAATGAACGCTGCACGCACTTGCCAGTAATCGTCGTCAGGCAGGGCCGGAACAGGGCCCATGACCATCGGATCATCGAACATATGAAATGTGCCAGTGAAGCCAGCGACTCGCAGGCTGTGCTCGATATCGTTGCCGCAGCGCCAGTGCTGAACGGTGGCTTCATTGGTCGCAGCAAAGTCCGGATGACGTGCGGCGAAGGCGACGCTGTCGGCATGTGCAATCAACTTTGGCCAACTGGAGAAACCCGTTTCACGCGCTACCAGCCACTGAGTGTCGGCGAGCTTGTACTCCGGGCCAGGCACGCCGATTGCGCGCAACTGCACGCGGGTATCTTCGGCTTGGTTGTTCTTGAGGGCTTTGAGCAACTGCTTGGCGCGTTTGCGCAGCGCGGGCAGGTCAACAAGACCATGATGGCGGGAAGCATTAATGGCGGGCATGCCAACTCCTTACAGGGCTCGGTCCGCCGACAAGCCGGGAGCTGGAATGGGCAATGTACAACGCATGCCTGGGAAACCCCTTCGCGCGGACCGCAGGCGCAGCACACGCCCAGGCATCGACTGTAACGGCCAGGCGTCACGGAGGTAAAGCCTGATCGCGTGCTGGCACACATAAAAAAGCCCGGCGAACCGGGCTTTATCAAGCAAGACGCTACTTACTGAGCAGTCTTCAGCTTGATCACATCACCGGAAACGGTGGTGGTGTAGCCATTCAGAACCCATGCCCAGAACCAGCGCTCTTGTACCTGGGTGTTGATCATCGCATCGCCGCCCTTGGCCTTGATGGCGTAATCTTGCGCGCGTACGAAGCGGCTGTTCTGGCGAATCGGGATCAAGCCGAACAGCATCAGGCCGGTGGCACTGGCTTCGCTGTGGCCAACAATGGTGTACTGGCTGCTGTCGTACTGCTGAGTTTTCATGGCGGTGCCGGTGCATCCTGCCAGAGCGAGACCCAGTACTGCAGAAGCGATGACTTTGCTGAATGACTTCACGTTACTACTCCATGGACTAGAGCCCGAATACAAATATTGGGCGGCGGCACTTTACCAGAACACCTCGATGTTCTGCAGTTGGCTGTCTTCATTCCCGCGTCACTGTCAGAAGCGCCACTTGGCATTGACCACCGCATTGCGGGGTTCGCCGTAGGAACCTGAGGCAAAGGTGCCCAAGCCGTCGTAGTACTTCTCGTCGAACAGGTTGTTCAGGTTGAAACCGACGGTCAAGTGCTCATCAACCTCGTAACTGGCCAACAAACCGACCACTGCGTAGGCATCCTGCGTCGCTTTGCGCATGGGGCCGCTCCAGTTGATCTGCTGGGCGGCATAGGCTTCGCTTTGCCAGGTCAAGTTACCGCCGATGGTCAGGCGCGACAGGTCGCCGGGCATGCGGTAGGACGTCCCCAGCTTGAACAGATTGATCGGCTGGTTGGTCGCGACGCGCTCACCGTCCTTGTCGTGCGATTCGCGGTATGTGTAGCCACCGTAAACGTTCAGGCCCGGCAACAGTTCGCCGGACACTTCGGTTTCGACACCGCGAGTGCTGGTGCCGGCGATGGCTTTGTAGACGGTCTGGCCGTCACCATCCACACCGATGGCCGATGCCGTGTTTTTCTGTTCGACATCAAACAGCGCGATGCTGGCGTTGAGCGCGCCGTCGAACAGCTCGGCCTTCAAACCGATTTCGTAATTGTCACCGGTCAGCGGCGCGACGGCTGTACCGCTGGTGGTTTTATAGAATGTTTGCGGCTGGAAGATGCTGGTGTAGCTGGCATAAACCGAATAGGTGTCATTGAGGTCGTAGACGATGCCTACATACGGCGTGACTTCACCGGTCTTCTTGACCTTCTCGACCCGTTTGCCGCCGGTGCTCTTCATGTCGTTGATGTCCCACCAACTAACCCGAGAGCCGAGAATGATCGACAGGTCGTCAGTTGGCTTCAGCCGTACCGAACCGTAGATGCCGGTCTGGCGCAGCTTGGTGAGGTTGTCGCCAATCTTGCTGAACGTCGGCCGGTCGATGGCACGCCCATCCCATTCATGGATGTTGCCCACCTGCGGGATATCGCCGACCGGGCCAAGATCGCTGTACTCGGGGAAGTTGAGGTGCGTACGCGAGGTGCTCACACCGATTACCGCATCATGCTCGCGCTCACCCAGGCTGAACGGGCCGGAGGCGTAGGCGTCGAGAGTGTCCTGGGTCTGGTAGCTGTCCAGGCGGCTGACGAAGGCGAAGTTGCCCTGACCGGTTTGCGGGTCGGCATAGCCGCCACTGGCTGATGCGCTCTGGCTTTTGCGGTACGAGTACTGGTGGCTGTAGGCGGTTTTCAGGGTCCAGTCATTGGCCAGGCGTTGCTCCAGCAGCGTACTGAAGTTATAGCCGGTGTTGTTCATGTAGCTCCAGCGCGTTGCCGGGTTGAAGTTGCGCGGGAAGTTGGTTTGCTGGCCGTTGTTGTAGAACAGCGGGATATGGCCGTAGGTGGTGCCATCGGCGTTGTTGTTCTGATAATCGAGGCTGGTGCGCAGGGTCAGGTCGTCATTCAGGTCGATGTCGACGGCGCCGTACATCACGCGGTTTTCCTGCTTGTACCAGTCGATGTACGAGTTTTTATGCTCATAGGCGGTGACGAAGCGCCCGCGCACATTGCCGCTGTCGGTCAGCGGGCCGGACACATCGAGCTCGGATCGGTATTTGTCCCATGAGCCCACTTCGCCGGCAACATAGCCCTGAAACTCGCGAGTTGGTCGTTTGCGCACCAGGTTGATGGTCGCCGACGGATTGCCGGTGCCGCTGAGCAAGCCGGTCGCGCCGCGGACCACTTCTACGCGGTCATAGATGGCCATGTCGGACAACGCGCCGATGTACTGCTGCGACTCGTTGGCGACCTGTGAGGGGATGCCGTCGTACTGGAAATTGTCGATCTGAAAGCCGCGCGCATAGAACGTGTAGCGCTCGCTGTCACGGTGGTTGCTGGTGATGCCGGGCGTGAACGTCAGTACTTTGTTGATGGTCGACAGACCCTGCTCGTCCATCAGTCTGCGGGTGATGACCGTGACCGATTGTGGGGTTTCGCGCAGTGACAGCGGCAGCTTGGTCGCGGTGCTGGTCGAGCCGGTGGTGTAGGAGTTGGTGTGCTCGGTGTAGGCACCCAGGCCTGCACCGTCGATACGGGTGGCGTCCAGCTGCATGGCGCCGTCAGCGGTTGCCTGCGGGCGCAATGCATAGCTGCCATTGCCTTGCAGTTCGGCTTGCAGGCCGGTGCCTTGCAGCAACAGGGCAAAGCCTTGGCTGACGCTGTAGCTGCCTTGCAAGCCAGGTGAGCGGCGGCCATCGGTGAGTGCGGCTTCGAACGACAAGGCGCTGCCAGAGGCCGAGGCAAAGGCGCTGAGGGTCTCGGTCAGGTTGCCGGCGGCGATGTGGTACGGCTGCACCGCGCTCTGTTCAGCTGCAGTGACCAGGCCAGGTAGCGTGGCGCTGCCAAGGGCGATAAAACTCAGTCGAATGGCTGCGGCCAGCGGCTTCAGCCGGCACACGATCGGATACATCATTAGTGTCCTCCCCAAAAATAAACCGCGCAAACGGTAGGTTTCTGAGGATTGGCCGAGCGACATGGAGAAACAGTGCACCGCTGCGTGAAGTTTTTTTCTGCACGGCTCAAGTTGGCTTTGGCATGACGCTGATCCAGTAGCGGCTGCGGCGCTCGATACGCAGATCAAAGCCGCTCTCCAGCGCGGCCAGGGCGCGGTCGGTGTCGTCCAGGGGGAACGCGCCGGAGACTTTCAGCGCTGCAATCGACGGGTCGCAGCGCAGCCAGCCATGGCGGTAGCGGCCCAGCTCTTCGAGCAGTTCGCCGAGAGGGCGTTTGATGGCAATCAGATTGCCTGTACGCCAGGACGCCGTCGACGCATCCGAGGGCGCGGGTTCGCTCAGTTGATGCGGGTCGAAGCGCACGTGCTGGCCGGCCTCAAGACGCAGCGACTGCGGACTTTGCGCGGGGTGGATGCGCACGGCCTTGTCGAGTACCGCGACTTCGCAGAATGACTTGTCGGCCTGCACGCTGAAGCAGGTACCCAGCGCCTCTACCTGGCCTTGCGCGCAGGTCACACAGAAGGGCCGCGATCGCACATCAGCGGCCGTCTGCACCAGCATTCGGCCGCTGTGCAGGTGCAGCAGCCGACGCTGATCATCGAAGCGCACGTCCAGCGCAGACTGGCTATCGAGCAATACCTGGCTGCCATCTGCGAGTACCAACACGCGTTGTTCACCAACCCCAGTGTGATGAGTGGCGAGCAGGCTGGTAGCCAGGTCGCTGCGGACACCGCTCCAGCCAACTGCGCCAACGCCCGCGAGTACCAGCAGCTGGCGCAGGACCTGGCGACGTGATTGCCTGGACTGTTGTAAGGCCGTGACCGCAACCTCGGCCGGCACGCCGGCAACCAACTGCCGGACTTCTTCGACCTGCTGCCAGGCCTGCTGGTGGAGCGGGTCGGCGTCGTGCCACTGCTGCCAGCGCTGCTGATCGCGGGCTTGCTGCATGCCCGAAGACAGCAACGCGTACCACTGGGCGGCGCTGCGCAAGGCATCGCGCTGGGCGGGTGCCAAGGGCTGGCCCGCGGCCATCAGAGCAAGCCCATGCGGATCAGGCAGCAGTGTTCGATAGCCTTGGCCATATGGTTGTTTACCGTGCGCAGGGATATCCCCTGGCGCTCGGCAATGCGTGGGTAACTCAAGCCCTCGAACTGCGACAGGATGAAGGTCTGGCGGACTTTGTCGCCCAGGCTGTCGAGCATGCGGTCGACCTCCATCAGGGTCTCCAGAACAATGGCTTGGGTTTCTTCCGAGGGGTACTCGTCGACGGGCAGGGCGGACAAGGCTTGCAGATAGCTTTGTTCGAGAGCACGGCGGCGGAACAGGTCGATGACCAGGCCCTTGGCGACGGTGCTCAGGTACTGCCGCGGCTCGCGAATGTCCAGCGCGCGGCGTGCCTTGATGACCCGTACGAACGTATCCTGGACCAGATCGGCGGCATCGCTGTGACACTGCAGACGCCGGCGCAGCCAGCCGAGCAGCCAGCCGCTGTGGCTACTGTAGAGATCCTGGGTGGCGCATCGAAGGGCAATGTCGTCAGCAGACATGGAATGGTCACTAATGATAACTAATTGCAATTAGACGCTGTTGCGAGAAATTTGGCAATGATTTCGCGGGGGCTGGCATGGCGGGGTGGGGGAGAGCGGTCGCGTTCAGTCAGTACGGACTTTGCAATTGGTCTGCGCGCTTGTAACAATCCCGGCCTTTTGGCGCTCATGCAGCCGCCGCAAAAGCCCTGCCCATTTTGACAAGGAGCTTCAACCGTGGAATCACGCAGTCTGGCTGCAGAGATCTTCTTCAGCATGCCATCCCATCTGTGGGTCTTGCCAGTAGCGGGCGTGGTCGCCTTTTTCGGGATGCGCCTGGCCGCACAATCGCCCGAGCGAGAGTCATTGTTCAAAGGCGTGACGTATCTGATCCTGCTGGCGTTGGCATTGTTGCCCAACGCCTACTACCTGCTGAGCCCGCCGACGCCGGACATGGCCGAACTGCTGGCACAGGGTGGGCTGCTGCCCAATTACAAAGGCCTGGTTTATCTGGACGCGTTCTACGCATTCGCCGGCTGGGCATTGAGCTGGGTCGTGCGGCAGAAATTCGACGCCTGAGGCGGCTCAGATCATTGCAGGGTCGTCGGCTTGAACGTGTCCTGCAACTGGGCGAACGTCTGCTCGATGCCGGTAATCAGCTTGTCCAGATGATCAGCTTCGGTGTGGTTGCCGACTGCGCGCTGACGATCGCGCTGCTGACGCAGGGTGAGTAGGTTTTTCTGCAGTGCTAGGGCGGACTGGTCGTAGTTTTCCATCTCGATTCTCTGGCTCATGGCGTCCCTGCCGTTGTAGGAATGAGCCGACCGTATCAGCTCATTCTGAGAGCCGGAACTGCGTTTTCGTACAGGTATTGCACTGCTGTAGGCTTAATCCTACAAGCAGATCAGAGCCGTCCTACGATGGGTGTGTGCCGATATTTCGAAGCGTTTGTATTCAATGCACTCACAGGCCAAGCGGTGCAGTGTTTCCAAAGTTTTTGTCTGCGCTCTGAAATAATTTGTTACTGCACCTGTATCCGCCTAGCTGCGCGGCTCGCGTGAAATGACCTGTTGCAATTGACCCGGCTCGGCGGCCTCCTGCTCTAGCCATTGGGTGACCAGCGCGGCTGCCGAACCAACGGCCGCAGCTTCCCCCGTAAGTATGTAGAAGCCCGCACTGGTGGGTAACTCATGGCCCGCCAAGGCCAGTACCAGCGTGCCAGCCTGCAGGGCGTTGGCTACCAGCAGTGCTGGCACCAAAGCGATGCCCATGCCTTGCTCGGCAGCCTCTATCGCCAGAATGGTTTGCGAGAATACTGGGCCGGTAAACCGGGTGCCTGGCCGGCCGTAGTGATCGAACCAGCGCTTCCAGTTGTTGTGGCTGTCGGAAACAAGCGGTGCACTGGCCAGATCGCTAGGTACCTGCCAGTCACCCGCGTTACGTAGTGACGGCGCGCACACGGGCAGAGCCTGGCCCGCCAGCAGGTGACGCGCGTGACAGCCGGCGAAAGGGGCAGTGCCCCAACGCACGGCCATGTCCACCGCGCCTTTGCCGGTCAGTTGCCGGGTACTGTCGGAGGCATCGATCATCAGCGCGATCTGCGGATGTGCTGCCGCCAGCCGGCCCAGTCGTGGGATCAACCAGCGGCTGGCAAAGGCTGGCGTGGTGCTGAGCACCACCTGGTGGGGATCGTCTGGGGCACCTTGAGCGAGGAGCTCGGTGGTGGCGTCTTCGATGATGTGCAATGCCTGCTGCACCCGCTGCAGGTACTCGCGGCCCTGGGGCGTCGTGCACAGGCCGCGTGGCAGGCGTTCGAACAGGGCCATGCCGAGCTTCTCTTCCAGCGTGCGTACCTGCTGGGCGACTGCGCCTTGGGTGACGCTCAACGCCTCGCCTGCCGCGCGAAAGCTGCCCAGCCGGGCAGCGGCCTCAAAGGCAACCAGATGATTGATCACGCTGGGCGCGGTGCGTCGCTTGGCGGTGCTCATGGGGGCGGCTTCCTGCGGCGCGTGTGGGCTGATCGGCTGATTCTGGCGTCAGTCTGTCCCGCGAGCAACAAGTTCGCCGGCAGTTGCGCTAGCATGGCGGGCTTTACCGAAATGGGGGACATTTTGATGACCACGCCAACCTTGCGCCAGGCCAGCTTGCAGGATGTGGAGCGCTGCTACCAGATCGAAACCAGCGCCTACGAGGGCGATGAGGCGGCCACTCGGGAAAAGATAGCCAAGCGCATCGAGCAGTATCCAGAGGGCTTTCTGATTCTGGAACTGGATGGCGAGATTGCTGGTTTCATCAACAGCGGTTGCGCCGAGCAGGTGGTGATGTCCGATGAGGCCTTCAAGGAGCTGGTCGGGCATGATCCGCGCGCTGCCAATGTGGTGATCATGTCGGTGGTGGTAGACCCGGCGCTGCAGGGGCGCGGCTTTGCCGGGCTGCTGATGGCGCACTTCGTCGAGCAGATGCGCGCGCGGGGCAAGGCGACGATCCATCTGATGTGCAAGCAACGCCACGTCGCCCTGTACGAAAAACTCGGCTATCGCTATGTGCAGCCATCACCCTCCGATCACGGTGGCATGAGCTGGCACGAGATGGTCATGGCGTTGTAAGGCAGTTATATGATTTCCGGCGCGCCAACGTTGGCCCGACGCACACTCAGCCAGGGAGAGGCAAGTGAAGTACGTTGTTATCCAAGCTCATCGATCCGGATACCCGCGACCTATCCGGGTCGCCAAGGGCGATCTGCTCGAGATCGGCCAGCGTTACGAAGGTAACGAGAGCTGGCTGGACTGGTACCTCTGTACCTGCGCCGGGCAGGAGCCTGGCTGGATCCCGGCGCAGCTTATCGAGCGGGTTGGCGTCGCCCAGGGTAGGGCGCTGGAGCACTACTCGGCGCATGAGCTGGATGTTGATCCGGGGCAGCAGGTGCTCGCCCTGCTGCCCATGAACGGCTGGTTGTGGTGCCGCCGTGCTGGCAATGGTGAGTTGGGCTGGCTGCCTCGCGAGAAGCTGCAACTGCTGGAGTGACGCGTTGAAAAGCTACCGGCGGCCAGCTGCCGGTCTCATCTGATCTGCTTTTTTTCCGCGAACCTGCATCTGTAACCGTATCAGCCGAAGGCGGAAAATACCTCACAAGCCCAGTCGACTGACCGTTGCACGCCAAGCTACTTGTGCCGCGATGGTCCGCCCCGGGCCAGCTACGCCAATTCGTGTTCACACTGTAGAGGTTCCAATGGGCAAGCTTGCGCTGTTCCTCGGTGGTTTTCTGCTGCTGACAATCTGTATCGGCCTTTTGGGCACCATTCCGCCGCCTTGACCGGCGATACCCCGCTGCCGGCCCGCTGCTTCCCCAGGCGGGCCAGAGCTGCGGCGCTCACCCTTGTCCAACTACCCATAGCCGAGTGGCCTACAAGCCGACTCGGCGTTGTCGTATGTGCGATAAGTCGTTCTTTGCCTTGGGAAAACTGTCCACAGAAAACGTGGGTAGGTCTGTGGATAAATCGCTGCAGGTAAGGTGGTTAGCGGCCTGCGTTAGATTGAGCAGAATTTGAGCAGCGATTATCGGCCTGGATTCAGACGGTCTGCTGTAGCGCCTGTTCGGCGAGCTCGATGCAATTGCGGCCACGTGCCTTGGCGCGATACAGCGCCTTGTCGGCGCATACCAGCAGCGCGTCCAGCGCAGGCGATGGGCCGCCCTCGGCACAACCTGCCAAACCGATGCTGACGGTCATCTGCAGGCGCGGGTCGGCGTGGTTCAGGTGTAGGTCCTGCACTGCCCGGCGCAGGCGTTCGGCAGTGAACTGGGCATGCTTGGGCGCAAGCCCGGGCAAGACCACGACAAATTCTTCGCCACCCAACCGGGCAAACAGCTCGCCATCGCGCAGCTGCTCTTGCAGGGCGTGGGCGAAGGTGCGCAGCACTTGGTCGCCGACACCGTGGCCATGGCGGTCATTGATGCTTTTGAAGTGATCGATATCGAGCATCATCAAGGTCAGCGGCATGGCCTGATCAAGCTGCTGGCGGCTGTCGAGCAGGGCATTGGCCAAACGCGTGAAAGCGCTGCGGGTGAGGGCGCCGGTCAGATGATCGATGGTTGCCTGATGTTCAAGCCGCGCCAGCAGGCTCCGGTTGGCATTGCTCACGCAGGCCACTACCAGAGGGCCCAGTACCAGCATGGTGATGCCCAGCCGTGCTGACATCAGCGTGGTCACCCCCGGCACGCTCTGCGGCACGCTGAAGTGCATGAGGTTTTGCGCCACGGCGACGATCAAGCTGCTACCCGCCATCAGCGCCAGTAGTGACACAAGGAAGGGTGAGTAAGTCCAGGCACACCAGAGCAAGGCGGCGATCGGGAACGCAATCGCGCCAGGGCCGCCAAATACGATGCTCAATGCCAACGAACCCATCAGCACCAGCAGCGGTGCCAGGCGAACGGGCTTGCCGCCGCCATGCAGCAACACGCCCCGCGAGGGCGCGGTCAGCAGGGCCGGCACGATCAATATGCAGGTGGAAAACTGTTCGCTGAACCAGGCCAGCCAGGTCGCGCGCATCGATTCCTGAAACCACGGTGACGACATCAGGCAGGCCATGCTTGCCGCCACCATGGCGCCAGCGGCGCACGCGGCAAACACGCAAAGCACGCCCTGAGGGCTGCGCATGCGCCGGTGCTGGCGCGGCAAGCGGACCAGCAGCAGCCAAACCGTAACGATCACGCTCAGATTGCACAGGTTGAACCACAGCGCCGGTTGCCAATTACTCCCGCAGGCCAGGTCGGCAGCCACCATGGCCAGCCACACCAGGGCGAAGCCAAGTGGAGTCGCCTGGCGGGGATAGCGCAGCAGGACGCCTGCCAGCACTGCGTTGACCGGCCAGAACAGCGACAACGACTCGATCGGGCGGGCGAGAACGCCGCCAAGGGTAATGACCAGGGTCAGGCTGAACAGGACAAAATAAGGCAAGAGCTGCGAGCGTACTGGAAACACCATGGGTTCTACCGGCTGGCATAGACGGATCCAGGACAACGACTGCAGGCACCTGGGTAATTAGTGTCAGTGTGTTTCGCCAGCCCGCCTGCTGTCAAATTGCCTCACTAGAGCCCAAAGAACCACGGCACCATCACCACAGTTACCAGCATCACCAGCAAGGTGAACGGCACCCCCACTTTGACGAAGTCAGCAAAGCGGTATTGGCCAGGCCCCAGGACCAAGGTGTTGACCGGTGAAGACACCGGCGTCATGAACGCCGCCGAGGCTGCCAGTGCAACAGTCATGGCGAACGGGTAGGGCGACATGCCCAGTTGATGGGCGGTGCTGATCGCCACTGGCGCCATCAGCACTGCGGTTGCGGTGTTGGAGATGAACAGGCCGATAATCGCAGTCACGGCGAACAGGCAGGCAAGAATGGCGCTGGGCCCGGCATTGCCGAGCAGGCTGACCAGGCCGCCGACCGCCAGATCGATGCCGCCGGTCTGCTGCAGGGCCAAGGCAAATGGCAACATGCCGACGATCAGCACCAGGCTCTGCCAGTGGATCGCGCGGTAGGCGCTGTTCATGTCGATGCAGCGCCCGGCGCCCATCAGCAGGCAGCCGATCAGCGCGGCGATGACGTTGGGGACCAGCCCGCTGACCATCAAGCCAACCATCACCGCCAGGCTGATCAAGGCGTATGGCGCGCGGCTTCGTGCCGGCGCCACCTGATCGATCTCGGCAGGCAGGCTCAGCACCAGAAAATCCTTGGGCTGGCTTTGCAGCTGACGCACGGCTTTCCAGGGACCGACCACCAGCAAGGTATCGCCTTGGCGCAGTTTTTCTTCCACCAGTTGCTCGTCGATGGCGGCCTGTTCGCGGCGCAGACCGACTACGTTGAGGTCGTAGCGGCTGCGGAAGGTCAGCTCAAGAATGCTTTTGCCGATCAGCTGCGAGCCAGGTGGCAGCGACACTTCGGCCATGCCCAGTTCCTGCGACTGATCGATGAAGTAGGCCGCCTTGAAGTGCAGCGGCTCAAGGCGCATCGATTGGCACAGACTGCGCAGATCATCGCGGTTGGCGAACAGATCGAGCAGCAGCACATCGCCCTGTTGCAAAACGCTGTTGGAGTCGGCGCTGATCACCCGGGTGGTGAACTTGTGCTGGCGCTCGATACCGATCACGTTGGCGCCGTGGCGGGTGCGTAATTCCAGTTCACCCAGGGTATGCCCCACCAGCGGTGAGTCAGGGCGAATGCGCAAGCGCCGTTCGCGGCCATTGAGCTTGTAGTCGAGCACCAGGTCGAGCAAGGTGCGGCGGCTTTCGGTGCGGCCATCCTTGCGTACTTCGCCGTTGAGCCAGCGTCGGGTCAGCAGCATGTAGCCGATGCCCAGCACCAGCACTACCAGGCCGAACGGGGTGAAACTGAAAAAGCCGAAGCCCTGCTCGCCATGACGCACCAGCTCGCTGTGTACAACCACGTTGGGCGGCGTGGCAACCAGGCTGAGCATGCCGCTGATCAAACCGGCAAAGCTCAACGGCATCATCAGTCGGCTGGGTGCCAGGCCAAGCCGCGCGGCAATGCTTAGCACCACCGGGATAAAGATAGCGACGACTCCAGTCGAGCTCATCACCGAACCCAGGCCGGCTACCGAAACCATCAGCAAGACCAGCAGACGCGCTTCGCTGTTGCCTGCGCGGGCGCTCATCCATTCACCGATGCGGTAGGCAATGCCGGTGCGTACCAGGCCTTCGCCGATGACGAACAGCGCCGCGATAAGGACCACGTTAGGATCGCTGAAGCCGGCCAGGGCTTGCTCTACAGTGAGGATGCCGGACAGCGGCAGAAATACGATGACCAGCAACGCAACCACGTCCATGCGTGGGCGGTTGAGGATGAATAACAGGATAACCACGGCCAGCAGGCCGAGCACCATGAGTAGCTCAGGGTTCATGACGAGGAAGTGATCCTTCACGCAGGGGGCACACAAGACATTAGCAGTCAGTGTGGCAGTTTGGCGTGATGGGGGTGTTGATGTGATGCAGGTTTTTGACGCGCTGCATTGGTGCAGTGCGGGAGCAGCCTAAGCGTTGTGAGGGTGGGGCGGCTTGCGATTGCCGGGGCTACAACGTAGCCCCGGCGTTCTGAGATTGCAATCAGTGGCGATGGCGGCGCTTGTGCTTCTTCTTGCTGCCGCCGTTGTCGCCCATGTGGTTACCCACGGCGCCACCTGCTGCGCCGCCCAGGCCAGCGCCGACGGTCGAGCCGGTCGAGCCGCCGAGGGCGCCACCGACCAGCGAGCCACCTGCCGAACCCAGGCCGCCACCCAGCGCTGCCTCGGTGCGATTGCCTTTGCGCGCGCCGACGGCGCTGCCGGCTGCGCCGCCCAGGCCCGCACCGATAGCCGCGCCGGTGCGGCCGCCCATCTGCTGACCGACCACATTACCGAGCACGCCGCCGAGGCCGCCGCCGATAGCTGCAGTGCCGTCACCGGCAAAAGCGCTTTGGCTCAGCAACAGACCCAAGGCGAGAGAAGGCAGAGTCAGACGCATAATGGTGAACCTCGAAACAAGTGGCTAAGTCAGGTCATTGATCCGTAAAGGATTACGGGGTACTCACTAGGACCGGGTTCGATCGATTTGGTTTCTTCGACAATGGAGTTTTTGTTACTCGATGGAACGCTCGGGCTCGATGGCTGCTGATCTGTCCCGTTCGGTCATGGTCGGTTTGCGTGGGGCGCCCTAGACTGGTTGGCAGGCCGCAGTGAGACGGCCACCCGCTGCCTGGTTAACCAACATGATCGCCCATACCCCTACACTGTTCGCCGCCGTCGCGCTGGTCGCCACCATCATGGCGTTCTGTCTGTTGCTGGTGGGTCAATACAATCGCCGTGACAGCCTGCTACTGACCGGCTGCGGCCTGCTCGCGCACGCCCTCGCATACATCTGCTACACGCTGTATGCCCAGGCCCCGCTGTGGGTCAGCTATGCCTTGGGCAACAGCCTGCTGTCGCTGGCGTTGGCGTTCTACTCGGCAAGCTTGTTTCGGGTGCGTGAACTGAAAGTACCGTGGCGAGTTATTTTCATCATTCCGTTATGCATGTTAGGCGGGCTGCTGCTTCTGCTGCAGACGCTCGAGCCGCGCATGCTGCTGGCCACAGTAGTGCTCATGGTTCAGTGCGGGCTGTTGCTGCATTGGGCGCGGCGTCATGCCGAACGTCCCGGTCGGGCGCATCTGCTGTTGGTGATCGGCGCTTCTATAAGCCTGGTAGGCCTGGGTATGCGGGTTATCGCGGTGCTGGCTGGGGACGCAGCCGAGATGCGCTACGACATCAGCAACCTCAAGCAGACGGTATCGGTGGCGATCGGCACGGTAACGGTGATGATGTATTCGCTCGGCCTAGTGCTGATGGCCAAAGAGCGCAGCGAGTCGCGCTTGCAGCACATGGCGCTGCACGATGTGCTGACCGGCACTTACAACCGGCGGGCCATCCTCCAGCGTTTCGACCAAGAGCTGGAGCGCGCACGTGATGAGGGCAGTCACCTGGCCGTGGCGATGATCGATATCGATCACTTCAAACGGATCAACGATCTGTATGGCCACCTGGCTGGGGATGAGGTGCTGTGCCACTGCGTTCGCCAGCTACAACGGCGCCTGCGTGCGGCTGACAGCCTGGGACGTTATGGCGGGGAGGAATTCCTGCTGCTGTTGCCACATACCGAGCGTGAGGGCGCGATGGCGGCACTGCAGGGCTTGCGCCAGGCCATCGCACAAAGCCCGGCGCAGTTCGCTGACGACACTATCGAGCTGCGCTTCAGCGTCGGCCTGTGGTGCGCAGTGCCCGGGCCTGATGACAGTGCGGCAGCGCTGCTCGGGCGAGCGGATGCGGCGCTGTATCAAGCCAAGGCGGATGGGCGCAATACTGTGCACATGGCAGCAGTGCCAGGCCCCTGCTAGATCACTTCGAGTGAATGGCCAGCACGACGCCGTTGGTGATCTGCACCAGCACGAAGCGATTGCCCATTTTTACCCAGTGGCTTTCTTTTTCCGGCGCTGGCAGGCCGTTGGCTTTCCAGTCAACCACGGCGGCATCATCGCGTTTGTATTGATCCGGGGCCTTGTCACCGACCTTCAGTTCGCGGTCGTGAGACTCCGGCGCCTTGACGCTCTCGACGTTGCTTTCGGCTGCAGTGGCAGCCAATGGCAGGCAAGGCAGGGTGGCGGTGAACAGCAGGGCGGACAGCAGTGGGCGCATTTTCATGCACAGTCTCCAAATGCAATAGGTGTGTTAATGCGACAACAGCTGAGCGTCGAGAATTCACTTGTGCAGGCACGCAAATGCTAGAGTCGCGTTCTTTTTTGCCTACGAGGATGAAACATGCGTGCAATTGTGCCGATGGCCGCAGCATTGATGCTGCTCGGGTGTGCCTCGTCGACCATGGATGCCGCGCGCGGCACTGCGCCGACTGCACAGCTGAAATCGCAAAAGGCTGCGGAACTGGTTGCCCAATGCATCCAGTTCAGTTGGCAGGATGAGGCTGTCTTTGGGGTCGACGCCAGTGGTTACCTGCAGCCGCGCAAGAGTGGCGGCTTGACGGTTTATACCCGTGAGGCAGAGTCGTTTGCCGACATCTATCCGCAAGACGGTGGCACACGCGTCGACTATTACGCGCAAAAAGCCGACACCACCGCACTGCGCCGCCGGGCTACTGCGGCGACCTGCCTGTAACCGGCCGGCTCAGGACAGGAAACCACCGTCGACATTGAGCAGGGTGCCGGTGGTGTAACTCGAGGCGTCGCTCGCCAGGTACAACACTGCGCCGGCCATCTCGCTGGGCGCCGCCACACGCTTGAGCGGTATCTGCTGCAGGGCGACGTTGAGGATGGCGTCATTCTTGACCAGTGCCGAGGCGAACTTGGTATCGGTCAGGCCTGGCAGCAAGGCGTTGCAGCGGATGCCGAACTGCGCGCACTCCTTGGCGAACACCTTGGTCATGTTGATCACCGCGGCCTTGGTCACCGAGTAGATGCCCTGGAACAGCCCCGGGGACACGCCGTTGATCGAGGCCACGTTGATGATGCTGCCACCACCGTGCTCACGCATCAGTTTGCCGGCCTCTACCGACATGAAGAAGTAACCGCGAATGTTGACGTCGACGGTTTTCTGAAAGGCGCCTGGGTCGGTGTCCAGCACGTTGCAGAACTGCGGGTTGGTGGCCGCGTTGTTGACCAGGATGTCGAGCCTGCCGAACTGCTCGCGAATGCCGGCAAACACCTGTTGGATTTGTTCCAGCTCACCGATATGGCAGGCCACTGCAGTTGCTTTGCCGCCGGCTGCGATGATCGCGTCGGCGACCTGCTGACAGCCGTCCAGCTTGCGGCTGGAGACAATCACATGCGCGCCTTGCTGCGCCAGCAAGTGGGCGATGGCTTCGCCGATGCCGCGGCTGGCGCCGGAGACGAAGGCAATCTTGCCGTCGAGGTCGAACAGTTGCGTCTTGGCCATGCTGTGTCCCTTGTTGTGTGTGGTCAAAGTGCGGACTTGCCGATCACTTGCAGCGCCATCTGCTCAAGCAGGCGGTTCATGTGAATGAACTGCGCGAAGCGTTTGTCCTGCGTCTGGCCGTAGTGGAAGCGGTAATAGATCTGCTGGACGATCCCTGCGAGGCGGAACAGTCCATAACAATAGTAGAAGTCGAAGTTGTCGATGCGGATGCCGGCGCGCTCGGCGTAGTAGGCAACGAACTGCGCCCGGCTGAGCATGCCCGGAGCGTTGCTTGGCTGGCGCCGCATCAGTTGCATGGGGGCGGGGTCGTCGGCCTCGATCCAGTAAGCCAGGCTGTTGCCCAGGTCCATCAACGGGTCACCGAGGGTGGTCATCTCCCAGTCCAGAACGCCGATGATCTGCATCGGGTTGGCTGCGTCGAGGATGACGTTGTCGAAGCGGTAGTCGTTGTGCACGATGGCTGAGCGCGGGTGGTCGGCTGGCATCTTTGCCCGCAGCCAGTCCATGACCTGCTGCCAGCGCGGTGCATCCGGGGTGGCGGCCTGCTCATAGCGGCTGATCCAGCCCTCGATCTGGCGCTGCACGTAACCCTCGGGTTTGCCCAGGTCAGCCAGGCCGCAGGCGCGGTAATCCACTTGATGCAATTGCACCAAACGGTCGATGAAGCTTTTGCACAGGGCTTCGGTGCGCTGGGCATCGAGGCCCAGCTCCAGCGGGATGTCCGAGCGCAGGATGATCCCTTCGACCCGGTCCATCAGGTAGAACTCGCTGCCGATCAGGCTTTCGTCGGTGCAGTGCAGGTACGCCTTGGGGCAGTAAGGAAAGCCGCTGTTGAGCTGATTGAGGATACGAAACTCACGGGCCATGTCGTGCGCTGACTTGGCTTTGGCGCCAAAGGGCGGACGCCGCAACACGAACTCACGCTGTGGGTAGCTGACCAGGTAGGTCAGATTGGAGGCGCCGCCCGGGAACTGACTGATCAGCGGCATGCCTTCCAGGCCAGGCAGATGAGCTTTGAGATAGGGATCGATGACGCTGGCATCGAGTTCTTCGCCGGGGCGTACCTGGGTGGACTGGTCAGTCAGCGTCATGCGTGGTCCTTATTCTCGGTATCGAGGATTATTGGCTAATCTAATCGGCTCGCTGTAATGGAACAAGCGTGCCAGTCGCCATATAGGCAGGCGTGTTGGCGCTTGATCAGTACGCTTGATGCGCGTTACCTACACTGGGCGATGAGCGCCGTAGCAGGCAAAAAAAAACCGAAGCCGGTGCCGGCTTCGGTTTCTTTCAGACAGTCGTCGTTGCCACTCAGGCAGGGAACAGCTCGCTGAGTTTCATCGACAGCATCATGTCGCCTTCAACGCGCAGCTTGCCGCCCATGAACGCTTGCATGCCATCGGTTTCGCCGCTGACGATGCCTTTGAGGGTCTCGCTGTCCAGCACCAGGGTGCAGTTGGCGTCTGGGTTTTCACCTTCCTGGATGTCGCAGGTGCCGTCTTTGACGACCAGCGCGTACTGCTTGTCTTCGTCGGTGATGTTGAAGCCGAACACCAGGTCCAGGCCTTCAGCAGCAGCGGGATTGAATTTGGCTTTCATCGCTTCGACGGCTTTAGCTACATCGCTCATGGTGTATTCCTTGTTAAGTGAAATTCGCGTCCGCAGGGACACAACAGGCCGGGCTCACCTATAGGTGATGAGCTCCGGCGCCTTCAACAGCTGCACATGGGCCTGACAGTTGAAGGAAGCCAGTGCCACGTCATGGCCGCGAAACTTCAGCTGGCTGAACGACGTGTTGATAATCTGCCAGTTCAGCGCAAACGCCTGGCTGGGGGTGATGCCGGTAGTCAGGTGGAGCAGGGCGGCGATGCTGCCGCCCGAGGTGAAAACAGCCACGTTGTCGCCGCTGTCGGCGGCGTCCAACACCCGCTGCAGGGCACTGCGCAGGCGGCCGGTAAAAGCCTCCCAGCTCTCCAGCCCATCGGCCGGATGCTGGCCGTCGTGCCAGCGCTGCACCATCAAGGCAAACAGGCGCTGAAACTCGCTGCGGTTTTGCGCAGCGTTGCTAAGCACATGCAGCGCCCGCGGCTCCTCTGGCAGCAGCGCCGGCAGCAGTGTGCGAATCACCCCGTCGGCGTCGAATTCATTGAAGCCGGCATCGGTCTCCAGCGCCGGCACCGCGCAGCCCAGGGTGCTCATGGCTTCGAGCGCGAGCAGGGCGGTGTCCTGTTGCCGGCGCAGGTCGCCGGCGATACAACGATCCAGGCGCAAGCCGAGGTTGGCCAGATGGCTGCCCAAAGCCTGGCTCTGACGCACGCCGACCGGCGACAGTACGTCGTAGTCGGTGGCACCAAACGAGGCTTGGCCATGTCGGATCAGGTAGAGGTTGCCCACATCGATATCCGGCCGAGTGAAGTTGCTGGGAGGTTAGGATGCGCCAGAGTGGCTGTCAACGAAAAAACATACAAGCGTTTGAAAAGCTTGTTTGAAAGATGTTGCCAGCGTTTTCGCCTGCTGGCAGTGCCCCGTACGCCCCGGTATGCTGGCAGCAGTTTCGCACCGTGCAGGTGCTGATTTATAAAGGAGTCAACGTGGAGTTTCTTGCAGAATACGCAAGCTTTCTCGCCAAAACCGCCACCCTGGTGATTGCTTTTCTGGTGGTGCTTTCGGCTATTGCCGGCCTGCGCGGCAAAGGCCGCGGCAAGCCCGGCGGGCAGTTGCAGGTCACCCGTCTCAACGACTTCTACAAGGCGCTGCGTGAGCGGCTCGAGGCGGGCCTGTTCGACAAGGCTCAACTCAAGGCCCTGCGCAAGCAGCAGGCCAAGGCCGACAAGCAGCAGAAGAAAGCCAAGGGCGAGGACAAGGCGAGGGTCTTCGTTCTTGATTTCGATGGTGACATCAAAGCCTCTGCCACCGAAAGTCTGCGTAATGAAATTACCGCGCTGCTGACCCTCGCCACCCCGCGTGATGAAGTCGTGCTGCGGCTCGAAAGCGGCGGTGGGCTGGTGCACAGTTATGGCCTGGCCTCGTCGCAACTGGCGCGCATCCGTCAGGCCGGTATCCCACTCACCGTGTGCATCGACAAGGTTGCTGCCAGCGGCGGTTACATGATGGCCTGCATCGGCGACAAGATCGTCAGCGCACCGTTTGCCATCCTTGGCTCGATCGGCGTGGTCGCTCAGTTGCCAAACGTCAATCGCCTGCTCAAAAAGCACGACATCGATTTTGAAGTGCTGACCGCCGGTGAGTACAAACGCACGCTGACCGTATTTGGCGAGAACACCGAGAAGGGCCGCGAGAAGTTCCAGGAAGACCTCGACGTCACCCATCAGCTGTTCAAGGACTTTGTTGGTCGTTATCGCCCGCAGCTGCATATGGACGAGGTGGCCACCGGCGAGGTCTGGCTGGGTGTTGCGGCGCTGAACATGCAGCTGGTTGATGAGCTGCGCACCAGCGACGAATACCTCAGCGACCGCGCCCGTGAAGCCAACCTTTACCACCTGCGGTTTGCCGAACGCAAAAGCTTGCAGGAGCGCATTGGTGTGGCCGCCAGCGGCGCGGTTGAGAACACCTTGGTGGGGCTGTGGAGCAAGCTCGGCCGCCTACGCTAACACCTTGAACCCCTTGAAGATTTTTTCTGAGATTGGGGTTGCAAGGCCAAGCGAATGCAGACATAATGGCGTCCATTGAAGCGCAGCAAGCTTGAAAAAGCGCTGAAGTTTCAAGGAGATAGCAGGGCGCAAGCCGCTAGATCCAACCTTTGAGGCCGAGTAGCAAAGTGGTTATGCTCCGGATTGCAAATCCGTCTACGCCGGTTCGATTCCGACCTCGGCCTCCATATTTGAAAGCCCCGCAGATTAACGTCTGCGGGGTTTTTCTTTCTGGGCCGGAAAAGTATGGAGTGAAGCAGCTGAAGTCCAATGTTTATTGGTGGGTGCCGAACAGGCAGAAATCACCGATGAGGCAGCTGCGCAACCGAGCGGGCTCGGGCGATGACTCGGCTGTAGCCGGTGCAGTCAGTGTTAGCCGCGCGGGCACGGCTACGCTGAATGCAGCAGTTTTCTGACCTCGGCGATAATTGCGTCGATATTGAAGGGCTTAGGCAATACCGCGTCAAATAAATCCGGTCGCTGCATACCGATATGTGCCTGGGCGCCGCTTATCAGAATAATCGGTACTTGATGTAGCGATGGCAGGGCTCGCACGGCGGTAGCGAATTCCAGGCCGTCCATGGCCGGCATCATGAAGTCGGTGATGATCAAGGCAGGCTTGACTCTGTCCAGAGCATCGAGTCCTTTTCGGCCATTGCTGGCCGTTACCACGGAAAACCCCTCATCCTCCAGCGCGAAGCTGAGAATGTCAGCAATTAAATATTCGTCGTCGACGACCAAGATGGTAGTCACTTTATTTTAATCCACTCAAAAACCTAAGAGATAGAACCAGGACATCACTCAGTTGGGACTGATGGTTCATGTCTTGAAGCCTTTTTGAGTAAAACATCCTGGGCTTGGATGACGACCTCGAATCGGGAGGGATCATAAGCGCTGTCTCGGACTTTAAGAACGGACAGCGTTCGCTTTAGTTCAAAGTCATTCTCGGCGAAGCGCATCAGCATCAGGTTGTCGACGATGCTCGACAGGTCGGAGTTGGGCGCGCTGACCTCGGAGCCCAGCAGATCGCGCATTTCCCACGTTGCCAGTACCGTGACACCTCGGGCGCGCAGCTCGTTCATCAGCGCGCTGAGGAAGTCAGTAATCCTTGCCGGATTGGTCGCGACTCGGGTCATGCCGCTAAGGCTGTCGACGAACACGCGCTTGATACCTTTGTCTTCGACAATGCTCAGCAGTCGAGCACCGAGCCCGTCCAGCAGACCTTCGGTTGTTGGCTGCCAGGCGATGGTCAGGGCGCCACTGTCTTCCATGCCTTTGATGTCGATGCCCAGTGAGTCGCCCTTGAGCCGTAGCCGTTGCGGGCTTTCGTAGAAACCAAAATGCAGCCCTGGGCTGTCCACCGTCGACTCCGCCAAGAACTTCAGGCCCAGCGTCGTTTTGCCGATGCCGGAAGGGCCCATGACCAAAGACACGCTGGAACTGTAAAGGCCGCCTCCCAGTATCATGTCCAGTGAGGCAATCCCACTGCCAATGCGCGTCATGTCAGCACTGTCGGGGGCGGACGGGTGGCTGTACAGGCTTTCCAGACGAGGATAAACCACCAGCCCGTTGTCGGTAATCTCACACTCGTGAAGGCCTGCCAGCGCAGCACTGCCGCGCGTTTTACGCAGTTGAATGCGCCGTACCGAGCGGGTGCCGAACAGCTCTTCGCCTATTTCAATGACGCCATCGACCATGGTGTGCTCAGGGCTACCGTCGTCCAGCCGTGAACTGGTGAGAAACAGCACGGTGCAACCGGCAAAAGCAGCGTGGCCCTGCAGCTCTGAGATGAACTTTTTGGTGTCGATGTGTGAGTCGGCTTTGGAGCGCGCATTGAGCAGGCCATCGACGACCAGTACGGTGGCTTTGCGACGGCTGATCTCGCGACGCAGCAGCTTCACTACCTCATCCAGACCTTCGTTTTCCAGCGTGTCAAATGCGCTGACGAACTGAATTTCTTCGCCAATCCTGGATGAGTCGAAAAAGCTCAGTGTGGAAAGAAACTGAAAAAGACGGTCATGTGACTCGGCCAGCAGCGTGGCAACCAAAACGCGGCCGCCATTGTTCGCATGATGGAATCCAAGTTGGTTGGCCAGGATCGTTTTGCCGGAACCTGGGCGCCCTTGGATAATGTACGAGGCACCTGCGACCAGCCCGCCCTTGAGCAGAGCGTCCAGTCCTTCTATTCCACTTTGGAGGCGTTTGAGCTTTTCCACGATGCGACCCTGATCTGAAAAACAGGCTGTTAAGCCGACTAAGGGTGTGATGCTAACGCCAAATTCGTTCAGGGGCTATTGCCGACTAGTGCGCAGCAGTCGTGGCTTTTGTTGAGCTGGCGACCTGGACCGCAAATCTGCTGCCATGGCGCGAGCCACCAGAGGCTTTTGCATGAGCCTCTACCCAGCCATGCTTGGTACATCAAGTCCGACTTTCACACGGTCCAGCGCGACGATTGTCTTGAACCAGGTAACGTTGGAGTTTTCAGCAAACAGTCGCCGCGCCAGAGTCTGGTATTCCTTCATGCTGGCAACGGTGAGTACTAGAACGAAATCCACTTCGCCGGTGACGTAGTAACACTGCTGAACTTCGGGCACCGCGAAGTGTGCCTTCATCGCCTCCAGCGCCTCGATGCTGGTGCGCTCAGCCATCACTTCCACGATGATCGTGATCGGCCGGCCTACGGCGGTGGGATCGACGATGGCTACGTTGCCCGTGATGACTCCCCCGTCTTCCATTCGTTTGATGCGGCGCTGAACGGCGGCCGTGGAAAGATTGACCTGCTCGGCCATAAGCCGCAGTGGCATGGTGTTGTCACGTTGGACCAGATCCAGGATGGCACGGTCAAATTTGTCCAGCGATTCAGGTGCAGCTTCGTTTTTCGCCATTGTAAATCCGTGAGAAATTTTCTCGAAAACTACCAGAAAACTGCGGCCCTTTATCTAGGTAAGAGCAATATTATCTTGCCAGCAGTCTGCGTACGCAGCCTATTCGGGAACACACACAGGATATTGTTGGCATGCTCGCACTGTTCCATCTTTCCCCGGTCCTGTTGGTTACAGCCATGCTCGTGGTATTGCGCCGGCCGCCCGTTCACGCCGCCGTTGCAGGCACTCTGTTAGTCATTGTGCTCTGGCTCGCCGGCGCGGCAGACGCATGGCGTCTGAGCAGTATGGTGGCCGCCGCTCAAGATACCGCCGTGCTGTTTGCAAGTACCGCTTTCGTGATCGTCCCAGGTCTGCTCTTCGTGATTTTTATCGAGCGCATGGGCGTCAATCTGGCGCTGAGCCAATGGGTGCGGTCACTGGGGCTTGGGCGCGGCGATCAAGTCGTGTTAATTGTCCTTGGGTTGGCACCGTTGCTCGAAGCGATGACTGGTTTCGGCGTGTCGTTGATCGCTACAGTGCCCCTGCTGCTCAGTCTCTTCGAGCGTCGGGTCGCGTTACGGATCGCACTGGCCGGCATGGCCATTATGCCCTGGGGAACGCTGGGCCTGGCATCTGTCATTGGTGCTTCGTTGGTTCACCTGGACGCATCCATGCTGGCATCGACCTCGGCATTGACCAGCGCCCCGGTTTTCTTCGCCCTCAGTGCACTCGCGCTCTATCTTGCAGGCGTTCGTGACTCGCGGGGATGGGGGGCGTTGGGCGTTTTCTGGCTGCTGTTTGTGGGCGTTCTTTACAGTGCAAGTCGGTGGCTGGGGCCGGAAGTAGCCGGCGTTGCTGCGGGCCTGGTGACGGCAGCAGCGATACTCTCTGTTGGGCTGTGGCGCCTGCGCCGCAACGACAGCGAGCGCGGTCCGGTGCAATGGCCGCGTCAGGCATGGCCGTATCTGGTGCTGATTGTCTGCATTGTCGGCTTGAAGATGCTGTGGGCGATCACCTCCTGGCAGGAGCACTGGGTTGTACAGGGCGCCCAGGTCAACTGGAAGCCACTCGCCTCACCAGGTCTGGCGTTGGTCATGGTGCTGATCGTGCTAGGCGCTCACGCGCGCAACATACAATCCTGGACCGCACACGACGTTAACTTGCCTGCTGCGCTGTTGGCTCGGGCGAAGCGGCCATTGCTGACTATTTTCTTCTTTCTCGCGATGTCGCAGATGATGGTTAAGGCCGGCTTCCTTGCGGGGTTGATGCAACTGCTGGCTGGGCTGTCGCCCACCGCCGCGACGTCGTTGGTTGCCCTGTTTGGCGCGTTGTCTGGCTACATGACCGGGTCGAATGTAGGCGGCAATGCGATCTTCATGCCGGCCATCGCGATGTTGCCCGAGTCCTCCCGCCTACTGCTGGCTGCCGTCCAGAACAGCTCGGCGGGGCATGCGGCGCTGGGCTCGCTATCGGTTGTCATGCTGATTCTGGGGCTTGCCAAAACCCAGGCCAAGGAGGAAGGCGAACTGATAAGGTTCGGCTTCATGCTGGTCTGCCTCAATACCGCGTTAGTCGCGTTGGGCGCCGCGATGCTGAGTGGATGGCTTGGCTAGCCTGGTGTTGGCGGATGGCACTTTTTCACACAGCCTGAACCCGAAGCAGGCGCTCACTGGTCGCTAGCTTCAACACTGGCGATCAGCAACTCGCGCAGCATGCCGCGCCACTCGCCAGCCGAATACGATCGCAGGTCCCAGCGTGGTGCCTGGGCCTGGGTAGGTGCCGCGAAAGATTGAAGCAAGGTCATTGCCGCAAGCGTATAGCCCCTCGATCACCTGGCCTTGCATGTCCAGCACCTGGCCATCGGCGTTACCACTCAAGCCTGCGCTGCAGGCGAGATCGGCCGGTTGCACTGTGACGGCATAGTAGGGCCCATCGCCCAGGGGGCGCACGCAGGGGTTGGGCAGTTGCTGCGGGTCGCCATTGTGACGGTTCATGTGGCTGCTACCGCGGTTGAATGCAGGGTCGTCACCGTTTGCAGCGGCGGCGTTGTAGGTTCTGACTGTGTTTGCCAGCCCCTCGGCATCAACCTTGAGCTTGCTGGCAAGTTCGTCCAGGGTGCTGCCTTTGATCAAGTAGCCGGCTTTGACGAACCTGGCAATATTGAGGGCGCTGCGCAGCGGCATGACCAGGCCCAGGCCGTAGCGTTGCAGGAAGGTCTGGTCACAGATCAGGTGAGCAGTGGCGCTGCCGTCGTTAAGCATGCCCATGACGAAGTCGTGGTAGGAGTCCGACTCGTTGACGAAGCGCTTGCCTTGGGCATTCACGGCGATCAATCCAGGCTTGGCGCGGTCTAGCAGGATGTGTGGCCATATGGCCTGGTAGCCGTCCTTCGCGGTGCGGATCGAGCAGGGCATCCACAGGCCTGGACTGTCATGGCCGTCGTCGAGCTGGGCATTGGCCTTCAGCGCGCGATCGATGCCGTCGCCGGTGTGGGTCAGGGGCGACAGTGAAAGGGCTTGGGCAGCGCTCGGGAACAGCTGTTTGCGTAGCGTTGGATGGCGCGTCAGGCCCCCGGTAGCCAGCACCACGCCACGACGCGCGCGGATGCGCATGGCCTCGCCGTTGTGCAGCACCACGGCGCCCATTACGTGACCGTTGTCCACAATGAGTTCGTGCAAAGGGGTTTCAAAGCGCAGCGCCACCTTGTGCTGGCGCAGGCTGTAGAACAGCCTGGCGACCAGGGCGTTGCCCATCACCAGGTTGGTGCCGCGTGGGTAGCTCAGGCGGTCGATGCAATAGCGGCCGACTGTGCTCAGGGTGCGCGTCAGGTGGTGCATCGAAGCGAAGGGCGAAAGCAGCGCATCCAGATCGGCGCGTGGCACCATCATGCCGCCCAGACCCATGAACTCGCGCCGAGGTGGGCGCACGCGGGCGAAGTCTTTGCCCAGCAGCCTGCCATCGAACGCGAGGGGCGCCAGGGCGCGGCCACCGAACGCTGCACCGGGGCCGCTGACGTAATCGGGATGAGCGGCGGCTGCAACGAATTTAACCTCGCTGATGCGCTCGAGTTCATCAATCGCTTGTGGCCCGCTGGCAAGGAAAGCTTCGCGCAACGCTTCACCGCCGCGTTCGCCAACCACCGCCTTGAGGAAGGTCGCGGCCTCTGCCGCGCTGTCCGGTACACCTGCGCGTTGGCTTTGGTGGGTGCCGGGTACCCAGGTGGTGCCGCCTGAGGTCGCACTGATGCCGCCCACCACGGCGGTCTTTTCACACAGCAGCACGTCCAGCCCGTGGTGGCTGGCCATCAATGCGCTGGTCATGCCTGCAGCGCCTGCGCCGAATACCAGCAGGTCGACTTCCTGGTCCCAGGGGAGGGGGGCGATGGTGCTCATTATGGTTGCTCCTTCATGGCGTGGTAATTCATGGGCGGTTTGGCAGCCCGCCCTTGTGCAGGTGAAGTGTCGGCAGCATTCAGCAGTTGCCTGCTGTGGTGTGCTCAAACGGATCAGAGCGGTTCGATAATTGCCTTGGCAGCGGCCAGCGCCTGTCGTGCCCAGGCTTCGACGCCCACTTGCGCAACCCTGCGGTCATGGGGGATTTCGACGCTGACCGGGACCGTAGCCGGGAGGCTGCGCCAGATCCTCGCCAGGTCGATATCGCCCTCGCCCGGCAATAGACGCTCGCCACGCGCTGCTTGAATCAGGCCGTCACGGGTGTTCGGTCGCAGCGCTGGGCCGTCGCATATCTGCGCGTAGTTCAGCCATTGCGTGGGGATACGTTGCAAGTCCTCGAAGCGACTGTCAGAACGGTCGAAATGCAGCGCGTCAACCAGGATGCCGCCGTTGGCGCGGTCGGCCTGTTCAACGATGTGCAGTGCACTGGCCAGGTCGCGGACAGCCGTCCACGGCATGAACTCCAGGTCTGCCGACAGGCCGAAGGGCTGCATGGCGTCGCATAGCCGCGCATAGTGTTCGATCAGCCGGTTGGGTTCCGGGTCGTCGCCTGCCACCAGTACGGCCTTGGCGCCGAGCTGCGCGCCGACTTCGAGGAAGGGCAGATAACGCTGCACGTCGAATTGCACGTCGAGGCGGATCAATTCCAGATCAAAGACTTTGACCCCGGTGTCGTCGATGCGCGCGAGGGTTTCGCGCAACATCGGTTTGTCGTCCATCAAGGAATAGGCGACTGCCCCTGGCGCCACCGGCAGCAAGCGCACGCCAGCCTGGTCATAGCCGGTGCGTGCAGCCAGTTCGATCATTTCCGGCGGGGTTAACGCGAGCGCGGTCAGTTGTGCAATGGAATAGCTGGCTTGCATGGCATGTCTACCTACAGTTGGCTTCAGTTGATGGCAGCGGGGATTGCCGACGCGTCGCGCTTGCGACTTTTGATCCACAGCGCTGTAACCCCGATCAGGGAAGGGATGGCGAGGAACAGGAAGACCTGGCTGAAATTCCATTGCGAGGCCAGCATCAGTGCACCGATCCCGGCGCCGCTGATCGCGCCCAGCCGGCCAATGCCAGTGGCCCAGCAAACGCCGGTGGCGCGGATCTGAGTGGGGTAGAAGGAGGCGGCCAGCGCGTAGCCGCCGACGTTTACGCCGTTCAGAAAGTAGCCCAGTAGCAGTATCAACGGGCAGAGCACCTGCATGGTCGGCTGCTGCAAGGCGATCAGCACTGCGCAGGCCCCGCCGCAGAACACCGTGGCGCCGACCACCTTGTGGTGTTCCCAGCGGTCCATCTTCATGCCGACGGTGAAGTTGCCCAGCATGCCGCCGATCTGCAGCAACGAGCCCAGCAGCGCCGCCTGACCCATGCTCAGACCAGCATCGCGGCTGAGCAGCGGCAGCCAGCTCGACAGCAGGTACATGGTCAGCAGACCCATGAACAGAGTGACCCAGATCATGCAGGTGCCCAGGGTGAAACCGGGCGCGAAGAGGGCACTGACCTTGCCTGTCGCCTTGATCGCCGCTTCGCTGCTATGGAAACGCGTCTGGGCGTTGGCCAGGCCCGGAGCAACCTTGTTGATTTCCTTGATCAGGCGGTCCTTCAAGGCACTGTTCTGCGCCAGGAAGCGGATGGACTCCGGAAGGCTCAAGAGCAGCAGAAGGGCGAACGCAATCGGCAGCACGCCGCCGGCCACCAACACTGACCGCCAGCCGAAGTTTTCGATCAGCCACTCACTGCCCAAACCACCCAGTGCCGCACCAAAGGCAAAGCCGCAGTAGATGAACGAGACCATGTGAGAGCGGTAGCGCTTGGGGGCGTATTCCGAGATCAGCGTCGCCGTATTGGGCATCGAGGCACCCAGCCCAACCCCGGTCAGAAAGCGCAGTATCGTCAGGCTGGTGATCCCGGTCGACCAGGCGGAGGCCAGGCTCCAGAAACCGAACAACAGCACCGAGCCGATGATGACTGGCCTGCGGCCGAAGCGGTCGGCCAATGGCCCGGCAGTCAACGAACCGAATGCCAGCCCGAGCAGCCCGCTCATCATTACCGGGCCGAGGTCCTGGCGCAGCACGCCCCAGTCGTCGACCAGCGCCGGGGCAATGAAGCCGATCGCGGTGGTGTCGAAGCCGTCAAACACCAGCACCATGAAACCGAGGAACAGCACCAGCCACTGTCGGGTGCTCATCTTTCGAGCATCCATGAAGGTGCTCACATCTACATCTGGAGGGTTCGCCATGGATAACTCCTGCTTTTTGTTTTTATGAAAATGCCTTTTCCGGGTGATGGGCTGGCAGGTTGGCGCCAAGGCATTACCAGGGTCGGTAAGCCGATATTATCATAATTGGAAATCCATTCCATATTCATATTTGATTCCAATTCGTTTTTGGCGCTGGCAATCCACGGCCTGTGAAGGGCCTGCTGTCGAGCAATTGCTAGGGAGCGGCGGCCAGGTCAGTAAGCCAGGCCGCGGTCAAGCGAGGTGCCGATCAGGCGGTGTGTTCGCTGATGTGGGAGGTCATCAGCGACAGCTTTGGGAGGCTGTCCAGGTTGATCGCGGTGATCTCTTCTACGGCGTCCAGCAACGCTGCCTTCAGCGCTTGCATGCGCTCGGCAGGGAGGCGGACGCTGGGGCCGGCGATACTGATCACGCCGACGACCTGCTGCTGCGCATCGCGAATTGCTGCAGCCATCGAGGCGGCGCCAATTTCAAAGCTCTCGTCGACGCTGGCATAGCCCTGCTCACGGGCGATCTTCAGGTTGTCGAGCAGGTGTTCGATGGTGGTGGCCGCATTGGGGCCATATTCGCCCGGTTTAGCCAGGCCTTGCCGGTAGACCAACTCCAGCGCGCGCTCGTTGCTGAGGCAGCTCAACCAGGCCAGGCCAGACGCCGTGCAGCAGAGCTTGGCCTCGGCACCCGCATCGGGATCGTAGCGCAGACCGGAGCGGCTGCCCTGGGCCTTGGAGATCCAGATCAGGTTATCGCCATCTACAATGCTCAAGCGCACAAGCTCGCCGGACGCTTGCGCCAGGCGCTCGAGTATCGGCCGGGCTAGGTCGACCATGTCGCTCTTGGACAGATGCTTGAGCGCCAGTGAAACCAGCTTCAGGGCAAGCACGTAATTGCCGTGCTGATGCTCCTGGCGCACGAAACCCTGTTCGACAAGGCAATTGAGCATGCGGTGGGTCGCGCTCGGCGGAATGTCCAAGGCTTCCGCTACTTGTTGAAGTGCCAGCCCGGAGCTTTTGCCGGCGAGCAACTCGATGGCATGCAGGCCGCGTTCAAGCGCATTGCTCATGTTGTTTCCTTAGGTTTGCGATAGATCAGCGGCCCATGGATAGTGGCAGCCACCTCCGGACAAATGTTATCCACGTTGAATTGCCGATTCATCCGGTTTTTTGGCTCAGATCCTGAAGAACTGTCTGTAGCAGCCTAATTGCTCACTAAGCATGTGGCTACCAGGGTGCACGGGGTGCCCGGCGGCCTTTGCAGTGCGTAACAGACGAGTCTCTGCAGGTTGCATGATGATATCTGCAACCAAGGCCCCGGCAGGCACGGCGGCAAGCTCTAGCGGAAGTGGATCATCCTCCGAGAGGCCTAGCGGCGTTGCGTTGATAGCGATATCGGCCACCTCAAGGTGGTGTGGCTGAGCAAGCTCGCATCGGCCAGGCCAGTGCTGGCTTAGTCTGGCGAGCAGTGCATCGGCTTTCAGGGCATCCGGTTCCTGTAGATACAATCGGCCCACCTCTGCTTGCAATAATGCGACAGCGATCGAACTACCCGCACCCCCACCACCGGCCAGTACGACGCGTTTCCCGATCAGGTCATACCCTTTGCGCTGAAGGCTCAAGGTAAATCCCGCGCCATCGAAGTTATCCGCTTCCCACCCGCCCTGTTCGTTGCGGCGCATTGCATTGGTGCTGCCAGAAACCTGCACGGCAACGCTCACCGACTCCGCGAAATCTCGAGCAGCAAACTTGTGCGGAATGGTGATCAGCATGCCGGAAAAATTATCCATCGCCTGGAGGCCACGTATCACGGTCGCGAGTTGCTCAGGCCTGGCATGCACCGCGATCATCACTGCGTCTACAGCTTCATCAGCGAACACTCTGTTGAGAAGCTCTGGAGCCTTGACCTGCTTCACTGGATCACCGATAACCGCAAAAATCCGGGTCTTGCCAGTTGGGCTGGGTATCAACAACTGTGACATCTATTCTCTCCTAGTGGGCTGTCCCAGGCTGCGTATCCCGCACCTAAGCGAAGCAGCAGGGTATGGCTCGCGAGGGTGTCAGCCCATTGCTGCGACCGAGCCACTCGATTGAGTCAGGGGCTATGATATAGAAAAAGGAATTGAATTCCAGTTGGTAAGTTGATTCCGATCTTGTCCGGCTTTTTTGAGCTAGTTTCGACTTTCGCAACTGACCGCCTTGGCTGACGAGCAAGCTCAAGGTGGTTGAGAGCGCCAGCGCGGTGAACAAGCAGCCCCCATCCAAGCCGGTTGTGCGGCCGGTCGGCCTTTACCAGGCGTTCCTGTTCTGGCTCAAGCTAGGCTTCATCAGTTTTGGTGGGCCCGCCGGGCAGATTTCGATTCAGCGGCGCATTTGACTGGCCTGCAGCGGTGGTCTCGGTTGCTGTCGCTGTTGCCCTGTTCCGCTTCAAACTAACAGTGATCCAGGTTCTATTCGCTTGCGCGGTTGCAGGTTTGACAGCCCATATGCTGCGGGTTTGATAGATGAGCGCGCTAGCGCAGTGACAGGCTAACGCTCGACTGCTTGCCAAGCATCACTGCCGCCGTTATCGCCGCTCGTGCCTGCGGGCTGTTCTTCCAGCAAGTTGACCCCAGCGCTGCCGAAGCCTGCGCCAGAATGTCGTCGACGCTCGAATCGCCCAACATCTGCAGTGACTCGATGCCCATCTGCTCAAGCCTGCTGATAACCGTCGGGCCTACGCCCTTGAGCGCCAGCAGGGCTGCGCGTTCGTCCGCTGAAAACGGCATGGGTACATCCTCTCTCCGTGAGTTTTGCCAAGCTTCACTCATATTCGAGGCCACCACAACCGAGGCAAGAGCGCGAGGTTTTACGCTTGGTAATCTTGCTGATATCTGCGCAAATTTGGCAGGGATCTCTCTTTATCTGGCTTTAAAGTCCTGCTTACGTGCTTTGCGGTGTATAGTGGCGGGCGAGTCCTCTCTCTGGGTGGCTCATCAGTGAGGTATCAGCATGTCCCAGTCTGCGACCCATCACGCTCAACTGCGCTTGAATGAGCAAATTGAGCAGTTCTTGTCCAAGGGCGGCGAGATCAAGGAAGTGCCAAGAGGCGTCAGCGGTTTCAACCCTGCCGCGCCCAAGGTGCACTGGACCAAGGCTCAGGCTGCCAAGACGCCGTGAGTCTGCTGTAACAGGTGTCCTTCGGCGCGTGCGCGTTTGCGCTGCGCTGGCTGGATGCCGAGTTGCGCGATTGCCGAATCACAGGCAAAGAAAACCCGCCAACGGTGGGCGGGTCTAAAGATCGTACGGAGCCTGTGTAGTATCTGGCCGGGCTTGTCAGTAAAACGTGAAGACGATGTAGCAAGATCATTCAGGTAATCTGCAGGCAAAAAAAAGCCCGCCGTAAGGCAGGCAAGGATTCTTGAAGGGAGCTCAGGCAGGGTGCAATGCCCTGGTTAAGTCGGGATTAACAGTTCAGCCGTTGACCTGCACCGATGATCACTTTATACAGGCGAGCTATTCAAGGAGCCTGGCATGAGCGACGAACACGACCTCCACGAACCCGAACACGATCATCTGCTTGATCACGAATTCCTCTATGAAGACTTTGCGCCCGAGGCCGATGCCCAGGGTTTGCTGGATGAGGTCGAGGATGACGAAAGCACGCTCGATGATAGCGACGACGAATACGACCATCCTGCCTGGCACGATGACGTAGACGACTGACTCACGCCAGCACGCAGATCAAGCCGAGGGCACGCACTCAGCGCCGATCCAGCGAGAATCTGCCAGCGCCCGTTACAGCGAGCAGCAGCAGACCACCGACAATGCTCATGTTCTTGAAGAACTGCGTCATGTTGGCGCTGCGTTCAGGCTCGACCATGTTCCAGAACGGGTGGCCGATCAACGCGGTGCCGACCACGAACAGCGCGAACAGCATCGCCAATGGTCGCGTGTAGAACCCGAGAATCAGCACGATTGCAACGAAGAACTCCATGATCACTGCGATGGCTGCTGCCAGTGTCGGCGCAGGTGCACCTATCGAGGTGAAGTAGCTGACGGTGCCTTCAAAGCCTGTCAGTTTGCTCCAGCCCGAGAGCACGAACAGGATCATCAGCAGGATGCGTGCGAGCAGCATGATGGCATCGCGTTGACCAGCGAACAGGGTATAGCGCATGGCGGGGTACCAGTGAAGTTGGATGATTTCACTGTAGCAGGAGTTGCGGGCAATTCTTGCGCGCAAACAAAAGGCGCCCCATGGGGCGCCCTTTACGCAATAAGTGGTGCGAGTGGCGGGACTCGAACCCGCAAGGCTCACGCCGGCAGATTTTAAGTCTGCTGTGTATACCAATTCCACCACACTCGCACGCTTGAAAGGGTCTGTGCGACCGGCACGTCGTTAAACAGGTGCTCTGCAATCAAGCGCGCTTTATAACCCATCGTTATAGATGCGTCAACAAAACACCCTCCATGCAGGAATTTCTGGTTGATCGATGAAGCCTGCAGTCCAGACGATCGACACGATAGTGTCATTAAGCCACTGTTCGCGACTTTTCAGGCGACCATGCTGCTCACTGCGAGCGAAATCACCAGCCTGAAGCGGCTCCGTCAGCTGGCTACTCGTCAAGAGTTTCGCTTAGCCTGTAAAGGGCGAGTAGACTCAACATTATGTTTATGCCTCAGCCTGTGGTGCCTGTGGAGTTTTCATGGTTTCAACCGACCACCCGGACCAATCCGAAATGACCGCCAACCGCTATGAGCAGCTCGTTCTGTCGGTGGTTGATTACGCTATCTATATGCTTGATCCCTCTGGCCACGTAGTGTCGTGGAATGCGGGTGCAGAGCGTATCAAGGGCTACAAGGCCGCCGAGATCATCGGCCAGCATTTCTCCGTGTTTTTTACGCCGGAAGATTGTGCCCAGAATCGCCCTGAGCAGATCCTGCGCAAGGCCTTGGACAATGGCGTCGCCCAGGATGAAGGCTGGCGCGTGCGTCAGGACGGCACGCAATTCTGGGCCTTGGCCGCGTTGGACGTGGTGCGTGATGAGCAGGGTCAGATCATCGGCTTGGCCAAGGTTACGCGCGATATCACCGACCGGCGCGAGTCTGCGCTGCAGCTCGACGCGGTACGCGCGCAGTTGTTCCAGGCGCAAAAGCTCGAAGCCCTGGGGCAGTTGACCGGCGGGCTGGCGCATGACTTCAACAACCTGCTGACGATTATCCTCAGCTCGGCGCGGATGGCCAGCAACAGCCAGGATCCGCAGCGGGTTCAGCGCCTGCTGGAACACATCATCGATGCAGGGCAGCGCGGCACTCAACTGACTCAACAACTGCTCAGTTTTGCCCGCCATCGCCAGTTGAGTTCGGCGAGCATTGCTCCGCTCGCGCTGATTGACTCGACCCGTGGTTTGATCGAGCACGCGCTACCCGGCAGCATCGAATTCGAGCAGCAGCTGGCGGCAGAGCTGCCGTTGATCCAGGCCGACCCTGGCCAATTGCAGATGGTTCTGCTCAATCTGCTGTTCAATGCGCGCGATGCGATCGAAGGTGCGGGGCGGATTCGCCTCGAGGTCGATTGCGTGCAACTGGCCGGTGAGGTCGAGGGCCTGCACGGGCCGTTCGTGCGGTTTAATGTGCAAGACTCCGGCGTGGGTATCGAGGCGCATGTGCTGCCGCGTATCTTCGAGCCGTTTTTCACCACCAAGCCGTTTGGCAAGGGCACCGGGCTGGGTCTTAGCCAGGTGTATGGGTTTGCCAAGCAGAGCAATGGTGCCATCTGTGTGTCCAGCAAGGTCGGGGAGGGCACCAGTATGTGCCTGTACCTGCCGGCGGTGCTGAGCCCCCCTTAACGCGAACCCGACAGGCAGCGGCCATGGTTGAAGTACTCAAGCGAGTCGAGACAGGTATCGAAGGGCTGGATGCTTTACTGCGTGGCGGCCTGGTCGCTGGCGCGTCCTACGTCGTTCAAGGCCCGCCCGGGGCCGGCAAGACCATTCTCGCCAACCAGTTGGCGTTTGGCCACGTGCGCAATGGCGGGCGGGTGCTTGTGGCCACTTTGCTTAGCGAATCCCATGAGCGGTTGTTCCAGTGCCTGTCGACGCTGGAGTTCTTCGACCCGGCGCTGGTAGGCGATCAGATCCAGTTTGTCAGCGCGTTCGACACCCTCGAACAGGAGGGCCTGGATGCCGTGGTGCGGCTGATGCGTCAGGAAATTGGCCGGCAGCAGGCCAGCCTGCTGATCGTCGATGGCCTGCTCAATGCCCGCATACGTGCCGAAACCACGCTCGACACCAAAAAATTCATCTCCGAGCTGCAAGGGCATGCCGCCTTCGCGGGCTGCACTGTGCTGCTGCTGACCAGTTCGCGTCTGCAGGAGGGCAGCCCAGAGCACACCATGGTCGATGGCGTCATCGACCTGGGCGAGACTTTGGTTGGCAGCCGTGCCGTGCGTACTATTCAGCTGCGCAAGACCCGCGGCAGCGCTGCGTTGTCTGGCTTGCACGAGTGCCAGATCGATAGCGCCGGGCTGACGGTGTTCCCGCGTCTGGAGGCGCTCTACAGCCATCCCAGCCATCCTGGCTCGGAGACAATGGAATCTATCAGCACCGGCTCGCAAGCGCTGAACGACATGCTTGGCGGTGGCGTCAGTATCGGCTCGACCACATTGGTAATGGGGCCTTCGGGGATCGGCAAAACCTCTCTGGGGCTGGCATTCGTAGCGGCTGCGTCACCTGTGCAGCCGGCGGTGCATTTTGGCTTCTACGAATCGCCTACCCGATTGCGCCAGAAGGCCAGTGCCTTTGGTTACGACTTCGCTGAGCTGGAGCGCTCAGGGGCTTTGCTGTTGAGCTGGCAGCCAACCACCGAGGGCCTGCTCGATCAGGTCGGTGCGCGCTTGCTGAAACAGGTTGATAGCCTCGGTGCCAAGCGCGTGGTGATCGACAGCCTCGGTGCATTCAGCCGGCTGGCATTCGATCCTGCACGCATCAATGGCTTCTTCCGCGCCCTGATCGGCGAGCTGCGTGCCCGCGATGTGACGATGTTGATGACCTGGGAAATGCGTGATCTGTTTGGTGCCGAAGTCAGTGCGCCGTCACCCGACCTGTCGAGCATCGTCGATAACCTGATCCTGACCCGATTCGTCGAACTCGATAGCCGGCTGCGGCGCATGCTGTCACTGCTCAAGGTGCGCGACAGTGACTACGACCCTGCGCTCCATGAGCTGTGCATGGGACCGAATGGGGTGGTTGTGCGCAAGGCTTTCGAAGGTGCCAGCGCAGTGCTTAGCGGCACGCCTACTCAGTCGGAGGGCGGCTGACAGTCCAGCGATGAAGACCATTTTGATCGTCGATGACGAATACCTGATTGCCGAGATCCTGGGTTATGCCCTGGAGGACGAGGGTTTTCTGGTGGAAAAGGCCAACAATGGCGAAAAGGCGTTGGATCTGCTACGCCAGAAGCCTATTGATCTGGTGATTACCGATTACATGATGCCGAAGAAGAATGGCCAGGAATTGGCCAAGGCGATTCGAGAGGATCCTGCGCTGGCACATTTACCGCTGATCTTGATGAGCGGCGCGCAAGCCGCGCAAGCGGATTGCAATTTGTTCGGTGCAGTATTTCAGAAACCATTTCATGCCAATGAAATGGTAGCCAAAGTGCGGGAGCTGCTGGGCGGCTGAGGGCCTGGCAAGATCCCGCATCGGCGGGCCGATCGGTCAAGCGCATCCGTGCGGCTTCAAGCGATGCAGGTTTCAGTGTTGCTCGTCGTGGGGCTTTTCCGGTGCGGGGCTGCCTGCCTGGATGCGTTTGAAAATCTCCTCGCGATGAACCTGAACATCTTTTGGCGCATCGATGCCGATCCTCACTTGCATCCCTTTGACGCCCAGAATGGTCACTTTGATATTATCGTCGATGACGATGCTTTCGCCGACCTTGCGGGTGAGTATCAGCATGTAGTTCTCCTTGGGTAATAACGAAAACCGTGCGGTCAGTTACCGCTGCGGCGGGAGCGTGTCCCTCTTCCTTCTCATTAAAGACGCTTTCGGAGGATAGTAATTCCCCCGTAAATAAAATCTGTTTCATGTCTCTAGCTGCAGGTGCCGGTTTTGCGGGTTGAAGTGCCCCGGCGGAGGTGCTCGGGGGCAAGAATAGGGGGCTTACGCGCAGATTGGAAATTTCTCTGCTTGATAGCGCATATAGACCCGCTCAATCGGACTCCTGCAGCGCCCGCAAAAAGTGCATCAAGGTCACTTCTTCGGGCTCAAGCCCCTGGCGAATGCGGGCTCGCGGCAGAGCACCGAGGCGCCCCAGCTGGAAGTGCTCAAGCACTGCCGGGTGGATGTAGCAGCGTCGGCACACTGCCGGCGTGTTGCCCAAGCGTGCGGCAACCTGACGCACAATCGCCGTGACCTGGCGCTTGGCTTCGGTTTCCGGCTCCCAGGCCAATGGCCGTAACAGATGCAGGGCCAGGCTGCTGCCGGCCCAGGTGCGGTAGTCCTTGGCGGTAAAGTCAGCGCCGGTCAGCTGTTGCAGAAACAGGTTGATATCGCTCGAGCCGATGCTGTGCCGCTCACCGTTGTCATCCAGATACTGGAATAACGTCTGCCCAGGCAGCTCCATGCAGCGTTTGACCAAGCCGGCCAGCCGCCGGTCGCGCAAGGTAACGTTGTGCTCCACGCCGCGCTTGCCCCTGAACTGGAAGCGAATGGTACTGCCCTTGACCTCAACATGATCGGAGTTGAGAGTGGTCAATCCATAGGAGTTGTTGTCGCGCATGTACTGGCGATTGCCGACGCGGATCAGGGTCGAGTCGAGCAGGCTGACCACCAGCGCCATGACCTTTTCCCGGCCCAGCCCTGGGCGGCGCAGGTGGGCGTCGAGCTGCTTGCGCAATTTGGGCAGCACCTGAGCAAAGGCCAGCATGCGTCCGTATTTATGCTGATCGCGCACTTCGCGCCATTGCGCGTGATAGCGATATTGTTTGCGTCCGCGAGCGTCGCGGCCGGTGGCTTGCAGATGGCCCTGCGGGTCGGCGCAGATCCACACGTCGGTGTAGGCCGGTGGGATGACCAGCGCCGCGATGCGCGCAAGCGTCGCCTCATCGCGCAGCCGTTCACCGTCCGCGTCCAGGTAGATAAAGCGATCACGCCATCGGCGTCGGCTCAGGCCAGGCTGGCTGTCGTCGACATAGTGCAGGGAGCGGGGCAGCGGGCAATCGAGCATGGGGCGGTATCCAGCGACCAGGTGTCTGCTCAATGGACAACGCCGTTGGCGTGGATGCTCAGAGTAAAACAGCGACCGATTTGATTTGCGCCCATAGCGCCTGGCCCGGGTGCACGCCGAGCTGGTCGGCGGAGTAACGGGTGATGCGCGCCAACAGCGTGGTGCCGGCCGCATCCAGACTGACCAGTAGATGGGCCGGGTTATCGGCGGCGCGCAGCTCACGCACGCGCACGGGCAAGCGGTTGAGAATGCTCGACTGGCTGTCTGCCGCCAAGGCCAGGCTGACATCGCGGGCCTGGATCTTCAGCCGGTGCGTGCTGCCAACTTGCAGCGAAGGATGGGCGATACGCAGCGGTTGGGCATCATTGCCGGGCAAGCGCAGGTCGAACAATTGATAGTGCGGATCATGGCCGACCACCAGCCCTTCCAGCACCACCCCGGCATCGTCGCCCTGAGCCAACGGCAGGTCCAGCCGCGCCAGTGTCTCGCTGATGGGGCCGCTTGCAAGCACCTTGCCCTGCTCCAGCAACACCAGGTAGTCGGCTAGTCGCGCCACTTCATCCTGCGCATGGCTGACGTAGACCAGTGGAATCTGCAGCTCTTCATGCAGGTGCTCCAGATACGGCAGAATCTCGCGTTTGCGTGGTCCATCCAGCGCTGCCAGGGGCTCGTCCAGCAGCAGCAAGCGCGGGCTGCTGAGCAGGGCGCGAGCGATGCCGACCCGCTGCGCTTCGCCGCCAGACAAGGTGGCTGGACGGCGCTCAAGCAAATGACCGATGCCCAGTAGCGCACACGCCTGTTCAAGGCTGACCTTGCGCTGTGCCGCCGGCACCCGGCGCCAGCCGAACTCCAGGTTGGCGCGCACTGACAGGTGGGGAAACAGGCTGGCTTCCTGGAATACATAGCCGATCGGGCGCCGATGTGGCGGGAGGAAAAACCCGCTGGCACTGTCTTGCCACACTTCACCGTTGACCTCGATGTAGGCGCTCGCCGCACGCTCCAGACCCGCCAGGCAACGCAGGCACGATGTCTTGCCCGACCCGGAATGGCCGAACAAGGCGCTGATCCCTGAACCTGGCAGTTGCAGGTCGACATCCAGGGTGAAATCGTCGCGCGCCAGGGTCAGCCGCGCCAGTATTGAAGCACTCATCTCAACTCCAGCCGGGCTTGCCACGGCGCCCCGCGTACAGCAGGAGCAACACCAGGAACGAGAACACCAGCATGGCTGCGGCCAGCCAGTGTGCTTGTGCGTAGGCCATCGACTCGACATGGTCAAAGATCTGCACCGACACCACGCGGGTCTTGTCAGGGATATTGCCGCCGATCATCAACACCACACCGAACTCGCCAACGGTGTGGGCAAAGCCAAGGATGCTGGCGGTGACGAACCCCGGCCGAGCCAGCGGCAGCACGACATGAATGAAAGTGTCCCAAGGGCTTGCACGCAGCGTGGCGGCGACTTCCAAAGGCCTTGATCCAATCGCGCTGAAGGCGTTTTGCAGGGGTTGCACCACAAACGGCATGGAGTACACCACCGAACCAATTACCAGGCCGGTGAAGCTGAATACCACGCTGCCCAGGCCCAGTGCCTGAGTGGCTTGGCCCAGCCAGCCGTGCGGGCCGAGGGCGATCAGCAGGTAAAAGCCGATCACCGTCGGCGGCAGCACCAATGGCAGAGCGACCACCGCGCCGACCGGGCCGCGCAACCACGAGCGGGTCCGCGCCAGCCACCAGGCAATCGGTGTACCTATGACGAGCAGAATCAGAGTAGTCAGGCTGGCCAGTTTGAAGGTCAGCCAGATCGCTCCGAAGTCTGCAGCATCAAGCGGCATCAGATCTGATAACCATAGGATTTGATCACGGCTGTGGCCTTGGGGCCTTTGAGGTAGTCGATAAACGCCTTGGCAGCGGGGTTGTCCTTGCCCTTGTTGAGGATTACCGCATCCTGGCGGATCGGGTCATGCAGGCTGGACGGGACGATCCAGGCCGAGCCGTTTTCGACTTTGCCATCTTTGTAGATCTGCGACAGGGCGACAAAGCCCAGCTCAGCGTTGCCGGTAGAAACGAACTGGAACGCCTGGGTGATGTTCTGGCCTTCGACGAGCTTGCCTTTGGTGGCTTCAGTCAGGTTCAGCTTGGCCAGCACCTGAGTCGCTGCCAGGCCGTAGGGAGCGGTCTTGGGGTTGGCGATTGACAGGTGCTTGTAGTCATTTTTTTTCAGCACTTCGCCTTGCGCGTCGACGTAGCCTGGCTTGGCAGACCAGAGTGCCAAGGTGCCGATGGCGTAGGTGAAGCGCGAGCCTTCAACGGTCTGCTTTTCTTGCTCAAGCTTGGCCGGAGTGCTGTCATCGGCCGCCAGGAATACTTCAAAAGGTGCGCCGTTGTTGATCTGCGCATAGAACTGGCCCGTCGCGCCGAAGGAGGCCACAAGCTTGTGTCCGGTGTCCTTCTCGAAGTCTTTGGCAATCGCCTGGATCGGCGCGGTGAAATTGGCTGCGACGGCAACTTGAACTTCATCGGCCCAGGCATTGGTGCAGGCGAGCAGGGTGGCCGCCGTTGCAGCCAGGTAGGGCAAACGCATACGCATGAGGCAACTCTCCGAGAGCAGGTTATCGTTATATACGGGACTATATAGCGAGAGTCGACTCTACGGGAAGGGCCATAATCGCGGGATCGAATCAGCGCCCTAATTGCTCCAGCGCGCGCTCGGCAATGTCTCTGGTCAGCTCTGTCGCAGGCAGGTGTCGGCCAAGGCGCAAAGCCTGGCCGGCCCACAGATTGCTGAAGTCACTGCTGCCCGCGCTATCGCTGATCGCCCGCAGCGGCATCAACGCGCCGCCTGCCAGGGGGAAGGCGGGGGCCAGATCGCTCATCGGGCCAAGTTCGCTCATGATGCGGTTGTTGATGCCACGCGCGGGCCGCCCGGTGAACAGGTTGGTCAGCGCTGTGTCACTGGCGGGGGCGGTATCCAGCGCCTGGCGGTGGGCTGCAGATACCTTCGCCTCCGGGCAGAACAGGTAGGCAGTGCCGATCTGCACCGCCGAGGCGCCAAGAGCCAGTGCGGCCACCAGGCCGCGGTGATCGGCAATGCCACCGGCGCCGATCACCGGCAGTCGCACTGCGTCGACAATTTGCGGGATCAAGGCGAAGGTGCCGATCTGGCTGGTGATGTCATCGCTAAGGAACATGCCGCGATGGCCGCCGGCTTCATAGCCCATGGCGATGATCGCATCGCAACCGTGCTGTTCCAGCCAGAGCGCCTCCTGCACCGTGGTCGCACTCGACAGCACTTTGGCGCCGGTGGCCTTGACCCGCTGCAGCAGGCTGGCAGTGGGCAGGCCGAAGTGAAAGCTGACCACCTGCGGGCGCAGTTCTTCAACCAGTTGGCAGCTGTGCTCATCGAATGGCGCACGGTTGGATACCGGCGTCGGCGCGGCGAAATCAGCGCCCAGCTCCTGATAATACGGCTGTAGGGCCTGCTTCCAGCGCAGTGCGCGGGCTGCATCAGCGGGCGGCGGTTGATGGCAGAAGAAGTTCAGGTTCAAAGGCCCTGCGCAGGCGGCGCGGAACGCTGCCACTTCACTGCGCACCTGATCCAGGCTGAGCATGGCGCAGGGCAGAGCGGCCAGGCCACCAGCCGTGCCCACAGCGATGGCCATGGGTGAGCCGGTGGCTCCGGCCATCGGTGCTTGCAGGATCGGCACATCGATGCCGAGCAGATCCAGGATACGGCGGTCTGGCCAGTTGCTCATGTGCACTCCTGTCAACTCTGTTTCAACTCGGCGCCCAGCCAGGGCCAGGTTTACAGGGCCTTGCTGACTTTGATGTCGCTGATCTTGGCGACGTCATCGCCATGGATCTGTTGCAGCGCCAGGCGCGCCTGCTCTTCGGAGTTGTCCGGCATCACGGCGAAGTCGAAGCGTTGCTCGCCATCGAGCTTGTATTTGATCACGTACTTGATGTTCTGGGTCATGGCGGGCTTATCTCAGTTGCGACGACGAGCGACGCACGATTTTGATCTTGTGCGTGAAGGTTGGCTTGCGCGTGACCGAGATCGGCCGGGGCGTGGTCGTGTCGAGGGTGATGTTCCAAAAACCGGTGCTCGGCACGACGATCTTCGCCGGGAACTGGTCGAACGCGCCGCCATGGTAGGTGTGACGCCCGCCATTCTTGAAACTGCGGAAATTGGCGTCGTTCATCAGGCGAATGTTGCAGCGCTGGGAGCACTCGATCACGACAATGTCGTCCTCGTTGAGGTGCTCGCGCTGGTGTACGAATTTCATGTGATGCTCCGCAAAGTTTATTCGTGCAAATGCGCAAGATATCACGATGTAGCGGTACACTCCCGCCCCTGATGGCCGGGGTAGGGATAAATCCGCCAAAGCAGGGAGCAAACCCGCCCGGTTGTTGTCATACACATTCTTTAAAGCAGGCAGAGGTATTCCAATGAAGTGGGCGGTGGCGGCGATGACCTTGACTCTGGGCGGCTGTGTAAGTGTCGCTGAGCTGGAGCAATCGCGAGAAACCATGGATGTGATGTCTGGCAAGGCGCCTCAGGTGTACGCCGACTGTATCAAGGCCGAGTTGGCGAGTAGCCGCGACGCACTGGTGCAGGAAAAGCGCGGCGACGGCCTGCGTTTGATCGTGCCGCAGAAGCTGACCGCGGGTGCGGGTCCTGCTGCGTTGATTGACATCGACAAGCGTGGTAGCGGCAGCAGCATCAAGCTGCGCGAGCGGCTGAACAACTTCCCGCTGCGCTTGGGTGATGTGCGCGCAGCCACGACCAAATGCATCTCCGGATCTTGATCCAGCTCAGCTAAACGGCCATTTAGCGGGCCAATTGTCATGTTCTTGTCCGGTAGGCGTTGTTGCCTGCCGGAGGATAAGCCTACTATTTTTGTGCTTATACCTTTTAAGCCTAAGCTTATAACAAGGAAATGGAGCGTCCCGTGATGAATCCGTTGAGTCGTTTTGCGATCAGCACTGCGCTGATCCTGGCCTGGCCCGCGGCGCATGCCGCCGAAGGCCAGAAAATCTTCACCCAGGGTGGGGCCAACCCCGCTGCGATGGCCTGCCTGGGCTGTCATGGTCCCGATGCCAAGGGCATCGCCGCTGCAGGGTTTCCGCGGCTGGCCGGCTTGTCGGCCGGGTATCTGAACAAGCAGCTGCAGGACTTTCGCAGTGGCAGCCGCAAGCAGCCGGTGATGGAGCCGCTGGCCAAGGCCTTGAGCGCGCAGGAAGCCAAAGCCGTCAGCGAGTACCTGGCCAGCCTGCCGAATGACCCGGCACCTGATCTGCGTCGCCAGCAGATTGCCACCGACCCGGTGTCGCGCTTGGCCCTGTACGGCGACTGGGACCGGCAAATCCCGGGTTGTGTGCAGTGCCACGGGCCAGGCGGCAGCGGTGTCGGTGAGCACTTCCCGCCACTGGCGGGGCAGCCTGCGGCGTATCTGGTGGCGCAGCTCAATGCCTGGCGCGACGGCAGCCGTAGCAATGACCCCAATCAGTTGATGGTCGGCGTGGCCAAGGCCATGACCGATGCCGAGATCACGGCAGTTGCCGAGTTCTTCGCCCATCCACTGGCCCAGGAGGTCAAGCCATGAAGCCGATCATTGCCACCCTGTTGTTGGCCATGGGTAGCGCCCAGGCTGCCACGCCGATTGCCATGGAAGATCAATCCCAGCTCAAGGTGCCCGGCACGCAGGCCACAGTGCAGTTCGCGCCGCCCGCTGAAACCCAGATCCCGGACAACGCCTTTGGCCAGATGGTCCGCGAGGGCCATGCCTTGTTTGTCGATACCCGCCGGCTGATGCCCGAGGCTGTGGGCAACGGCATGAACTGCAGCAACTGCCACCTTGATCAGGGCCGTATGGCGTTTTCTGCGCCGCTGTGGGGCGCTTATCCGATGTACCCGGCATATCGCAAGAAAAATGACAAGGTCAACACCTTCGCCGAACGCATCCAGGGCTGCTTCCAGTTCAGCATGAACGGCAAGCCGCCTGCGGCGGATAGCCCGCAGATGACCGCACTGAGCGTTTACTCATACTGGCTGTCGACCAATGCGCCGACCGCGGTCGAGACACCTGGCCGTGGTTATCCCGAAGTGCCTCAGCCCAAGGGTGGGTATGACTTCAAACGCGGCAAGCAGGTGTATCGCGAGCAATGTGCGATCTGCCACGGCGATCAAGGCGAAGGCCAGCAGGTGGCAGGTGAATACGTGATGCCACCGCTATGGGGCAAGGACTCCTACAACTGGGGCGCTGGCATGCACCGGATCAATACGGCGGCGTCGTTCATCAAGTACAACATGCCACTTGGCAAGCCCGGCAGCCTCAGTGATCAGCAGGCATGGGATGTCGCTGCATGGATCAATCGCCACGAACGGCCGCAGGACCCGCGCCTGGTGGAAGGCTCAGTCGAAAAAACCCGATTGAAGTTTCATGCCAATGACGGCGTCAACCTGTATGGGCAAAAGGTCGAAGGCATGCTGATCGGGCAGGGGATAACCCGGTAACGCTTGCGGTAGACACTTCTGATGCGCGTCTTTTTGCGTATGCACTGGCGTGAAAATGACGCGCTTCGAAGCGGGTTCAGGGTTACCAGAGCCCGCTGTCAGCGGGGCAAACCTGCCGGCAACAGGCTGAATATTTGCGATCCGTTGGAACTAACTACACTGGGGTATCTCTATCATGGCAGCGGTCGCTTCAGGCTGGGCATTGTAAGGTGCGCGCCGCCTGATTAGACTGCGCCGAATTTCGTACGCTAAGCCCTTGTTAAGGACGTATATGATCAAGAAATGCTTGTTCCCGGCAGCCGGCTATGGCACCCGCTTCCTGCCAGCTACCAAGGCCATGCCCAAGGAAATGCTGCCAGTGGTAAACAAGCCACTGATCCAGTATGGCGTCGAGGAGGCACTGGATGCCGGCCTGAGCGAGATCTCCATCGTGACCGGTCGTGGCAAGCGCGCGCTTGAAGACCACTTCGACATCAGCTATGAGCTGGAAAACCAGATCAAAGGCACCGACAAGGAAAAATACCTGGTCGGTATTCGCCGTCTGCTCGACGAGTGCTCGTTCTCGTACACCCGTCAGACCGAAATGAAAGGCCTGGGCCATGCCATCCTGACCGGCCAACCGCTGATCGGCGACGAGCCGTTTGCGGTCGTGCTGGCGGACGACCTGTGTGTCAACCTCGACGGCGATGGCGTGCTGCAGCAGATGGTCAAGCTGTACAACCAGTTCCGCTGCTCGATCGTTGCCATTCAGGAAGTCGATCCGCAGGAAACCAACAAGTACGGCGTTATCTCTGGCGAGATGATCCGCGACGATATCTACCGTGTTAACAGCATGGTAGAGAAACCAGCACCGGAAGATGCCCCGTCGAACCTGGCCATCATCGGCCGCTACATCCTGACCCCGGACATCTTCCAGAAGATCCGTGAAACCGAGCCAGGCAAAGGCGGCGAGATTCAGATCACCGACGCGCTGATGAAGCAGGCGCAGGAAGGCTGTGTGATCGCCTACAAGTTCAAGGGCAAGCGCTTTGACTGCGGTGGCGCCGAAGGTTACATCGAGGCGACCAACTTCTGCTTCGAGAACTTCTACAAGGCTGGCAAGGCTTACTAAGCCTGCAGGCTTGCAGCCCGTATGAAAAACAGCCACCCTCTTGGGTGGCTTTTTTGTGGAGTCTGGATTGTGACTTACGATTTTGATCTGTTCGTGATTGGTGCCGGTTCCGGCGGTGTGCGTGCCGCGCGATTCGCGGCGGGTTTTGGCGCCAGGGTCGCTGTGGCCGAGAGCCGCTACCTGGGCGGTACCTGTGTCAACGTGGGCTGCGTGCCGAAAAAGCTGATGGTGTATGCCGCCCACGTCGCTGACGAAATGGAGCAGGCTGCCGGCTTCGGCTGGACGCTGGAAGAGGGGAACTTCGACTGGGGCACGCTGATTGCCAACAAGAATCGCGAAATCGAGCGGCTCAATGGCATTTACCGCAACTTGCTGGTCAACAGTGGGGTGACCTTGCTTGAAGGCCATGCGCGACTGACGGGCGCCAATGAAGTCGAAATAGACGGTCAGCGCTACTCAGCCAAGCATATCCTCATCGCTACCGGCGGTTGGCCGCAGGTGCCGGACATCCCTGGCAAAGAGCTGGCGATCACATCCAACGAGGCGTTCTTCCTCAAGCAGCTGCCCAAGCGCATTCTGGTTGTCGGCGGCGGCTACATCGCGGTCGAGTTTGCCGGCATTTTCCAAGGGCTTGGCAGCGCCACCAGCCTGCTTTATCGCGGCGACTTGTTCCTGCGCGGCTTCGACGGCTCGGTGCGCACTCATCTCAAGGACGAATTGGACAAGCGCGGCGTTGACCTGCAGTTCAATAGCGACATTCAACGGATCGATCAGCAGGCAGATGGCAGCCTCAAGGCCACCCTCAAAGATGGCCGTAAGCTGCTCACCGACTGCGTGTTCTACGCGACAGGCCGCCGGCCGATGCTGGACAACCTTGGCCTGGAACACACGGGTGTGGAACTCGACGAGCGTGGCTTCGTGCGTGTCGATGATCAGTACCAGACCACTGAGCCTTCTATTCTGGCAATTGGTGATGTCATCGGTCGAGTCCAGCTCACCCCTGTGGCGCTGGCTGAAGGCATGGCCGTTGCGCGGCGTCTGTTCAAACCGGAGCAGTACCGACCGGTGGATTACCGGAACATCCCCACCGCGGTGTTCAGTCAACCGCCGATTGGTACGGTTGGGCTGACCGAGGAACAGGCCATTGAGGCGGGTCACAAGGTGCGAATTTTCGAAAGCCGCTTCCGAGCAATGAAGCTGACCCTCACCGAGATTCAGGAGAAGACCCTGATGAAGTTGGTGGTGGACGCCGATACCGACAAGGTGCTGGGTTGTCACATGGTCGGGCCAGACGCGGGAGAGATCATTCAAGGCCTGGGTATTGCGCTCAAGGCAGGCGCGACCAAGGCGCAATTCGACGACACTATTGGCGTGCACCCTACAGCGGCCGAAGAGTTTGTAACCATGCGCACGGCAATGCGCTGATCCTGCTGGTGGGGTGAGGGGCCGACCTGCCATCTGGAGGGGGCAAGCCGGCACACTCAGGTCGACCTCAGCGTGCAGTTCTGGAGCGGTTTCCGCGGCCTTGGCAGCCAGCCGGCGGCGGTCGACTTCGAGTTGCGGTTGCGCTGCCAGCCGAGCACAAAACGACGGTCAGTGCAGGTGCTAGCGCAGCTCGAAGATGCCAGCGGTGGTGGCGCAACTGATCACCTGCAACTTGCCGGCGAATCAAGTGCTACGGGCCTGGTGGTGCGTCTGATGCGCAGTGATGGCGGCTTGCTGCAGTTGGGCACCACTCGGCATAACTTGGCCAGAGTGCGACCTGGGGACGACTTTGTGCGGATAGGCCTGCGTGCGGCGTATGTGCAGATTGCGCAGAGCGTTCGGCCCGGAGTGGCTAGGGCGCGTGCCACTGTGCTGCTTTCCTATGAATGAAAGGATCTATCGGAATGAGCTGCTTATAGCCAAAACCAATCAGCAGCATGAGCTTTGCCAATGAGCCATCGCCGGTTCAGGTGGTTAGTATTCTCCCCGTCAACCACTTCTTAATCCCATGACGGAGCTTCTCTCATGCCTATCATCAACAGCCAGGTCAAACCGTTCAACGCTACTGCCTTCCACAACGGCGAATTCGTTCAGGTCAGCGAAGCCGACCTGAAAGGCAAGTGGGCTGTCGTGTTCTTCTACCCAGCTGACTTCACCTTCGTCTGCCCGACCGAACTGGGCGACCTGGCCGACAACTACGCCGAGTTCCAGAAGCTGGGCGTGGAAATCTACGGTGTGTCGACCGACACCCACTTCACCCACAAAGCCTGGCATGACACTTCGGAAACCATCGGCAAGATTAAATACCCGCTGATCGGTGACCCGACCCACGTCATCTCGCGCAACTTCGACGTGCTGATCGAAGAAGCTGGCATGGCTGATCGCGGTACCTTCGTGATCAACCCAGAAGGCCAGATCAAGATCGTCGAAATCAACGACGGTGGTGTAGGCCGCGACGCCAGCGAGCTGCTGCGCAAGGTCAAAGCTGCCCAGTACGTTGCCGCTCACCCAGGCGAAGTCTGCCCGGCCAAGTGGAAAGAAGGCGAAGCCACCCTGGCACCATCGCTGGACCTGGTTGGCAAGATCTAAGATCGTGCGCCAGTCGCGGGCGGTGAACAGCCGCCATAGCTGAAGTCATCACCGCCCCGCCAAACGCCCGGGCACTTTTGCCTGGGCGTTTTTGTTTACCCTGATTGCTCAAGGAATCGCCCGTATGTTGGACGCCACGCTTAAATCGCAACTGAAAACCTACCTGGAGCGGGTCACCCAGCCGATCGAGATCGTAGCCTCCCTCGACGACGGTGCGAAGTCACGTGAAATGCACGACCTGCTGGTGGAAATTGCCGGCCTGTCGGACCTGATTACCTTGAATAAGGACGGCAGCGACACGCGCCGGCCCTCGTTCTCGCTGAACCGCCCGGGTGCTGATATCAGCCTGCGCTTTGCCGGCATCCCCATGGGCCACGAATTTACCTCACTGGTGCTGGCACTGCTGCAAGTCGGCGGCCATCCGTCCAAGGCCAGTGCCGAAGTGATCGAGCAGATCCAGGCGCTGCAAGGCGACTTCACTTTTGAAACCTACTTCTCGCTGTCGTGCCAGAACTGCCCGGACGTAGTCCAGGCGTTGAACCTGATGGCGGTGCTCAACCCGAATGTGAAACACGTGGCCATCGATGGCGCGCTGTTCCAGGACGAGGTTGAAGCACGCAAGGTCATGGCCGTGCCGAGCATCTACCTCAACGGCGAAGTGTTTGGCCAGGGCCGCATGGGCCTGGAAGAGATTCTTGGCAAGATCGACACCAGCTCTGGCACACGCCAGGCCGAGAAGATCAACGCCAAAGACGCTTTCGATGTGCTGGTGGTGGGCGGTGGCCCCGCCGGCGCCGCAGCTGCAATCTATGCTGCGCGCAAAGGCATCCGTACCGGCGTTGCCGCCGAGCGTTTCGGCGGCCAGGTGCTCGACACCATGGCGATCGAGAACTTCATCTCGGTGCAGGAAACCGAAGGGCCAAAACTGGCCTCGGCGCTGGAAGAGCACGTCAAACAGTACGACGTCGACATCATGAACCTGCAGCGCGGTGAGGCATTGATCCCGGCTGCTGCTGGCGGCCTGCACGAAGTGCGGCTGGCCAGCGGCGCTTCGCTGAAGGCCAAGACCGTGATCCTTGCCACCGGTGCACGCTGGCGCGAGATGAACGTGCCTGGCGAGCAGCAGTACCGCGCCCGCGGTGTTGCCTACTGCCCACACTGCGATGGCCCGCTGTTCAAGGGCAAGCGCGTGGCGGTGATCGGTGGCGGCAACTCAGGTGTGGAAGCGGCCATCGACCTCGCCGGTATCGTCGCTCAGGTGACATTGATCGAGTTCGACAGCCAGCTGCGTGCCGATGCGGTGTTGCAGCGCAAACTGCACAGCCTGGCCAACGTCAAGGTGATCACCAGTGCGCTGACCACCGAAGTGTTGGGGGATGGCGAAAAGGTCAACGGCCTTCGTTACAAGGACCGCAATAGCGATGAGCTGCATGACATCGCGCTGGAAGGGATCTTTGTACAGATCGGCCTGCTGCCCAACACCGATTGGCTCAAAGGCACGGTCGAGCTGTCGCCGCGTGGCGAGATCATCGTCGACGCCAAGGGCCAGACCAACATCCCTGGTGTGTTCGCTGCCGGGGACGTCACCACCGCGCCGTACAAGCAGATCGTGATTGCGGTGGGCGAGGGTGCCAAGGCCTCGCTGTCCGCCTTCGATCACCTGATCCGCAGCTCGGCGCCGGCCTGACGTAGACGCCTGCTGCGCTGGCTGGGTTCAGCCTTCCAGCAGCGTCAGGCGTTCTTCCAGTGCTGCAATTCGTGCCTCCAGCGCGCTGATACGTTCTTCAGCGATGCTAGGGGCCGAATTGCGTTCAGCGCCGCCTTGCTGGCGCGCCGCAAGAATAGCCTCGATCTCTGCCGGATCACCCAGCGCGTGGGTATAGCGGTCTTCCCGCTGCCCAGCCTGACGCGGCAGGTGAACCGCTAGCTCACGTGAAATCAAGCGCTCGAGCTGATGCTGGACCTGTTGGTCATCCTCGAACTCATGCAAGCGGTTGCTGCGGGTCAACAACTCGTTGATCGTCTGCGGCCCGCGCAAAAACATCAAACCCATCAGCACCAGCTGCGCGGGCACCAGTTCCAGCGCCTTGTCGACGCGTTGCTCCCAGCGGTCGGCGCGACTGCCCATCTGCAGTTTGGTAAAACCACGCCCTTCGAGCGCCCGCAGCGCCTGGCCAACCTGGCCCTGAGAGAGGTTCATCACCGGTTCGCGGCTGGTTTTCTGGTTACAGGCAACCACTAGCGCGTTGAGGGTCAGGGGGTAGGTTTCAGGGCTGGTGGCCTGCTTTTCGATCAGCGATCCGAGGATGCGGATCTCGGTGCTGTTGAAGCGGCCTTCACTGGCGTTGTGTTGTTCTGACATGGCCCTGTCTCGTTGCGAGGAAAGGCCACTAGCCTAGGTAAAGCGGCGCCGTTAAGCAATTGCCAGCGGCGCCGCCTTATCACTCAGGCTGCGCGTCGCTCCTGGGCCTCACAGGCGGCGGCGGTGAAGATCACATCGGTCGAAGAATTCAGCGCCGTTTCAGCCGAGTCCTGCAGCACACCGATGATGAAACCGACGGCGACCACCTGCATGGCGATTTCACTGGGAATGCCGAACAGGCTACACGCCAGTGGGATCAGCAACAGAGAACCACCGGCTACGCCCGATGCGCCGCAGGCACACACCGCAGCCACTACGCTGAGGAGCACGGCAGTGGGCAGATCGATACTGATGCCCAAGGTATGCACGGCCGCCAGGGTCAGCACGGTGATGGTGATCGCCGCGCCGGCCATGTTGATGGTTGCGCCAAGCGGGATCGAGACCGAGTAAGTATCTTCATGCAGGCCGAGTTTTTCCGACAGTGCCAAGTTGACCGGGATGTTGGCGGCCGAGCTGCGGGTGAAGAACGCCGTGATGCCGCTCTCGCGCAGGCACATCAGCACCAGCGGGTAGGGGTTGCGGCGGATCTTCCAGAACACGATCAGCGGGTTCATCACCAGCGCGACAAACAGCATGCAGCCGATCAATACCGCCAGCAGGTGCAGGTAGCCAAGCAGGGCGCTCAGCCCCGACTGGGCCAAGGTCGCTGCGACCAGGCCGAAGATCCCCAGCGGCGCAAAACGAATGACCACGCGCACGATATAAGTCACCGCATTGGACAGGTCGTCGACTACAGTGCGGGTGGCCTCGCTGGCATGGCGCAGGGCGATCCCCAAGCCGATGGCCCAGGTCAGTACGCCGATGAAGTTGGCATTGAGCAGCGCCGCTACCGGATTATCGACAGCGCTGAGCAGCAGGTTCTGCAGCACTTCGGTGATACCGCCCGGAGCGCTCAGCGACGCCTCACTGGCGCTGAGCAGCAGGGTCGAGGGGAACAGCATGCTGGCGATCACGGCGACCACGGCTGCGCCAAAGGTGCCCAGCAGGTACAGCCACAGGATCGGCCGGATATGGGTTTGCTGGCCGTGCTTGTGGTTGGCGATCGAGGCCATCACCAACACGAACACCAGCACGGGCGCTACCGCTTTGAGCGCACTGACGAAAACCTTGCCGAGAAACGCCAGGTCCAGCGCCACGGCAGGCGCGAGCAAGGCCAGGGCGATGCCGGCGATCAGGCCGATGACGATCTGGGTAACCAGGCTGGTGCGGGTGAACAGGCGAAGAACAGGCAGCATGTGCAGCGAATCTCAGGGATTTGGACGGGCGCGACTGTACCATAGACCAGCGCTCCCGGCCGCTACCTACCAGTGGAACAACTCTTTGCGCGCACCCTCGGTAATCGCGACGATCCCCGGGTGCTTGACCTTGCGCTCTACCGAGATCGCATAGAACGACTCGTTGACCGCCTCGGTATGGCCGATCAGCACCACTGCATATTGGCGGCACACCTCATCGGCAATCACGCTGGGCGCAACGAAAATGCCGCTGCCGGACTGACCAAAGGCCTGCATCAAGGCACTGTCATCGAACTCACCGACGATCCGCGGCTGCACCTGCTGCTCGGACAGCCAGCGCAGTAAGCGGCTGCGTACCACTGTCTCCTGACCTGGGATCAGCAACGGCGCATCATTCAGACAGGCCGGAAATGCACCCGAGTATTCTGCCGCCAGAGCTGGGGTGGCAAAAAAGCTCAAGCCGCATTCGCCGAGTTTCTGGCTGTAGCCTTTGATATCCAGATGGCTGGGCATGGGGCTGTCGGAAATCACCAGGTCCAGACGCTGGATGGCCAGGTCGGCCAGCAGCCGCTCGAGCTTGTCCTCCCGGCAATTGATGCGCAGGGCACCGTCCAGCTCCATGGTCGGCGCCAGCAAGCGATAAACGATGGACTTGGGGACCACATCGGCAACGCCGACGCGGAACAGGATCTGCTCCTGCGGCCCAGCGCGCAGCATGGTCTCGAGCTCGCTGCCGATCTGGAACATCTGTTCGGCGTAGATCAGCGTCTGCCTGCCGCTCTCGGTCAGCTCAAGCTGACGCCCGACACGCTGGAACAATTCCAGACCGTGGGTCTGCTCGAACAGGCTGATCTGCCCACTGATGGTTTGCGGCGTCAGATTCAGCTGCTCACTGGCGCGGGCAATACTGCCGGTGCGTGCGACTACCCAAAAATAATGCAGCTGCCGGTAATTGAGCATGGTTGTTTCCGGATTCGTAAAAAACGAAGTATAGCCGCTAAAAAAACGAATTTTCCGGATGTTTCCGCTTCATTAGAATGCCTTTCATCAGGCGCCACGTGCTGCCCGGACATGACAAGTGAGGATCCCATGCTACAACTGAAATCCATCGGTACCCCGTTGGTGCTTGCGCTGGCGCTGTTCAGCCTGGCCGGGTGCGATCAGGCTGAGAAATCTGCCCAGCAGGTGCTCGATCAGGCGGCGCAGTCTGCCAAGCAGGCCATCGACAAGACCAATGAAGCCGCTCAGCAAGCGTTGAATGACGTCATTGGCGGCGAGGGTGAGAAATCGGCCAAGCCAGCCGATGGCGAAGGCAAGACCCAGGACATCTGACCCACAGCTGCGAACATAGCCCTAACATAGCCAGAAACAGGATTGATTCATGGAATATTTGCTGGAACTCGCCGCAAGCCCGACCGCCTGGGTAGCTTTGGCCACATTGGTGGCAATGGAAGTCGTGCTCGGTATCGACAACCTGATCTTCATCTCGATCCTGACCAACAAGCTGCCTGTCGAGTACCGCTCCAAGGCGCGCCGGATTGGTATCAGCATGGCGTTGATCATGCGCCTGGCGTTGCTCAGCACCGTGGCCTGGATCGTTCAGTTGACCGATCCGGTAATCGAGATCTTCGGCAATGCCTTCTCCTGGAAGGACATGATCCTGATCGCCGGTGGCCTGTTCCTGCTGTGGAAGGCAACCAAAGAGATCCACGAGAGTGTCGATCCGCACGGTGCCAAGCATGAGGCCACGGTCTCGTCCACCGTGACCCTGGGCTTCGCCGCAGCGATCTTCCAGATTCTGCTGCTGGATATCGTGTTCTCGGTCGACAGCATCATCACCGCAGTTGGCATGACCGAGCACTTGCCGATCATGATCATCGCTGTGGTGGCAGCTGTTATCGTGATGATGGTGGCCGCCGATCCGCTTGCCAACTTCATCAACGACAACCCGACCGTCGTGATGCTGGCCTTGGGCTTCCTGATCATGATCGGCATGACCCTGATCGCCGAAGGTTTCGGTGCCCATGTGCCTAAAGGTTATGTATATGCGGCGATGGCGTTCTCGACTGCGATCGAGATGCTCAACATCTTTGCTCGCCGCGCTCGCCTCAAGCGTGAGGCTGCACAGGAGTAAGGTGCGCGGGGCGCTTGGCGCCCCATTCGCAATGGCAGTTTCATCAAGCGACCGCGTATGCTTTCAAGCTGCGCGGTTTTTTGTTTTGCACTGATGCGATATCAGTGCGCTGCAGCGGGCTGACGGGCGCGTTGCACGGGCAAGGGCTTGGCCTTGGCCTGAACCGGCAGTGGATGATGCGAATGCCTGCGGACAATGCGCAGAACGCCCCATAACATGGCAGCGGCCACACTCAGCCACATACCTACCAACAGCAGAATTCCCATAGTCAGGCTCATGTGTGCCTCCTTCTCTCGGGCTTGCCCCAGGCTTACCTTCCAGATACTTACTTAGTCTAGCGCTACCCTCATGACGTTCAATTGAGCTTAGGTCGAACCCTTGGTCCGATTTGTTACTAGCCTGCGTCGGGCTATTCCTGCGCGCGCGTCCGCCCTATGATCAGAGACCATCGCCGGATGCCAGACCGGCTTCAGACAAGTGAGTGTCCATGTTGCAAGCTTCCCGCAAGTCGTTGCTCAACCCTTCACAGCGCCTGCTCGCTGCATGCCTGCTGGCGGCCAATCTGGTTGGCTGCGCCGGCGCGCCTCCAGCGGATGTAAAAGGCTTGCCGCAGCGGGTCGAGATCAGCAGCGTGCCGTTCTTCCGCGGCAACGCCAATCACAGCGGCGCCATGGCGCTGGCGGTCATGCTCTCGCAGCAAGGCATTCGGATCACCCCGGGCTTGCTCGACAAGCCGCTGAAGCTGCCTGAAGCAGCCGAAGCGCTGGAAACATCGATCCCGCCTGTGGCGCGTGATTACGGCATGCTGGTGTATCCGCTGGACAAGCGTCTGGATGCATTGCTCGCCCAGGTGGCGGCGGGCAACCCGGTGCTGCTGCGTTATCAAGAGGGTTCGGCGTGGTGGAGTGAGCCGCGCTATGCGGTACTGGTCGGCTATGACAGCTATAAGCAGCGGGTGCTGCTGCGTGCAGGGATGCAGCGGCGGCAGATGATGTCGTTCGACGCTTTTGCCAAGGCGTGGGCGGCGCAGGGTAGTTGGGCAGTGTTGATACAGCCACCGCAGCAACTGCCTGCACAGGTTGATCGCCAGCGCTGGTTGCAAGGCGCCGATGAACTGGCCCGGGCAGGGCAGGAAATGGCGGCCAGACAAGCCGTCAGCAGCCTCGGCCAGCCCTGAACGCAAACGGCCGGCGCTGATGGCCGGCCGTCTTCATCCGCTATGGATCAGAAGCCCAGACGATCGCGCAGGCTGTAATACCACGCACCCATGGCGCTGAATGGTACCCGCAGCAGTTGGCCACCCGGGAACGGGTAGTGCGGCAGGCCGGCGAATGCGTCAAAGCGTTCGGCCTGGCCGCGCAGCGCTTCGGCCAGGACCTTGCCCGCCAGGTGGGTGTAGGTAACGCCGTGGCCGGAGCAGCCTTGCGAGTAGTAGATGTTGTCGCCTATCCGGCCGACCTGAGGCAGACGCGACAGCGTCAGCAGGAAGTTGCCGGTCCAGGCGTAGTCGATCTTGACGTCCTTGAGCTGCGGGAATGCCTTGAGCATCTTCGGCCGGATGATCGCTTCGATGTTGGCCGGGTCGCGTGCGCCGTAGACCACGCCGCCGCCGAAGATCAGGCGCTTGTCGCCGGTCAGGCGGTAGTAGTCGAGCAGGTAGTTGCAGTCCTCGACGCAGTAGTCCTGCGGCAGCAGGGTACGTGCCAACTCATCGCTGAGTGGCTCGGTGGTGATCACCTGAGTACCGCATGGCATCGACTTCGAGGCCAGCTCCGGCACCAGGTTACCCAGATAAGCGTTGCCGGCAACGATGATGTACTTGGCGCGGATCTTACCCTGCGGGGTGTGCACGACAGGGTTGGCGCCGCGCTCGATGCGTATGGCTGGGGTTTGTTCATAGATCACGCCGCCCAGCGACTCGACCGCAGCCGCTTCGCCCAAGGCCAGGTTGAGCGGGTGAATATGGCCGCCGCTCATGTCGAGCATGCCGCCTATATAGCTTTCGCACGCGACCACTTCACGGATGCGCTTCTGGTCCATCAGCTCCAGTTGGGTGTGGCCATAGCGTTCCCACAGGCGTTTTTGCGATTCCAGGTGGGCCATCTGTTTGGGCGTGATGGCCGCGAATACGCCGCCGTCCTTGAGGTCGCACTGGATGTTGTACTTGGCTACGCGCTCGCGGATGATACGCCCGCCTTCGAAGGCCATCGCGCCCAGCAATTTTGCTTCGCGCGGGCCAACAGTGCGTTCGATCACGTCGATGTCACGGCTGTAGCTGTTGACGATCTGGCCACCGTTGCGGCCGGATGCACCAAAGCCAACCTTGGCAGCTTCGACGACGGTAACCTTGAAGCCGTTCTCCAGCAGGAACAGTGCGCTGGACAGGCCTGTATAGCCCGCACCGATTACGCAGATGTCGGTTTCCACCTCACCCAGCAGCGCCGGACGTGGCGGCACCGGGTTGGCCGAGGCGGCGTAGTAGGACTGTGGGTAGGGGGTATTAGCCATGCTCGAGAGACCTCGTGTTTTATATTTTTAACGAATGTACCGATGCTATCAATAATAATAAACACCCGCTAGTCGTACGGTGAAAATCCTTTACGCAGCGGTGGCGCGTGACTATTAGTAAATATTTTTATGATTCAGTGGCTTAGCGTGGAAAAAACAGTTGACAGGGTTTTTGGATTCCGTAGAATGCGCCCCACGACAGGCACATAGCTCAGTTGGTTAGAGCACCACCTTGACATGGTGGGGGTCGTTGGTTCGAGTCCAATTGTGCCTACCAAATCGAAAAGGGGTGATCCGTAAGGGTCACCCTTTTTTCATTTGCGCTGCCGTTGGTTGCTGATACTGGTGGTCGACCAGAGTCTCAGGGGCGTGCGCCAGAGTTCGCCGCTCGGTGGCGCAAAGGTTTTGATTTTCTTCAAAAAAAAGCTTTACAGGGGTGCGCTTCACTCGTAATATGCGCCCCACGACAGGCACATAGCTCAGTTGGTTAGAGCACCACCTTGACATGGTGGGGGTCGTTGGTTCGAGTCCAATTGTGCCTACCAAACTTGAAGAGGGCGATCCGAAAGGGTCGCCCTTTTTGCATTTGCTTCGCGCCTGAAACACCCTGCGGCAGCCTGCCCATCGGCGCTAGCCAGCCATCATGGTAGAATCCGCGCCTTCGATTCTGGAGTTAGACGCGTGCGTAAACTTGCGGTGGTAACAGCAATGCTGGCCTTGGCGGGCTGCAACAATGAAGTGGATGGCGTGCACAAACAGGTGGCCGAACACCTGAGTAATCCCAAGACCGCCAAATTCGCCAACGTGCGCTTCGATACCGATGGCTCGATCTGCGGTCAATTCCGTGGCAAGGACGCTGACGGCAAATTCGAGGCTTACCGCAGCTACGTTGCAATCAAGCGGGATGGCCAGTACCAGATCATCGTCGACGAAACCGGCGACGACCTGCGCATCCGCGAGATCTGTGGTGGTGCCGAGCTGCAGCGTCGCGCCGAAGCCCTGGCCGATCAGCCGGCGCCAGAGGGCTGGGATGTCGAGGTGGTGCAGGGGCCGAACATGGGGGCTCTGAGCGACATGACTGCGCGCCTCATAGAGAAGGGTATTCCCTCTTCGGTCGAGTACCGTGATGGCAAGCCGGTGGTGCTGCTGGGTCCATTCGCGACCAAAGAAGAGGCGCAGGCGCGCAAGGCCGATGTGATGGCGCGTCAAGGCACTGACTCTGTGGTGATCCAGCATGGCGCCCAGCGCTGATAAGTGACTGATGAGGCAGGCGGGCTGTGCCTGAACGCGATCGTTGGCTATGCTTGGCTAAGCGGGCGCTGAACAGGGAGGGGTCGCATGTCTACACTGGAACGGGCCATCGCTGTAGCCGCCAAAGCCCACGAGGGGCAGTACGACAAGGGTGGGGCGGCCTACATTCTTCATCCGCTGCGGGTGATGATGCGGGTGTCCACACCTGAGCAGCGTATTGTCGCTGTACTCCACGATGTACTCGAAGACACGTCCCTGACGGTATCAGACCTCGCTCTTGAGGGTTTCCCGCTGAAAATCCTCGCCGCCTTGCTCTCGCTGAGTCGACGTCCTGGCGAGAGCTATGAGGCGTTTGTGATTCGGGCAGGCGCTGACCCTCTGGCACGAGAGGTCAAGCTGGCTGATCTGGCCGATAACAGCGACCTTAGTCGCATCGCCTGCCCAGGTCCCGCTGACCTTGCCCGGCTCAGCCGCTATCAACATGCCAGTGCCTATCTGCAAACCTTGACTTGAACGCTGGCCTCGGTTGCGCTGTCTACTTTATCTGGCGCATTTACCCGCTTGGTCGGTAATATGCCCGACCTTGAAGCTGGGTAACTCAAGAGGTAGCAATGGATCGAGAAGGCCCTGCGGTGCGGGTCGAAGCGATGGTCAGGCCCGACCGTCTTCAGGTTTTCCCGACTGATGCCTCGGAGCGTCTGCAACTGGCTCTCGACGCTGGCGCGATTATTGGTACCTGGCTGTGGGACATTCGCAACGACTGCGTGACGGCTGACGAGCGCTTCGCCCGCTCATTCGGGCTGTCTGCAGAACGCTGCACCAGCGGCATTCCGATCTCCGAGGCGTTCGCCTCCATCCACGAGCAAGACCGCGAACGGGTTGGCCGCGACATCGAACAGGCCATGGCTCGCGGTGGGCGCTTTCGCTGTGAATATCGTGTTCGCCAAGACGACGGCTGCTATCGCTGGGTAGAGGCCAATGGTCGCGCCGAGCTCGATGAGCAGGGCATGGCTGTGCGCTTTCCAGGCGTGCTGATGGACATTGAGGGGCGGCGTGTTGCCGAAGCTGAGCGCGATCGCGCAAACGCCTTGTTGCGCACGTTCACGGCGGCAGTGCCTGGCGTGGTGTACGCCAAGGACCGCCAGGGACGGATGCTGGTCGCCAACCACGGCACTACGCAGCTGATCGGCAAGCCTCCCGAGGTTTACCTCGGCAAGACCGACCTGGAGTTTCTTGAAGACGAAGCGCAGGCGCGCCAGGTCATGGCGAACGACCAGCGCATCATGGACAGCGGTCAGGCTGAGCAGATTGAAGAGCGGGTCGACATGCCGGACGGTTCTGTAGCCGTATGGCTGTCAGTGAAGGCGCCGTTGCTGAGCGACGCCGGTGAAGTGATCGGTTTGATCGGCTCCTCGATGGATGTCACCGCGCGAAAGAACGCCGAATCCGCCTTGCTCGAGCTAAATCGTACGTTGGAAGTCCGCATCAGCGTCGCCGTTGCCGAGCGCGAGGCGGCTCAGGCTGCGCTGCGTCAGGCACAGAAGATGGAAGCTGTGGGCCAACTGACCGGGGGTATCGCTCACGATTTCAACAATCTCCTGGCCGGCATCAGCGGTAGCCTCGACTTGATCAGGCTGCGTTTGAATCAGGGGCGCACGGCCGATCTGGAGCGTTACCTGGGCGTTGCTCATGGTGCCGCCCAGCGCGCGGCTGCCCTTACCCATCGCCTGCTCGCGTTCTCCCGTCGGCAGACGCTGGTGCCGGTCGAGACTGATGTGCATGCCTTGATTGGCGGCATGGAGGAGCTGATCCGGCGTACGGTCGGGCCGGCAATCAGCCTGAAGGTGGAGTTGGCAGCGCAGGCCAGTGCTTGTCTGGTCGACCCGGCGCAGGTTGAAAACGCCTTGCTCAATCTGTGTATCAATTCGCGCGATGCCATGCCGGGTGGCGGCAGGATTCTGATAAGCACTCGCGACCAGCGGCTGACGACTGGGCCCGAGCTTGATCCAGAGTTGAGCCCCGGCAACTACCTGAGCATTTGCGTGGCGGACAGTGGTACCGGCATGAGCGCCGAAGTGCTCGGCAAGGCCTTCGAGCCGTTCTTCACGACCAAGCCGGTTGGCGCCGGTACCGGGCTTGGCTTGTCGATGATCTATGGCTTTGCCAAGCAATCCGGTGGTCAGGTGAGGATCGAGTCAGAGCCGGGCAAAGGCACGCGGGTGCTGCTGCAGTTGCCGGGCCACACCGCTGCGGTGGACGCCCCGCAGGTGCAACCTGGCGAGTGTGCCGAGCCCACGGCCGCAGCTGGCGAAACGGTTTTGGTGGTCGATGACGAGTCCTCCGTGCGCATGTTTGTCAGCGAAACCCTGGGCAGTTACGGCTATGTGGTGATCGAGGCGGCGGACAGCCTGGCAGGGTTGCAACTGCTGCGTTCGGACATCCGCATTGATCTGCTGGTGACCGACATCGGTTTACCCGGCGGGCTTGACGGGCGGCAGATGGCGGAGGCGGGCAGGCAATCGCGGCCTGACCTGCCGGTGTTGCTGATGACGGGCTATGCGCAGCCTGAAGTGCTCGATCGTCAGCCGCTGGAGTCGACCATGGCGATACTGACCAAGCCATTTGCCCTCGAGGCACTGACCTCGCAGGTCAATGCCTTGCTCAGGCCGCAAGCGGGCGATGCTACCGCCAGGGCTTGAGTCCCTGCTCAGTCTTCCTTGGGTACAGTCCAGAAGATCTGCACGCCGCCATCATCCCGGTAGGCAAGGGTGACATTGTCGTTTTCAGCGATCTCTTCGAGTAGCGTTGCCCAGTCATCCGGCAACTCGTGCTCCAGCCGAAAGATCAACGCAGACTTGCTGCGCTGGGCGGTAGGGCTGTTTATGATTTTCTGAATGCGCTCGCCCAGTTGTTGGTATGGGCTGGGGGTGGCTTGAGAGGCAGCGGCCATCGGGGTGTTCCTTGTTGTGCTGTATGTGCGTACAGTATTTCACTGCAGGCAATTTCGCAACAACCTCGTGAGCCTTGGCCCAAGTGACTGTCGCGGGCCATGCAGCCCGCGACAGCGGTGAGCAAAGCGTTGCTCGGCTCAGGCAATCAACAGATCAATATTCCCAGAAGATCCGCTGCAGCTCTTTGCTGTCTTGGGTCTTGGTCATTGCGACCATCGCCAGAATCCGTGCTTTTTGCGGGTTCAGGTCGTGGGCGACGACCCAGTCATTCTTGTCATCCGGCTGCTCGGCGTTGCGCAGTACGAAACCGCCCTGGTTGACGTGGGAAGAGCGAATGATCTGCACGCCGTTTTTACGCAGCTCCTGCAGAGCCGGTACCACACGTGACGATACCGAGCCGTTGCCGGTGCCGGCATGAATCAGCGCCTTGGCGCCGTTTTGCGCAAGGGCCTTGTACGCGGTGTCGGTAACGTTGCCGTAGCCGTAGGCGATGTCTACGGCAGGCAGGCTGCTGATTTGCTTGATGTCGAACTCGGAGTTGGAGGTGTGACGCTTGGCTGGCAGGCGGAACCAGTACGATTTGCCTTCCACGACCATGCCCATCGGGCCCCAGGCGCTCTTGAACGCTTCGGTCTTGATGTTGATCGACTTGCTGACATCACGGCCGGATTGGATTTCGTCGTTCATGGTCACCAGTACGCCTTTGCCGCGCGATTGCTTGTCGCTGGCGACGGCTACGGCGTTGTAAAGGTTGAGCATGCCGTCAGCCGACATTGCGGTGCCCGGGCGCATCGAACCGACCACTACGATTGGCTTGTCGGTCTTTTCTACCAGGTTGAGGAAGTAGGCGGTTTCTTCCAGGGTGTCGGTGCCGTGGGTGATAACGATGCCGTCGACGTCGTTGCTGTCAGCCAGCTCGGCGACGCGTTTGCCCAGCTTGAGCAGGTCGTCGTTGCTGATGCTTTCGGATGCGATCTGCATGACCTGCTCGCCGCGCACATTGGCCAGTTGAGCCAGCTCGGGTACGCCGGCGATCAATTTGTCGATGCCTACCTTGGCGGCCTGATAGGTAGCGCTGTTGGCGGCGCTGGCGCCGGCGCCGGCAATGGTGCCGCCGGTGGCGAGAATCACCACATTGGCGAGCTTTTGTTGCTGCTCGGCTTCTTTGGCAGAAACTGCAGTCGGCAGGATCAGCAGCAGGGCGAGGGCGCCCGGGGCAAATGTCTTCAGTGCGGTTTTCATCGTTATTGTTCTCTCGATCTTCCTGGTGAGATTTATATGTCGCACAGCTTAGCAGGCAGGTTTCATACCAACGCAGCGGCGTGTCTGGGTTGAGCCACTCCCGGCGGGAGTTCGCTCATATGCCGAGACAAATCCAGCGATGGGATGTATTCGGCTTACCGAACGGATACAGGTAAAGTTGTTCGGTTTTCCGTGGCCAATCCGCGTAACCTGCCGCTGGCCCTGGTTTGCCAAAACAACGTCTCAGGCAATTGACAAAATCAGGGCTTGTTTCCATAGTGGCTTAACGCAAACGTTTGCGATCCGATAAAAAACACAAGATTCGGAGTCATCTCATGAAACTGCCGTTCCCCGGTCGTCTGCTGTCCCTCGCTATCGTCTCCTCGTTGGCGCTCGCACTGCCCCTGGCAGGTCAGGCTGAAGAAAAACCCAAGGTCGCTCTGGTCATGAAGTCGTTGGCCAATGAGTTTTTCCGCACCATGGAAGACGGCGCCAAGGCCTACCAAAAAGAGCACCCTAACGACTTCGACCTGGTAGCCAACGGCATCAAGGACGAGTCCGACACCAGCAACCAGATCCGCATCGTCGAGCAGATGATCGCCACTGGCGCCAACGCGCTGGTGATCGCGCCGGCTGACTCCAAGGCGCTGGTGCCGGTGATCAAGAAAGCCATGGATGCCGGCATCACCGTCATCAACATCGATAACCGCCTCGACCCCGAAGTGCTCAAGAGCAAAAATCTCAGCGTGCCCTTCGTTGGCCCTGACAACCGCAAGGGTGCCAGGCTGGTCGGCGACTATCTGGCCCAGCAAAAGCTCAAGCCAGGTGATCAGGTGGGTATTATCGAAGGCGTCTCCACCACTACCAACGCCCAACAGCGCACGGCTGGTTTCCAGGACGCCATGCAGGCGGCACAGATCAAGGTCGTTTCGGTGCAGTCTGGCAACTGGGAAATCGACAAGGGCAACGCGGTGGCGGCGGCCATGCTCAATGAGTATCCAGAGATCAAAGCGCTGTTGGCCGGCAACGACAGCATGGCGCTTGGGGCTGTCTCGGCTGTGCGTGCCGCAGGCAAGAAAGATCAGGTTCAGGTAGTCGGCTATGACAACATCAACGCCATCAAGCCGATGCTCAAAGATGGCCGCGTGCTCGCCACGCTCGATCAGGATGCCAAGAAGCAAGCCGTATATGGCATCCAGGCTGCGCTGCAGATGATCAAGGGCGAAAAAACCGCCGTCGATGCAGACAATGTCATCCAAACCCCGGTTGAATTGATCACCAAGCCGTGATCCAGGCAGGAGACCCGGCCATGTCTGCATCGGCCACGCAAACGGTGCTCGCGGTCAGCGGGCTGGGCAAGAGCTACGCCCAGCCTGTGCTGGCTGACGTCGAGCTGGAGCTGTACGCCGGCGAAGTGCTGGCGCTGACCGGTGAGAACGGCGCCGGCAAAAGCACGCTATCGAAGTTGATCAGCGGCCTGGAAATTCCCACCGTTGGGCACATGAGCTACCTCGGCCAACCTTACAGCCCTGCCAGCCGCAGTGCGGCAGAGGGGCTTGGGGTGCGTATGGTGATGCAGGAGCTGAACCTGCTGCCCACCCTGACGGTTGCCGAGAACCTGTTTCTCGACAACCTGCCCAGCCGTCTCGGCTGGATCAATCACAAGCGCCTGCGCCAGTTGGCGGTCGCCGCTATGGCGCAGGTGGGCCTGGACGCGATTGACCCGGATACCCTGGTCGGTGAGTTGGGTATTGGCCATCAACAGATGGTCGAGATCGCCCGCAACCTGATTGGTGATTGCCGGGTGCTGATCTTCGACGAGCCTACGGCGATGCTCACTGCCCGCGAGGTCGAGCTGCTGTTTGTCCAGATCGAGCGCCTGCGTCAGCGCGGCGTGGCTATCGTGTACATATCCCATCGCCTTGAAGAGCTGCAGCGTGTGGCCCAGCGCATCGCGGTGCTGCGCGATGGCAAGCTGGTGTGCGCCGAGCCGATCCAACGTTACAACAGTGCCGAGCTGGTCAACCTGATGGTCGGTCGTGACGTGGGCGAGCATATCGACCTGGGCAGGCGCCAGATCGGCGCGCCGCTGCTCAAGGTCGACAAGCTCAGCCGTGCCGGCAAGGTGTGCGAGGTTTCATTCGAGGTGAGGGCAGGGGAGATCTTTGGTATCTCCGGCCTGATCGGCGCCGGCCGTACCGAACTGCTGCGGCTGATCTACGGCGCCGACCGCGCCGACAGCGGCAGCGTTGCCCTTGGTCAGCCGCCGCAGCCGATCACTGTCGACTCGCCCAAGGCCGCTGTGCGTGCTGGCATTGCATTGATTACCGAGGATCGCAAAGGTGAGGGGCTGCTGCTGACGCAGTCGATCAGCGCCAATATTGCCCTCGGTAACCTGGGCGCCGTGTCCCGTGCTGGGGTCATCAACAGCGCTGCCGAAACAGCCTTGGCCGAGCGCCAGATCAGCGCCATGCGCATTCGCAGCGCAAGCCCGGCGCAGGCTGTCAGTGAGTTGTCCGGTGGCAATCAGCAAAAGGTGGTGATTGGCCGCTGGCTCGAGCGCGACTGCCAGGTACTGCTGTTCGACGAGCCGACCCGCGGTATCGACGTTGGCGCCAAGTTCGACATCTATGGCCTGCTTGCTGAGTTGGCGCGCCAGGGTAAGGCGCTGGTGGTTGTTTCAAGTGACCTGCGCGAACTGATGCTGATCTGCGATCGCATCGGTGTGCTCTCGGCGGGTCGCCTGATCGACACCTTCGAGCGCGATGCCTGGAGCCAGGATCAACTGCTTGCCGCGGCTTTCGCCGGTTATCAACAACGTGATGCTCTGCTGCATGAAGCAGCTCCCAGGATGGACCCATGAACAGCTCTCCCGTCGACACTCCCGCTCGCCGCAGCGGCACCTATCTGGGCCTGGGTACTTACCTGGGACTGGCCGGCGCATTGCTGGCAATGATTGTGCTGTTCTCGTTTATGAGCAGCCATTTCTGGTCGTACGCAACCTTCAGTACCCTGGCCAACCAGATCCCCGATCTGATGGTGCTGGCAGTAGGCATGACGCTGGTGTTGATCATCGGTGGCATCGACCTGTCGGTGGGCTCGGTGCTGGCCTTGGCAGCCTCGGCGGTCAGCGTGGCAATTCTGGGGTGGGGCTGGAGCGTGTTGCCCGCTGCGCTGCTGGGCATGGCAGTCGCCGCCCTGGCTGGCAGCGTCACTGGCTGCATTACCGTGGCCTGGCGTATTCCATCCTTTATCGTCTCGCTCGGTGTGCTGGAAATGGCCCGTGGCCTGGCCTATCAGTTCACTGATTCGCGCACGGCCTATATCGGCGATGCCTACGCCTGGTTTTCCAATCCAGTAGCATTTGGCATCTCGCCAGCCTTCATCATCGCCTTGCTGGTCATCGTCGTTGCCCACCTTGTACTGACACGCACGGTGTTCGGCCGCTACCTGATCGGCATTGGTACCAATGAAGAAGCTGTACGCCTGGCCGGGATCGACCCGCGGCCCTACAAGATCATGGTGTTCACCCTGATGGGCCTGCTCGCCGGCCTCGCCGCGCTGTTCCAGATTTCTCGTCTGGAGGCCGCCGACCCGAACGCCGGTGCTGGCCTTGAACTGCAGGTGATTGCCGCCGTGGTGATCGGTGGTACCAGCCTGATGGGCGGGCGCGGCTCGGTGATCAGTACATTCTTCGGGGTGCTGATTATTTCGGTGCTGGCCGCCGGGCTGGCTCAGATCGGCGCTTCCGAACCAACCAAGCGCATTATCACCGGGGCGGTCATTGTGATTGCCGTGGTGCTCGACACTTATCGCAGCCGGCGCGCGAGCCGGCGGAACTGAAACCATGGCAACCATCAAAGATGTCGCGGCAATGGCGGGGATTTCCTACACCACCGTTTCCCATGTGCTGAACAAGACCCGTCCGGTCAGCGAACAGGTGCGCCTGAAGGTCGAGGCTGCCATCGCCGAACTCGACTACGTGCCCAGTGCCGTAGCCCGCTCGCTCAAGGCGCGCAGTACCGCCACTATCGGCCTGTTGGTGCCTAGCAGCGTCAACCCGTACTTTGCCGAGCTGGCCCGGGGTATCGAGGATGGCTGCGAGCGTAATGGCTACTGCGTGATCCTGTGCAACTCCGACGACAATCCGCAAAAGCAGCGCAGCTACCTGCGCGTATTGCTGGAAAAGCGCATTGATGGCCTGGTGGTAGCGTCAGTCGGTGAAGACACTGACCTGCTGCAGAGCCTGGCCTGTGTGCGCACGCCGATGGTCATCGTCGACCGCGCGCTGGAGGGCGTAGATGCCGACCTGGTGCGGATCGACCACGAACAAGGCGCTTACCTCGCCACCCGTCACCTGCTCGAGCTCGGCCACCGCGACATCGGCTGTATTGGCGGGCCAGCCGAGACTGGGGTCAGCCAGTTGCGCGTGGCCGGTTTTCATCGGGCGATGGCCGAGGCGCAGGCTGAGGTCAGCGCAGCACGTGTGTTGCACTGTGATTTCACCAGCCCAGGCGGCCACGCTGCTGCGGCGCAGTTGCTTGACGGCCGGCGGCCCACGGCGATTTTTGCCGGCAACGACATGATCGGCTTTGGCGTCCTGCGCGCGGCCGCCGAGCGCAATATCAGCGTGCCTGGCGAGCTGTCGGTGATCGGTTTCGATGACATCGAGCTCAGTCGCTACGTATACCCGCCGCTGACCACTGTAGGCCAGTCGATTCGCGAGCTGGGCGAGAGTGCTGCCGAATTGCTGCTGTCGCGCATCGCCAGGCCGCGGCACGACGCCCCGGCCGAGCAGCGCATCATCGCCCCGCGCATCATCATGCGCGAATCTACCGGGCCACGCCCGGACCTGTTCAATGATTACCGCTAAGGACTTCCCATGCATGCCAAGGTAGTAGTGGTCGGCAGCCTCAACATGGACCTGGTTGCCCGCGCCGAGCGCTTGCCGCGAGCCGGCGAGACGCTGACCGGCGACGGTTTTTTCACGGTGCCCGGCGGCAAGGGCGCCAACCAGGCGGTGGCCGTGGCGCGCCTCGGCGCCAGCGTGGCCATGATCGGCAATGTCGGTGATGACGCCTATGGCCCGCAGCTGCTACAAGCGCTGCAGGTCGAAGGCGTTGAGTGTCAGGCAGTGGCTAGCTGCGCGGGTGTTTCCAGCGGAGTGGCGCTGATCGTGGTGGACGCTGCCAGCCAGAACGCAATCGTGGTGATCCCCGGTGCCAACGGCCTGCTCAGCGCCGAGTCGGTGCGGCGCGCTGACAGCTTGTTGCAGGCTGCTGATATCGTCATCTGCCAACTGGAAGTGCCCCAGGCAACGGTCGCCTGGACCTTGGTCCGAGCCCGTGAGTTGGGCAAGACGGTGATTCTCAATCCTGCCCCCGCTACCGGCCCGCTGCCGGCAGACTGGTTTACCAACATCGACTACCTCGCGCCCAACGAAAGCGAGGCCCAGGCCTTGACCGGCATTGCGGTGAGCGATCAGGACAGCGCCCGCCGCGCTGCCGAGCAGTTACTCGCGTTCGGGGTCGGCAAGGTGATCATGACCCTCGGTAGCGAGGGTGCTTTGGTGGTGAGCGCGCAAGGCTGCCAGCACTATCCGGCAACGCCGGTCAAAGCGCTCGACACCACTGCGGCCGGTGACACCTTTATCGGTGGCTTTGCCGCTGGCTTGGCGCGTGGGCTGAGTGAGGCTGAGGCGATCACCCTCGGTCAGCGCGCGGCCGCCATATCGGTCACTCGTGCGGGTGCGCAGCCCTCGATTCCCTATCTGGCGGAGCTGCAGCCATGAAAAAGACCGCTCTGCTCAATATTGCTCTGTCGCGCACGATTGCCGGTCTGGGTCATGGCGACATCGTGGTGATCGGTGATGCCGGCTTGCCGGTGCCGGTTGGCGTGGAATTGATCGACCTGGCCATTACCTCGGGCTTGCCGGACTTTGCCAGTGTACTGCGGGTGGTGCTGAGCGAAATGCAGGTCGAACGGCATGTCTTGGCGGCCGAGCTGTTCGAGGTCGCGCCACCGGCGTTGGCTGAAATCCAGCAGCTCAGCGCGCTGGGCTTGCTCGGCGTTCGCGAGCAGATGCCGCACGGTGAGTTCAAGCTGCTGAGTCGTCAGGCCAAGGTCATTGTGCGCACCGGGGAGTGCAAGCCATTCAGCAATATCGCATTGGTCGCTGGCGTCACGTTTTGACCTGTTGGCTTCGATCCGCCGTGGCGCGGCCTGAATTTGCAAACTGTTGGCGCAGGAGTGCCTTATGTTGAAGAAACTGTTGCAAGGAGCCGTCCTCATGGCCGCTGTAACCACCTCGGCGCTGCACGCCGCCCCGCGCGAGTTGATCATCGACACCGACCCTGGTGCCGATGACCTGGTGGCGCTATTTTTGGCGATGGCATCACCCGGGGAGCTGAACATTCGCGCGATCACCACGGTTGCCGGCAACGTGCGCCTGGAGAAAACCGCCCGCAACGCGCGTCTGGCCCGTGAGTGGGCTGGGCGCGAAGACATACCGGTCTACGCCGGTGCTGGGCGACCTTTGGTGCGCGCGCCCATCTACGCCGCTGAGGTTCACGGCGAGGAGGGCATTACCGGCGTGCAGGTGCATGAGCCAAAGCAAAGCTTGGCCGCGGGCAATGCGGTGCAGTATCTGGTCGATACCCTGAGCGCAGCCAAGCCACACAGCATCACCATCGCCATGCTTGGGCCGCAGACCAACCTGGCCTTGGCGCTGATCCAGCAGCCAGGGATCGCCCAAGGCATCAAGGAAGTCGTGGTCATGGGCGGCGCCCACTTCAATGGCGGAAACATCACGCCAGTCGCTGAATTTAATCTGTACGCGGACCCGCATGCCGCTGAGGTGGTGTTGGCCAGTGGCGTCAAGCTCACCTATCTGCCTCTGGATGTCACCCACAAGCTGCTGACCAGCGATGCTCGGCTCAAGCAGTTGAGCGCGGTCAACAACCGCGCCAGCAAGCAGGTCGTGGACATCCTCAACGCCTACATTCAGCATGACATGCAGCTCTACGGCATGCCCGGCGGGCCGGTACATGATGCGAGCGTCATTGCTTATCTGCTCAAGCCAGAGATGTTCAGCGGGCGGCAGATCCACATGAGTGTCGACAGTCGCGAAGGCCCGACCTTCGGTCAGACCGTTGCCGACTGGTATGGCGTGCTCAAGCAGCCCGCCAACGTCATGTGGGTAGAGGAGGGCGATGCCCAGGGCTTGTTCGATCTGCTCAGCGAGCGGCTGGCTCGATTGCCATAGCTGTAGCCTGGGGCGCGTAGCGCTCCAGCACTTGCTCTATAAAGCTGCGGGAGCCTTCGTTGCCGAGTTCGTGTACCAGCAGGTCCACGGCAATCAACATTAGCTCCTCGGCGGTGCCTGGTGCGTACGAGCGATGGCCCGCGGGTAAGTGGACCTGGATGTCGGCATCGATGCTGAGGCTGCGCATTGGAAATTTCTCGTTGGTTCGGACTATAGATCGAACACCGGGCCCTGGCGTTCGTAGGGAGGCATGCTGCACTCCACTTATTGCAGTAAATCATGCCTTTGCGTCAAGAGCCCTGCGACTTAGGCATAACAGTCCGTGCGCGACAAACTATTTATTCGGTGCAAAACCCGGTGACGATTGCTGTTTCCCCTCGCGGGCGCGAGTCAGGCACACTTGGGTGTTTTGCAACGAATATTGCGCACTACTGTCGCATACAGCAGTTCCCATGATGATTAGGAGGATTCATGTTCCGTACCCGTGCTTCTCTGGCAACCGTGCTGGTAGCTATTGCGCTGGCTGGTTGCAGCACTGGCAGCGCGCCGGGCGGTGACAACAGCGCACCGGCAGCCTCGGCTGGCAACGATGGCCGCTGCAACGCCAGCGGTGCTGACTTCACCGTAGGCAAACCGGGCACACCCGAGCTGCTTGAGCAGGCGCGCAAAGCCAGCGGCTCGCAAATGGCCCGCATCCTCAAACCGCACGATATGGTCACCCTGGAGTACCGCTCCGAGCGACTCAACCTCAATGTTGACGAGCAGGGTAACGTCGTCCGCGTCAACTGCGGCTGATTTGCTCTTTAATGGTCGCTGGCGCCATGGGCGGCGGCGACCAATCTGTAAAATTCAGGCATAAAAAAACCCGCCACGAGGGCGGGTTTTTTTACAGCATCCGAATTACTCCGGACGAACCTGTGCAGCCTGCATACCCTTCTGGCCTTTTTCGGCAACGAAGGAAACAGTCTGGCCTTCTTTCAGGCTCTTGAAGCCGTCGGATTCGATGGCTTTGAAGTGTACGAACAGGTCGTCGCCGCCGCCTTGAGGAGTGATGAAGCCGAAGCCTTTTTCATCGTTGAACCACTTGACGGTGCCGGTTTGGCGATTGGACATGGGGTGAATCTCCAGAAACGTAATTTTTTATCGGTGCAGATGTAGCCGAAGCTGCGTGCGCCAGGTACATCATAGTCTAATTCTGCGCGTGTCGCGCCTTTTAACTGCGAAGAAAACTGATACAGCGCAAATAAAGGCTCGGAAGCCCGCTGTTAGGCGGTCAACCTTTCGTCGTGCACGCCTGTTTTACCACAGTTTGAGCCTTTTGCATCAATTTCGCGTCAACACCGTCCTTGCTGTCGAGGTCTTCGATCTCAGCCTTGCTGAAATTCTTCTCGATTGCCTGGGCACCACACTTGCAGTGGGTGTCGGCGTCCTTGGCGCTGACGCCTTGCTGGGTGGCCACCTGCACGCATTGCTGCATGTAGGCGTCTTTCTTGCCGGCTGGCCAGTCGGCTTGGGCCGCCATGGGCAGCAGCAGTGCCCCCGCGGCGGTCAGGGCCAGAAGAGACTGAAGTCGCATAACCAGACACTCCCTTGATATAGGTCTGATGAAAATCGGATGCATCAGCAAATCTGATAGGCTTTTTTACTCACAGTTCACCGGATTTACGCATTTACCAAATATTCGTGCCTGGCCGCTAACCTGCGTGCTAGCATGCTCGGCTTGCAGTTGCCCAGAGGCAGCCAGCAGCTATCTTTCTATTTCCAGTCACTCTGGTTCGCCCCTGACAAGTCGAAAGGCTTCTGCCACTGTGAGGCAGGCTTCCTCTATTAAGGAAGGCAGGTCGGATCTTGTACTGGCTCATCCCAACCCACGTGACCTTTGGTAGGGGTCACCACTAGGAGAGGAGGCGCCATGCCCACCATTACTCTTCCCGATGGCAGTCAACGTTCGTTCGATCACGCTGTATCCGTAGCCGAAGTCGCCGCCTCGATTGGCGCTGGCCTGGCCAAGGCCACCCTGGCCGGTAAAGTCGACGGCAAGCTGGTCGATGCCTGCGACCTGATCGAGCACGACGCCACCCTGCAGATCATCACCCCCAAAGATGAAGAGGGGCTGGAAATCATCCGTCACTCGTGCGCCCACCTGGTCGGCCACGCAGTCAAGCAGCTGTACCCGACCGCCAAGATGGTAATCGGCCCCGTCATCGATGACGGCTTCTATTACGATATCGCCTATGAGCGCCCCTTCACCCCTGATGACCTCGCTGCCATCGAAAAGCGCATGCAGCAGCTGATCGAGAAAGACTACGACGTCATCAAGAAGGTCACCCCGCGCGCCGAAGTCATCGACGTGTTCCAGGCCCGTGGCGAAGACTACAAGCTGCGCCTTGTTGAGGACATGCCGGATGAGCAGACCATGGGTCTGTACCATCACGAAGAATACGTCGACATGTGCCGCGGACCGCACGTGCCCAATACCCGCTTCCTCAAATCGTTCAAGCTGACCAAGCTGTCCGGCGCCTACTGGCGCGGCGACGCCAAGAACGAGCAGCTGCAGCGCGTGTACGGCACCGCCTGGGCTGACAAGAAGCAGCTGGCTGCCTACATTCAGCGCATCGAAGAAGCCGAGAAACGCGATCACCGCAAGATCGGCAAGCAGCTAGACCTGTTCCACCTGCAGGAAGAAGCGCCGGGCATGGTCTTCTGGCATCCGAACGGCTGGACTGTTTATCAGGTGCTCGAGCAGTACATGCGTACTGTGCAGCGTCAGAACGGCTACCTTGAGATCAAGACCCCGCAAGTGGTCGATCGAATCCTCTGGGAGCGTTCCGGTCACTGGTCCAACTACGCCGAAAACATGTTCACCACATCGTCGGAAAGCCGTGATTACGCGGTCAAGCCGATGAACTGCCCGTGCCACGTGCAGGTGTTCAATCAGGGTCTGAAGTCGTACCGCGACCTGCCACTGCGTTTGGCCGAGTTCGGTGCATGCCACCGTAACGAGCCATCTGGCGCGCTGCACGGCATCATGCGTGTGCGTGGTTTCGTTCAGGATGATGCGCACATCTTCTGCACCGAAGATCAGGTCAAGAAAGAAGCGGCCGACTTCATCAAGCTGACCCTCGATGTCTATAAAGACTTCGGTTTCGTCGACGTCGCCATGAAGCTTTCGACCCGTCCGGCCAAGCGTGTCGGTTCGGACGAGCTGTGGGATCGCGCCGAAGGCGCCCTGGCTGATGCACTTAACGAATCCGGCCTGGAGTGGGAATATCAGCCAGGCGAGGGCGCCTTCTACGGCCCGAAAATCGAGTTCACCCTGCGTGACTGCCTTGGCCGTAACTGGCAGTGTGGTACCCTGCAGTACGATCCGAACCTGCCTGAGCGTCTGGACGCCAGCTACATTGCCGAAGATAACGCGCGCAAGCGCCCGGTAATGCTGCACCGCGCCATCCTCGGTTCGTTCGAACGCTTCATCGGTATGCTGATCGAGCACTACGCTGGCGTATTCCCGGCTTGGCTGGCGCCAACCCAGGCAGTGGTCATGAACATCACTGACAAACAGGCCGATTTTGCCCTTCAGGTTGAAAAAAATCTGACCGATAGCGGTTTTCGTGCCAAGTCTGACTTGAGAAATGAGAAGATCGGCTTTAAAATCCGCGAGCATACTTTGCTCAAGGTCCCGTACCTTTTGGTTATAGGGGACCGTGAAGTCGAAACGCAAACCGTCGCTGTGCGTACTCGCGAAGGCGCAGACCTGGGCTCCATGCCCGTCGCCCAATTCGCCGAGTTCCTTGCGCATGCGGTTTCCCGGCGTGGTCGCCAAGAATCGGAGTAATGATTATTAAGCGTGATATGAGAAACGATAAACGAGCTGCACCGAAGGCCCCGATCAACGAGAATATCTCTGCACGCGAGGTTCGGTTAATTGGTGCTGACGGTGAACAGTTGGGCATCGTCTCGATCGAAGAAGCGCTTCGTATCGCTGAAGAAGCGAAGCTGGATCTGGTAGAGATTTCTGCTGACGCCGTACCTCCTGTCTGTAAAGTCATGGACTACGGCAAAAGCCTGTTCGAGAAGAAGAAGCAGCAGGCTGCAGCCAAGAAAAACCAGAAGATCATCCAGATCAAAGAAATCAAGTTTCGTCCAGGGACGGAGGAAGGGGATTACCAGGTAAAACTACGCAACCTGGTACGTTTCCTAAGTGATGGGGACAAGACCAAGATCTCTCTGAGATTCCGTGGTCGTGAGATGGCCCACCAGGAGCTGGGTATGGAACTGCTGAAGCGGATCGAAGCTGATCTCGCCGAATACGGGACCGTCGAACAGCATCCGAAGATGGAAGGACGCCAACTTTTGATGGTCATCGCCCCCAAGAAAAAGAAATAACCACCAGGGCACGGCAGGCCTTGCGGTTATGTTTATCCACCCCAATGCGGAGTTACGAACATGCCAAAAATGAAAACCAAGAGCGGTGCAGCGAAGCGTTTCCTGAAAACGGCGACCGGCTTCAAGCACAAGCACGCTTTCAAGAGCCACATCCTGACCAAAATGTCGACCAAGCGTAAGCGTCAACTGCGTGGTAGCAGCATGCTGCACCCGTCTGACGTGGCAAAAGTCGCGCGCATGCTGCGCGTTCGTTAATTCTGGTCTAGATAGAGGAAGTTACTCATGGCTCGTGTAAAGCGCGGCGTAATTGCTCGTAAGCGTCACAAAAAAATTCTGAAACTGGCTAAAGGTTACTACGGTGCACGTTCGCGCGTATTCCGTGTTGCCAAGCAGGCTGTCATCAAGGCTGGTCAATACGCCTACCGTGACCGTCGCCAGAAAAAACGTCAGTTCCGCGCTCTGTGGATCGCTCGTATCAACGCTGGTGCTCGCGTCAACGGTCTGTCTTACAGCCGCCTGATTGCTGGCCTGAAAAAAGCGTCGATCGAAATCGACCGTAAAGTTCTGGCTGACCTGGCAGTGAACGAAAAAGCGGCGTTTGCTGCGATTGTCGAGAAAGCTAAAGCCGTTCTGGCTTAAGTACCCACGACAATCATCCGGCGGCGTATGCGCCGTCGGGTGTTGAACGTCATCGATAGGGGAAGAGCCTTCAAAGCTCTTCCCCTATTTTTGTATCTGGAGTCTGTACATGGAAAACCTGGACGCGCTGGTCTCCCAAGCCCTTGAAGCTGTGGAGCGCGCTGAAGACATCAATGCCCTGGAACAGATCCGGGTTCAATTTCTCGGCAAGAAAGGCGAGCTGACCCAGGTGATGAAGACCCTGGGCAACCTGCCAGCCGAAGAGCGCCCCAAGGTTGGAGCGCTGATCAACGACGCCAAGGAACGCGTCACCGAAGTGCTCAATGCGCGCAAGGCTGGCTTTGAAGAGGCCGAGCTCAGCGCTCGCCTGGCTGCCGAATGCATTGACGTGACCCTGCCGGGCCGTGGCCAGACCACTGGCGGCCTGCACCCGATCACCCGTACCCTCGAACGCATCGAACAGTTCTTCACCCACATTGGCTACGGCATCGCCGAAGGCCCTGAGGTCGAAGACGACTATCACAACTTCGAGGCGCTCAACATCCCCGGCCACCACCCGGCCCGGGCGATGCACGACACCTTCTACTTCAATGCCAACATGCTGCTGCGCACCCACACCTCGCCGGTGCAGGTACGTACCATGGAATCGACCCAGCCGCCGATTCGCATTGTCTGCCCTGGCCGCGTCTATCGCTGCGATTCGGATATCACCCATTCGCCGATGTTCCACCAGGTGGAAGGCTTGTTGATCGATCGCGACATCAACTTTGCCGACCTCAAGGGCACCATCGAAGAATTCCTGCGGGTGTTCTTCGAGAAGCAGCTGGATGTACGTTTCCGTCCGTCGTTCTTCCCCTTCACCGAACCGTCCGCTGAAGTCGACATTCAGTGCGTGATGTGTTCCGGCAAAGGCTGCCGCGTGTGCAAGCAGACCGGCTGGCTGGAAGTGATGGGCTGCGGCATGGTCCATCCGAACGTGCTGCGCATGTCTGGCATCGACCCGGAAGAGTTCCAGGGCTTTGCCTTCGGCATGGGCGCCGAGCGTCTGGCCATGCTGCGTTATGGCGTCAACGATTTGCGTCTGTTCTTCGACAACGACCTGCGGTTCCTGGCGCAATTCCGCTAGGCCACACCTCGACCATATTCAGGAGAACAGCATGAAATTCAGTGAACAGTGGCTGCGCGGTTGGGTAAACCCGCAAGTCTCCCGCGACGAGCTGGTTGCTCGTCTGTCCATGGCCGGCCTCGAAGTCGACAGCGTCACGCCGGCGGCTGGCCAGTTCAGCGGTATCATCGTCGGCGAAGTGCTCAGCACCGAGCAGCACCCGGATGCCGACAAGCTGCGTGTGTGCCAGGTCAGCAACGGCCAGGAGACCTTCCAAGTCGTCTGCGGCGCGTCTAACGTGCGCCCGGGCCTGAAGATCCCCTTCGCCATGATCGGAGCCGAGCTGCCAGGCGACTTCAAGATCAAAAAGGCCAAACTGCGTGGCGTTGAATCCAACGGCATGCTGTGCTCGGCTGCCGAGTTGCAGATCAGCGAAGAAAACGACGGCCTGCTTGAACTGGCCGCCGATGCGCCGGTTGGTCAGGACATCCGTGAATACCTCAATCTCGACGACGCCAGCATCGAAATCGGCCTGACCCCGAACCGTGGCGACTGCCTCTCGGTGGCCGGTATGGCGCGCGATGTCAGCGCCCTGTACGACGTGCCGGTTACCCGCATCGACGTGCCGGCCGTTGCCGCCAGCCACGACGAAGTGCGCTCGGTTGAAGTCTCGGCCCCGGCCGCGTGCCCGCGTTACCTCGGCCGCGTGATCCGCAACGTCGACCTGGCCAAGCCAAGCCCGCTGTGGCTGGTAGAGCGCCTGCGCCGCAGCGACGTGCGCAGCATCGACGCTGCAGTCGACATCACCAACTACGTGATGCTCGAGCTCGGCCAGCCGATGCACGCCTTCGACCTCGCCGAAATCAACGGTGGCATCCGCGTGCGGATGGCCGAGGAAGGCGAGAAGCTGGTCCTGCTCGACGGTCAGGAAGTCGCCCTGCGTAGCGACACCCTGGTCATCGCCGACCACACCCGGGCCCTGGCCATTGCCGGCGTCATGGGTGGCGAGCACAGCGGCGTGAATACCGAGAAGACCCGCGATCTGTTCCTTGAGAGCGCCTTCTTCGAGCCGATTTCCGTCGCTGGCAAGGCCCGTTCCTATGGTCTGCACACCGATGCCTCACACCGCTACGAGCGCGGCGTCGACTCGCAATTGGCTCGCGAAGCCATGGAGCGCGCGACCGCGCTGCTGCTGGAAATCGTCGGCGGCGAAGCCGGCCCGATCGTCGAAGCAGTCAGCGAGCAGCACCTGCCGAAAGTTGCGCCGATCACTCTGCGCGCCGAACGCATCAGCCAGATGCTCGGCATGGACATGGACCCAGCCCAGGTCGAGCAACTGCTCAACGCCCTCGAGCTGACCACCAGCGCTGATGGGGCAGGGCAGTGGACGGTACAAGTGCCAAGCCATCGCTTCGATATCAGTCTTGAAGTCGACCTGATCGAAGAACTGGCCCGTCTGTATGGCTACAACCACCTGCCAGTGCGCTATCCGCAAGCCCGTCTCGCCCCCAAAGGCGCGCCGGAAGCCCGCGGTGAGCTGCCAACCCTGCGCCGCCTGCTGGTAGCTCGCGGTTATCAGGAAGCAATCACCTACAGCTTCATCGACCCGAAACTGTTCGAGCTGTTCAGCCCTGGCGTCGAGCCGCTGCTGCTGGCCAACCCGATCTCCAACGACATGGCCGCCATGCGCGCCTCGTTGTGGCCTGGCCTGGTCAAAGCGCTGCAGCACAACCTTAACCGCCAGCAAGACCGCGTGCGCCTGTTCGAGAGCGGCCAACGCTTTGTCGGCCAACTCGGCGACCTCAAGCAGCAGCCGATGCTCGCCGGCGTCGTCACCGGTACCCGCTTGCCAGAAGGCTGGGCCAATCCACGCGATGGCATCGACTTCTTCGACGTCAAAGCCGACGTTGAAGCGGTGCTGGGTTACTCTGGCGCGCTCGGTGAGTTCAAGTTCGTCGCGGGCAAGCACCCAGCCCTGCACCCAGGCCAGACCGCCCGTATCGAACGCGACGGCAAGGAAGTCGGCTACCTCGGTGCTCTGCACCCAGAGCTGGCCAAGACCCTCGACCTGGATCGCCCGGTGTTCGTCTTCGAGCTGATCCTGGAAGAAGTGGTCGAAGGTTGCCTGCCGAAATTCAGCGAACTGTCCAAGTTCCCTGAAACCCGCCGCGACCTGGCCCTGATTGCCGGCCGTGATGTGGCCGCCAGCGACGTCCTTGAAGCAATTCGTGACAATGCAGGCGAATGGCTCACAGACCTCAGGCTGTTTGACGTCTACCAGGGTAAAGGCATTGATCCTGATAGAAAAAGCCTCGCGGTCGGCTTGACCTGGCAGCATCCATCGCGCACTCTTAATGACGATGAGGTGAATGCCACCCTGCAGTTGATCCTCACCTCGCTCGAACAAAGGTTGAACACCACGTTAAGGAAATAACGGCATGGGTGCTCTGACGAAAGCTGAGATGGCCGAGAGGCTGTACGAGGAGCTTGGGCTTAACAAGCGAGAGGCGAAGGAACTCGTCGAGTTGTTTTTCGAAGAGATCCGCCACGCGCTTGAAGATAACGAGCAGGTCAAGTTGTCCGGATTCGGCAACTTTGATCTTCGCGACAAACGCCAACGGCCGGGCCGCAACCCCAAAACTGGGGAAGAAATCCCGATCACCGCACGCCGCGTCGTCACCTTTCGTCCAGGGCAGAAATTGAAAGCCCGGGTTGAGGCCTATGCTGGAACCAAGTCATAACGACGAGCTGCCCCCCATCCCGGGCAAACGCTACTTCACCATTGGTGAAGTCAGCGAACTCTGTGCGGTAAAACCGCACGTGCTGCGCTACTGGGAGCAGGAGTTTCCCCAGCTCAACCCCGTCAAGCGTCGCGGCAACCGCCGGTATTATCAGCGCCAAGACGTGCTGATGATCCGCCAGATCCGCGCGTTACTGTACGACCAAGGCTTCACCATCGGCGGTGCGCGCTTGCGCATGTCCAGCGATGAAGCCAAGGACGACACGACGCAGTACAAGCAGATGATTCGGCAGATGATTGTCGAGTTGGAAGATGTGCTGGTGGTGTTGAAGAAATAACCTGATCCGACGAGTGGAAAGTTTTTCGAAAAAAAGCTTTCATTAATCAAAAGGTTAGGGTAGATTTTGTACCGTTCTCAGCAGTATCGAGAGCAGTTCGGGGCGTAGCGCAGCCCGGTAGCGCACTTGCATGGGGTGCAAGGGGTCGAGTGTTCGAATCACTCCGTCCCGACCAAAAATCCCTAGAAATCCAGACACTTAGCGGTGGCTGGATTTTTTTATGGGCGGCCGCGCGCAAAACTTGCGCAAAATGCGCGCAAAACTATCCGGCTATTTCAACGATATCCAAGTCGGCGTCGACTTCGGACCACACCACATCCTCGTGCCCCTTCTGGTAGTTCCTGGTCATGCCTTCGGTCGCATGCCCGGCAGTCTTCTGACCGTCCTTCCCGGCTCGCTTGTACAAGTGAAGGGAGAGGGCGCGCACTTCATGAAAACCTGGCATCTCTTCCTCCTTGAGGTCGCGATAACATCCAGCGGCATCCCTCGCATCTTTGAAAGCTCGCGTGAGAAACCTCTCGTCGATCTTCGTCCAGTGATCTTTCCCCTCTCGCTTTTTCTTCCGTTCTGGCCTGCGATGCACCAGGTATGGAGACAAAACATCATCTCTGCATCTGGTGATCACCTCGCCGAGGTGTTCGGTAACTCTCAGTTTTAGCCATCCGGCGTCGGACGTCTTCTCCGTTTTGCTCTGCACAACATACAGGTGACCTTCGCGCACATCCTCGAACTTCATATCGAGAATGTCGCTGCGGCGCTGCGCAGTGATGAGCGCTAAATCGACTGCGTTCTTGAGCCAGTGCGGCGATTTTTCCCGTATGGCTTTCAAGCCTTCCACTGTGTGCCGCTTGCGCTGCTTCTTTTCCAGCTTCGGGATTGTGTTGGAGGCAGGATTGTCCGGACACAGGCCCTTTGCTGCTGCGTGGTTGAGCACATCGATCAGTATCGCGCGTGCTTGGTTCCTTACACGTGGCGTGAGGGGTTTCTAGGAACTCGGCAACCATTCTGATCGTGATCTGGTCGATCGGGCGTTCGGCAAGTTCAGCCCGAATCTGCTTGAAACGAACCGCGTACAGATCGAGCGTAGCCTCTGCGAGTTCACGTGGCGGCAGCACGTCGCGCTCGTAAGTTGAAAGGAACTCGCCCAGGGTGACAGTGGTTTCGCCGAGCACCTCGGCCACCAAATCACCGCCACGCAGGAAAGTGATATTGAGCTGGGCGGCCGCATCGATAGCCCGAGCTCGATCATTGCCGAACTGAAACCACTTTCCGTCGGTGGGGCGACGATAGCGATATGTGCCCCTCCGGGCGTCGAAATATAGATTCATGGGCAGGCCTTTGTTGGCCTTGTTCCTTGGTCAGGGGACCATCATGCCGCTCCTTTCAGCACCATATCAACTAGGTGGTATCCGGTGACTCGTTGGTATGCAGCCCAATCGACGTACCAGATGTTTCCTATCCGCTCGCCTGGGATCTTGCGGTTACGAAGGTGATTGCGAATCGCTTGAGAGCACAGCGGGGTGCCGTTCGCATCCCACTTCCTACGCTGGAACTCGCTGATCTTGATGAGCTCATTTTTCATTATGGTCTCCACGCCGCCGGTGGCGGCAGGTTGGTGGTCAGGCCTAGCCTTCGGTGATGGAATCCTCGACTGACTGGGAGCGAGCATCGGCGGCGCCCAGGTAAACCCTGTTCAGCGCGGTGTTCTGCAGAACGCAGACTGCATCGGTGTCTTCGTCGTTTTCACTGAGAAAGGGCAGCGCCTGGTGGCGGTTCAGGTCGATGCCCACACCCTCAGGGACGTCAAAGCGGGTGATGACCGTGGTGGTCACGGTGACGATTTGCATGGCAATAGCTCTCCATGTCCGCGCATGTCGGCGGGCTTGAGTTGTAGGGGGTAGGCTGTTTGAATGCTTCGAGGTCGGTGTCGATCGTCACTTGAAAGCTTTGAGGCATGTGCTCAGCGATGAGTAGAATGCAGGGTGTTGTTTTGGAGCGTTTCTCATGGATGGGCCAAGCTGTGTGCAAAACACAGAGAAAGTAGTCAAGGCGATAGGCTTCTGGCCAAGATTTCACGATGCAGAAGTCATTTCAGTGTCTGTGTCCCGAAGCGGAGTTGGGTATGCGGCTTCCTCGTCCGCTCGTTTGTGCGTCAACGTTCGTCGTTACAAAGAAATTGGCCAAGGGACAGCAGACTACGAAGTAGTTTGTTTCCAAAGCCTCCTGATCGAGCTGTTGTTCTACGATTTGCACACCTTTTCTGTTGAAGACTTCAACCATCAGAACGTCATTGATTCAATAGGATTTTCGCGAAAGGCCGAGCAATTGATTGAAGTTAACGTCAGTTCAATATTCGGCTTTGGCGGGGTGATCAGATGTGCGCGGGTTGAGGTAGGAGATGTAACGACCCTGATGTAAATGCTATCTAGCTCTTGGCCAGCGTCTCAGCCTTCAGCGAGGAGTAAGTCTAGTGGTCTACCAACCCCGGACACCCATTTAGGCGAGAATGCTCGCCACAGAGAGGTGTCTGATGACCAAGCAACGCCGTACCTTTACTCCTGAGTTCAAGCGCGAAGCAGCCTGCCTGGTGCTCGATCAAGGCTACAGCCATGCTGAAGCAGCCCGTTCACTCGGCTTGGTCGAGTCGGCCCTGCGCCGGTGGGTCAATCAGCTTCAGCAAGAGCTCGGCGGCATCACGCCGGCCAGCAAAGCGTTGACGCCAGAGCAGCAAAAAATCCAAGAGGTGGAAGCTCGCATCACGCGTCTTGAACGCGAGAAGTCGATACTAAAAAAGGCTACCGCGCTCTTGATGTCGGAAGATCTCGAGCGTACGCGCTGATCCGTCAGCTCAGCGCCCATGAGCCCGTTGATTGTTTGTGCGAAGTGTTCGATGTCATTCGCTCAAGTTATTACGCACACCGTCACAAAAGACGAACTCCGGACGTTGAGCGACTGCGCTTGCGCAGTCGAGTGAATGAGTTGTTCACGCGAGGGCGAAGTGCGCCCGGCAGCCGCAGCATCAAGGCAATGATGCAAGAAGAGGGTGAGCAAATCGGGCGATTCAAGGTACGCAGCCTGATGCGTGAGCTGGCGCTGGTCAGCATGCAGCCAAGATCACAGGCGTACAAAAAGGCCACAGTGGAGCGGCCAGATATTCCGAACACCTTGAACCGAGCGTTTGATGTCGAGGCGCCAAATCAGGTCTGGTGTGGCGACATCACTTACATTTGGGCGCAGGGCAAATGGCACTATCTGGCGGTTGTTCTGGATCTCTCTGCACGCAGAGTGGTGGGCTGGGCCTTATCAGAAAAGCCGGACGCAGACCTCGTGGTCAAAGCGCTGGCAGTGACATTAGCCATACCTGATGAACCATTACAACTGGATCCGACCCCATCAATTCAACGATGGACTGGCTCCGGCAAAAGCTGAAGAAAAACTCAAAACCGTGTCCGGGATGAGCTGACCACTACACATTCTGGCTATCCGCCATCACGCAGGCAAAGAAAGGCCCGCGATGAGTAGAGCGGATTTAGAGGAATGTTCGCGAGAAGCTGTGGTGACCATAGGCGCGCGACTGTGGAAATGTCGTGAGCGGTCGCGATCAGTAGGAAGTGACTATGCTCTGGGCGAGCTGCTGGTCGGTCATCAGAGGAGGCGTGTATGTCGTGCGGTAAAAGCGTACGGCCTGCTCAAACTGAGCGCCGCGAATATCGCCTTCTGAGCCAATGAATGCGAGGGCGTCGTCCTTCGCCTTTATCATCATCGAGGGGCCGTAGACTGTGAATGCTGTGGTTCCACCGAGGATTATCGTTGGGACCATGGTGGTGACTGTCAGGGTTCTCTCTACGGGGTTCTTGACTTCAAACGCTACAGCGCCAGCGCTGATCGATGCCATAAAGACAATCGCTAGGGTCTTCCATGACTCCATTCCTTGATGCTTCCATTGCGATCTGAGGGCGACACGATAGCAGAGAAGGGGCTCAGCAGAAACAGCATTCCCGGCGCTGGGCCGGGCTGTATAAGGGTTCTTTTGTTTTAGCTGGGAAGAGATCTGTAGGCATATTGAATTTACCGGAAACCCACTCGTTGAAAATATAGCCAAGCGAACCGCTAGCTATGGCTGCATCAGCCTGCCTTGCAGTCAAGCAGATTTTCCTATGTATAGAGTTATAGGACGTCCTATAAAGAGCGTTTGCAGTGAGCATTTACGATCAACTGGTCGACCATTTCGGTGGACAGGTCAAGACCGCTAATTCGTTAGGGGTGAAGCAGGGAACCGTGTCGGGATGGGTCTCAGGACGCCATGGGAATGAGCGCAGTAACTGCTCTGCGTGCTCAGGCAGAGACTTCCGGGCTCTTCAGCGCTGTGGAGCTGGGCCCGGCACTACTCAAAGCTGAGATGGCGGCCTACGCGCTTGAGCAGACCGCAAAGATGATCAACGCAGCCGACTGAGGTAACCATGACAACAGAGCAACCCGACTGGGAGGCGATTGAACGAGCCTTCCGGGCTGGGGCGTGTCTCTTCCAAACAAGCACGATTTGGCGCATACCAACCTAATGTTGAGCTGATCTGCTCAGTGGTGTGGATCGATATGTCAGCACCAGCTACCTTGAGGGTTCACGCAAGGAGTTAGGACATGTCAGATAAATACGTTGGAAAGTTCACGGGTGTAGGCACGGACAATGTGAAGTACGTGATTAACATCTATCAGGATGAGACAGTTGAGCGCTCATCACGAGGCATGGTTCGACATGAAGGTGTGAAGCATTTCGAAATGCAACACGGTGGTGACGTGAAAAAGATTTCTGAGACTGAGTACGAAATTGTGGCCACGGGAGTGAGGGTCACTGTGTGTGATGCCCAAAACTAACAGTGTTGGTCAGTAATGCCGCTATCTGGATGAGCGCGCTGAATGTTAGGCCGGATGAATTAATGATCATGCCTAGCCTGCGTCGAACGTCAGACCCCGTGCGAATCCCTATCCCCTGCATCGAAGCAATTCTTGCCGCGCCATTATTTCAAGCCCAAGGTGATCTATGGATAGGCCATATCCACCATCGTCACTGCTTGAGCTGTCCGATCTGTCCGACTTCGGCATCAGCCTGACCCCAGCCCCCGAAGTTTGGGAGTGGATCCAGGCCGAGATACTCGCCACCACCGGCAGCATCCACTACGAAGAGCATGGTCACCTCATCGACGCCAATGTCGGCGTGCTGTGGGCGTCCTCTGCATTCGCGAAGAAGGGCAGGACGGTGCTGGGCCAGGCCGAGCAGCTGATGATCCGCGCCGGTGGCTGGCAGAAGGCCCGGCAAGAGCAACAGATGCGTGACTGGTTCGGCGAAGAGCCAGAGTTCCTGATCACCCTTGCCGCTGACTATTGCGCCCAATACACCGAGGCTGAGTTCTGCGCCCTCGTCGAGCACGAGCTCTACCACATAGCGCACAAGCTCGATAAGTACGGCGCCCTGGCATTCACCCAAGACGGCCTGTCCAAACTTGAGATGCGTGGGCATGACGTCGAGGAGTTTGTCGGCGTGGTGCGTCGCTACGGCACCAGTCATGACGTACAGCAGCTGATTGACGCTGCAAGCCGGCCGTCTGAGGTGGCCAAGATCAACATTTCGACGGCCTGCGGAACCTGTCTGCTCAAGTCGGCCTGACTTTGACAGTACTTTGACGGATGTCCACCTACGGCCGCACTCAGAGGCGACGTGAAAGCCTTTGTGGTACCGGCGCTCGCTTGCTTTGACACGCCATCCCAAGTCGTTGCCTCTGTCAAAGCAGAATTCGGGTTTGAAGTCCGCACCTATGATCCGCCGGTGAAGCTGACGCCGAAGCAGGCGAGCATCTGTTGCTGGGGGTTTCAGCCAGAGGCGCGCTTCCGTGATGCGGTGTGTGGGCGTCGATTCGGCAAGACCTTCCTCGGCAAGGCAGAGATGCGCCGCGCGGCACGCCTGGCTGCGGGTGGGGCGTGAGCGTCGAGGACGAGATTTGGTACGGTGCTCCGACCTTCAAGCAGGCCAAGCGGGGTGTTCTGGCGCCGGCTGAAGCAGGCGATCCCCGTTGGATGTGCGACAGACCATACCTTCCGCTTTCAGTCGGCCCGGCGGTCTAATAGAAAAATTCCATATTTTTATAGGCGCATACTCGATGCAGCTCAGAGTTTCTGAGCGTTGAGAGGTGCGTATGTCCAGAGATAGATATGGGATCGATAGTGATAGGCTGGTAAGCATGCCGGCTGATAAAGATAACTATCAAGGTGATCAACAAGATCAAGCCGATAAAAATCGTTCAGAGGATCGCGCCCGTTACGTACAGAATCCGCCCTTTCGGAGTGTGAATAGGCAAGGGCCGCCGGATTTGTCAGGTTCACCCACTGTTAAACGTTACATATATCAAAAGCATCCCTGGGAATAATCTCCGTATTGGGGCTCAAGTGATCATCTGATCCTTTGGATTAAGTCGACAGAGCCCAGTCCCGCGCTGGGCTTTTTGCATTTCAAACACCGATGGTCAGCGATACTGCTGGAGGAGGGCTGACTCCATGCTGGCTAGCTCCACAGCCGCAGCGGTGAGGTGTGACCCGACCGACATACCGTAATCTTGGTCAAACCCGAATATCGACGCTGCATGAGCGCCAAGTTTCAAGGCCTTGTCGCGAGGGTTCGGGGTTTGGCCAAGTCTGTGGGTACTGACCGGCATCATGAGATCCTAGCTGCATACGGCCGCGCTCTTGCAACCTTCAACCGCGGACGGTGGCAGCATGGCTGCTTATACTTAAAACTGAATCCCCCCGGACTCTCTAGACACCTTGCAAGCTTCAAACTCTACCGGCGACAGCTGATTGTTGGTTTGCCAGGGCGGCGTCGATACCCTGTCTGAGAGCGCAGACCCTTCAAGACGCATCAGCCTTGCCACACGATGGCGACCACAGTCTTCACCTGCCTCGCGCAGATCGTCATGGATTTTGCGATACCCATAAACGCCGCCGCTCTCCAACCACCAATGCTTGATTAAGCCCAGTAGTCGCTGATCGTCTTTGGCGCGCACAGATTGCGGTTCAGACAGCCAGGCGTAGTAACCGCTGGGATGGACCTTCAGCGTCAGGCAAAGCCGTCGAATCGAATAGTCGCCCGCGTGCTGCCTGATAAAGGCGTACTTAGCCGCACTCCTTGGCAAAGTACGCGGCGGCCTTTTTTAATATGTCTCGCTCTTCAGTGACGCGCTTGAGTTCTGCTCGCAGACGACGCAGTTCAGCGTGCTGATCATCGTCCTGCTGCCGTTCTTCTTGAGGTTTGCTGTAGCGCTTTATCCAGGCATAGAGGCTATGCGTCTACACGCCGAGACGAGCCGCCACATCAGCGACAGGCAGCTTCTTTTCGGTCACTTGATTGACCGCTTGGATTTTGAATTCTTCGGGATATCGTGGGTTGCTCATGGCACCTCCTAATTGGCCTCAGTTTAAGGCAAAGAAGTGTCTGCGAAACCCGGGGCGATTCAGTCATCACCTTCTTGCGGGCATGCAGGCGCCGCCTGTGCGGGGGAGGCACTCATCGCTTGAGGGATGATATCCTCCGCTTACCAAACAAGGAGAGTGGTAATGGGCTGGCGGGAGAGGCATAAAGCGTTTCAGGAGTGGTTCACGCCGCGGCGACGTCGGCGAGCGGGCGGAACGTTGCTTGCCGTCTGGGCTGTCGGTATCTGCATTTACCCAAGCACGTATTGGGTCTACCTGATGATTCCAGGAATCATGTGGTTCATGAGCGCTTGGCCGGCTGAGCTTCATGACAAAAGTTGATGAGCAAATTCAAAAACGACACTGCATATCTTTCATCCAGTTTTGCGCTTCGCTGTTGATCAGCCTTGCAAGCGCTCAAGTCTTTGCTTTCGGGGACATGAGGCAGCTTCCCGGCTCTGAGATCGTGGTATTAAACGGGTCAGGTGTCCCTAGCAATTCTAAATTGTGATGGCTGCGATGAGCAGGGAAGGTCAATACGTGTTTCTCAAGGAGGCGAAATGCTGCTGCAACACAGGCCGGTAATGGCCCATGACATCAAAGCCATCTGTGGTTTTGCGCAAAACCACAGCGAGCTGTTCTACATGTTTCCGAAGGCTCGCTATCCTCTGACAGAGGATCAGCTGTCTGCTGCGATAGCTCAACGGTTCGACTCAACAGTTGTTGAAATGCAGGACCGCGTCGTTGGCTTTGCCAATTTTTATCGTGCCGAAAAGGGTGGGGTCTGTTGCATAGGCAATGTTGTCGTTGCCCCAGAGGCGCGCGGTAAAGGCGTGGCAAGCTTCCTCGTGGAGACGATGACTGCCCTTGCGTTCGAGCGCTACGAAGCCACGCAAGTACAGATCTCATGCTTCAACGAGAATACGGCAGGCTTGCTGCTCTATCCCAAGCTCGGCTTCTTACCCTTCGCCGTCGAAGAACGAGCATCCCTGGATGGCCGTAGACTTGCGCTCATCCATATGGCCCGGCATAGGGCATAGCGGGCGCTGGTTAAACATCGTCTGTCTGAAAGTCTAGAGCTATCTGGGCATGTAGTTCCGCTGCCAGCGACGTGGGATGGCTAGCGAGGACGCGGCGAGTGCAAACACCAGAAGCCCGTTGATCACAAAGGCTGTGATCCCGAGATACTCTTGCAGCAGCGCGCCGGCAACTGCTCCCAGCAGCATTCCCATCCAAGGCACAAGCTGCACCCGCCAGCCCGGCTTGCGCTCACCCATCAACCACCGGCCAAGCCCGCGGCCGAAGCGTGACAGGGCACCGGTGACGTAAGTCAGCCCGATCGGCAAACCATTCACTTCCTCGACCACTGCATTGATCATGCCCATGGCTATGACAGTGCACACCAGTGACAACAGCGGTATAGGGGTCAAGCCTGCCAGGCAGAGCAGGGTGCCTACGCAAAGCAGCAACGGCCAGGAGCGGCGGCCGACCAGGCGCGTGACGATCACGCCGATGGCATTGCCAGCGATGAACGCGCCGATCAGAGTGCTGATGGTGAGGATGGAGCTGTAGTCCCGCTCACCAATTGAAACGGCAAGGCGGGTGGTATTGCCGCTCATGAAGGATACGAAATCACCTGTTGCGGTGAAGCCGACTGCGTCAGTCATGCCGGCGAGGAAGGAGAGTGCTGCGACCATGCACAGCCCAACTTTGCCACGCAGTCGCGCTATGCGTCTTCCGCGTGCTGTATAGAATGCTGAGTCAGGGAGCATCAGTGCCTCAGAGGCTTTTGGAAACAACGTATTACCGGACAATAAAACCTGTTTCAGACTGCGTCAAATCATGTCCAAAGGCAGACTTTTCCGCTTCCCTGTAGTCCATTTGCCAAACATACTCCAAGCGCTTTTAAGCTCTCGCAGGCCAATCTCAGCGCATCTAGCCTCATGCCGTCGCCGCAAATGCTGCGACCGGCTTTGATATCACGCGGTTTCCGAGCGGCCTTGCCGGGGCGCCGGACCGGTCGGAAAGGGCTGCGCAGCAGCCCCAGTGGTCAGCTTCGCGACCAATATCGCCGGGCTCGCTACGCGAGCCTTTCGCGACACAAGGCCGCTCCTACAATGATTTGCCTGATGTACAGACAATCTTCAGAAGTAAGTCGTCATCCCGACAAAGTACGCCCGACCCGGCACGTAAAAGCTGGTCGACTCATCCCGTGGGTCTTCATCGAGCAGGTTCTGCACGCCGGCATTGAGTGACAGCCAGTTGGTCGCCGCCCAGTTGGCGCTCAAGTCGTAGGTGGTGTACGACTTGACGAAGTCAGTGCCCAAACCGCGCTGCTTGCCCACATGCTGCGCCGACAGCTCGGTGCCGATGCGGTCGCTGATCTGCCAGTCGATGGCGCTGAACAGCGACAGTTTCGGCGCGCTGATCAGGTCGCGGCCGGTCGACAGGTTGCGGCTTTCGAGCATGTAGGTGGCGTTGGTGCGCCAGCTGGCATTTTCCCACAGGGGGACTTTGCTACTGCCTTCCCAGCCGCGGGTGCGGGCCTTGTCGGCGTTTTCCAGCATGGTCCACCAACGGCCCTGGAAGTTGCCCAGCGGGGCGTATTCGATCTTGTCCTTGAAGTCGGTGTGGAAGTAGGTGAGTCCTGCTTCCCAGCCGTCGTGGTCAAAGGACACGCCGATTTCTTTGTTGGTGCTGATTTCCGGGCGCAGGTTTGGATTGCCGGCCATCCAGCATTCGCCGGTGACGTACCCCAGCGGCCGCAGCGACGTGCAGCCGCGACCGCCGGAGTTGGTTGCTGCACCGGCGCTGCCTTCTTTCAGGCTTGGCGCACGGAAACCTCGCGACACGCCGCCGCGAACTGTCCAGTCCGGGTGCGGGTGGTAGACAAGGTAGGCGCGCGGGCTGTTGTGGTTGCCATATTCGTCACTGTGGTCGAAGCGGTTGCCCAAGGTCAGCGAGAGGTTGTCGAGCAGGAACAGTTCGTCTTCGATGAACAGCGCCGAGTAGTCGCCCTCAAGGTCCGCACCGCTGACTGGCTTGCCCTGATAATCGACGGGGACGGTACCCAGCGTGTCGGTGTTGGTCAGTTGCTCGCGCTTCCATTGCCCGCCAACGGTGAGGCGCTGGTTGATCAGCAGATCGAACGGGATGTTGAGGCTGCCTTCGACGATCTTTTCCTCGGAACTGGCCTTGCCCCAGCTGATGTCGTTCTTGAATTTGTTCAGGTAGGCGTCGATACGCGAGGTGCCAAAGCCCCAGTCCGCGGTGTGCGAGATGATGAAGCTGTCTCGGGTCAGGCGCGCAGCACCAAAGCCTTCACCAATGGTTTCGTCCCAGTCGCCGAAGGTCTTTTTCGACGACCAGGAGCGCTCCACGCCTTGTGTGGCTTCGAATGACAGCTGGTGGTCGTCGTTGACTTGCCAGTTGAGCAAGGCGTTGACGCTGTGGTCCTTGGCCCCGCCAGCGCCGTCGTTGTAGACGAAGTCGCCGAGGGTATCGACCCGCGGTTCGACTTCGTCGGCCGCCCGCCGGGTGAGGTTGGCGCCCAGGCGCAGGCCCAGCGATTCGGTGATCGGGCCGGACAGGTTGACGCTGGTCTGGTTGGTCTGGCCGCGGTCGGAGTCTTCCGGGATGGTTGTGTTGGCGTTGAGCGAGCCGCTCCACTCACGGGAAACCTTGCGGGTGATGATGTTGATGACGCCGCCCATGGCGTCCGAGCCGTACAGCGACGACATAGGCCCGCGCACGATCTCGATCCGCTCGATCATGTTCGGCGAGATCCAGTTGATGTCCTGGCGGCCCAGGTCGCGGCGGTAGTTGGTGTCGGCGGAGCTGCCGATGCGTTTGCCGTCCACCAGAATCAGCGTGTACTTGTCGTCCAGGCCGCGCAGCTTGATCTTCGACTGCTCGCCCACCGGGCCAAAGCCGCCGGTCACACCGGGGATACGCCGCAGCAGGGTGTTGAGGTCGTACACCGGCTGGCGCTCGATCTCTTCGCGGGTGATGACACTGACGCTGGCCGGGGCATCGCGCACATTAGTGCCGCCGCCGCTAGCGGTGACGAACGAAGCTTGCAGTTCAGTGGCAGGCAGCGGCTCTAGCTCGAGGGTTTCTTCGGCCTGAACAGGGCTTGCGGCGATCAGCGCCAGGGTGAGCAGGGCACGGCAGAACGGTGGTCGTGGCATCGTGGAACAGTCCTTGTCGATCGGTTGGATTCAAGAGGCAGAATGCAATCGGGGTCGGACGGTATCGCAAATGAGAACCATTTAAAAGTAATTGCCCAATTTTGTTTACACAAAACTGACAAATACTTTACTGAGCACGTTGATGCTTCTTGCTCGCCGAAGGCGTGATCGGAGCTTCATTCAGACGTAAAAAAGCCCACTCGGCGGTGGGCTTGGCGGCAGCACGGTAACGTTACAGCAGGCGCAATGAGCGCCGTGCTCGATCTCACAGTGAGGTGGCGATCACCTGGGCAAGCTGCATGTCGGACATCATCGGCTCGCTGTGTGTCGAGCGATAATAGCGTGATGCTTGTTCAAATTGCGCGCCGCGGATGATGCCGTCAGAACCGATGAAGGTGAGGGCATCGCTTTTCGCGGTTTTGAACAGATCTGGGATCGCTGTAGTGCCCGCGAGCGCGCCTGAAACGATGATGCAGGGTGCCAGGGAAGTGATCATCAGTGCAGCCTGGAACGGGTTGTTGTTCTCGGCTGCATGTGTAGGAATGCTGATTAATGTCAGCATGGTCAGCGGTAGTGCGTTCCATAACATCATGTCTTGCTTCCCTGCGCTTCGATGGTCGCCACGATAGAAGAAGGCGAGATGTTGCAGTTGTGCTCAGTCAGCCTTATGGCCGGCTGGCTTCAGGCATGGGTACGCAACCACTCGTCGGCGACATCGCCCATGGTTGCTGGCGCGCCGCTCTTGATCCAGGCCATGAACGTACGGTCGAATTTGAAGGCTTCGCCGCATTCGGCAATCAGGAATTGGCGGACCTTCTGGGTGTTACGGTACTGAGCGTCCAATGGGGTGGCGCGGGTGATTGGTCCTGAGTGCCAGTTTAAGCTCATGGCTGATCCGGTGATGGCGACTTGAAGCGGCAGGTTAGCACTGAAGGGCGTGGCGTTGTCCATGGATTGAGTTGGCTGGGCTGCTCAATCTGAACTGCTCGGCACGTGGACTGCCCAATGACCACACACTGAGGAAACTGCGATGACCGATCCAAAAGACGACCAGAAAGACAGCCAGGTGCCGGCTCATTCCACCGAAGAGGAAAAGGCTCGGCTCAAGGACAAGAACAAGGATGGCATTCCGCCTGGTGCCGAGTGAAAGCGCGCCTCGGCGGCCAGGCCATCAAGCATGTGGGACTGGCCGCCATTTACATAGAGCCGTTTCCTGCCAAGGCGGCGAATCTGTTCAACGTTCAGACTCCCTGGCGCGATCAGCCGGCGGTCAATCCATCTGCAGATAATTGATCGAGATCGCCACCACCTCCGCCGCGGCATGCAGTAACACCGGCACCAGCAAACCGCCGCTGGCTATACGTGCAATGGCGAGGATCAAACCGACGGCAACCAGCGTTACCAAGGTGATCAGGTTGTCGTACTGGTTGTGCAGCGCAGCAAACACCAACGTGCTGACCACGATCGCGGTGCACTGCCAGAAGCGGCCACTGTCCAGCGGAAACACGCGCATCATGTAGTGCCTGAACAGCAGCTCTTCGGTGACCGGCGGGAACAGCACCAAGGTCAGGCAGAGCATGGCGATCTGCGCCGGGCCAAGGCCGTCGTAGAAGTGCACCATGAAGCTTTCGCGGGGTATCTGCAAAAGGTGCATCAGCAGCGCGCACAGCGTGTAGGTCCCGACCATGGCGATCAGACCGAACAGCAACGGGCGCCGCCAGTGCTGGCCGAGGATCACCTGCCTGAGGCCTTGCTTGCGGTACTGCAAACACAGCAGCACCAACAGGCCGATCGCGGCATAGCCTACCGAGTTGATCAGCTTCTGGCTGGTGAGGGGCGCGGACGGGTCGGGCAGGACAACCAGCAGGCTTGCGGCGAGGTAGATGATGAGCGCCAGGGCCAGCATGCCAAGCCGCTTGAAGACGTTATAGCGTGACGGCGCAGGGGCTACCGCTGAGGGCAGGGATGATGCTGAGGTTTGCACGGGGACGTTCCTTGTTTGAGCAATTCGGCGGGCATCTTGCCGTTGCCGCTATCGCCTGACAATCGACGATCGTAGATAAACAATATTTACCCAGGGCGGTGCCAGCGTGGCTAATACTCAGGCCCCGGAAACCAGCTTGCTGACACTGGTGGTCTGCTGATTCCAGATCATCTCGTAGTGGCTGGACAGCACAACGCTCGTTTCCCAACTTCCCATAGCAATGCGCCTGAATGGTGCAGGGTTGCCTTGGGATGAGTCATAAAGCACACGCCTGAGGCCGTCATGTTGAAGAAAGTGTGCTGACTGCACAGTGATCATTGTGGCAGACGCACGCTTTTTGCGAGATCAGCGGCCCCTTCGAAGCGGCCCGCATATTGCTCTAGCTGCTCCATCCACTACTCGGAGCAGCATCGATGAGCGCGCCCAGCGAATTCCCGTTATCCGAAGCCCCGCAGTCAGCCCGCAAGGGCCTGCTGCCGATCGCCATGGTTTTGTTCAGTTTCACCTTCTTCACCGGCACCATGTTCGCCGGCGGCAAGCTGGGCATGGCGTTCAATTTCGTCGACATGCTGTGGATCGCCACCATCGGCAACTCACTGCTGGCGTTGTACGCCGCGAGCCTGGCGTTCATCGCCTCGCGCAGCGGGCTCAACACGGTATTGATGGGGCGCTTTTGCTTTGGCGAGGCGGGCAGCCGGCTATCGGACTTCCTGCTGGGTTTCGCCGAGCTGGGCTGGTACGCCTGGGGCACCGCGACGGTGGCGATCGTGCTGGTGAAGATCCTGGGCCTGGCTGAGGGCTTCACTGTGCCGCTGATGGTGCTGTTCGGTCTTGGTTTCAGCATTACCGCGATCATTGGCTTCAAAGGCCTGGACCTGCTGTCGCGGGTGTCGGTGCCGTTGATGTTCGTGCTGTTGCTGGTGTCGATGTACATCGCTACCGGCGACGCCGGTGGTTTTGCTGGCCTGGCTGCGGTGGTGCCGCACCAGGCGATGACGTTTTCAGCGGCGGTGACCATGGTCTTTGGCACCTTCGCCAGCGGTGCGACTCAAGCCACCAACTGGACGCGCCTGTCGCGCAGCGGGCGGGTCGCAGTGATCGCCAGTGTGGTCAGTTTTCTGCTCGGCAATGGCTTGATGGTGGTGGCGGGAGCATGGTGCGCGATGGTCTATCAGCAGGCCGATATCGTCGAGGTGATGATCCTGCAGGGCTTGTCGTTCGCTGCAGTGATCATGCTCTGCCTGAACCTGTGGACCATCCAGGGGCCGACCATCTACAACGTCTCGGCAGCGGCCTGCCACCTGCTGCGCAGCGAACGCCGGCGCACGGCAACTCTGGTCGCGGCGGGGCTGGGCATCGTCCTGGCGATTGGCGGCATGTACGAGCTGCTGATCCCGTTTCTGGTGCTGCTGGGTTCGATCATTCCGCCGGTCGGCGGGGTGATCATGGCTGATTTCTGGTACCGCCACCGCGGCAAGTACCCGGCGCTGGCCTCGGTTCAGTTGCCACGCTACAACCTCAAGGGGCTGACTGCCTACGCCGTCGGTGCGCTGTTGGCCTACAGCTCGCCGTGGGTCGCGCCGCTGGTGGGAATTGGCGCTTCGGCGCTGTGCTATATCGTCCTGCTTGAGCTGAGCGGTCGGCGGCGGGCGCTGGCGCAGGTCGAGCCGTGAGCCTGGCATTGGAAGAAATTCTGCGCCTGCCCGGGCTTGCACAGATGACCGTGCGCGCTGGCCAACGCAACCTGCAGCGGCGGGTGCGCTGGCCCTACGTGGCCGAGAACGAGGGTATTGCCGAATGGGTGATGGGCGGTGAACTGGTGTTCGTTACGGGCATCAATCACCCGCGCGGCGAGGCCAATCTGCTGACCCTGGTCGAGGATGGCGACGCGGTGGGCATCGCCGGTCTGGTGATCCTCACTGGTGGCAGCTTCATTCAGCAGATTCCACCGAAGGTGATCGAACGCGCCGAGCAACTGGGCCTGAGCCTGATCGAGCAGCCCTACGCGCTGAAGATGGTGGTGGTGACCCATTTGATCGGTACGGCGCTGGTGCAGATGGCACAAGCGCGCCGCTCGCGGGATGACATCATCGGGCAATTGCTGACCGGCGATTATCCAAGCCTGGCCATCGCCCGGCAACGCGCCGCGCACTTGCAGCTGGCGCTGGACGAGCCGCGGCGGCTGGTGGCGCTGCGGCTGGCAGGCGATGAGGTATTCGAACAGCATGCTCCGGAGCAAGCCGAGCGCCTTTGGCAGGCCAGCCAGCAAGCGCTGGAAGACTGCCTGCAAGCATGGTGTCGCACCCAGCCGGGCGCTGTCACGGCACAGTTGCCGGGCGATCTGTTCGTGCTATTGCTGCCTGACGTGCCGAACCTGCGCGGTGGGTTGGCGCAGTTGCATCAGCAGTTGCGGGTTATTGCCGGTGACGCCGGGGTGTATCTGGGCATGTCCTGCCTGGCCGAGGACTGCGCGCACTATCGCCAGGCACTCAACGAAGCCCGTCAGGCGCTCGACGTCGCCCAGCACCTGCGCCCGGCCAGCGGCCTGTGCGACTTCAGCGAGCTGGGCGTGCTGCGCCTGTTGCAGGGGATCAGCGACCGCGGCCTGATCGACAGCTTCGTCAGCCAAACCCTCGGTCGCCTGATCGAAACCGGGCGCAAGCATCCCCATGCGTTGTTGCACACACTCGACGCCCTGCTGGGCGCCAACGGCAACGCCTTGCAGGCCGCCGCGCGCTTGGGCCTGCACCGCAACACCATCAATCAACGCATCGGCAGAATCGAACAACTGAGCGGGCAATCACTCGATGATCCGCTTTTTCGTATGAATGCTGCGGTCGCTATGCTCATATGGCGCATGACCGCAGCCCAGGGCAAGGAGTAGAACCATGAACATCATCAATGCACGCCTGCGTGGCAAGGACGGGCTGTTTCGCATCGAACTCGAAGGCGAGCGCATCGCCGCGATCCAGGCGCAGACCGGGCCGCTGGCGCTGAATAACGCCAGTGATATCGACGCCGAGCACAACCTGGTGGTGCCGCCCTTTATCGAGCCGCATATTCACCTCGATGCCACCCTCACCGCTGGCGAGCCCAACTGGAACATGAGCGGTACCTTGTTCGAGGGCATCGAGCGCTGGGCCGAGCGCAAAGAGCTCAATACCCATGAAGACACCAAGACCCGCGCCAGCAAGACCATCGGCATGCTGGTCGATCACGGCATCCAGCATGTGCGTACCCATGTCGACGTCACCGATCCCAAGCTGACCGCACTCAAGGCGATGATTGAAGTGCGCGAAGAAGTGCGCCACCTGATCGACCTGCAGATTGTCGCGTTTCCGCAGGAGGGCATCGAGTCGTACGCCAATGGTCGCGCCTTGATGACCGAGGCGGTGGCGATGGGCGCGGATGTGGTGGGCGGTATCCCGCACTTCGAGAACACCCGCGATCAGGGCGTGTCGTCGATCAAGTTTCTGATGGACCTGGCCGAACGCAGCGGCTGCCTGGTCGATGTGCATTGTGACGAGACCGACGACCCGCAGTCGCGCTTCCTCGAAGTGCTGGCCGAGGAGGCACGCGTGCGCGGCATGGGTGCGCGGGTTACCGCCAGCCACACCACGGCAATGGGTTCGTATGACAACGCCTACTGCTCGAAGCTGTTCCGCTTGCTGAAAATGTCGGGCATAAACTTTGTTTCCTGCCCGACCGAGAGCATCCACCTGCAGGGCCGGTTCGACACCTACCCCAAACGCCGTGGCCTGACCCGCGTCGCCGAAATCGACCGCGCCGGGATGAACGTGTGCTTTGGCCAGGACTCGATCGTCGACCCGTGGTACCCACTGGGCAATGGCAACATTCTGCGCATTCTCGAGGCCGGTTTGCACATCTGCCACATGCTCGGCTACGAAGACCTGCAGCGCTCGCTCGACCTGATCACCGACAACAGCGCGCGCACCCTCAATCTTGGCGAGCGCTATGGGCTGGAGGTCGGACGGCCAGCGAATCTGCTGGTGCTGTCGGCGCCGGATGATTACGAGATGGTCCGCAGCCAGGGTTACGCACTGGTTTCAGTGCGCAATGGCAAAGTGCTGATGCGCCGCACCCCGGCCCAGGTGCAGCGCCTGGCTTGATCCTGACCATCGCCCGCGCAGGCTTATCTGCGTGGGCGATGGCTGGCGATCGGTCTAATTCGCATTTGCCCCTGAGCGCGATCAGTGGCACGCTTGGCCGGCGATTTTGCATCGCCCCTACAGCGAAATAAGGAAACGCCCAGGTGAGTTGGGAAAAAGTCGGTAAAGCCCTCGTTGGCCTGCTGGTCGCTGGTGCCTGTGCAGGCGGCCTGTATCTGGCATTCAAGCAGGACCCAGCCCTGGAAGCGCGGCTTACCTACTCCTACCTGACCTACCCAAGCCAGTTCAGCGAGCGCATCAGCACGGCCAATGACATGCTGCGCTACGAGCGCTTGCACGGGCAGATGAGCGATATCAGCCAGGGCCAGTTGAGCAATCAGCAGGTCGACAAGCTGGTGGATGCGGCCCAGGCGCCGTATCTGGCGTTGTTTGCCAAGCCGTTCGAGGCAGGCCTGGTCGACCATCGTACCGGCTTGGTGATAGAGCTGAAGAACACCCGCGAAGCCCCGCTGAAGAACATTCAGATCCGCTTGCCGGCCAAGGGCCTGGTGCAGGTGCGCGACGATGACGGCAACGACATCATCCCACAGGCGGCCACCAACCTGATCGACATCGCCACCATCGGCGGGCGCGAAGACTGCAAGGTATGGGTGTACTTCGATTCGGACTACTCGCAGATCCGACAGGGCGGCCTGAGCATTCGCCACGCTGACGGCGAGGCGCAGATTCTCGCTTACCGCGAGTTCGTTGGCCTGCCAGCCACCATTGCCAGCTACAGCCAGCTGCTGCTGGCCTTGCTCGGTGCACTGGCGATCGGTGTATTGGGCCTTGGCTACGCATGCCTGAGCCGCAGCCAGCAGGCTACGGCCCAGCGCCGCGCTTAAGGCGCGACCAGCTCGAAGCGCCCCTGCGGATCTTCCAGCCCGGACATCAGGCGCAGGAACTTGATCCGCTCGCCGCTGATGCTGATATCACCCACTGTGACCTCTTTGACGAAGCCGGTCTGCTTCAAGGCGATACGATCGAGTGTGGCTTTTTTCATGCTCACCTCGACATCCGCACGGCGGTGGCGCGTGCGGTCGCGGTGGGTCAGCACGCCGTTGCGCACGGTCAGCGCATAATCTTCACCCAGGTCAGTGAAGCGCCAGTTGATGGTCAGGTCCTGCTCGGCTGCCTTTTGCGCATCGAGGCGCACGCTGAGCAGATCGAAGAACAGTGGCGCTGCCAGGGCCCGTACCATGTCATCGACGTTGCCGGGGGCTGGGCTTGCGGCAACACCGTCGCGCAGCTCCTGTGCGCCGCTCAGGTAGGCATTGCGCCAGGTAGCGTTCTCGCTCTGGTAGCCGAGTTGCTCGAACGCATCGGCCTGCAGCTGACGTGCTGCGCTGTTACCGGGCTGGGCGTAGATCAATTGCCGAGTCAGCTCGGCGACCCAGCGGTAATCACCTGAAGCAAATGCCTTGCGCGCCAGGCTCAGCACCTGGTTGGCGCCGCCCATGGCTTCGACATAGCGCCGGCCGGTGTCGCTCGGTGGCAGTGGGTCGAGGGTAGCGGGGTTGCCGTCGTAGCTTCCCATGTAGCGTTGATAGACCGCACGCACGTTGAGGCTGAGCGAGCCGTAATAATCGCGGCTGTACCAGCGCTTGGCCAGGCGCGGGGGCAGCGTGGCGAGTTGCGCGGCAATTGCGTCCGGGCTCAGGCCCTGATTGATCAGGCGTAGCGTCTGGCCATCGATATAAGCGTACAGGTCACGCTGGTCGGCAAGGTACTCGCGCACTGCCGCGCCGCTCCAGGTTGGCCAGTGATGCTGGCCGAGGACGATCTCGGCCCGCTCACCGTAACGCACCAAGGTCTGGTCGAGGTAGCGCGACCAGCTTCTGGCATCGCGCACCGGCGCGCCACGCAGGTCGAGCAAACTCAGTTGACTGTGGGCGACGTTCTCGCCCATGGCCAGCGCCTTGAAGCGCGGCAGCCATAGGTTCATCTGTGCCGGCGCGTCCTGGCCTGCGGTGAGCTGGAATTCGATGTCGATGCCATCGATGCGCACGGTCTCGACCGCTTTGCTTATCTCCCGCGTGGGGGCGATCAGGCTGATCGTGGCGTTGCTGGATATGTCTTTGCCCAGGCCTGCATCGACCTGGCCGCGAGGCCCGCGGGGCAGGGCGTTGCCATACAGGTATTCGGCGCGGCGCTGCATCGCCGGGCCCGACAGCACGTTCTCGCTGATGGCCTGCGCATAGAAACCGCGCGGTGCCAGCACCTGAACCCTGCCGGCCTTGACCTCGGCGGGGTCGACGACGCCGCGCACGCCACCATAGCTGCTCACCTGCGGGTTGCTGTAGATCACCGCCAGCACAGGCTTGCGCGGGCGATGCTTGAAGTACAGCTCCATGGCAGCGCGGGCGGTTTCTACTGAATGCAGCGGGTCGATCACGATCAGGCCGCTGTCGCCTTCGACCAGGGTCATGTTGGCGAGGTCCAGACCACGTACCTGATAGATGCCCTCGGTGACCTGGAACAGGCCAGCGATGGCGTTCAGTTGGGCTTGGCGCCACAGGCTTGGGTTGACGGTGGCAGGCGCTTCACCGTTGATGAAGGCGTAGCGCTGCAGGTCCCACACCGGTTGGCTGTCGGCATTGTCGATGCGGCCATCGAAGCGCTCGATCAAGCCGCGCTGAGCGGCGTCGAAATCGGCGCGGTCGTTGAAGGGGAGGCGCTGCAACCATTGTTGATTGTTTTGGCGGGTGAAGCTGGTGGCGTCTTTTTGCGGTGCATCGGCGGCAGAGGCGAGCGGGCACAGCAGCAATAGCGGCAGTAACAGGCGATGCGGCATAGGGATTCCTTGGCTTGAACGACGCGCAAGGGGGAACAGTAGCCTATGGCAAGGAGGTTTGGGCAGGTGGTAACGCTGTGGCTGTGAGTTTTAGGGCTGCTGAGCAGCCCTAAAACGATGCGCCGTGTTGTTCAGCGCTGGAAACCCAACCCCGACGACAAGTCAGTCTATCAAGTTGACTTGACTCGCCGCCGTTTCCGGTGACGTTTAGCGCTGGCGCCAATGATTTGTGCGGCGTTAATCGCAGATCCAGGATGCTTGCGAGCGTACTCGCAGCGCTGACTTAGCCGCTTTCGTGCAACAGCAGTGCTTGATGCAGCCTTTCGAGCAGAGCCTCACGCACGCTGTCCGGGGCACTCACCTTGATCGAGCCGGCATGCGCCAGCAGCCAGCTCAAAAGGGCCTGGTCATAGGCAACCGTGGCCACCAACCTGGCGTCGCCTTCGGCAAGCGGCTCCAGCAACATGTCGTCCGACAGCGGCTGCGCCGCCAACTGCCGCGCCAGCCCCGGCGTCACCCAGGCCCGCAAGGTGATCGGTTGCGCCATGCAACGATCGCTGGGCTGCGGCGGCTGCAGCAGCTCGGTGCTGAGCTCGGCCTGCCAGTACCAGCCATATGGGGTGCCCTTGCTGTTGCAGCGCACCGGAAACAGCTCGGTCAGCTCGTTCAGATCACGCTCGACCGTGCGCTTGCTGGTGCCATGGCCGACCTGGTGCAGGGCCTGCTGCAACTGATTAGAACTCATGCCCGGGTGGCGGTCAGGCAGCAGTTTGAGCAGCTGCCACTGGCGGGCGATGGTCTGGCGCGTGGGGTTGCTGGGCAAAGCGGGTTCCTTGGCGCGCGATCACTGCACGGCTCTAGTGGTGGCAATTGGCTATGTTCGCCTAGCATACCTTTTGCTGGGCGTGCAGCCAACGTGCCGTGACAACTGGCCTGCGTCTGCGGTATACCTGAGCGCTACCAAGGGGAGCCCGGAGACGGGCTGAGAAACCGCTGGCAAGATGCAGCGCGGTGACCCTTAGCACCTGATCCGGATCATGCCGGCGAAGGGATGGGACAGCCGACCTGCCTTTGCGCCGGCCTCACTGCGAGGCCGCACCATGCACCACCCGCCTGGCCTCGCTGCCACCTCCCAGAGGACAGCAGCATGAGCGAACGTTTTACCCATTATTTGCGCGAGCAGAGCGAACCGACCTGGTCGGCTGCCGTTGGCCACCGCTTCGTGCGACAGCTATGTGATGGTTCCCTGGCGGATCCGGTTATGGTCCGCTACCTGATTCAGGACCATCGCTTTCTCGACAGCTTTCTGACCCTGCTCGGTGCGGCGATCGCCACAGCCGATACCTTTGAAGCGCGCCTGCGTCTGGGCCGTTTTGCCGGGATGATCTCGAGTGACGAAAACACCTATTTCCTGCGTGCATTCGAGGCCCTCGATGTAAGCCCGGCGCAGCGCGACGAGCCTGCCGACAGTGCGCCCACCGCAGGCTTCAAGGCGATCATGGCCGAGGCGGCGGCAAGCCGCTCCTATGCGGCAGCGCTGGCGGTGCTGAATGTGGCCGAGGGGTTGTACCTGGACTGGGCGCAGAAGGCGCCGCAGCCACTGCCCGAGCACTTCGTCCACGCTGAGTGGATCACCTTGCATGACAACCCGTTCTTCGAGGATTTTGTCGCGTTCCTGCAAGCTGAACTTGACCGCGTCGGGCCAAAGGAGGCCGAGCTCAGCCGCGACTTCTACCTGCGCACAGTTGCGCTGGAACTGGCCTTCTTCGATGCCGTATACGATGGCGAGGCCTGACATGGATATTTTTGATCGGCTCAAGGCCGCCGCTGCGCCGCAATGGGCGAGCTACGTCGAGCATGACTTCCTGCAGCAGATGCAGACGGGCACCCTCAGTCAGGCGGCGTTTCGCGAGTATCTGGTGCAGGACTACCTGTTCCTGATCCAGTTCGCCCGCGCCTGGGCGCTGGCCGCCTACAAGAGTCGCCTGCCAAGTGACATCCGCGCCGCGCAGGCCGGGCTTGCGGCGATTCTTGACGAGACTGAACTGCACCTGCGCCTGTGCGCCCGCTGGGGCTTGTCGCAAGCCGACATTCAAGCTGCCCCCGAGCATCAGGCGACCGTGGCCTATACCCGCTATGTGCTTGACTGCGGCGCCGCCGGCGACCTGCTTGAACTGCACGTTGCGCTGGCACCGTGCGTGATCGGCTACGCCGAAATCGGCCAGCGCCTAGCCGGCGCAATCGGTGATCTGAACCAGCATCCGTACCGCGAATGGATCGGCGAGTATGCCGGTGAGGCCTATCAAGACGTGGCGGCGTCTGCCCGCAAGCACCTGGACGAGCTGGCCGCGCGGAGCATGACCGAGTCACGTTTCACCGAGCTGGCGGCGATCTTTGCCCAGGCCTCACGGCTTGAGGCGGACTTCTGGCAGATGGGATTGCAGGCTGCCGAATAATCGGCTGGTCAGCGTGCTTGAGGTGCCTGCAGGCATAGCTGTGGTACCTCGACGCTGCCTTTGGCGTCGCGGTCGTCGACAGCGGCTGTCACACTTTGTCCCATTTGCGCCAATGCATCTGATTAGGATTCTCTTTTACAGCGGAATTCACAGGTCACTTGCATGCGCGCACCACGTCGTATTTTCAGCCGTTCCTCCACGTTGGCCGTATTTCTGGCGGGTGCCGCGCACGCGCAGACAAACCCTCCAGAACCCGTCCCATTGACCCTTGAAGATGTGGTTGTGACTGCCTCGGGCTTCGAGCAGCGGGTGGAGGACGCGCCCGCGTCGATCACCGTGATCGACGGCGAAGACCTGCGTCGCAAGTCGTACCGCGACCTCGGTGACGCAGTGCGTGATGTCGAGGGGGTCACCGTCAACGGCGGCGCCAACGAAAGCGACATCTCGATGCGCGGCATGCCGGGCGACTACACCTTGATTCTGGTCGATGGCAAACGCCAGAGCGCCCGTGAATCAAGGGTCAACGGCAACGCCGGTTACGAGCAGAGCTTTGTCCCGCCGGCAGCCGCCATCGAGCGGATTGAGGTGGTGCGCGGGCCGATGTCGTCGCTGTATGGCTCGGACGCTATCGGGGGGGTGATCAACGTCATTACCCGCAAGGTCTCGCCCGAGTGGGGCGGCTCGATCGGTTACGACTATTCGGCGCGTCAGCACAGCGCAGAGGGCGACGCCGGGCAAACCACTTTCTACTTGAGCGGTCCGCTCAAGGAAGACCTGCTTGGCCTGCAAGTGTGGGGCCGCTACCTGGACCGCCAGGCCGATGCTGACCTGGAACAGACCAACGGCCACAGCAAGGCCGATCACCGCGACCTGACCACGCGCCTGGCCTTCACGCCCACGATCGACCACGACATCCTGCTCGAAGCCGGCGTTACGCGCCTGAAAAACGGTGATGGCGTCAGTGCCAACTGGGCCACCCGCGAGCAAGAGAACAACCGTGATCACTGGTCGCTGTCGCACCAGGGTCGCTGGGGCTGGGCCACCTCTGACGTCGCCCTCTATCAGGAAACCACCAGCCGCGAAGGCAAGGCCACGCCAGACCAGACCGACATCTACGGGCGCAAGCCTGAAATCCGCAACCGCGTGCTCGACGCCAAGTTGGTCGTGCCGACCACCTACAACGTCAGCACGGTTGGCCTGCAATGGCAGGAAAACCAGGTCACCGACTGGAACCAGGGCTTGGGTGACAAGGTTGATTACGAGTTCTCGGTCCAGCAAAAAGCGCTGTTTGCCGAAAACGAATGGTCGGTCACCGACACCTTCGCCTTGACCGGCGGCCTGCGCATGGACAACCACGAAGAATACGGCAACCACTTCAGCCCACGCGTGTATGGGGTCTGGCGCGCGACCGATCAGTGGACGCTCAAAGGCGGTGTTGCCCGCGGCTTCAAGACCCCTGAGCTGCGCGCCGTGGTTGAAGGCTACGCCTACCTGCGCCGCAACCGGTTCGTCATGCTCGGCAACCCTGACCTCAAGCCCGAGACCAGCACCAACTACGAAGTGTCGGCGCTGTGGTCCAACCGCAATGATCTGTCGGCAGGCGTGACGTTGTTCTACAACGACTTTCAGGACAAGCTCTCGACCGTAACCACTGACCGGCGCTGGAACGGCTACATCGTCATGGACCGGGTCAATGTCGACAAGGCGGTGATCCGTGGCGTCGAGCTGACCGGTCAATGGGACATCCGCTCCGACCTGCTGATCAAAGGCAACTACACCTACACCGACTCCGAGCAGAAGACCGGTGCCAACGCCGGTGCGCCGCTTGCCCTGACGCCGAAACAGAAAGCCAACCTGCGCGGCGAATGGCGGGTCAATGACCGCGCCCAAGCCTGGGCCGCGCTCAGCTACTACGGCGAAGAAACAGGCAACACCATCACTGCCGAATCGGCGCCGGGCTACACCACTGCCGACATCGGCGGCTCGTATGACCTGACCCATGCGCTGACTGTGAATGCCTCGCTGAACAACATTACCGACAAGCGTCTGGACGACGAGACCTACGGCACGGTGAACTATGGCCGCACGCTGTGGATGGGCGCGACCTACAACTTCTGATCAGAGCAGTAGCAAACGGGGCCGTACATCGGCCCCGTTTGCGTTTGCGCGTGTCAGCCTTGGCCGACCGGCAGCCGCACCAGCGCGCACAGCCCGCGTGGTTTGCGGTTTTCCAACAGCAGTTCACCGCCATGGGCCTGAATGCAGGCACGGGCGATCGCCAAGCCCAGACCGAGGCCGCCACCGCTGCGGGCGTCGGCACCACCGCGGCCGAGCTGGACAAAGGGTTCAAAGACTTTTTCCAACCACTGCTCAGGCAGCCCCGGACCTTGATCGGTGATCTCCAGGCGGACCTGGCCGTCAGCCTGGCTGAGCGTCACGTGGGTCGCACCGCCATGCTTCAAGGCGTTGTCGATCAGGTTGGTCAGGGCACGTTTGAGCGCCAAAGGTCGGCAGCTGAGCCAGGCCTGTTGCTGCACATCCCAGGTCAACGGTTGCCCAAGCAGGCGATAACGTCGGTCCAGCTCGTCAAGCAAGTCGTTCAGGCGCAACTGACAGGTCGCCTCCTGCACTGCATCGCCGCGCACGAACTCCAGGGTTTCGCCGACCATCGCCGTCAGCTCGCCCAGGCTTTCCAGCAAGTCGTCGCGGGTGGCGCCGGGGTCAAGCAGTTCAACCTGCAAACGTAATTCGGTCAGCGGCGTGTTGAGGTCATGGCTGATCGCTGCCAACAAGCGGGTGCGGCCTTCGACATGCCGGGCCAGGTTGGCCTGCATCGTGTTGAATGCATGGGTCAGCTCGCGTGCTTCGTGCGGGCCGGTTAACGGCAGCGGCGCAATCCACTCACCACGGCTGACCCGCTCGGTGGCTTTGGCCAGGGCCTTGATCGGGCGCAGCACACGGGCAAAGCCGAACATCATCACCAGCAAGACCGGCAGGGTGGTCATTGGCAAACTGTAAGCCAGTACAGTGCCCCACTGATAAGCACCGCTGGGGTGCTGCTCGGCATTCAGATACTGGCCGTTGCCCAGCGCCAGGCTGCTGCGCAAGCGTAGTGGCGCCCAACCGCCAGGACTGAACGGATAAGCGCGGGCGTCGGTGCCGTTGACCCGCTCCAGTTGCACGATCAGCGAGTGTTCCGGCGATAGCTGCAGGCGCTGGCGCAGGTCGCGGCTAAGCCGCTGTTCTTCAGGGCGCGCGGCGAAAGCACTGACCTCGGGGGTTGCCGCGATCCAGAAGCGGGTTTCCGGGTTGGCCATCTTGGCCAGCATCCTGTTGGCCTGCGCTGCGGGCAGGTCGCGCGCCAGGTTGAACGCAGTTGCCAGGCGCTCCAGGCTGGCTGCCCGGGACAGCGGATGAAGCAGGCTGCCGTGGCGGTGCAGCAGAATGATGCCGATCAAGTGCGAGGCCAGCAGTGCCAGGCACAGCAGCAGCAGTAACTGGTGCAGCAAGCGCTGCGGCCACAGCCGGCGCAGGCTATTCAAGCTGGACATCGGCGGCCAGCAAGTAGCCGCTGCCCCACAGGGTGCGCAGCAGCTCGGCGGTTTGCCCGTCATGGCTGAGCTTGCGCCGCAGGCGACTGACCTGGCGGTCGATGGCGCGTTCGCTGATGTCGCTGTCGTGCGCTGCCGTCAGGTCGACCAGCCGTTGCCGGGTCAGGCTGCGATGCGGGTGGGCCAGAAACACCTGCAGCAGTTTGCCCTCGGCGGTGCTCAACTGAACTGACTCGGCACCTTCGCGGCTGAGCGAGGCGCTGCTGGCGCAGAAGTGCCAGCCGGCGAAGCGATAGCGGCGTGCTGCGGGCGTAGCTGCAGGCGCCGCGTGGAGTCGCGCCTGGGTTGCCTGATGCCGGCGCAGCACGCTGTTCAGGCGCGCGACCAGCTCACGCGGCTCGAACGGCTTGGTCAGATAGTCATCGGCGCCCAGGTCGAGGCCGCGAATGCGGTCTGCAGTGGTGTCGCGGGCGGTCAGCAGGATCACCGGCAGGTTGCAGCGCCGGTGCAGTTGCTGGCACAGCTCGAAGCCATCGCCGTCGGGCAGCATGACATCGAGTACGGCCACGTCGAACGCCTGCTGCTTGAGCAATTGCCAGAGTCCGGCCGCGTCGGCGGCGGTGCGCACCTCGAAACCATGGCGGCGCAGGTAGGTCGCCAGCGGGTCGCGGATCTTGCGGTGGTCATCGACCACCAGCACTCGCGGCGCGGGCGTGGGTTGTTCAGCTGGCATTGGCTATCGCGCGTGATGTGGGAGGCAGGGCGCAATATTACTACGAGTCATTATCATTTGTGACTGCCCGCTGTGGGCAGATTGTCACAGCGGGTATCGTCACCTGCAGTCGCTGGCACTAGATAGCCGAGCGGCGCACCTGCTTGACCAGGATCTTCTCCAACAGCTCCCACATCGCCGGGTCGGTGCTGAACGCGACGTTGAAGCGCATCCACCCAGTCGCCTGGGCGTCGACCATGAACAACTGTCCGGGGCCGAGCATGATGCCTTGCTCCAGCGCGTCATCCAGCAGGGCCGCGCTGTCCGGGATGGCCCGGTGGCGCGCCCACACGTACATGCCTTCGTCCGATTCGGTGAACAGCTCGAAGCCCAGCCGGTGCAAATGCCGGCCCACTTCCTGGTGTGCTTCGGCCAGGCGCTGGCGCAGGCGTTTGAGGTGCTTGCGCCAGCGGCCATCGATGATCGCCGCGTAGACCACCCGCTCCATCACTTGGGAGGTGGTCAGCCCAGAGCGCATTTTCAGGCGCAGCAACTGCTGCATCAGTTCCGGGTTGGCGAACAGGTAACCAACCCGCACGTTCGGTGAAATGCTTTTTGAATAGCTGCCGACGTATACGACTTGCTGTAGGTGATCGAGGCTGGCCAGGCACGGCTGCGGCTCCGCGATCATATCGGCGTACAGGTTGTTTTCCACCAGCCGGAAGCCATGCTGGCTGGCCAGTTGCAGCAAGCGGTGCAGTTGCGGCAACGGCGTACGCGAGCAGGTCGGGCTGTGCAGGTGCGGCTGGGTGAAGAAGACACTTGGGCGGTGTTCGCTGAGCAGTTGCTCCAGGCGATCGAGGTCGTAGCCGGCCGGGGTGCGCGGCACGCCGATCAGGGTAGCACCCTGAAAACGCAGGATGCTCATCAGGTTGGGGTAGCCTGGGTCGTCGACCAGCACCACATCACCGGGGCGCACCAACGTGCGTACCGCCAGGTCCAGCGCCTGGCTGGCGCCGTGGGTGAGCATCAGCTGCGCCGGGTTGACTACGATCGACAGCTCTTGCTGCAGGTTCTGCGCGGTCAGCGAGCGCAGCTCCGGCAGGCCCATCGGCTCGCCATAGCCGGACAGCTCCAACGGGCTACCGGCGACCTGACGCATGCCCCGGCGCAGGCCATCTTCGTACATCCAGTCGTTGGGCAGCCAGCCGCAGCCGGGTTTGAACGGCAACTGACGGGTTTCGAAAATCTGCTGCAGGTACCACTCGGCGTTGAACGACGGCCGGTTGTTGTCGGCGCCGTGGGCCGGTCTGTCGAGTTGCTCGCTGGCCGCGCGATTGACGAAAAAGCCGGTGTTGCCGCGGCTGACCAGCAGCCCTTGCGCAACCAGACGGTCGTACGCTTCGACCACGGTGAAGGTGCTCACCGAGTAGGTGGCGGCAAAGGCGCGGATCGACGGGACCTTGGCACCGGGTTTGAGCGCCTGGCTGTCGATCAACTCGCGCAAGCCGTCGATGATCTGGTTGACCAGCGGGGTGGCGGAGTCTGGATGTAGTACGAGCATGGGTGTGCCTTCAGGTGTGCAGACGCGGGGCGTCGGCCGGGTGTCGCGCGGTGTATTGCATGGGCGGCCTGTACAGTGCAGTGCGACTTTCATGCCACTGTGCATGGCTCTATCAGCGCGACATTTTTACATTAGGTGTCTGAGATCGCCAGACACCTTTTGTTTCAGTTCGTTCGAGGCCCGCCTCGCACGACCCACAGGCCGCCAGGGAAGGCCTGCTCGTGCCCTCGCACAGCGCCTGCGCGCATCAGTATCGATGTACAGGTGAAACCGCTTGCCATCGGGGTTTCACGCAATTCCTTAGATAAAAAGAAGCACGGGGACACAACTGATGGACGCTACATCTACAACTACCGCATCCGAAAAAGGGGCGCCGGAGAGCAAGCTGAATGCTTCGCTCAAGTCGCGCCACCTGACGATGATGTCGATCGCCGGGGTTATCGGCGGCGCACTGTTCGTCGGCTCCGGCAGTGTCATTCACAGCGCCGGCCCTGCTGCGGTGCTGGCTTATCTGGCTGGCGGCATCCTGGTGGTGCTGATCATGCGCATGCTCGGTGAAATGGCGACGTCTTCGCCAGACACCGGCTCGTTCTCGACCTACGCCGACCGTGCCATTGGCCGTTGGGCCGGCTTCACCATCGGCTGGTTGTACTGGTGGTACTGGGTCATCCTGATGGCCTGGGAAGCGTATGTGGCGGGCAAGATCCTGCACGGCTTCTTCCCGGGGGTGAGCACCAATGTGTTCGTCCTGGCGACGACCCTGGTGCTGATCACCGTCAACTTCTTCAACGTCAAGCACTACGGCGAGTTCGAGTTCTGGTTTGCCTTGATCAAGGTGATTGCGATCGTCTGCTTCCTGATCGTATGTGGCTCGGCGGTGTTGAATATCTGGCAGTTCGGTGAGGTCCGCGGGATCACTCACCTGACCGCCGAAGGCTTCATGCCGAACGGCTTTACCACGGTGATTGGTGCGCTGCTTGGGGTGATGTTCGCCTTCCTCGGTGCGGAGATCGTGACCATCGCTGCCTCCGAGTCGAAAGACCCGGCCGGGCAGATCGTCAAGGCGACCAACTCGGTGGTCTGGCGGGTGTGCCTGTTCTATGTCGGCTCGATCTTCCTGATCGTCTGCCTGGTGCCGTGGAATGACCCGCACCTGGGTGAGTCGGGCTATGGCGCTTATCGCCGTACGCTGGAACTGCTGGGCGTGCCATATGCCGAGCTGCTGATGAATTTCGTCGTGTTGACCTCGGTGAGTAGCTGCCTGATCTCGGGCCATTACACTGCCTCGCGCATGCTGTTCTCGCTGGCTCAGCGTGGCGACGCGCCGTCGTTCTTCAAGATCACCCGCGCCGGCACTGGCGTACCGGTGTTCGCGATCGTCGGTTCGTGCGCGGTGGCAGTGGTGTGCGCGCTGATCAACTTCAGCGAGACGCTGCGGCCCAAGGACGTGCTCGACACCTTGATGAACACCACGGGCATGATCGCTTTGCTGGTGTACCTGGTGATCGCCTTCTCCCAACTGCGTATGCGCCGCAAATTGATTGCCGAAGGCAAGGAGATCCGCCTGCAGATGTGGCTGTTCCCTTGGCTGACCTACCTGGTGATTGCGTTTATCGTTGCTGCGCTGGTGACCATGGCGTTCATGCCTGACTACCAGATTCTGGTGGTTTCGACCGGTATTGCTGCCTGTGTGGTGGTGGCGATGGGTATTGTGCATCAGATCCGTTCGGCAAAAAAACTGCACTAAGCAACGCGCTGTATGATGTCGGCCGGTTCCCGCAAGGGGCCGGCCGCGTTTGTTTGTGCGGGTCTCACCGCGAACCCCTCGACATGGCTTATGCTAGGCGCTCAGCCGCCTACAGGAGCCGCCCATGGCCTGGTCTGCCAACCAATATTCGCTGTTTGAAGACGAACGCAGCCGCCCCGTGCGTGATCTGCTGGCGGCGGTGCCGCCGCGTCCAGTGCGTCACGCTACCGACCTTGGCTGTGGGCCGGGCAACTCCACCGAAGTGTTGTTGCAACGCTGCCCGGACGCTCAGGTGACAGCGCTCGACAGTGATCCGGACATGATCGACAAGGCCAATAAACGACCGCGTTTGAGTGTGCCGAGGGTGAGCTGCAAGATTGCCGACATCGCGACCTGGCAAGCAGCCGAACCACAGGACTTGATCCTCGCCAACGCTTCGCTGCAATGGCTCCCCGAGCACGCCACGCTGTATCCGCACCTGGTCCGCCAGCTCAGCGAAGGCGCCAGCCTTGCGGTGCAGACTCCGGACAACATCGACGAACCGGCCCACCGACAGATTCGCGAGATCGCCAAGCGCGGGCCATGGGCCGACAAGTTCGCTGACTTCTCGCTGCCGCCGCGGCATACCGCAGGGTTCTACTACGACTTGCTCAGCCCGCTGTGCAGCCGCGTCGACGTCTGGCGCACCACTTACCATCACCCCTTGGCCGGCGGTGCGCAGGCGGTGGTTGAATGGTTCAAAGGCTCGGCACTGCGACCTTACCTGGATCGTCTGAACGAAGCAGAACAGGCGGACTTTCTGCAGTTGTATCTGCAGGCGATGGAGCATGACTACCCAGCGTCCAGCGATGGCAAGCTGCTGCTGCCGTTCCCGCGCTTGTTTGTGCTTGCTACTCGCTAGCTGCGAAACCAGCGCCAGCTCAGGTAGGGCAGGGAGGGCTCAAAGCTCTTCCTGGACCAGCTGCAAAAAGGTCGCCACCACCCGGCGGGTACGTTGCTCGCTGAGGCAGACCAGTGTTTCAGTCAAATGCCGCTGGCAGTCGACGATCGGCAGCGCACATACCCGAGCGTCGGCGCCAAACTCGGCAGCCGACACCACGCCAACGCCAATCCCCACTACCACCGCCTCGCGCGCAGCTTCGCGGCCTTCGACCTGAATTGCCGCGCGGATGCGCAGCCCTGCCCGGTGCATTTCCTCTTCCAGCGTCTGCCGCGTCACCGAGCCTGGTTCACGCAGCACCAGCGGCGTGTCGTCCAGATCAGCCAGGCTGATCGAGGCGCGACTGGCCCAGGGGTGGTTGTGCGACACAAACGCCACCATCGGGTCGCGGCGCATTGGCACGCAGTACAGGCGCTCGTCATCGACATCGCGGCCGAGCAGGGCGAGGTCGGCCTGATAGCTGAACAGGCGCGCCAGTGATTCATCGGTGTTGCCAGTCTCGATCTTGACCTGAATGCCGGGGTAACGCTGGCAGAAGCGGGCAATCTGCGGCAACACATGCACCGGCGCATCCACCGCCAACACCAGGTTGCCGGTGTGCAATGCACGCGAATCCTGTAGCAACTCGACGGCTTCGGCTTCGCAGGCGAACAGGCGCTGGGTCACGCCCAGCAGCCGCTCGCCGAGGTCGGTCAGTTGCACCGAGCGTTTGTTGCGGTGAAACAGCAGCACGCCAAAGCGCTCTTCGAGCTTGCGCACCTGGTCGGACACGGCTGGCTGAGTGAGAAACAGCTTTTGCGCCGCGCGCGTGAAGCTACCGTGTTGAGCAACCGCATGAAACGCCTTGAGCTGTGCCTGAGACACCGCCATACCGCCTCCACTTACAAGCTGAGCTTATGTGTGAAATACGATAAATCGATTTTTGTTATCAGTCAGTAACTGTTTCTATGATCGACAGCTCCAGTGCGCAGCAAGACGCAGCGCGCTGGTGGCCATAGCAGCGGCGCGGTCATGTCAGCCGGCCCTGTTATCTGACCCGACGATGGCCACCGTCATGTAGTGCGACTCACAACAACAAGACAGGCGTTTTTTCACATTCTGCCGGCACACTTGAGCGAGAGGTCAGACTCCCATGAACCAAACCCTTGCTGCCATCAAACGGTGGCGTATTCAGATTTTCGCCATTACCTGGCTGGCCTACGCTGGCTTCTATTTCACCCGCAAGGCCTTCTCGGTGGCCAAGCTGGGCATCGGCGAAGACCCAAGCTTCATGCTCGACAAGGCGGCAATGGCCAACCTCGATGCCATCTATCTGGCTGCCTACGCAGTCGGCCAGTTCACCTGGGGCATGCTTGCCGACCGTTTCGGGCCGCGCGTGGTAGTGCTCGGCGGGTTGCTGATTTCAGCGGCGGCGGCGGTGGTGATGGGCAGCTACGCAACCTTCCCGATCTTTGCCACCTGCATGTTGATTCAGGGCCTGGCGCAGTCGACCGGTTGGGCGGGGTTGTGCAAGAACCTTGGCAGCTTCTTCCCTTCGTCGCAGCGCGGCCGGGTACTGGGGCTATGGAGCTCCTGCTACGCCTTTGGCGGGCTGGTGGCATCACCGTTTGCCGGTTGGTGGGCGTATACCTTGATCGGCACCTGGCACGCGGCGTTTTTCTCCAGTGCGGTGGTGGTGGCGCTGGTGGCGGTGTTGTTCTTCTTTCTGCAACGCAACAAGCCTGAAGATGTTGGCCTGCCGGCGGTCGAGCCAGAGCCGCAGAGCATGGCCCCAGGGCCAAACCTGTGCAGCGTATGGCAACCGCTGCGCGAGATCCTGCGTAATCGCACGGTGCTGACACTGGGCCTGGCTTACTTTCTGTTGAAGCCAGCGCGCTACGCCATCTTGCTCTGGGGCCCGGTGATCGTGTTTGAACAGATGCCGTCGGTGGGCAAGGTGGGTGCTGCAATCATTCCCACCGCATTCGAGCTGGCCGGGCTGCTCGGGCCGATCATCATCGGGCTGGCGTCGGACAAGCTGTTCGGCGCCCGGCGCATGCCCGCCTGCGTGATCAGCCTGCTGCTGTTGACGGTGACCCTGGCGTTGTTCATGGCAGCGATGAACAGCGGCAGCATTGCCCTGGTGGTGGGCCTGCTGTTTGTCATGGGCCTGACCTTGTACGGCCCCGATTCAATGATCAGCGGCGCCGCTGCAATTGACTTTGGCAGCGCCAAGGCCGGTGCCACCGCCGCAGGCTTCGTCAACGGTTGCGGCTCGGTGGGCGCGGTGCTGGGCGGCTTGCTGCCGGGCTACTTCGACAGCGTCACGGTATTCATCGTATTTGCTGGCTGCGCGCTGTTCTCCGCACTGGTGCTGCTGCCGCACTGGAACAGCCGCCCGGTCGCCGCCGAACAGGTGGTCGACGTTGCCCCCAATACCAGCATGGCAATCAAGCCACTGCGCAGTTAAAGGAAAGCCCAAGCGATGAGACCCTTCTGGCTGCAACAAGCCCTGGATCAGGAGCAGGACGCACTGTGCCCGCCGCTGAGCGCCGACATCCGTTGTGATGTGTGCATCGTCGGTGGTGGTTACACCGGCTTGTGGACGGCATTGATGATCAAGGAGCAGGCGCCGCAGCTGGAGGTGGTGCTGATCGAAGCCGATATCTGCGGCGCCGGGGCCAGTGGCCGCAACGGCGGTTGTGCGTTGTCCTGGTCGGCCAAGTACTTCACCCTCGAGCGCTTGTTCGGCGCGGCCGAAGCGGTGCGCCTGGTGCGCGAATCGGAGCGCAGTATTGCGGCCATCGGCGACTATTGCGCAGCCAATGACATCTATTGCGACTACCGCATGGATGGCACCCTCTACACCGCCAGCAACGCCGCGCAACTGGGCGGCACCGATGCGGTGATTGCCGCCTTGGCGCGTCAGGGCATCAATTCTTTCGAGCGACTGACGCTTGAGCAGGTGCAGCAGCGGGCGGGCTCTGCGCGCCATCTTGAAGGCTGGTTCTCGCCGGCCGCCGCGACAGTGCAGCCGGGCCGGCTGGTGCGTGGTTTGCGCCGCGTTGCGTTGCAGCGCGGGGTGCGCATATACGAAGGCACGGCCATGACCAGCCTTGAGCATGGCGCACCGGTACAGGTGCGCACTGCTCATGCAACGGTCCGTGCTGATCGAGTGGTGCTGGGCCTCAATGCCTGGATGGCGCGGGCGTTCCCGCAGTTCGAGCGCAGCGTGGCAATCGTCTCCAGCGATATGGTGATCACCGAGCCGTGCCCTGAGCTGCTCGATGAGATCGGCCTGGACAGCGGCATCAGCGTGCTCGACTCGCGCATCTTCGTGCATTACTACCACAACACTAGCGACGGCCGGCTGATGCTCGGCAAGGGCGGCAATACCTTTGCCTACGGCGGGCGCATGCTGCCGGTGTTTGACCAGCCTTCGCCGTACCAGCCGCTGCTGCGCCAGACGCTCGACGACTTCTTCCCGGCGCTGGCCGAGGTGCCGATTGCGGCGAGCTGGAACGGGCCGTCGGACCGTTCGGTAACCGGCTTGCCGTTCTTCGGGCGGTTGGACGGGCAGGGCAATGTCTTCTACGGCTTCGGCTATTCAGGCAGTGGCGTCGGCCCGTGTCATATGGGCGGGCAGATTCTCTCGTCACTGGCCTTGGGGCTGGACAACCCCTGGACCCGATCAGGGCTGGTCAAAGGCCCACTGGGGCAGTTTCCGCCGGAGCCGATCCGTTATCTGGGCTCGCTGCTGGTGCGCGATGCGATCCGCCGCAAGGAGCGGGCAGAAGACCGCGGCATGCGGCCACGGCGGCTGGACGTGCGCCTGGCCAGGTATGCCGCAGCCGCCGGCAAAGCCGACAAAGGCTGATATTGATCAAGCCTCAGTGCCGGCTGGCGCTGCAGGCGCGAGATTTTTTGCCGAGGGCCGTATAAACTGCTGCCACTTTGGCCGGTCGCTTCCTGAACCGGCCCGCTGAAACGTAGAGAGTCGACATGGGCGCACAGTGGAAAGCCAAGCACAGAGAAACCGCAGCCAATGCCAAAGGCAAGATCATGGGCAAGCTGGCCAAGGAAATTCAGATCGCTGCCAAATCCGGCGCCGACCCTGACTCCAACTCGCGTCTGCGTCTGGCGATAGAACAGGCCAAAAAGGCCTCGATGACCCGCGAGACCCTCGAGCGGGCGATCCGCAAAGGCGCAGGCCTGGATGGCGACGCGGTGCAGTACACCGCCGTCAGCTACGAAGGCTTCGCGCCGCATCAGGTGCCGCTGATCGTCGAGTGCCTGACCGACAACGTCAACCGCACCGTCGCCCAGATCCGCGTGCTGTTCCGCAAGGGCCAGTTGGGCGCCAGCGGTTCGGTAGCCTGGGACTTCAACCATGTTGGCCTGATCGAAGCCACCCCGGACAACGCTGACGCCGATCCGGAAATGGCTGCCATCGAAGCCGGCGCGCAGGACTTCGAAGAAGGTGAAGAGGAGGGCGCGACCCTGTTCATCACCGACACGACCGACGTCGACGCTGTACAGAAGGCGTTGCCAGCGCAGGGCTTTACCGTGATTTCGGCAAAAATCGGCTACACCCCGAAAAACCCGGTAAGTGCTGCCAGCCTCAGTGCCGAGGCTCTGGCCGAAGTTGAAGCGTTCCTCGAAGCGATCAACGACAACGACGACGTGCAGAACGTCTACGTCGGCCTGACTGACTGATCAGTGCACGGGGGCCGCACTGCGGCCCTTTCGCGGCGCAACGCTGCTTTTGTGTGGTACGTCATGCATCCTGTCTTCGCCTCGCTCAGTCTCTCCCATCTTCGGACCCTCGATTGTCTGCTTGAGCTGAAAAACCTCAGCCATGCCGGTGCGCGCCTGGGCGTCAGCCAGTCGGCTTTGAGCCGGCAGTTGGCCAGCTTGCGCGAGGCGTTCGATGATCCATTGCTGGTCCGTCAGGGCCGTGGTTACGTGCTCAGCGAGCATGCCGAGGCGCTGGTCGAGCCGCTGCGCCAGGTCCTCGAAGCCTTGCAGGCGCTGCGCGAGCCGGCTGTGTTCGACCCAGCGAGGTGCGAGCGGCGCTTTTGTCTGGCCGCGTCGGATTACGTTGCCGAGCATATGTTGCCGTTGCTGGTGGCGGCGCTTGAAGTTGAGGCACCAGGGGTGTCGCTGGATTTTCGTACCTGGCAGGCAGGGCAGTATGCGCAGCTCGCCAGCGGTGAGATCGACCTGGCCACGACGCTGTTCGACGAGTCGCCGGCCAACCTTCATGGCCGCCTGCTCGGCGAAGACCGCGCCGTATGCCTGATGCGCGCTGATCACCCACTGACCGCCCCTGAGCTTTTGAGTCAGGATGATTATCTGGCCTTCAAGCATGTGCGTATCAGTGGCGGCGGTGACAAGGACAGCTTCATTGATCGCCACCTGCGGGCGCAGGGGCTGCAGCGCCGGATCAGCCTGGAGGTGCCGTTCTTTTCGGCTACCGTACAGGTGATTGGCAACAGCCAGGCGCTGGTGACGGTGCCCGAGCACATTGCTCGGCAGCTGGCCCGGTTGCACGGCCTGGCCTGGCGGCCGTTAGCCTTTGTCGAGCACAGCCAGCGCTACTGGGTGGTCTGGCATCAGCGCTTGCAGGCGTCGGCCGAGCACCGCTGGCTGCGCAACCGAGTCTACGAAGTGTGGCGTCAGTCGCAGTTCGGTGTGCACGGCGGGCATGCGCCTTCGCCATAGTACCTATGCACCAGGCGGGGTTATTGCGCGATGGCCGTGCGCCTAGACTGGGCTGCAGCAACAGCAGCCCATTCTCAGCCCGCGAGGAGCCCGCGCGTGACCCCCGAACAATTTCGCCAACACGGCCACCAACTGATCGACCTGATTGCCGACTATCGCCAGACCATCGCCGAGCGCCCGGTCATGGCGCAGGTCGAGCCCGGCTATTTGAAAGCCGCCTTGCCTGTAGCTGCGCCGGATCAAGGCGAGCCCTTCGAAGCCATCCTCGACGATTTCAACAAGCTGGTCATGCCCGGCCTGTCGCACTGGCAGCATCCAGACTTCTATGGCTACTTCCCCTCCAACGGCACCCTGTCGTCAGTTTTGGGCGACTTTCTAAGTACCGGCCTGGGCGTGCTCGGCTTGTCCTGGCAATCCAGCCCGGCCCTGAGCGAGCTGGAAGAAACCACCCTCGACTGGCTGCGACAATTGCTGGGTTTGTCTACGCAGTGGAGCGGGGTGATCCAGGACACTGCATCGACCAGCACCCTGGTGGCGTTGATCTGCGCCCGCGAGCGCGCCAGTGACTTTGCCCTGACCCGTGGTGGTTTGCAGGGCCAGCCCAAGCCGCTGATCGTATATGCCAGCGCCCACGCCCACAGCTCGGTGGACAAAGCGGCTTTGCTGGCAGGGTTCGGTCGCGAAAACATCCGCCTGATCGCCACCGACGAGCAATTCGCCATGCAGCCAGCGGCGTTGCAGGCGGCCATCGAGGCTGACCTGGCGGCGGGTAATCAACCGTGCGCGGTAGTCGCCACCACCGGTACCACGACCACCACTGCGCTGGACCCGCTGGCAGCGATCGGCGCTATCAGCCAGGCGCACCAACTATGGCTGCATGTCGACTCGGCCATGGCTGGCTCGGCGATGATCCTGCCTGAGTGTCGCTGGATGTGGGACGGTATCGAGCTGGCCGACTCGGTCGTGGTCAACGCGCACAAGTGGCTTGGGGTGGCCTTCGATTGCTCGATTTACTACGTGCGCGACCCGCAGCACCTGATTCGGGTGATGAGCACCAACCCGAGTTACTTGCAGTCGGCGGTCGACGGCGAGGTGAAGAACCTGCGTGACTGGGGCATTCCGCTGGGGCGGCGCTTCCGTGCGCTGAAGCTATGGTTGATGCTGCGCAGCGAAGGGGTGGAGGCCTTGCAGCAGCGCTTGCGCCGCGATCTGGACAACGCTCGCTGGCTGGCCGCTCAGGTCGAGGCCGCAGAAGATTGGCAGGTGTTGGCGCCGGTGCAGTTGCAGACGTTGTGTATTCGTCACTGCCCGGACGGGCTGGAAGGTGCGGCGCTGGATGCGCATACCCGGGCCTGGGCTGATCGACTCAATGGTTCGGGGTTGGCGTACGTCACGCCGGCAACGCTGGAAGGGCAGTGGATGGTGCGGGTATCGGTAGGGGCGCTGCCCACCGAGCGTGAGCATGTCGAACGCTTGTGGGCCAACTTGCAGGCGGTGGTCAGCGCTTGAAACGGCTGGGGCTGCATGCAGCCCCAGGCAGTTTTTACTGAGTTGCAGCAGTGTTGAGGCTGCCTTTGCGGGTGGCTTCGTAGGTATCTTTGTCCATCGGTTTGGCATTCGGGTTGCCGAGGTCTTCCATCGCCAGACGGTGCGTCTCGGGAGCCACGTAGGCAGCCAGGGCGCAGATGCAGGTGATGAAGAACGCCGAGCCACCTACCACCAGCCAGATGTTTTCCGAGCCTGGCGGCGCGATGGCGGCGAATACCGCTGGCAGCATGGCAGTGAACATGGTGCCGATGTTCTGCGCGATAGCCATGGCCGAGACGCGGTAGCGAGTATTGAACAGCTCCGGGAAGAAGCTTGGGAATACCGCGTTGTAACCTTGGTAGACCATACCCCACATCAGGATCGATGCGCAGAAGGCCAGCGGCACGTTCTGAATGCTGATCGCATACAGGTAAGCGAAAGCCAGCAGGCCCGAGCCCATGCAGCCGGCAATCATGGTTGGACGACGGCCGATCTTGTCAGACAGGTTGCCAACGAACGGGATCACCAGCACTGCGACGATGTTGCCGACTACCGGGATCCACAGGTACACGCTCTTGTCGAAGCCGATGCCGTAAGCCGGCTGCACCGCATAGGCTGCACCGAACACGGTGGCAACGACTGGAATCACGTTCATCAGGGCCATGAACATGACCAGGACCATGTGCTTCCAGCTGTACTTGAACGCTTCCTTGACTGGCGAGCGGGCGATCTTGTCCTGCTTCTCTTCCTTGACGAAGGCCGGGGTCTCGTGGACTTCCTTACGGATGATGAAGCCGGCTACCAGGACGAATGCGCTGAGCAGGAACGGAATGCGCCAGCCCCACTCGTTGAAGGCTTCGCTTGGCATGAAGTAGGCCAGTGGCAGGAACACCGCCGCAGCCAGTACCTGACCTGCCTGAACCCCTTGCAGGGTGAAGCTGGCGAAGTAACCTCGGCGTCCGAACGGCGCATGCTCCATGATCATCGAGCTGGCACCGGAGATCTCACCGGCGACCGCAAAGCCCTGAACCAGGCGCAGCAGCACAAGAATGATCGGGGCAATGATGCCAATGTCATGGTAGGTCGGCAGCAGGCCAACGGCCATGGTCGAGATACCCATGAGGAACATGCACAGCAACAGAACGTTTTTGCGGCCGCGGGTATCACCCCAGTGACCGAGCACAACGGCACCCACCGGACGGGCCAGGTAACCGACACCGTAAGTCGCCAGCGAGGCGATGATGGCCATTTTCGGGTCCATCGACGGGAAGAAGATCTGCGGGAAGATCAGTGCTGCGGCTTGGGCGTAGATGAAAAAGTCGTAGTACTCGAGGGCCGAGCCTATCCACCCACTGGCGGTCGCTTTCTTGGCTTGAGAGCTGGAGTGAGCCATTGTTGTCTCCGTTGTTCTTGTTATTGAACTTATTATGTCGTGACGCTGGGCTTGTCGGTACAGGGTCCGCTGAACGTTCGCAGGGCAGTGAGGAGTTCGAATGGTCTGTAACTGGATTCATGGTTGCCCAGGCTCGAGCACCGAATCAATTCGCCAAATTCGCTTTTGTTCGGTAATCGAACAAAAACTAACTGTTTCGTACAAAAGTCATTGATGGCGGGACTTTACCCGCGAATAATCGATTCTGCCAAGCACCTGCAAGGGTTTTTTGGCTGACGCTTCTCAAATAACAAGGAACTCCAGCATGCAGCGTTCGATTGCCACCGTGTCCTTGAGCGGCACTCTGCCAGAAAAACTCGAAGCCATCGCCGCAGCCGGCTTTGACGGCGTCGAGATTTTCGAAAATGACCTGCTCTATTACGCCGGCAGCCCGCGCGAGATCCGCCAGATGTGCGCCGATCTGGGCATCGCCATCACCCTGTTCCAGCCATTTCGTGACTTCGAAGGCTGCCGCCGCGACCGTCTGCAGAAAAACCTCGACCGCGCCGAGCGCAAGTTCGACCTGATGCAGGAGCTGGGCACGGATTTGGTGCTGGTGTGCAGCAACGTGCAGGCGGACGCGCTGAGCGATGAGCAGATCCTGGTCGACGACCTGCGCCTGCTGGCCGAACATGCTGGTGCCCGCGGCCTGCGTATTGGCTACGAAGCCTTGGCCTGGGGCCGTCACGTCAATACCTACCAGCAGGTCTGGAACCTGGTACGCCAAGCCGATCACCCGGCGCTGGGGGTGATCCTCGACAGCTTCCACACCCTGTCGCTCAAGGGCGACCCGAGTGCAATCCGGCAGATTCCGGGCGACAAGATTTTCTTCGTGCAAATGGCCGATGCGCCCATCCTGGCCATGGACGTGCTGGAGTGGAGCCGGCACTTCCGCTGCTTCCCGGGGCAAGGCGAAATGGACCTGGCGGGCTTCCTCGCGCCGATTCTGCAGACCGGTTACCGCGGGCCGTTGTCGCTGGAGATCTTCAACGATGGCTTCCGCGCTGCACCTACCCGGCAGAACGCTGCCGATGGCCTGCGTTCGCTGTTGTACCTGGAAGAAAAAACTCGCCTGCAATTGCAGCGTGAGGCCCAGCCGATCGAGCCTGAGGTACTGTTTGACCCGGCGCCAGCCAGTACCTACGACGGTGTCGAGTTCCTTGAGTTTGCCGTCGATGAAGCGGTAGGGGCACGTCTGAGTGGTTGGCTCAAGCGCCTGGGCTTTGTCGAGGCGGGTGCACACCGCAGCAAGGGTGTCCGGCTGCTGCGCCAAGGCGATATCAACATCGTGCTCAACGCTGAGCCCTATTCATTCGCGCATAACTTCTTCGAAGCCCATGGCCCTTCGTTGTGCGCCACCGCACTGCGGGTCAAGGACGGCCAGGCTGCCTTGCAGCGTGCCACCGCCTACCGTGGCCAGCCATTCCGTGGCCTGGTCGGGCCCAACGAGCGCGAGATCCCGGCCGTGCGTGCGCCGGATGGCAGTCTGATCTACCTGGTCGAGCAGGCCGGTGCCGGGCATACCATCTACGACAGTGACTTCCGTCTGGATGCCGCCAGCGGCGCCAGTGGTGGCCTGCAACGCATCGACCACATGGCCCTGGCCCTGCCGGCCGAATCGCTGGACAGTTGGGTGCTGTTCTACAAGAGCCTGTTCGACTTCGAGGCCGACGACGAGGTGGTCTTGCCCGACCCCTACGGCCTGGTCAAGAGCCGTGCCTTGCGCAGCCAGTGTGGCACCCTGCGCTTGCCGCTGAATATCTCGGAGAACCGCAATACTGCGATTGCCCACGCGTTGTCCAGCTATCGTGGCTCGGGCGTCCACCACATCGCCTTTGACTGTGCCGACATCTTCAGTGAAGTGGCGCGGGCAAAAAACGCCGGTGTGCCGCTGCTGGAAATCCCCCTGAACTACTACGACGACCTCGCTGCGCGGTTTGATTTCGACGACGAGTTCCTCAGTGAGCTGGCCTACTACAACGTGCTGTACGACCGTGACGCCCAAGGCGGCGAGCTGTTCCACGTGTATACCGAGCCGTTCGAAGAGCGTTTCTTCTTCGAAATCATCCAGCGCAAGGGTGGTTATGCCGGTTACGGCGCAGCCAACGTCGCGGTCCGCCTGGCGGCCATGGCCAAGGCCCGCAGCGGGGCAGCACGCAAACCTGTGTTGTAAGGCAAGCGCCGGCCCAGCGGCCGGCGCACCTGTCACAAAACCTGACCAATGCGACCATCTGCGTGCTTCCCTGCGTCGCAGCAGTCACGGATAATCCCTCCAATTCCAATAATTAGCCTGTGAGTGGGTATGAGTGATTCCGTAGTCAGCCTCGGCGAGCCCGCCCTGGAAGGGGCGCGCAAATCGCGCAAGAACAACCCGGAGAAGACCCGCGAGGACATCCTCCAGGCCGCCATTGGCGAGTTCGTTCAGCAAGGCCTGGCCGGCGCCCGCGTCGACGCCATCGCCGAGCGTACTGCCACCTCCAAGCGCATGATCTATTACTACTTCGGCAGCAAGGAGCAGCTCTACGTCGAGTGCCTGGTCAAGCTCTATGGCGACATTCGCAAGACCGAGCGCAGCCTCGATCTGGAGACCTTGCCGCCAGAGCAGGCCATCCGCCGGCTGGTGGAGTTCACCTTCGACCACCACGACCACAACGTCGACTTCGTACGTATCGTCTCGACTGAAAACATCCACTATGGCGAATACGTCAAGCAATCACCGGTCATCCGCGAGATGAGCAGCGTGGTGCTGGAGACACTGGGTCACACGCTCGAGCGCGGCGTTGCCGAGGGCGTGTTCCGCGAGGGTATAGAAGTCATCGACCTGCATATGCTGATGAGCTCGTTCTGCTTCTACCGGGTCTCCAACCGGCACACCTTCAGCGAGATCTTCCAGATCGACATGACCGATGACCAGGTCAAGCAGCGCCACAAACAGATGATCGGCGACGTCGTGCTGCGCTATATCCGTGCCTGAACGGGCTATTCGCCCAGGCGTTGCTCGCGCGACGGCGGATAGCCAAAGTAGGCTGCATAGCACTTGCTGAAGTGCGACACCGAGACAAACCCGCAGGCGACGGCGACTTCCATCACCGACAGGTCCGAGTACTGCAGCAGGCGGCGGCTCTTGGTGATGCGCAGCTCCATGTAGTAGCGCCGCGGCGAGGTGCCCAGTTGCGCCTGGAACAGGCGGTCGATCTGGCGCCGCGAGCGGTCACTGTAAGCGGCCAGCTGGTCCAGGCTGAGGGTCTCTTCGAGGTTGTTTTCCATCAGTTCGACAATGGTGCGCAGGTGCAGGCTCATGGATTTTTTCGCGCCAGGTCCGACCTGGCGGTAGCGCGCCCCGGAGAACGATAGAATCTCCTCGACGCCTTCGGCCAGGGCGTCACCGTACAAGCGCCGTACCAGCCCAAGCATCAATTCCATCGCGCCATTGGGGCTGGCTGCTGTCAGCCGATCACGGTCGAGGGTAAAGCTTGCCGGGGTGATCCGCGTTTGCGGGCTGCGCTCGGCCAGGCTGGCACGCTGTTCGGGGTGAACGCTGCAGCCATAGTCACTCAAAACTCCGGCCCGCCCGAGAAACCACGCACCGTTCCACAGCCCGCCCAACGCCAGGCCATGATGGTTGCAATCCTGCAGTAGACGATCCAGCGCCGGGTATTTGAGTGGAGTACGCAAACCGCCGCAGATGATCAACAGATCAGCCTGCTTGAGGGTTGTCGGATCCAGATCGGTGGCGATCAGCTCAAGGCCCAGGTCGCTTTGCACGCGTTCGCCATCCAGCGACAACGGGGTGAAGCCGAAGCTGTCGGCGCGCAGCAGGTTGGCCGTGACCAGTACGTCCATGGCCACGGTGAAACTGGCCATCGAGAAGTGTTCGAGCAAGACGAAATCGACCTGGTAGGGCTTGTGCACGCTGGCATCTGCGGACTTGGTCCGGAACATGTTGCTGGTGCTGGTCTTCTTGCTGAATTGACGAGGTGTGGCCACTGCCGGCTCCGCTTCCTGGCTGACGCGGTGAGTGTGCTGCGGGCACCGGGCAAAGACAACAGAGGCGGCGCTGGGGTGGTAGTTGAGGTCGTTATTGGCGACATGCTCTATGCTGGCAGGCCGTCAATCCGAGTAATCCAGATGAAATTCGCCGCCGCCCTGTTACTTGCCTGCCTGCCGCTCGTGGCCAATGCCGTTGCAGTTGGTGATCAACTCGCGCCCTGGACCCTGCAGGATCAGCACGACCAGAGCTACACTCTGGATGGCAACACGCGCATTCTGCTTGTGGCCCGCGACATGGACGGCGCCAAGCTGGTCAAGGCGGCCATCGCCGAGCAGCCCAAGGGGTATCTGGAGGCGCGGCATGCGGTGTTCGTCGCGGATATCCAGCGTATGCCGTCTATAATCAGCAAGCTGTTCGCCATTCCAGCCATGCGTGACTACAGCTACCGGGTCATGCTTGATCGTCAAGGTGAAGTCGCCAGCCGTTACCCTGGGCAGGAAGGCCAGGTGCTCTGGTTGCAACTGGACCACAGTCGCGTGGTAGCACAACAGCAGTTCAGCAATGCCAAGGCGCTGCAAAGTGCGCTGGATCAGGTGACGAAGCCCTGAGACGGGCCGAATCGGAATGAACCCTTGCGCCCTCTGCGGGACCAAAGCATTACATGCTCACGGGAGGACGCTTATGGAAATCGGAACGATCTGGATCATCGTCGCCGCTGTGGTCATCGCCCTGGAAATCTGGGCGATCTGGAACATCATCGGCAGCGAACGGCGAGCGGAGCGAAAAATGCTCTGGATCGTCTTTGTCGTCTACGCGCCAGTGCCTGGGCTGTTGTTCTGGATGTGGCGCGGCCCGCGGGCGGTCAAAGGCCGTCATGTGCTGGAAGAAAAATAATCCTCTTGACCTCGAGTTAACCTGAGGTTTGATACTCGGTCGTTCTTTCACTCGATGGAGCGACCGCATGTCCCCCGTTTTCCAATTGTCCAATCCCGACAGCCTTTATGACCCCAGCGCCAATGCTTATTCGCATGTTGCTCAGGTCCGCTCCGACAGCTGCCTGATGTATGTAGCCGGGCAGGGCGGCGAAGACGCGCAGGGTAACCGATCTGCACTGTTTGCTGAGCAGGCGGCCCAGGCGTTGCTCAACCTGCAGCTCGCGCTGGCTTGCAAAGGTGCCGGTTTGGGCGATGTATTCAAACTCACCTTGCTTATCGTTGATCACAGCGAAGAGCGTCTGCGCCAATGGGTGCAGGCGGCAGATCAGGCCTGGGGCGAGCACATGAAGCCCACCTGCACGCTAATCCCGGTGCCACGTCTGGCGCTTGATGGGATGCTGATAGAGGTTGACGCAGTCGCTGCCATCGCAGGGCAGGGCGCAAGCGGCCGCTAGGCTCTGATCAAGTTCACAAAGAACTCTCCTGCGCGGCATAATGCCATTGTCTGCTCCGGCCCGGCCCACCCGCCGGGCCTTTTCTTGTGCGTGTTGCCGATCAGAGAAGCTCATGTCGCTAGTCAGTAATCCCGACGTCATGTATCGCCTGTTGATTCAGAGTGTGGTGGATTACGCCATCTACATGCTCACGCCCGAAGGCGTGGTCGCCAACTGGAACCCGGGGGCGCAACGCGCCAAGGGCTACAGCGCCGAGGAAATAGTCGGGCAGCACTACTCGCTGTTCTACGACCATGAGGATCGCGCTGCCGGGATCCCGCAGCGCAATCTGGAACTGGCCCGCAGCACCGGACGGTTTGAAGAGCAGGGGTGGCGACTGCGCAAGGACGGCAGCGCGTTCCGTGCGCATGTGGTCATCGATGCGGTGCTCGATGCTGACGGGCAACTGCTCGGTTTTGCCAAGATCACCCGCGACGTGTCCGAGCGCCATCGCTACGAGCAGGAGTTGCTCAAGGCCAAGGAGCTAGCCGAGCAGCATAGTCAGGAAATGGCCGACCTGTCGCGTTTTCTCGACTCGGTGATCGCCAACATTCCGGCCAGCCTGATCGTCCAGGATCTCGACAGCCATCGCATCCTGTTGGCCAATCAGCAGGCCGAACGTCTGTTTGGCGGCCAGGGTGCGAGCATGATCGGCCAGTTGCCAGAGGACTGCCTGCAGCCAGAGGCGGCCGATTACCTCCAGCAGCAGTTGACGCGTGGTTCGCGCAGTAGCAAGGGCTACGCCTCGGAAACTCGGGTGAATACGGCCTCTGGCCCGCGAATCTTGCGCAGCCGAGCATCGCTCAGCGAAAACCGCGACGGCCAGCCGGACTATGTGCTGTTCGTGGCTGAGGATGCGACCGAAGAGCTGGCCGCGCATGCGCAGATCCATCACATGGCGCACCACGATGCTTTGACCGGGTTGCCTAACCGCACGTTGTTCCATGAACGCCTGAAGCAGGCGCTGCTGCGCGCAGAGGAGAGTGGCAAGCTCACCGCCGCGTTGTGCCTGGACCTGGACAACTTCAAGAACATCAACGACTCCCTCGGCCACGCCTTCGGTGACAAGCTGCTGCGTGCGCTGGGCACTCGCCTGCGCGGTGAACTGCGCGATCAGGACACCTTGGCGCGGCTTGGCGGGGATGAGTTCGCTGTCGTCCTCAACGGCATGGACAGCCCGCAAGCCGCCTGTGTCACCGCCCGTCGCCTGATCGAGGCGATGGCCCCGGTATTTCGTATCGAAGGCCATCAGTTCAGCGTTGGCGTCAGTATCGGCATCGCCATTGCGCCGAATGACCATGAACACGCCGAGCAACTGCTGGGCTACGCCGACATGGCTTTGTACGAGGCCAAGCGCAACGGCCGCAATCGTTATGAGTGCTTCCATCTCGAACTCGACAATGCCGCCCGTCAGCGCCGTCTGGTTGAAACCGATCTGCGCACTGCCTTGCACCTGGGCCAGTTGCAACTGCATTACCAGCCGGTGGTCGACCAGCAGACCCATGCGGTCACGGGTTACGAAGCATTGCTGCGCTGGGAGCATCCCATTCGCGGCATGATCATGCCGATGGACTTTATTCCGATCGCCGAAGAAACCGGGCTGATTCACGAGATAGGTGCCCGCGCGCTGAATCTTGCCTGCCAGGAGGCGGCCACCTGGGGCACCGATCAGGTGGTGTCGGTCAACCTCTCGCCCGTGCAGTTCAAAAGCGGCAACCTGTTACACGTCGTGACTTTGGCATTGGCGGACTCGGGCTTACCTGCTCACCGTCTGGAGCTGGAGATCACTGAATCGGTTCTGTTGGGTAACAGCGAAGAGAACGTCAATACCCTGCGGGCGCTGAAGGAGCTCGGTGCGTCGATCTCGCTGGACGATTTCGGCACCGGCTATTCATCGCTGGGGTATCTGCGCTCGTTCCCGTTCGATCGAATCAAGATCGACAAGTCGTTCGTCAATGACATGTGTGACAGTCGCGAAGCGATGTCGATCATCCGCGCCATCACTGAACTGTCCAGCAGCCTGATGATCAAGACCACTGCAGAAGGGGTCGAGACGCCCGAACAGATGGAACTGCTGCGCGCCGAGGGTTGCTCGCACTTCCAGGGATTCTTGTATGGACGGCCGGTGCCGGCCAGCGAGCGCTTGATTACAGTGAGCCAAATCGACGGCGCCCGGCCCGCTGCAACCAAGTTGTGACAGCTGGCTTTTAGCTGTGAGTCAGGCCTGCGTTGAGTCTGCAGGCCCGATCATCTGCACGACCTTGTCGCGCAACTGGTCGATACTAAACGGCTTGCCGATCGAGTGCATGCCTTCCGGCACGCTCAAGCTGTCGGCATAGCCACTGGCAAACAGCACGGGTAGCAGCGGGCGAATTTCCCGTGCTTTACCCGCCAGATCCTGACCGCTCATATCTGGCAAGCCGACGTCGGTCATCAGCAGGTCCAAGGGCGTTGCAGGGTCATTGAGGATAGCCAGGGCACTGGTGGCGTCTGCTGCTTCGATCACCTTATAGCCAAGATCCTCGAGCACTTCGACCATCAGCATACGTACGATGCCGTCGTCTTCGACTACTAGAAGGGGGTGCATGTCGGGGTCCTGTACCAGATAAGTGTCTCTACTCTGTGCCCGTATCAGGCCCAGAAGTTCCCAATATAACGTTCACTGCAATCAGATGGAACGATTGGCGCACCCCGTTCTCAAATACTGGCTAAATGCCCCTGCCATAAATGGCAAAGCTGGTTAGACTTCGCTGTCAGACCCGCCAGTGGGACACTGCAGCAGCATCTTGCAGGTGCCGGCACCCTCGGTATTCAACGGTTAATTCGCTCGGGCGTTATCAGATGATTCAAGCAGCTTCTATGGACCAGCAGAGCTTTCGCAAGCTGTTAAGCCGCAACGTCGGCTTGCCACTTGGCGTGGGCCTGCTTGGCGCCGTGGCGTTTGTCGCGGTAATCAGCTACCTGCTCTCGGCCATGCAATGGGTCGAACACACCGACCGCGTGATTGGCAATGCCAACGAAACGCTGAAACTTTCGATCGACATGGAAACCGGCATGCGCGGGTTTCTGATCACCGGTGACGAGCGGTTCCTGGACCCTTACGAGGTGGCCAGGCCGCGTATATTCGCAAGCCTGGACAGCTTGCGCGAGCTGGTGGCAGACAACCCGGCGCAGGTCGACCGGATTGATCGGCTGAGCGCGCTGCAGCATGCCTGGAACGATTTTGGCCAGGAGATGATCACCCTGCGCCGGACTCAGGGCGGATTCCAGCAGGCGATCGCCAACGGCCGCGGCAAGCGTATCACCGACGAGGTACGCAAAGAGTTCGACGACTTCATCGGCAACGAACAGCAACTGCGCCAGGTCCGTAACCAGACCGTCAACACGGTTACCGTCACGGCGATTACCACCTTCGTACTGTTTATCGTCGCGCTCAGCGGCCTGCTGGCGTATCTGGGACGCCGCGATTTGCTGGCGTTGTCGGACAGCTACGTAGGTAACATGCAGGCGCAGCAGCGCGCCAATGAACGCCTTGAACACAATGCCTGGCTGCGTAATGGCCAGACCCAGCTGGCCGAGCAAGTGCTGGGGCAGTTGACCCTGCCGATGCTGGGCGACAACATCCTGCAGTTTTTTGCGACGTACCTGGGCAGTGTGGTTGGCGCGTTGTATGTGCGTAACGAGCACGGCAGCCTGGTCCGTGTCGCCAGTTACGGCCTGAGCGCCGAGGAGCAACTGCGTACGCAGGCGCTGGGCGTCGACGAGGGCTTGGTGTCGGAAGCGGTGCGCCAGTCGCGCGTGGTGCGCCTCGATCAGCTGCCGGAAGATTACTTCCGCCTGAGCTCGGGTCTGGGCAGCGGCTTGCCGCGCAGCGCACTGTTGATGCCGACTCGCGACAATGGCCAGATCAATGGCGTCGTCGAACTTGGCTTCCTGCGCCCGCTGAGCGAGCGTGATCAGGAGATCGTCGAGCGCGTTGCCGAAAACCTCGGCATGTCGATCGAGAGCGCCCGCTACCGTCAGCGCCTGCAAGAGGTGCTGGCCGAAACCCAGCAGCTCAACGAAGAACTGCAGGTGCAACAGGAAGAGCTCAAGACTGCCAACGAGGAGCTGGAAGAACAGTCCCGCGTGCTGAAGGAATCGCAAGCGCACCTTGAGACGCAGCAGGCCGAACTTGAGCAGACCAACGAGAGCTTGTCCGAGCGCACCGAGGCACTCGATCGCAAGAACAGCGAGCTCAATGAAGCCCAGCAAGAGCTGCAGGCCCGCGCCGAAGACTTGCAGCGCTCGAGCAAGTACAAATCAGAATTCCTCGCCAACATGTCCCACGAGCTGCGCACGCCGCTGAACAGCTCGCTGATCCTGGCCAAGCTGCTCGCCGAAAACGACGAGGGTAACCTCACCGCCGAACAGGTCAAGTTCGCCGATTCGATCTATTCGGCCGGCAACGATCTGCTCAACCTGATCAATGACATTCTCGACATCGCCAAGGTCGAGGCGGGCAAGCTTGAAGTGCGCCCCGAGACGACCCAGGTCGAGCGCCTGGTCGAAGGCCTGCGCAGCATGTTCGTGCCGCTGGCCAAAGACAAAGGCCTGGACTTCCAGGTCGTGCTCGAACACCCGCTGCCGGCGACGCTGTTCACCGACCGCCAGCGCCTGGAGCAGATCCTCAAGAACCTGCTTTCGAATGCGATCAAGTTCACCGAGCGTGGTCAGGTCAGCATGACCATCAGCAAGCAGGCCGGCGTCGGCCTGGTGTTCGCCGTGCGCGACAGTGGTATCGGCATTGCGCCGGATCAACAGCAGGCGATTTTCGGCGCCTTCCATCAGGTCGACGGCACCAGCAATCGCCGTTACGGTGGCACCGGGCTGGGCCTGTCGATTTCGCGCGACCTGGCCCATCTGCTCGGTGGCCAGATCAGCCTCGACAGCAGCCCCGGCCAAGGCAGCGTGTTCAGCCTGATCATGCCCGAGCGCTATGAGTCGGATGAGCCGGTCGAGGTGCAGACCCTGCGCCCAGCTGTCGATCAGTTGCCGGCTGCGCCGCAGGTGCCAGCAGCAGTACCGCTGCCGCGCCACGCGTTTGCCGATGACCGCGAGCTGGCGCCGTTCAGCAAGCGCTGCATTCTGGTGATCGAGGACGAGCCGAACTTCGCCCGTATTCTCTTCGACCTGGCCCATGAGCTGGGTTACAACTGCTTGGCCGCGCAGAGCGCCGACGAGGGCTTCCGGCTGGCGGCGCAGTACCTGCCGGATGCGGTCCTGCTCGATATGCGCCTGCCTGACCATTCCGGCCTTACCGTGCTGCAGAGGCTCAAGGAGCAGGCCAGCACGCGCCATATTCCTGTGCATATCATCTCGGTCGAAGACCGTGTCGAAGCGGCCATGCACATGGGCGCGGTCGGTTACGCGGTCAAGCCGACCAGTCGCGAAGAGCTCAAAGAGGTGTTCGGCCTGCTCGAAGCCAAGCTGACCCAGAAGCTCAAACGCATCCTGCTGGTTGAAGACGACGACCTGCAGCGCGAGAGCATTGCCCGCCTGATCGGGGACGACGACATCGAAATCACGGCGGTGGCGTTGGCTCAGGATGCACTCGAGCTGCTGCGCGAGAACATCTATGACTGTATGATCATCGACCTCAAGCTGCCCGACATGCTCGGCAACGAGCTGCTCAAGCGAATGACGGCTGAAGATATTCGCGCGTTCCCGCCGGTCATCGTCTATACCGGGCGCAACCTCACCCGCGAAGAAGAAACCGAGCTGCTCAAGTACTCGCGCTCGATCATCATCAAGGGCGCGCGCTCGCCGGAGCGTCTGCTCGATGAAGTGACGTTGTTCCTGCACAAGGTCGAGGCGCAGTTGTCCAACGAGCGTCAGCGCATGCTGAAGACGGCGCGCAGCCGTGACAAAGTGTTCGAGGGCCGCAAGATCCTTCTGGTCGACGACGACGTGCGCAACATCTTCGCCCTGACCAGCGCCCTGGAACACAAGGGCGCCATCGTCGAGATCGGCCGCAACGGACGCGAAGCGCTGGAGCAGCTGGAGCTTCACGACGACATCGACCTGGTGCTGATGGACGTGATGATGCCGGAAATGGACGGCTACGAGGCTACTCGCTTGATTCGCCAGCAAGCGCGCTGGCGCAAACTGCCGATCATTGCCGTGACCGCCAAGGCGATGAAAGACGACCAGCAGCGCTGTCTGCAGGCTGGGGCCAATGATTATCTGGCCAAACCGATTGATCTGGACCGGCTGTTCTCACTGATCCGCGTCTGGCTGCCGCAACTGGAGCGAATTTGACTAGCGAGCGCAACACCGACATCGAGATCCGATTGCTGATCGAGGCGATCTATCTCAAGTACAGCTACGACTTCCGCGATTACTCCGGAGCGTCGATCAAGCGCCGCATCCTGCACGCGCTGCGTCAGTTCGACTGCCGTACGGTGTCGGCGCTGCAGGAGCGGGTGCTGCATGACCCGGGCATGTTCATGCAGTTGCTGCAGTACCTGACGATCCCGGTCAGCGAGATGTTTCGCGACCCTGGGCATTTTCTTGCACTGCGCGAAGAAGTCGTGCCGTTGTTGCGCACCTGGCCGTCGCTGAAGATCTGGATCGCTGGTTGCAGCACCGGTGAAGAGGTGTACTCGATGGCCATCCTCCTGCGCGAGGAAGGCCTGCTCGAGCGCACCATTATCTACGCCACCGATATCAACCCGAATTCGCTGGAGAAAGCCAAGCAGGGCATCTATTCGATGCAGAACATGCAGGGCTATGAAGAAAACTACCGCAAGGCCGGTGGCCGCCGGGACTTCAGCGAGTACTACACCAGCGCCTACGGCAACGCGATCATGGACAGCAGCCTGCGCGACAACGTGACCTTTGCCGACCACAGCCTGGCCACCGACAGTGTGTTCTCGGAAACCCAGTTGGTGTCGTGCCGCAACGTGCTGATCTACTTCAACAAGAGTTTGCAGGACCGCGCCTTTGGCCTGTTCCACGAGTCGCTGTGCCACCGCGGCTTTCTGGTGCTGGGCAGCAAGGAGTCGGTGGATTTTTCTGCTTACAGCGAGCAGTTCGAGCCCTTGGTCAAACCTGAACGGATCTTCCGTAAATCATGACGGGCGTCGATGCGGTAGTGATCGGCGCTTCGGCGGGTGGCGTCGCAGCCCTGTTCACCGTACTCGGCAGCCTGCCGCAGGGCTTCGCCGTGCCGGTGCTGTGCGTGCTGCACCTGCCGGATGACCGCCACAGCCAGCTTGCCGAAGTGTTGCAGCGCAAGGTGCAGCGACCCGTGCGGGAGGCGCGTGACAAGGCGTTGATCGAGCCTGGGCTGATCTACGTGGCCGGGCCGGCCTATCATTTGTCGGTCGAGCAGGATTTCAGCCTGTCGCTGAGCCAGGAAGAGCCGGTGCATTTCTCTCGCCCGGCGATTGATTTTCTGTTCACCTCGGCAGCCGATGCCTATCGCCAGCGGCTGCTTGGTGTGCTCCTGACCGGTGCCAATGAAGACGGCGCGCGCGGGCTCGCCTACATCAAACAATGCGGAGGCCGGACAGTGGTCCAGGACCCGCAGGACGCACAAGTCGCGCTGATGCCGGAGGCCGCCTTGGCCCTGCACAGCCCTGACTACATCCTTACTCTGAGCGGCATCGGGCAATTGCTCGGCAGCCTGGAAACCAGCGCATGTTAAGCCAGATTACCGCCAAACTGCTGATCGTCGACGATCTGCCAGAGAACCTGCTGGCCCTCGCCGCGCTGATCCATGGCGAAGACCGCGAAGTGCACCAGGCGCAGTCTGCCGAAGACGCGTTGGGACTGTTGCTTGAACACGAATTTGCCTTGGCCATTCTGGACGTGCAGATGCCCGGCATGAACGGCTTCGAGCTGGCGGAGTTGATGCGCGGCACGGAAAAAACCAAGCACATCCCGATCGTCTTCGTCAGTGCCGCCGGGCGCGAGATGAACTACGCGTTCAAGGGCTACGAAAGTGGCGCAGTCGACTTTTTGCACAAACCACTCGACACCATGGCGGTGAAGAGCAAGGTGTCGGTGTTTGTCGATCTGTACCGCCAGCGCAAGGTGCTCGACCGCCAGCTGCAGGACCTGGAGCGCAGCCGTCAGGAGCAGGAAGTGTTGCTCGGTCAGTTACAGGTGGCGCGGGGCGAGCTGGAGCGCGCGGTGCGCATGCGCGACGACTTCATGTCGATCGTGTCCCATGAAGTGCGCACGCCGCTGAACGGGCTGATTCTGGAAACCCAGCTGCGCAAGATGCACCTGTCGCGAGGCAACCTGGCTGCATTCAGCGAAGACAAGCTACAGGCCATGGTCGAGCGCGACGAGCGGCAGATCAACAGCCTTATCAGGCTGATCGAGGACATGCTCGACGTATCGCGCATCCGCACCGGTAAATTGTCGCTGCGGCCGCGCCAGTTCGACCTGGCGCAGCTGGTCAGCGGCCTGGTGGAGAACTTCGAAGCGCAGGCGCTGGCCTCCAACACCCACATTGAGCTGCAATGCTGCGATACAGTTGAAGGTGAGTGGGATGAGTTTCGGATTGAACAAGTGGTAGCCAACCTGTTGTCCAATGCATTGCGTTACGGTCAACGGCAACCGGTGCAGGTACGGGTGTTCGAGCAGGCCGGGATGGCCTGGGTGCAGGTGCAGGACCACGGTATCGGCGTCAGCGCCGCCAACCAGCAGCGGATCTTCCAGCAGTTCGAGCGTGTTGCAGCAGAGCAGGCCATCGGAGGCCTGGGCTTGGGTCTGTATATCTCCGAGCAGATTGTCAGGGCCCATGGTGGGCAGATCCAGATCGACAGCGAGGTAGGCCAAGGCGCGACATTCAGCGTGCTGCTGCCACTGACGGCGCTGTCACAACAAACCGACCAGGCGCAGGCAACCTCTGCTTAAGCCCGGGGTCAGATGGCCAACTTGCTGAATTCCAAGGCGTTGTCATGAGCGAAGATGCACAAGATGTTGTACTGGTAGTCGAGGATGAACCGGCCATTCGGATGATCTTGCGCGACTATCTTTCAGGTGAGGGCTACCACGTGCTGGTTGCCGAAGACGGCCAGCAGGCGTTCGAGATTCTCGCGCGCAAGCCTCATCTGGACCTGATCGTCACCGATTACCGGTTGCCGGGTGGGATCTCCGGGGTACAGATCGCCGAGCCAGCGGTCAAGCTGCGGCCTGATCTGAAGGTGATTTTCATCAGCGGCTATCCAGCCGAGATCCTCGAATCCGGCAGCCCGATTGCGCGCAAGGCGCCGATCCTGGCCAAGCCGTTCGACCTGGATACGCTGCGTGACAAGATCCAGGATCTGTTGCAATGACAGGTTGCTGGCTGATCTGAGCACGGGTATCGATTTGCCCGCTCTCGGATCAGCAACGGCGGTGGTTGCGGCTCGGTGACAACGGCTATGCTAGGCACATGACAGCCAGCCAGCCGATACGTCAACCTTGCCCGCCCGGTGCCTGCGACTGCGGGCGCGATGACTTGCAAGCCGCATCGCCTGCAGCGCAGCGTATCCTGCGCCTGACCCGCCACGAAGAAAAACGTCTGCTCGAACGCCTGGAAAACCTCAAGGGCCTTGAAGATCTGCACCGTTTGCAGCAGCTGATGCATGATCAGCTTGGCATCCGCGTGCACATTGCTCCCAGTTTCAACGAAGTGCGCACCATGCGCGGTATCCTCATCGAACTGGCCGAGCAGCCCGGTCTGTGCCGCAAGACCCGCCAGGCCATCCCCGCAGCCATCCGCCGGGGGCTGGAGCGCAACCCGGAAGTTGCTTTCCGCCTGCTCGATGCGCACGACCTGTTGCGCGACGCCTGAGTCAGCGCATCGCCGCCAGTTTGATCCCGAAGCCAATCAGGCAAGCACCCGCCAGGCGCTCGAGCACATTCGACAGTTTGGGGCTGGCGCGCATGCGTTCGGCCAGGTGATGGGTCAGCAGCACGGCCACCAGCCCGTAAAGCAATGTCAGCGCGGCGATGGTTACCGCCATGAAGGCGAAAGTGACCATGCCTTGGTGCCGAACCGGGTCGATGAACAGCGGAAAGAACGCCATGTAAAACATGATCGCCTTGGGGTTGAGCAGGGTGATCATCATCGTCTGGCGCAGGTAATGGCCGCTGTCCATGCGGCTGACGCGCGGTGCGCCGCCGGCCTTGCTGAGCAGCATGCGCAGTCCCAGATAGGCGAGATAGGCCGCGCCGGCCCACTGCACCACATGGAACGCCGCAGGGTAGGCCGCCAGCAGCGTGGCAACCCCAGCCACCGCCAGCCACATCAATACCTGATCGCCGAGAATCACCCCGCACGTGGCAGCCAGGCCACCTTTGATGCCCGCCTTGCCGGTAGCGGTGATCAGCGCGAAGTTGCCAGGACCGGGGATGGCCAGCAGGATCAGAAAGGCGATGACGAAGGCGCCGTAGTCGGTCACACCGAGCATTGTTGTTCTCCTTGAAGTGCTGGGCAGATGTAACTGGATGTATGACAGCATTGGCGGCGCTTGCAAAGACCACGGGTGACTAATTTTGCCCGGGGCTTTTACGTTCTCTTGAAGTCAGTGCCGTTGAGACGGCCGCAACCATCGCCCCGCGCCGACCGTGCTGGGGCGGGCAACTTCCAAGGAGACAGGCAATGACTTCCGTTTTCGACCGTGACGATATCGTTTTTCAGGTGGTGCTCAACCATGAGGAGCAGTACTCGATCTGGCCTGAATACAAAGCGATCCCGGCGGGCTGGCGCGCAGCGGGCAAAAGCGGCCTGAAGCAGGAATGCCTGGCCTACATCGATGAGGTCTGGACCGACATGCGACCGCTGAGCCTGCGCCAGAAGATGGCAGCAGCGGCGGCGCAGTGAGCGTCTGCCGGTGAGCGTAGTCAACCTGTTGTGCCTTCCCTACTCAGGCGCCAGTGCAATGGTCTATAGCCGCTGGCGGCGCAAGCTGCCTGCCTGGCTGCAGGTGCGTCCGGTGGAGTTGCCAGGTCGCGGTGCGCGCATGGGCGAGGCGTTGCACACCGACCTGCTGGGCCTGGCCAGGCAACTGGCCGCTGAGCAACGGTTGGCAGCCAACGCGCCTTACGCGCTGCTTGGGCATAGCCTTGGCGCACTGCTGGCGTTTGAGTTGGCCCACGAGCTGCAGGCGCTGGGTTGCCCGCCGCCGTTGGCGTTGTTTGCCTGCGGTACCGCCGCGCCCACTCGGCGCGAGGACTACGACGGCAACCGCTGGCGCGAGCCACGCAGCGACGTCGAGTTGATCGCCGAGCTGCGCAGTCTGCAAGGTACGCCTGAGGAGGTGTTGAACAATCAGGAGCTGATGAGCCTGACCTTGCCGATCCTGCGCGCTGACTTTCTCCTGTGTGGCCGCTATGCCTATCGTCAGCGGCCATTACTGCGCTGCCCGTTGCGGGTGCTCGGTGGCGAGACGGATCGCGCCAGCCCCGATCAGTTGCAGGCCTGGAGCCGAGAAACGCTTGGGGAGTTTTCTCTGCAGCACTTCCCGGGTGGGCACTTCTTCATTCATGAGCACGAAGACCGCGTGCTGAGCGTGCTGAGCGAGGTCCTCGAGCCGCTGCGCCTGACTGCCTGATTGACGTCCTCCCTTGCTTGCGAGAGGCTTGAGTTTTCCTCTGCAAGGGATGGGCAATGTTGATTGATCCGCTCAAGGCCACGCTGCTGGTCGTCGATATCCAGGAAAAACTGATTGGCGCCATGAGCGACCCGGCCGGTACCCGGGCGCGAGCGCGCTGGTTGCTCGCGGCAACTGCCGAGCTGCAGCTGCCAACGGTAATCTCCGAACAATACCCGCAAGGCCTCGGGTCAACCCTGACCGAGCTCACGGCTTCGGCTCCGGCCGCGCAGGTGGTCAGCAAGCAGCACTTTTCCTGCGTGGCCGCGCAGTGTCTGCCGGCCAGCTTGCTCGAGCGCGAGCAGGTGATCGTGTGCGGCATGGAGACCCACGTGTGCGTACTGCAAACCGTGCTTGGCCTGCTCGGTTTGGGCAAGCAGGTCTTTGTCGTCGAGGATGCCTGCGACAGCCGTACCGTGGCGAATAAGGCTGCAGCGCTGGCGCGCATGCGTGCCGCCGGTGCGCAGATCGTCACCCGCGAGATGGTCGTGTTCGAGCTAATGGGCAGCGCTGCCCATCCGCAGTTCCGCCATATCAGCAAAACCTACATGGTCGGAGAACAACCCTGAACCGGCGTCTGGCCGGGGCCGGCGTGGTGATTCTGGCCCTGCTGCAAGGGTGTGCCGGTCAGCGCGAGAGTGCTCCCGAAGCAGACCCGGCCAAGGTTCGCGCGCAACTGCTGCGGCTGCTGCCCGCCCAACTCAACGACCGTCAGGGCTGGGCCGAAGACATCCAGACGGCGTTTACAGCTCAGCAACTTGATCCGAGCAAGAGCAACCTGTGCGCGGTATTGGCCGTGACCGAGCAGGAGTCGACCTTTACCGCCGACCCGCAGGTGCCCAACCTGGGCCGCATCGCCCGCGCCGAGATCGACCGCCGGGCCGGCCGGCTGCATATCCCCAAGCTGCTGGTGGACGCTGCGTTGCTGACGCCCTCCGGCAACGGCAAGTCCTATCAGCAGCGGCTGGCGGCGGTGCGCAGCGAGAAGCAGCTCAGCGCGCTGTACGACGAGGTCATCGAACGTTTGCCGTTGGGCAAGACGCTGCTCGGCGGGCTTAACCCGGTGCACACCGGTGGGCCGATGCAGGTCAGTATCGACTTTGCCCAGCGTCATGCCAGCAATTACCCCTACAGCTATCAGGGCACCATTCGCCAAGAGGTGTTCAGCCGACGCGGCGGCATGTACTTCGGCATCGCCCACCTGTTGGGGTATCCGGCGCATTACCCGCGCCAGTTGTACCGTTTTGGCGACTTCAATGCCGGTTGGTACGCCAGCCGCAACGCGGCGTTTCAGGCGGCGCTGAGTCGCGCCAGTGGCGTCAGCCTGGCGCTCGATGGTGACCTGATTGCACCGGGCTCGATCATGCCCGGCGCTACCGAGCAGGCAGCACGCAAGCTGGGGGCGAAGCTGGGCTTGCGCAACACGCAAATACGCAGCCAGCTGGAGGAGGGCGACAGCCTTGCGTTCGAGGAGAGCGAGTTGTATCGCGAGGTATTTGCTCTGGCAGATGCCAAAGCCGGCAAGTCGCTGCCGCGCGCGGTGTTGCCAGGGATCGAGCTGAAGAGCCCGAAGATCACCCGCAAGCTGACCACGGCGTGGTTCGCTGGTCGAGTAGATGAGCGTTATCAGCGCTGTATGAAGCGCTGATGGATGAGCATTTCAGGGGCTGTTGACAGCCCCTGAAACCAGGTCTAGCCGAGCAGAGCGGCGATGACCTGTTCGACACTGGCTTTGAGCCCGGCAACGCTGTCTTGTGGATCACTTTCAACTATGACCAGTTTTGCTCCGGCCGCCTTGATAACCTCGGCGACTTCGGCAGCAGGTTGGCGATGGTGAACCACCAAGGCCACGTCCTGACCTTTGAGCGTGTCGGCCAAGGCCTTGAGCGCCGCGGCATCCCACTTGTCATCCGCCGGCAGCGGCTGATCGACCATATCCAGATTGAGCCCGCTGACCAGATAACCGAGGCGCTCGGACAGGTTCACCACACTGAGGTTGTCGGCCTCGGCCAGGCGCGTCTGGCTGCTGGCGTTGAGTTCCAGCATCTGCCGTTTCAGGCCTGCCAGATTGGCCTGGATCCTGGCCTTGTCGTTCGGCGACAAACGCTCGAGATCGTTGGCCACGACGTCGGCCATGCGCCCCATGTTGGTGGGGTTGAGCCATGGATAGCCGGCAAACGCGTTGTCTCCCTGTACCGCAATGCCTGGCAGCGCGCCGTCTACCGGGCGTGCGGCATCGATCTCGACGATGCGGATGTTGCTGCGTCGGGCCATTGGGTAGAGCGGGTCATCGCGCCAGATCGAACGCAGGCCAATGGCGGCGTCGGCCGTCTGCGCGGCCTTGTCCAGGCTGGCGCCACCGCGGCCACTGAAGTACGACGGCTGGCGGGTCGCTGGCAGGTTTGCCGGCGCCGCGCTGTTGAGCTGTACCGACGTGCCTTCGAGCAGCGCGGTGGCCAGGCTGTGGGTGACCGGCAGGCTGGTCAGCACGGTAACCGTTGCCGGTTTGGCCGCCAGCGTCAGCGCGGGCAGGCCCGCCAGGGCCAAGGCCAGAGTCAGTTGCTTGAGGGTAGAAGTCATGCCGGGTTTCCTTGCAGGCGTGGTACCAGAGCGCGGGCGAGGGCGGCAAGGGCGAAGCAGACGCCGGCCACCAGAATGATCGCCGCACCAGACGGCACCGGCAGGTCGAAGACGATCGGCAGCAGAATGCCGCACAGCGTGCTCACCGTAGCGATCAGCACCGAGATGAAGAAAAAGCCTTTCAGCGACTGGCTGACCAGGCGTGCTGCCGCTGCCGGGATCACCAGCAGGGCGCCGACCAGAATCGCGCCGATGACCTTGACCGAAGCCACGGTCACCAACGTCACCAGCACGACGAACAGATAGTCCAGGGTCTTCACCGCTACACCGCGGACCGCCGCCAGCTGCGGGTTGAAACTGGCCAGCATGATCCGGTTGTACAGCGGCAACGCCAGGGCCAGCACCAGCACTGCGACGATGCCCAGCACCAGCAGGTCCTGAGCACTGACCGTCAGCACCGAGCCGAACAAGACGTTTTCGAGGATGTGCACGTTGATCTTGCCCGCGAGCATCAGCAGCAGGCTTGCGCCCAGTGCCAGCGACACCGACAGGAACACCCCGATCAAGGTGTCCGGCGACAGCCCGGTGCGGTTGCGCAGGAAATTGAGCAGGATGCCGAACAGCAGGCAGTAGCCGAACAGGCTGCCGTACGGCCCGGTGTAGGGCTCGCCGAGCAGGATGCCGATGGCAACCCCGGTCAGCGCGGCATGGCCGACCGCTTCGGAGAAGAAGGCGAAGCGTTTGACCACCACCAGGGTGCCGAGGCCACCCAGCACCGGCCCGATCATCACCCCGGCAATCAGCGCGTTGATGACGAAGCCGTAGGCCAGCGCCTCCGGCAGATAGCCAGCGCTGGCCCATTCCTGGATCAGTTGGCGGAAGGCTTCAAAGCTCATCGGGCGAGGCTCTCGCTGCGAGGGTGGACGGAGAACAGACCAAGCAGCCGCTCGGGGGTCAGGGCTTGGGCCGGTGGCGCATCGAACAGTACTTTGCGGCTGAGGCCGGTCACTCGGTCGGCCAAGCGCAGCACCGCTTCCAGGTCATGCTCGATCCACAGCACAGTGGTGCCGCTCTGGCGCCAGCTGTGCAGCAGTTGCTCGAACACCTGGATACCGGCTTCATCGAGGGCCGACATGGGTTCGTCAAGCACCAGCAGTTGCGGCTCGGGGATCAGCCCTTGGGCCAGCAGCACGCGCTGGCGCTCGCCACCAGACAGCGCGCCCATGCGCCGCTTGCGCTTGTCGAGCATGCCCACCCGGGCCAGTGCTGCATCGATGGCAGGTTGGACCCGGCGCGACAGGCCGAGAAAGGCCGGTCGACGCTGGCACATGGCAGCCATGAAGTCGTCGACAGTCATAGGTAGGCCACGATCGAACTCCAGCGCTTGTGGCACATAGCCGATCACTTCGCGCTCGCCCGGCCAGTGCAAGGTAAGCTGACCCTGATGCGGCATCTGCCCGAGCAGGGTCTTGATCAGCGAGCTCTTGCCGCCGCCGTTGGGGCCGACGATGGCATGCACGCTGCCGGCGACCACGCTGAAACTGACCTGTTCCAGAATCGAAGTCCGCCCGAGAGTCAGGTCGATGCCGGCGAACTCGATGCGCGGGCCCATAACCACGCTGAGGTTGGCCGCCGCAGTCATGCGTTGTTCTCCTGAATCGCTCGGACCACGGTATCGAGGTTGCGCTGCATCTCGACTTCGTACTTCTCCTTGGTGTATTCGCCGTAGGAGATGTGCGTCAGCGGGTAGATGCGCACGCCAGACTCACGCTGGATGGTTTCGACGTAGGCCGAAGGGAAGTCCATCTCCGAGAAGATCACTTTGACGTCGAGCGCCTTTAGCTGGTCGATGGTCTTTTTCAGCTGCGCTGGGCTTGGCTCGATGCCGTGAGCTGGCTCGACCACGGCGGTGACCTCCAGGCCGAAGTCGCGCACCAGATAGTCGTAGGCGGCATGAATGGTCGCTACGCGAAAATCCGCGTGGGGCGCTTCGGTGACCTTGGCCAGGGCGTCGGCGCGCAGCTTGCGCAGGCGCTTGGCATAGGCACGGGCGTTTTGGGTATAGAACTTGGCGTTGTCCGGGTCGAGCTTGCCCAGCTCGCGGGCGATATTGTTGACTTGGGCGATGGTGGTGCTGATCGACAGGAAGGTGTGCGGGTTGACCACCTTGCCTGCACCACGGGCGGCAATCCCGGTCGCGGCCAGCAGCGGCACGTTGGCATTGGCCTCGATGGTTTTGACATCAGGGGTTTCGCTGGCGGCGATCATGCGGTCGGCGAAGTCATCATGGCCGACGCCGTTGAGCACGATCACATCCAGGCCGCCAATGCGTTTGATGTCTTCGGCGCGCGGCTCGTAGGCGTGCGGGTTGAAACCGGCAGGAATCAACGGCACCACTTCGGCCTTGTCGCCGACGATGTTGCTCACGTAGCTGTAATAAGGATGCAGGGTGATGCCGATGCGCAGTGGCTTGCCGGCCTCGGCATGGGCCAGGGCCGGGAGGGCGCAGGCCATGAGCAGGGCGAGGGCGCGGCGGGCGAGGGCGGAGCGAAGCATGGAGGAGTCCTTGGATTCAGTGACGGTGTTGACGGGTAACCCCGGCGTCGTAATGGCTGACCACTTGCTGCCAGCCAGCGGCGATCAGGGCCACCGGCTGCAGGTCGTCCGGGACCACGGCTGCGGTGTCGCGGCGCAGCCAGACATCGGCCCGTTCATCCGCCTGCGCGGGCACGATCAGCAGGAAGCTGCCGGCGACCGCGCTGTCCTGGCTGCGTCCCAGATAGGCGCCGGCAGCCAGCCACTGCCATTGATGGCCACCGCGGCTGACGCTGCTGGCATCGCTGACAAACGGCGGCAGGCCTTCCTCGGCGAGGCTGGCCACTTCAGGCATGGAACCGGTATCTTCGCGCAACTGGCGGATCTCGTCGAACGCTACCAACAGGTCTGTGAATACCCCTTGTTCGGCCGCTGTCAGGTCGCGACGGGCGTCGATCTGGTGGCTCTCGATGCTGACTTCATCCTCACGCTCGCCGCGCAGCGTTACCACCGTGGCGGCCAGCGCCAGGATCAGCAGGGCTGTCAGCAGTACATATAGCGTCTCGTGCCCGGCACCGGCCGGGCGGATCACCTGGGCGCGGCTCATGGCTCGCCTATATCGGCATGGTCGATTTCAACGACGTGCCCGGGGCCGGCGTCGAACAGCACGTAGAATTCACCGTCGGGGCGCTTGAAGGTCAGCGTCGAGTCGTCTCCCAGCTTGCTGCCGACCAGCACCTGCTCGTCGTAGCCGATCACGTCCAGGGTCACGCCGGGTGCGCCGCTGCCATCGGAGAAGCCACCGGTGCATTTGATCTGCTCGGCATCAACCGGTGCGCACTCGCACATCGGATTGTGCGCTAGGGCAGGGCCCGCGCAGAGCAGCAGAATTGGCAGGGCCAGCCTGCGAGTCAGGTGTTTCATTTGGTGCCTCCTTGTTTCTCGAGCCAGGCCACGGTTGCCGGTGAGGCCTGGGCCAGGGGGACGGATGCCTGGTGCATGCTGCCGTCCCAGCCTTCGATAGTGATCCAGACCTGTGCGTCAGACCGTGTGCGCGGCGGTACCGGCAGCGAAGTGATCATGCGGTACGGTGCCCCGAAGAAAATCGTCCCCGCAGCGCGCAGGCTGCGCGGCTTGCCGATACGCAGGTAGACCGCTTTAACCTCCGTGGTGCAGGCTTTGCACAGGGCTGCGTTGAACAGTTTGAAATGACCCGCCGGGCCATCCGCCCTGGGCGCCTCGTCGCGCAGCTCGGCCAGGTCGAGCGTGTACGGGCCTACCTGAATGTCGCTGACCTGATTGGCGCCCAAACCACTGTCGCCGCGGAACATGGCCGCGTCGGCGAAGTACTTGGGCATGAACCCCAGCGGGATCAGGATCAGCAGGATGTTGATGTGGAATCGCCACTTCAGCCAGAACTGCTTGAGCGGGCTCACCGGTACTGCTTGCGCCTTGCTCATGGCTGCGCCTCCACTGAAGTTTCACTGCGTGCCAGTTGCGCACGCGCGACTCGATCGGTGCGCTTGAGCGCTGCGGCGGTGGCCTGGGCGGTGCGCTTGGTCCAGATCAACAGCCCGCTGAGTACCATCAGGGTCAATACCAGGCCGAAGAAGAACCAGATCAGCTTGATCGCCAGGCCGCCGAAGTCGCCGGTGTGCAGTGGACGCATCGACTCGGTGACGAACTCCAGCGCGGAGCGGTCTTCGAGCAGGAACTTGCTGTCGACATTGCTGGTGTAGGGGTTGACCGATGCGGTCTGGAACATCAGCGGGTACCAGCCGCGGCCACCCATTTCGACATGGCTGTAGGCCGTGCTGGGCAGGCTGATGAAGGTGATCTCAAGGCCGGGAATGGCCTCGGTGGCGATGCGCGCCGCTGCATCCAGGTCGATCCGCGGTGCCGGGCTGCCGTCGGCAGTCAGCGGCACGTCTTCGCGGGCAATCACCGGCACGATCGGCTCGCTGGAGATGGTTATATGGTTGTCACCGAGAATGGCCTGGATCAGGAACCAGATGCCGGTAATCGAAATGACCGTGATGAACCAGATCGACCAGACCCCCGCCAGCCGGTGTACGTCACCCCAGAAGATCCGCGAGCCGTGGCCGCTGCGCACCGGCTTGAAAAAGCCGCGCCAGAACTTTTTGTACACCACCAGGCCGGTCACCAGCGAGGCCAGCATCGGCAGGCCGAGCAGCGACACCAGGTACCAGCCCCAGCTGTAGCCATTGGTGAACGGCACCAGCCACCAGCCGTGCAGGGCACGGGTGAAGGCTTCGAAGTTGAAGTCCGGCGCCTTGCCCTGGATCACCCCGGTGTACGGGTTGACGTACAGGGTTGGCGTGGTGCCATCCGGGTTGGTGACGCTGGCGGCGAGGGCAAAGTGCGAACCCTCAGGCTGCACCAGCATGCGCACGGCCATGTCTGGCTCGGCCTTGTGCAGGGCGTCGATGATCTGCTGAAAGCTCAGCCGCTCGGCGCCGTCGCTGGGTTTGCTCGCGCGCACGTCGGAGTTGGCCAGCCAGACGATCTCCTGGCTGACTACGGCCAGCATGCCGGTGAAGCAGACGATCAGGACAAAGAACCAGATCGGCAGGGCGAGCCAGCTGTGGACGAGGAACCACAGCTTGGACTTGGACTTTTTCGTAGATTGGGCCATCGGTCATCTTCTGAAAATAAGGGTCGAGCGCATGCTCAACCGTGTAAGGCTGCATTAATAAAGACGAATGAGAATGAAAATCCTGCCTTTTTAAATGCAACCAGATATTTCAGAAGGCGTCCTGTACCCTCAGGCGTTGCTCGCGGCGGCCATTACCGCCGGGCGGGCGCAGCGCTGGGCGAGGTCCTGATAGAGCGCCTGGCCGATTTCCGCGGCACGGGCGGGCAGCACCGACAGCAACGTATCGCTCAGGCCATGAGTGGTTTCGCAGAAGCCTTGCAGGTACACCGAGGCGTGCATGTCCGGGCTGGCCAGGACTCGATAGTTGCGATCGGCACTGAAGTCGTCCAGGTAGCCCTGCAGCGGCGCCAGCAGTTCTCGGTGCGAGCGGCGTTCGTAGCCGGTGGCGAGGATCACCGCGTCATAGCGGTGAGTCTGTTGCTGGCCGGTGGCGAGGTCGCGCAGGGTCAGTTCGATGCCATCGGCAGTGGCTACGACCGCATCCACGTTGCGCCGGCACAGTACGTTGTGGCGATACTGGTGGGAGACCTTCTGCCGGTAGAGGATGCCGTAGATGCGGTCGATCAGGTCGAGGTCGACCACAGAATAGTTGGTGTTGTGGTACTCGCCGATCAGCTTGCTGCGCAGTTCGGCAGGCTCGTTGTAGACGAGGTCGGTGTAGTCGGGGGCAAAGATCTCGTTGACGAAAGGACTGTCATCGGCAGGCTTGAGCGCAGTGGCACGCAGGATCATGTCGACCTTGACCGACGGGTAGCTGTCGTTGAGGTCGATAAAGGCCTCGGCCGCGCTTTGCCCGGAACCGATCACCGCGATACGCATCGGCTTGCCCTCGGCGCAGGGTAGTTTGGCCAGGCCGCTGATGTAGCGGGAGTGGTGGAAGACGCGCTTGTCGTCCTTGAACCCGGCGAATTTCTCCGGGATTTTCGGCGTGCCGCCGCTACCAATTACTACCGAACGCGTGCGCCGGCTGTACTCACGGCCCTGACCGTCGCGTGAGACCAGCCGCAGGTGCTCGACCCGGCCAGCGTGCAGTTCCGGTTCTATACGCAGTACTTCTTCGCCGTACACGGCCTGGTCGGCAAAATGCTCGGCGGCCCAGCGCAGGTAGTCGTTGTACTCCAACCGGCACGGGTAAAAGGTGCCGAGGTTGATGAAGTCGGCCAGGCGCTGCTTCTGGTGCAGGTAATTGACGAAGCTGTACGGGCTGGTAGGGGTGCGCAGCGACACCAGGTCCTTGAGGAAGGAGATCTGCAACTCGCTCTGAGTGGCCAGCGTATCGCCGTGCCAGCGGTAGTCTTGCTGCTTGTCGATGAACAGGGCGTCCAGGGCATGGCCCTGGCTCTGGGCGAGTTCTTCGAGGGCGATGGCCAAGGCCAGGTTGGAAGGGCCGAAACCCACGCCGATCAAATCTTTGACTGTTTCTGGGGTCTGGCTCATGGCTGCGTTCCCTGAAGTTCGAATGAACAGGCGCGCCGGAGTTTGGCCCCTGCGCCTTCTACACATTTTGGAACGAGCCAGCTTTGAGGGAATTTAGCCAGCCTGCAGCGCAGGTGCTGCTCACTTCAAGATCTGCTGCGCGCGGCCGATAACCTGGTCAACGCAAGGACCACTTCAGGGCAGGTACGGAACATGGTTACAGTTACAGGCATCTCGATCGCTGGCGCTGCTTCGGCGCAAGTCGCCGGCAAAACCAATCAGCGTGATGACGTCGAGCAGGTCGAGAAGGGCGGCGCCATGCCTGTCGACCTTTCAAAAGTCGCTGGCGGCGCCAAGGCGGCACAAGCAGATAGCGGCTCGGACAGCAGCGAGCCGCCGCACATCAAGCAACTGCGCGAACTGATCAAGCAACTGCAAAAGCAGCTCGCCGAAGAGCAGAAGCAATTGGCCGAGATGATGGCTAAAGACACAGATGATGGTGCCATGATCGCTTTGATTACCGCCAAGCAAGCCAGCGTCAGCACGCTGACTGGCCAGGTCATGGCGGCGACCGCGCAGTTGCTCGAAGCCCTGACCAAGACCGGTGACAGCAGCGCCGGCGGTACGGTCAATACCCAGGCCTGAGACGACGCCCGGCGGTTGGCCTGGCGTCGCCCTGGAGCGTCAGGCTCAGTCGGCAACGACCTTGCGTCGCTCCGCTTTGTACTGCATGGCCACGGCCGGTGCAGGTTTGGCCGCACCGGTTTCCAGCCACTGGCGCATGCGGCTGGCGTCGGCGAAGTGGGTGTACTTGCCGAAGGCATCCAGAATCACCATCGCCACGGGGCGGTTGTCCATCCGGGTCAGCAGCACCAGGCAGTGCCCTGCTTCATTGGTAAAGCCGGTCTTGGTCAGCTTGATGTCCCAGTTGCTCTTGTTGACCAGATGGTCGGTGTTGCGAAAGCCCAGCGTGTAGTTAGGCTTGCGAAACGCCACGGTCTTTTCGCGAGTGGTCGACAAGTCGCTCAACAACGGGTACTTGCGCGATGCCAACAGCAGCTTGCCAAGGTCGCGTGCGGTCGACACGTTCAGCGTCGACAGGCCTGTAGGCTCGACATAGCGGGTATGGCTCATGCCGAGGCTGCGCGCCTTGGCGTTCATGGCCTTGATAAAGGCACCATAGCCGCCTGGGTAGTGGTTGGCGAGGCTGTTGGCTGCGCGGTTTTCCGACGACATCAAAGTGATCAGCAAGGTCTCGCGGCGATCAAGCTGGCTGCCCAGGCGGACCCGCGAGTACACACCCTTCATTTCCGGGTTGTTGGCGATGGTCATGGTCAACTGCTCGTCCATAGGCAGTTTCGCGTCAAGCACTACCATGGCCGTCATCAGTTTGGTCACCGAGGCAATCGGCACCACCCGGTCGGCATGGCTTGCGTACAGCTCCTTGTTGCTGTTGAGGTCGATCAGCAGCGCGCTGCCCGAGGCCAGGTGCAGTTTGGCCGGATCGCGCTGAGTCTGGCTCGGCGGCGGCGCAGCGGCAGCGCTAGTTGCGAGGGTCGAAGTTCCAGTGAGCAACAGCAGCAGGCTGAGGATGGACAGAGAAGTTTTCACGTTGAGGCTCACTAAAAGGAGGTATGTCGTTGGCTTTGCAGGGTTTTCCCCAAAAAACCGCTGCATTGTGGAGTATGGCCGAAAGCGTGTCGAATGCCTTATGACTAAAGGGCGCAAGGTGAAAGAATTTTAATCCTGTACCAATTCTGTACCAATTACGCACATTTCCAGCTTCGCCAGTTCCGACCAATCATTGGCCGAATTCAACCACTTCGCATAGGTGGTCAGCAGCACCTGAACAGAGTGCCCGAGCTGCCCTGCAATAAAGGCCGGGTTCATGCCCGACATGAGGCACATGGTGGCGTAGGTGTGCCTGCAATTGTACTGCGGCCGAGGCCTTACCTGCCGCCCAGCGATCGCTTCATTGAAGTGAACTCCAGGCGTGTCAGGCCCTTTCATGAACGGAGATCGACCGGACGGCTGGAAGACGTATGGCGAAACCGTGGACACGCGCCGCGTCTGCGTCTCCCTGTCATCGGCGATCTTCCTTGCCTTCGTGAGCGCGGCCAGTGCCCTGCTGTTGAGCATCACCGTGCGGGTGTATTTGGTCTTGGTCCGCTCCATCACCTGGTTCTCGACCACGATCCGGCAGACGTGCGCAGTCCTTTTATCCATGTCGACCTCGTCCCACCTCAGGGCCATGATCTCGCCCGTGCGCATCCCGGTGTAGAACGCAAACTCGTAGAAAGCGGCGAAGACCTGATTGCACCTGGAGAAGTTGGCGTACATCCACTCGATGAGCGTGTCCGCCTCTTCGACTGTGAACGGGTCCACTTGCTTGCGCGTCTTCTGCGGCAGCTGGATCGCGGCAGCTGGGTTCCTGTCCACCACTTCGTCGTAAACCGCCGCTCGGAACATTGCCTTGACCCGGGCGATCGCGGCGCGCTTGACGGTCGAACTCTTCCACTCGGTCCTCGCGACCACCTCCCTCAGCACCATCGGCGTAACTGCCTTGATAGGCAGTCTCGCCAGATGCGGCATCCAATAGTTGTTCATAATCCCTTTGTAATTCACCCGCGTGTCGTGCACGACCTCCAGGCTGTTGAGCCAGCTTTGCGCGTACTTCCCGAATGAAATCTCGCTGACTGTCGCGTTGTAGCTTGAACACGGGAACAGCTCGGCATAGCGCTTCTCGTCCAGCACGCCATGCTTGGCCAGGCTGACTACTTGAGCGCGTAGATCGGCTGCCGCTTTGATCCCCTTGGCAGTTTGGGGATATGCGAGCGTTTCTGATCGCCGTTCGCCGTTGACCATAAAACGGATGCGGATGGCGTTGCCGATGAACTCGACTCCAGTGGGTAACCCCATTCTCCTTCCAGCCACGCTTCATATCTCCTGATGCTGTAGAAAATCCTGCCGTCGACCTTTTTCCAGACCCCTTCGGGGATGACGCCGCGGCATCGCTTGCCTTCCAGCGCCCGCTTGGTGGTGCCTACCAGCTCCGCCATGCGGTCTTCGGGCACCTTGTCCGACGCCCAGGCAATCGGCTCTCTTTGTTCGTTTTCCATGGGATGGTCTCCACGCCGCCGGTGGCGGCAGGTTGGTGGTCAGTCCAGCTGGTAATAGACGTAGCAGTCGACGCCCTGGTCCTTGAGCGAACGGCACATAGCCTGCACGCCCGCGTAACGCCGGTTGCCGATACCTGCAAACGGCGCCGAGAGGTGCAGCCCGCGCGGGTGATACGTGCTGGCTGGGTAAACATCTCCAGGCAAGCCTTTGATCAGGCTGGCACACAGCCCGCGCAGTGGGATCACAACACGGTCCAAGTTAGCGCTGCCGCCGTCGTCTTGGCATTCGTTGGCAGCCGTCTTGCCGGCCTCGGTAGCGATCCGGATCTTCTCCGGCAGAGTGGCCAGTTCTTCTTTCGTCATGGCAATAGCTCTCCATGCCCGCGCATGTCGGCGGGCTTGAGTTGTAAGGGACAGGGGTTAGGCGCCCTTGAACGGAACGACGTTTTCGAGCTCGCGCTTCACGCCGCCGGCGTCGCGGAAGGCTTTCCACTCGGTATGGTGGGCAGCGCAGTAATGAACGTCAGGGGCAACTTCGGTCGAGCAGTATCGGCACAGGGTGCGATCGCAGGTTTTTCCATCACCAACCGGGTAGTCGCATAGGTACGCCGAGACATCGCCGCATTCAGCGCAGTGCGGCCCTAGGTCGCCGCAGATATGCCCGCATGGATTGCGGTTTTCGTCGTACAGCGTGTAGCAGCTCATCGCGGCCCCCTGTAGATCAGGTAGGCCATGTAGGCGAGGGCGATCATGGCTTCCACCTCTTGCCTACGCGATACACCATCATCATGTTGTGATGGCGCGGAACTTTGAGGACGTGGTCGAAGAAATCGCCCTTTCCAGAGATAAATCCGGTAGGCACCTTGGTTCCTCCGGCGCCGAACTCACGCCAGCACTCTTCGCCGCCGTTCTTTTCCCAGTAGGCGCGCTCGCGCTTTGGGATTTCATCGTAGGTTTTTTCGAACACGGAGATATCTGGGATATCACAGATCCGGCGCCATGCGGGATTGCGTTTGCACCAGTCTGCGGCATGCTGAGAGGCTTGATCTACAGAGTAGAATTCTTTGGTGCTTTGCTCGGTCACGGCATCACCTCCTTCGGCGGATGAACCGGGCACGGCCAGCGCAGTGAGCCGTCGCCGGATGGGCAGGTGCAGGTCTTCGCTTCGATCAGGTCGGTCATGCTCGCCTACGCTCGGGGTTGCCGTAGATGTCGTACTCAGGCCGCGCCGGCGGGTACGCCTCTGCCGTCAGCGCTTGGTCTATGGCCGCGCGCAAGTTCTCGTTGTAGTTCTCACCGAGCACGCGCCGGTTTGGCCTGCCCATGTAGTGGCCGATGATCTCGATACCGATGCTGTAATCGCCGTCCATGCCATTTGAATGGCTTTCGAAGCTGACATCCCAGCAGCACGACTCCAGTGCGCTGAGTCGGTCCCGGTCGCGCCGCAGCTCGGCCAGCTCGTCGCTGGAGACGATGGTGAAATTGGTCTTTTTCTTACTCACAGCTCATACCTCTCATCAATCCAGCGCCCAGGCGCCAGTGCGGGTGTAGGTCCTGAATCTTTTTCGTGCGGGGAGAGCTGGCGCTCGTTGCAGGCCTGGTGGTTGCCGCCCGATATCTCTTGCGCCGACGGGCAGCCTTTACCGCAGTCTTGGGACCAGGAGGCTGACCCTGAGCAGTTGGTAAAGTAGCGAGTCCATCCGCCATCTAGAAAGCGGTAGACGGCGCAGCCATCAACGGCGAATAGCTTCTCTACTTTGAATCCGCTGATGACGGACGAGGTTGCTGGCGGTGTAGCCTCACGACAGCCCGCCAGGGTGGCCAGCAGCAGGAAGCAGAGGGCGAGGCGGGTAATGGCTTCAGCGCGCTTTTTGTAATCCGAAGATGACCGCGGTCGCGCAGGCTCTAGCAAACCTATAATATCCCGCGCAGCCGAATCACGAGGGATGAGTATGGATATCTGTTTCACTATAAATGAGGTGGATTGGGCGCTTACTAAAGATGTCTTTGGCATAGTCAGTACACTTGTTTCCGTTGTCGGTGTCGTGGCCGCAATTTGGTTTGGGCGGAAAGGATTGTCTGCATGGCGACAGCAGCTCAGGGGGAATTCCGATCATGCCCTTGCCATGGGGGTTCTAGTGGAATTGTATAAGTTTAGAGATTCAGTAGCTGCGGCTCGGGAGCCAATGTTTGGACCAGACTTTTTAAACTTCGGAGGACTTTTTTTATCTGCGGATGACAGGTTGCAGAACTACAATGGATTTTCTAAGGAATTAACAGCGAGAGATGATAGGGTTTCTGCAGCCAGAAGTAAGCTAGAGGCTGCAGCAGTGCCTTGTGAAGCTCCATGGAACGATTCGTTAAGAGAGCCGCTTGAAAAGCTTTTGAGCTTGCACAATCAACTGCATCGAGACTTTAGGAGGGTTTTGTTTGTGTCAAATCCTGAGGTTTCTCAAGAAGGTATTAATTTCTACGATAATTTATATGGTGCGTCGCACGTGGCGTTTAACGATGACAAAGAGCCGGCTTCAAGTTTCACTAAAGATTTTGCTCTCTCGTTACAACAGCTGGAGCTGCACCTCAAAGGCAAAATCGCCAAGTAGCAAGTGCTCTAAGTTAAGCGCAATCTAGTAGCGCTGCGATGATCCGTTGTCCGGCTAATGGTGGTACTGCGTTGCCGGCCATATGCATGGTCAGCCGGTGGCTGTCTGGGCGGAGGGTGTCAGGTGGGAACGACATTGCTGCCAGCGCCTCGCTAGCGCCGAGCATCCGCATGCGGTCCCCGTCGACCAGTGCCCAGCGGTCCAGTGTGGTGATGGTTCCGATCGGCCGGTTGATGTCGCGGCCGGTGGTGCCGGAGCCTTTGCCGTAGTAGGGCATGATGAATCGGTCGCCGAAGCGCTGGCGGCCATTGCGTACCCGGTCGAGCGTGGCCTGCGCGCGCCCGGGCTTCTCGATCGGCGACCAGCGACCGGCGTCGAAGTCGAGGAAGCTGGCTGCCGAAACATGCCGCTCTTGAGGCAGTTGAAGCATCAGCGGAGTCTTGCTGCGCGTCAGCACCATGAACAGGCGTCCCCGGTGCTGCGGCACTCCGAGGTCGGCACAGTCGACGATGTGCGGCGCCGCCTGATACCCCAGAGCCTGAACAGCCTGCAACCAAGCCGGGTAGAGCACCCAGTCGGTGAACTCCGGCACATTCTCGATCACTGCCGCCTGCGGCCGGTGGAACTCAAGGGCCGATACCGGCGCCCAGGCCGTCGAGCGCGATGCGTCGTGCTCAGGGTTGCCCGACTTCTTGCCGCGCGCCTTGGCGTGGCCCTGGCAGCAGGGGGAGGCAAGCAAGATGTCGTGCGCTGGCACTTGCTCCCAGCGGGCCTGGTGAAGGTCCTGGCAGACGTGCTGCGTATCGGGGTGATTGGCGCTGTGCCATTGAACGGCCTCTGGCCAGTGGTTTGCCGCCCAGAGAACCTGGACGCCTGCGGCGCGCGCGCCGGTGCTCCATCCGCCGAGGCCGGCGAACAGGTCAATTGCGGTAGTCATAGGGATATCGCCTACTGAAATGTAATGATCTAATGCCGCCGCTTTCAACGAAATACAGCAAACGGAGCTGAATTCCGAGATACCTAGCAGGAGTACAGGTTTGGACAGAGTGTGGTGTTATATTTTGGCTGCTGTAGCTGCAGTAGCGTCGGTGGTAGGGATCGTAATCTGGCGTTATGTCGATGCGTTCTCTACCCATGTGGTTGCCAATAATGAGATGTGGGGGCAGTTCGGCGACTATTTTGGCGGGGTTTTGAATCCTATTCTTTCGTTTTGTGCCTTTATAGCGCTCTTAATTACGTTTAGGCATCAAATTGACTCGGGAGAATTAGCCGATAAGCGCTACTTGGAGCAGCAGCGCGAGCAGCGGTTCTTCAATCTGCTTGATATGGTCGCTTCAAGTGCGAGGGGTGTTACATACACGCCTATACACTATGTCGATAAAAGCCTTAACGTTGTTTACGAGGGTAGAGCTGCTACTGAGGAAATGTGGAGTGTTTTTTGTAGTCGGGTATTGATCGGGGTGTCAGGTCAATTTGAGAGTGATATGCATAGATATCATGCGCTTGAAAGTAAGTATCGATTCCTGGGTAAGGAGTTTGCTGCGTGCTTTGAAGTTTATATAAGTTCGGTGGTTCTACTGCTAGAGTATGTTTCGCGTAATTCAAAATTAGGAGATGATTTCGAGAGATTTGCTATTGGTGTGATTAAGTCGCAGATGACAGAAGCTGAACGACTGCTTCTATATTACTTCTCGATCCTCAATGAGAGATTTGCAGTTCACTCGATACTTCTAAAGTACAAGGGATTTGGCGAAAATATTTTGCTGGAGGACCCCCTGAAAGAATGGCGGGACAGCCTACATAAATGCGCATTGGTCACAAGACATCTGCAGGCTCAAGATAACTCGGGTGCTGCAAGTCCGCCAGCATAAATCGGTTTGAATGAATCAACGCCTGTCGAAGTGTTATCGTTGAATAGGGGAAGGCGCTGGCGGGCATCGCGGGTCAGGCGGCTTTGCGTTGCTGGAGGATTTGCTGGCGCGCAGCATCAAGCTCGCTTGCCATGATCTCCATGGCGCCTTCCACCTGGTCGCCCTCATCGCTGAGCTTGAATCCGAGATGCAGGTACACGGTGCCCTCCAGCTCGAAGAACACCCCGCCACTGAGCCAGATCGTTCCCCAGTCCAGGCCAATGGCCTTCCATGTGTCATCGGCGCTGATTCGTGCCGGGCAGTGCTCGACCCACAACGCTTGCAGTCGAGCATGCTCCGCCTTGATCTCGGCCCGGACCGGTTTTTCGGTGCCTTTGGGTATCTTCGGGGCGTTGCGGAGCGACCGGTAGCCGTGGTCGTCAGGTCGGCACCAGTGGACATCCATCTCCTTGCTGGCGCTGATCTTGACGCCGCCGACGTACTTGTCGTTTCCGCTGTACATCGGTGAGCCTGGGCCGCCGAAGACCTCGGCGAGCTTCTCGCGCTTGAGGTGGAAAGCCTTGAGTTTTTCATCCCAGGCGCGCAGCGCGTCGAGCACAGCCGGGGAGGTGGTTTTGTAGTGGTAGCTGGTGCTCATGGCTTTCTCCATGCATTCGCCGCCCTCCGTGCTGGTGGCGGCATGGTGGCAATTTAGATGCATATGAGGTAAATAGGAGACCAGCATGCCGCTGGGCCCTACTATGGAAAAATTGAATGCAGCTGTTTCATTACACTGACGCTTCTGCGGTTAAGGCGATCCTAGAGTTTGGTAAGATGAGACTCACGGACATGAGATTCCTTAATGATTCAGAAGAGGTTTCCCATGCGACTAAGATGTTGCTCGCTGACTTGCAGAATGGAACTTTTCTTCATCGATTGAGCGAGGATTACGCTGAAACCTCAAGCGCACATGTATTAAATGGTTTGTCCGGGCTGTTGGAGAATAAGTTCTCTGGACATCCCCTATATTCAATGTCGTTCAGCGCGGCCCCAGACTTGCTTAGTCAATGGCGATCTTACGGGTCTTATGCCATAGAGATCAGCAAAGATAAATGGGATGTATTCCTGACGCGGTGCATATATGATGATAAGGAAGCAAAAAGCCGACTGTTTTCCAAAGCGGTGGAAGCATTAAGAGAAATCGGCAGGGATCAGCGCACATATGCCGGTGAGCTTAAATTTAGAGGCGCAGAAAGTTACATGGATTTGGTAAAGGTCCTGGCAAGCATAAAACACTCTGGATTCGCTGAGGAGAAGGAGTGGCGTTTACTTTTGGACTCCAGGTCAGAGCACGCAGATGTGGTTCAGTATCGTGTGAGAAGTGACATGTTGATTCCATTTATTGAAGTTGAATTGCCACTTGAGTGCGTGGATGCTATTCACGTCGGGCCGATGAGGTATCAAGATATGGCTTATGAGTCGATGCTTGAGTACGCTCAGCAGTTAGGCCATCTTAGAAGCTTGGAAAAGGCCATCAAAGTTGTTAAGTCTCCGATTCCCTACCGTCCAGCATAACGGAGTTGTATAAATTCCGGAGCGCGGCCGTGGCTGCCGATGTTCGATGCGACTCATCAATGATTCTGCTGTCAGGCAAGCTGTCCACTGACCATCAATGATGGCAATTTGGCTTGGTATGGGGTATTACGGGTGATCGGCATGGGGCCGGTCATAAGGAGATCGGAATGAGCTTCGAAAAATTCCTGCAGCACAACCTGGAAGACTTGCTGAAAGCTGGCGCATCGCTTGAGCTGAATGCAGCTGTGCGCCTGCAACACAACCTAGAAGATCTCGCCAAGTGCGCAAAGCGCGGCGGCGCAACCTTGACGTTGACGAACGCATCAGGAATTCTTCAGCACAACCTCATTAGCATCGCTCGCGCTGGTGAGGGGGCCGTGACTTTCAAGGACTAGCTGGCGGTATAGCCTCGTCGTCCGGGTCGCAGTGAAGTTCGGCCATGCTGGCTTCATTAAACTGGCGCGCCAGTTTTGGAGATATGTAAAAAGCTGGCGCGTCAGGTCGTTCAAGGCGACGCGCCCGCTCTTCAGGCTCCTGCGCAATCCACGACAAGGCCATGTCCTGCCACAGTTCCTGCACCTGCTTGTATCCGTGACGCTTGAGCTCGGCCGCGAACGCCTTCTTGATCCCAGCCGGCATCGTGATTGTCACCTCCTCGATGCCCAGCTTCTCGGCCTTTGCTTTCTCGCGGGCCCGGTAGTCCGCAGAGTGCTTCGAGGCTCCGGTATTCTGCTCGGCCATGGCCGATACCTCCCAAGCCGCTGGGCGGCAGATTGATGTGCTGCTGGCGCCGGCCGTGCCGGACGCGCGCGGTGATTCGTTTCATAGCTTTCGCTTCGCTTTCTTCTCTGCGGTCGTTGGGAAGCCCAGGTCGAACCCGCGCAGGATTCGGGGCAGCTGCTTTCTCCGATTGATACGTTGCCTGTCGCTCCTTCGAGCAGGCCTTGTGGTTGCCGTGGGCGCGACTACCGCCGCACTCGTCGCATACGTTGGATAAAGTGAACTGGGGCATGCCGACTCGGGGCCGGGAGTAGGAGCGGGGGATGGGCTTCATGCGGCCTCCGCGTTTTCTGTGGGCATGGGGATACCTTGTGTGAGACGATTATTTTTAGATTGGCTACTTCATGGACGGCGAAAAATATGATGGGTTCAAGCTCTGAACGGGAGTCTAGGGACTACAAGTTGGTATTAGCTCTTGGCGTGCTCGCGCTAACTGCACTATTTACAGTTTTCTACGCATACAGAACTCAATTTCCCGGTGATTTTTCTACCGAGTCAGGGGACTGGTCTGATTTTGGAAGTTACTTTGGTGGTGTTTTAGGGCCTATTGTTTCCGTGCTGACATTGATAACCGTCTTCAAAACAGTTCTGCTGCAAAGAGAGATGATTAGGATTCAGGATGATACTTTCAGGTCACAGGTGTCTCAAGCAGCTTCACTCGCAGCAGATGCGCAAAAGGCACGAGTCGATAATAGAAAGTCAGTTGTAATGGATATGATCGACAAGATTGAGCATTCAGTGGTTAGAGATATCGAGTCTAACTACCGAGCTAGTTTTGAAGCGATCAAGATTATGGACGGAATGACCAATCGTGATGAGATAGCGAGAATTGCAGAGGGTGTGGAGATACTCCAAGGCCAGGCAGGTATACTGAACGAGAGGAGAAATGCACTTCAGCGTTTGGTGTTCAGTGTTTCCATGAAGGCTTATACTGAAATTGAGGAAGTTGATGCTGATTTCCAAAGTGGTATGCGACAGATTCGCCCCGATCTTTTCGCTCCCGTGTAATTGATTAATCACCGCAGAAGCAGTCGATGTCTTCTGCCAAATAGTCAAAGTCAAAATCTACCTGCCTGGCGCGCTGATCGGCCGACCAGGCTAGCGAGCGGTAATTAGGGCGGTCCTTCCGGAACACCTGGCCGAACCGCTCTTCGGTACCAGACCACCAGATAACCCTGGACGGATCTTCCTGAATGGTCCTGATCAGCTTGGCCTCGTTCTTCTTCCAGCACAGGTCACAATTGCCGTAATCCGAATCCATGCCCAGGTCGAAAGGCTGATCGGCCCAGAAAGCCGCCACGTCCTCCTTGATGACGCCCGCGACGTAGGAGGGGCAGACGCTGTCCCACCGCGCGCTGCCGCGCTCATTGGCGGTCATCATCCGGCTGTAGCGCCGCGGTTCGTCGTAGCGGATGCCGACGATGCAATCCCATTCATCGTAGCCCAGGGCGCGCATGTGCTTCTCGCCGATCTTCACCTTCAAGTAGGCGGTGCACATGTTGTTGCTGAAGTTCGGCAGCACTGCAGGAAGGTTCTTCTCCGCCTTCCGGTAGTCCTCGTAATACTCGAGCATCATGGTGAAGGGCTCGCCGTTGCGGCTGGCTGTCTCGAAGTCGACGATCTTGTACCAGGGCGCGTCGTCCGGCTGGCCGTATACCCGGCACCACTCCATCCAGACGATGTTAACGCCCCAGTGCTTGGCCATGGCTTCGATGAAGACCAGCGTCTCCTCGCGCTCCTTGCCGGTGTTCTGGAAGAAGGCGTGCACATCTGCCGGGAGCTTGCCGCCGTTGGCCTCTAGGATTTTCCAGAGCATGTGCCCGCTGGTCCGGCCACCACTGACGCCGATCTGCGCCGGCCCATTGATCTGGTAGGGGTTCATGGCATTCTCCATTGCAGGCGCCGCCCTCTCAGGGGGGCGTTCATCGTTGAGAAAGGGATATCTTTGCCGCTTACCAAGCACGGTCAGCGTTTAAGAGATTTCGGAAGCGTTTAAATTGCTGTAAAAAGATCGTATTATGCAACATTAGGTATTAATTTTGCTGCATGGAGCTAGCATGCCTTCTTTTGCATCTATAAATGAAACTAAAACATATAGCGATGTTGCTGAGTCCGTACTTGTTGCTAAGGGTGTTCTGTCAAGTCTCGAGATAGTCGTCGGTCAGTCGAGTGTTTTGCATAAGATATTTCAGGATGCAATTAAAGTGGCAGCGCTTTGGGAGGAGGGGGAAGAGAAGCTAGATTTCAAGATGGCCCTCAATCTACTTTATGCGGATATAATTAACTCGGCTATAATAAATCTAAAGGATGATCCGGGGGTACGCAATCCGCTGATTCATATGGCTAAAAGCGATATGGCAAGAGGAAGTCGATCTCTATCGCGGGGGAAAGACGCGCTATGGGAGCTGGCCCTCGCGGATTCTATGCGTAAGGCAGCGATTACATCTCGGCTTATTGATCCTCCAGACATAATTGCTGATATGAGCTTTGGTTCCTACTCCATAGCGTGCAAAAAAGTCTATTCGGACAAAAATGTTGATACTCAGTTAAAAAAAGGAGTTCGGCAAGTGATTGAGTCTGGAGGCAATGGTATCGTGGCCTTTAATTTAGATGATCTCACTCCGGCAGATACAATTCTGTCGCAGGCCGATGCGGAAGCTAGTTTAAGAAGGCTGTCGCGTTTTAATGACGAATTTATTGAACGGCACCGCTGGGCGCTCCAGGGCGCAGTTAAGGCTAAGAAGATCGATGGCGTTCTTGTATCGACATCAGTTCCGGCGGATATTCATACTGATGCGCGAAGACTGAATAATGTCACGCAGTATACATTCTGGACTTTGAAGGGTGAAACAAAAGGCAGTCAACGTATAAATGAGTTTGTGCAGATATTGGCAAACAATCGTCGTTAAACCCTCCTAAATTCTCTGAATGCCCAGGCGCCGTGATTGAACAGCGAGGCTCGAGTTGGCGAGCAGCACCGGAGGGTCAGGGGCAGTTGTTCGCGCCGCAGTTTGGGCAATTGTTCAGGAATCGGCCATCCCAGCTGATGAAGCGTCCGCAGCCGGAGCAGTTGAGCATCGGCTCGCGGCGCTTGGCGACTGTGGGCGGGCTGGGCATCTTCAAGCCGGCCACGCGCAGGGCCAGCTTATGATCGACGTTCTGGCGATGTACTAGGCGCCGGCGGATCTTCTCGATGTAGGCCGCCGGCCAGAATACTCGCTTGCCCTGGCCGGCGTGGTGGGCATATGTGAACTGGGCGTTTTCCAGAACCATGCTGATGGCCTGTTGCAGGTTCTCGGTCAACTTGCCGCGTTGCTCACTGACCCAGTAGACATCGTTCCCGTTCCAGTCGCCTGGCACGTGCACGTAGACGCGGGCGCCGGGCTGTAGCCCCGCTATGCGCTTGTCCTCCTCCATCAGTTGGCAGTCGACGCCGTAATGCGCCCTGGCATCGATGTACTCCTTCGGCCAGGGGATATCCGTGTCACGGTGGAGGCATGCCTCCTCAAAAGTGAACAGCTCAGCCTGGTCCAGGTTGGTCACGTAGCCCCGGCCTTCCTTCGCCCAGAACGTCATGCCGTCACCCACATGGCTTTTACTGTCCTGCAGGTAGAACTGAGTCATGGCTTTCTCCATGCATGCGCCGCCCTCCGTGGCCGGATGCGGCATGGTGGCAATTTGGTTGGGGATGAGGTATTCGTATGCCTTTGTTACCAAAGGAAATTATCGTGGCGGATTTTGTTCACAAAGGAAACGTGGTAGTTCAAGCAGCAACAGTGGCTATTCATCTTCAGCAATTGGAGGATGAGGGCTTCATCACTAGCGTCCAGCCAAATTATCCACTGGCAATGCACGACGGCCAGCTTGCCGACTACTGTGAACACCTCAACTCTGAGGTGGGCGAGGAGGATGCATTTGGCAGCAGCTGGATCTGCACTCGTGTTGGGGCCTTTTTGACCATCTATCGCCTGGATGGTGAGTCTGGAGACCTTGGGAGAAAAGCCATCAATGATGCTGCGGATGCTTTAGCTCTTGCTGAAGGGTCTAGGCGCGACTGGTAATGGTATTTGGTGCAAATACCTCATCACCCGGGTCCTGCTGAATCATATGCTCTTACGGCTTCAGCTTCGCGCCACGACGGACTGTTGGTGTCGTGACGCGAGTCTAAAGTTATTTCGCGTCGAAGGTACCGAGGGACAGAGCAGCATCAGTCCCTACCTTTTCTTCAAGCACCGCCTTGAACTCTTGCGCGATGGCTTCGCGCTGCGCCTCCTCTCCGAGCCAGCGAAGTTTCAGCACAGGTTGCGAGCCGCTGGTGATCACAGACACGCGCAAGCGGATCACTTGCTCGCCAAGGCCTTCGAACGGGATGACCTTGAAGTCCAGCCATGCCGGCAAGGTCTCCTTGCTGCTGGCCTCGATTGCATCCATGGTGCTGCGGCTTGCGCGAGTTTCGGTGACGGCGTGATCGCTTTCGGACGAGGCCTTGACGGTGATGGTGCGCACTGCGGCGATGGCCTTCGCGATCGACATGGTGGCGCCACTCTCATCGGTCGCAGTCAGGTGCTGGTTCCAGTCTTCGATCCAGTCGCTCATCGCTTTCTGGGCCAGGCTTTGGCCGCACACGGCTTGCACTGCAGCAAATGCCGCCGAGGCTTTCAGGCGCAGCACCGCGCGGTCGTCGGCGTGGCCGGGCTGGCCGGGAGTGCCGATGTTGAACAGGGCAATGCAGCTCATGGCGTCTTGATCGATAAAGCCGCGGGCGTCCGGAGCGGATCGCTCAACCACATAGGCGCTGAAGTCGGCCAGCGAATGGGTAGAGTAGGTGCCACGGAAGCGGTTCCGGCCTTCCTGGTAGCGTTCCAGATCGACCACGTTGAAGTTCTGCGGGACCACTACGACCGGTCCCAGCGCAGGCAGGTCACGGCCGACTGCGGCGATGGCGGTTTCTTGAATTAGTTCGAGAGTTTCTTTGGTGAGTGACATGCGTAGGTTCCTTGCTGTGGGAGGGATCAGGTGCGCGGGTGGACCGGTGCTTCATCGCGGGTGAACAGCTGGTCGTGCTTTTCGGGGAACAGCGAGATGTTGCCGCCGGTGCCGACATACATCGGCGTGTCGAGGCTGGTGTTCTCGCTGCGGGTACCGCGCTTGGTCGGCACCTTGTAGTCGAGCTTGTGTTTGATCTTCACCTGGTGGGAGTCGCCGATCTGGCTGAAGTCCAGGGTAATGGTGATCTTGCCGGCCTTGCCGTGGTCGACTACGCCAGCCGCTACTTCCGACAGGGCGTGGCCGATCTGGCTAGCGAATGCACCACCGTTGAGCTCTTGCAGGAACTCGGTGGTATCAGTTGGTTTGGACATTGAGGCGTCTCCTGATGGGCGATGCCGCTTGGCGGCAGATTGATGTGCTGCTGGCGACGGCCGTGCCGAACGCGCGCGGTGATGCGTTTCATAGCTTTCGATTCGCCTTCTTCTCGGCGGTCGTTGGGAAAGTGAGATTGAATTCCCGCAGGATTCGAGATAGCTGCTTGTAGGAGATCCCCAGCAGCTCGACGGCGTCTTTCCTTTTCAGGCCCGCGTCGCGGTAGGCAACGAGCTTCTCGGCCTTTCTCCTGTCCTCAACGGGGTCGCTGAGCTTTCTGCCGAGGTTGCCCTTTCCCCGCCGGGGGTCAGGCTGGAATTTGAAGCCTCCGTCAGCGGCATAGCGCACCAGAACGCCCTGGCAGATGCCTGTGTGAGCCATTGCCTGGGCATAGGTCATCGTTTTGGCCAGCTCGCGAATCTCTGCAATTCGCTTGAGGCGCGCCGCTGTCTTCTTGTTGACTGGCTTACGGGAAGCATCGCCGAGCTGACCTGGTTCGCGGCGGGCGGGCAGCGGCACATGACCGGGGCCAGGCAGTACCTCCACTGTTCCGCCATGGACGATGAAGCTATCGACGCTCGAACTCAGCCAGTCGCGAGCGATCTGGCGCTGATCCGGAATGTTTTGGCCAATCACTGCAGGCCTCTCTTGCTGGCGGCGCCGGCCTCCATCGCTGAGGCGAAGCGCAGAGCGGCCTGATAGCTGAATGCGAAGCCCAGCACCGAGTCGGTGGCCATGTCGACCACATCCCAAGCCGGTCCTTTGCTGACCACCTGGTAGCTCGGCGCGCCGATCTTCGCACGGGTCTCAGCCCGCAGCGTGCGGCTGTACTCGAGCAGAGCCGCGAGCACAGCCAGCTTTTCCTGAAACGCAGGATGCATGATGGTTTGCATGGGTGTTCCTCGGTGGGTCAGGCGTGAAGTTCGAAGGCCTCAGCCCTGCGAACGATTCGAACTTGGGCGGTGCGCCGCTCGGGCGCTCGGCGATCGCGGCGAATAGGGTCGCCGTCGTTTACTGCTGAGTGCATGGCCATGATCCCGACCAGCAGGATGCAGAGCGGGCTGATGATCTGTTGGCGCATTGCCTTGGTGACAGCTTCGATGCGCCTGCCGGCTTCCAGCTTGAACAGCGCGGCCTCAATGCGGTTAGCCACGGTGCCCGGGCTGACCGCCATCTGGCGGGCGATCTCTTTGGTGGTGAGGCCTTGGGCCACCCACAGGATTGCTTCGAGCTCGCGGGGAGCCAGCGCCTTGCCGAGCTGGCCAATCCATGAGCCGCAGGTGATCGTTTCCATGAAGTGTCCTCGGTGGGCTGCATTGGTCGTGACGCTCGCTGCCGTGAGCCTCCCGGACCAAGGGGAGGGCGAGCGCCACGACAGATGCAGCCTGGTGATGGGGAACCAGGTGGATCGGGCAGTTAACGTCAGGCTGACGCGGTGCTGGTGTTCAGATGACGGCCGTCAGTGTTCTCGACCCATCTGCGTGCTCTGTGGTCAGGTGCATCACGGAGCAGTGATGGCTGCGGGCTTGGATGACCTGCGCGGCCTCAGCGAAGCGCTTGTTGGGCTTCGCCTCACCATCCGGCAAGTGGGTGGTACAGGTGAGACTGGAGCAGTCCTCGCCGTTTGGCCCTTCGCCATCGTGAGCAATATCGAAGCTCGCAACCATCGCGATGCCGTGCTCACGGGTAATGGCGATGATCTGCTGCATCAGCGGGCTGATCTTCTCGTCGTAGGCCTGTTCTTTGTTCATGGTGCTGATCCTCGGTTGATTTCCCGTCTGGCCCTGTTGCCAAGGCCAGCCAGTGAAATCTTGCTTCCGCCCCATGCCGTTGCCGCGGCTATCCCCACCTGGCCGGGTCACACATTTCGTATTCGGTGTTCTTCCCGGCTGGCTGCATGGTTTGGCGTCCTCCGATGGCGGAGTCCGGCAGCTATCCAGAGGCTGCATGGTCGACGACTTAGCTTGTCCCGACCCAGGTGATGGCTTGGGTGCGTCGAGGTGGTCACGTCTGGTTGTGTAAAGAGCGTTGAGCCGTCCGGGCCTCTGCAATCTAAGAGTGACTGCATGCGGTTAAATTTAGCCTTACGCTAAAATTCAGTCAATAGCTCAGAGCTAAATTATTTTCGCTGGGTAGTAAATTGCTCTGGAGAGAAATTCCGATTTGGGGCTTTACGCTCGATTTAGCAGTGAGATAAGCTTCCTCAAGTACTGTACGAATATACAGCTTTCAAGGAGGGAATATGGCTAAACAGAAGATGTCGACACCGCAGCAGCCTCAGGAAATGACGGGCCTAGAGCGGTTAGGTCTGAGGGTTTCATCGATGCTTAATCATCCGGTGGCACAAACACAGCGCTGGGTAACGATCCATCGCCTCGAGACGGATGGGCCGGCGGACTGGGAGGAGGTGATGGGACTGCTGGCCGAGACGCCAGAGCTGGATTTGACGTTCAGCGACAACGGAAGCGTCACGGTGAGGTGGGAGCGAAGCGCCCTTCAGGAGCGCGACGACTTCATAATTGAGGAGGGCAGCGAGGTTAAGTTGGCGGAGGAGGCTCCATTCTGAAGCTCAATGCAAAAGCCCGCCAGTAAGGCGGGCTTTCATGCTACTAGAGGTTTCAAAGCGAACCAGTTTTTCGCTGATTTTCTTCAGCTTCGCACGTGGGTTCGTTAGCAAAAGAATATTGAGCCACTATGTAGCCTTTATCAGTGCTTTGAGCGCGGGCAACCATGGTGATGCTTTTTACGTCACTTTTAAGAGGCGCTGACTGAGTCGATTTCCATTCTGCAATCAGCGAGCGGTCCTTCTTTCGTAATGACATCATCCAGTCTCGAGAGTCCTTCCAGATACTCCCTGGCATAAGAGCATCGAGCACCTGGGGTTTTCCATAGACGGTGGTCAGTGCCGATTGCAGGCCATCGAACGCGTCGCGCAACTGGTGCCCGTAATCGTTGGTATTGACTGTTTTACCTACAGCGCGGATCTCGCACAGCCCGACCGTTGGGGAAATGACAAGACCATATTGTTCAAAGGCGTCGTTGGGTTTGGGTGGAGAATCTAGCATGTAGAGGCTCTGAGCTTCATCTGCTACGGTAAGCAGCTGCCCGGTCATTCTCTCAATCAGATCTTTACTCAATCCGGCCTCTAGGCCAAAAGGTCCACTGCCTGCAGGTAATTCAGGGGCTTGCTTCCCCGCGGATGAAAGCGTCGAGCTCTCCTGAGCGCTGGGCGCGGCCTCAGCAGTAGCGGGCAGCGCCTGCGCTGCAGGCATTGGAAGACTCAAACCGTATTTCGCAACTAGGTACCTCTGCTGCAGCATTGCAAGCGTTTGCTCTTTGGTGGCCACGGCTGCAGCTTTCATCACACCGACTAATCCTCCGTTCACGGCCGCATCGGTTCGTGCTTTAACCAGATCGTCGTTCAAGACTGAGATTTCTGTCTCAATTTTTTTAGCCAGCTCCGGGTCAGCACTGCTGACCTGTATGACTTGTTTAATGGGGGATCCGGATTGGAGAGCATTGAGGCGCTGCTCCAGTAAGCCCACATTGGTCCCGAGTATTTCGACACGGATGCCAACTAGGGCTTTCATAAGCCCACCCGACAGCGTTGCATCCTTTGCTTTCGCGTCACTGAGTTCTGATTGGGTCGCTTTTAGCTCTGTGCGAAGGCTGTCAACGAGCGCCTTCTCTTCAGGGCTCAATTCATTCTTGAAGCAACCAGATGTTATGCTTATAGCTAAAAGCAGTAATGCGGCACTTACCCTGCGCATGACAATCTCCGTGAAAAAATCAATCCTACCACTATGGCTATAAGCTATCACTAGACATAAAAGCCCACCTTAGCGGGCTCGCTCTTCAAGCATGCTTCAAACCAAATGAGCATTCCATACGAGAAGCACCCGAGCCTGGATATAGGTCTCATCCCGGCGAATCATCCGATCCTTATGCTTAGGATTGTCCGAGATCATCTCAAAGTACTCCTCGTCCGCTATCTGCAGCCGCTTTATGTACTCATAACCACCCCAGGAGAAGTAATAAATTCCGTCGCCGATGAAATCCCGGATGCTGACATCGACTATCAGCGGGTCGCGGTTCTTGATCGTCGGCGCCATGGACTGTCCCCATCCAGTAACGAGCTTCAGGTGGTAGTGCTCTTTAAACTCCACGCCCAGTTCACGCAGATGCCTAGGGCTGACGCGTACGTCCTGCAGCATCTCGGGAAAATCATGGGTTTGTTCACCTCCACCCATGGCGCCACGCACATCGTAGTGGGCAATCCACACCTCGTCGCCCACCAGCCCAGGCCGATTGAGATCTGCCTTCAAGATTCCGCGATCGCCGCAGTCCGCTGCACTAGATGGCTCTTCAGCCGCCGCAAGCAACCGTTGCCGCGTTTCTTCGGAAATGCCTTTACCGCTTTTGGCGAGCATTTGCTTGACCAAGTCAGCGGCTGAAAGCCTGCTGTCCGGAGCTTCAGAATGGAGTGGAGGTTCTTCAGTTGCAGGGATCGAATCGAACCAGCCTCTCGGCAAGCCCTCGACCTCCTCAATTCTCCTGGCCACGTCATCGCCTAAATTCTTCGCCGTCTTGGCCGAAAGTATCTGGCTCAAATGGGCAGGGGCCATCCCCCAGCGCTCTGCGCAGGATCCTTTCCTTTGGTTGCCGATCAGCCTGACCAGGTTGCTCTTGCGAATCTCGTAGATATCCATGGAGCGAAGAATGCCAGTGTTTAGCTTTCTGCTAAATGTGCGCAAAGCTAAAATCTCCTTGCTTAGAAATTAGCCATGAGCTAAATTTTGATTTATGTGTAAGGAGAACCCTCATGAATGATCACCTCCGTGATTGGTTGGGCGGCGCCACGAGTGAGCGGCGGCAGCAGGTAGCTTCTAGCGCAAACACCACCGTCGGCCACCTTTGGCAGCTGGCAGGGGGGCATCGAAAGGCATCTGCCGACCTCGCTGAGCGACTTCAGGATGCATCAGGCGGCGAGATAAAAATCGCCGGATTGCGCCCTGATCTCATCCCGTTTGCCCGCAAAGCGCTCAATGGCGTCGTGTAGTCCATAAGCCGATGGGTCGCGCGGATTAGCGTGTTGAGTCGCGGACTTGTTGCAATTGAACGGCTGACCGCGAAACCAATTATTCGTCTACTCGCGTCGCGCCAGTAGATGACCAAAACACCTGTGAATGTAACCAGTAGGAGAGAGTGGATGGACAGGATTTCACAGGGACAAGCAGTGCTGGTCATGATGGCTGGCCGCTGTTCGCAGCTGAGTACCGAGTTGATCCCTTCGATTACCGGTCTTGAGCTTCCGTTTTTTTGGCTTGAGCTTTGGACTGGGGCTGGCGGGACGAGTGAGCTGCTGGGATATGCGAAGTTCGAACGCTCAGAAGCCAGCAGCCCAAGGTGCGTTACGGAAGGAACTTACCAACTAGCGCAACTGCTCCAGGCAAACGCTCCAGTCCCTCATCCAATAGTTTCAGTGTCAGGTGTTTTATGGCCTCGGCGGAGAGTCCTTTCAGACCTTGCACGAGGCGACTCTTCTCTTCGGGCGCAGTGTCACTCTCAAGGATTTTCCTTTCCAGGAGCTCACGGAGGGTGTCCTCGTGAATCTTGATTGTAACCGTGCCGAGAATGGCGCTCAGGCCGCCGTCATCGGCAATGAAATCCATCCCTGCCTCAGTGCAGCACATACCCGAAACATTGAAGAGGATGTCGCCGCCCATCCCAATTTGGACAGCCTCTTTCAACAGGCCATGCTGGTGAAGGTATACCAGGTTTGCCGCGAGCAACTGCTCTTCGAGCGCATCAAAATCCGCGTCCCACTCTTCCATAGGCAGTGCGCGAGGGTAGTGGGCTGCGCAGGCGTTAAGAATGCGCTTTTGAAGGTCTCTGTCCAGCTTCATATGTCCGGCCTCCGATCGGCTTTTCGTGTGGAAGCAAAAAGCTACCACGGATGCGCCGGACACCAATAACGCCCGAACTGCGGGCATAAAAAAACCGCCTGGCAGGGCGGTCTTCTGAAACAACTACGAGGTCGATTATGCAGTCCGCAATCGATACAGGCAATACCCAGCCTGTTGCATCAGCTTTGCCTGTGTTCACCAGTCTGTCGCGCCATGCTGCGCAAGGAGCTCAGTGGTGAGTGTTCAAGCTATGACCTGGGCATTGGCCATTCCTAAGGCCTCGCTGGAAAACCCTGCGGCGCGCCATGTGCTTCTATGTCTTGCGAACTATGCCGGCAGCGACGGCCGCGGGGCTTTCCCTTCTGCTGGAACCCTCTCCTTGGACACGGGCCTCTCTGAGCGCACGGTACGCCTGAAACTGGATGAGTTATCGATTGGCGGGTGGATTGTAGAGGGTAACCAGGCCATCGCTGCAGCTTACATCGACCGCCGCGATCGTCGCCCGGTGGTCTATGACCTTCAGCTAAAGCGGGGTGCATCTACTGCACCTCGTCCTGAGCGGGGTGCAGGAAACCGCACGGGGTGCAGCTCACAGCGGAACGGGGTGCAGGAAAACGCAGAACGGGGTGCAGCAGCTGCACCCAATACGTTAACTAACCATTCTACTCACTCTCTGCGCGACCCTTTCGAAATGTCACTCGACTGGACGCCAGATCAGGATCAACTGAAAGCCTACGCGGTTCGGGCCGGTCTGACTCTCGATCACTTCACCGCCGACGCAATGTCGGGATTCGTACTCCACCACGATGCGAAGGGCCTTGCCCGCACTGAGAAGCAGTGGCTGGCAGCACTGGTCAACTGGGTGAAGACCGATCTTGCTCGAGCAGCTCGCGCTGTAACTCCACGCACTGACGGTGGGCAGAGCAGCAGCTTCGATGATGAAGACACCACATGGATCGACTAGAGGGGCAGCGAATGAACCAGGTATCTGTGGTCGCTCATGGCCTTTGGGCCAAAGTCCAGTCGGGGCAGCCAATCCCCGCAGAGTATTCAATCCCGGCTGACGTGAAGGCTGAACTCAACCGAAAAACCGCTGCCGTGATCAACGACCTGTTCCGCGACCTGCGCACGATCTGCAGTGCCTGGAAGCAGGCTTGGCCAGATGAGGCGACTTACAAGGCCGCCAAGCAGCAATGGCTGACCGCCTTCCTCGAGGCAGGAATCAACACTACGGAGCAGCTGCAGTTCGGTCTGATGCGCTGCCGCCAATCTGGTCGCGAGTTCATTCCCGCGCCGGGCAAGTTCATCGAATGGTGCCAGCCATCCCCTGAAATGCTTGGCCTGCCCCCACTGGCCGCTGCATTCCGAGAGGCGTGCCGCAACGCCCATCCTTCAATGGCCGGCCAGGCCAAATGGTCGCATGACGCCGTGTGGCACGCCGCGAAAGAGGGCGGTTTCGAAAGCTTGAACCGCCTCGCGACCGACCTGAGCCTGAAGCTTTTCGAACGCAATTACACGATCGCAGTACGCCGCTTGGTGGCTGGCGAGCCGCTGCAGAAGATGCCGCTGGCTCTTCCGGCCGAGGTCGCGACACGCAGTACTCCGGAAGTTGGTCACGCCGCACTGGCCGCGCTCCGCGCCCGGATGGCAGGCCAATGATCAAGCTGCCAGCGCCCGACCCCGTCGAGTACCGCTGGGCCCTGTACTGCCGTGGCGATCTGTTCGGCCTTGCAGTCACCGAGCACCCACCCATCGCGCTCTACCGGGATGAGGCTTTGGCCATCGCCCATGGCCAACTCATGTGGCCGAGCGCGTACACGATTATCGATCTTCACGGAGAAGACAGCCCATGCGGCAATCGAAACTGACCAAGGCCGCGCGCGGTCGGGAGTGCCAGGTGCGCATTCCCGAGGTGTGCAACGGCAATCCGGAAACCACCGTGCTCGCACATTATCGTTCGGCTGGCACCTGTGGCGCCGGCAGGAAACCGCACGACATGCAGGGCGCCTGGTGCTGTAGCGCCTGCCATGATGCCTGCGACGGCCGTAGTCGCACTGTCGACCGCGACACCGCCCGTCAGTACCACGCAGAGGGCGTAATGCGTACACAGGCTGCACTCCTCAACGAAGGGGTGCTGGTCGCATGAAACCGCTCGGTATCCATTCAGTTAAGCCGCGCGTCCCACGCGCCAGGCCCGTCGACCGCGAAGGCCAAGAGCAGGCCGCCCTGATGCGGGAAATCGAGCTCCGTTACCCTGAGGTTTTCGAGCTGATCTACCACGTCCCGAACGGCGGTCATCGGGTGAAGGCTATTGCCGCCAAGCTCAAGGCTCAGGGCGTAAAGGCCGGCATCCCTGACCTGGTGCTGCCGATGGCCCGCGGCGGCTACTTCGGCCTGTACATCGAATTCAAGGCGACCGTCGAACCTGCGCCGGTCTCGATCAGCCAGAAGGACTGCCTGCGCCGGCTGAATGCCCAGGGCTACCTGGCCATCGTTTGCCGTGGGCACTTCGACGCCATGGAGCAACTGCGGGCCTATCTGCTGCTGCCCGCCACGGTGGCTGCATGAACTCGACGCGGGCTGTAAAGCTCACTGAGGCCGAGATTCGCCGGCATGGTGCTGACAGGTCGGTGCGCGACCTACGCGACCCGCGCCATCCCGGTCTGTACCTTCGCTTCTGGAGTAGCCGCGACCGTGGCACTTGGCATCTGGTGCGTGGCAAGCGCTGGGTACCGATCGCCCGCTGGCCGGACCTGAGCGTGGCCGCGGTTGTGGCTGAACTGCCTGCGATCCGTCAGCGCCTGCTATGCGATCCAGCCACCGCGTTGGTAGCTTCTGGCATGGTGACTGTGGGTCAGCTGCTGGACTGGTACGGCGACCGTATGTCGCGGGACCGCTCGCTCTCTGCGAAGCGCAAGGCCGGCGCCCGTTCGGCCATTGCCCAGCACCTGAAACCGCGCCTGGAAAGCCTGACCGTGGCGCGCATTACCGCTGACTCTCTGGATAAACACCTGATGTGGCCGTGCCAGGCTGAGGTGTCGCTGTCCTATCTGCGTCAGATGTTCGCGCTGCTGCTTACCGCATTTCGCCAAGCATCAAAGCTGGGGATGATCGATGGCAACCCCATGGCCGGCATGCGATTCAGTGACTTCACCAAGGCAAGGATCCTGCCCAAGGCGGCGCACCTTCGTGACGTGCAGTTGCCTGAGCTGATGCAGCAGTTGGCCCAGGCATTCGCGATGACCCCGGGTGACGCCATGCTGGCCCTGATGATGCTGAGCCACGGCACCCGAATCGGTGAGACCCGTTTGGCGCGGTGGGCGGATGTATCGCTGGCGGCCGCCGAGTGGTTCATTCCCGCTGTGCACACCAAGACCCGCATCGAGCACCGCCTGCCGCTGACTGCTCAACTCAAGGCATTGCTGACCCGTTACCGGGCGATCCTGCAGGCTCAAGGCTATGACGGTGCCTACCTGTTCCCGAATCGCCGTGGTGAGCCCTTGACCGAGACCCAGGCCAGCGCCGTGTTCACTCGTCTGGGGCGGGGCGCCTGGACCAGCCACGACCTGCGCAAGGTCTCCCGCACAACTTGGACCGACCTCGGCATCGACGGGCACATCGGCGAGATGTTGCTGAACCACACGCTCGGCAAGATCGCCAGCACCTACATCCATACCCAGGCCATGCAGCAGCGTCGGGCGGCACTGGAGAAGTGGCACGCGTGGCTTGATCAGATCGGTTTCGCAACCATCCACGGCCTTACAGAGGCCTTATTTGAAATCCCGCAGAATTCGCTACAGGCCACTATCGGCGAGGCCTCGGGCCACCTTACTGAATTTGTTACTAGCGAGGATTCGAAATGATGAGAAAGAGCCATGGTCCGGCCCTCAAGAAGCCGATGATCGACCTGGCTCAGTGCCCTTTGTGCCGTGGGAGAGCGGTTGTCAAGGGCGTGTTTTACGAACTGCCATGCGACCACTGCAGCGCCTCGGGTTGGGTAGCGGCTGCAACAGGCGAGGCCCTGGCCCTGGATGACCTGGTGACCCAGCTCAGCATGAGGTTGCAGGCCGCGATACGGCAGCTCGAGCAGTTGAAAAGACCTCAGGCCGGCGGGCCCGAGGCGGGATATCAGGGAAGCAACCGGCGCGGCGCCGGTGGCACCAACTACACCGGGGATTGAGGGGAAGGACATGGCTTACAGCAGCGTATCGGGTGCGGTAGTTGCCGCTCTGGCGGCGGGCGAGAAGGGATCGGCGAAGGCCCAGGCCTGGCAGAAGCTTTACAAGTCGGCAGAGGAGGAGGGTGGTTGCCTGGCGTCACTGGGTGGCCGCTCTGGCGGTATCGACCGCACCCAGGTCGATTACTGGTTGTCGGCGCGCCTGCACCGCATGCTCAAGGGGCGGCACTGGGATGCCTTGGTCGCCAAGTACAGCACCAACAAGGCGAAGAAGGTTCAGGCGATTACGTTGGTCCGGCCGCTGATCGCGAGCCCGGCGCCGACACTCTTCATCTACAAGGCTGTCACTGCCTGGGCCATTCCGAAGCTCAAGGGAGCGCGTCGCAAGGCCCCGCAATCTGTTTCGGTGAACATCCCGTTGGATGCTTCGTCATGGCGCCGCGAGGCCACCATGAATGCTGCGGTCGCCGCCGGCCATGCCGCAAAGAAGCGCATCGAGGCACTCGAAGAGGATGTGATCATCCTGCCGGACAGCTTCTACGACATGAATACTTGGGACGTCGATGCTACGCCAGAGCCGACTCGCCGGAGATGGAGGCAGTGTATCAACGAAAAACTTGACGGCCTGATTGACGACGCTATGGCCGAGGTTCGGTTGCTCCTGGAAGCTGAGGGCCTGCTGATGGAAGAGGCTGCGTGAATAACTGTTGACATCAGTGAGCGACTGAGCGAAATTAACTCCATCCTGTCATTCCTGCGCTTGTTGAGGGATGTAGCGAACAGCCCGGCTATCTAAGCCGGGTTTTTTTATGGCGATTGGCCATCTCTTGGGTTATGGTTGCCGCGATTTCGATACGGTAGTGATACACATGGACGAACGAGAGCCGCTTAGAATATTAATCACTTCCGAGGCTCAAGCATTTGAGCACCTGTATCGCGCACGGAATGGCGAGTTCAAAGGCAAGGAAGTGCTGATAACATTTTCAGGGTGGCCGACCCTGGATATAAACGTTAAAGGCGATAGATACCACAGCACCATCCCCGCAGGGGTGATGAAAGGGCTTGTGGAGTACCAGGGGGCGCTGAACAAAGCTTTCGCTCTGGTGTCAAACAGTGATACATCGAAATCTTTGACTGACGATGATCGGAAAGCACTTGATGTAACCTTTGAAGTAAAAGAGGGCAGCTCGGATATTTCGAGTGATTTGGCGAAGCAGCTCAGTTTAATTGCGCAGCAGGCGATGAGCCATATGAGTGGGACAGAGATAGTTATCACGGTGCTCGGCATTGCAGTTATTGCAAGCTTAACTTATTTGGCTGCTACTAAAATTCGTACAACTGGTGAAACAGCAGCTGAAAAGCAGCGGCTGGACTTTGCTAAGGAAGTTGTAGAAAGCAATGTCAAACTCGCTCAAATTAACAAGGAAGTCACCGAGTCTGCTTTGTCGGTCATCAAAGGGGCGCACGATGCGGAGCTGATGAAGCTCGGTAAGTCAGTGCTGACGAGGACAGATATCGAGTTCCTGAACCGCCGAACGCGCTCGTTGTCAGATAAGCGACGTATTGATGACTCTTTCCATGTGATAAAGCTTCACACTACGGATCATAAGTGGAAATTGATCCTAGAGCATTCTGTTTATGGTCAGATAAAGGTCGATCTTTATAAGAGTGAGGAGGCCGGGAAAGTTCTTGATGAAATTCAGGCTGCTTTCCGGCAAGAGAAACCAGTGAAGCTATTTATGGTGGCTTCATTCAAAAAAGAAGTTTTGGTGTCCGCTAGTATCGTGGGCACTCCGACCTTAGGGTTGCTATATGAAGATGAGTGAATGAAATTTCGGAAAGCCCGCAGAGATGCGGGTTTTTTTTGCCTTTTTCTGAGCGTGCAACAACATGAATGAAAAAGACCCAGCACTTTGGGCTGTTGTAATGACATGGCTTGCCGCCCACCAGCCGCAGCTCTTTGCTGCCGGCTTGTCTATAGGCATTGCAGTGTTGCGCGTCGTGTACGGAGGCGGCACACGCCGACAGATGTTCTTGGAGGGTGCCTTATGCGGCCTCATCACCCTGGCCCTGGTGCCGCTGCTGGAGTGGATGGGATTGCCGCAGGGCATGGCCACCTTCGCAGGCGGTGCTGTCGGCTTCATGGGAGTGGAGAAGCTGCGCGGATACTCCGATTTGTTTCTATCGCGCAAAGCACAGGGGTGACAGATGTCGCTAGCTGAGGCACGCACAAATCCAAGCCCATACGGCTATCGATGGCAGCAGGCCCGTGCGGGGTGGTTACGCAAGAATCCGCTCTGCGTTAGGTGCGAAAAGACGGGCCTAACCAAGGCAGCCACAGTCGTTGACCACATCACGCCACACCGCGGTGACATGACTCTGTTCTGGGACCGCACCAACTGGCAGGCGCTATGCACCAACTGCCACAGTTCTTACAAGCAGCGCCTGGAGAAGTCAGGGCGCGAGGTAGGGTGCGAAGTCAGCGGTAGGCCGCTCGACCCCCGGCACCACTGGAATCGGCCTTCCTAAGGCCTTCCGGGCGGCGCTGGGGCCCATCCCAGGGGCAGGGGGGGTGAAAATGTTTCTTCGCAATAACTTCTTGACCGTTCGCCCTTCTCCGTGCGCACAGCCGCGAAATGAAATGATTTTTTTTGGGATCAAAAAATGGCCGGGAGACGACCCACCCCGACAGAGCTGAAGCTTGTCAGGGGCAACCCGGGCAAGCGCGCAATCAACAAGAACGAACCCAAGCCCGCCAGGCGTATCCCCAGCGCCCCGGCGCATTTGACGAACGAAGCCCAGGTGGCCTGGGGGCGTCTGACGGTCCTACTTGACCGCATGGGCGTACTCACTGAGGCAGACGGCTTTGCCCTCGAGCGGCTGTGCGACTGCTATGCCGAAATCCTCGCGCTGCGCGAAATCGTCGACGCGCAGGGGCGAACCTACGAGACCACCAGCACCCAAGGTGAAGTGGTGCTCAAGGCAAACCCGGCCGTTGCCATGCTCGCCGACGTTGATCGTCGATTCAAAAGCTACCTGGTCGAGTTCGGCCTCACTCCAGCCGCCCGTTCCAAAGTCCAGGTAAAACAGAATGACGACGAAGAAGACCCGCTCGCGGAGCACTTCGGTTGACGATCCTGCGACCCAGTACGCCAGAGAAGTACATTCGGGCGAGCGAATCGCAGGGCCGGACATCCGAAATGCGTGCGCTCGGCACCTTCGCGACCTGGAGGAAGGTCCAAAGCGCGGGCTGTTCTGGGATCGTGAAGAGGCCAACAAGGCAATACGTTTCTACCGCGCAGTTCTGAAACTCAATGGCGGCGAGTTTGAAGGGCAGCCGTTCGAGCTATTGCCCTGGCAGAAATTCATCGTCGGCAGCATCTTCGGCTGGAAAGGCAGTGACGGCTATCGGCGGTTTCGAGTGGTGTACGTCGAAAGCGGCAAGGGTTCGGGCAAATCGCCGTTGGCTGCAGGTGTTGGATTGAGGGGATTGGTTGGGGACAACGAAGCCCGCGCCGAGATCTACGCAGCTGCAACCAAAAAGGATCAGGCCATGATCCTGTTCCGCGATGCTGTCGCAATGGTGCAGCAGTCGCCGGAGCTGACCAAGCGTCTGGCCTGCAGCGGCACCGGTCAGAACATTTGGAACCTCGCCTACCTAAAAGCCGGCTCGTTCTTCCGGCCGATCAGCTCGGACGATGGCCAGTCCGGCCCCAGGCCGCACATGGCGCTGATCGACGAGGTGCACGAACACAAAACCAACCTGGTCGTGGAGATGATGCGAGCCGGCACCAAGAGCCGTAAGCAAGCACTCATTTTCATGATCACCAACAGCGGCTCGAACAAGCGCGGCCCGTGCTGGGAGTATCACGAATACGGCGCCAGGGTGGCTTCTGGGGCGCTCGTCGACGATGGTTTTTTTGCCTACATCTGCTCCCTGGATGAAGGCGATGATCCCATTCAGGATGAAAGCTGCTGGTTCAAATCCAATCCGTCACTGCAGGACGCCGATCTGCCCGGCATGAAGTACCTCCGCGAACAGGTAACGGAGGCGCGAGGGATGCCGAGCAAAGAAGCCATGGTGCGTCGGCTGAATTTCTGTGAGTGGACGGGGGCCGAATCGCCCTGGATCTCATGGGATGTCTGGAGCCAGGCGGAAGAGCGCGTACCGATGTCGCTTCTGCGTAACCGGCCTTGTGTAGGTGGGCTGGATCTTTCCAGCACCACCGACCTGACGTCTTTTGTTCTGCTGTTCTACCCAACCCATGAGGATCCGCAATGGCGGCTACTACCTTACTTCTGGATCCCTGACTACGAGCTGGATAAGCGCGAGGCCCGGGACAAAGTGCCGTATGCGGCCTGGGTTAAATCGCGAGACCTTGAAACAACACCGGGGCGCGCCATCAGCAAGCTGCATGTACTTCGCCGGATGCAAACAATTTGCGATTTTTTCCAGGTGGACAAAATTGCCTTTGACCGGTGGCGGATCGAGGACATGCGCCAACTGATGACGGAGTACGGGATCGAATTGCCCCCGCTGGTCGAATTTGGCCAGGGCTTCAAGGATATGGGGCCGGCAGTGGACGAGTTCGAGCGGCGTCTGCTCGGGATGGCCGAACTACCTGGTGACGATGACGATGCCTCATCGGAGTTTTTTGACGATGCCCTGCCTGCCGAAACGGTGGAGTCATTGCGGCATGACGGCAACCCCGTCATGACCTGGTGTGCGGGTAACGCTGTAATCGTTTCTGACCCGGCGAACAATCGCAAGGCTGACAAAGCAAAGGCGACCGGCAGAATCGACGGGATTATCGCGTCGATCATGGCGACGGGCATCAGTGGTTCGGCCTCGGCTGGCAGCAGCGGCTCATCTATCTACGACGAAGGAGTCGGCGTTTGAACATCATTGCTATTGCTGCCTGGTTGGCCGGCTTGGTCGGTTTCGGCCTGCTGGTCTATGGGGTCGCCTTGGTCTACGTACCCGGCGCATTCATCATCTCGGGACTCGGCCTGATCGGCTGGGCATGGCTGGCTGACAAAGCCGCCGCCCGTATCCAACCCAAACGTACTCCCGAGGGGGGCTGAGCATGTTTTTCAGCAATCTGCTTGGTGCCAGCGAGGGCTCGGTTTCTGATGGTGGTGGCGGGTTTTGGCGCAGCCTAATCGGCTCTGGTCGTGCGTCATCGGGCGTAACGGTTACCCCCGATAGCGCCTTGGCGATCACGGTATTGCAGAATTGCGTCACTCTTCTGGCAGAGAGCATCGGTCAACTACCACTCGAGATGTACCGGCGGCTCGGCGATGGCAAGCGCGAAGCCGCATCAGACCATCCGCTTTACGACGTACTCCGCTACCAACCCAACCCTTGGCAGACTCCCTATGAGTATCGGGAAGCCAGCCAGTTGGCGTTGGGATTGCGAGGTAACTGCTACAGCTTTATCGAGCGGGGCGACGATGGTGCGGTAAAGGCTCTCTACCCGCTGCGCAACGACAAAGTGCTGGTGATGAAGGGCGGAGATCTCCGGCCGGTGTACCGTATCGGCGGGCACGAACCGCTGCCTATGCGGCTGGTCCACCATGTGCGATGGCACACAAAAAATCACTACACCGGTCTGTCGCCCATTGAACTCCACGCAGATGCGGTGGGCCTGGCTCAGGCCGTCCGGCAGTACGCCGGTAAGTCATTTGCCAATGGCACCGCCGTCAGCGGCGTGATTGAACGCCCCGCGGGTTCTGCTCCAATCAAGGAGCAAGGCAGCATTGACCGCATCCTTGATCAGTGGGGCAACAAATTCTCCGGCATCGACAATGCGAAGAAGGTCGCGATGCTGCAGGAGGGGATGACCTTCAAGCCGGTATCGATGAACAACGTTGATGCCGAGTTGCTTGGCATCCTCAAGGCCACCGGCCTAGATCTGGCGAGGATCTACAAGATCCCACCGCACATGGTCAATGACCTGGAGAAGGCGAGCTACAACAGCCTGGAACAGCTGCTGATCCAGTACGTGATCTTTGCCCTGATGCCGTGGGTCAAGCGGCACGAGCAGTCCATGATGCGCGACTTTCTCCTGCCAGCCGAACGGCGCCAGTACTTCATCGAGTTCAACCTCTCTGGCTTGCTGCGAGGCGACCAGAAAAGCCGCTACGACGCATACGCCATCGGTCGTCAGTGGGGCTGGCTGTCGATCAACGATATTCGCCGCCTCGAGAACATGCCGCCAGTGGCCAACGGCGACAGCTACCTACAGCCGCTGAACATGACCGACGTGGCGCATGGCCTGCCCAATATGAATAACCCTGACGTCCGCGCCCAGCTCGAGCAGCAGCGCGACGACATCTTGAGGATGCTTGCCGCATGAAACGACACCTGCGCGCCGCCAGCCTGCTGTTCAATCAGCCGCTGTTGACGACCCCCGATATGCTGGACCTGGCCGTGCGCTGGGCCAACCAAACCATGAGCCTGAACATCGTCAACTTGAGCATGGGTGGCGGGCAGGCCGATCCCGCGCTGTTCTATGACGAGGATGATTACCAGGCCCAGCAGGATCGCCGTGAGGAGCAACGACGGGCTGCGATAGCCCAGACAGGCGTTGAGGTGATCCCCGTACACGGGGTGCTGGTGAGCCGGGGCAGTCACCTGAATGCCTGTGAAACCATGACCAGCTACGAAGGGCTGCGTGCGGCCCTGAACCAAGCGGTTGCAGACCCGATGGTCGAGCATATCGTCCTTGATATCGACAGCCCCGGCGGGAGCGCCGTCGGTGCCTTCGAGCTGGCGGCAGACATTCGCGCCGCAACCAAGGTCAAGCCCATCACCGGCCTGGTCAACTTCATGGCGTACTCCGGCGGCTACCTTATCGCCGCTGCCTGCTCCGAGATCGTGGTCAGCCTGACATCAGGCGTGGGTTCTATTGGTGTCATCGCCAGCCATATGGACCGCTCGAAGATGATCGACGGCATGGGCGTCAAGGTCACCACGGTGTTTGCAGGGGCGCACAAGAACGATCTGAGCCCAAACGAACCGCTCACCGAGCAATCACTTCAAGTGCTCAACGATATCGTGCAAGAGAGCTACCAGCTCTTTACCACGCACGTAGCTGAATACCGCGGCCGCGATGTGGCCGACATCATTGCTACCCAGGCCGCCTGCTATCGGGGGCCCGCCGCCATCGCTGCTGGTCTGGCGGATCGCCTGGAGTCACCCCAGCTTGCGGTCGACAACCTGTCCCAGGCCGTTGCCTTCAGTCGCGCCCAGCGACAGGGCGGCGCGCAGGTCAGGCAGCGCATCAGTGTGCAGGCCTCGGCCTTCGCCATTCAGTCTCAACTCTGACCGCGTTCGCGGCAGTGACCCAACCGCCAGCTGGCGGTTTTTTTATGCCCAGGAGGCAGCATGTCCCTCGTAACTCAATTGCGTAGCGAACGCGCCACTATCAACAGCCAGATCCAGGCCTTGGCTCAGCTTGAAGTCGCCGGTACCTCGCTCAGCGCAGAGCAGCTCGCGCAGTTCGAACAGCTCAGCGTTCAGTTCAAAACCCTCACCGAGAAACTCACCCGTGCCGAGGCCGCCGAGCAGATGGCAGCAGCCAGCGCGGTGCCCGTGGATGAGGGGGCTCAAGGCCTGAATGGGCCGCCCAGCCACATCAGCGGTCCATTCACTGCCAAGCCTGTGCCTGGCGCCAATATGGCCCAGATGGTTCGCGTACTGGCCGCGGCGCGCGGGGATCAGCACGCTGCAGCCAAGATGGCTCAGAGCTCTGGCTACAACCCTGAAATCGCCATGGCACTCAGCACGGTGACGCCTGGCGCAGGCGGCGTGCTGGTTCCGCAGAGCTTCTCCAGCGAAGTGATTGAGCTGCTGCGACCGAAGTCGGTGGTTCGCAAGCTCGGCGCCGTTTCCCTGCCGCTGCAAAATGGCAACCTGACTGTGCCGCGGATCAAGGGCGGTGCAGTGGTTGGCTACATCGGCAGCGAAGAGGATATGCCGACGACCGATCTGCAGTTCGATGACTTGAAGCTGTCGTCGAAAAAACTGGCGGCCCTGGTGCCGATCAGCAACGACCTGTTGGCGTACTCGGGCACCAACCCCAGCGTTGACCGGCTCGTCGTGAATGACCTGACCGCTTCGGTGGCAACAGCGGAAGACCTGTCTTTCCTGCGCGGCGCGGGTACCGGGAACCTGCCGAAGGGCCTGCGCTTCTGGGCGCCTGCCTTCAACGTTTTTGCGGCGCCGGCAGCGGTGACGCTCGAGGCGGTTGAGCTCGCCTTGTCTGCGCTGATCCTGCGCCTGGAAAACGCCAACTCGAACATGACGGCACCAGGCTTTGCCATGGCGCCGCGGACCAAGCGCTGGCTTGCTGCATTGCGTGATGGCAATGGCAACAAGGCCTATCCAGAGCTGGATCAAAACCTGTTGAAAGGTTTCCCGGTCGGTTCCACGACCCAGATCCCGATTAACCTGGGCGGCGATGGCGATGCTTCGGAAATCCATTTCGCCGACTTCGCGGATTGCTTCATTGGCGAAGACGACGCCATGGTCATCGACTTCAGCAAAGAGGCTACCTACAAGGACAGCAGCGGCAACGTCATTAGCGCCTTCCAGCGCGATCAGACGCTGGTGCGCGTAATTGCCAAGCACGACTTCGGCCCGCGCCACGTGGAGTCGGTAGCGGTAATGACTGGCGTCAAATGGGGTAGCGCCCTCTAACACCACTGGCCCGGAATCCCGGGCTTTCTTGCATTCGGCTTAGGGGAGCATCCCATGTCCAAAGTAATCGTGACTTTTGAAAAAAACTGGCGCGGCTATGCCGCCGGAGAAACCGCTGGCTTTGAGTCCAGCCTTGCCGAGGGCCTGATCGACGGAGGTTATGCGGTCGAGGCTGACAAAAAGGCCACCAAGAAATCGCGGGCTGGTGCGAGCGGTGGGGCGGCGACCGATGACGCCGGGCCTGATGGTGACGCGGCTGCCAAGTCTGATACCAAGCCGGACACCGACGGGAAGCCCTGACCATGGCGCGCCGCATTGAGTACACCGGGCCACCCGTGCTGACGTTAGAGCAGGTGGCATATCAATGCAGGGCCGAGCCAGAGGATCTTCAGCCCGAACTCATTGACCAGATCATCATCCCGGGCGTGACGAGCCAGGGTGAGTCGAAGACCGGCGCGGCGATCCGTGAAGCGATTTATGAGGAGGACTGGCCGCAGCACTACCCGTCGGGGCATCCGCTGGACATCGGCCAGGTGGTCGCCGTCGAGTCCGTTCTGCTGTTGGGGGATGGGGGCCAAGTCATCCCGTTTACTGGTCCGTCCGAGTTAAGCCGGGGAGGGAAGGAGAGCTACCTGCACTTTCCGAGTGGCCGGCCGCACGGTCGGCTGCGCATTCGCTACCGCGCTGGCGTAGATGTGGCGGCTTATCCCGGGGTGTTGAACTGGTTGCTGATGGCCGCCGAAACGGCCTTTACGCAGCGGGGAATGCTGGTTGTCGGGCAATCACTGGCTGAGATGCCCTCCAGCTATCTGGACTATCTGCTGGCGGATATCACCGTGCCTCCGAGGTTCTAGCCATGGACATACGCGAGCCTGCGTCCGGCGAGTTGAAGCACCGGATGGAAGTGAGGAAAAGGTCCGACAAGCCTGTGGGGCCGGGCCTGGAGCCAGAATTCACGCTCGTCTGCCGCCGTTGGGTGAGGGTCGAACCGTTGGGAACGGCGACCTACGCCCATGCTCAACAAATCAAATCGGGGATAACCCATCGCCTCTACTGTCGTTTCATCCCTGATTTGCAGTCGGACTTCGAGTTTGTAGGCCGCGGGCGGGTTTATCGGGTGAGGCGCCCTACGGATCTCGCCGGCCGCCAGGTTTGGTCAGTGGTCGAGGTTGAGGAGCTAGGGCCGGTGAGCCGAGAGGAGGGCAGGCCAAATGGCCAACTCCGTTTCGATTGACGGTTACTTACACGTTGACGGCTTCGACAAGTTCGACCAAAAGGCCTTCAACAAGCGAAAGATTCGCGCTGGCATGCGCAAGGTTGGCCAGCTGATAACCGGCCGGGCGCAGATGAACTTGGCGCTTGGCGGTGGCCAGGAGGGCTATCCGATCAATCGCACGGGAGCTACTACCGATTCGATCGGCTTCAAGCTGTCACGTTCGGGCTTTCTGGTGCGAGTGGCCCCCAACAAGACCGCTAGCATGCAGGAGTTCTACCCGGCTTATCTGCATTACGGCGTTCGCCGAAAGCAGGGAGGCGGGTGGCGTATCAGGCCTCGCGACAACTACATGACCGACGCACTGACAGATAGCCGATCTGACGTGCAACGCATCCTGCAGCAGGCCTTCGCCGCCGCGCTGCTCAACTGAGAACCGACATGAAAATCACGCCTGTGATCGAGCAGCTGCGCGCCTATGCGCATGGGTTTGAACAACGCGTGGCCGGCGGCCTGGATTGGGACCCGACCGCCGACAGCGCCAAACTGGAGATTCCAGCGGCCTATGTGATTGCGGTAGGCGACTCGGCCGATGAGCCAAGCGCGCAGAACGTGATCACCCAGGACGTGCGCGACGCGATCGACGTGTGCGTGGTGCTGCCTACGGTAGACGAGCGCGGGCAGTCGGTGGTCGACGTGCTGCACGACGTGCGCGCCCAGTTGTGGCGTGCGCTGGTGGGTTTCGAGCCTGACCCGGAAACGGGGCCATTGCTGTACGACGGCGGCCAGCTCTTGTTGCTCGACCGCGAGCGGGTGGTTTACCGCTACCGCTTCTATGCCGACCTGCAGTTGGGTCGCTGGGAGCAGACCGGCGAGGGCAAGCCGCAGACCTGGCAGGAATGGAAGCTGGCCGGCCTGCCAGCGCTGGAGGGGATCGACACCCGCTTTGACTTCATCAACCCCCTGAAAGACTCCAACGTCACGGCCCCCGGCCCTGACGGGCGAGTCGAGTTCACCACTCGGGAGAACCTGACCCAATGAGAACCGTAGACCTCAAGCCGGCACCAGGGCGCGATTGCCCGATGCCGCACAACCCCCGCGAGCTGCTGCCCGCCGGCGGCGCCAAGGTGCCCCGTAACGCGTATTGGGAGCGTCGCATCATCGACGGTGATGCCGTCGAGCAGAAAGCCAGCACCCGAGGGAGCAAGACGCCATGAGCGTGAGTTTCAGCAATATTCCCAGCGACATTCGCGTGCCGCTGTTTTACGCCGAAGTCGACAATTCGATGGCCAACAGCGGGGCGTCCAGCCTGCGCCGTCTGATCGTCGGCCAAGTCAACGACGATGCTGACGGCCCGGAAATCGGCCGCCTGGTGCTGGTATCCCGTACCAGCGAAGCCAAGGACATTGGCGGCAACGGTTCAATGTTGGCGGCGATGCACGCTCGCTGGCGTTCCGTGGACGTGGCCGGCGAGGTCTGGTGCCTGCCGCTCAAGTTGACCACCGGCGCCGCTGCAAAGGCCACCGTTACCGTAACGGGTTCGGTCGAGTCGGCGGGCCTGGTCAACCTGCACGTAGCCGGGCAGCGGGTACGCGCCTCGGTGGTTGCCGGCGCATCGGCCGAGGCTGTTGCCACCGCGTTGGCGGCTGCGATCAATGCCGCGATTGACCTGCCGGTAACGGCCACCGTTGAAAACGCAGTGGTCACCGTCGTTGCCAAGTTCAAGGGCGACCTGGGCAACGATATTCAGCTGCAGCTCAATCGCCTCGGGCGCGTCAACGGCGAGGTCACGCCGGCGGGCCTGACGGTTGTGACCTCGGTCATGACGGGCGGGGCTGGCTCGCCTGATGTGGTCACGGCATTGGCGGCGCTGGGTGATGAAGAGTTTGAGTTCATCGCCCAGCCGTGGACCGACTCCGCGACGTTGGACGCGTGGAAAGAGACGATGGACGACAGCGCCGGCCGCTGGTCGTGGGCCAAGCAGCTGTACGGCCACGTCTACAGCGCGAAGCGCGGCACCCTCGGCGAGCTGGTTGCGGCCGGCCGCCTTCGCAATGACCCGCATGTCAGCGTGCACGGCTTTGAACGTGGTGTGCCGCAGCCAGTGTGGGAAGTGACGGCGGCCTGGGCGGCGCGCACGGCTGTGTTCATCAGCGCCGACCCGGCCCGGCCAACCCAGACCGGCGTGCTGGTGGGCATCGACCCAGCAGCGGCAAGCGATCGTTTCACGCTGACTGAACGTCAGTCGCTGTTGACCAGCGGCGTCGCAACGGCCGTCTACAACGGCGGCAGCTACCGCATCGAACGGGCGGTTACGACCTACCAGCGCAATGCGTACGGCCAGCCGGATGACTCCTACCTGGACAGCGAGACGCTGCACCAGTCGGCGTATGTGATCCGCAACCTGCGCAGCATCATCACCAGCAAGTACGGCCGCCACAAGCTGGCCAACGACGGCACCCGCTTTGGCCCCGGCCAGGCGATCGTCACGCCCAAGGTGATTCGCGGCGAGCTGATCGCGGCCTATGGCGCAATGGAGCGCGACGGCATTGTCGAGAATGCCGAAATGTTCCAGCAGTACCTGATCGTGGAGCGCGACCCGAACAACCCGAACCGGCTGAGCGTGCTGTTCCCGCCGGACCTGGTAAATCAGCTGCGCGTGTTCGCGCTGTTGTATCAGTTCCGCCTGCAGTACCCCGACGCGGCCTGATCCGCATCGTTAAACCCCCGGCCCGCCTAGCGCGGGCTTTTTTATGGGAGATCCCTTAATGGGTCAGAAAGTCGCAGGCACCTGCTTTATCAAGGTCGACGGCGATCAGCTGGTGATCACCGGCGGTGTCGAAGCGCCGTTGTCCGCTGTTAAGCGCGAAACCATCGTGCTGGGTCATTACAAAGAAGAAGACCTGATTCCCTACGTCGTTGTAGACGCAGTGAAAACTGCCAACTTTCCTCGGGCCAAGCTGGTCGCGGGCAGCTCGATGACCGTCACGGCTGAACTCGCCGATGGCTCGGTTTACGTGCTGAGCGGCGCGTACCTGGTCGATGAAACCAAAGTGACCGGCGATGACGCCAAGGTCTCGCTCAAATTCGAAGGCATCCAAGGAGACTGGCAGTAATGAGCACCGTTAACCATAAACTCGCAGAACCTATTCAGGCCCACAACGAAGAAGTCAAAGAGCTGACTGTGCGCCGTCCTACTGTCCAGGAATGCCGCGCTATCAAGTCGCTGCCCTACACCATCGGGGAAAGCGGTTATCCCATTCTCGACGTGGAAGTCGCGGCCAAGTACATCGCCGTATGCGCCGCCATCCCGTCCAGCTCGGTGAATCAGTTGGGGTTGCCCGACCTGAATGCCATTGCCTGGCTCATTGTGGGTTTTTTCATGCCCCGCGATTCGAATCAGTCGGAAGCCTGACCGAGCTGGCCTTTGACCTTGCCTGGTGGTGGAAAACCACCCCGGGCGAGGCGCTGGGCTGGACCCTCGACACGCTCTTTGAGTGTGAAGAAAACGCGTGGCGGATTCATAGCCTGACTGGGGGTGGTGGTGGCGGATAAATTCCAGCTAAAGGCCCTGATTACCGGCGTCGACAAGCTGTCGCCGGTCCTCAGCGGCGTGCGCAAGAACGCGGCCATGCTGCGCAAGCAGCTGAACAGCTCAGGCCTTGGCAAGATCACCTTTGGTGAAGCCCTGCAGGGCGGTGCCATTGCGGCGCCGTTCGTCATGGGTATCAAGGCTGCGATGGGCTTTGAAAGCGCCATGGCGGACGTGAAGAAGGTCGTTAACTTCGACACGCCGGAGCAGTTCAAGGCGATGAGCGACGACGTGTTGGGCCTGTCCGAGCGGCTGCCGATGGCGGCTGAGGGCATTGCTCAGATCGTCGCCGCCGGCGGGCAGTCGGGCATCGCCCGGGAAGAACTCAATCGCTTCGCCGAAGACGCGGTGAAGATGGGTGTTGCTTTCGACACGACCGCCGAGCAATCCGGTTCGATGATGGCCAAGTGGCGCACCGCGTTCAAGATGAACCAGAACGAGGTGGTAACGCTGGCTGACCAGATCAACTATCTGGGCAACACTGGCGCGGCCAGCACCGGGCAGATTTCCAACATCCTGACGTCCATTGGTCCGCTGGGCGAGGTGGCCGGCGTCAGTGCGGCCCAGTTGGCGGCGATGGGTTCCACCCTTGCCGGCGTGGGCATCGCGCAGGACGTGGCCGCGACGGGCATCAAAAACTTCATGCTGACCCTGACTGCCGGCACGGCGGCGACCAAATCGCAGAAAGAGGCCTATAAGGCGCTGCGCCTGGACGCCAACGAGATGGCCAAGGGGATGCAGACCGACAGCGAAGGCACCATTACCCGCGTGCTGCAGACCTTGGCCAAGGTCGAGAAAAGCAAGCAGGCGGCAGTGCTGACCAATCTGTTTGGCAAGGAATCGGTGGGGGCGATCGCGCCGCTGCTGACCAGCTTGCCCACCCTGCAGAAGAACTTTAAATCGGTGGGGGACGCGAGCGAATACGCCGGTTCCATGAACAGCGAGTACGCCGCTCGAGCAGCCACCACGCAGAACGCCATGCAACTGCTGATGAACCGGGTAACCCGCCTGGGTATCAGCGTCGGCACGGTGCTGTTGCCGCCGCTCAACGACTTCATGGCGACCATTGGCCCGATCGTGTCTGGTGTCACCAGTTTAGCCGCGGCTAACCCCTGGTTGATCAAGGGCGTGCTCGGCGCCGCTGTGGGCTTCACCGTGCTGCGCTTGGCCACCGCCGGCGCTACTGCAGCGCTGGCACTGATGAACGGCGTAGCAAGCATGAGTCCGATCGGGCTGGTGGTGCGCGGTGTCGCGCTGGCCGCCGGCGTGCTGATCGCGAACTGGTCGACCGTTGGGCCGTACTTCGAAAAAGTGTGGGACATGATCAAAGGGCCGGCGATGGCCGTGTGGGGGTGGATGAAAACCGCTTTCGCCTGGACGCCGCTGGGCCAGATCGTGGCCAACTGGCAGCCGCTGGTGGGCTTTTTCAGCAGCCTGTGGGGGCTGGTGAAGGCGCTGGCCGTGCCGTTCATGGGCTTCATGAAAACCCTGTTTGCGTTCACCCCGCTCGGGATGATCGTCAACAACTGGGGGCCGATCAGCGAATTCTTTGACAGCCTCTGGGGGCTGGTCAAAGCGGTGTCTGTGCCGTTCCTGGACTTCCTCGGGACCATGTTTGATTTCAGCCCGTTGGGCCAGATCGTCAAGCACTGGGAGCCGATCACGGCGTACTTCAAGGGACTATGGGACAAGCTGCGCCCGATCGTTGAACCCATGATGAAATTTATGGGCTTCGACTCGGACGGCGGCGGGGTGATCCAGGCCGCGACGCAAAAGGTCAATGCCTGGACCGAGCAACAGCAAGCGCGTAACGGCGAGGTGCAGCCTGTTCCGGGTGCGCTGGTCAAGCCGATGGCGCAGCCGGTGCAGTTGATGCCGGCGGCCACCAGTACGGCCAGCCTGCTACGGGCGCCGGCGTCAGCGTTTCCACCGATGCCGCTGGGTCAAAACGCTCCTGCGCCGATCGCCAAACAAGCGCCGTTGCCGGCGGTGTCCTATGACCCGCGTGACCCGAGCAGCAAAGACCCGTTCCTGTTGCCGGCCTTGACGGCCAATAAGGTGCGCTTCCCCGGGGCGGGGTTGACGGCCCCGCAAGCGCAGCCCGCCGGCGGGCCATCTTTGGTCCAGCAGGCAGGTACGCCGGGCAGCTTGCCGGCGTCTCGGGGTTCGCTGGTCGAGCAGTCGGGGCGGGCGAACAAAGCCCAGCTCGAAGGCTCGATGGTCGTGCGTTTCGAGGGCGCGCCGCCGGGCATGCGCGTGGAGCAGGGGCAAACCAATCAGCCAGGTCTGCAGGTCAGTCCGCAGGTGGGTTACCGATCGTTAGGAAGGGGTGAGGGATGACAACGTGGCGTGATCAGTTGCACCCGGCCTCCTTTCGGGGGGTGCCGTTTTTTGTCGACAGCGACAGCATGCCCGCCGGGCGGCGCACGCAGGTTCATGAGTACCCCCAGCGGGATAAGCCGCTGGTGGAAGACATGGGCCGCGTCACCCGTGAGATCAAGCTAGAGGCGTTCGTGATCGGCGAGCAGTTCATTGAGCTGCGTGACAACCTGCTGAATGCGCTGGACAAGCCCGGCGCCGGGGAGCTTATCCACCCGTGGTATGGCCGGCTGATGGCCACGGCCACCGAATGCGACGTCAGTCATGAGCGCCGGGAAGGGGGCATGGCCCGGTTTAGCCTGATGTTTGTCGAGGATGGCGAAAAGGGCTTTCCTGCAGGCGTGCCGAACACGGCGCGCCAGTTGGAGGATTCATCCGAAAGCCTGCTGGAATCGGCGATCGCCCGTTACAAGGCGGTCATGGCTGTGGTCAACCGGGCGCGCCTGGCGGTGGTCGCGCTGCAGAACGGGATCGCCGGCATACAGATGGCCATCGCTGCCGAGCTGCGCCAGATCACCGGCCTGATCAGCTCGGTTGAAGCGCTGGTGGACATGCTGATCAATGCCCCGGGCAACTTCGCGGCGATGATCCGAGGGCAGTTCGCCAGTGTCGGCGGCAGCTCGCGGTCGTCGGGTTACCGTTGGGGGGCAACCGACGGCGCTTCGTCGGCAACCGCCGCGAGCCTGGAGGCCGACCCCGAGTTTGCCCGCACGGTCGCAGCGCTGCCCGAGCAGCAACCGGAGTTCGCCAGCTTCGCCAACTCGGCGCGGGCGATCACGGCGCAGATCGAGCAGGCTCAGTTGCTGGCTACCGAAGTACTGCAGGCGGCAGCGAGCAGCGGCAGCAGCCAGGGTAACAGCGTCACCGCCGTGCTGGGCGGCACGGCCACGGCGCAGGTGGTGAACGCCGCCCGCGAGCTGGTCCGTGATGCGCTGATCGTTTTGGCCGTGCGTACTGCAGCAGCCATGCCGGTGGTGCGGGCGCCTGAGCCTCTGAGCGGTTTCCCGTCTCTGGAGCAGCAAGCGATCGCGCCTATCCAACGCCCTGACGTGCCGGTCACTGCCGACGTGGTGGCGGTGCGCGACGCGATCGAGGCGGCGTTGTGGTCCGCTGGCCAGCTCGCCCCGCATGAGCATTTCGAGGTGCTGCAGGTGGTCCGCAAGCAAGTGCGGGCGCACCTGACTGAGGTGGCCCGCGCAGGGGTTCGCCTGACCGTTGTCACGGCGCGTGAGAGCGTGCCGGCGGTGGTGCTGGCTTACCGGCACTACGGCGACGCTACCCGCGCTTCGGAAATCGTTACGCGTAACAAAGTGCAGCACCCGGGGTTCTTGCCTGCCGGGCCGCTGGCCATCGCTCAAGAGTAAGCCTATGGACAACATGAACGCTGTCACGCTGAGCGTGAACGGCCTGGATTATCGCGGCTGGAAGAAAGTCAGCATCAGCGCCGGGATCGAGCGGCAAAGCCGGGATTTCACCCTGGGCGTGACGTGGCGTTGGCCCGGGCAAGATGTAGAAATTCCGGTACGACAGGGCGACTTTTGCGAAGTGCTGATCGGTGAAGACCTGGTGCTGACGGGCTGGGTCTTTTCCACGCCGATCAGCTACGACAGCAAGACCGTCGATCGCTCGGTCTCTGGTCGTTCGCTGACGGCGGACCTGGTCGACAGCTCGGCCGTCAACAAACCCGGGCAGTGGCGCGGGCAGAGCGTGCAAAAGATCGTCCAGTCGCTGGCCGAGCCGTATGGGGTGAAGGTGCTTAGCCAGGTGCCGGAAACCACGCAGCTTGGCGATCACAGCATTGAGCCGGGGGAAACGGTGTTCGAGTCGATCGACCGCCTGCTGACCCTTTCCCGCCTGCTTTCGACCGATGACGCGCAAGGCCGGGTGGTGATCATCCGCCCGGGCAGCGCGGGTCGGGCAGTGGATCGCCTGCAGCTGGGCGAGAACATCCTGACCGGCAGTGCCGAGCTGGACTTTTCCGGGGTGTTTTCTGAATACCGCGTCACCGGCCAGCGTTCGGGATCGAACACGGCGTTTGGCGTTGAGGCCAGCGAGGTCAAGTCGGGCGTGGTCGATCCTCGGGCCACGCGTAATCGGGTGCTGCTGATTCATGAGAGCGGCCAGATGACCCCGGAGCTGGCTCAGGCCCGGGCCAATTGGGAGCGCGGTAGCCGCATGGGCAAGGCGCTGACCCTGCGCTACAAGGTGCAGGGTTGGCGGCAGTCCAACGGCGCGCTGTGGCTGGCCAACATGGTGGTGCGGGTGGTCGACCCGCTGATCGGCATTGATCGCGACATGCTGATCAGTGAAATCGAGTACGTGCTAGATGACGGCGGCACCGTGGCCAACATCGTGGTAGCCCCGCCCGAAAGCTTCGACCCCGAACCGACAGACCCACACAAGGCACGCAAGCTCAAGAAGGGCGGCAAAGCCGACAACTTCGAATACCTGATCCCCGTCGACTGGAAGCCCAGCCAATGAAGCCGCTTAAAAACCTGATTGCTCGAGGTGTCGTCGCGTTGGTCGATGCCGGCAGCAAGCTGCAGGGTCTGCAGATGCGCCTGACCGCCGACGAAGTGAAAGACGGGATGGAGCACTTCGAACCCTACGGCTTCACATCCAACCCGCAGCCCGGCGCTGAGGCCGTAGCGCTGTTCCTGGGCGGCGATCGCTCGCATGGGGTGGTTGTGTGTGTTTCGGACCGTCGCTTTCGCCTGCAGGCGCTGGAGAGCGGCGAGGTGGCCTTGTACACCGACGAAGGCGACTTCCTGCACTTCAAGCGCGGCCGGGTGATCGAGGTCGAGACGCTGACCCTCAAGATCAAGGCGCAAACAGGGGTGGACTTTGATACGCCTTTGATCCGCACCACCGGCCGTATTGAGGCGGCCGGCGATGTGGTTGCCGCCGGGGTCAGCACCTCGCTGCACGTTCATGAAGGCTCGGATAAGCGCCCGGTCAAAGGGGCCTGACATGGAGCTATTCACCGATGAGGCCACCGAACAGGCCTGGCGCCGCGCCGTGGTGATCAGCTTGTTGACCTGGCGGCGCGCTGAGGACGGTGACGTCCTGGACGATGACGAGCGTTACGGCTGGTGGGGTGACACGTTCCCGACGGTCGAGCGCGATCGGATCGGCTCGCGGCTGTGGCAGTTGCGCCGGCGCACGCTGACCGATGACACGGTGCGCGACGCCGAATCATTCGCCCGCGAGTCGCTGGCCTGGCTGGGCGATGACGACCGAGTACGCGCCGTTACCGTAACGGCATCACGCCGAATCAACCGGCTCGACCTGCTGGTCGTGCTGACCATGCGCGACGGTTCGCTGATTGATATTCAACTCGACACGCTATGGCAGGTGATCAATGCCGTTTGAAACTCCTACGTTACCCGCCCTGATTGCCCGTTCACAGTCCGACCTGGCCGGCAGTAGCGCGCTGGTCCGCTCTGATTCCGAGGTGTTGGCCAGGGTGCTGGGCGCAGTGGCCTACGGTCGCTATGGCCATCAGCAATACATCGCCGACCAGATACTGCCTGACACTGCCGACGAAGAAACGCTGTTGCGTATGGCATATGCCCGCCTCAAGCGGGGCCGTCTGGAGGCCGTCAAGGCGTCCGGGCCTGCCGCCTTTACCGGTGGCGCCTCGGCGCTGCTCGACGCCGGCACGCTGCTGCAGCGCGACGACAAGGTGCTGTTTCGCGTGCGGGCCTCGGTGAAGTTGGCCGGCACCGCCGGTAGCGTGGTGCTGGAGGCGCTGGAAGCCGGCGAGCTGGGCAACACGTCGGCCGGCACCCAGTTGCGCCTGGTGTCGCCGGTGCTGGGAGTAAACGAGGTGTTCACCGTGACCGCCCCCGGCCTCACCGGCGGCTCTGAACAGGAGAGTATCGAGACGCTGCGAGGCCGGGTGATCCGTTCGTACCGGGTCATTCCCCACGGCGGCAGCAAGATCGACTACGAGACGTGGGCGCTTGAGGTGGCCGGGGTGACGCGTGCCTGGGTTGTCCGCCACTGGCTCGGCCCGGGCACCGTGGCGGTGTTCTTCGTGCGTGACGGTGACGTGAATCTGATCCCCAATGCCGAGGCGATCGCCACGGTGGCGGCCTACATCGAGCAGGAGCGCCCGGTAACCGCCGAGGTTTACGTTCTGCCGCCGGTTGAAAAGCTGGTGGCCTACCAGTTATCGGTCACCCCCGACAGCAGCGCAGTGCGCCGGGCCGTGGAAGCGGCCTTGATCGACCTGCACAACCGTGAATCGGATTTGGGCGGTGTGCTGCTGGCCACTCACATCAGCGAGGCGATCAGCGCGGCGAGTGGCGAAGTTGACCATAAGGTCTTGGCGCCCCTCGGTGACGTGTCTGCAGCGCGCAATGAGCTGCTGACCTATGGCGGGGTGAACTGGGTATGAGGACTGCAGACGACTACTACGCACAGCTCTGCGCGCTGCTTCCCCCGGGGCCGGCGTGGGAGCGGGAATTTAACCCGGGCATTGACGAAATCCTGCAGGCCGCTGCGCAGGAGCTGGCCCGCGAGGATCTGCGCGCTGAGGCGCTGTTAGCCGAAAGCGAACCGGCCACGGTGCGTGAACTGGTGCCCGACTGGGAGCGGGTCATGAGCCTGCCCGACCCCTGCATGGGTGAAAGCCCAACGTTTCAGGACCGCCAGCTGGCAGTCCGCCGGAGGTTGCTGGAGGTCGGCGGGCAGACGCCGGCGTACTTCGTGGAACTGGCTTTCAGCATGGGTTACCGGCAAGCGCAGGTGATCGAGCACCGGGCACCGCGCTTTGGCCGCTCGCGTATGGGGTTGGCCCGCTTCGGAACCTGGTCGGCGCAGTTCATGTGGACCCTGCAGACGGGGCCGCGCCTGGCTCAGGGGAGCCGCTTCGGATTCAGCCATTGGGCGCAGACCTTCGGCGGCGCCTCTAACGGCGCCCTTGAATGCCTGGTCAGCCGCGCCGCGCCGGCGCACACACTCGAAACAATCAACTACGGATAAGCACCTATGGATTACCCGAAAAGCACGCCCAATGTGGGCTTGGTCGGCGGCAAGTTTGTTGACGAAAACACCGGCACCGGTCAACCCGGTTCGCTGATTCCGGCTACCTGGGGCAACGCGGTAACCGACGAGCTGCTGGCCGTGATCAAGGCCGCAGGCATCGTTCCTGCCGAAGGCGATTTGTCCCAGCTGTTGAAGGCCATTCAGGCTATTGCCGCGAGCGATATCAAGCGCAGCGTACGCGTAGCCACTACTGGCCCGATCGCGCTGTCGGGCCTGCAGACGATTGACGGCGAGGTGGTCAAGGCCGGCGATCGAGTTTTGGTCAAGGATCAGGCCACCGCTTCACAGAACTGGATTTACACCGTCGCCGCCGGCGCATGGGGCCGTGCTCAGGATGCCAACGAGAGCGCCGAATGCACCCCGGGGCATATGGTGATTGTCGAGGCCGGCACGGCCCACGGCGGCTCGCTGTGGCAGCTGTCGAATACCACACTACCCACCCTCGGTACGACCGCGCTGGCCTTCGCCCGCGTGTTCGGCAAAACCGGCGTAGGCGCTGGTACTTATCGTTCGGTGACCGTCGACGCACAAGGCCGGGTCACGGCCGGCAGCAATCCGACCACGGTAGCTGGCTACAGCATCACCGACGTGCACACGAAAACTGAGGTAGTCAATCTGCTGGCTGGCAAGGCCGGCAATGCGACGACGTTGGCTGGCTACGGCATCACCGACGCGTACACGAAAGCCCAGGTGGATGCTTGGATGGCCGGCAAGGCCAACAACGCGATCACGCTTGGCGGCTATGGCATCAATGATGCGTACACGAAAACTGAGGTGAACAACCTGCTTGCCGGTAAGGCCGGTACCGCGACCACCTTGGCTGGGTACGGTATTACTGATGGGCTTAAGGCGGGCGACTACGGCAGCCCAATGGCATCCACGGCCCGGCACTTCCGAATCACTGGCAACCTTGAGGATGACACGACCAGCTGGAACAGCCTGGTAAACGAAGGGCTTCATTGGAAGCTTGTGAAGGGCAGCAACCCAGAGGGTCCAGGTGGCTCTGAATACTATTACTGCAGGACCTACGTGCGCCTGCCTTTTGTCTCTTCGACTGGCTCCGGTGCATTGCAGCAGTTTGCAGAACCCTACGCGACACCGAACGGCGCTTCGGAGTACTGGTATCGCGGCTTGAACGGCACTGGTTGGTCGCCTTGGGTAAAGATTCAGACCTCCGCTGATCATGCCTCCCAGTTGCAAGCCGAGGCCGGTGTTTCGATCGCGAGCTGGATGAGTCCGCTGCGCGTATCCCAAGCCATTGCAAAGGCTGTGGTCCAGGCAACCGAGAGCGTGTTCGGCATCGCAAAGATTGCCACCCAGGCGCTGACGAACGCCGGCGCCGACGATACGTCGATTGTGACGCCGAAAAAACTGCGCTTCGGGTTCAGCATCAACTTGGGGGTCAATGGCTACATCGTGTTGCCCAGCTGGATGCTCGGCTTGATCTTTCAGTGGGGGCGTGTGGCTACCCCTACGGCTGACATTGAATATGCCGTGACTTTCCCCTTGGCATTTCCAACGGCGGTGCGAGCGATCATCCCGACATATGGCTACAGCGGTAACCGCCTGAATGACGGCGTCGTCGCCCAGGTTGGTGACTTCACGCTGCAGGGCTTCCAGGCGAACAGGCAGGATATTTATTCACAAACTAGCGTGCCGAGCGCTTACATCAGCTACTTCGCTGTAGGTTACTGAGGAGGTTTTAGAATGTTTTATAGCCCTGGAACCCTCGGGTTCTACCATCCGAATGTGCACGGCAAGAACATCCCCGCTGATGCGGTGGAGATCAGCGACGAGGATTACAACGGACTGCTAAGTCAGCTCACCGCCGGCAAGCGGATCGTGCCGGGCGACGACGGTTTTCCGTGTGCGGTTGATCAGGTACTGCCGACCGAAGAGCAAACGACAGGCCGTGAGCGCGCCTGGCGTGATGCGCAGTTGTTGGAGTTCGGCGGCCTGCGCGATCGACACCGTGACGAGCAGGACCTAGGCCGCGAAACCACGCTTAACGGGGAGCAGTTCGGCGAATTGCTGGGCTACCTGCAGGCGCTGCGCGACTGGCCCCAGTCAGAGAATTTCCCCGTGCTCGAGCACAGACCGATCGCGCCGCCCTGGATCGTTGATCAAACCCTATAAAGCCCCGCACTGACGGGGCTTTTTCTTACCTGAGATTTGAGGTTCACCATGTTCAAACACTTTGTTCGGGCGGTCATTCAGTGGCTGCTCCTTTTCCCTGTGCGCGTCGTTCTGATCCTGATGGGCGCGCTAGTGGTGCCCTTGGCGTTGCCGTTTGCTCGAACCCTCGGCACTGCCGTGCCTTTCACCCAGGCGCCGGGCAACTGGCAACTGGTAGTGCTGCCCGCTTGGGCGTGGCTGTGGTCGAACGATCGCGACGGTGCCCTAGGCGACAAGCGCGGATGGTGGCACCTGAATGCGCCGTTCGACTTGGGCGCCTATCACTGGTTCTCGAAGCTCTGGTGGCTGGCCCTGCGCAACCCGGCCAACAACATGCGCTTTACCTCGCTGTTCGGCTGCCCGGTGACGGAGTGCGATTACCGCTACTGGGGCGACGAGAACGTTGAGGATCGCCCGGGGCAGGGCGGTCGGCGCTTCCTGTTGGCCACACACAAGCCGACCGGCCGGCGCTACTACGGGTTCTACGGCGTGTGGCAGTGGTCGGCGACACGCGCGGTGGTGGTGCAGATCGGCTTCAAGGGTGAGCCGAAAGACTGGGCGGAGGACTACACCGGCGACCTTTCCCGGCAGTGGGCTGGCATGACGTTTGAAATCAATCTGTTCAAGGATATCTCGTAATGCCAATCACTGAGCAGCAGCTGCTGCAGGTTCTACCCAAGGCCCGCACAGTCGCGGGCATTTTTTTGCCTGCGCTGAGCCGAGCCGCGTCGCGCTGGAAGATCGACAGTAGGCTGCGTGCCGCCGCCTTCCTGGCGCAGATAGGCTACGAGTCAGGCCAACTGCGTGTGCTGGTGGAGAACTTGAACTACAGCGCCGACGCGCTGGTGCGCACCTGGCCCAACAGGTTCACCGACGACACTGCGCCGGCATATGCCCGGCAGCCGGAGAGGATCGCCAATCGCGTCTATGGCGGCCGCATGGGGAATGGCCCCGAGTCATCGGGCGATGGCTGGCGGTACCGGGGACGCGGCCTGATCCAGCTCACCGGTCGCGACAACTACCGGGCGGCTGGCGCCGCGCTGGGCCTGCCGCTAGAGGATCAGCCGGATCTGCTCGAGCAGGCCGATCATGCCGCGCAGTCCGCTGCGTGGTGGTGGGCAAAGCACGGCCTCAACGAGCTGGCCGACGCAGGCCGCATCCAGGACATCGGCAGCATCATCAACACCGGCAAGCCTGGGCGCGTGCCGCATGGCGCTGCTGAGCGCCAAGCGCTGTACGACATCGCCGTGCGGGTGCTCGCATGAATTCATGGATCATCAGGTCCGGCCTGCTGCTGGCGCTGCTCGCCTCATATTGGGGCGTCTACCAGCACGGCCGGTCAGTCGAGCGGGCAGATGCAGCGGCTGTAGCAGCAACACGCGACAGCGGCGATCGCCTGGCCGAAGTGCTCGGTGAGCGGAATGCTCGAGCAGAAGAACAACGACGCGCCCAGGCGCAGGAGGAGGCGAGAGCCAATGCACACGAAGAAAGGACCATTTCTGATGCTGGCGCTGCTGGCGCCGATGCTGTTGGCCAGCGGCTGCACGACGAAGCCGGCAAGCTCGCTGCCACTGTCAGTTGCCCCGGCACGGATACCGCCGCTGTCGCGAGAGGCCAAGCAGCCACCCGCGCCGCCATGGTGCTCTCCGACCTGCTCGCACGGGCTGACGCTCGAGCGGGAGAGCTGGCGAAAGCGTATGATCGAGCCCGAATAGCGGGCTTAGCGTGCGAAGCGTCCTATAATGCGCTGACGCCATAATTGGAGAACTTCATTGAAGCGCACGATCAATGGGTTGCTCGAGGCGGGTGAGCCTCTCATGCTTGAAGCGATCGCAGCACTTCGTCGATACCATGAGGCGGAAGACGCTAATGAGCCGTTCGATCAAGTAGAGCGCTTGCGTCTGATCGCCGAGTCGGCCTACCAAGCTGTGACCGACTATCAGCTTTACGCATTTGATCGTAAGCCACTTACCAGGCATTGAAAGCCTGCTCAACGGCCGAAACGTGCCATTCCACTGAGGGATAGTCTGTGAGCTCGGATGCCAATGACGTATTGATGCCTGACCATGAGATGTATCTGCAGGTCACGGCGGCGTTGAAGCGCTATCACGAAGCGAAAGACATGGGCGCTCCAGCCCTTGAGGTTGAGCGGCTGCGCCAGATTTACGAGGCACACGCCCAAGCCGTCACCGATTACCAGCTTAAGGCTCTGAGCGGCAGAGGCGCGCCCGCGCACTGATCCTTGCCCGCCAGGCGGTGATTGCCGGCGGCGGTCCCCGGCCTTACGATACTGTTTTTATATACAGTACTGGGTGCCGCCATGTCACAACACTTACCTGCGCTTTGGGTCGCTGAGCTCGATGATGTCGCTGCCTTAACAGACGACCCCGAGGGAAGGGCGGCTGTGCTCGAGGTCATGGCCTTGGCCGCTCACCGCAGAAAGGAGGTAGACGCTGACCAGCTCGCGGACATGCTCGAGCTGGCAGAGGCGGCTCGTATCTATGGCCTTGAGGCTGGCCAGCCATGCAGCCCATGAGCGACTTCGCAGAAGCTGGCGGCCTGCAGGCTATTTCCCTCGATGATCTGCTGCAAGTCCGCTCGCCCAGTGTGTACCTGGTCAGGATCGGCGGCGACAGTATGGAGGGTGCCGGGATCTTCGACGAGGACGTGGTGATCGTCGACAAGGCGATCGATGCGCGGTCCGGTCACATAGTCATCGCGGGGGTCAACGGCGAGCCAGTCTGCAAGCGGCTCGACTACGTCGGCCGTCAGATCGTGCTGCGCTCGGAGAATCCCCGGTACGCGCCGCGGTTCATCATGGAGGGGGACGAGTTCTCGGTCTGGGGTGTGGTCACCTACAGCCTGCGCAGCCACTGGCCGATGTCATGTATTTCCTGATCGTCCGGCGGCGCAAGCTGGGCGTAGCCATCCCGACTGATCAGCTGGGGAAGATCCAGGCCCTGAAGGCGGACATCCACATTGGCGATCATCACAGCGCGCCGTTGGGCAGGGTGGCGACGCAGGCCTGGGTGTTCACGCACTCGCCAGGCGCCGATGTCATTCCGCGGCTGCACGATGCGAAGGTGAATGGCATGGCGCAGCTCGGCATCAACATCAATGGTGTGGAGGAGGTCGACGGTGTGCTGTATGCGCAGTCGTGGTGGTGTCGGACGGTGTAGCCATATAAAGAAAGGGGGAGGTCGGCAGAACGCCGGGGAGGGGGATTTGCAGCAGCGCTCAGCCCATCAGAGCCGCGCCTTTGGCAATACTCAAGTATCTACTACGCATGCCCAGCTTTCGCTGGATGGACGTACAGCTGCCTCGTACCACTTTTTGTACCACTGGCATCGTTTTCGAGCGTGTTGCAGGGTGTCGGTGAGGGCTGGAAGGCCCGTAAACACGGGCTTTCCTCCCTTTCCAAAACGTGCCAAACCGCGAAAAACATCTGTGGAGTATGGCCGAAAGCGTGTCGAATGCCTTATGACTAAAGGGCGCAAGGTGAAGGAATTTTAATCCAGTATCCATCTTTTAACGCCATATGCGGCGAAACTGTGGGAGTGGGGCATAGCGCGAACGGGCTACTTCGTAGCTCGAGGTTGCCGAAGACGATAGGCACTTTGTCGATTCATGATTAAATACCGCACTTCAAGGAGGATCATCATGAGCAAGCACAGCACTACCCCTTTTTACGCCGCAGGCGGGTCCATGCTGGTTATCGGTGTTGTTTTCGCCGCTGTAGGCGCTTCTGGTCAGCCTGCGTTTGGCTGGACCGCGGTCGGCCTGTTGATTCCCAGCGCTGTATTGTTGCTGCAGGCGGTTCGGCGCAAACGTCGTTTTAATGACGATGGAGCGTCGAATTGATCAGCACCGGGAAAAAACGATCGGCTTAGCCAATACCCACTGTTAAGAGTTGCTTCTCGAGAGTTAGCGCCGTTGGTCTCGTCGCGGGCACTTGCGTCAATCCCGCGGCTCTCACGCTAAGGCACGGATCATCCGTGCATTGACGAGGGTAGCGCTATGGATATCGACGAAAAAGCACCTGGCAACATCTCTCAGCAGGGCGTGGGCGGTACGACCGACAACGAGACGGCTCATGACCCAATGCCTCCGCTGCCTGAAGATGAAGATGCCGGCCTGGACGAAGAAATGTCTGACGTAGAGACCAACAACACAGTCTCCAGCGAGCATCCAGATCCAGCCTGAGGCGTGCCCCAGCGCGCAAAAAAAAAGCCCGCCAAAAATGGCGGGCAACAAGGGCACAAGGAGCAACACACAACACATTCGTTCAAGCCATCAAGCTGCCGCTCTGCAGCTGATCGGCCATCGCTACTGCACAGGCTTTGGACGCCAGCGGGCCGCTCACCGGCTCGCCATTGCGCATCAGATACCAGCAGGCCAGCAGCCCCTGCTCACGCAAGCGAGTGGGAACTGCGCTACCAACAACCGACATGATCTGGATAGTGGCCATGCTGACCTCCTGTAAGACGTGCGCCAACCTTACCCAGCTGCTGACGGCGTTTGAAATCAACTTTCTCAATAGTGGTCATCAGCTCTATCAACAGTAGTGTCGAGACCACGCTGCGCGATGGCTCCTACTATGGCCGTTGTTACTGTCAACTGAGCGCCGGGAAAGGGTAAAGGTTGTGTAAGCAATGCCCTCTGGTACGCTGGAACAACGATTCAGCTCAGGCAAACGGAGCAGTAGATGAGCCACATTCCCAGCAGAAACACGCAGTTGTGCATCTCCCTGGCCGGCCGTCCCGGGACCTTTGGCGTGCGCTTTCACAATCATCTCTATGAACAGCTGGGCCTGGATTACTACTACAAGGCCATGACCACACATGATCTGCCCGCCGCGGTGGCTGGTATTCGAGCATTGGGGATTCGCGGTTGCGGTGTATCGATGCCGTTCAAGGAAGCTTGCCTGGCGTTGGTCGACGAGGTTGATGCGTCTGCGGCTGCCATCGAGTCGGTTAATACGCTGGTCAACAGCGACGGCTACTTGAAGGCTTACAACACCGATTATCTGGCCGTGCAGCAGCTTTTGGCCAAACATAAGGTAGACCCGGCTACAGCGTTCGCGCTGCGTGGCAGCGGCGGGATGGCCAAGGCAGTAGCCTGTGCGTTGAGTGACGCCGGCTTTCGTGAAGGGCTGATTATTGCCCGTAATGAACAAGCTGGGCGGCAACTGGCCGACATGCTGGGTTATCGCTGGCAGGCAGAACTGGGCGACTTGGCGCCGCCGATGCTGATCAACGTCACGCCGATTGGTATGGCCGGCGGCCCTGAGGCGGAGCAACTGGCGTTCCCCGAAACCGCGATTGCAGTGGCAGAACGGGTATTCGACGTGGTGGCGATGCCGGCGCGCACGCCACTGATCTGCCGCGCCGAAGCGCTCGGCAAACCGGTCATCACAGGGCTTGAGGTGATTGCCCTGCAAGCGCTGGAGCAGTTTGTGCTGTATACCGGCGTGCGCCCCACGGCAACGCAGATCGACGCTGCAGTTGCCTATGCGCGGGGCGCCTAGTCAGCTGTGCTTACAAGGGCGTCGGCTGAATCACTTCGACCCAGTAACCATCGGGGTCTTTGATGAATGCCAGATGGTTCATGCGGCCGTCGCTCAGGCGCTTCTGGAACGGCACCTGCAAAGCTTCAAAGCGTTCGCACGCTGCAACTACATCAGGCACCGAAATGCAGATATGACCAAAACCGCGTGGGTCAGTGTTGCCATCGTGATAGGCAAACGCTGCATCACTTTCAGTGCCGTGGTTATGAGTCAGCTCCAGCACGCCCGGGATCGACTTCATCCACTGGTGACGAGCATCGTCATCAGCCGGAATTTGCGCGGGGTCAACCAGTGCCAGGAAGTACAGGCTGAACTTGGCTTCGACGAAGTCGCGCTTGTCCACCAGTTTGAAACCGAGCACGCGGGTGTAGAAGTCCAGCGACTTCTCGATGTCCTTGACGCGCAGCATGGTGTGGTTGAAAACGAATTGCGCAGTGGCAGCGTCCGTTTGAGCGGTAACGCCAGGCAAGGTGTTGAGATCGTTCAGGCTCATGAAGGCTCCAGAGACGAGGCCGGGCCCGCAGGCACCAGCGGTAAGACAGGCCGTCCATAATACGGGACGTGAGCGGGGAGGCAAAATGAAAGCGCCCTGCACGAGGGCAGGGCGCTGAAATTAGAGGCCCGCGTGTGCGGGCGCAGATGGGGTCGCTAATCCGTTAGCTGGAATTGATCATGGCCCACAAACTGTGAAAAAAGTGTGAAGTGTATGTCCATGTTTCATGGGCGCAACCAGCCGTCGACAGTGCTGGCGCCGTGTTCTTCTTTCCAGGCTTTCAGACCGCGGTGGTTACCGCCCTTGGTTTCGATCAGTTCGCCGGTGTGCGGGTTCTCGTAAACCTTGACCACGCGGGCGCGGCGCTGCTGTTTTGGTGCTGCCCCGGACGCCTTGGTGGCGGGTTTGCTGCTGCCTTTTGGATCAAGGATGGCGACGATATCGCGCAGGCCCTTTTCGTAAGTTTTCATAAGGCCCAGCAGCTTCTGCTCGAACTCGATTTCGCGTTTGAGACCGGCATCCTGCTTGAGCGCCTCGAGCTGGGCGATCTGTTCCTGAAGCGCTTTTTCGGCAGCGCGAAACTCTGCAAGTCTGGACACTTTCATCACTCCTTAAATACGACTGCGTCAAAACGTGACGAACATTGTAAGAAGATTTAACGTCGGTCACGCAGGGATAGTGCTGTTCACTAGTCCCGAGTGTAGTTGCCGACGGCGTCACGGTAAACCATAAACTTTGCAAGTACTCAGGGAACTTTACTAGTTTTATGTGCGTTAATTTATTTGCTGTTCACCCACAGCCTTAACTGCTCGACATAGTGTCGGCTCAAGCCGACACTCAGGGGAATCACAGCAAACCCGAGCGGGAGTGGCTAATGAAGCAGTTGTTATTGATCGGCATCGGCCCTGGTGATCCGCGGCAGGTGACGTTCGAGGCAGTCGATGCGCTCAAACGGGCCACGGTATTCTTCGTCCTCGACAAGGGCGCCCGCTCTGATGAGCTGATGCGCATGCGCCGGGCAATTCTCGAGCGCTACCTGCCCACTGGCGACTACCGGGTGCTGCAAGTCGATGATCCGCAGCGTGATGCATTGGCCAGCGATTACATTGAGGCAGTACAGGACTGGCACCAGCAACGCGCAGCGCTCTACGCAAGATTGATCGATGACGAACTCGGCCCGGACGACGTGGGTGCTTTCTTGCTGTGGGGCGAACCAAGCCTGTATGACAGCACGCTGCGGATTCTCCAGTTGGTACGCCAGCACGGTACACAACTGCAACTCCAAGTCATCCCCGGCATCAGCAGCATTCAGGCCCTGGCAGCTCGTCATCAGATCCCGCTGAACCGCATTGGCGAGCCGCTGACCGTACTTCCCGGGCGGCAGCTCGGCGCAGTGAAGCAGATCGACAATGTGCTTGTCATGCTTGATGGCCAGTGCGCGTTCGCCGACATCGACGACCCACAACTGCATATTTACTGGGGCGCCTATCTCGGCACGGCGGACGAGCTGCTGCTTGCCGGGCCTTTGTTGCAGATGAAGGCGCAGATTGTGGCCGCACGTGAACACGCGCGGCAACGCAAGGGCTGGATCATGGACACATACCTGTTGCGCCGGGAGCTTTAGCGCATCGGTGCTGTCGTACCTGCTGTGAAAAAGTGTTCGATCAGCGAACGCTAAAGCGGCCGGTAGACACGGCAATCCATTACCGGCTATCGCAATTGCGCGCATCTCTTCTAGAATTCGCCCATATCCAGGCCGCCTTTGATGGCAGCCGGATCTTGGCGGAGTAGCTGCCAAGTCCCTATTTGAGTACGCCATGAGTTCGAGTACACCGCTGTCCGGAGTCAATCAGCCGCTGCGAGGCATCGCCCTGGTAGTGGTCGCCACTTTCCTGTTTGCCAGCCATGATGCGCTGTCCAAGTTCCTCGGTGGTCTGTACCCGATCATCATGGTGGTGTGGGTCCGCTATCTGGTGCATACATTGCTGATGGCTGGGATCTTTCTGCCCAAGTCGGGCATGGCGGTGCTGCGTACCCGCAAGCCTGTGTTGCAGACGCTGCGTGCACTGAGCCTGCTGAGTACCAGTCTGCTGTTTACCGCGGGCCTGCAGTATCTGCCATTGGCCGAGGCCACTTCGGTAAACTTTCTTGCACCGGTGTTGGTGACGGCATTGTCGGTACCGCTGCTCAAAGAGCATGTCACCACTGGCCAGTGGGTCGCGGTAGTAATGGGCTTCATTGGCGTGTTGGTAGTGGTACACCCAGGCGGCTCGATGTTCACCCCGGCGATTCTTTTCCCGTTCGGCTCTGCATTGGGTTTCTGCTTTTATCAGCTACTCACCCGCAAAGTAGCTGCCTACGACAGCCCGACCACCAGCAACTTCTTTGCCGGGCTGTGCAATACCCTGGTGATGACGGCATTGGTGCCGTTTTTCTGGAAGATGCCCGAGTGGGACCACCTGCTGCTGATGCTGGCGCTGGGTGGTTTCGGGATGTCTGCGCACCTGCTGCTGACCCAGGCCTTCCGCTTTGCCGCACCAGCCATGCTGGCGCCGTTCAGCTACTGCCAGATCGTGTTTGCCGGGCTGTTGGGCTTTGTGGTCTTCGGCCAGGTGCCAGACCACCTGAGCATGGTGGGCATCGCGATCATCTGCCTCAGTGGTCTGGGCGCTGCTTGGATGCAACGGCGCAAGTAATCTGCTGGCGCGCACGCTGGCTTCGGGGTGCTGACATATTCACGCTATCGGTGGGTAATACTTGCTCTATTAGACCTCTGCCCGCGCTCAGCTAGTCTTGGTGAAGGGACAAGCCTGCGGCTGCGCAGCGCCTGCTGCACAGCACGCCGTATTCAGGCAACCCCTTTGCACGCTTGTGGCGGCCTGACCGCTCCAACTGATGAGCAGACGGCCGAGCCTATGTGCTCGGCTGATCAAGCTGGCCTAGACCGGAACTCTGACAGAACCCGACCCGAAGGTACCCGCAGATGTCGAACGAATCGAAATGCCCGTTCCATCAAACCGCAGGTGGTGGCACCAGCAATCGTGACTGGTGGCCTGACCAACTCAACCTGAACATTCTGCACCAGCATTCAGACAAGTCCGATCCAATGGACCCCGATTTTGACTACGCCAAAGCCTATGCCAGCCTTGATTTTCAAGCGCTCAAACAGGACCTGACCGCGCTGATGACCGATTCGCAGGAGTGGTGGCAAGCCGACTTTGGCCATTACGGGCCGTTGTTCGTACGCATGGCCTGGCATAGCGCCGGCACCTATCGCATTGGCGACGGGCGCGGTGGTGCAGGCTCCGGACAACAACGCTTTGCGCCGCTCAACAGCTGGCCAGACAACGTCAGCCTGGACAAGGCGAGGCGTCTGCTGTGGCCGATCAAGCAGAAATACGGCAAGGCTATCTCCTGGGCTGACTTGATCGTACTGACCGGCAACGTCGCCCTCGAATCGATGGGCTTCAAGACCTTTGGCTATTCCGGCGGCCGAGTCGATGTGTGGGAACCTGACGAAGACGTCTACTGGGGTTCGGAAAAGGTCTGGCTGGGCGGTGACACCCGCTACGGCAAGGCCCAGGCGCCGGGCCAGGGTGACCTGGTTGCCGAGCCCGCCAAGCATGGTGAGGAACAAAGCCGCACCAATGCCGGGCGCGACCTGGAGAATCCGCTGGCGGCGGTGCAGATGGGCCTGATCTACGTCAACCCGGAAGGCCCCGAAGGCAATCCGGACCCAGTCGCATCGGCCAAGGATATCCGCGAGACTTTCGGCCGCATGGCCATGAATGATGAAGAAACCGTGGCCCTGATCGCTGGCGGGCACGCCTTTGGCAAGACCCACGGCGCCGGTCCGGCCGACAACGTTGGCGCCGAGCCCGAGGCTGCCGGCCTGGAACAGCAGGGTCTGGGTTGGCACAACAAGTTTGGCACCGGCAAAGGCCCCGACACCATCACCAGTGGCCTCGAAGTGACCTGGACCTCGACGCCGACGCGCTGGAGCAACGAGTATCTGGAAAATCTGTTCCGCTTCGACTGGGAACTGAGCAAAAGCCCTGCTGGCGCCCATCAGTGGCGGCCAAAGAACGGTGATGGGGCAGGGCAGATCCCCGACGCGCACGACCCAAGCAAGCGCCATGCGCCGTCAATGCTGACCTCCGACCTGGCGTTGCGCTTTGACCCCATCTATGAGCCGATAGCGCGTCGCTTCAAGGATCACCCCGAGCAGTTGGCGGATGCCTTTGCGCGCGCCTGGTACAAGCTGATCCATCGCGACATGGGCCCGCTGGCGCGCTATCTGGGGCCGGAGCTGCCGCAGGAAGAGCTGCTCTGGCAAGACCCTCTGCCCAAAGCCACCCCCTCGGCACTGAGCGAGCAAGACATCGCCTCGCTCAAGAGCAAAGTGCTCGCCTCGGGCCTGAGCGTAAGCGAGCTGGTCAATACCGCCTGGGCTTCGGCCTCGACCTTCCGTGGCTCGGACAAACGTGGCGGTGCCAACGGCGCGCGCATACGCCTGGCGCCGCAGAAGTTCTGGGCCGCCAATCAGCCGCAGCAGCTGGATAAAGTGCTGGGTGTGCTGGAAGGCATTCGCAGCGGTTTCGCCACTGGCGGCCAGCAGATGTCGATGGCCGACTTGATTGTGCTGGCTGGCAGTGCTGCCGTCGAAAAAGCGGCGCGTGATGCCGGCCATGCCCTGTCTGTGCCGTTCCGTCCGGGTCGTGTCGACGCTTCGCAGGAGCAGACCGATGTCGAATCGTTCGGTGCGCTGGAACCGTTGGCTGACGGTTTCCGAAACTTCGCCAAGGGCAGTTACAACGTCAAGGCAGAGCGGCTGTTGCTGGACAAGGCGCAACTGCTGACCTTGACCGCGCCAGAGCTGACCGTGCTGATCGGTGGTCTGCGTGTGCTGGGCGCGAACAACGATGCGAGCAAGCATGGCGTGTTCACCGACAAACCTGGGCAGTTGAGCAATGACTTCTTCCGCAACTTGCTGGATATGAGCGTTGAATGGAAGGCGACCGGCGCGGACAACAATGCGTTCGAAGGCCGTGACCGCAAAACTGGCCAGCCGAAGTGGACGGGTACCCGGGTAGATCTGGTGTTCGGCTCCCACGCGCAGTTACGCGCATTGAGCGAGGTTTACGCCAGCAGTGATGCCAGTGAGAAGTTTGCCAAGGACTTCGTCGCGGCCTGGGTGAAGGTGATGGAGCTGGACCGTTTCGATCTGAAGTAGCCGTTGGCGCCCCGGGCAGCCCCAGGCAATCTGGGCTGCTCTGGCGGCGGCGACATCTCATCCCTTCATTTTTTTGTAATGATCGCGATGGTCGGGCGTGCTGGCGTTATTGCTATGATGGGCGCCACGCAATGCACGGGTGAACCTTGCATTTCACTCGAGACCGGAGGTGATCCGCTTGATCCGCACGTCCATGCCTGTTCCCCAGCTTGGTTTTGCCATCGACCCGCAAGCCATCAGCGCTCTGCCTGATGCTGCAGCTTATCGCACGGTGTTGCTCGAACGCATTGCCAGCGCGCAGCGGCGCATCGTCATCGTGGCGCTGTACCTGCAGGAAGACGAAGCCGGTCAAGAGGTGCTGGACGCGCTTTACCAGGCCAAGGCGGCGCGGCCTGAACTGCAGATTGTCATCGTGGTTGACTGGTTCCGCGCGCGTCGTGGCTTGCTTGGCGCTGGCCGCCAGCCCGGCAACGCCGCCTGGTATCAGGCCCAGCGCGAACAGCGCGGTCTGGACGTCGTCATCCATGGCGTACCGGTACAAACCCGTGAGCTGTTTGGCGTGCTGCACCTCAAAGGCAGCGTCATCGATGATTGCGTGATCTACACCGGTGCCAGCCTCAACAACGTTTACCTGCATCGCTTCGATCGGTATCGCCTCGACCGTTATCATCTGTTCGAGTGCCCAAGCCTTGCCGATGCCATGGTCAGCCTGGTCCACGAGGTGCTGGCCAGCGCTGCCACGCCGCGCCTGGACCAGCCCGCGCCGCCGGCCACGCGCACCATGCGCGCTGCTATCCGTCGCTTGCGCGCACGCTTGCGGCGCATGACCTATCCATTGCCGGCTGAACCGGCCAGTCACGGCCTGCGGGTCATCCCGCTGCTCGGCATTGGCCGTGGCAACCCGCTCAACCGTGCGATCTGCGCGTTACTCGCGGCAGCGGACGAGCAGATCGTCATCAGTACGCCCTATTTCAATCCGCCGCGCCTGGTCATGGCCGAGATCGATCGGGCACTGGCGCGTGGTGTGGCGCTGGAAATCATTGTCGGCGACCGTACTGCCAATGATTTTTACGTCGCGCCTGGTGAGCCATTCAGCGCCAGTGGTGTATTGCCGTACCTGTACGAAGACACCCTGCGCGCCTTTGCCAAACGCCGCCAGGCGGCGATCGACGCGGGTCAGTTGACCTTGCGCATCTGGAATGACCCCGGCCACACCTTCCACGCCAAGGGCGTTTGGATCGATCAGCGCTACAGCCTGCTCACCGGCAACAATCTCAACCCGCGCGGCTTCAACCTCGACCTTGAAAACGGGTTGCTCATCGATGACCCGCTGGGCCAGTGGTTGGCGCCGCGCGAGAAAGAGTTGCAAGCGCTCAGGCGCCATGCGCCGGCGCTGCGCTCGGCCAGTGAGCTGGGCGAGCCGGGCGAGCATCCGCAGCAGGTGCGCAAATTCCTCAAACGCTTGCGTTTCAGTCGGCTGGAGCCGCTGATCAAGCGGGTACTGTAGGGCAGGGCGCTGCTTCGACCACCTCAGGCAGTGGCGAGCGTGGCCAGCCGCGGCCTGAATCCACCCAGAAATTCACCGACAACGATGTCGACAGAGACTCGACTTGATGAAACCAGCCTTCGGGCAGGAACAGCAAGTCGCCAGCCTGCAGCACAACTTCCAGGAACCGCACCTCGCGGCAACGCGGGAATTGCGCGTAATCGGGCGCTTTGGGATCAACGTCACAGCCTTCCAGGCCCCCGTCTGGCGATGTCGCCCAGCAGCCCAGGGCCTCGCGGTGATGGGGCGCGGCAAGTATGAACGACTTTTCTCCCCAGACCTGAGCGAACAGGTTGTCGCTGTCGTCGCGATGCAGGGGCGTCAGCGTGCCTTTGGGGCCGATCCAGATGCGCGGCGGGATGAATTGCTCGGCTTCGAAATAGCCGGGGTAGCGGATGTGTTCGAGCAGTTGTGCCGGCAGGATGTTATTACCCATGTATGCGGGCGGCTTGCCGTCAGTGCTTGCCGCTATGGGGTTGTCCAGGCTGGAGACAAAATCAGCCATGGACGTCGAGCGGAAGTCGCGCTCGGTGGAGAAGGTTTTCTCGACATAGTCGCCGTGGCGGGTAATGCCTTGCAGGTTGGCGAACAGCTCGAGCGAGGCCTCATGACCATTGCTGAACAACGGCCAGTCGTGCAGCGCGTCGCTGATCACCAGCGGAATGCCGTGCAGCATGTAGTGTTGGCGGAACTCGTCCACGGCCAAGCCGTAGCGTGGCCGCCGCTCGATTCGAGTTAACGGCGGCTGCGCTGCAGACAGCGCATCGCTGGGTCGGGCGCTTGGCGGATAGCGGCGATTGGCTTCGACCGCAGGCGCCTGGTTACCGCGCAGCGCCATGTCGATCGCCTGCGGCAGCAGAGTAGCCAGGCCCAGGTTGCCGTCGATGATCAGGCGGCCGCTGGCGAACAGTTCTTCGACATTGGCCTGCCCGGCCATGATCGCCATGAAATCTGCGCTGGCAACGGCAATGCTGACATCTGCCGAGCCGTGCTGGCCGCTGCCGCTTTCGGCACGGCCGCCGGCCTCGTACCAGTACGCAGTATGGCCATCGAAGACGAACTGAAACACGCCCTTGAGGCCAACGCTGGCGGCGTTGGCGAACAAATTGCCCAGAATGCTCTGCAGGTCCACGGCTTACTCGCTTGGTTGGCTCATTTGTACAAATGACGAGGGCCGTGGGCGGAAATTTATCACGCGGTATTGGTGGTAATCGGGCGTCGCTGCCAGAGCCAATGATCCAGGCTCAATCGGCCGGCGCCCCTCAGCAGCAGGGCCAGCAAGACCACTAGGTAAATCAGCGGTAGTTTGAAGTTGCCATAGCCTTGGTCGGTAATCGCATAACCTTTGGCCAGCTCGGCCAGGCTCGACCAGTCGGCAGGCCAGTGAACTGCGGCAATGGCTACCACGGTCAGGATAATCAGTGTCGCCGAGGCCAGCCGGGTGCCCAGACCCAGCAACAGCAGCAGCGGAGCGACCAGCTCGACCCACATCGACAGCTGCCAATTGAATTGTGCAGGCACCAGGTTGAAAGGGAACGGGAAACTCGCTTGCAGGTCGCCAAACCAGTTGCCGCCGTTGAATTTTTCCCAGCCTGATTCAAAAAACTCCCAGGCCAGGAACAAGCGCAGCGGTATGTCGGCAGTCCAGCTTGCGAAATTGTCGAAACTGCTGAAGGCGCGGTTCATAGCGTTCATGGTCAGACTCCGCTGCATGAAGAGGGGGAGAGCAGAGTCTGCAACGCTGAGGTATCGGCAATGTGTCGACCAAACAGCGTTGTGTATCGCTGTGTATTGCAAGCCCCGGCTATGCCTTCAAGGCACCTCGATTTGGGCGCAGAGTCCGCCGCCCGAGCGGTTGCTCAACGTCAGCCTGGCGCCCATCGCAAGCGTCAGTTGCTGGGCAATCGCCAATCCCAGGCCGGTGCCACCGGTCTGACGATTGCGTGAGCCTTCAACCCGGTAAAACGGCTTGAGTACCTCGTCGAGCTCTTCCTGAGGTATGCCCGGGCCGTCATCGAGCACGCGGATGATCGTCAGGTCGTTATGCCGGGATACATCCAGCTGCGCAGCCCCGGCAAACTTCAGCGCATTATCGAGCAGGTTGACCAGCACCCGGCGCAAGGCATGCGGCCGGGTCTGCACGGTACCGCCGGTATGGCCCAGCCGCTCGACCTGGGCTCCGCTGTCCTGGTAATCGAAGACGATACTGTCGATGAAGGCGTCAACATCAACGCGGCACGGCGCTTCGGTGCCGCCGTCCATGCTGCGGGCATAGGCCACGCCCTCGCGAACCAGATGCTCCATGGCGCTCAGGTCGCTCGATAATTTGTCCTTTTCCTGCCCATCATCCATCACTTCCACGCGCAGTTTCATGCGGGTAATGGGCGTCTGCAAATCATGGGAAATCGCCGCGAGGATTTGCATGCGCTCTTTCAGGTAGGCAGCGATACGTGCTTGCAGGGCGTTGAAGGCCACTGCCGCATACCTGACCTCACGTGGGCCGCTTTCATCCAGTTGCGGCCCGGGGGCGTTGGGGTCGAGGTTGTCCACCGCCTGCGATAGCCTCGTCAATGGGCCGATCGCCAAGTGCACGGCGAGCCAGGTACAGATCAGCAGCAGCACCAGTTGTATCAGCAGCACAACCGGCAGCCAGCTGGCTACCGGTGCCAGGGCTGGTGTTACATCGATGGTCAGCGGGGCGCCGTCGGCCAGGCGCAGATGGACCTGGAAGTGCGCGTCCTGATCGGGGATCTCCAGGAACGTCAGGTGATGGTCCTTGCCAATTGCCTTGACCACCGACTCGGCCGCCATCGGCGGGTTCTCGCTGGGCATGGCCTGGCCGCTCTGGCCGTTGTCGAGCCGGTAGCGGTAGGTGCTGCGCTCCAGCCGCGGCAGCCAGGCGGCGCGCTCTGCTGCGGGCAGGCGGTCGAGAATTGCCACCGAGGTGGCTACATCCTGTTCGAGATTGGTGAGCATCATCGAGCGGCTGCTGACAAAGCGCTCATAGGCCTGCAGGCTGAACGACAGCCCGTAGGCCAGCACCAGCCCGCTGAAGAAGATCAAGGCCAGCCGCGAAGCCAGCGTGTGCGGCCATTTCATAGTGTTGGCTCGAGCAGTTGAACCGCCAGCGAGAACACGTAACCTTCGCTGCGTACGGTTTTGATGCAGGTCGGCTCACGAGCATCGTCGCCCAGACGCTGACGCAGGCGGCTGACCAGCAGGTCGATCGAGCGATCGAAGATATCCGCCTCACGGCCCTGGGTAAGGTTGAGCAACTGCTCGCGGCTGAGCACCCGCTGCGGGTGGTCGAGGAACACCCGCAGCAGCCGGTACTCGGCGCCGCTCAGGGCCACCAGCGTGCCTTGCTGGTCAAGCAGGTGGCGTGCGCTGGTATCCAGCCGCCACTGGCCGAAGGCCAATAATCGGCTGCTTTCACTGATGGTCAGATTCGGGGGCAGCATCCGGGTGCGGCGCAGCACTGCGTTGATCCGCGCCAGTAGCTCACGGGCGGAAAACGGTTTGGTCAGGTAATCATCGGCGCCCATCTCCAGACCGACAATGCGATCGGTCTCGTCATTGCGCGCGGTAAGCATCAGAACCGGCGTAGTACGCTGGCGACCGGCGCGCAACTCACGGCACAGCAGCAGGCCGTCGTCGCCGGGCATCATGATGTCGAGGACGATCAGATCGACCGTGTTCGATTCCAGAAAGCTGCGCATCTGCCGGCCATCGGCGACAATGCTGGTGCGCAGGCCGTTCTTCTTCAGGTAATTGCCGACCAGCTCGCGGATTTCGCGATCGTCGTCGACGATTAGGATGTGGTCGATGTGATCCATCAGGCAAGTCCGTCTCAGCGAGAATGGACGCAGTGTACCGAGCGCCAAGGCGCTTGCCTGCGCGGCTTTGTATTGCAGTGTATCTCGCAGTGCTGCAGATACACGGGCTCGCAATAACGCCGCTTCGGCGACACAGGGCAGATACCTGTCGGGGGTGAAATGGCACTCAACGGGAAGCGTGGTCTTCCCCACCTAGCCAGGAGCGTTGCCATGAACTTCAAGACTATTGCCCGTGCAGCCTTGTTCGCCGTTGCCAGCAGCGCCACCATCGCTGCGCAAGCCAGCAGCGTATCGATGGAAAGCAGCAGCGCCATGCACTATCGCTATGGCGATCGGCTGGACGTGAAGAAAGTACTGTCGGTAGAAGATGACCGCAGCAATGCGTGCGGGGTAGTCAACTCGCGCATCGAGTATCTCGATTCGCACCGCCAGCGCCAGAGCGTTGAATACCGCAGCTATGCCACCAGTGGCTGCCATGAAAGCTGAGGCAAGCGGGCTGCAACCTCGGCAGCCCGTCGCCCGGCATTTCAATCCATGCTGGCGAAATGCGCCTGCATCCTGCTGGCGTCTGCGACTCTGCCGCTGATCAGCTCGAATGCCTTGACCGCTTGAAACACCGCCATGTTGCCACCGTCGAGGGTGCGGCAGCCGAGCGCACGGGCGTGGCGCAGCAGTGCTGTCTCAAGCGGGAAGTAGATGATCTCGGCCACCCATAGCCGCGCGTGCAGCAGTTCCACTGGCAAGGGTGTGCCTGGCAGCTTGGCCATGCCCACCGGTGTGGTGTTGACCAGGCCATCGGCATCGGCCAGGGTGGCAGCGAGATCACCGCCCAGGGCAGCTCGGCCTGCGCCGAAGCGCTGATTCAGGTTGTCGACCAGGGCTTGCCCGCGCGCAACATCGACTTCGAACAGCACCAGCTGTTCGACTCCTTCAGCGAGCAGGGCATGGGCCACTGCAGCACCGGCGCCACCGGCGCCCATCTGCACCACCAAGCGCTTGCTGACGTCGCCCAGCCCGCGTCGGAAACCCTCGGCGAAGCCCAGGCAATCAGTGTTATGACCAATGCGCTTGCCGTCCTTGAACACCACTGTGTTCACCGCGCCAATGCCACGCGCTTCATCGGACAGCTCATCGAGCAACGGCAGGATCGCCTGCTTGAACGGGAAGGTGATGTTGAGGCCGGTAAAGCCGGTGCGTTGCGCGGCCTCAAGCAGATCGGGCAGGGCGCTGTCTTCCAACCCCAGCTGGTCGGCATCGATCAGCCGATACAGGTAACGCAGCGATTGCGCGTCGCCCTCGTGCTCATGCAGGGCAGGGGTGCGGGATGCCTGGATGCCACGGCCAATCAGGCCGGCCAGAATGCTTGGTTGGCTCATGCTGCTTGCTCCGCGAACATCTGCCCAAAGTGCGCCAGCGCCATGCGATAGCCATGGCTACCCAGGCCGCAGATCACCCCAACGGCAATCGACGAGACGAACGAGATATGCCGGAACGGCTCACGCTTGTGCACATTGGACAGGTGTACTTCGATCACTGGCAGCTCGCTGGCGACCAGCGCATCACGGATGGCCACCGAGGTGTGGGTCCACGCACCAGGGTTGATCACGATGCCGGCGCAACGACCGCGGGCGGCGTGGATCCAGTCGATCAGTTCGCCTTCGTGGTTGGTCTGGCGGAATTCGATATCCAGGCCCAGATCGCGGGCGCTGTCGGCGCAGCTGTTGGCGAGGTCGGCGAGCGTCTCGCGGCCATACTGTTCAGGTTCGCGGGTGCCGAGCAGATTGAGATTGGGGCCGTTGAGCACGAGAATTCGGGGCGTCATGGCAGATCACTTTGTTGTTTTTGATTGCCCCGATATTTGTACTATCTGGTTAATTCGTCAATCGGCTAGCACGTTTGCTGGTTGAAAATGGGCGATTACCGAACCAGGATGCTTTATAGCGCTACCACTGTGACCCAATAGCGTGTGGTTTGTACTACACGCACGGGCAGGGTCGTGCTCAGTGCGCGCAAGGTCTGGTCGCTGTCGTCGATGGCGAAGGCGCCGCTGATGCGCAGCCCTGCGACCGCGGGGTCGCAGCGTAACCAGCCGGGGCGATAGCGGCTCAGTTCAGCCAGAAACGCATCCAGACGCTGATCATTGGCCACCAGCATGCCCTCGCTCCAGGCGTCCTGACCGGCATTGATCGGTTGCACCGCGCCAAGCTGGCTGGCGTTGAAGCGGCACTGGGTGCCTGCATCGAGCACCACTGGCGCAGCGCCGTTTGGGGTGACACGCACCTGATGTTGAAAAACGCTGACCAGCGTGCTCGCGCCGTCGGCCCTGACGGCGAAGCGCGTGCCCAGCGCCTGAATGCTGCCCTGTGCGGTCTGCACCTGCAGCGGCCGACGAGCAGGATCGGCGGCGCTGGTAAGCAGCAGCTCGCCTCTGTGCAGTTGTATTCGGCGTTGAGTTGCGCTGTAGAGCACGTCGACGGCACTGGCGGTGTTCAGTTGCAGGCGCGATCCGTCGGCGAGCATCGTATTGAGCCGCTCGCCGGTGCGTGTGTGGTAGTCAGCCATCCAGCCTGCGCGTTGGCCTTGGCGATAACCTGCGTAGCCAAGCGCGCCGGTACCCATCATCAAGGCGAAACCTTTGAGCACGGCGCGTCTGCTATCCAGCGCGGGCTGATCGGCTAGGCGCAGCGCTCGCCCGGTAACGTTCGTGGGCATGCCATGCAGACGTTGTTGCAGTTGTTCGATCTGAGCCCAGGCCCAGCGATTGTATTCATCGCGGTCGAGCCATGCTTGCCAGCCAGCCTGGTCTGCAACCGAGGCTTCCTCGCATTGCAAAAGCCCAAACCATCCTGCGGCTTGTTCCAGGGCTGCGCGTTGTCGAGCGTGGAGGACGGTCATCAGCGTTCGGCGCCCAGGCTGAACAGCACGCAATGCTGGGTGGCCTTGGCTACATAGCGGGTAACCGTCACCACCGAAACCTGCAATTGCTCTCCAATCAGCTTGTAGCTCATGCCGTCGAGTTGCGAGAGCAAAAACGCCTGGCGCACGTTTGGGCCCAGGCCGGCGAGCATCGCATCCAGTTCGCACAGGCTTTCGAGCAAAATCGCGCGGGTTTCTTCGCTGATGCTGACCGCCTCGGGTTGCTCGGCCAGGGCCTGCAGCCAGGCGCGTTCGAGCCGAGCCCGGCGAAAATGGTCGATCATCAGGCGGCGGGCGATGGTGGCCAGGTAACTCTTGGGTTCGCGCACTGCCTCAAGCTGATTCTGCGCATCCTTGGCACTGAGCACCCGAATGAACACATCCTGCACCAGGTCTGCGGCAAGCTCACGGCAGTCGACGCGGGGGCGCAGCCAGCTCAACAGCCAACGCTGATGTTCCTGGTAAAGGCACTGCACCTGACGGTTCAGCGGGCGATGGCTGGAGGTCATAAAAGGCTCGAAGCGCAATTGGGAGTCATTATCATTTTATGGGCGGCCTTGACGCTAAGCAAGCACGCCAGCGGCTGCAACCTGTACGCCGCGCTGATCGGCAAAGACTTGCGCGGCAAAAATCCGGATAATGGCGGCCATTTCGTTTCGCTTTATCATGGTAATCCCGCATGGAAATCAAGGTTAACTTTCTCGACAACCTCCGACTTGAAGCCAAGTTCGATGATTTCACGGTGGTCGCCGATCAGCCCATTCGCTACAAGGGCGATGGCTCGGCGCCAGGTCCGTTCGACTACTTCCTGGCTTCGTCGGCGTTGTGTGCGGCTTACTTCGTGAAGTTGTATTGCGAAACGCGCAACATCCCCACCGACAACATTCGCCTGTCGCAAAACAATATCGTCGACCCGGAAAACCGCTACAACCAGATCTTCAAGATCCAGGTCGAACTGCCGGCGGATATCTCCGACAAGGACCGCCAGGGCATCCTGCGTTCGATCGACCGTTGCACGGTGAAGAAGGTGGTACAGGCCGGCCCAGAGTTCGTCATCGAACAGGTGGCTAACCTGGATGCTGATGCGCAAGCCTTGTTGATGCTCGACAGCGATCCGCAGGCAAGCACGTACATCGCTGGCAAGGACCTGCCACTGGAGCAGACCATTGCCAACATGTCGGGCATTCTCGCGGGCCTTGGGATGAAGATCGAAATCGCCTCGTGGCGCAATATCGTGCCCAACGTCTGGTCATTGCACGTGCGCGATGCGCATTCGCCCATGTGCTTTACCAACGGCAAGGGCGCCACCAAGGAAGGAGCCCTGGCTTCGGCGCTGGGCGAGTTCATCGAACGCCTCAACTGCAACTTCTTCTACAACGATCAGTTCTGGGGCGAAGACATCGCCAACGCCGAGTTCGTGCATTACCCGGACGAGCGCTGGTTCAAACCCGGCAGCAAGGACGCCTTGCCTGCCGAGATCCTCGATGAGTACTGCCTCGAGATCTACAACCCCGACGGCGAACTGCGCGGCTCGCACCTGTACGACACCAACTCGGGCAATGTGAAGCGCGGCATTTGTTCGCTGCCGTTCGTTCGTCAGTCTGACGGTGAAGTGGTGTACTTCCCCTCCAACCTGATCGAAAACCTGTACCTGAGCAACGGCATGAGCGCCGGCAACACTCTGGCCGAGGCGCAGGTGCAGTGCCTGTCAGAGATTTTCGAACGTGCGGTAAAACGGGAAATTCTTGAGGGTGAACTGGCCCTGCCTGATGTTCCTGAGGACGTGCTGGCCAAATACCCGGGCATCCTCGCCGGGATCAAGGGGCTGGAAGAGCAGGGCTTCCCGGTGCTGGTCAAGGATGCCTCGCTGGGCGGCGAATTCCCGGTCATGTGTGTGACCTTGATGAATCCGCGCACCGGCGGCGTGTTCGCCTCGTTCGGCGCGCACCCAAGCCTGGAAGTCGCGCTTGAGCGCAGCCTCACCGAGTTGCTTCAGGGACGCAGCTTCGAAGGTCTCAATGACCTGCCGCAGCCGACGTTCGAGAGTCACGCAGTGACCGAGCCGAACAACTTCGTCGAGCACTTCATCGACTCCAGCGGTGTCGTCTCATGGCGCTTCTTCAGTGCCAAGGCCGACTTCGAATTCGTTGAGTGGGACTTCTCTGGTGAAGGGGAAAACTCCAACGAGGAAGAGGCTGCAACCCTGTTCGGCATCCTCGAATCGCTGGGCAAGGAAGTGTACATGGCCGTGTACGAGCACCTTGGCGCCAAGGCCTGCCGTATCCTGGTGCCGGACTATTCCGAGATCTATCCGGTTGAAGACTTGATCTGGGATAACACCAACAAGGCGCTGCTGTTCCGCGAAGACATCCTCAACCTGCACCGCCTGGACGATCGCAGCCTGAAGGCGCTGGTCAAGCGTCTGGATAACTGCGAAGTGGACGAATACACCGACATCACCACCTTGATCGGTGTGGAGTTCGACGACAACACGGTGTGGGGCCAGTTGACCATTCTGGAATTGAAGCTGCTGATCAAGCTCGCCTTGAAGCGCTTCGACGAAGCCAAGGAACTGGTAGAAGCGTTCCTGCAGTTCAACGACAACACCGTGGAGCGCGGCCTGTTCTATCAGGCGCTCAACGTGGTGCTGGAAGTGGTGCTCGATGATGAACTGGAACTGGCCGACTACGAGGTCAACTTGCGCCGCATGTTCGGTAATGCGCGGATGGATGCGGCCGTTGGCTCGGTCGAGGGCAACGTGCGCTTCCATGGCTTGACGCCGACCAGTATGAAGCTGGAGGGGCTCGATCGGCACCTGCGCTTGGTCGACAGCTACAAGAAGCTGCACGCAGCGCGGGCCAAGTTCGCGGGCTAAGCGGTTACCACGTGGGGCTGCTCTGCAGCCCCCTTATTTTTTGCCTTTCTTGATAGCCTTCAAGCGCGCCTTGGCCTTTTGCACAGCCTCGATGCGCTCGCTCTTCTTCATCTTCTTCCACTTGCGAATATCGTCTTTGCTGCGCCCGCAGCCCAGGCAAACTTCGTCGCGGATCTGGCATTTGGATATGCACGGGTTGTCAGCGTCTTTGCCCAAAACTCTAGTCCTCAGCCGGTGCCGCTCAGCAAACGGGTAGCCGCCAGATTACAGCCCTGTCTGCAATTGCGCTGAACTATCGCTTTGGCCGAGCGATCTTCCATTAGGCCTCCAGGCGCAGTCTGTGCAGGGAGGGACCTCTGGATCGATGAAAGGAGCCACCGTGAACGACTCAACCCTCTATCGCTGCCGGCCAGGAGCGCTGCACGCGACTCTGCTGGCCGGTACCGTGCCGCTGTTTCTCGGCGCCTTGCTCAGTGACATAGCCTATTACCAAAGCTACCAGATTCAGTGGGCAAACTTTGCTGCCTGGCTGATTGCCGGTGGCTTGCTGTTCTGCGGATTGGCATTGCTGTTTGCCCTGGTCAATCTGATCCGCGCCGAGCACAAGGGCGGGCGCCCAGTGGTGTACTTCGTGCTGCTGCTGGCTACCTGGCTGCTGGGCCTGATGAACGCCTTTGAGCATGCCAAGGATGCCTGGGCCGTGATGCCGTCGGGGCTGGTGTTGTCGGTCATCGTCAGTGCGTTGGCGTGCATCGCAACCGGCCTCGGCCTGACCAATCTGCGCTCCGGAGGTGTGCGATGAACCGCGTACATGCACTGACATCCTTGAGCATGGCGCTGCTGCTCAGCGCCTGCGGTGGCGAGGGCGACGCCACGCAAACCTACGGCGCCAACCCGAAACTGCCTGATCAGCAGCGCGGCCTGTTGCCGAGCATGAAAATCGCCGAGCCGACCGCCTGGGGCGATCTCAAGCCAACCGTACCGCAGGGCTTCAACGTCACTGCGATTGCCACTGACCTGAAGATCCCGCGGCAGACGCTGGTGCTGCCCAACGGCGATATTCTGGTAGCGGAAGGGCGCGGCGGCAGTGCGGCCAAACTCAAGCCCAAGGACGTCATCGCCAGCTCTATCAAGGCCAAGGGCAATACCCAGGTCAAGGGCGGTAACCGCCTGACCTTGCTGCGTGACGCTGATGGTGACGGCAAGTACGAAGTGAAAACGGTGTTCGCCGAAGGCCTCAACGCACCCTATGGCCTGGCCTACTTCGAGGGCAGCGTGTACGTGGCCAATCAGGATGCGCTGGTGCGCTTTGACTACGCGGATGGCCAGACCAAGGCCAGTGGCCCGCCCAGTAAGGTCAGCGACCTGCCGGCCGAGATCAACCACCACTGGACCAAGGCGCTGACGATCAGCCCCGACGGGCGCTACCTGTACGTCGGCATCGGCTCCAACAGCAATATCACCGAGCGCGGCATGGAGGTCGAAATAGATCGGGCCATGGTCTGGCAGATCGACGCCCAGACCGGCGCGCATAAGCCGTATGCGACTGGCCTGCGTAACCCGACTGCGCTGAGCATCGAACCCACCAGCGGTGAACTGTGGGCTGTGGTCAACGAGCGCGATGAGCTTGGCCCTGACCTGGTGCCTGACTACCTGACCTCAGTCAAAGCGGGGGGCTTCTACGGCTGGCCCTATAGCTACTGGGGGCAGAACGTCGACCCACGTGCGCAGCCGCAGAACCCCGAGAAAGTCGCTGCGGCGATCAAGCCGGATTACAGCCTTGGCTCCCACGTAGCTGCTCTGGGCGTTGATTTTTCGGTGGCGGCCATGGGCGCGCAGTTTGCCGAGGGCGCGTTCGTCGGCGAGCACGGTAGCTGGAACCGACCGAATCCGGTGGGCTACAAGGTGATCTTCGTGCCGTTCAGCAATGGCAAGCCGGCCGGCGAGCCGATCGACTTTGCCACCGGCTTCCGTGGTGAAGATGGCAAGACCCGCGGTCGCCCGGTGGGTGTGACGGTGGATCCGCGCGGTGCGCTGATCATCGCCGACGACCTCGCCAACACCATTTGGCGGGTAACGCGCAGTCAGTAACGCTGCGCTGAGCACCAATACCAGGCCATCTGCGTGGAGCCTCAGCGCAGATGGCCTGTTTGTTGGCGCGAAAAATGTCGGCGCTCAGTGAATTTTTTCGTAACCCTTTGTATCTGATGCCTTAGAGCCTGGCCATTAAAACAATGGCAACCGGTAATGGACACGTCAGTAACAGAGTGGCAGATATGAAATCACGCAAAAAAAGCGTCAAGCCGATCGGCTTGAAAGACATCACCATTGTTGACGACGCCAAGATGCGCAAGGCGATCACCGCCGCAGCGCTTGGCAACGCCATGGAGTGGTTCGACTTCGGCGTCTATGGCTTTGTCGCCTATGTGCTCGGCAAGGTCTTTTTCCCCGGCGCTGACCCCAGCGTACAGATGATCGCAGCCTTGGGTACGTTCTCGGTGCCGTTCCTGATTCGGCCCCTGGGCGGGCTGTTCTTCGGCGCCCTCGGCGACAAATACGGCAGGCAGAAGGTTCTCGCTGCCACCATTGTGATCATGTCCCTGAGCACCTTCGCCATTGGCTTGATTCCGTCCTATGCCGCGATTGGTATCTGGGCGCCCATCCTGCTACTGCTGTGCAAGATGGCCCAGGGCTTCTCGGTAGGGGGTGAATACACCGGTGCCTCGATCTTCGTCGCCGAGTACGCCCCGGACCGCAAGCGCGGCTTCCTCGGCAGTTGGCTCGACTTCGGCTCGATCGCAGGCTTTGTTGCCGGCGCCGGCCTGGTGGTGTTCATCTCGGCCATGATCGGTGAAGAGAGGTTCCAGGAGTGGGGCTGGCGGGTGCCGTTTCTGCTGGCGCTGCCGCTGGGCATGATCGGCCTGTACCTGCGCCATGCGCTGGAAGAGACCCCCGCCTTCCAGCAGCATGTCGACAAGCTCGAGCAGGGCGATCGCGAAGGCCTGGCTGGCGGTCCGAAGGTGTCGTTCAAGGAGGTAGCTACCAAGCACTGGCGCAGCCTGCTGACCTGCGTAGGCGTAGTCATCGCCACCAACGTCACCTATTACATGCTGCTGACTTACATGCCCAGCTACCTGTCGCACAACCTGCATTACAGCGAGAACCGCGGGGTGCTGATCATCATCGCGATCATGGTGGGCATGCTCTTCGTGCAGCCTCTGATCGGCTTCCTCAGCGATAAATACGGCCGCCGCCCGTTCATCCTGTGCGGCAGCATCGGCTTGTTCGCACTGGCCATCCCGGCCTTCATGCTGATCACCAGCGGTGTGCTCGGGCTGATCTTCGCCGGTTTGCTGATGTTGGCGGTGCTGCTCAACTTCTTCATCGGGGTGATGGCTTCGACGCTGCCGGCGATGTTCCCTACGCACATTCGCTACAGCGCGCTGGCCAGTGCCTTCAATATTTCTGTGCTGATTGCCGGCCTGACCCCGACCATCGCCGCCTGGCTGGTAGAAAGCACCAACAACCTGTACATGCCGGCTTACTACCTGATGGTCATTGCCCTGATCGGTCTGATCACCGGTATCACCATGAAAGAAACTGCCAATCAGCCATTGCGCGGCGCTGCGCCCGCCGCCTCGGACATCGAGGAAGCGCGTGAACTGCTGCAGGAACACCACGACAACATTGAACAAAAAATCGAGGACATTGACGAGCAGATTGCTGAACTTGAGGCCAAACGCACGCATTTGGTACAACAACATCCGCGTATTGATTAGCTCGAAACGAGCAAGTCGGATCAGGCTGTGAGAGGATGGCCGGCAAACCATGTGTCTGGCAGAACAGGACCCTGAATTAAACCTGATGAAGACTCCAAAACGTATTGAGCCGCTGATCGAAGACGGTCTGGTCGACGAGGTGTTGCGGCCCTTGATGAGTGGCAAGGAAGCAGCGGTGTATGTGGTGCGCTGCGGTAACCAGGTGCGTTGTGCCAAGGTCTACAAGGAGGCCAACAAACGTAGCTTCCGCCAGGCGGCCGAGTACCAGGAAGGGCGCACGGTGCGCAACAGCCGCCAGGCGCGGGCCATGGCCAAGGGTTCCAAGTACGGTCGCAAGGAAGCCGAAGATGCCTGGCAGAACGCCGAGGTGGCCGCCTTGTTCCGCCTCGCGCATGCCGGCGTGCGAGTGCCCAAGCCCTACGACTTCCAGGACGGCGTGCTGTTGATGGAGCTGGTGGTCGATGCCGACGGCAACGCCGCGCCACGCCTCAACGACGTTCACCTGGAGCCGGATCAGGCGCGTGAATACCACGCGTTCGTGATCCGCCAGATCGTCTTGATGCTTTGTGCAGGGCTGGTGCACGGTGACTTGTCCGAATTCAACGTCCTGCTCGGCCCGGATGGCCCGGTGATCATCGACTTGCCGCAGGCCGTCGATGCTGCCGCCAACAACCATGCTTTCAGCATGCTCGATCGTGACGTGGCGAACATGAGCGGTTACTTCGGGCGCTTTGCTCCCGAGCTCAAGGACACCCGCTACGCCCGCGAGATGTGGTCGCTGTTCGAGGCCGGGGAATTGTTGCCCGATAGCCCGCTGACCGGCGAGTTCGAGGATGACGACCACGACGCCGATGTCGGCGGCGTGCTGCGCGAGATCGAAGCGGCGCGGATGGATGACGAACGTCGCCGTGCCGGTCGTGAAGAAGCCGAGCGTGGCCCGGTCAAGAGCGAGGAGCCGCCACCGCCGCCGTGGCTGCAGTAACCCCTGGCAATAAGATTCGCCTGATTGCTGCCTGCCCACTGGCCGACCATGATTGCGCGATTGTTCAGGTGCAATGCCTGAACAATCGCAATGGTGGCTGCGGGCGGGCGGTCTTACGACCAACCGAGTGAACCAACCTTATAGCTCGAACTAGCGGGCCCGCTCGTAGCCGCCACCCATCACTTGCACTTGGCCATCACCACCTGACAGGTCTTCGGCGTACCGCCTGAACGGCTCGCATAGCGCATGCAGCTGTCCATGGATTTCTTGCGCGCCGCGCTCAACGTGTTGCCCCATGCCAGGCCACCCTCGCCAGCGGTCGGCACTGCCTTGGCGAAGCAGTTCGCGCCTGCTTGGGCATAGCGCGTAGCGCTGGATTTGTTCGAGCATCCCGTCAGCGATGCAAGGCTGCCGATGAGCAGGATCAGCAGCAACCACGATGGGTGGTAGCCAGGTATCGCAGTGCGGGCCATGGAGGTTCCTGTAAGCCTGATGATGTTCGTACCTCAGTTTAGCCCCGATTGCGCCTACCCTTGAAGGGCAGAACGATGCAACCTAATGCTGCAACGCTGCGCCCAAGAGTTAGTGATTAACGCCCGTTGTGCCCTGAGAGGAAGCCCCCACCGATGTTGGTCGTCGAGCAGCTGCGCAAGTCATTCAATACCGCCCAGGGCGTTCTGCCTGTGCTGCAGGGCGTCGACCTGCAACTGGCGCGGGGCAGCAGCCTGGCGCTGATGGGCGAATCCGGTAGTGGCAAAAGCACGTTGCTGCACCTGCTCGCCGGACTTGATCGGGCTGACAGTGGCAGGATACTGATCGAGGATGTACCCCTCGATACGCGGGACGAAACGGCGCTGGCACGCTGGCGGCGCGACAGCATTGGCCTGGTGTTCCAGCAGTACAACTTGATCAGCAGCCTCGACGTTGCCGCCAATCTGGCGTTTCAAGCCCGCTTGGCCGGGCGCCACGATCCTGCCTGGACCGCGCAGCTGGCGGAGCGGCTTGGGTTGACCGAGTTGTTGCAGCGCTACCCCGAGCAGCTGTCGGGCGGCCAGCAGCAACGTGTGGCGATTGGTCGTGCGTTGGCGGGACGGCCGGCGCTGGTGCTGGCCGACGAGCCCACCGGCAGCCTCGATGAAGCAAGCAGTGAAGAAGTCCTGCAACTGATGCTCGAGCTGGTTGCCCAGGCGGGCAGCAGCCTGTTGATGGTGACCCACAGCCGGCAGTTGGCGGCGCGGCTCGAACATCGGTGCTTCCTCAAGGCTGGACGTGTTCAGCCGGAGCCGGATTGATGGCCAGCCTGCTGATCACCTTGCAGGCGCTGCTCAGCCATTGGCGCCGGCACCGCTTGCAGTGCTTCAGTATCTTTACCGGGCTATGGCTGGCAACGGCATTGTGGACCGGCGTGCAGGCGCTCAACAGCCAGGCCCGCAGCGACTATGCCCGTGCCAGTGGTGTGCTTTCGGGCGCCAGCCAGACGCAACTGGTGCCGCGTCAGGGCGAGCATCTAGCGCAAGCGCTGTATGTGCAACTGCGCACTAGTGGCGTGCAGGTGACGCCGGTTCTGGAAGGCCGCCTGCAACTTTCAGGAAGCGCGACTCAGGCAGTGCGCTTGATCGGTATTGAACCGCTGAGCCTGCCAGCGAAGATGGCCGTGGCCGGGGTACAGGCGCAAGCGTTCGAGCTTGCGGCCTTCATCGACAGCCCTGGGCAAGCCTGGATCAGTCCAGACACGCTACGCCAGTTGAACCTGCAACCGGGTGAGCGCGCGCGCACCCGCGATGGTCAGCTGATGCCGCCGTTGGTCCTGCAAGCGGAACTGGCGCCTGGGGTGATCGTGGTCGATATCGGCCACGCGCAGGCCCTGCTCGGCGCGCCAGGACAACTGTCGCGTCTGCTGCTCGAAAAACAACCCACCGCGCTGCCTGCCGACATCGCCGCCCAGCTTATGCTGCAAACCGGTGGCGACGACGGTGATCTGCAGCGCCTGACCGACAGCTTTCACCTCAACCTGACTGCGCTGGGCTTGCTGGCATTCGTGGTCGGCCTGTTCATTGCCCATGCGGCCATTGGCCTGGCGCTGGAGCAACGGCGCGGCTTGATCAGAACCTTGCGTGCCTGCGGTGTCAGCTTGCGGGTGCTGTTGACCGGGCTGGCGCTGGAGCTGGGTGCGTTCGCGTTGCTCGGCGGCCTCGCCGGGGTAGTCAGTGGTTATCTGCTGGCCAGCCTGTTGTTGCCTGACTTCGCGGCCAGCGTGCGCGGCTTGTATGGAGCGCAGATCGCCGGGCAGCTGAGCCTGTCGCCGCAGTGGTGGTTGGCCGGCGTCGGCGTGAGTCTGCTCGGTGCGTTGTTGGCCGGTGTCAGCAGCGTGCTGCGCGCTGCGCGCCTGCCGCTGCTGGCGCTTGCCCAGCCACAGGCCTGGCGCCTGGCCCAAGGGCCGTGGCTGCGTCGTCAGGCGATGGTCGCCTTGTTGCTTGGTTTGGTAGCGCTGGGGTGCTGGCAGTGGGGCAATAACCTGAGCAGCGCCTTTGTCCTGCTCGCGGCATTGCTGCTGGCAGCGGCGCTATTGCTGCCGGCCTTGCTCGAGCTTGCCCTGGCCGGTTTGGCGCGCTTGTGCCGGCGGCCATTGCCGCAATGGTTCGTCGCCGACAGCCGCCAGCAATTGCCGGCGCTGAGCCTGGCGCTGATGGCCTTGCTGCTGGCGTTGGCCGCCAGCGTCGGTGTGGGCAGCATGACCGAGGGCTTTCGCCGCACCTTTACCGGCTGGCTCGATCAGCGCCTGTCGGCAGACCTGTACCTGACCCCGCGCGACACTGCCCAGGCAGTGCAGATCAGCGACTGGCTGGCACGCCAGCCCGAAGTCACCGCGGTGCTGCCCAACTGGCGCGTCGAGTGGCGGCTGCACCAATGGCCGACGCAGGTCCAGGGCATCGTCGATCACCCGTACTACAACAATCACTGGCCGCTGCTGGAAAAATCCGCCGGTGCCTGGGAGCAGCTTGCGCAGGGGCGCGGGATCATGCTCAGCGAACAGTTGGCCAGGCGCCTGCAGCTGGGTCTTGGCGACGCCTTGCAACTGCCCGAGCCATCAGCCCAAACGATGCCGGTAGTGGGCATCTATGCCGATTATGGCAATCCCAAAGGGCACCTGCTGATCAGCGCCGACTGGTTACGCCAGCACTGGCCGCAGGCGACGTTGAGCAATCTGGGCCTGACCTTGGCTGGCGAGCATTTGCCGGCGCTAAAGCGGGCGCTGGGCCAACAGTTCAGCCTCGATGACAGCCGCATGGTCGAGCAGACCACGCTCAAGCGATGGTCTGCTGCGGTGTTCGAGCGCACCTTTGCCGCTACCGCCGCACTCAACAGCCTGACCCTCGGTATCGCTGGTGTGGCGTTGTTCATCAGCCTGCTGAGCCTCGGCCAGAGCCGCCTGGGCCAGTTGGCGCCGTTGTGGGCGCTGGGGGTCGAACGCCGTCGGTTGATCTGGCTGACACTCGGCCAGACCCTGATGCTGAGCAGTTGCACCGTGTTGCTGGCGATTCCGCTTGGCTTGCTGCTGGCCTGGTGCCTGGTGGCCGTGGTCAACGTGCAGGCGTTTGGTTGGCGTCTGCCGCTCTATGTATTCCCCGGTCAGCTGCTGCAACTGGCAGTACTCGGGGTGCTGACCAGCTTTCTGGCCAGCGTCTGGCCGCTCTGGCAACTGGCGCGCAGGCAACCCAGCGATCTCTTGAGGCAGTTTGCCAATGAACGTTAAACCCTGGCTGACCGCGCTGTGCCTGCTGCTTGCAGGCTGCGATGCGCCTGCACCCGAGCCCAGCAGTTTTGCCGGCTTGGGGCAGGAGGCCGGCGCCTTCCAACAGGTCACGCCGGGCCATGAGCTGCAGTTCCCGCGTGATCATGGCGCCCACGACGGCTTCCGCATCGAGTGGTGGTACGTCACCGCCAACTTGCAGGATGCCCAGGGGCGGCAGTGGGGTGCGCAGTGGACCTTGTTTCGTTCGGCATTGCGCCCTGGCGCAGAAACCGCCGACTGGAACAGCCCCAATCTGTGGATGGGCCACGCGGCGCTGACCGGGCCGGGCGGTCATCAGTCCAGTGAGGTGCTCGCCCGCGGTGGCATTGGCCAGGCTGGGGTTGAGGCGCAGCCATTTCGCGCCTGGATAGATGATTGGTCGCTGCAGGGCGGCAATGGGATTGGCCAGTTGCAGATGAAAGCCGCAGGCGAGGATTTCCGCTTTGATCTGCACTTGGTCAGTGAGCGGCCATTGGTGCTGCACGGGGCCAAGGGCTACAGCGAAAAATCCGGCAAAGGCCAGGCTTCCTATTACTACAGCCAACCGTTCTATCAGGTCAGTGGCGAAGTCGAGCGTGACGGCCAGCACGTGGCCGTTACCGGTCAGGCCTGGCTCGATCGCGAATGGAGCAGCCAACCTCTGGCGGCCGGGCAGTCAGGCTGGGACTGGTTTTCCCTGCACCTGGACAGCGGCGCCAAGGTAATGCTGTTTCAGGTGCGCGAAGCTCACGGCGATGCCTATAAAGCCGGCACCTGGGTCAGCGCCGACGGCAAGACCCAGCCACTCCAGGGGGCGCAGATCGAGCTGCAAGTGCTGGCCTCGAGCAAGCAGGCAAACGGTAAAACCGTACCGACCCGCTGGCGCGTGCGGCTGCCGGAGCAGGGCGTCGATGTCCAGGTCGAAGCGCTGTACAAGCAGGCCTGGATGAACACCCGGTTCCCGTATTGGGAAGGGCCGGTGCGGGTCGAGGGCGGCAGCGGGCAGGGCAGGGGTTACCTGGAAATGACCGGTTACTGATCTTTGTGGAGAAGCGCACTGTCGGCCAACTCACACCGCTGCGAGCAGGCCATCCTTGCCCAGGTGATAACGCTGCAGGTCCCGAGCCAGCGTCAGTTGCCCGCTGTAATGGGCCTGCGCCTCCTGGCGCACATCATCGATGGACGGGCTGCGCTGCGGGTTGTCCTGATAACGGGCGCTGAAGTGAGTCAGCACCAGGTTCGGTACACCTGCAGCCTCGGCAAATTGCGCGACAGCCGCCGCAGTGCTGTGGCCGAAGTTCGATTGCGAGCGTTGCAGCACAGGTTCGGTGAAGGTGGCTTCATGCACTAGCACATCGGCACCTTTGGCAACCTCGGCCAGCAGAGCGGGTGAGTCGTTGTCGCCGCAGACGACGATGCGCCGGGCCGCTCGCGATGCCTTCAGGTAAGTCAGCGTGTCGAGCACACGACCTTCATGTTCGACCTGCCGGCCATGGGCCAGATCACCCCACAGCGGCCCGCGCGGGATGCCGTCGGCTTGCAGGCGGTCGGTGTCCAGGCGCGGCTCCGGGTTGATCTCGGTGAACACAAAGCCATAGCTCGGCACCCGGTGCGACAGCTCTACGGTAGTCACCGCAACCTGCGTGCTGCGCCAGTCCTGCAGCGTTTCTACCGCCAGCAGATGCAGTTCGAAGGGCAGATAGGTCTGGCTCACCGCCAGGCTCAGGCGCAGCCACTCATGCAGTGCCAGCGGCATGATCAGTTCGAGCGGTTCGCTGCGCCCGGACATTCCCGCGCTGGCGAGCAATCCCGGTAGCCCGTAGCAGTGGTCACCGTGGACATGGGTGATGAATATCCCGCGCAGATCACGCATCGACAGTGATGTGTGCAGTAACTGATGCTGGGTGCCTTCGCCGCAATCAACCAGATACCAGCTTTTGCCGGACGCTTCGATGACTGCTGTCGCGCTGACGTTGCGGGCCTTGGTGGGTACCCCAGACGAGGTGCCCAGAAACTGCAGGTCCATTGCAGGATCCTCTTGGGTTCGGAGGGCTATTTTAGCCTTGCGTTGGCTGACTGATGAAGACTCTCAAAGCAGATTTGAGCGTTTTGGCTGTCAGGAAAAGTCTCAGGCCCGTAAGACTTTTCGCTCAATGTAGTAGGGCGCATCCTGTTCGCTTTTGGCGGGGAAAAATACCGGTCAGCAGCTGCTAGTTTTCCTGGCTCAACAAGCACAGGGCGTTTGCAGATGCGCGTGATAATTGACGGTAAAGGTCAAGCTGTCGATGGCGATGATACGACAACGGGTGCGGTGTGCATCGCCACGGGTGATGGCTACATCTGTGATGGGCGCATGGTCCTGCGTGTCGGCGACAAGACCACGGCCTGCCCGTTGTGCGCCGAACCAGGCACTGTCGCCGAAGGCGCGCCATGCTTTATCTCCGATGGCAGCGAAGTGGCGGTCGATGGTTCGCTGGTGCAGTGCGCTTGCCCGCCCGGTACCAACCGAGTTGTAGCGCCACCTGACTTTGTTCCACCCTGGCGGGAGACAAGGTCTTCGCGCGTGGTCGGCCCAAGCGCGCAGAGCTTTGGTCAGCCTGTGCACTTCGTTGATAGCCGGCCGTACATCAATGAGCCAGGCTTCCATATTGTCCAGCGCAACATGTCCTTCCCGCAGGTGCTGATGCAGTTAGCCGGGCAGGACAGCACCTTGCCGATCTCGCGCCTGCAGATGCTCAACCCGACGTTCCAGCAAGGCTTCAAGGCCGGAGAGATTTTCGTCATTGGTGACCCCGACAACGGCGACGCCTGCACCCGCGAAGAAGCTCAACTGATGGCCGCCGCACAGCAGGCCCGCGACTCGCTGGCGCTGCTCGACTACGACGAAGCCGAATTCATGATGGAGCACCAGGCTGAAATTGCAGGGCTGCTGACAGGCGCCAGCCAGTCCATGGGTGTCGGTAAGGATGTACTGGAGCAAGGCCTGAGGCAGGTCCGGGCGACCTTGCTCGAAGTCGACCAGTTACACAAACAGCAGTTCGCCAAGTTCGGCCACCTGTACAGCCCGGAGTTTTTTGCTAGTCGACAGAAGTTGCTCAGGCAGCTGGATAGACAGTTGAAGGCGGCGTTTTTGAACAAGCGATTGAACCTTGGCCCTTACGAGCGTCTTCGTCGTGATTTGAAGATTTCTACCAAAAGCCTGGTTCATCATTGGTCAAAAGCCGGTGGGGCGGGGCAGATTCCGGGGTATGCCACGCATTTGGATGAGGTGGCGAAGGTGGCCAAGTACGTCAAGTATGGCGGACACATCGGCACAGCCTTGGGAGGTACATCGTCTTATTTGAAGGTGGAGGAAGTATGTCGAGCGGGCGAGACGGAGGAGTGCAAGCGGATTCGGTTTACAGAGGCGGGCAGTTTTATAGGCGGACTCTCTGGCGGATCTCTCGGTGCAGCCGGTGGCAAGGGAGCCGCTGTAGCGGTATGTGGCTTCGCTGGTCCTTATGCCCCTGTTTGTAGCCTAGTGATGGTGGGCGCCGGTGCAGTAATCGGTGGTAAGTATGGTGGGTCGCTTGGAGAGGTGGGAGGTGAGGTTATCTATGAGAAAACAACGCAGTGATGAATATCCCTGAATCATGGTCGCTAGACCTAAAGCTGTGGCTCTTCGTGACACCATTTGTATTGATGTGGGCAGGGATGGGTTTGTATGTGTTTGTGATTCTGAGTCGGGATTTCAAATGTCTGCAACAGATCGTCTCTACCAATCCGAGATTAATTATTGTGATGCCGAGCAATTTTCGAGCGCTTCATGATAGGTGGTGGTTCGTTATAAATTTTTCTTGGTTGCTTCACTGTCGTCGTCTATATGTACGGCGCGGTCAAATCACTGATGAAGATTTGAGGCTTATCCCTAGGGGCTTGCGTATTCGTCTTAATGTCGGAGGGCTGCTGATGTGTGTAGGGTTCGCGTGGATGCCGCTACTTCATTTAGTTATAACGTTGTGGTGAACCCGTCGCGGCTGGTCTGCGTACCTCTATCGGTGATTTGCTGTGAGTTGAGGTCGGGTGTCCCTGTGGAAAGTCTTTTAGTCTGAAAGAAACTGGGGAATCACATTTTTCAATGTTATAGCTTGAGGGTATCAGTGAGTGAATTAAATCTGAATGATTGTTGTCGAAAAGAAGCTGGAACTGTAAGTATATGGTCGGAAGGTGTCGTGACACGTTAGCCCCTTCCGACCTATATCATCTAATCCGCCTTACGCCACACCAACTCACTCACGTCATACCCTTGCTCACGCGCCGTAGTCAGCAATTTCTCACGCGTTTCACTGCTGATGGTCGGCGTGCGCGACAGCAGCCACAGATACTCGCGGTTCGGGTGGCCGACCAATGCAACCTGGTAATCCTGATCGTGGTACAGCACCCAGTACTCGCCCTTGGTCAAGCCGGGCAGAAGCTTGCTGAACCAGTTGTCGAACTTGACCCAGAGCTTGTCGGTCTTGCCCGGCACCTGTGGTTCGGCGGTGCCGTGGACTTCGTTCCACTTGCCGTCTTCTTCACGGCAGCGATTGGTGACGTCGATCAGGCCGTCGGCGCGCAGACCGTATCGCGCTTCTGACTGCACGCAGTTGCGCTGGAAGAACATCGGCAGGCGGGCGACTTCATACCAGGTGCCCTGGTAACGCTGCAGGTCGACCTGCATGGTTGCCGGCGGTTTCTGGTTGTCGCTGGAGCTTGCGCAGCCGGCCAGCGCCAAGGCCAGGCATGACAGCAGCAAAGTGTTGCGTAGGATCATCAGGCACCTCCTGGAAACAGTCGAATGGTTTGTCTGCAACGTTCGATCCCAGCGCGCTGGGAAAGTGCCGATGTGCGGCCCAGCAGGTTGCAACATCACCGTCGAGCCAGCCATTGAGTTGTGCAAAGCTTTGAGTATAGGGTAGCCGCCCACCATCGCCCGAGGTCTCCATGGAACTGCGCCAATTACGCTACTACCTCGGTGTACTCGAACACGGCAGCCTCGGCCGCGCCGCCCTTGAGCTGGGTGTTGGCGCTTCGGCGTTGAGCCAGCAGCTGTCCAAGCTCGAAGGTGAGCTGTGCACGCGGCTGTTGACCCGCACCAGCACCGGCGTGACGCCGACTGCGGCCGGTTTGGCGTTCCAGCACCATGCCCGGCTGACACTGCGTCAGGCCGAGCACGCTGTGCTGGCCGCGCAGAGCGGGCGCATGAGCGGCTATGCCAGCGTAGGCCTGGCGCCCACAACAGCGTCGATCCTCGGCCTGCCGCTAATTGCGCGCATGCGCGAGCGTTATCCAGACGTGCGCCTGCATCTGGTCGAGATGCTTTCGGGTTATCTGGTCAACCAGCTCAACGCGCGCCATCTGGACCTGGCAGTACTGTTCCAGGCCGATGTGGGGCCGCGTTTGAGCCTGCGACCGCTGCTGCAAGAGCGCTTGTTTGCGTTGGTGCCAGCGGCGCTGGTGCGGGCGGAGTGGGGCGATAGCCTTAGCCTGGCACAGCTCAAGGATCTGCCGCTGGTGTTGCCCAGCGCCCAGCATGGTTTGCGCACGACACTGCGTTCAGCCTTCGAGCGGGTGGGGCATGAGCCTGACATTGTCATGGAGATCGACGGCCTGTCGTTGTTGATGGACGCGGTGTGTGCCGGCCACGCCGCAACCATCCAGCCAGGGGCCACGGTAGCGCGATCGCTGCAGGCGGGGCTGAAGGTGTTCGAGATCAGCGATGCCGACGCCGAGCGGCGCAATGTGATGGTCAGCCTGGCCGAAGACGAACTGTCACCGGCGGCACTGGCCACGCGCATCGTGCTGTTCGACGTGGCGCGTGAGCTGGTCGAGCAAGGCCGGTGGCCCGGTGCACGGATGCTCTCGACCTGACCCTTTAGCAAAACTGCAGGCCCCTGTGCCGACAGCCCGTTTCGCCGTCCTGGGCAGCGCTCTAAAGTCGCCGCCATCGCGAGGAGCAACCGAACGCCCGTCTCCTCGCTGAACAGGAGGCGATATGATTGATGTGCTCGTCATAGGGGGCGGCAACGCAGCCCTGTGCGCTGCGCTGATGGCGCGCGAGGCCGGTGCCAGCGTGCTGTTGCTGGAAGCCGCACCGCGCGAATGGCGCGGTGGCAACTCGCAGCACACGCGCAACCTCAGGTGCATGCACGATGCGCCGCAGGATGTGCTGGTCGAGAGCTACCCGGAAGAAGAATTCTGGCAGGACCTGCTCAAGGTCACCGGCGGCATGACCGATGAAAAGCTGGCGCGCCTGGTTATCAGAGCTTCGGCGACCTGCCGGGACTGGATGCGCAGCCATGGCGTGCACTTTCAGCCGTCGTTGTCCGGTGCCCTGCATACCGCGCGCACCAACGCCTTTTTCATGGGTGGCGGCAAGGCGCTGGTCAATGCCTATTTCCGCAGCGCCGAGCAGCTCGGCGTAGGCGTTCGCTACAACGCACCGGTCAGCCACATCGAACTTGACGGTGATCGTTTTGTGGCCGCCCATATCGGCCCACGTCACGTCGATGGCCGCGACCTGCCCGCCGAACGTATCGAGGCGCGGGCCTGTGTGCTCGCCGCCGGTGGCTTTGAGTCCAATCGTGAATGGCTACGCGAGGCCTGGGGCCAGAACGAACGTGGCGAGTGGACTGCAGACAATTTTCTGATCCGTGGCACACGCTTCAACACCGGCGTGCTGCTGCGTGGCTTGATGGAACAGGGCGCCGACACCATCGGCGATCCGACCCAGGCGCACATGGTTGCCATCGACGCGCGTGCTCCGCTGTATGACGGCGGCATCTGCACCCGTATCGACTGCGTGTCGCTTGGCGTGGTGGTCAACCGTGACGGCCAGCGCTTCTACGACGAGGGTGAAGACTTCTGGCCCAAGCGCTATGCCATCTGGGGCCGCCTGGTCGCCCAGCAGCCAGGGCAGGTGGGCTTTTCGATCATTGACCAAAAGGCGCTCGGGCGTTTCATGCCGCCGGTGTTTGCCGGCACCAAGGCCAATACCCTCGGCGAACTGGCACAGCAGCTCGGCCTGCCCGAGGGCGAATTCGTCGCCACCGTGCAGGCCTACAACGCAGCCTGCCAGGTCGGCACGTTTGACCACACTCGGCTTGATGACTGCCATACCCAAGGCGTGCAACCGGTCAAGAGCCATTGGGCGCGCCCGCTGGATACCCCACCTTTCTACGGCTACCCGTTGCGCCCCGGCGTGACCTTTACCTACCTGGGCCTGCGCACCGATCACACCGCCGCCGTGCACTTTGCCGGCAAGCCCAGCCCGAACCTGTTCGTTGCCGGTGAAATGATGGCCGGCAACGTCTTGGGCAAGGGCTACACCGCCGGCGTCGGCATGTCCATCGGCACCGCTTTCGGCCGGATTGCCGGCACCCAGGCGGCGGCAGCGCTCGGCTATCACCATCCTTCCAGCGAGATTACCCATGACTGCGCAACTGCTTGAACCGCGGCTGGTCGAGCCCAGCAAGGGCCACGGCGAACTGATCGCCGTGCTGAATGTGGACGAAAGCGAAGTCGACCGGCAGATGCGCATCTGTAATGCCTGCCGTTATTGCGAGGGCTTTTGCGCGGTGTTCCCGGCAATGACCCGGCGGCTGGACTTCAACAAGGCCGACATCCACTACCTGGCCAACCTGTGTCACAACTGCGGTGCCTGCTTGCATGCCTGCCAGTACGCCGCACCGCATGAGTTTGCCGTAAATGTGCCGAAGGCGCTGGCCACCGTGCGCGGCCAGACTTACTCGGACTACGCCTGGCCAAGCGCGTTCGGCCGGCTCTACCGGCATAACGGCACGCTGCTCGCCAGTGCACTGGCAGCCGGGTTGTCGCTGTTCCTGCTGCTGGCGCTGCTGGTCAATGGCACGCTGCTACCAGGGCGGCTGGCGGGGGATTTCTATGCGGTGTTCCCGCATAACACCCTGGCGTTGATGTTTGGCGTGGTCTTCGCCGCGGCCATGCTGGCGTTGAGCATCGCCGTCAGACGCTTCTGGCGCGAGGTCGCACCGGCAGACAGCCCGCCCGCAAGCAAGCATGCTGCGGTGGTGGAAGCCTCGACTGCGGCGCTGACACTGAAGTATCTGGACGGTGGTCATGGCCAGGGCTGCACCAACGAGAGCGACCGCTACACCTTGTGGCGCCGGCGTTTTCATCACCTGACCTTCTACGGTTTCATGCTCTGTTTCGCGGCGACGGTGGTCGCCACCGGTTACCACTACCTGCTGGGTGAAATGGCGCCTTATCCGTTGCTCAGCTGGCCGGTAGTGCTGGGTACTGTCGGCGGTGTGGGCCTGGTCATCGGCCCTGTCGGCCTGCTGGTGCTCAACCTGCGCCGCGACCCAGCGCATGGCGATGTCAGCCAGCGGCCGATGGACCGCGCGTTCATCCTGCTGTTGCTGCTGGTCAGTCTGACTGGCCTGGCCTTGCTCGGCTGGCGCGACACCGGAGCGATGGCAATCTTGCTCGCGGTGCACCTGGGCTGCGTGATGGCGCTGTTCCTGACCTTGCCCTACGGCAAGTTCGCCCACGGCATTTTCCGCAGCGCGGCGTTGCTCAAGTTTGCCATCGAAAAACGCCAGCCCGATCCGCACGGCCTGGGGGGCGAATGACGTCCGCTCAGTACCAGCGCAAGCCAGTCGCCGTGCACGGCTCAGCTGTTCGGCCATTTCTCCAGCAGAATGGCCACGAACTTCTCGGCAGCCGGCGACAGCGAGGCGCCGCGCCGGTAGACCAGGCCGAGGGTGCGGGTCACCTCTGGCTCGCTCAGCGGCACGCTGACCAGGGTAGGGTGGTCGGCGGCCGGCATGGCCAGGCTGGGCATGGCGGAGACGCCAAGGCCAGCCTCGACCATGCCCAGCGACGTCGACAAGTGCTGCACCTCATAGAACCACTTGGGACGCCAGCTCAGGCCGGACAAGGCATGGTCGAGCAGCATCCGGTTGCCGCTCAGGCGGCCTACGCCGATCAGGCGATAGTCGGCCAGCTGCGTCCAGGTCACCGAAGCGCGGCTGGCCAGCTCATGGTCACGGCGGCAGGCGAGGACGAACTTCTCCTCGACCAGCGGCACGAACTCAATGTCCGGGTGCTGGCCACTCATCATGTTGATGCCGAAGTCGGCTTCACCGCGCAGTACGGCCTCAAGCCCGTCGTTGGCGCTGAGATCGAGCAGGCGAATACGGATCTTCGGATATTGCTCGTTGTACAGGCGAATCACCGACGGCAAAAAGTAGAACGCTGCGGTCGGGATGCAGGCCAGGGTCACCTGGCCGGTCTGGCGTTCGGCCAGTTCGCGGATGCTCAGGATCGAGTCCTCGAAGTCATCCAGCAGGCGTCTGGCCTTGGGCAGGAAGTCGCGGCCGACACTGGTCAGGCTGACCCGGCGCGTAGTCCGTTCGAGCAACGGCGTACCCAGGCCTTCTTCTAGCTTCTTGATCCGCCGGCTCAGTGCCGGTTGAGACAGATGGAGCACATCAGCAGCTTCGTGGAAGCTGCCCAGTTCGGCGATTTTCACGAAAGATCTTATATCCTGGAGCTCATATTCCATGACGATTCTCTTCAGCAGTCCACGACTTTATTCATTTGCTGCACGCAATAATAGCTACGATCTTTGCATTGGATTGATTTATCGGTCCCTGTCACTCTTGTTTCCAACACATCAATACCCCCTATTGATCAACAAGAGTCAGTAGTCATGCAACGAATTCCTTGTGTTCTGATGCGCGGCGGTACCTCCAAGGGTCCGTTTTTCCATGCCTGGGACTTGCCGACCAATGTGGTCGAGCGTGACGAAATGCTGATCAACCTGATGGGCTCTGGCCATGAGCTGGAAATCGACGGCATCGGCGGCGGCAGCCCGCAGACCAGCAAAGTGGCGATCCTCAGCCCCTCGCTACATGCCGATGCCGATGTCGACTACCTGTTCGTTCAGGTCATGGTCGCTCAGCGCCGCGTCGATACTGCACCTAATTGCGGCAACATGCTCTGCGCAGTCGGCCCATTCGCCATCGAAGAGGGCCTGGTCAAGGCCACCGAAGGCAAGACCCTGGTGCGCATCCGCAACTTGAACACCGGAACCTTCGTCAACTCGCTGGTGGAAACCCCCGGCGGCATCGTCCGCTACGAGGGCCGCACTGCGATCGACGGCGTGCCGGGTACCGCAGCGCCGGTGCAGTTGACCTTCCTCGATGCCGTTGGTAGCAAGACTGGCAAGCTGTTCCCCACCGGTCAGGCCAGCGATGTGATCGATGGTGTCGAGCTGACCTGCATCGACATGGCCATGCCGATGATGATCATCGAAGCCAGCAAGCTTGGCGTTACCGGCGGCGAAAGCCCGGCCGAGCTCGAGGGCAACAGCGCGTTGATGCAAAAGATCGAAGCGCTACGGATCAAGGCCGGCGCGGCGATGGGCCTGGGCGATGTCAGCGGTATGGTCATTCCCAAACCCGTGCTGATCTCGCCAGCTAAATTCGACGGCACCCTGCAGGTGCGTTACTTCATGCCGCACGACTGCCATCGGGCATTGGCCATCACCGGCGCCATAGGCCTGGCGACGGCCTGCGTCAGCCCAGGCACGGTGGTCATGCAGATGCTCGGCGAGCGCGCCAATGGCCTTACTCAGGTGCGCCTGGAACACCCGAGCGGCAGCATCGATATTGCCCTGGAACGCACCGAAGGCAAGCCGATTCAAGCCTCGGTGGTACGCACTGCCCGGCGGCTCTTCTCCGGCTACGTCTACGCGCCGTCCGTGCGCAGGCTCGCCGGCTGATCGCTTTAAACGCTTTGTTTAACGATTGACATACAATCGCTCGCTGCCTTGCCGGGCATCGAGCGAGTCAGGCGCCGTCTGCCCGGCAGACGTGCACATTTACAATAAAAACAAGAGATACAGACATGCTCGCACTCCTCGGTTTGGTCATGGTAGTGACGTTCACCTACCTGATCATGAGCAAACGCTTATCCCCAATCGTGGCCTTGACGGTCGTGCCTATCGTATTTGCGGTGATCGGCGGCTTCGCCCCGGAAACCGGCAAGATGATGCTCGACGGCCTGAAAATGGTTGCGCCGTCGGCAGCCTTGTTGCTGTTTGCCATTCTCTTCTTCGGCCTGATGATCGATGCGGGCTTGTTCGATCCGCTGATCCGCAAGATCCTCAAAAGGGTCAATGGCGACCCGCTGAAAATTGCCATCGGCACCGCGCTGCTGTCGCTGCTGGTCGCACTGGATGGTGACGGCACCACCACCTACATGATCACCTGCGCCGCAATGCTGCCGCTGTACAAGCGCATCGGCATGAACCCGATGATTCTGGCGACCATCTCGATGCTGTCGCTGAGCATCATGAGCGGCATGAGCCCATGGGGCGGGCCGGCTACTCGCGCCATCGCTGCCTTGGGCCTGGACGCCACCCACTATTTCATCCCGATGCTGCCAACCATGATCGGCGGCGCCGCCTGGGTTGTGTTCACCGCGTTCCTGCTGGGCCGTAGCGAGCGCAAGCGCATTGGTAACATCAAGCTCGAGTCCGGTGGTGGCGACTGCTACATTAAGGCGATCCTGGAAGACACCCCGCACAAGCGTCCGCGCCTGGCCTACGTCAACCTGGTGCTGGTTATCGCGGTGATGACTGCGCTGGTGCTGGGTGTGATGCACGCGGCGATCCTGTTCATGATCGGTTTCGTTGCTGCGCTGATGATCAACTACCCGCAGCTGGACATCCAGAAAGAGCGCATCCTCGCCCACTCGGGCAATGCCATGACCGTGGTCCTGCTGGTGTTTGCCGCCGGTATCTTCGCGGGCATCTTCTCGGGCACGAAGATGGTCGACGCGCTGGCGCAGACTTTGGTTGACTGGATCCCGGATGCCTGGGGGCACTGGTTCCCGCTGGTGGTGGCGATCACCAGCATGCCGCTGACCTTCGTCCTGTCTAACGATGCCTACTACTTCGGCGTGGTGCCGATCCTGGCCAACGCCGCTGCTGCATACGGCATCGACCCGGTGGAAATCGCTCGCGCCTCGGTACTTGGCCAGCCGGTACACCTGATGAGCCCGCTGGTGGCATCGACCCTGCTGCTGGTGGGGATGGTTGACCGCGATATCGGCGACTTCCAGAAAGCCACGGTTAAATGGGCGGTGTATACCTCCCTGGTAATCACCGCCCTGGCAGTCCTGACCGGCGCCATTTCGTTCTTCGCCTGACCTTGTTGGACGGGCACCGCTCGGTGCCCGCGCAGCCCTTCAAAAAACAATAAAAGAGTCCTCTGACATGCAATCACTCCTTCTGCGTGGGGCCGCCTGCGGCCTGTTCTGCGGCTGCCTGCCTGTGGCTGTCGCCGGCGGCTTTATCGAAGACAGCAAACTCAAGCTGCAACTGCGCAATGTCTACTTCAACGAGAACTTCCGTGACGAGCAGGGCATGACTGCCCGTGCTGCCGCCACTGCCAAGAGCGAGCGCACCGAATGGGCGCAGGGCTTTTTGCTGGATTACCAGTCAGGCTTCACCCAGGGCACCATCGGTGTTGGCCTCGATGCCATGGCGCTGGTCGGGGTCAAGCTCGACTCCGGTCGCGGCCGCAGTGGCACCGGCCTGTTGCCCGTGCATGACGATGGCCGCGCGGCCGACGAGTTCGCCAGCGCGGGTGTAACCGCCAAAGCCAAGCTGGCCAATACCGTGGTCAAGCACGGCACCTTGCTGCCCAAGACCCCGGTGCTGGTGCATAACGATGCACGCTTGTTGCCGCAGACCTACCAGGGCACTCAACTGGTCAGCACCGATATCGATGGACTGACCCTGACTGCCGGCCAGCTGGACCGCTTCAAGCAGCGCGATTCGTCCGACAGCACCGGGCTCTATGTCGACGGCTATCGCGGCGACGAGACCGGCGATTTCCGCTACGCCGGTGCTGACTATGCCGCCAGCAAAACACTGCGCCTGAGCTACTTCCATGGCGAACTGGAAAACTTCTACCGCCAGGACTTCGCCGGTATCCAGCACGACCTCAAGCTCGGTGGCGGCGTGCTGACCAGCGACCTGCGCTACTTCAGCAGCCATGACAGCGGTTCGGCCTACGCCGGCCGGATCGACAACGACATGCTCAGCGGCCAGTTGGCCTACGCCCACAGCGGCCATACCGTAGGTGCCGGTTACCAGGTGCTCAACGGCGACGCCGGGCTGCCGTACATCAGCGGTGCGACCGTGTACTCGTTCAGCAACGTTGGCATCGGCAAGTTCATCGAGGAAGAAGAAAAGACCTGGATGGCCAGCTACGCCTACAACTTTGCTGCAGCCGGTGTGCCAGGCCTGACCTTCATGACCCGCTACCTGAGCGGTGACAATGGCCGTTCCGGCGATGCTGGCCTGAGCGAGTGGGAACGTGACATCGAGCTGGCCTACGTGGTCCAGTCGGGCACCTTCAAGGGGCTTGGCATCAAGGCACGTAACTACGTCTATCGCGCTGACTTCGCCCGCGGTCGTGACAGCAATCGGCTGTACCTGACCTACGACATTGCGCTCTGGTAAACGCGCAGCAGGGTAAGCGGGTTTCAGGCCTTGGCCAGGCGGATGATCTGTCTGGCGCAAAAGGCACCGGTAATGATCACGGCAAACAGGCGCAAGGTCTGCATTGCCAGCACCAGCCCGACATCTGAGTGGGTTTCCACCGCAATGATGGCCATGGCATCCAGCCCGCCTGGGCTGGTTGCCAGGTACATCGAAAGAAAATCATGCCCAGTGACCCATGCCAGCAACCAGGCGCAGCCGGCGCACAGCGCGATCAAGCCGGTCGCTCCGGCGATCATGGTCGGCAAGCGGCTCCCCACATAACGCACCGTGGCACGATCGAAACGCAGGCCTACGTAGCATCCGATGGCGCCATAGGCAAAGGCCAGCAACCAGCCGGGCAGGGTGATCTGCATCAGGCCACTCAGTTGCAGCGCACTACCGATCAACAACGGTGCCAGCAGCGCGCCCGCAGGCAGTTTGGCGGCCAGGGTTATCCCGATCACAATCACTGCCAGGCATGGCAGCAGTTGGTTCAGCTGTAGCGCAGGGGTGCTGGCGGCTGGTACCAACGCCTTGCTGGCGATATCGCCGGCGCCAAGCAAGTGGCTGACCAGCGCGCCGATCATTACTACGCAGACGACCCGCACGTATTGCATGGTTGACACTACCCGAGGATCGGCACCGTGTGCTTCCGCCATCGAGACCATCGCCGAAGCTGCGCCAGGGGCTGTGCCCCAGGCTGCAGTCGCGGCCGAGATACCGCCGTAACGCACAGTGGCCAGGCCTACCATGGCGCTCAACAGCACAGTGACCAGCGTGGTTATCAGCATCACCGGCCACGACTGCGCCAAGGCCGCCAGTACCGTCCAGCTCATCGAGTGGGCAACCATCAGGCCGACGCAGCCCTGGCCAAAGCGAAACACCTGTTTGTGCAGGCGCAGCCCGGTGCCACTGACGCCAAAGGCGATCGCGGTCAGCATCGGCCCGAGAAACAATCCTGCAGGCACTGCCAACGCATGCAGTAGTTGGCCGCTGGCGGCAGCACAACCGATCAGGGCCAGCCAACGCAGGATCAGCAGGGGATTTGATAGGAACAACTGCACGTGGTGATTCTCCTCGACCCGGTAACGGCGCTTACTGGAGAAAATTATCGACGGCGCAATCGATCAAGTCTATTTTCTACTTTCGATGAACCTATAACTGAAATTCATGAATCATGGACCTTCGCGACCTGACTTACTTCGCCACCATCGCTGAGCTTGGTCATCTTGGCCGGGCTGCCGAACGGCTCAACCGCAGCCAGCCCGCCTTGAGCAAAAGTATCCAGCGGCTGGAAGAATCACTTGGCACGCGGCTGTTCAAGCGCGATGGCCGGCGTATCAAGCTGACCGACGTAGGCGAGTTGCTGCTTGAACGAGGTCGGCAATTGCAGCTGAACATCGCCGAAACCGAGCGCGAGGTCCGCGATTTTGCCGGTGGTCTGATTGGCAACATCCGCCTCGGTTGCGCGGCGAGCATGGCTGAGTACTTGTTGCCGCGGCTGACCGAGTCGCTGTTGCAGCGCGCGCCCGAGCTGACCTTGCAGCTGTCCATCGGCCAGGACGATCTGCTCAAGGAGTCGCTGCGCTCGGGGCGGTTGGATGCCATCATCTGCCCGCTGATCGTCGATGATCCGCACGTCAGCAGTTACCCGATCCTGCAGGATGAGGCCGTGGTGGTAGCCAGTGCCGACCATCCACTGTTTGCCGCGCCGATCACCTTGCACAGCCTTTGCCAATACCGCTGGGTGCTGCCGGCGATCACGGTCAGTTCCAGGCGCTGGATCGACAACGTGTTTGCCACTCGCCATTTGCCGATGCCACAGGTGCAGATCGAAGCCAACAGCATCTCGATGCTGCCCCGCCTGATCGAGCGCACCCGGCTGCTGAGCTTTGTAGCGAGGGAAACCCTTGAGCACGGCCACGGTATGTCGCGCTTGCGTGCGGTGACCCTGGATGAAACCACCATGCACCGCACTGTGGCGGTGTCGATTCGCGCCGAGGGCTATCTGCCACCGGCGGTGGCCGCGATGGTCGAATTGCTCAAGGAACGCGGGCGCAGTTTTTTCGGTGACAACTGAACGGGCCGATCAAGCAGTGCTTGTTGCAGTCCACACCGCCAGCTCGTAGCCGTCCGGGTCGATGAAGTGGAAGCGGCTGCCGCCGGGGAATGAGAAGGTCTGCCGGCTGATCTGCGCGCCAGCAGCCAGCAGCCGCTGCTGAGTCGCATCCAGATCGTCGGCGTACAGAATCACCAGCGGGCCGCCGGGGCGTACCGGTTCGCCGGTAGTGAAACCGCCGCTCAGGCGACCGTCACTGAATTCGGTGTAGGTCGGGCCGTAATCGACGAAGGTCCAGTCGAATGCCTTGGCGTAAAACGCTTTGCTGCGGGCAATGTCGCTGACATTGAATTCGATGTTGTCGATCTGCCGGTCGTTACCGCGAACAGTCATGATGGCTTCCTTGCTCGGTCGTGAACTTGAAGCTGTGAGCATGAGGGCTTTTGCACAGCTTTGTCCACATAGCTCATGCGGTGTTTAATCGAAGCCACAGGTTCCATGCCGACAATCAGATGACTTTCACCGCCCGCCCAATAAACTGAATCGGCCCAGTCGGCTTGCCAGTCTTCGATCCGCCGGCATTCTCCAGTGTCAGTTCGAACAACTGGTTCGCTTCAAGCGGCGGCAGTTTGTCCAGCGGCACCGAAATCTTCTCCCCTGGCTGGACCAGACCCAGCGACACCGGCCCTTGCCAGTCATCACCTTTGGTCCAGAACTGCAGGGTTTTGTCGGCCGGCACAGTGACTTGGCCGAGTGGAATCAGCTCGACCTCACGCGGACTGCTGGCCTGAATCACCCAGCCCGGGGCGCGGTCTTGCGGGGCGACCAGCACGACCAGATAGGAGGTCTGCGGCGGCGTGACAGTCTGGCTCGACAGCGCCACGGCCATCACCAGACATGCCGCCAGGCCAGCACCTGCCAGGCCACGCCACAGCGGCAGCAGGTTCCACCAGGAGGTGTTCACGCTGCGTTCGGGGGCTGCTTCACGTGGAGCGAGGTTGTCCAGGCTGCGGCCAATGCGCTGCCACAGTTGCCTCGAGGGTTGTTGCGCCGGGGCGAGGGCAGTCAACTCCAGCAGGCGTTGCTCCCAAGCATCGATAGCGGCGCGCAAGGCACCGTCATAGGCCAGGCGTTGTTGCACGGCGTCACGTTGCTCGGCGTCAAGCGTGCCCAGTACGTATTCACCGGCCAGTTGCTCCAGCTCATCGGCGTTGCTCTGGTCGTTGTTCATCCCATGCACTCCCGCAATGCTGCCAGGCTGCGTTTGATCCAGGCCTTGACCGTGCCCAGCGGCGTGCTCATGCGCTGGGCGATTTCTGCATGGGTGCAGCCGTCGACGTAGGCGTGCAGGATGCAGTCGCGCCGCGCCGGCTCCAACTGCTCCAGGCAGTGGTAAATCCGCGCCGAATGCGCCTGCGCGGTAAAGTCCACTGGCTGCCACTGCGCAGAGGCTTGCAGCGCCTCGTCGTGTTGCTCATCCAGAGGCACCTGGCGGGCGCCATCACGCACGAAGTTCAATGCCAGATGCCGGGTGACGCTGTAGATCCAGCCACGTGCCGAACCTCTGTCTGGGTCGAAGCTTGCGGCATGCGTCCAGATGCGCACGAAGGCGTCATGGACGATGTCTTCAGCGACCGCCGGTTCGCGTGCGATGCGCAGGGCGACCCCGAGCAAACGCGCGCTTTCCTGCTGATACAGCTCGCGCAGGGCTCTACGATCGCCTGCAGCGCAGGCCAGCAGGCAACGTTGATAATCAAACGCGGTTTCAGGCAAGGACAAATTCTGTTCAGCCATTGGCAAGGGGTGCGGACCCCAGCCGGCTGGCCGGGGTTTGTCGCAGAGCTTAGACGACTTTTGTAGTCAGCACTTGCCGCGCACGTCGATCACTTGGCAGACCAGAAGATGTAGTCGGCCTGATATTTGACAACCTGTTTCTCACCCTTGTTGGCGGCAGTGCATGCGCTGGCGGGAGCTACGCCGCCTTTGGTCGCGGTGCGCTGAATGTAACTCACGCCCTGCATCGCGCCTTTGCCGTCGGCGGGGTTGGCCTTGACCAGCTGGTAGGGGATGTCGCCTTTGCTGGCTGGGGAGACGGCGACCTGGGTGCCGGTGACTTTCGAACCATCCTTGGCCTGCCAGGTTGCAGGTGGGCCAAAGTAGTCGCCGACTGCTTTGCCCTTGCGGTCATTGAGCACGGCTTTGGGGCCGACGAAGAACCACTCGGTCTGGCCGGCGGCATCTACCTTGTCGCGGCACTCGTAGGTGATCTCGCCTACGCCGACGGTTTCCATCATCACTTTGTTGCCGTCCGGCACCTTGACTGCATCCGGCAGGCCCATTTGCGCCTGGGCGGTCTGCATGAACAGGGACAGGCCGCCGATGGCCAGGGAAGCGCTGATCAGGCTGAGAGTACGTTTGCCATTCATGGTGTATCTCCTGGTGAGTAACCGAGTGGCAGCGATGGGCTGCTGACAGTACTACCCGCCAGGAACGGGTTTGGATGCAGGCTGTTGAAAATATTTTTTCACGCGAGATCAAACTCGCTACGCGCACGCTCAGGACGGCTTGGCAGCATCGCTGCCTGCAACTGCTGGCCTGCTGAGTGCTGAAAACTGAGCTCCTGATCGACGGATCGATCCTCGACGATGCGGCCATCCGCAAGCACCATTACACGCTGGCAGAAGTAGCGCACCAGGCTCAGGTCGTGGCTGATCAGCACGAACGCGGTGCCGGTGTCGCGGCGCAGTTGCTCAAGCCGCTGCAACAGTTGCACCTGCAACACCCGGTCGAGATTGGACAGGGCTTCATCGAGCACCACCAGCTGGGGTGAAATCGCCAGAGCTCGAGCGATATTGGCCCGCTGCAATTGACCGCCACTGAGTTGTTGCGGCAAACGCTCGGCGTGTTCGGCCGACAGGCCCAGTTGCTCCAGCAACTGCAACACGCGCTGGCGTTGGGCTGCTTGGCTGATCGTGCTCAGATGACGCAGGGGCTCAGCGATGCTCCAGCCAATCGAGCGCTGTGGATTGAACGCGCTCGGCGCGTCCTGAAACACCAATTGGACGGCGCGCTGAAAATCGCGCGCCGCCTCGCCACGCAAGCGGCTGACGTCCCGCCCGGCGAAGCTGACCTGGCCCTGGCTGGGCCGCTCAAGCCCGAGCAGCAGGCGGGCGAGAGTGCTTTTGCCGCTGCCGCTGCTACCGAGCAGGCCGGTGGTCTGGCCGGCCTCGAACTGTACATCGATGCCTTCCAGCACCTGCAGCCACTTACCTCTGCCGAGCAGCCCGCCACTGCGATAACCGTGTTCAACTTGCTGTACTCGCAGCAGGCTCATGGATGACCCCCGGTCAGCAGATGGTGCGCGTCTAGCAGTGTACGGGCGCTGGCGCTCGCGGGTGCGTCGAACAGACCTTGGGTGTCTTGCCGTTCGACGATGCGCCCGGCGTCCATCACCAGCACGTGGTCGGCGCAGCGTGCGACCACGCCCATGTCGTGAGTCACCAGCAGCACGCCTAGCCCGTGTCCTTCAACCAGCTCCATCAACAGTTCGAGGAAGCGTGCCTGGCTCAGTGCATCGAGGTCGCTGGTCGGCTCATCGGCCAGCAGATAAGGGGTCTGCGCCATCAAGGCCAAGGCGATCATCATGCGCTGAAGCATGCCGCCACTGAGCTGGAAGGCGAACGATTCGAGCACCCGCTGTTGATCGCCCAAGCCAACTGCGGCAAGGCATTCGATCATTTGCTGACGGGCATCGGCGCCATGCACGCCACGCAGCTTGAGCGTTTCCTGAGCATGACTGGCCATGCTCCGCACTGGGTTGAATGCGCTGCGCGGGTTTTGCAGAACCAGGCTCGCAACGTGCCCGCGCACCTGCGCAGGTGCCAGCGAAACGCCGTCTAGCAACAGCTCGCCACCGCTACGCAGCAGGCCCTGCGGCAGCAGATCAAGCATGCCCAGACAGCTCAGCGACTTGCCCGAACCGCTGCTGCCAACCAGCGCGCAGACCTTGCCCCGGTGCAGCTGCAGACTGAGTTGATCGACCAGCAGCGTGTTCCGGCTGGCAACGCTGAGGGTGCGCAACTCGAGGGTGGGGGTGGGCATCTAGTGGCGCTCCTGAGCAGGGTCGAGGCGGTCGCGCAGGGCGTCGCCGAGCAGGTTGAAGGCCATCACCGAGAAAAAGATCATAAGCCCCGGCCACAGCAGCAGTTGCGGATGGGTCCAGATGAACTCCTTGGCGTCGTTGATCATCACCCCCCACTCGGCAGTTGGCGGCGTCACCCCAAGGCCGAGAAACGACAGCCCGGAGACGTGTAGCATCATATGGCCGATATCCATAGTGGCGAGCACCAGCAGCGGCCCGGCGATGTTGGGCACTACATGCTGGCGCAGCCGGCTCCAGCGCGAAGCGCCGGCCAGCCGTGCTGCCAGCAGGTACTCGCGGCCACGCTGGGCGATGACCAGGCCGCGCACCATCCGCGCGTACCAGGCCCAGTGGGAGAGAGCGATGGCGACGATGACATTGGTCAAGCCGGTGCCGAGCAGGGTGACGAAAAAAAACGCCAGCACCAGCGTGGGGAAGGTCATGAACATGTCGCAAATACGCATCAGCAGCAGGTCCAGCTTGCCGCCGACAAACCCCGCGACGCCGCCGACCAGCAGACCTAGTGCCAACACCAGGGACAGCGTCAACAGCACGCTGCCCAGCGACAAGCGGGTGCCGACAATCAGCCGCGAGAGCAGGTCGCGGCCGAGGTGGTCGGTGCCCAGCCAGTGACTCAAGCTGGCCGGTTGCAGGCGTTGGCCGACGTCGATCAAGTCCGGATCATGTGGTGCCAGCCACTGGCCGAACACTGCCAGCAGCACCAGCAAGCTGACCAGCAGCGCGCCTGCCGCAAGGCTCCAGCGAAGTCGCAACGGTTTGTGCGGCACCGCGGCAAAGGCGCTCATGCGTCGACCCCCTGCAGGCGGCTGCGCGGATCAAGCCAGGCATAGCAGATATCCACCAGCAGGTTGCACAGCATCAGCAGGCCGGTCAGCAGCAGGGTGAAGCACTGCATCACCGGGAAATCACGGTTGAGCACCGCCGATACGGCAAAGCGGCCGACCCCGGGCCAGGCAAAAATGGTTTCGATCACCAGCGCACCGCCGATCAGTTCGCCAACGTGCATGCCGGTCGCGGTCACCAGTGGCAGCCAGGCATTGCGCAGGATGTGCCCGCGCCACACCCGCCGCTCGGGCAAACCTCGGGCACGGGCGTAGGTGACATGCCGTTGGCCGCTGGCTTCAAGCAGGCTTGCACGCAGCAGGCGGGCGTTGATCGACATCGACATCAGCGCGATCGCCAGTACTGGCATCACCAGCTGGCCGGGGCTGCCGCGGCCCAGCGCCGGCAGCCAGCCCAGCCAAAGCGAGAACAGCGCAATCAGCAAAAACGCCAGCCAGAAATTGGGCATCGACACGCCGATGAAGGTCACCGCGCGCACTGCGTGATCTGGCCAGCGCCCCTGCCAACGCGCCGCCAGCAGGCCCAGCGGCACTGCGAAGAGCAGGGTGCAGGCCAGCGCCAGGCCGCCCAATTGCAACGTCGCCGGCAGGTAATAGAGCAGATCGTCAAGCACCGGCCGACCGGTCAGGTAAGAGATACCGAAATCCAGCTGCAGCGCCTTGCACAGCCAGATCCAGTATTGCTGGTACAGGGGCAGATCCAGCCCCAGCGCCTGGCGCACTTCAGCCACTGCCGCGTCGGTGGGCGGGATATGCGACAGGCGCAGGTAGTCCAGCGCAGGGTCGGTACTGCCCAGATGCAGCAAGACAAATACCAGCAACGACACGGCCAGCATGACCGGTACCAGCAACAGTAGGCGCAACAGGATATAGCGCAGCATCGGTCAATGTTCCTGGCTGGGAGTCATGGCTTCGAACGGCACATCGAACAGGGTGCTGCCGAACTGCACGTGGTCGACCACGTCGCGGCGCAGGCTGATCGCAGTCAGGTAGGAGATCGGCACATACACAGCCTGCTCGTGCAGGGTGGTGAGGATGAAACGGTACTCCTCGGCGCGTTGCTGTGGGTCGGTGCTGGCGAGTACCTTGGTGATGCGCTGGTCGAGTTGGTCCTTGATCGCCAAGCCACGTTGGGCCATGTAGTCGGCATGGCCGGGGTAGCGCATCGAGCTGACGAACGAGTGTGGATCGTAGGGCGCGCCCCAGGTGTCAGCGAAGATCAAGCCGAAGTCGCCCTCGCGCTGGCGGCTCACCAGCGCACCTTCCTCAACAGCGCGCAGGGTAATCTGCATGCCAAGCTTGGCCAACTCGCCCTGGAACACTTCGGCGAGGCTCTTTTGCAGAGCGCTGGTGCCGAGGAACACCAGTTCGACTGCCAGTGGCTCGCCACCCTTGCTGCGCACGCTTGCCCCGGGCACCAGTTGCCAGCCTGCAGCATCCAGTTCGCGGGCGGCGAGGGCAGGGTCGTAGGCATACGGCGCAAGGCCGAGGTCGGCATAAGGTAGGTTGGGCGCGAACAGTGTGTCGGCGCGGGGCTCTAGGCCATACAGAATATTGTCGATGATCGCCTGTTTGTTCAGGCCATGGTTGATCGCCCTGCGCACCGCCAGGTCGCGGGTTGCGCCTCTGCCAGTATTGATCGCCAGGCTGCGAGTCGCCAACGGTGCTGACAGTGCACTGGCAAAGCCCTGATCGCGCAGACGCACAAAAGTACTGGCGGTGATCTCGCCGGCAGCGCCCTGGATCAGGTCGATCTGCCCCGTCTGCAGAGCCAGCGCGCGGCTGTTGGGGTCGGGGATGACTTTGACCAGCACCTCGCCGTAGGCGGGTTGCGCGCCCCAGTAATACGGGTTGCGGGTGAACCGATCAAATTCGCCCAGGCGGCTCTCGACCCGCTGCCAAGGACCGGTGCCGACTGGCTCGCCAGGTTTGGCCAGCGGCGCACCGAAGCGCAGTGGGCGTACCTGGGCCAGTTCCATCAGGGTCGGGTAGTAGGGGTGTTTGAGGAACAGTTGCAGGGTCCGCCGGTCCGGCGCTTCGACCCGCTCCAGCGTAGTGACCAACTCCAGCCAGCGATGGCGTTTGCTGTTGGCCAGCACCGCATCCAGATTGGCCTTGGCGGCAGCCGCATCGAACGGCGTGCCGTCACTGAAGCGCACGCCGTCGCGCAGGGTGAAGGTGTAAGTCTTGCCGTCGTCGCTGACGTGCCAGCTACTGGCCAGCCAGGGTTCGACCGTGCCGGCTGCGGTGTAGCGCACCAGCGGCTCGTAGACCATGGCCTGTGCGTACATCTGGTCGGGTGCGTAGCCGCGCGGGTCGAGCGGGCCCGCATTGACCGGCCACGAATAAACCAGCGTTGGTGCCTCGCGGTCGGCGTGCGCGCACAGGCTGGTAGCCAGCAGCAAGCCCCAGAGGGCGGACTTTAATGTGCCGGAGGACTGCTTCACAGGTGGGACCCTATCTTGACGGAGGCCGTAGCCTAGAGAGGTCGCCGGGGGGAGTCCAGACAAAATCACTGGCCTGCAGGTAACAAAATACGACTACAGCACAAGCTGATTGCGTTGCATCACTTGTACGCGCCTGGTGAGAACCACAAAGAAAAAAATCGAACTCGCGCCCCGGCTTGCTTGCCCACTTCCTAGCTAGTGAATAATTCCCGCAAGGAGACAGCAATGCCCAGTTCAGATGGCAAAATCCGCTACGCAGTGGTTGGCGGCGGTTCGATCTCACAGGGTGCATTCATGCCTGGGGTCGGCCAGACCGACAATTCGGCGCTCGCTGCACTGGTGACTGGCGACCCTGAGAAGGCCCGTCAGCTGGCCAGCCGCTATCAGCTCAAGGCGTGGGCCTACACCGATTACGCAGCACTGCTCGCCTCAGGTGAAATAGATGCGGTTTACATTGCCACGCCCAACTACCGCCATCGCGAGTTCGTCATCCCGGCGCTGGAAGCCGGCATTCATGTGCTGTTGGAAAAGCCCATGGCGGCCAGCGATGACGACTGCGTGGCCATCCGCGATGTGGCGCAACGCACAGGCACTAAATTGATGGTCGCCTACCGTTTGCATTGTGAGCCAGGCACGCTGGAGATGATCGAGCGTGTGAATAGCGGCGAGTTTGGCCAACCACGGTTGTTCACCTCGATCTTCACCCAGACCGTCAAGCCGAGCAATCACCGTGCCCACAGCGGCTTTGCCGCAGGCCCGGTAGCTGACATGGGCCCATACCCGCTGAACATGGTGCGCCAGCTGTTCAATGCCGAGCCGATCGAGGTCAGTGCGCAGGGCAGCCATTCTCCAGGCAGTCGGATCGACACCTGGGACACCGTCAGCGTGTCGCTGCGTTTTCCTGACGAGCGCCTGGCGCAGTTTACCGTCAGCTACTGCCTACCCGACTCGGAGCGTTTCCAGTTGCTCGGTAGCGGGGGCGAAATCGAAGCCTCGCCTTGTTATGGCTATGGTGAAGATGTCGCGATCAGCTACCGCGCAACCCTCGACGGCACCACCCGCGTGCATGTGCATCCAGTGGTGGATCAGTTTGCTGGCGAGACGGCGTACTTTTCTGATTGCATCCTCAACGACCAGGCGCCGGAGCCAGACGCGGAGGAGGGATGGCGCGATGTCCGCGTGATCATGGCAATCGAGCGGGCGTTGATCACCGGGCAGGCGCAGATGCTCGAGCCGCTGCCGGCCAGGCGCCTGCCGCAGCGTGAGCAGCGTCGCGCGTTGGCCCTCGCCGAAGTGCCGCCCTATGTGAATACCGAATCGCCTACCGAGTAGTCAGACGCCCGGGCCTAGGCTTGGGCTGGCCGCGCAGCCTGCTTGCGGATTGCGCGCGGTCTGGTTGATCAGCGAGGCCAGCCGCATCAGGTTGCGCTGATGGGCCGTAACCACTGCATCGATTGATGCGCTGGCGGGGCTTTGCACCACACTGCGACAATCCAGGCTGGCGCCTGCGGCGACCCGCAGGCGCCACTTGGTATCGAGCAGCGCGTATTGGCCGGGCACGGAATCAAAGCGCTGCACAATGATTCTTACCGAGCGTTGCTGGCCAGGCACGCCACTGCTTAGTTGCTCGGCCAAGGCGCTGCGCAGCTCATCGGCCAGGCTGGCGCCCCACCATTGCGTTTCCAGAATGGCCAGCCCGCTGGCACCTTGGCGGACCACGATCTGGGCACGGTCGACCTGCGCGGGCACGCTGACGCTTTCGATGGCGATCTCGCTGCCGGCCGGGGAGCGGCTGACCTGGGTTGGCATCAGCGTGTGAAACTGGATCGGCTCGCTGCGACACGCTGCCATCAGCGCCAGCGTGACGAGCAGCATGAGCTTGCAGGGTGAAGTCATGGCTATCGCTCCGGGTCAGTTGCGCGGCGGGCCTTGTAGGTCGATTGGTGGCGCATTGCTTGGTCGACCACGGATCAACGCCTCTGGGTTACGCCCCAGGTAATCGGACAGATCGCGCAACGAGCGCGACATGCGCCCGAGTTCGTCGAGGGTCTCACTGAGCTTCTCACGCTGCGGCGAGTCTTCAGCGAGGGTGGCGCTGGCCGACTGCAAGGTCTTGCTGACATCCGCCAGGGTGCTCTGCACCCCCGGCAGGGTGCGGCTGTTGAACTGCATCAGGCCTTTGCGCAGCTCGACCAGGTTACCGTCAAGGTTGCCGGCGATGCGCTCGACCGGCAGCTTGTTGATTTTTTCCAGCATCGCCTGGAGTTGCTCCTGGAGGATTTCCAGGCTGCCGGGCAGGGTCGGGATCGCAATTGGCCTGGCGTTCAGGTCGAAGGCGACCTTGGGCGCTTTGGGGAAGAAGTCCAGGGCGATGTATAGCTGACCGGTCAGCAGGTTGCCATTGCGTGCCTGCGCGCGCAGGCCGTTGGCGACGAACGAACTGAACACCTGGGCGGTGGCGGTCATGTCATCCGGATCATGCTTGAGCGCTTTGAGCATTTTCTGGTGCGCCTGGCCCAATCGCTGCGCATACACCACGATGCCGACGTTGATCGGGAAGCTGCGTTGCACTTCATCAAAGTCCAGATTGACCGAGACCACTCGGCCGATCTCGATACCGAGAAACTCCACCGGCGCGCCCACTTTGAGGCCGCGCATGGCCTGGTCGAAACGCAATGTCAGGTACTGGGCTTTGCCGCTCGGCGGGGCCAGCGCGGTTTGCTGATCGTCGAACAGCTCATAGGTGCGGTCTTCGGCGGCGGCGCTATCGTTGGGGCTGTACTCTGGTGCGCGGAAGGCGATGCCGCCAACCAGCAGGGTCGACAGCGATTCAGTCTTGATCGCCACGCCGTTGGCGCCGACGTTGACGTCGATGCCGCTGGCGTTCCAGAAGCGCGTGTTGTCGGTGACATAGGCGTCGTTGGGGGCGTGGATGAACACTTCGATATTGACGCCTTTGCCGTCGGCATCCAGCGCGTAGGCGACTACCTGGCCGACCGGGATCTTGCGGTAGTACACCGGCGAGCCAATATCCAGCGAGCCGAGGTCCTGGGTGTGCAGGGTGAAGCGCTTGCCGGGTTCGCCGTAGGTGATCGGCGGCGGGTTTTCCAGGCCCTTGAAGCGCTTGGCGCGGCCCTCGGCCTGGCCGATGTCGGCGCCGATATAGTCACCCGACAGGAGCGTATCGATACCGGACACGCCGCCGGCGCCAATGCGCGGGCGTACCACCCAGAACTGTGAGTCTTCGCGGGTGAAGCCCTCGGCTTGCTTGTCCAGCTGGACGGTGGCGTTGACGCTGCGTTGATCATCGCTCAGGGCCACCGCCGAAACGTGACCGATGACCACGCTGCGGTATTTGACCTCGGTCTTGTTCGCCACCAGGCCACTGCCGGTCTTGAAGTTGAGGGTGATGGTCGGGCCTTCCTGCAGTTTGCTGTGAATCACCAACGACAGGCCGACCAGTACCGCTACCAGCGGGACCAGCCACACCAGTGACACGCTGAAACGGCGCGTCTTGATCGGTGGCGGTCCCGGTTCTGCCGGTGCTTCAGTGGCGGGCGACTTCATCCATGGCCTCCTCAGGTCCTGCTTGCCAGATCAGACGCGGGTCAAAGCTCATCGCCGCGAGCATGGTGAGCACCACCACCAGGCCAAAGAACAGAATCCCCACGCGCGGCTCGATATCGCCCAGCGCCTGGAACTTGACCAACGCTGCAACCAGCGCCACTACCAGCACGTCGAGCATCGACCAGTAGCCGATCAACTCGACAAACCGGTACAACTGCGAACGCTCGCGGCACGCCCACCGGCTGCGCCGTTGGACGGTGATCAGCAGCAGCGACAGCGCGACGAACTTGACCCCCGGCACCGCGATGCTGGCGATGAAGATGATCAGCGCGATGTCCCACGCGCCGTGCGCCCAGAACTCCAGCACGCCGCTCATGATGGTGCTGTCGGCACCGTCGCCGAGCATGGTCGTGTTCATCACCGGCAGCAGGTTGGCCGGGATGTAGAACACCAGCGCGGCCAGCATGAACGCCCAGGTGCGGGCCAGCGAATTGACCTTGCGCCGGTGCAGTGGTGCGTCGCAGCGCGGGCAACTAAGTGGCTCGTCGCGCATGTCGCAGGCCAGGCCGCAGCTGTGACACAGGCACAGGTTGAGCTCGGCGGCCGTCGGTGGGCGATTGCTGGCAGTGCGGTTCATGGCAGCGCCCACAGCTCGCGGATATCGCGACCAGCGATGCGGATCAGCAGCAGGCTCAGCGCGGCGAGGGCGAACAGGCCGATACCGGGCAGCACCGCCAGCATCCCGGCCAGCTTGAACACCGCGACCATGGCGCCGAGCAGGCAGACTTCGAGCATGCTCCACGGGCGCAGGGTTTCCAGCCAGCGCATGCACAGTTTGAACGCCGGCGCGCGGCGCTGGCTGAGGGCAAAGGCCAGCACCCAGATCAGCAGCATCAACTGAAACGCCGGCGCGATGATGATGGCGATGGCTGCGACCATGGCAATGAAGGTGATGGGTCCCTGGCTCAGCGCCAGTACTGAATCCCACAAGGTGGCGCTGTTTTTCAGGCCCTGCAGGCTGATGGTCATGATCGGATAGAAGTTGGCGAACAGCCACAGCATGGCTGCGGTGATGGTCAGTGCCAGGCGTTGTTCCACCGTCAGGCCGTTGTAGCGCTCCAGCACGCCGGCGCAGCGCACACACAAGGACTTTTGATGTTTGCCGAGCACAACCTGCTGATAAACGCAGTCGCAGTGCTCGCAAATGATCAGCTGGGCGGTGCTGGCCATGGTCGCCATCGCATGAGGCAGGGTTAAGTGAATATAGAAGTGCTGGCTTATTCGGCAACTTTTTCCTGGAGGTAATCCGCTGACAACGGGTGATGCCGGCTGAACCTCGACCCCGTTCTGCAACTCCACTGGCTGACGGGCAAGTCAAGCAGGGAGGGGCTGATGATTTATCTGGGTTGTGCCGGCTGGAGCATCTCACGTACTTACGCTGCACAGCTGGCAGGCGAGGGCAGCCATCTGCAGCGCTACGCCCGCCAGCTCACGGCGGTAGAGATCAACAGTTCGTTCTATCGACCGCATCGCCCAGCCACGTATGCGCGCTGGGCAGGTGCGGTGCCGCCGGGGTTTCGCTTCTCGGTCAAGCTGCCGCGTGCCATCAGCCATGAACGGCGTCTGGTCGATTGCGCGCAAGCTTTGGCTGAGTTCTTTGCACAGTGCACGGCGCTCGGGTCAGCGCTGGGTTGCGTGCTGGTGCAACTGCCGCCGTCTTTGGCGTTCGAGCCGCTGCTGATGGAGCGTTTCATGGCTGATGTGCGCGAGGTGTATCCAGGGCTTGTGGCATTGGAAGCGCGCCACCCCAGCTGGGCCGAGGCCGGAGCGCTGATGGAGCAGTTGCAGGTGGCACTGGTGGGCGCAGACCCGGCGCGCTTTGCCCTGGACGCGCAGCCGCGTGGCTGGCCAGGCCTTGCGTACTGGCGCCTGCATGGCTCACCGCGTACCTATTTCAGCGATTACCCCAGCACCTGGCTGCAGGCGCTGGGGCCGCAGTTGCTGGCCCGCGCCGAGTCCGGCTCGGCGACCTGGTGCATTTTTGACAACACGGCAGGCGATGCAGCCTTGGGCGATGCCCTTGAACTGCAAACGCTACTGGGTAGTTGAGCGCAGTACACTTTGCAGAAATGGCGCCGTCCGGCTGTGCTTGCAGCGGGCGACCTCGGCGGGCGCGCCGCTGGCGACGACCTGGCCACCCGCAGTGCCGGCGCCAGGGCCGATGTCGATGACCCAGTCGCTTTGCGCCACCACACGCATGTCATGCTCGACCACCACCACCGTGTGCCCGCCGTCGACCAGCCGGTTCAGTTGCAGCAGCAGGCGGTCGACGTCCTGCGGGTGCAGGCCGTTGGTGGGCTCATCCAGCACATACAGGGTGGCGCCGCGCGCGCTGCGTTGCAGCTCGGTGGCCAGCTTGATCCGTTGCGCTTCGCCGCCGGACAGCTCGGTGGCCGGTTGGCCAAGGCGCAGATAACCGAGGCCAATATCGGCCAGCACCTGCAAGCTGCGCCGCACGGGCGGCTGTTCGGCAAACACCTGCAGCGCTTGTTCGACGGTCATGCCGAGCACATCGGCAATGCTCATGTCCTGCCAGGTCACTGCCAGCGTTGCCGGGTTGTAGCGGGCGCCGTGGCAGGTCGGGCAGGGCGCGTAGACGCTGGGCATGAACAGCAACTCGACGCTGACAAAACCTTCGCCTTCGCAGGTTTCACAACGGCCCTTGGCAACGTTGAAAGAGAAACGTCCGGCGTCGAAGCCCTGCGCCTTGGCCTGTTCGGTGGCGGCAAACAGCTTGCGGACGTGATCGAACAGCCCGGTGTAGGTGGCCAGGTTGGAGCGCGGGGTACGCCCGATCGGCCTCTGGTCGACCTTGACCAGCCGCTTGACCGCCTCCAGGCCGGCGACTATGCGGCCGCTGCTGGCCTGCTCAGGCTCGTCTTCCAGGCTCTGTTCGTCAGGCTCTGTGGCTTGCTCCGGCTGGCCCAGGTGAGCGCTGACCAGTTCCAGCAGCGCCTGGCTGACCAGGCTGGACTTGCCCGAGCCGGAGATCCCGGTAACCGCCGTGAAGCAGCCCAGCGGGAACTGCGCACTGAGGTCCTGCAGGTTGTTGCGGGTTACGCCCTCCAGTGTCAGCCAACCCTGGGGGGGCCTTGGTTGCTGATGTTGCGGCCCGGCCTCGGCGAACAGATACGCGCGGGTACACGACTGCTCGATCTCGGCCAGGCCCGCTGGCGGGCCGCTGTAGAGAATCTGCCCGCCGTGCTCGCCGGCGGCTGGGCCCACATCGATCAGCCAGTCGGCGCGGCGCATGGTGTCCAGGTCGTGCTCGACCACAAACACTGAATTGCCGCTGCTTTTCAGCCGTTGCAGGGCCGCGTACAGCGCCTCGCTATCGGCCGGGTGCAAGCCGGCCGAGGGTTCGTCGAGCACATAGATCACGCCGAACAGTTGCGAGTTGAGCTGAGTGGCCAGGCGCAGCCGCTGCAGCTCGCCGGACGACAGCGTGGGCGTGCTGCGCTCGAGTGCCAGATAACCCAGGCCAAGGTCGATCAAGGTGTTGATCCGTTCCAGCAGTTCGGCGGCAATGCGTTGCGCGGCCAGGCGTTTCTCCAGCGACAGATTGGGCGTGTGGCGCACGTCCGGGCCGCCGCTGTGCGCCGGCTCGCCCTTGGCTGCGCGTTGCTGGCGGGCCTCGCGGGTTTGCTGATGGGAGAGGGTAGCGCCGCTTTGCTCTGCGTTGGTCAGGTAGTCGGGATTGGCCACCGTGCGCAATACCACGGCCAGGTCCTGCAACGGCAGCTGCGACAGCTCGGCAATGTCCAGGCCGGCGAAGGTGACGGTCAGGGCTTCGCGCTTGAGGCGTTTGCCGGCGCACAGCGGGCATGCACTTGGGCGCATGTACTGGCTGACGCGCTTGCGCATCTGCGCGCTTTGCGAGTGCATGAAGGTGTGCAGCACATAGCGCTTGGCGCCACTGAATGTGCCTTGATAACTCGGCTCCAGCTTGCGATTGAGCGCTGTGCGGGTCTGCTCGGGAGTCAGCCCGGCGTACACCGGCACAGTCGGGGTTTCCTCGGTGAACAGGATCCAGTCACGCTGTTCTTGCGGTAGATCGCGCCATGGCTTGTCGATGTCGTAGCCGAGGGTGACGAGGATATCGCGCTGATTCTGCCCGCCCCAGGCCAGCGGCCAGGCCGCCACCGCACGCTCGCGGATAGTCAGAGAAGGATCGGGCACCATGCTCGCCTCGGTGACTTCATAGACGCGGCCCAGGCCATGGCACTCCGGGCAAGCGCCCTGCGGCGTATTCGGCGAGAAGTCCTCGGCGTACAGCATTGGTTGCCCGTCGGGGTAACTGCCGGCGCGCGAGTAGAGCATGCGGATCGAACTCGACAAGGTGGTCACGCTGCCCACCGAGGAGCGCGCACTGGGGCTGCCGCGTTGCTGCTGCAGGGCTACCGCTGGCGGCAAGCCTTCAATGGCGTCGACATCGGGTACGCCGACCTGATCGATCAGGCGCCGTGCGTAAGGCGCCACTGATTCGAAATAACGCCGCTGCGCTTCGGCATACACGGTGGAAAACGCCAGCGAGGATTTGCCTGAGCCGGACACACCGGTAAACACCACCAGCGCGTCGCGAGGGATGTCGACGTCGACGTTCTGCAAGTTGTGTTCGCGGGCGCCGCGCACGCTGACGAAGCCGGTGAAGGCGTGCTCTGGGGATGTGCTGCGTGGTGGCATGGAAGACGGCCCTGATCTGCTGGAAATAACACCTTGATGAGTAGGACCGCATCGGCCAATGGCCGTGCGGGTGAGTTTCAAATCCGGATCTACTCAGAAGTTTTTCTACTGGCTCTCGTGATTATTCATGACTGCTGACGAGCCTGCTCTCGGGTGTAGCCTTTTTAGCGTCATCAATGTGTACTCAGGAGCAATCATGTCAGCAGACAAAGTAGCCATCATCACCGCCGGCGGCAGCGGCATGGGCGCCGCCGCCGCCCGCCGACTCGCCGCCGACGGCTTTCACGTCGCGATCCTGTCCTCTTCCGGCAAAGGCGAGGCCCTTGCCGCTGAACTAGGCGGTATCGGCCTGACCGGCAGCAATCAGTCCCCTGCCGATCTGCAAGCACTGGTCGATGCGGTCATGACCAAATGGGGCCGCGTCGATGTGCTGGTCAACAGCGCAGGCCACGGCCCACGGGCGCCGATTCTGGAGCTGAGCGATCAGGACTGGCAGCTTGGCATGGACACGTACCTGCTCAATGTAATCCGTCCCAGTCGCCTGGTTACCCCGATCATGCAGCGCCAGCAAGGTGGAGTGATCATCAATATTTCTACCGCCTGGGCTTTTGAACCTAGCTCCCTGTTCCCGACTTCAGCGGTATTCCGCGCAGGGCTGGCCGCGTTCACCAAGATTTTTGCCGACGAATTTGCCGGCGATAACGTGCGCATCAACAACGTCCTGCCCGGCTGGATCGACAGCTTGCCCAGCACCGAGCAACGCCGCGACAGCGTACCGCTCAAGCGCTATGGCACCAGCGAAGAAATCGCCGCCACCGTGGCATTTCTGGCCAGTGAAGGCGCCGCCTACATTACTGGGCAGAACATCCGCGTCGATGGCGGCATTACCCGCAGCCTCTAACCGCTGAGCAGGCCATGGGCAAGTTCGCAGGAACCCCTCGGCGCTGGGCTGACTCAACCGGGAAACCAGCGCCGGGTAACTGCCAATGAATGTCTTCGATGCCTCCTTGCAGCCACAGGATGAACAGCGGATCTCGGCACTGTCGGGGTGGTATCACCTGCTTGAGGACCGCCAGCAGCGCATGGACTGCCCCAACACCTACCACGAGCGGCTGCTCTATCAGGCTGACGAAATGGACCGCCTGGGCTTGGTGACGTGGCAAGAGTGGCGTGACCTGAGGCTTGAGGCAGACAAGGCCTACCTCTGGGCAGTGCACGGTGGCGACTACCGCAACTAACTGTGCCACGGGGCCTCAACGACCCCGCACACATAGCTCAAACAGCGGGATTAGGCTGCCCTGTCGGCACCTCGTCATGCAGTGAAACCCGCGCAGTCTCCGGCAGCGCCAGGCCACCGATCAACGCCAGCAAGGCGATCACCACCAGATAAAACGCAGGTGCCAGGCTGCTGCCGGTCTGGCCAATCAGCCAGGTCGCAACCAGCGGCGCGGTGCCGCCGAACAGCGTGTAGGCAACGTTGTAGGTGATCGCCGAAGCGGTGTAGCGGGTGCGGGTAGGGAAGCTTTCCGACAGCAGCGCGGCAGTGACTACGCCACTCATCAGCGCACCGACCGCCAGCAGGATCACACCGAGCAAGGCGCCGGACATCGACCCCGAGCTCGCCAGCCAGTAGGCCGGGAACACCGCAACCATCACCCACAGGCAGGTAAAACCAATGGTCTTGCGTCGGCCAATGCGGTCCGAAAGCAACCCGGCCAGTGGGCAGCCGGCAGCGGCGAACAGCAGTGCCACAGTGGTCACCAGCAATGACTGCGCGCGGGTCAGGTTGCCGACCAGTTGCAGGTAGGTGGCAAAGTAGGTGGTGAACATATAGAACGACAGCGCCGTCAGCGAAATGAACGCGCCGAGGTTGCGGATCGCCCGGCCGTGATTGCGCAGGGTCTGCTTGAGCCGCGAATGGCTGTGCACCTTGCCTTCGGCGATGGCCGCGCGGAACGCTGGGGTTTCCTCCATGCGCCAGCGCAGGTACAGACCGACCAGGCCCAATGGCGCCGCGATCAGAAACGGCACCCGCCAGCCCCAGCTGTTCATCGCGTCACTGCTCAGGTTTGCCTCGAGGGCGTAGGCGATCACTGCTGCGCAGGCAAACGCCGAGAAGGTCGACACCGGCACGAAGCTGCCATAGAACGCGCGTCTGTTTTGCGGTGCGTGTTCCATCAGATAAGCGCATGCACCGGCGTACTCGCCACCAGCGGAAAAGCCTTGCAGGCAGCGCGCCAGGGTCAGCAACAGCGGCGCGGCGATACCGATGCTGGCGTAGGTGGGCAGCAGGCCGATGAGGGTGGTCGAGCCCGCCATCAGCAGAATGGTCATCGACAACACGCGTTTGCGCCCGAGCCGATCTCCCAAAGCACCAAACACGATGCCGCCCAATGGCCGCAAGGCAAAGGCCACGGCGAATACGGCAAAGGTTTTCAGCAGGCCGGCGCCGGGATCGGAGCTGGCGAAGAACTGGCTGGCGATCAGTGTGGCAAGGAAGCCGTAGACGGCGAAGTCGAACCACTCGACGAAATTGCCAACGGCCGAGGCCGCGATGACCCGGCGCAAGGTGGCCGGTGATACCTCATGGGAAGTGGACATGCGGAGACGCTCCGATTTGCCATGGCAGCCTGATTGAAAGTGCCGCAGTCGGGCCGCAGCATCGTTGTTATGGCTATCAGTAGATCGGCAGGTTGCGCCGCGCGCATATTCGGGGGCGACACTGAGCTATCTGTTTCAACCAGCAGGCAAGCGGTTGCGCCGGCTTAGACCGGGAACACCACGCCGGTACGCGAAGCCGCGTTGCGGATATGCTCCTGCATGGCACGCTGCGCGCCCAGTTGCGAGCGTCGGGCCAGGGCGCGGAGGATCTTGCTGTGCTCCTGCCAGGTTTCCATGGCCCGCTCCGGACGTATGAACGGCAGCTTCTGGCTTTCCAGAAAGATGTCCTGGCTGGCGGTGATCACGTGCAGCATGGCGCGGTTGCCGGCGGCCTGCAGCAGCGCCTGGTGGAAGGCAAAGTCCAGCCGCGCTGCCGCTTCGAAGTTACCCGCACGCAACTCCTGGCGCATGGCCTCGACATTGGCGGCAAGCCGGTCGAGATCGTCGGCCGTCAGGTTCAGCGCCGCCTGCCCGGCGGCAAAGCCTTCCAGTGCATAGCGCAGTTGGAAGGTGTCGGCGGCAGACACCTGCTCGGCGTACGGCCAACTGAAGCCCACCGGGGTGGCCGGCACCGGGGCCAGCACGAACACGCCCTTGCCGGGCTGTACGCTGACCAGGCCCAACGCGCTGAGGGTCGATAATGCTTCGCGCAACGAGGCCCGGCTGACCCCCAGCTGCTCGGCCAGGTCGCGCTGCGAGGGCAGGGCATCACCGGGCAGATAACCACCGTCATCGATCAGTTTGCGGATTGCCTGCAAGGCGATTTCCGGGACGGCGCGGGGGAGGGTATCGAGCATGCAGTTCAGACCGGTCAGAGGGCAGGGTTCGACCCTTTTACGGGCAATGCGCGGCGCTGGCAAGCCTTGCTCCGTGCTGGCGCAGGGTGAACGGGGTTTGCACAAATGCAGGGCGCAGCGCGGCGTGCTTACCTCAGTCAGCAGGCAACTGTTCAGACCAGTAAGACCGTGGCGCAGACGGGCTGGCCTGCTTTTACGGGGTTTCGCGAGCTTTCTGGCATGGCCCGTGCACTTGTCCTGTGTAACTGCCTGTCCAGTTGCCCACTCTGACCCTGCGAGGCTCGTGCATGACCAAGTTCCGTACCCTGTTTCTGGCTACCGTGTTCTGCGGCGGTGCCCTTGGCGCAGTTCAGGCCCAAGCCGATGCGCTGGCCGACATCACCGCCCGTGGTGTATTGAAAGTCGCTGTGCCGCAAGACTTCCCGCCATTCGGTTCGGTCGGCCCTGACCTCAAACCGCGCGGCCTGGACATCGACACCGCGCAGCTGCTGGCCGACAAGCTTGGGGTCAAGCTGGCGCTGACGCCGGTCAACAGCACCAACCGTATCCCGTTCCTCACCACCGGCAAGGTTGACCTGGTGATCTCAAGCCTGGGCAAAAATCCGGAGCGGGCGGCGGTGATCGACTTCTCGAAACCCTACGCACCGTTCTACCTGGCTGTGTTCGGCCCGGCCGAGACCAAGATCGACAGCATCGATGCCATTGCTGGCAAGACCATCAGCGTCACCCGCGGCTCGATCGAAGACATGGAGCTGTCGGCAGTGGCCCCCAAGGGCGCAACCATCAAGCGCTTTGAAGACAACAACTCGACCATCGCCGCCTACCTGGCTGGGCAGGTCGAGCTGATCGCCAGTGGCAGCGTGGTCATGGCAGTGATCGCCGAGAAGAACCCGGCCAAGGTGCCGGTACTCAAGGTCAAGCTCAAGGACTCGCCGGTGTATGTCGGCCTGGCCAAGCAGGAGCCGGCACTGCTGGACAAGGTCAACGCCACGCTGGAGGCAGCCAAGGCTGACGGCAGCCTCAATCGCAATGCGGAAAAATGGCTGAAGCAGCCGCTTCCGGCTGACCTTTAAGCCGCGCCTGGAGTTGCTGTTCGATGGCCTATCAATTTGATTTCGCCCCGGTGCTGGCCCAGGCTGACCTGCTCCTCAAGGGCGCGCTGTTCACCCTGCAACTGACGGTGGTCGGCACCGTGCTGGGGCTGGCCATCGGCGTGCTCGGCGCGGTGGTCCGGGCCTGGCGTCTGCAGCCGTTTTCCGCGGTGTTCGGGGTGTATGTGGAGCTGATCCGCAACACGCCGTTCCTGGTCCAGCTGTTTTTCATCTTCTTTGGCTTGCCGGCGCTTGGCGTGCGGCTGAGTGAATGGGAAGCGGCAGTGCTGGCGATGGTAATCAACCTCGGCGCGTACTCCACCGAGATCATCCGCGCCGGCATCATGGCCATCCCCAAGGGCCAGCTGGAAGCGGCTGCAGCGTTGGCCATGAGCCGCTTCGAGGCGTTTCGACATGTGATTCTGCAGCCGGCACTGGCCAAGGTCTGGCCGGCGCTGAGCAGCCAGATCGTGATCGTCATGCTCGGTTCGGCGGTGTGTTCGCAGATCGCCACCGAGGAGTTGTCGTTCGCGGCCAACTTCATTCAATCGCGTAATTTCCGCGCGTTCGAGACTTACTTGCTGACCACCCTGCTGTACCTGCTCATGGCCATCGGCGTGCGGCAGTTGCTGGCCTGGCTCGGCCAGCGCTGGCTGATGGGGAGACGCTGATGGACTTCACCTTGTGGGATATCGTCCGCAACCTGCTGACCGGCTTGCAATGGACCTTGTTGCTGTCGCTGGTGGCGTTTGTCTGCGGCGGCGTTGCCGGCTTGCTGTTGCTGCTCGCACGGATCTCGGAAAACCCTTATCTGCGCGGCCTGGCCCGGGGCTATATCGAGTTGTTCCAGGGCACGCCATTGCTGATGCAGCTGTTCATGGTGTTCTTCGGCATCGCGCTGTTCGGCATCGACGTTTCGGCGTGGATGGCAGCAGCAATTGCCCTGACGCTGTTTACCAGCGCGTTCCTTGCCGAGATCTGGCGCGGTTGTGTCGAGTCGATCGGCCGTGGCCAGTGGGAAGCCTCCGGCAGCCTGGCGCTGAGCCGGCTCGAACAACTGCGCTATGTGATCCTGCCGCAGGCCATGCGCATCGCCATCGCGCCGACGGTGGGCTTCTCGGTGCAGGTGGTCAAGGGTACGGCGGTCACGTCGATCATCGGCTTCACCGAACTGACCAAGACCGGCGGCATGCTCGCCAACGCCACCTTTGAGCCGTTCCTGACCTACGGCCTGGTCGCCGTGGGCTACTTCATCCTCTGCTACCCGCTCTCATTGAGCGCCCGTTATCTGGAAAGGAGGCTGCATGCCCCTGCTTAGAGTGTCTGCGCTGCACAAGTATTACGGCGACAACCACGTGCTCAAGGGCGTTGACCTGAGCATCGAAGAGGGCGAAGTGGTCGCGATCATTGGCCGCAGCGGTTCGGGCAAGAGCACCTTGTTGCGCACCCTCAACGGCCTGGAGTCGATCAGTGACGGCGTCATCGAAGTCGACGGCGAGTACCTCGACGCTGCCCGCGCCGACCTGCGCAGCCTGCGCCAGAAGGTGGGCATGGTGTTTCAGCAGTTCAACCTGTTCCCGCACCTGAGCGTCGGCGAGAACGTGATGCTGGCGCCGCAGGTGGTGAAGAAGACCAGCAAGGGCGAAGCGCGGCAACTGGCTGAGCAGATGCTGGCGCGGGTCGGCCTGGGCGAGAAATTCAACGCCTACCCGGATCAACTCTCCGGCGGCCAGCAACAGCGGGTGGCCATCGCCCGTGCGCTGGCGATGTCGCCGAAAGTGCTGCTGTGTGACGAGATCACTTCGGCATTGGACCCGGAACTGGTGACCGAGGTGCTGGGGGTGGTACGCCAGCTGGCCAAGGAGGGCATGACCCTGATCATGGTCACTCACGAGATGCGCTTTGCCCGGGAAGTGGGCGACAAGCTGGTGTTCATGCACCAGGGCAAGGTGCATGAAGTGGGCAATCCGCGGGAGGTGTTCGCCGCGCCGCAAACCGCTGAACTGGCCAACTTCATTGGTGCGGTGGCGCAAGCGTCCTGAGCTGCCCGACCAACTGAGCAGCTAGTGGCCGTGCTCTGCGATCTCAGGTTAGAGTTCGTGCTTGTGCCACTCACGGACCCTGTCATGGCCCAGAATATCTACGACACCCCTGCATTTTTCGCCGGTTACAGCCAGTTGCCACGTCAGACTCAGGGGCTCGCTGGCGCTCCCGAGTGGCCCAGCTTGCGCGCCATGTTGCCTGTACTCGCCGGCAAACGTGTGGTCGATCTGGGTTGCGGCTTTGGTTGGGCGTCGCGCTGGATGCGCGAGCAAGGCGCGGCCTCGGTGCTAGGGCTGGACCTGTCGCAGAACATGCTCGCGCGTGCCCGGCACGATACCCATGATCCGGCGATCGAGTACCGCATCGCTGATCTGGAGAGCCTCACGCTGCCAGCAGCAGCGTTCGATCTGGCCTACAGTGCGCTCACCTTCCACTACATCGAAGACTTGCCACGCCTGATCGCAACGCTGTACCAGGCACTGGTACCGGGCGGCCAGTTGGTGTTCAGTTGTGAACACCCGATCTACATGGCCGCTGCCGGCGCGCACTGGCAGCACGCCGAGAACGGCAGCCTGAGTTGGCCGGTGAGCCGCTACGCAGTTGAAGGCGAGCGGCGCAGTGACTGGTTTGCCAAAGATGTGTTGAAGTATCACCGCACCCTGGCCAGCACACTCAACAGCTTGATCGAGGCGGGTTTCCAGGTTGCCCGGATCGAGGAGTTTGCACCGAGCCCAGAGCAGATCGAGGCCTGGCCGGCGCTGGCTGAAGAGCTTGAACGGCCAATGATGTTGCTGGTCTCGGCACGACGTTGAGGCACCATCAGAAACGCACGTCCATGGCCAACTCGAGCGTACGCGGCGCGCCCATGTAGTACTGCAGGCCGTATGCCTGCTTGGCGTAGACCTCGTCGGTGAGGTTGCGCACCCGTGCGGTCAGTGCGGTGTTGCGGTCGACCTTATAGCGCGCGAATGCACCGAACAGGGTATAGGCCGGTGCCTTCAACGTGTTGGCGTTGTCGGCGTAGACCGAGCCGACATAACGTCCGTCAACGCCCATCGACCAAACCGTATCGAAGCTGTAGGTCAGCCACAGATTGCCGACATTGGCCGGCACGTTGACCGGCGCGTTGCCTTTACGCGATACCGAGACGCCATTGGCGGCCTCGTTGAACTCATCGTACTGCGCATCGACATAGGCATAGTTGGCTTCGGCCAGCAGCGTTGGTGTGACTTGAAAACGCCCAGCCAGTTCGATCCCGCGTGAGGTCTGCTGACCGGCTTGCACCGTCAGGTTGGGGTTGCTCGAATCGCGCACGGCAAAGTCCTTGCGCACGATCTGATACAGCGCAACGGTTGCCGCGCCGCGACCTTCGAGAAAGTCGAACTTGCTGCCGGCTTCCCACTGCTCGCCCTTGGACAGATCGAACAGGCCGACGTTGGAATAGGTGGCGGCGGCCAACGACCCGGCCGGCAGGTCGGCAGCGGTGCTGTACTGCAGGTACACGTTGGCGCTAGGTGTCAGTTCATAGGTCAAGCCGACCCGCCCGCTGAGCGGTTCCCAACGGCGTTCAAAGTAGGCTGGGCTGGTGGGCGAAACCGTGCCGTAGTTGTCCACCTGCATTTCCAGGTAGTCGTAGCGCAGGCCTGTGAGCAAGGCCAGGCGCTCGGTCAACTGCAGGCGGTTTTCAGCGAACACTGCGCGATTGTCGATCTGGTGATGGCGCTGGCGGGTCAGGCCGGTATTGACCCCCGGGATGTCACCGAAACTGCCAGGGTCGAAATGGTCTGGGTCGACCACGTCGCTCCAGCTGCCCGCAGTGGGGTAGAGGTCCTGGCGCATGCGCGAGTAATCCACGCCCATCGCCCACTGGCTCGACAGGCCAAGCAGGCTGTTGGCGTGGCGCAGTTCGATACGGTCGCCCAGTACCGTTTGCTCATGGCGCTGCAGGTATGGGCTGCCGCGCTGCACATTGCCCGCGGCGTTGTAGCTGTACCGCTCAAGGTTGCGGTAATCGCGTTGGGCGTCGTAGTGGTACAGGGTGTTGTGCACGCTGGTGGCGTCGCTGATCTGGTAGTCGAGCATCGAGCGCAGCCAGCGCACGCGCTGTTCATAGCGGCCGTCGGCGACGTTGTAGTTCTCGAAGCGGCGGCTATTGTCGATCTTCATGGTGCTGCGCCCCGGCAGGATCGGCGCGCCCCAGTAGGGGCTGACTTCCTTGTCCTGCTGGTACTCGATGGCCAGCGTGTGGGTGAGGTCGGGGGTCAGCTCACTGAGCAAGGACAACACCAGGCTGTCGGTGTCGCGCTCATTGCGGTCGATGTATCCGTTGCTGTGGCCGCGGCTGAAATCCAGGCGCACGAAGTGGTGGGCCTCGGCCGGGTTGCTGGCCAGCGCCTGATTGATACCGAAGGCGATTTCCGAATCGTCGAAGCTGCCATAGCGCAGGCGGCCATCGATGGTCTGCTGATCGCGGCTGGCCAGCTTGCTGATGTAGTTGATCGAGCCGCCGACTGCACCGGCACCATGCAGGAACGACGACGGCCCACCGATCAGTTCGACGCGATCAATGACCCAGGCGTCCACCGGGCGAGTAGCGCTGCTATAGCCGAGGTTGATGCCGTTGAAGAGCTGGGTGACCTGGTTCTGGGTGAAGCCGCGGTAGCTGACAAAGCCGCCGTAGCCGGGGTTGGCCGAGGCGTTTACGCCGGTCATGGCGTTGATCACGTCCTGGGTGTCCTTGGCCCCGCGTTGTTCGATCACGCTGCGGTCGGAAACACTGACCGAGGCGGGCGTTTGCCGCGCGGTCAGGCCGAGCTTGGAGCCGGTACGGATCGGCTCGTCCAGTTGCACGCCCGAGGGCGCTGCGCGGCTGGCGTCGATGCTGGTGGCGGTGAGTTCGATGGCCGAGTGGTCGGCCCAGGCAATACTGCAGGTGCTCGCCAGGAGCACCAGGGAAGTCTGGCGGATCATGTTGTTGTGGTTTCCACGCAAAAGTCATGGCTGAGCACACACCTGCGGGCAAGTGGCCCGGGCGGCTCAGACGAAGGTTGCTGGCGCTGCGTGGATGGCAGGGGAGGCGCGTGGGTTGAGGGCAGGGCGCACATAGCGTGGCGGCGGTTGGGCCCAGCTGCGCTGGACCATCGGCGACGGCGCGCTGCCGCGTTGGCGCTCGAACCACCAGCCGGTGCTGCTCGGTGCCACCGCTTGAACAAACGATGAGCACACCGGGCAGTCCAGCTGCGCCATGTGCTGATCACCGCTGGAGTCGCCAAGGTCGACCGCCGGCCCGTGCTCGCTGGACAGCGAACAGAAGCCACCGTTGAGCCCGGACAGTTGCAGGCCGCTCATCTGGCCGTGGTGCAAACCGCAGATCAATAGGCTGAAGAGGACGCTGGCATACAGCGCCCAGGCAGTCAGCGCACGGCTCTGGCGGGGGATTTTCATGGCGGTGAATCTACCATCAGCTCAGCATCGCCTGAGTGCTGACTGCCTGTGGTGGATTGTCGCACCTGGGTGTCAGGCGGCGCGTTCCAATACATCGAGCAGGTCGACGAACTCGCGGGCCAATTTGTGCGTGGGTGCCAGATGGACCAGCGGCACGGCCGCCTGGTGCGACTCGCGCATCTTGATCGAGGCGCTCAGGTACACCGGCAGAATCGGCAGGCCTTCACCGCGCAGTTGCTCGACCAGGGTCTGGTGCAGTGCGGTGCGCCCGGCGTACTGATTGACCACCACGCCCTCGACGGTAAGTTCGGCATTGTGGTCGTGGCGCAGCTCTGCAACTTCGGCCATGACGTTGAGCAGCGCCTGGCGCGAGAAGCTGTCGCAGTCGAACGGAATCAGCAGGCGTTCGGCGGCAAGCAGGGCGCTGAAGGTATAGAAGTTCAGCGCAGGCGGGGTGTCGATATAGATCCGCTCGTAATCTTCCGACAGCGCGACCAGCAGCTTGCGCAGCTTGTTGATCTTGAATTTGCTTTCCAGACGGGTCTGCAAATCGGCCAGCTCAGGGCTGGCAGTGACCAGATGCAGGTTGGCGTAGCGTGTCTCGCTGATGGCCACACGGTTCTTCTTGCCTTCAGGGCTGGTACTGAGGGTCTGCCTGAAGAAGTCGGCAATGCCGGGGGGATCTGATCGTTGCTCAAACCGGTCAGGTAGTAGGTGGCATTGGCCTGGGGATCGAGATCGACCAGCAGCGTGCGGTAACCCTCTGCAGCACTGGCGGCGGCGAGATTGCAGGCAATGCTCGATTTGCCCACGCCACCTTTTTGATTGAATACGACTCGACGCATGCTGCGGTTCATCCCTGAAATAAGCCGTGGGGCCATAGATGGCAGTTCAGAGACAATCCTATGAAGTAAACATGACAGTATTAAGACAAGGGTTGTTACATTTTGCCCGGTGCTTGAAACCCGCATCCTGAACGAAGCCGGCACGCACGAATCGCAACTCGAACATGCCGGCGTTTAACGTGCAACGACCAGTGAATTAGCCGCCGCCACCGCCGCCTGCACCGCCGGAGCTGCCGCTACCGGAACTGCCCGAGCCAGTGCCGCTGCCTGAGCCGCCCATGCCACTGCCGCCGGTGCCGCCTTGGTTGTCATCGCTGTCAGTGGTGCTGCCGCCCATGCCGCTGCCACCGGTACCGCTGCCGTTCATGGTGCCACTGCCAGTGCCGTCACGCTGCATGGTGCCGGTGCCCGTGCCGTCGCTGTTCATGGTGCCCGGGCCAACGCCGGTAGCGCCGCCGGTCTGGGTGCTTGGCGCGTCGTTGTCATTCATGTTGGTCGCGGCCATGGCCAGTGGCGCGGTGGCGCCCAGGCAGACTGCGAGACAAAGTGCATGCATCCGCTTCATGGTGTATCTCCCGTTCATGTGAGTACATGCATTGGGCCTTGCCTCGTCGATGAGGGTGCCCCGGGACTGACGGACGGTGTTCCAATCAAATGCCGGCGGCAGCGCCATCAACGTAGCGCTGATAGAAGTCGAGGGTGGCGAGGTTCTTGTGCTTGGCCTCGAACATGATGTCGAAGTCGCCCATGAAGCCCAGCGCGTAACGGTTGGTCCAGTCGTTCCACATGCGCTCGCTGTGCTGGTACAGATCACGCTTGTTGACCTGCTCCAGCAAGGCTGGAATCTCCAGCTTCTGCTGCGCGGTAAAGCCCAGTTCCTGCAGACGCTCGGGCGGCTGCGAGTAGTGCATCACCGGGCGCACGCCGCGCCAGCTGGCGATGATCGGCGCCAGCCGTGGGTCGTCATGGGCGATGTAGTCGTTCTCGTGAATCCAGCAGTGATGGATATCCAGCACCACCGGCGCAAGGTCGGCCAGGCCCAAGCAATCGTCGACGCCGTAGGTCTTTTCATCGTTCTCGAAGGTGATGACATTGCGCGCCTCCTGCGACAGCCGCGGCCAGACGGCACGCACGCCAGCGGCACCCAGACGCCCGGCAATGTGCACGTTGCACTTGAAGTCCTGAAAGCGCTGGCCGTAGCCCATCATGCGGATCATGTCGGCGTGGTACTCGAACTCGGCCAGGCTGTTCTCGACTACGTCGGGGCGGTCCGAGCCGAGTACGCAGTACTGGCCGGGATGAAACGACAGGCGAATATCCGCGCTGCGGGCAAACGCGCCAATCGCGCCGAGGCGTGTCTGCAGGTCAGCCTGAACGTTCGGGTTACGGTAGAACTCCGCCACTTGCGGGTGGCTGTAGAGCGGCAGCAGGTCGCTGCTCAAGCGCACCATGCGCAGGGTTGGCGGCAGCTCCGCCACGTACGCCAGCAGGCGCAACTGGGCATCGAGATTGTGCTCGACCAGCTCCAGCAGCTTTGCCGCAGCGGCTTCGACGCTGGCGCTGTTGAGCCAGCGCAAGGTTGTGGTGCGCGGGTTGAAGGCCTTTTCGATGGCCTCCAGTTCCTTGATCGACAGGCTGCGATGCGGGTGGCGGTACATACAGGCAAAGCCCAGACGGGGCATGGTCATCTCCGGGTCGATGGGGCTGCAGCTTGGACATCAGCGCCGCGGCAAACGCTCAGTTCAGCTGTGCGCCGCCTCGCCACTGTGCGCGACCTGGACCTGATTGCGCCCGTTCTGCTTGGCCACATACAACGCAGCGTCGGCCTCGCTGAGCACCTCGGCCGGCAGGCTGCCAGAGTTGGCCTGCCAATGGGCTACGCCCAGCGACACGGTGATCGCACCGACCGCAGCGAGCGGTGTGTCCTGCACGCAAATGCGCAACCGCTGGGCAACCACGATGGCGATCTCCAGGCTGGCGCCAGGCAGGATCATGATGAACTCCTCGCCACCGGTGCGGCAGAGCACGTCGACTTCACGGCAACAGCTGCGCATCAGCTCGGCCAACTGGCGCAGGGCCTGATCACCCACTGCATGGCCGTAAGTGTCGTTGATCCGTTTGAAGTGATCGATGTCGAGCACGACAGCGGCGAAGTTACGCTCCTCGGCCTTGAGCAGCGACAGGTTGTATTCAAGGCTGCGGCGGTTACCGAGCCCGGTCAAGGGGTCGGTTTGCGCGTCCCGGTTGAGCCGGCCGATGCGCTCCTGCAGCAGATTGAGGCCAAACAGCAAAGCGCGCTTCAACTCGGCCGCTTCGAAGTACCAGGCACGCACCTTGTGCAGATGTTCGGCCGTACCAGGGCGGTCCAGCGCCAGCGCGCCCGCCGCCAGTTGCCACAGCGGCCGGGTGATGGCCAGGGCAAACCACCACAGGGCGAGAAAACCAAGCAACGCCAACGGCGCCGACAGCAGCACCACATTCAGAATCAGCTGACGCATTGGCGCTACTGTCTGGCTCAGCGGCTGCTGCGCGATAACGCCCCAGCCCGTGCTTGGCACTGTGGCAAAACCGGCGAGCATCTCCACGCCGGCACTGTTGTGGATCTGCCGGGTGCCCTCAGACAGGGCGGGGAGCTGATCGATCAGGGAATTACCCTCGACCACTGTCCCGACCCGCTCCGGGTCTGGGTGATAGAGCAGGCGCCGGTTACGGTCGACCACGTACAGGTACGAGCCATCCTTGTAGTAGTGCTCGCCGAGCATGCTGTTGAGGAAGTTGCGTTCACGCAGGTACACGCTGCCGCCGACATAGCCCAGGTATTTGCCTTGCCCATCGAAGATCGGCTGTGACAGCACCACCACCAGGTTATTGGCTGCCGACAGAAAAGGTGTTGATACCAGCGGGCGGCGTTCGCGCAGGGCCTCTTGCGAGCCTGGCGTCTGCACATGGGTGCCGATCAGGTGGCGCAGTGGCGCGGGCGAAACGGCGCGCAGAAACCCCTGCGCGTCGACCAGAAAGGTCGAGTTGAAGGCGATGCTCTGCTGCAGCACCCGCTCGGTCTCGGCCAGCAGCGAGGGCGCATCGTTCAGGTTGTGCGCCTGCACCCCGGCACTGAAGCCCAGTTGCTGCAGCGCGTTGCCCAGAAACGTATCGGTGATTGCTGCAAGTTTTGCCGCGTAGACCCGGTTGGCTTCCAGTGAGTGGTCGATCAGCAGTTGGCGTTGTACCCGGTAACTGGCGAAATAGCTGGTCAGCAGCATGGTCACTGCAGTCAGCGCCGAGAGTACGAGGATGAGTGTGCGCAGATCCAGGCGCAGTCCTTTCTTGGCGTGTGGCAATCCTGACCTCACTGACGGGTTACTGCGAAATACCTTATGCGTTTCGCGTGATTACAGCTACAGCTAAACCGGGCTGTTCAAGGCAGTGCTTGCAGATCGTCCTCGACCTGCTGCATACGTTGCGCGGCGAGGGCCTGTACCGCTTTGTCCTGGGCGCTGGCGCGCATCAGACCGGTGAGCTTCTCGCTGAGGCGTTTGCCCTGCTCGGTGTCGCCGAGTGCCTTGGCTTTCTCGGGGTTTTGCGTTGCCTCGACGATGGTCTCGAATTCGGCATCGCTGAAGTTGGCTGTGCTGTACAGCTTGAACAGGTCGTTGCGCTGGTCCTCGACGGTGAGGTGCTTGCGCAGTACCTGCTTGATCTGCTCTTCGGGGACCTGCGGGTGGGTCATGGCCAGCAGTGAGGCCATCCTGCCGATGTTGTGCTCGTAGGCGGCTTGCAAGGGCAGCTTGGCGAGGATCTGTTGTTCGCGGCTGGGCTGCTGGTCGCAGGCAGCGAGGGCACCGAGCAAGAGCACGGGCAGCAGCAGGTTGAGCAAGCGATTCATCGAGCAGCCCTTGGGCACAGTGGGGTGGCAAGTTTACCGTTTTTCCAGGGCCTGCGTGGCAGTTGCGCTGCGTGGGAAACGGCCTGCACAGATGTCCGGAAAGTAAACACATCGTTTTTGACAGCGGCTGCCCAGCTGCATCTGAATACCCCCTCAAGAACAGTTTTGCCGCGACGTTGCGGACTGATCCGCAGCGCCTGCCGTTTCGCCAGTCAGCTTGAGCACTCCCGTGCAATTGCGCACGGGCTGGCGATCGGGTAGAAGTTGGCTTTCACCTCGCTTCAAGGCCTGAGCGCAATGACAGACTGGATCATCACTTCGGTAGCCGCCGATGCCATCGACGAGGTGGTCGCGTTCGTCAACGACTCGCGGCGGGAGTTGTTTCCGCTGCTGGCTGACGCACCGCTGCCGGCTGACCTTGCCCGGTTCAGCGATACCTACCTGCAAGGTGGCGGCTGTTTCTTGACCGCGCGCGACAACGGCCGGCTGGTCGCAGCCATCGGCTACCTGCCTTACGACCACCGCTTCAGCCAGCTGAATTATCACGACTTCACTGTGGTGGAAGTGGTGCGGCTGTTCGTTTTGCCCGAGTACCGCCGCTGTGGTCTGGCTGCAGCGCTGTTTGCAGAGCTGCGGTTGCGGGCCAAGGCTGCTGGAATCGAATGTTTGTATCTGCATACGCATCCGTTTCTGCCAGGAGCGATTCGCTTCTGGGAGCGGCAAGGGTTTGTCGTCACCGATATTGAACAGGACCCTGTATGGCAAACGACGCATATGCAGTTGCTGCTGGTGTAGTGGGTGAGAAGGCACTGTGGGGGTTGAGCTAAGGCGTCGCCGTCGGCAGGTTGCCGGGACCGTTTGGCGAACCGACTGAGGTAGATAAGCGCAGACGCAGTCAGAGTTTCTCGTTCTGATCAGCTTCGCTCTGCCTGCCTCAAAACCCACCCGTAAGCGGATACTCCACCGCTACCCGAATCTGATCCGCATCCAGCTCAGCTTGCGCCGTGTTCCCACGATGCAGGTCATGCCGCAGAGAGAACACCGTGCCTTTGGCCTTGCCGCTCTGTACTACATAGCGCGCTTCAAGGTCGCGTTCCCAATGTTTGCCGCCACGGCCATAACCGAGATAGGCATAACCGCCGCGTGGATCGACACGAATGCCGTCGATATCGAAACCGCGTACATACAGCGCCGTCAGGTTCAACCCAGGCACGCCGTAGGCGCCCATGTCCAGGTCGTAGCGCGCCTGCCAGGACTTCTCGTTGGGGGCGTTGAAGTCGGACAGCTGCACCGCGTTGCTGATGAAAATGGCGCCGCGGCTGACGTAGTCGAACGGGGTGTCGCCGCGCACTTGCTGCCAGCCGAGACTGAAACCGTGTGGCCCGTGGTTGTAGCGCGAGACCAGGCTCCAGGTGGTGTTGTCGATCTGCCCGGACAAGGCCTTGCCGGTGTCGCGGGTGCGGTACAGGTTGAGGTCGAGGCTGACGCTGCGTTGGTCGCTCAGCGCGTGGCTGAGGGTGCTGCCCAGGTAGTGCTGGTTCCAGGTGTCTTCATAGAGCGAGGTGTACAAGCTGACGCTGACGGCATCGCTCGGGTTCCAGACCATGCCGGCGAGGTCGAAGCTGTCGCCCTTGAGGGCATTCGAGTAGTTCACCACCAGGCCTTGGTTGTGGCTGCTGGCGTTACGGTCGGCGCTCTCGGTGAAGTGCCCGGCAACCAGTTTCAAGGTGTCAACTTCGTTGCTGGTCAACAACCAGCCGGTTGCAGTCTCTGGCAGCAGGCGGCTGTCGGAGGCGTTGAATACCGGCGTTTTTACCCGTTGTTCACCGTAGCTCAGCACCGTGTCGGCCATTCGCAGTTTAAGTGCGGCGCCAGCGCGGCTGTACTCGGTTTTCGGGTGGCCTTGATTGTCCACGCTGAGCAAGCGCGCCTTGCCCGCACGGCCGCCGCCGCTGTCGAGTTGCACGCCGAGGTAAGCGTGGGCATCGACGCCAACCCCGATCAGGCCCTGGGTGAAACCTGACTGCAAGGTGCCCATCAGGCCATAGCCCCACTCTTCGGCTTTGCCGCTACGCTCGCTACGCGGTTTGTAGGCGTTGCGCGCGCCGCTATTGCTGGCGCCGTGACGATAATCGCGCTGGTCGAATACGCTGCGGTTGAGCAGGCTCCAGCTGCTGTCTTCAATCAGCCCGTTGGCCTTTGCCTGGGCAGACTCGGCGGCTGCCAGAGGGGAGAAAGTGATCAGCGGGAGCAGAGCAGCAGCGCGCTTGAAATGGCTCACTGACCTGTTCCCAGTTTCTCCAGCTGTACTTGCAGGCGGGCCTTGGCCCGGGCTGGCAAGGTCGCCGGCAGGGCCGGCATATTGACCGCCGGTTCGCCAACCTGGATCAACATGACCATGCCCATCGCCAGGTGCGGAATGCACTGAATTGCATACAACCCCGGTACGCTGAACTGCTGCTCGTGGGGCTGATTGAGCTTGCTCTTGAAGGCTTCGGCGCCGGCTGGCAGCAGCTCGGCCAGGGTCGCGGCATTGTGCCCGCTCATGCTCGGCACAAAGCGCACGCTGTCGCCGGGAGCGATGTGCAGGTGGTCCGGTTCATAGACCATGGCGCCGTCGCTGCCGCGGTTGAGCATCTTTACTTCATGGATTTCGGCGTGAGCCGGCGGGGCGAGTAGGGCGCTGCACAGCAGCAAGGCGAGAGGGCGCGAAAACATAGTGGGAACATCCGTGTTCAAGGGGCGCGAAAACGCAGTATGCGGGCGCCGTCATAAGGATCGGTGAGGTAGTGAGCGTGCACGCCGAAGGTGCGCAGCAGGCGCTCTGGGGTCAGCACGTCATGCGGCTTGCCGAGGGCTACCAAGCGGCCTTGATCGAGCACCGCGAGGCGGTCGCAGGTCAACGCCTGGTTCAAATCATGTAAAGCCACCAAGGTCGTCACCGGCAGTGCCTGGACCTGTTGCAGCAGGCTCAGTTGGTGCTGGATATCGAGGTGGTTGGTTGGCTCATCGAGCAGCAATACGCCTGGCCGCTGGGCCAGCGCTCGGGCGATGTGCACGCGCTGCCGCTCGCCGCCGGACAGGCTGTGCCAGAGACGCTGGCGCAAGTGCAGGGCGTCAAGATCGGTAAGGGCCTGCTCGACGATGCGCCGATCCTCGGGGGAGTACGGCGCCAGCGCCGACAGCCATGGTGTGCGGCCCAGGGCCACGGCGTCATACACGCTGATGGCATCGCTGGTGTCGGCTTGCTGCTCGACCAGAGCCAAAGCCTGGGCGATCTGCCGCCGGGGCATGCGCGCCAGTGGCTGGCCGAGCAGTTGCACTTCACCACTGCTCGGTTTGAGCAGGCCGGCAAGCAGTTTGAGCAGGGTCGATTTGCCGGAGCCATTTGGGCCAACCACGCCGAGGGTTTCCCCGGCGATCACCTCAAGCTCGACCGCTTCGAGCACATCGTTGCCACCCAGACGCAGGCCAAGGCCTCGGCAACTGAGCGGCGCGAGATTCACGGTGTTGAGGTTGGTCATGCGCGCCCCCGGCGGCTTACCAGAATCAAGGCGAACAGCGGCGCGCCAATCAGCGCAGTGACCACGCCGACCGGAATCACCTGCCCAGGAATCAAGGTCCGCGAAAGGATATCGGCGCTGATCAGGAACAGCGCACCACCCAGGGCACTGGCCGGCAGCAGGCGGCTGTGCCCGGTGCCGAGCAGCAGGCGCAGTGCGTGCGGAATGACCAGGCCGACAAAGCCGATGGCGCCGACAATCGATACCATCACTGCCGTAACCAGCGCCGCGCAGCTGATCAGCAGCAGTTGGCTGCGGCGCACCGGAATACCCAGCGAGGCCGCCGAGTCGGCGCCGAAGGTAAAGGCGTCGAGGGTGCGCCGATGCCACAGGCATACCGCCAAACCCAGCAGCGCCACCGGCACCGCCAGCCACACCGACGGCCAACGCACGCCGCTGAGGTTACCCAGCAGCCAGAACAGAATGCCGCGCGCCTGTTCGGCAGTCGCCGACTTGGTGATCAAGAATGCCGTAAGCGCGCTGAACAACTGCGAGCCAGCGATCCCGGCCAGAATCACCTGGGCATTGCCGCCGCCAGCACCGCTGGCCCGCGACAGCAACAGGACCAGGCCGAACGCTGCCAGTGCACCAATGAACGCGCCGCCCGACATCGACAGCGCAGCGCCACCAAGCCCGAGCAGGGCTACCGCGACCGCACCCGTCGAGGCGCCCGCCGACAACCCAAGCAGATACGGCTCGGCCAGCGGATTGCGCAGCAGCGCCTGCAGGATCACCCCGCAGGTCGCCAGCCCGGCGCCGCATGCGGCAGCCACCAGGGTGCGGGTCAGGCGATAGTTCCAGACGATGCCCGCGTCGATCGGGTCGACTGGGTAACCGGCGTCCCACAGGTGGTTGGCCAGGACCTGCACGACCACGCTGGGCGCCACTGGCGTTTCACCAATGGCGATACCGGCAAGCATCGCCCCCAGCAAGGCGAGCAGGGCAGCGGCGCAGTAGGGCAGCAGACGCATCATGGTTGCTCGGCTTTCCCCGAAGCAAACGCGTTGGACAGCGTCTCCAGGCCACGGAACAGGCGAATACCGGCCTGCATCGCGTCGGCATCGAGGACGATGATGCGGCCCTCGCGAACGGCGTCCATGTGTTTGGTGACGGGGTCACTACGGAGGAATTCGAGCTTCTTCTGGTAGTCATCGGCAGGGAAGCGGCGGCGGTCCATGCGGGCGATGATCAGCCAGGTCGGGTTGGCCTTGGCCAGGGTTTCCCAGCCAACGGTTGGCCACTCTTCGCTGGACTCGACCACGTTGCGCACCCCCAGGGTCTGCAGCATGAAGTCGGCCACGCCCTGGCGGCCGGCGACATAGGGGTCGATGTCGAGGTCGGCACTGGAGAACCAGAACAGGGCGGAGGTCTGCGACAGGTCGTGGCCGGCCAGCTGTTTGCGGGCAGTGTCCAGGCTCTGCTTGAGCTCGTTGTTGAGCGCTTCGCCACGCGCCTGCACGTCGAAGATCTCGGCCAGTTGGCTGACGCTTTTGTAGATGCTGGCGATCTGGAACGGCTGCAGCCGGGTGCCGTCGGCACCGACCAGGTTGTCCTTGCCTTCGCAGTCGGACGGCAGCACATAGGTCGGCACGTTCAGCTCGTTGAACTGCTCACGGGTGCCGACCACACCCTGTGCGCCGATCATCCATTCGAACTGCGCAGCTACCAGTTGCGGGCGCTTGCCGACCACTGCTTCAAAGCTTGGGTCGTTGTCAGCGAGGCGCTCGACCTGGTCGTTCTGCGCCTTGAACTCGGGCAGCACGTTGTTGAACCACAGCGAGGTGCCCACCAGCTTGTCGCCCAGGCCCAGTGCATAGAGCATTTCGGTACCGGCCTGGCCGATGGTCACTGCGCGCTGCGGCGCCTGGGCAAAGGTCTGCACAGCGCCGCAGTTGTCGATGGTCAGCGGATAGTGGGTGGCGGCGGCCTGGGCCAGGCCAGACAGGCTCAGGCCTGCCAGCAGGGTCACGAAACGGGGCAGCATGGGCGGGCGATCTCCTATCGAACAATGCGGGGAATGAACCCACGGACAGGCATCGCCTTGCCCATTGCGCACGGCAACGGGCAGCACCCTGGGAAGGGTGGAGATGGCCAGCCCGGACACCCCGCCGGTTGGTAAATGTTTGCCGGCAGGTCTCCTGACTGGTGCGTCATGGCCTGGCTCCAGCCTTCCCGGGTCAGCAACCCAGTGGCATCGATGGAGCAGGCTCGGCACTTACAGTTGCGGGGGCAGTTCCGTTTCGCCTGCATTCAAGGGCAGGCCTGGGATTCCCTGTTAGTTCCGTGATGGAAACCGGCGGGCGGCATGGTAGACCATCACGCCGCCGGGGGAAAACGCTTTTCAGAGATACTTGAGCCAGCTGATGTCGCGGCGGCGCGCCTTGAGTTGGGCAAACTGGCGCACCGGCAGGTACAACGCCGCCGCCAGCAAGCCTGCAGTCAGCCAGATGAAGCCGATGCTGTCGAAGCCGAAATAACCACCCTGATTGAGCCCGAACAGCGCGACACAGGCCAGGTACAGCAGCTTGAGCACATACAGGTGCAGCAGGTAGAAAAACATCGGCGCCGCGCCGAACACTGCCAACACACTGATCCAGCGCGCCTGGCCGGCGCGTTCGAAGCCGCGCAGCAACAGCAGCCCGGCGCCCAGCGTCAGCGCCAGGAACAGCAGTGACGGTGGGTACTTGGTGATGTTGCAAAAGCTCATCACGGTCTGCATCAGGCTCGGGTAGCTGCTCCAGGGCGCTTCGCCGTAGCCATTGAGCAGGCGCAGGCCGACGAAGCCGAGCAGGGCCGCTACACCCGCCAGCAGCAAGCGCCGTTGGCGCACGCTGGCGACGCTGCTGCGGGCGAACCAGGGGCCGAGGGCGTAGCCAAGGGCAATCACGCCAATCCACGGCAGCACTGGGTAGGAAGTGCGCATGCGCAGGCTGTCGGACACCTCCAGCCAGCCGCGGTCATGCAGGATCGCCCACGGCACATGCATGACCGAGCCGGGCGCAAAGTGCACGCCGTCGAGCAGGTTATGCCCGGCGATGATCAGCGCACTGAGCGCGATCAGCGCCGGGCGTGGCAGCCAGACCAGCAGTGACAGCGCGATCATGCTCACGCCGATCGCCCAGATCACCTGCATGTAGATCACCGTCGGGGGCAACTGGAAGGTCCAGGCGAAGTTGACCAGGGTGAATTCCAGCACCACCAGAAACAGCCCGCGCTTGAACAGGAACGCCGAGGTGGCGCCGCGGCCTTGATACTTCTCGCCATACAGCCAGGCCGAAAGACCGGTCAGCAGGACGAACACCGGGGCGCACAGATGCGCCAGGGTGCGGCTGAAAAACAGCGAAGGTTCGGTGCTTTCGATGGTCATCGGGTCAACCACCTGATGATGCATGAAGAAGGTCTCGCGTACGTGATCGAGCAGCATGAACAGAATGACCAGCCCGCGCAGGGCATCGATGCTCTGCAGGCGTTGGCTGACGAGGGTGGGGGAGGTCAGAGCGCTTGTCATGAAATTTCGCTGGTGAGGTTTTGTGTAACGTTATCTTATAACTATTGGTTTTCCTGTTGAAAGTCTTTTGTCGGCGAGCGTAGTGCCCATGAAGGCCCTGGCTAGCCCGTTGCTGCGCGGCTAGCCAGGGTAAATCGCGTTTAGAAGCTGTAGTCCAGCGTGGCGAAATACGAGCGTGGTGCGCCCAGCAGCCACTGCTCGCCGCTGTAGGCGGCCGTCACGTAGTTGCGGTTTAACAGGTTGTTCAACTGCAGGCCCAGGCGCACATCAGGCAGCACTTGCCAGCCCAGGTTGGCATCGACCACGGTGTAGCTGGGGATGCTCTGGCTATTGCCGGTGTCGGCGTAACGTGTGTCGACATAACGCAGACCGACGCCGGCGTCGACGTTCTGGCCAAAGCCTTTGCTCAGCCACAGGTTGGCACTGCGTCGCGGCACATTGGCCGGGCGTTTGCCGCTGCGGTCGGTGGCAACGCCTGCCACGCTTTCATTGAAGTCGTCGTACTTGGCCCGTAGCAGGGCGGCGTTGGCCGACAGCTGCCACTGGTTGGCCAGGGCCAATTCGAGGGTCGCTTCCAGGCCATCGGAGGTCTGCTGGCCGGCCTGTTGCGGTTGATGGCTGACAGGGTCGTCGACCAGCAGCTTTTTCTTGACGATGTGATAAGCGGCCAAGGTCCACTCGCCACGGCCATCAAGAATGCGCTGCTTGACGCCAAGTTCGGTCTGGCGCGCTTCGGTCAGGTCGAAGTTCATCTGTGCCGAGCTGAGGCTGACCAGGTTTTCCACACCGTCTTCACTGGTCGAGTACTGGCCGTACAGCGCCAGGTCCGGCGTCAGCGCATAGACCAGCCCTGCGCGCCAGTTGCCGCCGCTGAGACTGCGGTCGGTGCGGCTGCCGTCGACCAGGTTATCGCGCTCGATGTGGTTTTGATCACGGCGAATACCGGTGACCAGCGACAGCTGCTCAGTCAACTGCGTGCGGTTTTCGGCGAACAGCGCTGCGCTGTGGGTGGTACTGAACGAACGCGGTTGCAGCGGCGTGGCGCTGACGAACTGGCCGGGCGCGGGCTGCCACGGGTCAATGTAGTCGTTGCCGATATCGTTGTAGGGCCAGTTGTTGGTCAGGCGGAAACGGATCTTGTTGTATTCGGCGCCCACCACGGTCGTGCTGGCCAGGCCAAACAGGCTGTGCTGGAAGGTGAAGCTCTGGCGATCACCGATCTGCTCCTGGTTGTGCTTGATCTCGAGAAAACCATTGCGCAGCAGTTGGCCGACGTCTGCGTCCCAGTTGTAGTTTTCGGCGTTGCGCCAGTGGCGACGGCTCTTGATGTAATAGAGCTGGTTGCTGGCGCTGACGTTGTCGCTGATAGCCCACTCGCTGCTCAGGCGGGTCCATTCATCGTGGTAGCGCAATTCGGCGTCACGCACGTTGTAGTTCTTGTCGCGCAGGCTGTCACGGTAGTGCCCGGCAATCAGCGGTGTGCCGAAGTAGTTCATCGGCTCGGCGTCGCCGCGTTCGTGGGCGAGGGTGAAACTCAGGTCTTCGTTGGCATCGAAGCGCAGTGCCAGGCTCAGGGCCATGCTGCGTGAGTCGCCGCGGTCGATATGGCCATTGCCTTGCTGCTGGTTGATGGTGGCACGGTAGCTGAGGCGCTCGCTCAGGCTGCCGCCGCTGTCCAGGCCTAGTTGCTGGCGGTCCCATGAGCCGTAGCCCAGGCGCAGCTGGTTGTGGATCTCGCCTTGCACGTGCTTTTTCGGGATGACGTTGACCACCGCGCCGGTGGCGCCTTCGCCGTATAACACCGACGCCGGACCGCGCAGCACTTCGATACGTTCGACCAGCCATGGGTCGACCGGGAAAGTCTGGGTGCCGGCACCGGTGTACAGGCGCGCGCCGTCGAACAGGGTCATCACCGAACCATGGCCGTTGAAGCCGCGTGCGCTGAGGCCAGTGCCGCCATCGCCTGGGGTGCCGATGGAGGTGATACCCGGGGTGCGGGTGACCGCATCCTGCACGGTGAGGTTGCTGCGCTGCTGGATCTGTTCGGCGCTAAGGCTGCTGACACTGGCTGGTGTTTCGAAGGCAGTCAGGCCGAGGCGCGAGCCGGTCTCGCTGCTGCTGGTGAGGTCGGCGCTTGCGTCGCGGCGTTCGCTGATCGCGATAGAGGGCAGGGCGACGACCTTGCTCGTCGGCTCTGCGGCCACGGCTGGCGAAGCGGCGGCAATGCAGGCCGCCAGAAGAGTAAAGGTATTGGTACGGGACATGTCGTTCCACTGGTGCAGGAAGTAAGGATCCCGGTGGAAACAACGCAAAGACAAGCGGGCACGAACGCTGGGCGCACGCGCAAACCGGCCTGCGCCCGCCCACCGCGGGTTTGCCAACTGAAAGTTGCAGGCCGGTCTCCGGGCTTGCGAGGGCTGGAAACCTTCACCTTCCCGTGCACGGGCACAGTGGTGTGTCGAAGGTTTCACTCGCTTACCGTTGCGGGGGCAGCGCCGGACTAGTCATGCAGATGACGCACCGGCTTCCCGTTTCACCCTGCGCACGGCGGCGCAGGACACCTGAAACTGGCGCGCATCTGAGCATCGAAATTGACCTTAGTCAAACCTTGGCGCTAGGAAAAATTTGTGACGCATTAGAGGTTTGCGAGTTTTTACTGATTTTTTTCGAACTTTTCACATTTGGTGTGCATCGAACCGCTCGATTGTCACAGAAACACCCACGTCATGGAGACCTTTACCAATGTCCACCCGTAACCTGTTGCGTCATTCTTGCCTGCTGGCCCTGATCGCAGCCCCGCTTGCTGCCAGCGCTGCGCCAAGTACCGATCCGCTGTTCACCTTCGGCCTGCTCGGCAGCTACGACAAATTCAAGTTCGAAGGCGGTTCTGAATCGGAGACCGATCACCTCGGTCAAGGTGGCCTGTTCGCCAACTATGGCAACAAGATGACCGCCGAATCCGGCTTTATCTATCAGATTGGCGCGGATGCTAAATACGGCAAGAAGAGCGACAACAAGCTCAAGGAGGCCAAGGTTGATCTGGACCTGGGCTGGCGTGCTGCGATGGACGCGCGCAACTTCCTCGACTTCACCGTGGGCGGCGGTTATGACTGGTCGCGCTTCGAACCGGAGCTCAACGACCTGGATACCGAGCTGACCTACAAGTCGCCGTTCGCCAAGGCTGCCGTCGGCTACAACCACCAGTTCGATGCTTCGACGCTGCGCGTGGAAGTCGGTGCCCGCCGCACCCTCGACGGCCGCGCCAAGCTCAAGGTCGACGATTTCGGCAGCGACACCGTCGATATGAAAGACCGCACCAACCCTTATGCCGAAGTCAGCCTGCTGATGAACCAGCAGGGCGGTATGCCCATTTACGGCAGCGTCTACTACACCCGCACCGAGTACAAACTCGATGAAGAGTCGGATGCAGCCGACAATACCAAGCTCAAGCGTGATGAGTTCGGCGTGAAGGTAGGTCTGGCGTTCTGATTCAGCGCGTTAGCAGGGGGCCGCATAGCGGTCCCCGTTTACTACGCAGGTCCGCGGCTACTTGCCACGCCGCCGCGACACCCGCGCTTCAATGTTCTTGCGCCCGATCAGCAGCGCAGGTTTCTCCACCACCGGCTCATCCGCCAGCCATTTGTACATCACCAGGCAATCTACCAGCCCCAGCCGGGCATGCCGGTAGGCCTTGGGCAGGCGGCCGACTTCATCGAAGCCAAGCTTGCGCCACAGCGCCACGGCCACCTCGTTAGTCGCCACCACCGAATTGAACTGCAACGCCAGAAACCCTTCCTGGCGGGCAAGCTTCTGTGAGTGCTCGCACATCAACCTGGCCACGCCACGCCCGCGTGCAGCCGGGCAGACCATGTAGCCACAATTGCCCACATGGGCGCCGGGTCCGGCGGCATTGGCTTTGAGGTAATACGAGCCAAGCAGCTCGCCGTCCTGCTCCGCCACCAACGTATGCAGCGGTGCCTCAAGCCACAGCTGGCGCGCCTGCTCGAAGCTGATCTGCGGGTCGAAGGCGTAGGTTTCGCGGGCCTGGACGATGCTTTGCAAGGTGGGCCAGAAGGCCTCGAAGTCGGCGGCGGTCATGGGGCGAATGTGGATCATGGCGGTACCTGCACGGGCTGAGCCGGCAAGTCTGGTGGTGCAGGCGCCGCCGCGCAAGTGCGGCGACGCCGACAGGCTTACTCGTCGGCTTTGCCCAGCGCATCCAGAGCTCGGGTCGAATAGACCAGCGCAGCTCCAGCGTTCATTGCCACGGCGACACCGAGCGCCTCGGCGATCTGCTCGCGGGTCGCGCCCTGCTTGAGGGCTTCCTTGGAGTGCACGGCAATGCAGCCGTCGCAGCGGGTGGTGACGGCAACCGCCAGCGAGATCAATTCGCGGGTCTTGGCATCCAGGTGGTTGGTCTTGGCCCCGGCGCCGCTGGCGGTCATGTAGCCCGCGACGGTGTCCGGTGAGAGTTGCTTGAGGTCGCCGATGCCAGCCATCAGCTGCTTACGGTAGGCGTCCCAGTCCATCATGCTCATTGTCTTCACCTTGTAGGGTTGCGGCAGGAGCTTTCAGGCTAGTCGAGTGGAGAGCGTTGGCGAGCGGGATAATAGTCGAAAGCGTGTTGCACTTAGGTAGCAAGCATTCAGCGCCGCCGGCATGACGGCGCCTTGCCAGGCTGCCTCAGATGTAGATGAACACCAGCACCAGGGCCGCTACCACCAGCCACTTTTCCAGGTAATAGCGCATGCGGTTGCGTTTTTTCAACGCCTTGCCACGCTCGCGGATTTTGTAGATGCGGGTGAACAGGCGGTTGATTGCGCCAGTCTTGTCATTGGCGTTGTTGGGCGCTGCAGCCGCGGCCATCACCTTGCGGCTGAACCAGCGGTTGAAGGCGCTAGCCCAGCGGTACTTGAGCGGCCGCTCGACATCGCAAAAGAGGATGATGCGGTTGTGCTCGGTGGTGTTGGCGGCGTAGTGGATGTAAGTTTCGTCGAAAATCACCGCCTCGCCGTCGCGCCACGAGTATTTTTCGCCGTCGACATCGATATAGCAGCCATCGTCGTTCGGCGTGTCCAGGCCCAGGTGATAACGATAGGAGCCGGCATACGGGTCACGGTGGCGAACCAGCTTGGCGCCTGGGGGCAGGGTGGCGAACATGGCCGCCTTGACCGTACCGATGCCTTGCAGCAGCTCGGTGGTGCGCGGGCACAGGGTCATCGCCGACGGGTGGGTCTCGCCATACCACTTCAGGTAGAAGCGCTTCCAGCCGGTCTTGAAGAACGAATTGAAGCCGACGTCGTCATGGTTGTCGGACTTTTTGATTTCGCCAACGTGCAGCAGTTGCTGGGCTTCAGCGCGGATTTCCTGCCAGTTGTCCTTGAGTGGTTGCAGCTCAGGGAAGGCATCGACCGGCAGGTAGGGTTTGGCCGGAAGCTTGGAAAACAGGTAGAGGAAGCTGTTGATCGGCGCGAGGAAACTCGAATGATCGCCCAGCTGGCGCGTCAGTTTGTGGCGCACACGACCACGCAGATGCACATAGGCAATCGAGAGGACGAAGATTAGTACGAAAGCAATTTTCATCGACAAACACTTGTAGAGAATGGCCATGAGCCATGGCTAGAGCGCGCCAGCATAAACAAACCGCGTACGACTTTGTACTTATTGTTACATTTGATCGACGGTACTTTGGTGGCATTGCCTACGTGTCGCGCAAACGTTTCCGCTAGGATTTTCGGCTCATCTCCGATCCGCGAGGCCGGTACACTCGACTAATCCGTTCATTAATCCGGAGCGAACATGGCCAAGGAAACGCGCCACAGCGGCAGCCCGTTCAAGCGACTGTTTTTTGCCCTGCCAGTCAGTGATGACCAGCGCCGCAGCGTCGCTCAGTGGCGCCGTGAACTTGAGTTGCGCAGCGGCAAGCCAGTGCCCGCCGACAACTTCCATCTGACCCTGCTGTTTCTCGGGGATGTCGACAGTGCGCAGTTACCCGCTCTGTGCGCTGCGGTCGACCAGATCAAACGCCCGGCCGCGCCGTTACGCGTGCTGCTCGATCAATTGCAGGTGTGGCCACGGGCGCAAGCGCTGGTGTTGCAGGCAAGTGATGCGCCGCCCGCCCTGCGTCAGTTGGTGTACGCCCTGGAACAGGCCGCGCTGGGCCTGGGCATCGCCCGCAGCAGCCGTGAGTACCGTGCGCACCTGACCCTGGCGCGGGACTTTCAGGGGCAGGTGCCGGAGGCCAGCGTGCCGGCGGATTTTTACCTCAGTGCGCGGCACTTCACCTTGTACGAGTCACGCAAGGGCCGCTATTGGCCGTTGGCGCAGTGGCCGCTGGAGGTCTGAGAAGCGCTTCAGAACTGCGGCGTGTACTTGACCGAGAACATCAGATTGCGCGGCTCGCCATAGTTGTTGCTGCCGTTGAGCTGGTTGAAGCCGGCGACCCAGTATTTCTTGTCGAACAGGTTGTTGGCGTTCAGCGCAAGATTCACTTCTGGGCTCAGCTGATACGCCACCCGCGCGCTCCATACCGTGTAGCCGGGCACCTCGTAGCTGCGCTCGTAACCCAGGGTGTGGCTCTGGCTGGTGAAGCCCATGCCAGTGCTCCAGCGCTGGCCGTCGACTGGCAGCTGGTAATCGGCCCAGGTGCGCAACATGTGCTTGGGCGTCCACTGGCTGAAAGTGCGGCCTTCGTTTTCCGGGTCATCAAGAAACGTGGTGGTGTTGTAGGTGTAGCCGGCGAACAGCTGCAGGCCGCTGACCAGCTCGCCGCTGATCTCGGCTTCGACCCCCTGGCTGCGGACCTTGCCGGAGGCCATCGAGCAGTACCAGCCATCACATTCCTGGCCCGATGCGATATCGGTAACCGCGCGGTTTTCCTGGTCATAACGGAAGATCGCCAGCGAGGTGTTGACCCGGCCATCGAGCAACTCGCCTTTGAGGCCGGTCTCGTAGTTGCTGCCAACGATCGGCTTGAGTGGGGCATTGCCCAGGGCACGTTCGGTCTGCGGCACGAACACGTCGGTATAGCTGGCGTACCACGACCATTGCTCGGTGAGGTCATAGATGAAGCCGGCATACGGGGTGACCTCACCGGACTCGGTCATACGGCTGGTGGGGTAGCGCGTGCCCGGATCGGTCGGGTTGTTGAAGTCGATCGAGTCCCAGCTGTAGTCGAACCAGCTGACGCGGGTACCTGCAATCAGCGTCAGGTCCTGAACCGGCTTGACGCGCCAGACGCCGTACAGGCCCTTTTGCCGAACGTCGTAGCTGGCTTGGTTATGGCGACCAAAAGGACCGGCCAGCAGGCTGTCGCGGCTCGGTTCCGGGCGGTCATGATCGATGTCGAAGATGTTGCCGCTGCCGGCGTTGAATTTGCGCCAGTAGGCGTCATCCGAGGTCAGCTTGGCGTAGTTGCCGCCGACGGTGATTTCGTGCGCCACCGAGCCGGTATCGAAGTGGCCGACCACGTTCATATCCAGCCCCAGCTTGCTGGAGTGGAAGTCAGTGATCCAGTCGGCGTAGCTGACGCCATCGCCGTTGGCCTCCAGGCCTTCGCCGGACGTCTGCACGCGCTGATGGGTGGAGGTGTTGGTCTCGTCCATGCGCACGGCGGCAGTCTTGAATGTCCAGTCGTCGTTGAAGCGGTGCTCGAGGTCCAGGTAGTAGGTGGTGACGTCGGTTTCGGCGCGGCTCCAGCGTGCGCCGGTGAAGGTCGAGCGGGGTAGATCGACCGGCTTGCCGCTGGCGTAACGCGGGATACCGCGCAGCATCGGCCGAGACTGTTCACGGCTGTAGCTGATACCTGCGCCAACCGTGGTGGCGTCGTTCAGGTCGATGTCCAGCGCGCCATACAGCGAGTGGGTTTTGCTCCATTGATAGTCGATGAAGCTGTCGCTCTGGTCTTCATCCAGCACCATCCGCCCGCGCACCTTGCCGTCGCTGGTCAACGGCCCGCCGGCATCCAGTTGCAGGCCATAGTGGTCCCAGGAGCCGGCCTTGCCGGTGATGGCCACGGTCGGCGCCGCCTGGCCGCGCTTGTGCACCAGGTTGATCGCACCACCCGGGCTGCCGGTGCCTTGCAGCAACCCAGAGGAGCCGCGCAGCACTTCAACGCGATCGAAGAACACCAGATCCTGGGTCGCCCAGTTGCCCAGCGAGTAGCTGTTGCGCTGGATCGGTACGCCGTCGTACTGCCAGTCATCGATCTGGAAACCGCGCGAAGTCACTACCATGCCCGGGCCGATACCCTGCGCGCCGACGATGCCGGTGGTGTGATTGAGCGCGTCCTTGAGGTCGGTGATGCCCTGGTCGTCCAACTGCTTGCGGGTGATCACCGTGACCGACTGGGGAATCTCCCGCAGGGTATGGGTACCTTTGCCCAAGGTGACCGCGCGCGCGGCATAGGAGCCGCTGCCTTCGCTGATGGCGTCGAGGTAGTTGTCATTGATGCTGGTCGCGCCCAGCTCCAGCGCGTCGCCGCCGACATTGGCCGGGGCCACGCTGAAATGGCCGCTGCCAGTCACCCGCAGTTGCAGGCCGCTGCCGCTCAGGGCGGTCTGCATGGCCTGTTCGGCGCTCATCTGGCCGACCACTGCTGGCGCCTGCTTGCCGCGCACCAGGTCTGGCTCCAGCGCGATAATGCTGCCGCTCTGGCTGGCGATGCGGTTGAGGGTGGCAGCCAGGCTTGCGGCCGGCAGGTTGAAGGTCAGGGTCTGCGCCTGAGCCAGGGCGCTCAAGCTGCTCAGAGCGAGGACCAGGGGCAGGGCGCGGGGCCAGGTGTTGTGCACGGTGTTCTCCCGTTGAAAAGTGGCTGTCAGGAGATAGGTGCGACGAGAAATGAAAACCGGACACGGCTGCGAATGATTTTTAAAAATATTCTCACTAGGCCGGCACTGGGCCGATCAGGGTCAGCCACGGTGCGTAGTGCTCGACCTTTATAGGCAAAGCTTCGGCGAGGGCGGCCAAGGCCTGTTGCGGCTGGTCCAGCGGGAACACACCCTGCACGCGCAGGCCGCGCACTGCAGGGGCCAGACGAATGTAACCACGCTGGTAGGGGCGCAGCGCCTCGACCACGGCGTGCAGTGGCTCATCCAGGACCTCCAGCTTGCCTTCGACCCAGGCGGCGCGCTGCAGCTGCTCACCACTGAGTAGCTGGATACCGTCAGCGCCAAGCAGCGCGGCCTGACCTTGCTGCAGGACTTGCTCCTGTCCATTCGGCAGGCTGGCGCGCACGCTGTGCTGTAGGACGGTAACCCGTGTTGTGGCCGGTTCCTGGCCGACCAGAAAACGCGTGCCCAGGGCCTGGATCTGACCTTGCGCGGCGCGCACCCGCAGCGGCCGCAGTGGGTCTTTGGCAACGTCGATCAACAGCTCGCCGTGACGCAGCACCACCAGCCGTTGCTCGCGATCAAAGCGCAGGTCAACCGCGCTGGCGCTGTTCATGCTGAGACGGCTGCCGTCTTCGAGGGTGAAGGTGCGGCGCTGGCCGCTAGCGGTGTGCAGATCAGCCATCCAGTCCTGCGCCGCGTCGCTGCGCCAGCCGGCCCACAGGCCGCCACCCAGCAACCCAAGCCCGGCGAGACTGCGCAGCACCTCGCGGCGTGTGCGCGTCGGTTGCAGCAGCAGTTGGCGGGCCTCACTGGCTTGCCCGGGCACGCGCTGATCCAGTGCTCTCAGCGCTGCGCACGGCCGACCCAGGCGTTGCTGTAACAGATCCCAGGCGTGTTGATGGCGCGGGTCTTGCGCCAGCCACTGGTCGACCCGGCGCAGCAGCGCTGGGTCCGGGCTAGCGGCATTGAGCTCGACCATCCAGTCGATGGCTTGCTCGGTCACGTTGTCCAGGCTGCGCGCACTCATGGCTGCAGCTCGCTCAGGTAGCACTGGCGCAGCGCCTGCTTCATGTAGCGGCTGACAGTGCGTTCGGACAGCTGCAATTTGGCCGCGATGTCGACGTAGCTCATGCCGTCGAGCTGACTGTAAAGGAATGTGCTCTTGACGATCGCGGGGAGGCCATCGAGCGCCTGGTCGATAGTCACCAGGGCCTCGATCAGCAGCAATTGTTCTTCAACTGACGGCGCCACCTGCTCCGGCAGATGGCTCAGGCGTTCCAGGTAAGCCTGCTCAAGTTGACGGCGGCGGTGACGATCGAAAATCAGTCGACGGGCAATCGTCGACAGGTAGGCCCGCGGCTGCAGGATACTGTCTGGATCAACCCGCGCACCGAGCATCTGGCAAAACGCTTCGGCAGCCGTGTCTTCAGCATCGGCGCGGTTACGCAGGCGCTTGTGGATGTGTTGGAGCAGCCAGCGGTGGTGATCGCTGAAAAAGAAGCCCAGCTTGCGGGTCGAGGTGCTGTCCAACGGTTGATATCCGATCGTGAGTGTGAATCGTTCTCAATGGTAGCTGGATCGGGAGAACTCCCGCAATGGCAGTGTGCTTGCGTCTCACTGCCGTATCAGCGGGCAGAGAGGTCAGGCGCTTATCGCAACCTTGTCGAACAGCTTCTGCCCGATCGAGCGCGCGCTCGCCAGATGGGCAAGGCTCTGGCCGCTCTCGCTGTCATCCAGAAGCGCCGAGCCAAGCACCCGAGCACCGCAGTAATCAAAGATTCCATGCTCGATCTGAGTCGCCATGGCATGGCCGTAACCATGCCGAACGAACGTGCCCGCGTCGGCGCCAGCCAGGCCAACCAGCTGTACCGGGAGGCCGTTGAGCTTTTTGATCAGCCGCCCGTCTGGCAAATAATCGAAGGCCCAGCCGTTGCTGAATACCCGCTCGACCCAGCCCTTGAGCAAAGCTGGCATCGACCACCAATAAACGGGGTAGACCAGCACCAGAGCATCGGCGCGTTCGATCCGCGCCTGTTCGCGCAGGACATCAGCCGGGGCTGTCGCCAGGCGCCGATGTACGGCGTGGTCAGCAAGGCCAAAGCGCGGGTCGAATCTCTCAGTGGCCAGGTCAGCAAGGCTGCTGCTGTGGCCTTCGTCGGCAAGGCCCTCCGCGATCTGTGCGGCAAGCGCATGGGTAAGGGACTCAGGATCATGGTGGCCGATGACGATCAGTGCGTGCATGAAGTTTCTCCACAAAGGGCTGCGAGACGCCAGGTGTCGCTATATACTTTCGGTAAGTTACCGTAGGTAAGTTACTTTTGGTAGGTTGTGATGTCAAGTGAGCAGAATCCGCAGTCGCGCAAGCGCCTGTCGCGGGAGCAGCGCCGGAGCCAGTTGCTGGAAGTGGCTCGGGAAATAGTCAGGCTGGAGGGCACCGATGCGCTCAGCCTCGGCCGGCTGGCACAGCAGTCCGGTGTGACCAAGCCAGTGGTCTACGACCATTTCGTATCGCGAAACGGCTTATTGGTTGCGCTCTATCAGGAATACGACGCGCGTCAGTCGACGATGCTGGATGCATTGCTGGCGCGCTGTGAACCGACGCTGGCGGATCGCGCACGGGTGATTGCCGCGGCGTATATCGATTGCGTGATCAGCCAGGGGCGGGAGATTCCCGGCGTCAGTGCAGCCTTGACCGGTTCGCCCGAGATGGAAGCGCTGAAAAACCGGTGCGAAGCGCCGTTTCTGAACAAATGCAGGCTCGCGCTGGCGCCGTTCGCGCCGAGTGGCGATATCGCTGCGGCAGGGTTGCGCGTGCTGGTGGGAGCGGCGGATGCCTTGTCGCAGGCCGCAGCAACCGGCGCGCTTGAACCAGAGCAGGCCAGGCAGGAGTTGCAGGCGACGATTGTCGACATGGTCCTGCGTCAGTAACGCTTTGCAGCGCGCTGCCTGGCTGAGCTGCTCAGACCGGAGCGGACAGATCGTTCAGGCTGCCCGGAGCAAAGCGTTGATAAGGCTGCTCATCTCCCGGGCTCTGGGCGAACTGGCGCTTGTACTCGCGGCTGAACTGCGAGGTGCTCTGATAACCGACCCGGTGCGCCGCCTGTGCCACGCCCAGGCCTTCGCCGATCAGCATCTGCTGCGCCTTGAGCAGGCGCAGGCGCTTGAGGTACTGCATTGGCGCCATGTCGGTGCAGCGCTTGAAGTGCTCATGGAAGGTCGACACGCTCATGTTGGCGCAGCTGGCCAAGGCTTCGACGCTGAGCGGCTCGGCGTAATGCTCGCGCAGATAAGCAAGCGAGGCAGCTACTCGGGCAAAGTGCCCTTGCTGCTCGACCAAGGCCCTCAGCACACCGGCCTGCGGCCCACGCAAAGCGGTGTAGAGCACTTCGCGCACCCGCGCCGGGCCCAGCACCTGGGCATCCAGCGGGTCCTGCAGGCACTGCAGCAGGCGCTCGACGCTATCGCGCATGGCCGCATCGAGTGCCGCCGAGGTCATCGACTGCGGGGTTTGCGCTTGCACACGGGCATCTGGCGCCAGCTGCATGCTCTGCACCAGTTCGCTGAGTACGCTGCGGTCGATGTCCACGGCCACGCCCAGCAGCGGCGCTTCGGCAGTCGCGAAGGTCTCGCACATGAACGGCACCGACAGCGCCTGCACCAGGTAATGACCGGCGCCGTACTCCAGGGTACGCGGTCCCAGCCTTGCCAGTTTGCTGCCCTGGGCGAGGATCATCAGGCTCGGTTCATAGATCTGCGGGCTGCTGGCGACGTAGTGATCCCAGCTGAGCACCTGCACCTGCGGCAGATGGGTGGGGACAAACCCCGGGCGCGTTGCCAGGCGGCGAATCAGGTCGCAGAGCGGGGCGTTGGCGTCGACATGGCGGGTAAGCTGCATAAAGGGCCTGGGCAGAGAATCAGACACTGGCATTCTCGCAGATTGATAGCCTGGCGCCATATCGGATGTAGCGGTTTCGGAGAATCAGGCAAGCATGCCGGAGAATTCACGGTGGTCTCGCTCGCCATCTGGCAGGAGAATGGCTGGCATTGAATCGTTTCACTTGAGAGGTCTTCGCCATGTATACCGCAATCGGTTATGCCGCCCAAACCCCGACCAGCCCGCTGCTGCCGATGAGCTTCGAGCGTCGCAGCCCGCGTGCCGATGACGTCGCCATCGAGATCCTTTATTGCGGCGTCTGCCACTCCGACATTCACCAGGCGCGCAACGAGTGGGGCATCGCTGTGTACCCGCTGATGCCGGGCCACGAAATCGTCGGCCGGGTGACGGCGGTCGGTGCCAACGTCAGCAAGCACAAAGTCGGCGACCTGGTCGGGGTTGGCTGCATGGTCGACTCGTGCCGCGAGTGCCAGGCCTGCGCCAAGGACCTTGAGCAGTACTGCCTGGCCGGCCCGACCATGACCTACGCGACCCCGGACCGGGTCGATGGCAGCAACACCATGGGCGGCTACTCCAACAGCATCGTCGTCAGCGAGCATTTCGTCCTGCGCATGCCGCAAGGGCTGGATCTGGCCAGCGCCGCGCCGCTGCTGTGCGCCGGCATCACCACCTACTCGCCGCTCAAGCACCATGGCGTCGGCCCTGGGCACAAGGTCGGTATTCTCGGCATGGGTGGCCTGGGCCACATGGGCATCAAGTTCGCCAAGGCACTGGGCGCTGAAGTGACCTTGTTCACCCGCTCCGCAGCCAAGGCTGAAGAAGCTCGCCGCCAGGGCGCCGATCACGTCATCGTGTCCAGCGATGCCGAGCAGATGCGCGCCGCCGCCGGGCGTTTCGACTTCCTGCTCGACACTATCCCAGTGCAGCACGACCTCAACCCCTACCTCGACACCCTGACTTTTGATGGCGTGCACATCCTGGTCGGCCTGATCGAGCCGGTCGAGCCACCACTGCATGCAGCCAACCTGGTGCTGAAGCGTCGCGTACTGGCCGGTTCGTTGATCGGTGGCATCGCCGAAACCCAGGAAATGCTCGACTTCAGCGCCGAGCATGGCATCACCTGTGACATCGAGATGCTCGATATCCGCAGCATCAACGAAGCGTTCGAGCGGGTGATCGCTGGCGATGTGAAATACCGCTTCGTCATCGACATGGCCACGCTGAAAGCCTGACTGGCAGGTGAAGGGTCACCAGGCCAGTGGCTTGTCCAGGCCCTTCCAGAACAGCCAGCGGCGTAGCTCGGCGTGCTCGCCAGTGCCGATCTGCCAGTCAGGTCGGCCGCTGTCGAGGGCTATCAGCGAGATGAAGCCGGCATAGCTGGCGGCGACCAGGGTTTTGCCATCTGCGCTGATGTCCATGGCGCACAAGGTCGAGCCCAGGTAGTGCTGCCAGTGCTCCTGACCGTCTTCGCCAAATGCCCGCAGATAGCCGTGCGCATCACCCACGATGTACTCGCCGGCGCGGGCTACGCCAGCGTAGATCCGCGCGCCATCCTCGACCAGCGGCGTGCGCGGGTCTTCGCTGTAGTAGTCGGTATCGAGCCCCGGCAGGTCAGCCGTGCGCACACCCAGGGTGTTGCCGTTGTAGAAATGGCAGGCATTCAGGATCAAATGGTCGCCGCGCTGATTGAACAAGGCAAAGTGTGGGTATTCACCGACGGGGCCGACTTCAGCGACCACCTGCAGTTGATCATCCAGCACCAGATGGCGCACGCCTTGTTCGCCGATTACGAGCAGGCGGCCATCGGGCGAGACTGCGCCATGCTCCATCGACAGGCCCAGGGCGATATCGTCGGGGTCGATCCCTTCTGCCAGATCATCGAGAATCGTCTGCTGCTGCGGCAACAGGCGAGTCGCCCGTTCGCCGGTGAGCACAAATATCCCTTCGCCGCTGACCAGCAATACCCGCTGCCCATCCGGGAAGGGGATCAGCGCGCTCGGTGTGGGCGGCAAATCGAACGGTTCGAACGGATAGCCTCTGGGCAAACCTTCAAGGCCATGGGGCCAAGCCATCCGCGCCACCTGCGGGCCACCCCAGCCGTCAGTGACGCGGATACCCTCGGCGTTGGCCAGGGCGAAATAACGCCGCTGCGGGCAGCGGCCAAAGTGCTCGACGCCGATCACCGGGGTCACCGTGCGCCCATCGATGCGTACCACCTGGCCTTTTTCGTGAGGCATCCCAATCCGTGCCAGCAGGCTGCCGTCATCGAGCATGAGCACGCTGGCGATGCCTTGCCCGTGCTGCTCCAGCAGCGGTACCAGTGGCAGGTGGGCGGGCGGCCAGTCGCTGCGAAATGCGCGGCGTTGCTGCTCATCGACATAGGGCTGATTGATCGCCTGCAGCGCCGCCTGCCAGGCCGGCAGCAGGTGCTCGGTGGCAGGCGCGACCGGCTCCTCGAGGTTGTCCCAGCCCTGCGTGCGGCCTTGCGCGACGTAGTGGTTGATGGCCTTGGCATAGGCGATTACGGCCTGCTGCCATTGTTGCTGGGCGTGCTGCTTGTCCATGAACGGATCGGACTCCTTGTTCCGCGGTCTGTCTCTAGAGTGCACATGTTACTCCGCCCGCACTGCGGTTGTGAGGCCTTGGCTTGGCGCGTACCATGGCCGCCATCCTTGATACATATCTATCCGCACCTGCCGCATGCTTTCGCAGCGGGCTGGGTTGCGCGCTTGTCGTCTTTTTTCAGGAGCTGTAATTCCCATCCATGAATGGTCCGATCCCTACATCCATGCCCGCACCGGTGGGCGGCGGCAGCTGGCTCAGCGTCATTGCGTTGGCCCTGGCTGCGTTTATCTTCAATACCACCGAGTTCGTACCGGTGGCGCTGCTCAGTGACATCGGCCGCAGTTTCGACATGAGCACTGCTCAGGTCGGCCTGATGTTGACCATCTATGCCTGGATAGTCGCGCTGGCGTCGCTGCCGATGATGTTGCTGACGCGCAATATCGAGCGGCGCCGCTTGCTGCTGTGGGTGTTTCTGGTGTTCATCGTCAGCCACTTGCTGTCTTGGCTCGCGCAAAGTTTCACCATGCTGGTGCTAAGCCGTATCGGCATTGCCTTGTCGCATGCGGTGTTCTGGGCAATTACCGCTTCGCTGGCCGTGCGGGTGGCGCCAGCGGGCAAGCAGGCCAAGGCATTGGGCCTGCTCGCGACCGGTACCACCCTGGCGATGGTCCTGGGCATTCCGCTTGGCCGGGTGGTGGGCGAGGCGCTGGGCTGGCGGGTGACGTTCCTGAGCATCGCCGGCGTGGCGCTGGTGACCATGCTCTGCCTGATGAAGTCGCTGCCGTTGCTGCCGAGCCAGAACTCCGGCTCGCTGCGCAGCTTGCCGGTGTTGTTCAAGCGTCCGGCCTTGGTGATTACCTACCTGCTGGTGACCTTGCTGATCACCGCACAGTTCACCGCCTACAGCTATATCGAACCATTTGCCTTGCATGTCGCGCAGATCGGCGGCGATCGCACCACCTTGTTGTTGCTGCTGTTTGGCGGTGCCGGGGTGATTGGTTCGGTGCTGTTCAGCCGCTACAGCGAGCGTTTCCCGCAGCTGTTCCTGCTCGGTTCGATGGGGTGCCTGGCCGCTTGCCTGCTGCTGCTCTGGCCACTCTCGGGCAACTTCACTGTATTCGCCGTATTGAGCATGTTCTGGGGGGTGGCGATCCTTAGCTTCAGTCTGGCGTTGCAGTCCAAGACCCTCAAGCTGGCCTCGGACGCCACCGATGTGGCCATGGCGTTGTTCTCTGGCATCTACAACATCGGGATCGGCGGCGGCGCGTTGCTTGGCAGCATCGTCAGCGGCCAGTTGGGCGTGGCTTACATCGGCCTGGCTGGTGGTTCGGTGGCTTTGCTCGGCCTGATCCTGGCGCTGGTCAGCCTCAAGCGCTTGCGCGAGGCGCCTGCGCTCGGCTGAGCCGGCCGCTACAGCAGCAGCGCCGACCACGCCGAGGCAATCAGCAAGCACGCCAGCAGCTGATTGAACCGGCGCTGGCGCTGCGGCGACTGCAACCAGCGGGCGCTACCAGCACCGAGCAGGGCCCAACTGGTCATGCTCGGCAGAGCCACCAGCAGCAGCACCAGCGCCAGCTGCCAGACCGGCTGGCCCGGCGCTGCATACACGCCGATTACCGCCACGGCCAGCAACCAGACCTTGGGGTTGATCAGTTGCAGCGACGCGGCACTGAGCGCGCCGAAGGGCTGTTGTTCGGCACTCTGGATCGGCTCGCCGGCACTGCGCAGCAACTGCCAGCCCAGCCACGTCAGCCAGATCACGCCGAGCCAGCTCATCACTTGCTGCGCCAGCGGATAGCGCAGCAGCACTTCGCCCAGGCCCAGGCCAACCGCCCAGACGATCGCCGCCGCAGCCGTGGAGGCCGCCACAATCGGCGCCACGCTGGCACGCAGCCCGGCACGGGCGCTATGGGCGAGGATCAGCACGTTGGTCGGCCCGGGGCTGATGCTGGTGACCAGCGCAAACAAGGTAAAGGGCAACAGGGACTGCAGCATCAACGGTAACTCCAGAGGGATGGAGCACCATGGTCGCTGCCGCCGCCGGGTCAGTCTGGAAGCTTTGAGCAGCGCCGCTGGTAGGCTGCTGGGGTCAGGCGATACGCCCGGCGGAACCAGCGGCCGAGGTGGCTTTGGTCGGCAAAGCCAAGCGCCGTGGCCACTGCAGCGGGGCTCTCGCCCAAGGCCAGCAGGCGCCGCGCCCGAGCCAGGCGCAGCTGAATCAGGTAGGCGTGCGGGGCCAGGCCGAAGGCCGCCTTGAACGCGCGACTCAGACGAAAACGATCGACCCCGCAGGCCTGGGCCAGCTCGACCAGGCCGATATCCTGATCGATATGCGCGTGCAGGTAGTCCCGCGCGCGCTGCGCAGTCAACGGCAGGCGTGGGTCGGGATTGAGCCGCTTGCGCCAGTGCAGGTGCTGGGTCAGACAGGCGAGCATGTCGTCCATGGCCGTCTGGCGCACGATGCGCAGGTCCTGACTGTGCACGGCGTCGAAGGCGCGCATGATCGCCCCGCTCAAGCGCACATCGTTGCACTGGGTATCGGCAAAACTGGGCAGGCTATTGGCCGGCGCTTGTTCGAACAAGCTCGGCAGCTCGGCCTGCAGCCAGTCTGGCTCCAGGTACAAGGTGAAGTAGGTGAAGCCGTCGGCAGTCGGCGCCAGGCCATCGTGGATCTCGCCAGGTTCGAGCAGAAATACCTGGCCGGGCGTACTCACATGGCGGGCGCGGCGGCAGTTGAACTGCTGCACGCCTTGCTCGGTGGCGCCGACCAGGTAGCTGTCATGCCAGTGCGGGTCGTAGGCGTGCCCGGTGAAATGCGCGCGCACCGACTCGATGCCGGTATCGGCGTCCTGGCTCAGATCAATCCAGTTGGTCATGGGCGGCAGCTGCTGGTGAGTGGGCCCACTACCTTAACCCACAAGGGCTGGTCAGGTTTAGAACGGATGTGCAGCAGGTTGCGCAGCATTTTCGTCATTGGCATGAAAGTGTTGCTGTATTTTCAGCGGTTTCTATTGGCTACAACAGCGCTAAGATGCGCGTCGAATCCGCACACCTCAGGAGCTTTTCGATGGACACCGTTACCCTGGCCAAGCGCCGTTACACCACCAAAGCCTACGACGCCAGCCGCAGAATCCCGCAAGCGACCATCGATACCTTGCTCGAGCAATTGCGCCACAGCCCGTCTTCGGTCAATACCCAGCCTTGGCACTTCATCGTTGCCGACAGCGCTGAAGGCAAGGCGCGGATAGCCAAGAGCACCGAAGCGTTTGCCTACAACACCGCAAAGATTCGCGATGCCTCGCATGTGCTGGTATTTGCCGCGCGCACCGAAATGCCTGAAGCGCATCTGCAGGCCCTGCTGGAACAGGAAGCCCGTGACGGCCGTTTTCACACCGAGCAGGCCAAGGCCGGCCAGGACCTGACCCGGCGCAGCTATGTCGACCTGCACCGCTTCGATCAGAAAGACCTGCAGCACTGGATGGAAAAACAAACCTACCTTGCCCTCGGCACTGCGCTGCTGGGCGCTGCCGCGCTGGAGCTGGATGCCACGCCGATCGAAGGTTTTGACAGCAAACTATTGGACGCCGAGCTTGGCCTGCGCGAGCGCGGCTTCACCAGTGTGGTGCTGCTCAGTCTGGGCTACCGCAGTGCCGACGACTTCAACGCTGGGCTGGGCAAGTCGCGCTTGCCGGCATCGAGTCTATTCACCTTCCTTTGACCTGCGGGTCCAGCACCAATATCAGCTGTGCGCTGAGCGCTTCGACCAATGCGCTGACCTTGGGCAAATGGCGCCGATTGCGGCGCCAGGCCAGGTGAATCGGCAGGCCCTCGCTGGCGAACTCTGGCAGCACTTCGACCAGGCTGCCCTCATCCAATTGGCGCTGAACCAGCCAGGTCGGTAACTGGGCGATGCCGTGGCCGGCCATGATCGCTATCGCCTGGCCTTCGGCGTCACCGATGGCCAGGCGGCCGCTGATGCTTTTCAGTTGCGTCGCGCCTTGCCGGCCACTGGCGAAATGCAGGGGGGGCGTGCTGCCATCGGCGCAGGCGTACAGCACGCAACCAAGTGCCTGCAAGTCGCGCTCATCATGCGGCGTGCCGTGCTCGGCGAGGTAGCTGGGGGCGGCGCAGAACACCGTGCGCTGGCTGCCCAGATAGCGATGCTCGACACCAGCCGGCCACACCTGCGGCCCGCCAATGCGAACGATGACGTCGATGGCGTCCTCGAGCATGTCGACAAAGCGATCGGACAAAGTGATGTGCGGCTGCAGGCGCGGATGGCGCCGGGCGAAGTCGAGCACGGCGGGCAGCGCATGCAGGCGGCCGAAGCTTGCGGGCAGATCGACCCGCAGCGGCCCGCATGGCTCGTTCAGTTCATCATGCAGGGCCATCTCGGCTTCGGCGATCTCGGCCAGCACTCGGCTGCAGGTTCGCAAGTATGCAGCGCCGCTGTCGCTGAGCAGCAGGCGCCGGGTAGTGCGCTCGAACAGCCTGACCTGCAAGCGTTGCTCCAGGCGCGCCACACCCTTGCTGACGGCTGAACTGGTCAGGTTCATGCGCTCGGCGGCGGCGATGAAACTACCTGCGTTGGCGACATTGACGAAGAAGTCGATGTCCTTGAGATGCTCGGCAACAGGCATGGAGGAGGGCCTTGATTGGTGAAAATGGTTCAGCAAATTACGGAAAATCTACCCGTAATAGGCGTGTAATTCCATATTAAGCTTCGCGGCTGAAAGTTTCCGAGCGATAGACGATGCAAAATTCTTCCCTGACTGCTCCCGCAGTCGCCGACTCCGGGCAGCGCACCGGGCTCTCCATTCTGTTGTTCGCGGTCGGCGGCTTTGCCCTGCTGACCACTGAATTCATCATCCTTGGCTTGCTGCCGGGGCTGGCCCGCGACTTGGGCCTGTCGATTGCAGCAGCGGGCCAGTTGGTGACCCTGTTTGCGGTGACTGTCATGCTGTTCGGGCCGTTTCTCACCGCCTGGTTGTCAGCCTATCCGCGCAAGACCCTGTTCATTGCCATCGTGCTGGTGTTTGCCGCCTCCAACGCACTCGCCGCAGTAGCGCCAAACGTCTGGGTGCTGGCGCTGGCACGGGTCGTCGGCGCACTGGCGTTGCCGGTGTATTGGGGTACCGCCAGCGAGAGTGCAGGGCAGTTGGCAGGGCCCGGCCGTGAGGGCTGGGCAGTGGCCAAGGTCTACCTGGGCATCACTGCGGCGTTTGTCTTCGGCATTCCGCTGGGCACCGTCGCCGCCGGGCTGGTCGGCTGGCGTGGCAGCTTCTGGCTGCTGGCCGGGTTGTGCCTGCTGGTCGCGCTGCTGATGTGGGCCTGGTTGCCGAAGTTGCCGCCCGCGCCGCAGCGGGCGCAAGGCGAACGGCAGACAGTGATCTTGCGTGACCGGCGCTTTATTGCCCATGTGCTGTTGTCGGTGCTGGTGTTTACCGCGATGTTTACCGCCTACACTTATCTGGCAGAAATCCTCGAACAGGTGGCGGGTGTGCCTGCGGCTCAGGTCGGTTGGTGGCTGATGGGCTTTGGTGTGGTCGGCATGCTTGGCAACAGCCTGGCCGGGCGCATCGTTGACCGTAGCCCGCTCGGGGCGACGGTACTGTTGCTTGTCATTCTCGCGACTGGCATGGGCGCGGTTGCTCCCGTGGTCGGCAACCCAGCGCTGCTGCTGATCGCCCTGGCGCTGTGGGGCGTTGCCTACACGGCGTTGTTCCCGGTGTGTCAGGTGCGCGTCATGCAAGCCGGCGCCAAGGCTCAGGCTCTGGCCGGCACATTGAACGTGTCTGCTGCAAACGGTGGCATCGCGGTTGGCGCTGCGCTGGGCGGGCTGGTGATTCAATGGTACGGCACTGCAGCGCTGGGCTACGTCGCCAGCGCGGTGGCTGGCTTGGCCGTATTGGCCACGCTGCTGTTGATGGCAGGCGCGAGGCCGCGCGCCTGAACATGTCGCGTGTGGTTACCAGAAGGTCGGCGCAGCGGTCGCCAGCACGCGGGTAAACACCTTGATTGCAGCATCCACATCAGTCTCTGTGGTGTAACGGCCTAGGCTGATGCGCACACTGCTGCGAGCTTGTTGATCGGTAAGGCCCAGCGCCAGCAGCACATGTGACGCAGTATTGCTGGCGGAGTTACAGGCTGAAGTCGTCGACAACGCCAACTCGCTGGCCAGCGCTGCGCTGTTGAAGCCTGGGGTGGCGATGCGCAGGTTCAGGGTGTTGGCGATGCGTTGCCGCGGGCAGCCATTGAGTGCGACACCCGGCAGTGCCAGCAAACCGTTGAGCAGGCGTTCGCTGAGTTGATGGATGCGCTGTTGCTCGGCCGCGGCAGGTTCGCCTGCCAAGGCGAAGGCGCTGCCCATGCCGGCGATCTGGTGGGTCGCGAGGGTGCCCGAGCGCAGGCCGCCTTCATGGCCGCCACCATGCATCTGGGCACGCATCAGTGGTCGCGCTCGCGGGCCGACATACAGTGCACCGATGCCCTTGGGGCCGTAGACCTTGTGCGCTGAGAAGGACATCAGATCGACGGCCTGCTCGCGCAGATCGAGCGCGACCTTGCCGACTGCCTGGGCAGCGTCTACGTGCAGTATCGCGCCATGGGCACGAACGATCTCGCCAATCGCGGCATAGTCGGTGACGGTGCCCAGTTCGTTGTTGACCGCCATCAGCGACACCAGCCGCGTGTCGTCGTGCAGCGCCTGGCGAACCGCATCGGGCTGAATCAACCCGGCCTGATCGGGCATCAGGCGGGTCACTGCCCAGCCTTGACGCTCAAGCTCGGCCACCGTGTCGAGCACTGCCTTGTGTTCCAGCGCGCTGGTAAGCAGGTGCCCAGGCTTGTCGGCGCCATCGGCGATTCCTTTCAGGGCGAGGTTGTTGGACTCGGTGGCGCCTGAGGTCCAGACCAGCTCCTCTGGCTGCGCGCCAACCCGCTCGGCGACCTGCCGGCGGGCCTGCTCGACCACGGCACGTGCCGCCTGACCATAGGCGTGACCGCTGGAGGCAGGGTTGCCGAAGTTGGCGTGATGGCCGAGGCAGGCGAGCATGGTTTCGATAACCCGCTCATCGACGGGGGTTGTGGCGGCGTAGTCAAAGTACAGTGGGGCGCTGGGCATGATGGACTGATCCGGGCATGTCGCCTGATGGTGGCGAACGTTAGCGACATGCTATCGGTCTACAGCCACAAACTTTTTCCCTTGTTTTCCCGCTAATCCCGGTCTGGTAGGAGAAAATTCTCCTAAAGCCTCTCAAGCAGGATCAAACATTTTTTCCTCTTCCACCACAACCCGCTCACACAGTTCGATGATCTGTTCGCGCATCCAGCGGTTGGCTGGGTCCTGGTCGGTGCTTTCATGCCAGTACAGGTGAGTTTCCAACGGCGGTACGTCAACCGGCAGTGGCAAGTGGCGCAGTTGATGGCGGCGGGCGAAACGCTCTGGCACGGTCATTACCATGTCAGTCTGCTGCAACACCTGCGAGGCCATCAGGTAGTGTTGCGAGCGCAGCGCAACCTTGCGTTGCAGGCCCATCTTGCCCAGCGCCAGGTCGACATAACCCAGGCCGTTACGCCGGCTGGAGATATGGATGTGGCTCATGCCCAGGTACTGCTCCAGCGTCAGCTTGGCCTCGGCCAGTGGGTGGCCCTGACGCATTGCGCAGACGAAGCGGTCCTGCATCAGTTTGACGTGGCGCACCTGTGGGTCGGTGTTGAGCGGCGCATCGACGGCGAAATCGAGGCGGCCAGCGGCCAGCTCCTTGGTGGTTTCGCGGCGTTTGCACAGGAAGCTTTCGATCATCACCGCCGGTGCCAGCCGGCGCAGACGCTGGAACAGCGGCGGCAGCACTACCGCTTCGGTCAGGTCGGTCATGCTGATGCGGAAGGTCTTATTGGCCTGCTGCGGGTTGAAGATGCGGCTTTCCTGCACCGACACCCGCAGCAGCGCCAGCGCGTTGCGTACCGGGCCGATGATGTTCTGCGCCATCGGCGTCGGCACCATGCCTTGGGCGGTGCGCACGAACAGCGGATCGTTGAAGGTCTCGCGCAGCCGCGACAATGCGTTGGACACCGCCGGCTGGGTAATGCCAACGATCTGCCCGGCGCGGGTCAGGTTAGCTTCGGTGTAGATCGCATCGAAGACGATGAACAGATTGAGGTCAACCTTGCTGAGATTCATTGGGCGCCGCTCGACGTGATGTTATCGTTGGATCATATATCGGTTATGAATGTTTATACACGCTGAAAATAGGCTAGGTGGATTGGCGCGCTTGTTCTAGGCTCAGGCCCATGTTCTTCATCCTGTGAAGGTAAGCCCGATGGATTTCGCCTATTCGCCCAAGGTTCAAGCCCTGCGAGAGCGCGTCACTGCGTTCATGGACCAGCATGTTTATCCTGCCGAAGCAGTGTTCGACCGCCAGGTTGCCGAGGGTGACCGCTGGCAGCCGACCGCGGTGATGGAAGAGCTCAAGGCCAAGGCTCGCGCCGAAGGCCTGTGGAACCTGTTTCTGCCCGACTCGGAATACGGCGCCGGCCTGAGCAACCTTGAATACGCACCTTTGGCGGAAATCATGGGACGCTCGCTGCTGGGGCCGGAGCCGTTCAACTGCTCGGCGCCCGATACCGGCAACATGGAAGTGCTGGTGCGCTACGCCAGCGAGGCGCAGAAACGTCAGTGGCTGGAGCCGCTGCTGCGCGGCGAGATTCGCTCGGCGTTCGCCATGACTGAGCCGGATGTTGCCTCATCCGACGCCACCAACATGGCGGCCACGGCCGTGCGTGATGGTGATCAGTGGCTGATCAACGGGCGCAAGTGGTGGACCTCCGGCGCCTGCGACCCGCGCTGCAAGGTGATGATCTTCATGGGCCTGTCCAACCCGGATGGCCAGCGCCATGAACAGCACTCGATGATTCTGGTACCCACCGACACGCCCGGGCTGAAGATCGTCCGGCCATTGCCGGTGTTCGGCTACGACGACGCCCCCCATGGCCACGCCGAAGTGCTGTTCGACAATGTGCGCGTGCCCTATGAAAACGTCCTGCTGGGCGAAGGCCGCGGCTTCGAGATTGCCCAGGGGCGGCTGGGGCCGGGGCGGATTCACCACTGCATGCGTTCGGTGGGCATGGCCGAGCGCGCGCTGGAATTGATGTGCCGGCGCTCGGTCGAGCGCACGGCTTTTGGCCGGCCCCTGGCGCGGCTTGGCGGCAACATCGACAAGATCGCCGACTCGCGTATGGAAATCGACATGGCCCGCCTGCTGACGCTGAAGGCGGCCTACATGATGGACACCGTTGGCAACAAGGTCGCCCGCAGCGAGATCGCGCAGATCAAGGTGGTCGCGCCCAATGTCGCGCTGAAAGTGATCGACCGGGCAATCCAGATCCATGGCGGGGCAGGGGTCAGCGGTGATTTCCCGCTGGCCTATATGTACGCCATGCAGCGCACCCTGCGCCTGGCGGACGGGCCGGACGAAGTGCATCGGGCCGCCATCGGCAAATATGAAATCGGCAAGTATGTGCCGGCGGAGTTACTGCGCATGGGCCGCTGAGGGTGACGCGCCTGGGCAGCGCGCCGAACCTGCACTTGGCTAGCGGTTCCTCAGCGAGTCAGGATCTTCAGTGATCGCTCCCTCCTGAGTTGGGCGTGGTGTTGGCCGGTGATGAGCCACGGGGTCTGGTCCATGACCAGACTGGCCAACCGCTGTCGCGTCATTGCGGGTCTTGAGCAACGACAGCACGACCCCGCCCAGCAAGAGTGCAAAGGTCACCCCTAGCGAGAGCAGCGCCGGCACCTTGCCGATCAGGCCGTGATAGAAAATCTTGCAGCCGATGAAGATCAACACCAGTGCCAGCGCGTACTTCAGGTAGACGAACCGGTGCATCAGGGCGGACAGCGCGAAGTACAGCGAGCGCAAGCCAAGGATGGCGAAGATGTTCGAGGTGTAGACAATGAACGGGTCTTGAGTAATGGCAAAGATCGCCGGCACGCTGTCGACGGCAAACACCAGGTCGGCCAATTCGATCAACACCAGCGCCAGAAACAGCGGTGTGGCGTAACGCAGCGCTTTGCTTTCACCGGGCGGCGTCAGCCGGACAAAGAATTTTGCCCCGTGCACGTCGTCAGTGACGCGCATATGCCGGCGTACAAACCTCAGCACCGGGTTGTTGGCCAGGTCCGGTTGGCTATCCTCCTTGGACAAAGCCATTTTCACCCCGGTAAACAGCAGGAACGCGCCGAACAGGTAGAGCACCCAGGCAAAGTTCTGCACCAGCGCAGCGCCAACGCCGATCATGATCGCGCGCAGCACCACTACCCCGAGGATGCCCCAGAACAACACGCGGTGCTGGTAGCGGCGTGGGATGGCGAAGTAGCTGAAGATCATCGCCATGACGAACACGTTGTCCATCGACAGCGATTGCTCGACCAGGAAGCCGGTGTAGAACTCCAGCGCCGACTGCGCCCCCAACTCGAACCAGACCCAGGCGCCGAACAGTACGCCCACGCTGAAATAGCCTGAATACAGCAGCAGGCTTTCACGCATTTCGATTTCGCGTTCTTTGCGGTGCAGGACGCCAAGGTCAAGCACCAGCAGTCCAACCACGATGACGACGAAAATCAGCCACAGCCAGGCGCTGGTACCGAGTACGGGAGTAGTGAGGTAGGTCTGTAGAGCTGTCATGAGCCCCTCCTTGATTGTCGACGTTGCATGGCAACAGTGATCCGACATGGCGGCGTGGCAGCCGTCAGAGGGGCCCGGTATCACATGGGTTAGAGCCTAGACCCAGATGCCGGAGCTGCCGAGTGGCAGCCTGTTACATTTCTTTGCGTGGCCATCTGCATTCCTCAATACACCCACACCTCGACCCGGCGATTGCGGTGGCGGCCTTGCTCTTGCTCGTTGCCCGCTACCGGCAGCTCGGCGCCCATACCCAGCACGTCGATGTTCTGCACGCCTTCATGGGCCAGTTCGCGGCGCACTGCCATGGCCCGCAGGCGCGAGAGCAAGGCGGCCCTGCCCGGTGTTTCCTTGGGATCGCCGAAGCCGACCAATAGCGTCCTGGTTTGCTCGTGGCCGGCCTGCTGCAGGAAGTCTGCGACGCGGTGTACGTCGCGCAGCGCTTTGCTGTCCAGGCTCGCACTGCCTTCCTGGAAGCGAAAGTTCACCGTCAGCCGACGCCCTTCCAGAGCAAGGCTGCGGTAGCGCGCCGGCATGTCTGTCTGGGTAGGGATCGGCAAAGCTTTGACTTGCTGATTGACGAAGCCTTGTTCAGCAACGATGACCTGGCCGGCCGGGCTTTGGGCAAAATCAGCCAGCGCCTGGGCCAGCGGCTGCGGACTGGCCGGCAGGTAGAAGTACAAGCGCCGCGACAGCGGATAATCTTCACTGGCAACCAGCGCGCGGCTGGGCGGCAGGGCCGGCGCATCGCCGGCAGCAATGGCCAGGACCTTGGCACCATGCACGGCCGCAAGGCTGCTGAAGCCAATCGCTTGGCGGTCGCTCTGGACTTGCTCGACCAGCGCGTCGCTGGACTCGAAGCGCCGGGCCTCGCCACTCAGTGCGCTACGTACAGGGTCGAGGACCAATGCCTTGAAGGTCTCGAAGGTGCCGGAGCGGTCATCACGTGCATACAGTCGGATAGCACCGCCCGCTACGCCCAGTTGCTCCCAGCGGGTTACCTGGCCGGCAAACACCTGGGCCAGCTGCGCTGTGGTGAGGCTGGTCAGTGAATTGTCTGGATGGACGATCACGGCGACACCGTCGAGGCCGATGACCTGCTCGGAACGGCCGCTGCGCAAGTCGCCGAACGCCTGCAACTGATCTACCTCGACGTCACTGATCGGTCGCGAGGACGCAACCAGGTCTGCCGCGCCACTGCCCAGTGCAGCGAAACCGGTACTGCTGCCGTGAGCTGCGATCAGCACGCTGAGGAGTTCGCCATCGCGACCCTGCGCCGTAATGGCGATCTCGTTGGGCACAGCCCCTGCGGAATGCTCGATCGCCGTCGCGCCCTTGCTGCGCAGCATCCCCTGAACCAGCGCAGGCCCAAGCGCAGTGCCGATCGTGTTGGAGCCCTGAATACGCAGTTGCACCGGCTCAGCCAGGCAGAGCAGTGGCAGCGACAACAGCAGGAGTGAGAGCAGACGCGGCATGCCGGAGACCTGGGGCACAGTGATGCGCCGCAGATTACGACAGTTGCATGACTGGCAGATGACGGTGCTGGCTCAGCCGTGCTGCGCCAGACTGTAGCGCAACCCTGGCCTGCAACTGTGCGGGTCACGAGCGGCGAAAAACCCTTATGCTGTTACGAAATATATCTATAACAGTTTGGATAAGGACCTGATGATGCCGCTCAAGGACCTGTTGATCGCTCTGGTGGTGATCATCATCTGGGGAGTCAATTTCGTGGTGATCAAGGTAGGCCTCGATGGCTTGCCGCCGATGCTGCTGGGCGCCTTGCGCTTCTTGCTGGTGGCGTTCCCGGCCGTACTGCTGGTGAAGCGACCGAACCTGCCGTGGCGCTGGTTGATCGCCTATGGCGCGACGATCTCCCTGGGCCAGTTCGCCTTCTTGTTCCAGGCCATGCACAGCGGCATGCCGCCTGGGCTGGCGTCGCTGATCCTGCAGTCGCAGGCGTTCTTCACCCTGGGCTTTGCCGCGCTGTTTCTCGGCGAGCGCTTGCGCCCGGCCAGTGTCCTTGGCTTGCTGGTAGCGGCAGGCGGGCTTGTATTGATCGGCAGTGAGCACAGCAGCCATGTGCCGCTGATTGCGCTGTTGCTGACGCTATGTGGCGGTGCGATGTGGGGCATGGGCAACATCATCACGCGGCGCTTTGGCTCGGTGAATCTGGTGGCGCTGGTGGTGTGGGGCGGGCTGATTCCGCCGCTGCCGTTTCTGGCCTTGTCGTGGATGCTTGAGGGCCCCGAGCGAATCAGTCAGGCGTTGACCCATATCAGCTGGAGTTCAGTGGGCGCGCTGCTGTTTCTGGCGTATGCGGCAACCATGCTTGGCTACACCCTGTGGAGCACGCTGCTGTCGCGCCATCCAGCCGGCAAGGTTGCGCCGTTTTCATTGTTAGTGCCGGTAATTGGCCTGAGCTCATCGGCGTGGTTGCTGGGTGAGCGGCTCAGCGCTATTCAGGGCTGGGGCGCGCTGCTGGTAATGGTCGGCTTGTTGATCAATGTGTTTGGCAGTCGGCTGAGCCAGCGCCTGCGCGCGGCGCTTTGCTAAGATCGCTTCTTTTGCCCCGGCCATGCAGGCCGGGCAGCAGCAGGAGTATGTGCATGATCATCTCTACCACCAGCCAACTCGATGGCCGTCCGATTGGTGAATACCTGGGCTTGGTCAGCGCCGAATCGGTGCAGGGGATCAACTTCGTCCGCGATTTCTTTGCGCGCTTTCGGGATTTCTTCGGGGGGCGTTCGCAGACCCTTGAAAGTGCATTGAAGCTAGCCCGCGAGCAGGCTACCGCTGAGTTGATCGCCCGCGCGCGGCAGATGAATGCCGATGCAGTGGTCGGCGTGGACTTCGAAATCAGCATGCCCTCGGTGCAGGGTGGCATGGTGGTGGTGTTCGCCACGGGCACTGCAGTCAGGCTCAGATAAGGCCAAGTGCCACTGGTCAGTTATGGGCTTTTCGCCCGAGCAGTCCGAGAATGACCGGCTAGTCTCAGTTCAACAGCCGGGCTTTATCGGGCAAGCGAGGGGCTTGCCGGCGCGGTTAACTGTGCAGGGAGTTGGGCGATGAGCGAAGCTTTTGTCGAAGACCTTAATGACGTGTTTCCGATCAACAATCAGGTGCGCTGCGGGCAAGCGGCGTTTCGCCTGGGTTTTGCCCATATGACCCTGGATGACTCCGAGCAGATGCAGCCGGTGGCGTTGCAGCGCTGCAAGAAAGGGCGTTTCACCCCGCGGATTCCGGCGCGCAAGTAAAACAGTATCATTGGCACCGTGCAGCGGTCCCAAGCCAGGAAGGCCTACAGGATTTACGCCCAACGGCACACTTATGATGAGCTTTGTTGATTCTGCGCAAGTTAACAGTGAGTTGCACTCGCAGATGTAACAATGCTGTGGTCTGCTTGCGCTGCACTTTCAGAAAAGGAGGATTGACTGCAATGCGCATCAGGGAAGAAGCCTACCGGCATTGGGCCCAGTCACCGCTGCCCAGCCGCAGCCATGAAGAACAACTCAGCGACGGTATTACCATTGACGTGCAGGTCCGCCTGTCACGGCTTGGCGCCACGCAGATGTTCATCGGCATGTACAGCGACAACGGCACAGCATTGCTGGAAGAGTACTATCCGACACGGCCCGGCGAGACGACTACGCGGGCAATGGTGTGGGGTGTCAATCGGGCGCGGGCCATGAGCCTTGACGCTGCGCCGCAGCCGCAGCGGCTACGCGCATGAAAAAGCCCGGCCTTTGCAGGCCGGGCTCAACACCACAGTGAGGCCGCTCAGTTCAGTGGCTCGATCACCTTGGCTGCTTGCCGCTCACGGGCGGCAGGCCATTCCTGTTGCAGCGTTTCCAGCACGCGGCCAACGAACTCGGTGTCGGCTGCAGCCTTTTTGCCAACAAAGCCCTGGCCGCGGCGGTAGACCCTGAAGCTGGCGCAGGTGCTGGGCAGGTGCGCTGCAAATTCGTCTTCAAGGCTGTTCGGCGGCAGACGATCAAGGCGAACCTCGCCAGTCTGGCTGATCCACAGCAGGTGATCGTCAAGGCTGTCCTTGCGTGCAGCGAACAGCTCGGCCAATTGGTCAACAGTCGGTTTGTCGTTCAAATTCATGTTCATCATAAAGCCCCTATTACCCGTCGTTTAGTGATTTCACACTTGGCGCTCTACAGATGTAGCGCGCTTCCAAGGCTGCTACCGCAGCATTGCAACAGGGGCTTTTCACATGCTGCCTTTTGGACAGTTCCCTCTCCACGAACGACTTGCGTTACCGCGCAAGCCGTCTGGAATACCCTTGCCACCGCTCCCGATCAGGGAGACGGCTTAATCATGCCCAACGCCGATCAACGGCGTCAACAGTTTTGTAGTGAATATTTTTCCTCACTACATAATGTCCGACAATCCATCAGTCACTGCCCGGAAAGGATCTGGTAGGCCGCTTCGACACGGGCTTCATTGGGGTAATTGCGGTTGGCAAGCAGGGCGATACCCAGGCCTTTGCTGGGGATAAATGCAACGTAGGCACCGAAGCCACTGGTTGACCCCGTCTTGTTGTACCAAGCGCTAGCGTCGGCGGGGCTGGCCGGGCTCAAGCGGGTTACAGCCTGCGGCTCGCGGACCATACCGGCACCGTTGCCCGCGAGTAGTGTGGGCAGAGTCACGGGATGAGGGTAGCGCTCCCAACCAAGGCCCTGAGTCATGCGGCCCACCTGAAAGTAACCTTGGTGGGTGAGGGCGATGGCTTGCTTGAGTGGTGCAGTCAATTGCTCGGGCTGTACCTGCACGCGCACATAGCGCAGCGCGTCGACGATCGTCGTCTTGATGCCGTAGGCCTCATCAGCGAAGGCGCCGGGCGTGACCCGTACTGGCCGCTGCTGCGCGTCATAACCCTGGGCGTACTGGCTTTGTGCGCTGGCAGGCACCTGCAGGTAGGTGTGGTTGAGGCCAAGCTTTGGCAGCAGCGACTCTTCCATCAACTTCGCGAAGGGCAGCTTCTGCGCGCGCGCTGCCAGGTCGCCAAACAAGCCGAGGCTGGGGTTGGAATAGCAGCGCTGCGTGCCTGGCGCAGCCTTGCGTTGCCATTGCTGGAGGAACACCAGCGCCTGGGCGTCGCTCTCGACGTCATCCGGGAACTGTAATGGCAGGCAGTCGGCGCTATACGCGCCCAGCTCCAGCAGGGTGGCCTGGCCCAAGGCCGTGTTGCTCAGCGCAGGTTGATAGCGGCTGGCTGGCGCGGCCAGATCGACTTTACCCTCGGCACTGGCCAGCGCCACCAGTGTCGCTGTGTAAGTCTTGCTCAACGACCCGACTTCAAACAGGGTCTCGCGGCTTACCGGCTGGTGGTCGACCTTGTTAGCTTCGCCATAGGTAAAGATATGTTCTCGGCCATCGGCGAACACAGCAACTGCCATGCCTGGGATCGCGTGTTTTTCCATCAACGGTTTGACCACGGCATCGACCCGAGATTGCAGATCATCAGCAAGGCTGTGCGTACTGGCCAGCGAGCAGGTGAGGCCAAGCAGGGTGAGAAGTGTGCGGGAAGTGAGCATGGGATTCCTGTCTTCAGTGTATGCGGTGTCCGTTGCGCGACATTGGCGGGCGTTCCAGCGTTAGCGCAGATAAGCCGCAGACCTTATCGTCGTGCGCTGCACGATGACAACAAGGAATGAGTAATGAAGTACCTCCGCATGCTGTTCGACAACTTCACCCTGGCCCTGCTCGGCGTGGTGCTGATCGCTACGCTGCTGCCGTGCTCGGGCCAGGGTGCAGTGGTGTTCGGCTGGTTGACCAACCTGGCTATCGGCCTGCTGTTCTTCCTGCATGGGGCCAAGCTGTCGCGCGAGGCAATCATCAAGGGTGCTGGCCACTGGCGTCTTCACCTGCTGGTGTTCTCCTGCACCTTCGTCCTGTTTCCGCTGCTGGGGCTGGCGTTCAAGCCGCTGTTCGTGCCGTTGGTAGGCAACGAGCTGTACCTGGGCGTGCTCTATTTGTGTGCCTTGCCGGCCACGGTGCAATCGGCAATCGCCTTTACCTCGCTGGCGCGCGGCAACGTCCCGGCAGCGATCTGCAGCGCAGCGGCTTCGAGCTTGTTGGGGATCTTCCTCACCCCGCTGCTGGTGATGCTGCTGTTGGGTGCCGACGGCAATACTGGCTCGGGCCTGGACGCGGTGCTGAAAATCACCCTGCAGTTGTTGGTGCCATTCGTGGCCGGCCAGATCGCCCGGCGCTGGATCGGCGACTGGGTCAAGCGCAACGCGCGCTGGCTGAAGATCGTCGATCAGGGCTCGATTCTGCTGGTGGTCTACACCGCGTTCAGTGAAGCGGTTGTCACCGGGCTCTGGCACACCGTGTCGCCACAACATCTGGCCGGCCTGTTCGCCGTGTGCGGGATACTGCTGGCGGTAGTGCTGTTGGGCGTGCGGGTGCTCGGCCGAGCGCTCGGCTTCAGTGTCGAAGACCGCATCACCATTTTGTTTGCTGGCTCGAAGAAAAGCCTGGCTACCGGTGTGCCCATGGCGCAGGTGCTGTTCGTCGGTAGCGGGATCGGCGCGATGATCCTGCCGTTGATGCTGTTCCATCAAATTCAATTGATGGTCTGTGCAGTGCTGGCCCAGCGTTATGCCAGCCGCAAGGAAGAGGTCGAGGGCGAAGCAGCTTCGTCCTCAACGTAACTGGCCGGGGCGCAGCCCCGGCACGGGTTACTGGTTAATCCAGGTCTTGCGCAGAGTGACGCTCTGCAACCTGCGTGGCCTCATCGCCCCAGGTGCGGTTGACCCGCGTGCCGCGTTGTACTGCCGGGCGCTGGGCAATTGCTTCGGCCCAGCGTTGCACGTTGGGGTATTCCTCGACGGCGAGGAACTGCGCCGCGTCATACAGGTTGCCGCGCACCAACTGGCCGTACCAGGGCCATACGGCGATGTCGGCGATACTGTACTCGTCACCGCCCAGATAAGGGCTTTCGGCCAGGCGCCGCTCAAGGACATCCAGCTGGCGCTTGGCTTCCATGGTGAAGCGGTTGATGGCGTACTCGATCTTCTCCGGCGCATACACATAGAAGTGGCCGAAGCCGCCGCCCAAGTAGGGTGCTGCGCCCATCTGCCAGAACAGCCAGTTGAGTGTCTCGGTTCGTGCGGCTGGGGCGCTCGGCAGCAGCTCACCGAACTTCTCTGCCAGATACAGCAGGATCGAGCCCGATTCAAACACCCGCACCGGTGGCTGTTGGCTGCAGTCAAGCAGTGCCGGGATCTTCGAGTTGGGGTTGACCGCCACAAAACCGCTGGAAAATTGCTCGCCCTCGCCAATGCGGATCAGCCAGGCGTCGTACTCGGCGCCGCTATGGCCGAGTGCCAATAATTCTTCAAGGAGAATGGTCACCTTGACGCCGTTGGGCGTCGCCAGCGAGTACAACTGCAGCGGCTGTTTGCCCTGTGGCAAGGCCTGCTCGTGGGTGGCGCCTGCCACCGGACGGTTGGTGCTGGAGAACTTGCCGGCCTTGGCGGGCTCGTTGTGCCAGACCTTGGGCGGTACGTACTGTGAGTCGCTCACAAAGAACTCTCCTAGAATGCGCGGTTTCTGTTAAAAAGCTCACCTATAGATCTATGCCACGGCGGTGTCGTTCAGGGCAAGTGCCTTGTCGGCATGGCGTGCTGGCCCATGAATGGCAAACATGACCTAGAGTTAGCTGCAGCGCAGCGGGCATGCGAGCGATTTATTGCAGTTTTTCTCAACTATTCATATCCGCGGATGTCATTCAATGCGAAGTGAATGATCGATGGCATCTCAGCAAGTTTTCGGAGTTAACCGCATATGGCAGCACTGCAAGGCAGCACCCTGGAAGCGATCGTCGGCAATCAGCCAAAGTTGCTCAATGATTGGCAGACAGCGCTTGAAGCCAGCGGCGCTTCGCGTAACGTCAAAGAGCACGACCTGCGTCAGCAAACCCGTGAGTTTCTGCAACTGATCGTAGATGGCTTGCGCCATGAGGGCAGTGACAACCCAGCGGCTGCGGGCTGGGAAGAAACCCGCCGCTTCCTCGACAAACTCTCCGCCAGCCGTGCCCAGCTCGGCCAGGAGTCGCATCAGACTGCCTCGTTCATCTTTTCGCTGAAAGGCCCGCTGTTTGCGCTGCTGCAAACCCAGTACCGCGATCAGCCAGCCGAGCTTGCCGAACAGCTGTGGCAAATTTCCGAGCTGTTCGATGCGTTTGGCCTGCACACCATCCGCACCTATCAAAAGACCCGTGAAGGAGTGATCAAGCGCCAGCAGGAAGAGCTGCTCGAGCTGTCCACTCCAGTGGTCAAACTATGGGAAGGCGTGCTCGCGCTGCCATTGATCGGCACACTCGACTCGCACCGCAGCCAGACCGTCATGGAGTCGCTGCTGCAGCGCATTGTCGATACCGGTTCGGAAATCGCCATCATCGACATCACCGGCGTGCCGACCGTGGACACACTGGTTGCTCAGCACCTGCTCAAGACCGTCACCGCAATCCGCCTGATGGGCGCTGATTGCATCATCAGTGGCGTGCGCCCGCAGATCGCCCAGACCATCGTGCACCTGGGCCTGGACCTGGGCACCCTGACCACCAAATCGAACCTGGCCGATGCACTGAAACTCGCGCTCAAGCGCCTGGGCACCGACATCGGCGAGCGGGCGTAAACGATGGAGCGTATCCCGATCCTGCAGATGGGCCAGTTTTTGCTGGTGACCATCCAGGTAGACATGCATGACGAGCTGGCGCTGCGCCTGCAGGATGACCTGACCAGCCGCATCGACCAGACCAACGCCCGCGGTGTGCTGATCGATATCTCGGCGCTGGACATGGTCGATTCGTTCATCGGCCGCATGATCGCCACCATTTCCGGCCTGTCGCGCATTCTTGATGCCGAGACGGTGCTGGTGGGCATGCAGCCTGCGGTGGCCATCACCCTGGTTGAACTGGGGCTGACTTTGCCCGGTGTCAGTACGGCACTGAACGTTGATCGCGGCATGCACCTGCTGCGCCAGCGGGTAGGCCAGTCATGAACGTCCGCGATAGCGGCAGTCATCCGGTACGCATCGAGCAGGATGTGGTGCTTGCGCGTCAACTGGCGCGCAAGCTGGCCAGCGAATGCGGCATGCGCCTGGTCGACCTGACCAAGATGGTCACCGCCGTCAGCGAGCTGGCGCGTAACACCGTGGTGTATGGCGGTGGCGGCGACATGGACTGGGAGATCATCGACGGCCTTGGCCGGGTGGGTCTGCGTCTGGTGTTTCGTGACGAAGGCCCGGGTATCCCCGATACCAAGCTGGCCCTGACCGACGGCTGGACCTCTGGCAACGGCATGGGCCTGGGCCTTACCGGAGCGCGCCGATTGGTCGACGAGTTCGAGTTGGATACTGCCCCAGGGCAAGGCACTCGGGTGACCATAACTCGATGGACATGACTTTTGCCGCCAGCCTGACCCAGGTGTTGACGCTCGATGACAGCAGCCAGGTGGGTCATGCCCGGCGTACCGTGCAAAAGCTTGCCGAAGACCACGGTTTTGATCAGGCCGACGCAGGCCGTGCGGCGCTGGTTGCCACTGAGCTTGCCAGCAATGTGCTCAAGCATGCCGAACGCGGCGAACTGCACCTGCGTGTTTTGCCGCATGGCGCGGCGCATGCACTCGAGATCTTGGCCATCGACCGAGGCCCTGGCTTTGACGTGCATGCCTGCCTGACGGACAGGTATTCCACAGCCGGTACCCAAGGCATCGGCCTTGGCGCGGTCAGCCGCCAGGCGCAGGTGTTCGATGTGTATGCGGACGAGCGCGGCGCGGCAGTGCTGGCGCGTTTGCATCGTCGCGATGTCAAGGGCGCCGACGTACGCATCGGCGTCAGTCAGCATTCTTTGCATAACGATCCAGCCTGTGGCGACACCTGGTATGTCGCCCGCGATCAGCAGCGCCTGAGTGCTCTGGTGGTCGATGGCCTCGGTCATGGCAGCGAGGCTGCCTCTGCCGCCATGGCGGGCGCTACGGAATTTGCTCGGACCCCATTCAGCGAGCCCGAACAGTTGCTCGCCGAAATGCACAACGCCATGGGCGGCACCCGCGGCGGCGCGGCGGCGATTGCCCAGTATGACGCTGCAGCGGACAACCTGGCCTTTATCGGTATCGGCAACATCGGTGCGACGCTGGTAGGCGGCGAACGTCCGCGCGGGCTGACCTCGTATCCCGGCATCGTCGGCGGTCAATACCGCAAGGGTCAGGTGTTTAACTACGCTCAGGTACAGGGAAATCTGTTGATCATGTACAGCGACGGGCTGCAATCGCGTTGGAACCTGCAAGCCTATCCGGGCCTGGCCCCGCGCCACCCGGCGATCATCGCTGGGGTTCTGCACCGGGATTTTTGCCGCGGTCGTGATGATGTCACCGTATTGGTCATTGACCTGGAGGCTGCTTATGCCTGAACAGATTCCCGGTTCGGCCGAGCAGGCCGCCCTCATCAGCCGCTTGCAAGCCGACAACGAAGCGTTGCGCGATGAGCTTGAAGAGACCAATCAGGGCGTGCTCGCACTATATGCCGAGCTGGACGTGCAGGCTGAGCAATTGCGCCAGGCATCCGACCTCAAGAGCCGCTTCCTGGCCTACATGAGCCACGAATTCCGCACGCCGCTGGGCTCGATCCTGAGCATCACCAGCCTGCTCGCTGACGAAATCGACGGGCCGCTGAGCAAAGAACAGCAGTTGCAGGTGGGATTTATCAGCTCGGCAACCCGCGAGCTCAGCGACATGGTCGACGACTTGCTCGACCTGGCCAAGATCGAGGCCGGGCGGATCAATATCTCGCCAGCCTGGTTCGATATGCTCGACCTGTTCGCCGCCTTGCGCGGGATGTTCCGGCCGATCGTCGACATGGGCGCGGTCGACCTGATCTTCGAAGAACCGCAGGGCTTGCCGCAGCTGTATACCGATGACAAGAAGCTGGCGCAGATCCTTCGCAACTTCATTGCCAACGCCCTGAAATTCACCTTGCGTGGCGAGATCCGCGTGTCGGCCCGTCTGCACGGTACTGACCGCGTCCGCTTTGCCGTCAGTGATTCGGGTATCGGTATTGCCCCGGAACTGCTCGGCGCCCTGTTCGAAGATTTCGCCCAGGTCGACTCGCCTTTGCAGAAACGCCTGCGCGGGACTGGCTTGGGCCTGTCCTTGTGTAAACGCTTCGCTGCGCTGTTGGGCGGAGAAGTGGGCGTAGAAAGTGAACCCGGGGTCGGCTCGACGTTCTTTGTAATCATCCCGCTTGCCATCGCCCAGGAGAGCGCCGATGAGCTCTGAGATCCGCCTGCTGATCGTCGACGACAACGCCACCACGCGCTACGCGCTGCGTCGGCGGCTGGCCCTGCACGGCTATCAGGTACTCGAGGCAGGCACTGGCGGCGACGGCCTGGAGATGATCCGCAATGAACAGATCGATGCGCTGATCCTGGATGTGAACCTGCCGGACATGAGCGGTTTCGATGTCGTACGCCTGTTGCGCGCCGATCCCGAGACAGCGCTGCTGCCGGTGATCCATGTCTCGGCTGCGTCGATCCTGACCGGAGACATCATTACCGGTCTTGAGGCCGGAGCCGATGCCTACCTGGTGCACCCGGTCGACCCGGATGTGCTGCAGGCGACTCTGCGCACCTTGCTGCGGGTGCGTGACACCGAGCGTGCACTGCGTGACAGCGAGGCGCGTTTTCGCGAGATCTTCAGCAACGTGTCGGCGCCGATTGCGGTGCTGGATGCCCAGTTCAAAGTGCATGAGTGCAACCATGCATTCGCTCAGCTGATTCAGGATAATCAGCAGCCTGAAGTGCTGCTGGAATGCTTCACCCCGGGCCAGGAACTGGCCCTGGCTGCCTTGCGTCAGCACCTGGCAGACGGCGAGCGCTGGCGCGGTACCTTGGGCATGACGGTGAAAGGCCAGTTGCGCGACACCGACTGGCAGTTGTCGCCATACCGCACGCCGGGCCTGTGCCTGGTATTTGTCGAAGACGTTACCGAGCATCGCCATCGCGAGCGCTCGCACCTGGCCAAGCTCGACGATGCCAACATTCAGCTGGCCCGCGAGATGGCCCAGCGCGCGCGCACCGAGGCGCAGCTGCTGCAGTTGCAGAAAATGGACGCCCTGGGCAGCCTGACTGGCGGTATCGCCCACGACTTCAACAACCTGCTCACCGGGATCATCACCAGCCTGGAGTTGATCCGTAAACGCGTCGGCGAGAACCGCCTCGAGAAAGTCCCCCATTATGCCGATGCCGCGCTGAGCTCGGCGATGAGCGCGGCCTCGCTGACTCATCGTCTGCTGGCCTTCGCGCGGCAGCAGCCGCTGGATACCCACCCGGTCGACGTCAACGAGCGCGTACGTTCGCTGCAAGAGCTGCTGACCCGCACCATCGGTGAACGCATCGATCTGCAGTTGCAACTGAGCGAGTGCCCGGCGACCGCGCTGGTCGACCCGGTGCAACTGGAAAGCGCCGTGCTCAACCTGGTGATCAACGCCCGCGATGCGTTGATCAAAGGCGGGCATATCTGGGTCACTACTTCAGCAGTCGTGGCCCGCGCCGACCCCAATCTTCAGGATGGCGCTTACATCGCCGTGACGGTGCGCGATGACGGCAGTGGTATCGCCCCGGACCTGCTGGAGAAGGTCTTCGACCCATTCTTCACCACCAAACCTTTGGGGCAGGGCACCGGCCTTGGTCTGTCGACCATCTACGGCTTCGCTCGTCAGTCTGGTGGGCATGTCGCGTTGCGCAGCGTGCAGGGACAGGGCACAGAAGTGACCTTGCTGCTGCCTGCGAGCAATCGCGAGGCGGTTAGTGAAGCACTGGTTGCGCACGTTGATCAAAGAGGCGCAGGTGAGCATGTGCTGATCGTCGAGGACATGGCTTCGGTACGCCTGTCGGTGGCTGAGGTGATGGCTGACGCCGGCTACCGCTATACCTTGGCGGAAACCATCGAGCAGGCGCTGGACCATCTGCGCAACGACAGCAGTATCGAACTGCTGCTCACCGATGTCGGTCTGCCAGGCATCAGCGGTCGCGAGCTGGCTGATATGGCCCGGGTTTATCGGCCAGGCTTACCGGTGCTGTTCATGACCGGCTACGCCGAAACCGCGCTGGATCGGCAGGCGTTTCTCGGCTCGGGCATGGATATGCTGATCAAGCCGTTCCAGATTGGCGAGCTGCTGGCCAAGGTCTGTCGTTCACTCGGGCGGGTCAGCCCAGACTGACCCTGGCTGCAGCCTGGCGAGCCGGGCTGCAGGTCAGATGGACAAACCCACCACACGGCTATGCACGCTTTCCTCCTGATTGCGGCGCTTGTTCACCACCAGTTCGCCAATCGCGATCAAGCGGGTGCGCGTGACATTGCGCGACAGCCCCAGCAACTGCGCGGTATGCACCTGGTTGTAGTGACAGAAGTGATACGCCGAACGCAGCAGGGCGTTCTCGACTTTCTCGAACAACTCACCGGAGTGCTCCTCAAACAGCCGGCTGAACGCCTGCTCCAGCAGCTCTTCTGCCGAACCACCATGGCTGGCGGCGGCATCCTCCTGGCGCTCCAGGCGCAGGTTGGACATGCGCAGATCCTGCGCCTGGATTTCACCGTTGCCGCAGGTCAGCAGGCTGTGATGGATGACGTTTTCCAGCTCGCGAATATTGCCCGGCCAGCTGTATTCGACCAGCTTGGCCTGCGCGCGTGGGCTGAGCTCGACCGGGCCATAACCCAAGCGCTCGCTGTAGCGGCGGATGAAATGGCGCACCAGCGGCATGATATCGCCGGGGCGATCACGTAGCGGGTGCAGCGACAGCGTCACTACGCTCAGGCGGTAGTACAGGTCTTCGCGAAAATGCCCGGCATTGATGGCTTTTTCCAGCTGCACGTTGGTCGCTGCCAGCACCCGCACATTGATCGGGATGCTCTTGCGCGAGCCTAGCCTGACCACCTCGCGCTCCTGCAACACGCGCAGCAGCTTGACCTGAATCGGCAAGGGCAGGTCGCCTATCTCGTCGAGAAACAGCGTGCCGCCGTTGGCTTCCTCGAACCAGCCGGCCTTGGCGGCGAGCGCGCCGGTAAAGGCGCCTTTCTCGTGGCCGAACAACTCGGCCTCGACCAGCGACTCGGAAAACGCCCCGCAGTTGACCGCGATGAACGGCCCGTTGCGACGCCCGCTGAGGTCGTGGATATGGCGCGCCACCAGCTCCTTGCCCGTGCCGGTCTCGCCGATGATCAGCACGCTGGCCTCACTTGGCGCAACCTGTTGCAGGTGGGCCAGCAGCGCCTGCGAACGGGGGTCTTCGAAGACCTGCGCAGTCGCCCGGATCGAGGTGGCCAGTGAAGGTGACGGAGGGAGGGTGAGCAATTGCATGGGCGTGCCTTTAGGAATAGAAGGACGGGACAGGGCGCTTGCCGTTGAGGGCCCACTCGCCGAGCTCGTGGATGCGGTAATCCACGGGGTCGTGCAGGGTTTGCGTGCGCAGGTTGCGCCAATGCCGGTCGAAGCGCAGTGAGGCATGGGTGGCGCGGGCACCGGTGACTTCGAACAGGCGGTTGCAGATATCCAGGCCGTGGCGGGTTGCCGCGACCTTGGCCGTGCCGATGGCCAGCGCGAGGTCGCCGCGTTGCTCTGCACTCAACCCATGCTCCTGCTGCCAGGCAGCATCGAGCTGGTCGGCGGCGCGCTCGATCAGCAAACGCACGCTTTCCAGGCCCACCCAGAACTCGCCGTAATGACGCAGCACATAAGGGTCTTCGCTGACCTGTGCCGCGCTGGAGCGGAACCAGGGGCGGCTTTCCTTGAGGCTGTACTGGCGCGCTTCGGCAAAGGCGCCTTCGGCGATGCCGAGGAACAGGTTGGCGAAGTGCAACTGAGCGATCAGCGGGCGCAAGGCGGCGAATGGCGTGCTCAGCGGGCCTGGATCGAGCAGTAGTTCGTCCTGCTCGACCCGCACCCGTTCGAAGGTGGCGCTGCCGCTGTCGGTCTGGCGTTGGCCAATGTTGTTCCAGTCGTTGTGCAGGCTGATGCCGGTGCGGGCGCTGGGGATGGCCGCGATCAATAGCTTGCCGCCGGCACGTTCGTCCACGGCCGAGGCGATCAGCATCTCTGAATCGCTGGCGCCGGAGCAGAAGCTCTTTTGCCCGGAGAACTCGCACCAGCCGTCGAAGTGCTTGACCACGGTGCGGGTGTCCAGAGGGTTGAGGGCGTTACCCCAGAACCAATGCTTGCGCGCCGTCTGCTCGAACCATGGTTGCCATTGCTCGGACCGCGAGAACAGGCGCACGGTGGCCAGCATCAAGTGATGAAAACCGAACACATGGGCAATCGAGCTATCGACCCGGGCGAATTCGCGCACCACTTCGAGCGTTTCGCGCCAGTTGGCGCCCTGGCCGCCATAGGCGGTGGGGATGGTCAGCGCGAGCAGGCCACTGCTGCGCAGGGCGTCACGCTCGCGCTTGGGCGTGCCGCCGCGTTCGTCGCGCTCGACTGCGGTTTGAGCAAACTGCTCAGCCAGCTCGCGGGCAATGCCAAGGGCCGAGGAGCGAGCGGGGCGGGCAATACCGCCGGCCAGGGCAGCGTTGTCGAGCGGGTTGCTCATGGGCGAGTCTCCAGGTCAATTGAGCGGGGGACTTTGCTTGAGCAATCGTCGAGGCTGTTGGGGCTTGCTGTTGATGGGGTGCTGCGCTGCAGACAGTTGGCCAGCTGTTGGCGGCTGTACAGTGCAGACAGTTATAGAAGAACTGGGGTTATTTAAAAAGGAATAAGAAAGAATACTCTTATTCCTTTATAGGGTTTCTGTATGCGTGGCCGTCTGCGCAGCGAGTCAGGAATGCGGCGAAGCGTGCTCGCCACCGGCATATTCGGGCTTCAGATGGCCCTGGCTGTCCAGCAGCCAGGCATCCATCACCTCGCGCACCACCGGACCGGCGACGCGGCCGCCGGCTTCGCCGTTTTCGATCATCACCGCCACCACAATCGAGGGATGCTCGGCAGGGGCGAAACCGACGAACAAGGCATTGTCGCGGTGCCGCTCCAGGGTCTTGTTGCGGTCGTAGCGCTCGCCCTGACGAATCGCCACTACCTGCGCGGTACCGCTCTTGCCGGCAATTCGGTACTGGGCGCCAGCCGCCGAGGCGCGGGCGATGCCACGCGGGTCGTGCATGACCATCTGCATGCCCTGGCTGACCTGGTCCCACGCGCGCTTGTCGTGCAGGACGATATCCGGCATCGGGTGCGGATCCTGCGGCGGCTCGCCACCAATGCTCCGGGCCAGGTGCGGGCGGTGCCACACGCCTTTGCTGGCGAGCAGGCTGGTGGCTTGGGCCAGCTGCAACGGGGTGACCTGCATGTAGCCCTGGCCAATCCCCAGGATCAGCGTTTCACCGGGGAACCACGCCTGACGGCGAGTCGCGCGCTTCCATTGCTGCGAAGGCATCAGCCCGGCGGCTTCCTCGAACATGTCCAACGAGACCTTCTGGCCGAGGCCGAACTCGGCCATGTAGTCATGCAGGCGGTCGATGCCCAGCTTGTGCGCGAGGTCATAGAAGTAGGTGTCGTTGGAGCGCATGATCGCGGTGTACATGTCTACCCAGCCATCGCCGCTGCGGTTCCAGTTGCGGTACTTGTGGTCGTAGTTGGGCAGCTCGTAGTAGCCGGGGTCGAACACCCGGTTGGCGGGCGTCATTACGCCGCTGTCGAGGCCGGCGATGGCCACCTCCGGCTTGATCGTCGAACCCGGCGCATACAAACCGCGCAGCACCCGGTTGAACAGCGGCCGGTCGATCGAATCGCGCAGCGCGGCGTATTGCTTGAAGCTGATGCCTTTGACGAACAGGTTGGGATCAAAGCTTGGGTTGCTGACCATCGCCAGCACATCGCCGGTGGCGGGGTCGAGCGCCACCACCGAGCCACGGCGATCGCCCAGGGCTTTTTCGGCGGCCTGTTGCAGCTGCACGTCAAGGCTGAGGATGATGTCCTTGCCCGGGATCGGGTCCTGATGGCGGAGCACGCGCATGACCCGGCCCTGGGCGTTGGTCTCGACCTCTTCGTAGCCGACATGGCCGTGCAACTGATTCTCGTAGAAGCGCTCGACGCCAGTCTTGCCGATCGACTGGGTACCGCGGTACTCGGTGCTGTCGAGGGTCTTGGCTTCCTTCTCGTTGATCCGGCCGACATAGCCCACCGAGTGCGCAAAGTGCTCATTGAGCGGGTACTCACGGATAAACTGCGGCTCTACATCAAGCCCCGGCAGGCGGAACTGATTGACGGCGATCAGGGCGATCTGTTCTTCGCTCAGGCCCACCATCAAGGTCACCGGTTCGAACGGTTTACGCCCACGGCGCAGATCCTTGTTGAACTGCTGACGGTCGTCGTCGGCCAGGCCGAGAATCTGCGTCAGGCTGTCGAGCACCTTGGCTGAATCGCCGGCGCGCTCGCGGGTCATGGTCAGGTTGAAGCTGGGCTTGTTGTCGGCCAGCACGACGCCGTTGCGGTCGTAGATCAGGCCGCGCTCAGGCGCGATCGGCAGCACGTGCACGCGGTTGTTTTCGGAAACGGCGCTTTGCTGATCGTGCTGCAGCACCTGCAGCACGTACAGGCGAGCGATCAGCACCGCAACGAGGCTGCAGGTCAGCACGGCGCAGACCAACAGGCGGCGGTTGACCAGCTGCTTTTCCTGTTCGTGATCCTTGAGGGGGATGGGTTGGGGCATGCGCGTTCTTCGGGGTGGAGAGGTCACCGGGTCGGCGATGCTACGCAAGCACCCGCTGCTGCTCAAGCAAGCCGCCCCCGGCGAGCCTGCCCGGATGGCCCGTCAGCCCCGGCAGCACTGAGCCGCAGCCTTGCATGAATATTCATTCATGTGACTCATCAGGGCACGGCTTGCTGCACTGCTACTGCATGGCGTGCTCGTCTGATCGAGGCCTCTTGCAGCAGGGTAATCACCCCGTATCGGACTTGCGCCCCAGGTGGCGACAGCGCACTGGGTCAGCCACCTGACTTCAACGCCATGGCCAAACGCGACATGGCCGTCTCGATTTCATGCTCGGTCAGGGACGAGTAGCCCAGCAGCCAGCCTTGCTGCTTGTGCTCGCCCGCGTAGAGCCGGCTCAGGCCAGGCAACTGCACGCCGGCGCTGGCCGCTACGCGGATGGTGTCCTGCTCGCTCCAGCCCGCCTCGAGCAGGCAGGGAATCTGCAGTCCGCCTTGCGGGTGCAGGGCGGTGGCAATGCCTGGCAGGTGCCTGGCAATGGCATCCAGCATGTACAGGCGGCGCCGGCTGTAGAGTTTGCGCATGGCGCGCACGTGGGCGTTGTAATGGCCGTCTTCCATGAAGCGCGCCAGGGTCAGTTGCAGGATCTGCGGGGTATGCCCGTCGATGATGCTGCGGGCGCAGGCAAACGGCTGCACCAGTTGTTCGGGCAGGATCATGTAGCCCATGCGCAGGCCGGGAAACAGGGTCTTGCTGAAGGTGCCGAGGTAGATCGTGCGCTGGTAGCGGTCCAGCCCCTGCATGCAGGCGGTGGGCAGCCCGTCGTAGTGAAACTCGCTGTCGTAGTCGTCCTCGATGATCCATTTGCCGTGCTCGGCCGCCCAGCCGAGCAGCTCCAGCCGGCGCGCCAGCGGCAGGGTGGCGCCGGTGGGGTATTGATGCGACGGCGTCACGTACAGGCAATTGGCAGCGCTGCGATCGGCACGCAGCAGGTCGATGCGCACGCCTTGTTCATCGACGTCGATCGGCACGACCTTGGCCTCGGCCGCTTCGAAAGCTTTTTTCGCGCCAAAATAGCCGGGGTTTTCCAGCAGGATGGGTTTGCCCGCGTCTACCAGCAACTGCGCGCACAGGAACAACGCTTGGCGGGTACTGCTCAGCACCAGAATTTGCTCGGGCTTGCAGTTGGCGCCGCGCTCGAGGTTGAGGTACGTGGCGATGGCCTTGCGCAGCGGCTCGGCACCCTGCGGGTCACCATGCAGCAAGACGTTGCCGCGGTAGTCCTTCATGACCTGGCGTTGCAGGCGCTCCCAGGTCTCAGTGGGGAAGCTGCGGGTTTCCGGCAGGCCTGTAGCAAAGGCCTTGATCGCCTGCTGGTCATGGATGCCGCCGCTGGCGAGGATCTGCTGGCCGCGCTGGCTCAGCCCGGCCGCTTGCGTGGCGGCTTGAGCACGGCGTGCGTCGCGTTGTTGCATGCGCCGGCGAGCGGCGCCATGCAACTCGCTGCCCAGGGTTTGCGCGACGTAGCTGCCGGCGCCGCCGCGGCGGTTGATGTAGCCATCGCGCTGCAACTGCACATAGGCGTTCTCGACGGTGTCGCGGGACACGCCGAGCGAGCGCGCCAGCACTCGCGTGGCGGGCAGCTTCAGGCCGGCACTCAGCGAGCCTTCGAGAATCAGTGCACGCAGTGAACGCTGGATTCGCTGGTGCAGATCGAGGCTGGCAAATTCGCTGTCGGCCAAGCGCATCTGCAGGGTTTCAAGTTCGAACGTTTTTGCCATGTGGTCTGCCCTGACTGCATGAATTGGCCTGAAGCGGCAGGCCAGTCTATCCGTAGACTCTGCGCCTCGCCACTGCCTGGAGCTTGTTCACCATGTCACTCAATGCCTCTCGCTCGTCACTGCGCCCGAGCGATCTGCTGCACCCGATCATTGCCGGTCTGGTATCGGTCATCGTCAACTATGGCGGCACCTTCATCCTGGTGTTCCAGGCGGCCAAGGTGGCCGGCCTGAGCCCTGAGCTGACGGCCTCGTGGGTCTGCTCGGTGTCCATTGGCGTGGGCGTTACCGGGATGTACCTGAGCTGGCACTATCGCGCACCGATCATCACCGCCTGGTCGACGCCGGCTGCGGCGTTTCTGGTCGTCGCGCTGGCAACTACGCCTTATGCCGAAGCGGTAGGCGCCTACATGGTCTGTGCCGCAGCCTTCGTGCTGCTGGGCTGTTCCGGCTGGTTCGACAAGGTCATTGCACTGATTCCACCCGGGGTAGCAGCAGGGCTGCTGGCCGGGATTCTGCTGCAGTTTGGCATTGGTGCGTTCAGCAGCGTCAGTCTCGATCCGCTGCTGGCCGGGCTGCTGATTGCCTGCTACCTGCTGCTCAAGCGCTTCACTGCGCGTTATGCAGTGGCCGGCATTCTGCTGCTGGGGTTGAGCTTTTTGCTGGTGCAGGGCCGGCTTGACCTGTCCGGCCTGCACTGGCAACTGACCGAGCCGGTGTTCACCGTGCCGCAGTTCTCGTTCAATGCGCTGCTGAGTGTGGCTTTGCCGCTGTTTTTGATCACCCTGACCGGGCAGTACATGCCGGGCATGCTGGTGTTGCGCAACGATGGCTACGACACCAGCGCCAGTCCCATCGTGACGGTGACCGGGCTGGGTTCGCTGTTGATGGCGCCGTTCGGCTCGCATGCGTTCAACCTGGCAGCGATCACCGCGGCCATCTGCACCGGCAAGGAAGCCCACGAACAGCCGTCCAAGCGCTGGATCGCCGGCATCGCCGCTGGCTTGCTATATGTGTTGGTAGGGATGTTCGGGGCGACCCTGGCGGCGCTGTTCATGGCCTTGCCGGCAAGCTTCATCACCACCCTGGCCGGGCTGGCCTTGCTGGGCACCATCGGCGCCAGCCTGGCCAGCGCTACCGCCAGTGCGAAAACCCGTGAAGCGGCGTTGATCACCTTTCTGGCCGCTGCCGCCAACATTACCTTGCTGGGTATTGGCGGTGCGTTCTGGGGCTTGCTGATTGGTCTTGCTGCGCATGCGCTGCTCAATGGGTTCAACACCACCGGGGCGCGCGCCGTGGGGAGCAAGGCTGCGGTCACTCGCTGACGGCTTTGCCGTAGGCCGACCTGGACAGCGCTGCCGCGCTGTTCGTTGGTCACTCAGCCAGCTGCAACTCCGGCAGCTTGACCTGGAACGCCCGGGTCAGCCCAAGCAGGCACAGCAAGCCCAACCCCATCCAGCTCAAGCCGATCGCGAATGACATGCTCGACAGGCTGCTCCACAGCCACAAGGTGCTGAGAAAACCCAGTGCCGGAATGGCCCCATACAGCAGGTAATTGCGCGTACCGCGCAGTTGCTGGTCGACCAGGTAGTGTTTGACCACCGCCAGGTTCACCGCAGAGAAGGCAAACAGCGCGCCGAAGCTGATCATGTTGGCCACCGTGTCCAAGGTCAGCACCAGTGCCAGCAGAGACATCACACTGACCAGCATGATAGCGCTGGCCGGCACCCGCTTTTTCGTCCGCAACCGGCCGAACACCCGCGGCAGCGCGCCGTCGCGGCCCATGGCGAACAGCACCCGCGACACGCTGGCCTGGGACACCATCGCCGAGGCAAAGCAGCCAGCGACATAGGTGGCAGTGAAGGCGCTGACCAGCAGCTCGCCGCCGACCCGGCGCATGACATCCACCGAGGCCGAGTCGGGGTCGGCAAAGCTGGCCCAGTCGGGGAACACTTGCTGGGCAAAATACGACACCAGCAAGAACAGCAGGCCGCCGACCAGCGACACCACCATGATCGCCAGCGGGATGCGGTACTGCGGGTTGCTGGTTTCCTCAGCCATGGTTGAAACCGCATCGAAGCCGAGGAATGACAGGCACAGCACGGCCGCGCCGGTCATCACCAGCGGCACACTGAAACCGTCGTGGTAGAACGGCTTGAGCAGCGACACTGGCTCGCCCTGGCCACTCAGGCTGCTGACCGACAGCGCCACGAAGACCACGATGAACACCAACTGCACCACTACCAGAATCCAGTTGACCCGAGTGATCGACTCGATGCCGATCAGGTTGAGAAAGGTCACCAGGCTGATCGAGCCGAGCACCCAGACCCAGGCCGGCACCGCCGGGAAGTACTCGGACATGTAGATGCCGATCAGCAGGTAGCTGAGCAGCGGCAGGAAGATGTAGTCGAGCAGCAAAGTCCAGCCGGCGATGAAGCCGAAGTAGCTGCCGAAGGCTTTACGGGTGTAGCTGTACACCGAGCCAGAATAGGGATGGGCCTGGACCATGCGGCCGTAGCTGTAGGCGGTCAGCAGCATCGCGCCGAGGGTCAGCAGATAGGCCGTGGGCAAGTGCCCTTTGGTCATCTGGGTGACCAGGCCATAGGTGGTGAACACGGCCAGCGGGACCATGTAGGCCAGGCCGAACAGCACCAGCGCGGGCAGGCCCATGGATTGGCGAAAGCGGCGAGCCGCCGGGGCTTGCGCACAGTGAGTGTCGGCTGAGCTTGTTGTTATAGTCATTGCGAACTCCTGGAAGGCGAATACAGGACGCTGCAGTAGGCGAGGTGTACTCGCTACCGGTGATGAAGCCGTATCGAGAGGGGGCGCAGCGCTGCACGCAAGGCGCCCAGCCGGATCGGGCTGGGCGTTGCGCTCGGGTCAGAGGCGGCCGATGCTGCGCGCGGTGCGGTCGACGGCCAGTCGGGTTTTTTCGACCAGCTCATCAAGCTCGCTGCGGCTGGCGATCAGCGCCGGGGCCATGATCATGCGGCCCAGCGTCGAGCGGATGATCACGCCTTCCTCAAAACCATAGGTGCGGCACTGCCAGGCCAGGTCGTTTTCATTGGCGAAGCGTTTGCGGGTTGGTTTGTCCTCGGCGAACTGCAACGCCGCCAGCAGGCCAGTGCCCTGAATCTCGCCAATCAGGGGGTGCTCGGCAAACGACTCACGCAGGAGTTGCTGCAGATAAGGACCGGTGTCGTCCTTGACCTGGCGCACGATGCCTTCGTCACGCAAGGCCTTGAGGTTGGCCACCGCCACCGCTGCGGCAACCGGGTGGCCGGAGTAAGTCAGGCCGTGGGCAAATACACCGCCGCGCTCGACCAGCGCCTCGGCGATGCGCTTGCTCAACACCAGCCCGCCCATGGGGATATAGCCGCTGGTCAGGCCCTTGGCGATGGACAGGGTGTCGGGCTCGAAGCCGAAGTGCTGGTGGGCGAACCATTCGCCGGTACGGCCAAAGCCGCCGATCACCTCATCGGCGCACAGCAGCACGTCGTACTGGCGGCAGATGCGCTGGATCTCGGGCCAGTAGCTTTCAGGCGGAAAGATCATGCCGCCGGCGCCCTGGAACGGCTCGGCGATGAAACCAGCGACGTTGTCCGCACCCAGTTCGAGGATCTTTTCTTCAAGCTGCAGCGCGCAGCGTCGGCCGAATTCGGCGGGTGTCAGCTCGCCGCCGTTGGCGTACCAGTACGGCTCGTCGATGTGGGCGATGTCGGGGATCATCCCGCCCATCTCATGCATGAACTTCATCCCGCCCAGCGCGGTGGCGGCCAGGGTCGAGCCGTGGTAACCGTTCCAGCGGCCGATCATGACCTTCTTCTGCGGCTTGCCCAGCACCTGCCAGTAACGGCGCACGGTGCGGATCAGTACTTCGTTGGCTTCGGAGCCGGAGTTGGTGTAGATCGCGTGGCTGTAATGGCCCGGCAGCAGGCTGAAGAGCAGTTCGGACAGCTCGATTACCGCCGGGTGAGTGGTGTGGAAGAACATGTTGTAGTACGCCAACTGATCCATCTGCGCGGCAGCGGCGCTGGTCAGGTCCTTGCGGCCGTAGCCCAGTTGCGTGCACCACAAGCCGGACATGCCATCCAGATAACGGTTGCCGTCGTTGTCCCACAAATTCAAACGCTCGCCGCGGACCATCACCCGCGGCCCTTCGGCGTTGAGGGCCTTTTGATCGAGAAACGCATGGATGTGGTGGGCCGCGTCGGCCTTTTGATAGTCCTGGGTGTTTCGTTGCGGGATGAAGGGTGCGTTCATGACGTTTGTTCTCTTTTTTGGGAGTCGCGCAGGGCGGATGCAACTGAAGTCCCGGAAATGCTCCCACACCTCGAAAACCACCGAAATCACCCTTTGGGGTGAGCTGCGAGCTGGTGTGGCTGCAGAGCTTTTTCATGGGTCCGGACCACATTTTTGCGAATTTGCCTGCCGCTGCGAGTGGCGCACGATTGTCTCCAGTCAATAACAACGGACCGGCAAACGGTCGCAAGAGGAGTGCAGCGTGTTCGACCTCAACTACTGGCAACAGCGGGCCCAGCGCCAAACCTTCATCGACACCGCGCTCATCGGCGGCCGGGCGGTGCAGTCGTCTACAGGTGCGACTTTTACCGCTATCAACCCCTCAACCAATCAGGTGTTGGCGCAGGTTGCCGCCTGCGGTGAGCGTGAAGTGGACCTGGCAGTGCGTTCTGCGCGCCAGGCCTTCGACCAGGGGCCGTGGGCACGCATGTCGCCAGGTGAGCGCAAGAAGATCCTGCTGAAACTGGCCGAGCTGCTGCTGGTGCACCGTGAAGAGTTGGCCTTGCTCGACTCGCTGAACATGGGCAAGCCGGTGATGGACGCCTACAACATTGATGTGCCGGGCGCAGCCGGGGTGTTTGCCTGGTATGGCGAGGCGCTGGACAAACTCTACGATCAGGTCGCGCCGACGGCTGCCAACACGCTGGCCACCATCACCCGCGAGCCACTGGGCGTGATCGCTGCGGTGGTGCCGTGGAACTTCCCCCTGGACATGGCGGCCTGGAAGCTGGCGCCGGCACTGGCTGCCGGGAACAGCGTGGTGTTGAAGCCTGCCGAGCAGTCGCCGTTTTCCGCCTTGCGCCTGGGCCAGTTGGCTTTGGAAGCGGGCATTCCAGAAGGGGTACTCAACGTTGTCCCGGGCCTCGGCGAGCAAGCCGGCAAAGCCTTGGGGCTGCACCCGGATGTCGATTGCCTGGTGTTCACCGGCTCGACTCAGGTGGGCAAGTACTTCATGCAGTACTCGGCCCAGTCCAACCTCAAGCAGGTTTGGCTGGAGTGCGGTGGCAAAAGCCCGAATCTGGTGTTTGCCGACTGCCAGAATCTCGATCTGGCAGCTGAAAAAGCTGCGTTCGGGATCTTCTTCAATCAAGGCGAAGTGTGCTCGGCCAATTCACGGTTGTACGTGCAGCGAGCTATCCACGACGAGTTCGTCGATCGGGTGATGGCCAAGGCGCAGGCGTGGCTGCCGGGTGATCCGCTCAACCCGGCGAGTGCCGCCGGGGCCATTGTCGACAGCGAGCAAACCGCGCGGATCATGCGTGCTATCGGGCAAGCGCAGGAGGAGGGCGCGCAGTTGCGTTGCGGAGGCGAGCAACTGACGTTCAATGGCTCATCCAACTTTATCCAGCCCACTGTATTTACCGAGGTAAAACCGGGCAGCAAGCTGGTCCGTGAAGAGATTTTCGGCCCGGTGCTGGCCGTCACCGCCTTTGACGATGAGGCGCAGGCGGTAGCGCTGGCCAATGACAGTGTCTACGGCCTGGCGGCCTCGGTGTGGAGCGACGACCTCAACCGCGCGCACCGGGTTGCCAAGGCGCTGAAGGCTGGTACGGTGTCGGTCAACACCATGGACGCGCTGGATGTCAGCGTGCCGTTCGGTGGCGGCAAGCAGTCCGGCTTTGGCCGTGACCTGTCGCTGCATTCATTCGACAAGTACACCCACCTGAAAACCACCTGGTTCCAGCTGCGTTAAGCGCTGGCCCAAGGCGCACACGAGACGCCCGTGATGAGTACAGACCGGCTTGGATCCGAACAGTGGTTTCAGCACATGGCACAGGTGACCGATTGCATCGGCACCTCGGCATTTGTCGAGTCGCTGTATTCGGCGCTGAACCTGCTGGCGCCGGCCAATGCCATCACGGTGTTTCTGTTTCCCCATGAAGGCCTGCCGTCGACGCTGTTCGAGCGCGACGATGAGGGGCCGTGGATGCCTGAGGGTAACGTGCGCAAGTATCTGGAAGGCTTCTATCTGCTGTGCCCGTTCTACCGCGCGAGCCTGGAGGGCATTGCGCCCGGCTGCTATCGCCTCAGCGATGTCGCGCCGGACCACTTCAAGCGCAGTGAGTACTACCTGTCGTTCTATCAGCATGCTCGGCTGGAGGAAGAGATCAATTACCTGGTGCCACTCGGGCCGAAGCTGACCATCGCCGTTGCGCTGGCCAGCACCTCGCGATTGAGCAGGCAGCAAGTTGCCGAACTCAAGCGCATCGCACCGTGGGTGCTGGCGGTGGTGCGTCGGCATTGGGGCGACCTGGATGCGCACATGCTTGGCGGGCGTTTCGAGAGTGCGCTGGGGCGGCAGATCAATGCAGCGTTGGTGAAGTTTGGCTCGTCGTTGCTGACCGAGCGCGAATGCCTGGTCGCGCAGTACATGCTGCGTGGGCACTCGATACGCTCATTGGCAGAGCGACTGGGTATCAGCGAGGACACGGTCAAGACCCATCGCAAACACTTGTACGCCAAGCTCGACATCGGCAAGCAGTCCGAGCTGTTCTCGCTGTTTATCGCCTCGGTCGCGCAGGCGCAGGAAGGGTTGAGCAAAGACCCGCTGGAAAGCTATCTGCGCCGTCGGCCCTGAGCGGGTGGCTTAGATAAGGATGTAGTCGCTGCGCTGGCGAATGCCCTGATGCTCGCCCTCGACCAGATGCACATAGCGCCCAGCCAACAGGTCGATCGGCAGGCAATCATCAACGTCGAGTATTGCGTCGGTATGCGGCTTCAACCAGCCAGCGGCCATGCGCTGTTTACCCAACTGCTTGGCCTCGGCTTTGTCCCTGGCAGCCACCAGCAGATAACGGTGCGCTTCGCCGAATACCTGCCGCTCGTAACCGCCCAGATTGAGGAAGAACAAGCGCAGTGCGCCGGGTTGCGGCGCTGCCTGGCTGAACTCGACGCGGTAATTGTCGATGCCGTGCACTTCCAGCCAGGAGTCGATGTGCAGCCCTTTCAGGCTGCCGAACCAGGCATTGCGTAGCTCAGGGTAGAGCTGCTCGAGCGAGTCGCCCTGAGCAAAGACTACATCGTGAACTTCGATGCTGGCGCGCGGATGGCGCCCGCCGAGCATGACAACGTAAAGCATGAATTATCCTCGTGCTGGGCGCTGCGGCTTTCGCCAGCGCCCGCTCAAAACGTCACGGCCCACAGCGCAGCCGCCAATGCCGGCGGCATGACCAGCAAGCCCAGCCGCAGGAAGCGCCAGGCGCTGACATTCTCCCCCTCACGGCGGATGGCTACCAGCCACAGCAGGGTCGCCAGCGAACCGGTGATCGACAGGTTGGGGCCCAGGTCGACGCCAATCAGCAGCGCCGCCGTGGTTTGCCCAGGCAACTGCACCATGTGCCCCATCGAGCCTGCGATCAGCCCGCTGGGCAGGTTGTTCATCAGGTTACTGGCAATCGCCACAGCGACCCCGGCAGCCCAGCTGGCTTGCGCTGGCGACTGTTCGGCGAGTGCCGCCAGGGCATGCGCCAGATGATCGATGACGCCGGTCTGGGCCACGGCTTCGACCAGCACGAACAACCCGGCCACCAAAGGTAGTACGCCCCACGCGACATGGCGCAGCACCGGCATCGGGCTGCGGCGCTGGCTCAGGTGAATCAAGGCGGTGGTGGTCAGGCCAGCGCAGAAGGTTGGCAGGCCCAGCGCAGTGTCCAGCGCCGAGGCGGTCAGCAGCAGTGCCCCGGTCAGGACAATGCCCAGCGCGCACAGCTTGGCCCCGGGAGTCAGCGGCTGCGAGTCGACGGTAAGGGCCAGTGGCTGCATGATCTGTTTACGCTGGGTCAGGCGCAGCACTATGTAGGTCAGGCTGATGGCTGCCAGCGACGGCAGGCTGAACTGCCTCAGCCACTCCAGCAGCGGCGGCATCTGGCTGCCGAAGACCACCAGGTTGGCCGGGTTGGAAATCGGCAGAACGAAGCTTGCGGCGTTGGCGATGAATGCGCAGATGAACAGATAGGGCAGGGGCTCGGCCTTGGCCGCCTTGCACGCCGCATACACCGCCGGGGTCAACACCACGGCGGTGGCATCGTTGGAGAGGAATACGGTGACTAGGGTGCCGACCAGAAACACCAGGTCGAACAAGCGCTGCCCGGAGCCGCGGGCGTGGCTTACGGCATAGCGCGCCAGCCAATCGAACAAGCCTTCCTGACGCGCCAGTTCGGCCAGCACCATCATGCCGATCAGAAACAGGTATACATCACCCCCTTCGGCCATCGCAGCCAAGGCTTTTTGTGGCGCAATCAGGCCGAGCACGGTGAGCAGCAGCGCGCCGCCCATGGCCCAGACGTATTCGGGGATACGCCAGGGACGCAGGATGACGCCACAGGTGGCGAGGGCCGCCACCAACCAGATGATCAGCGCAGTATCAACAACAGGCATGGTGGATTCAGCTTCCTGCCACAGTAGGGACGACCGTCGGCGCTTCGGCCGAGCGGGAGGAGGTTTCCGGCAGCGCGACCAGTACCAGCACGAACGCCGCAGCGGCGATGCCAGCCAGGGTCAGGAAGGCTGCGTCATAACCGGCCGACTGTACCACCAAACCAGCGATGCCCGGGCTTAGTGCAGCGCCGAGGCTGAACACCGCAGTCAATGCGCCGAGGCTGACATTGAAGCGCCCGGTACCCTCGGTCAGGTCCTTGACCACGATCGGGAACAGCGCGCCGAAGATCCCTGCGCCGATGCCGTCGAGCAGCTGCACGCCGACCAGCCAGAAGGGATTGTCCGAGAGGACGTACAGCGCGCCTCGTAGAGGCAAGATCAAGAATCCCACCAGCAGAAACGGCTTGCGCCCCCACTGCTCGGCCTTGGCGCCAACCAGCAGTGCCATCGGCACCATCACCAGTTGCGCCGCGACAATGCAGGCCGAGGTCAGCGGTGTGGCCAGGCGCAGGTCCACCTGGGCCAGCTTCTGGCTTACCAGCGGCAGCATTGCTGCGTTGGCCAGGTGGAAAAGCGCGCAGCACACGGCGAACAGCAGCAGTGTGCGGTTGTGCAGCAGCAGGCTCAGTCCGGCTGGCTGAGTGTCGCCGGTTGGCGTGTGGGACAGGCCACGGGCCAGTTGGTGGTCGATGGCCGCTGCTGGCACCCGTTTGACGGCGATAATGCTGGCGATCGTCAGCGCGGCCATCAGGTAGAACACCACGACTGGTCCATAGAGGTAGGCCAGGCCGCCGGCGAGCAACGCCGAGCAGGCGTTGCCGGCATGGTTGAAGGTTTCGTTGCGCCCCACGCGTCGGGTGAAAGCCTTCGGGCCGGTGATACCCAGGGTAATGGCGGCAATTGCCGGGGCGAACACGGAGCCTGCGATCGCGCTGATGGTCTGGGTCAAGGCCACCAGCCCGAACGATGAGATCAGCGGCAGCAGCAAACAGCTCCCGGTAACCAGCAGTGCCGCAATCGCCACCACGGCGCGCTTGGCGGGCGTGCGGTCGATCAATGCACCCGCCGGTGTCTGCGCCAGCAGCGCGGTGACCCCGGCGATGGTCATGACCAGGCCGATGCTTGCCGGCTGCCATTGATGCACCGCGAGCAGATAGATCGCCAGATACGGCCCCAGGCCATCGCGAACATCAGCCAGAAAGAAGTTCAGCCAGTCGAGCGCACGATCATGAGAGTCGGTTTGCCGGAGGTTGTCCAAGGTTTGAGTCTCGCAGGGGGGGTGTGGGGATGAAGCGTTATCGACACCCGTCAGATCACACCTCACTTGAGCAGAATGACTGGTGTAATGAGCAATAGGTTCCAGACCCACAGCGCCTGTAGGAGCGGCCTTGTGTCGCGAAAGGGCTGCGCAGCGGCCACAGATCTCAGCTTCGCCGCCGAAATCTCCGGGCCCGCTCTGCGGGCCTTTCGCCACACAAGGCCGCTCCTACACAGGTCTGCGTGATGGCGCGAGTCTCGGCCTACCCCAGCACCTCTGAAACGCCTGTTTCAGCGATAAACACTTCGTATGCCACTCAACCGTCACAAAGCTGTAACAAGAGTGCTGCAATGTGTGCGGGCCATCACACGGAGCGCTTTTCCATGATACGCCTGATGAAGTCTGCTGCACTTGCCGTTGCGGTATCTCTTAGCGCCACTTCGGCAACCTTCGCCGCAGAAAACGTGCGCCTGACCGGTTCCGGCGCCAGTTTCCCAGCACCGATCTACCTGACCTGGTTCAAGGATTTCAGCAAGAACACTGCTGGCGTCACCGTTGACTACCAATCCAAGGGGAGCGGGGCAGGGGTTCAGGACTTCCTGAACAAGACCGTCGACTTCGCCGCCAGTGACTCGGCGATGAAAGACGAAGACATCGCCAAGGTCGGCGAAGGCGTACAAATGCTGCCAATGACCGCCGGCGAAATCGTTCTGGCCTACAACCTGCCAGGCAATCCCAAGGGGCTGAAACTGTCGCGTGAAGTGTATTCGAACATCTTCCTCGGCAAGGTCACCCAGTGGAACGACCCACAGATCGTTGCCGCCAACCCGGATCTGAAGCTGCCTGCCACGCCGATCACCGTAGTTGTTCGTGCTGACTCCAGCGGTACCACCGCGGTGTTCACCAAACACTTGTCGGCAATCAACCCTGCGTTCAAAGAAGCACTGGGTGAAGGCAACACCGTCAACTGGCCAGCCACTGACAAGTTCATCAAGTCGCCGAAAAACGACGGCGTAACCGCTACTGTTCGTCAGACCCCAGGCGCCATTGGCTACATCGAATACGGCTTCGCCAAACTGGCCAAGGTCGACTTCGCCCAGCTGGAAAACAAAGCCGGCAAATACGTCGTGCCAAACGCCGAGAGCGGTGCCGAAGCGTTGGCTGCGGTGAAAATGCCGGAAAGCCTGGTCGCTTGGCTGCCGGATCCGGACGGTGCCAAGTCGTACCCGATCACTTCCTACACCTGGATGCTGTTCCGCAAGGACAACGGCAACCCGGCTAAGGCCAAGGCGATGCGTGAAATGGTCGAGTACAGCCTGACCAAGGGTCAGGAGATTGCTGACTCGATGGGCTACATCCCGCTGCCGCCGTCGGTTGTAGAGCAAGTACGCAAAGCTTCCGCAAACATCCAGTAACACTGCCAGGTCGCTGCGGACTGAGCGTTCAGCCCGCAGCGTTTGCTCCCTGTCCCGGAACTCGCCAATGAACACACCTTTTGCCATACCGGATAACCCCGACTCAGCGTGCCGGCCACCGTCCACCAAGGACTTTCTGGTTGACCGCGCCTTCCGTGCGCTCGCCCGCATCGGCGTGGTGCTGATCCTGGCGCTGGTGGTTGCGCTGGTTTTCGAAGTCGGCCGCAAGGCACTGCCCGGCATGGAGAAGCACGGTTTCGACGTGCTGTTCGGCACCGTCTGGGATGTCAACCAGGGCAAGTACGGCATTCTTCCCGCTATTTGGGGCACGCTTTACAGCGCCCTGATCGCTTTGCTGATCGCAGGCTTTTTCGGCGTCAGCATGGCCATTTTCCTGACCCAGGACTTCCTCCCTGCAAAGCTTGCAGCGGTGTTTCGTACCATCGTCGAGCTGCTCGCCGCGATCCCCAGCGTCGTTTACGGCCTGTGGGGCATCTACGTGGTGATCCCGGCGATCCGTCCGTTGACCGCGTGGCTGAACAGCGAACTGGGCTGGATCCCCTTTTTCGGCTCGTCCCTGAGCGGCCCAGGCTTGCTGCCTGCGGCGCTGGTACTGGCCATCATGATTCTGCCGACCATTGCCGCTGTGTCCCAGGACGCCCTGACCAGCGTGCCGATGAAAACCAAGCAGGCCGCCTACGGCATGGGTACCACCCACTGGGAGGCCATCCTCAAGGTGATGGTGCCAGCCGCTGCAACCGGCATCTTTGGCTCGCTGGTGCTTGGTCTGGGCCGCGCCCTGGGTGAAACCATGGCTTTGGCGATGTTGGTGGGCAACGCCAACACCATCACCCTGTCGCTGTTCGCCCCGGCCAACACCCTGGCCGCCTTGCTCGCGCTGAACTTCCCGGAAGCCGGGCCGAACGAGGTCGAGGTGCTGATGTACGCCGCACTGGTGCTGATGTTCATCACCCTGCTGGTGAACGTGCTCGGCTCGATGATCATGCTCTACGCGCAACGGGGTAACAAATAATGACTGACCTCTCGTCGCCAACAGCTGCAGTGCCAAGCCTGCAACGCCGGTTCGAAGGGCGCGCCCTGCGCAGCTTGAGCCTGACCACGCTGGTCTGGTGCACAGCGTTTCTGGCCAGCGTGCCGCTGATTTCCGTGCTGTACATGCTGATCATGCGTGGCGGTGCTCGCCTGAATCTTGAAGTGTTCACCGAGCTGCCACCCACCGGTTTCGAAATGGGCGGTGGTTTCGGTAACGCCATGGCCGGTACCTTTGTCATGGTCGGCATCGCCGCAGCCATCGCAGTGCCAGTGGGCATCATCGCCGCTGTGTTTCTCGCCGAGCTTGGCCCTGAGAGCAAGTTGGCCAACGCCTCGCGCTTTGCTGCGCGGATGCTCACCGGGCTGCCGTCGATCCTGGCTGGGGTATTTGCCTATGCGCTGGTGGTCATGACCACTGGCACCTACTCGGCGCCTGCCGGTGGCGTGGCACTGGCGGTACTGATGCTGCCGATCGTGGTGCTGACCGCTGAAGAAGCCATGAAGATGGTGCCCAAGATCATGAAAGACGCCGCCTACGGCATGGGCTGCACCCGCGCCCAGGTGGTCTGGAAGATCGTCCTGCCCACCGGCCTGCCGGCGATCCTCACCGGCGTCATGCTGGCGGTTGCCCGCGCTGCCGGCGAGACCGCACCGCTGCTGTTCACGGCGCTGTTCAGCAACTACTGGATCTACCATGACGGCAGCCTGGCCGTGATGAACCCGACGGCATCGCTTGCCGTACTTATCTACAACTTCTCCGGCATGCCCTTCGACAATCAGCTCGAACTGGCATGGGCCGCCTCGTTGGTATTGGTGATGATCGTGCTGGTAGTCAATGTCGTCAGCCGTATCTTCGGCAAGCCCAAGTACTGAACTCAGGAGCAACTGAATTGAACGTATCCACTGCGCGAAAAGCCGCTCCGTTTGTCAGCCAGGCACCCGTGGTAATGGACTGCAAACTGGACAAGATTTTCTACGGCAACTTCCTCGCTGTGCGCGACAGCCACGTGCCGATCGAGAAGAACAAGATCACCGGTTTCATCGGCCCGTCCGGCTGCGGCAAGAGTACTGTGCTGCGTAGCCTCAACCGCATGAACGACCTGGTCAAAGGCTTCCGCTTCGAAGGCCACGTGCACTTCCTTGGCCAGGACGTCTATGGCAAAGGCGTCGACCCGGTGGTAGTGCGCCGTTACATCGGCATGGTGTTCCAGCAGCCCAACCCGTTCTCGATGAGCATCTTCGACAACGTTGCCTTCGGTCTGCGTTTGAATCGTTACAAGGGTGACCTCGGCGATCGCGTCAAGCACGCGCTGCAGGGCGCTGCGCTGTGGGACGAGGTCAAGGACAAGCTAAAGGCCAGCGGCCTGTCGCTGTCCGGTGGCCAGCAACAACGGCTGTGCATTGCCCGTGCCATTGCCACCGAGCCCGAAGTGCTGCTGCTGGATGAACCGTGCTCGGCGCTGGACCCGATTGCAACCCGCCGGGTGGAAGAGTTGATGGTCGAGCTGAAGAAGGACTACACCATTGCCCTGGTGACCCATAACATGCAGCAGGCGATCCGTGTGGCTGATACCACGGCGTTCTTCTCGGTGGACATTTCCCAAGGCACACGCACTGGTTATCTGGTCGAGATGGGGCCGACCACGCAGATCTTCGAAAGCCCGCGTGAGCAGCTGACCAATGACTACATCAGCGGCAAGTTCAGTTGATTCGAGCCAGTCTCAGCGCTGTCGCCTTTGTTAAATTGTTTCTCGGGATTACCAATGTCTGCAACACGTCGTCTTGATCTACGCGCTATAGAGCGCGCACTGCGGGAGGTGCAGAGCCGCTTCGGCGAGCTCAGCCAGCACTTCACCGAGCAGCGCGATCCGTTCACCGACGAGGTGCTGCAGAATGTGCTGGAAGGCTATGCCCTGGTAGACGATTATGTTGCCCGCGGCATCGACCTGTTCGACCTGCAGCAGCTGAACCTGATGCTCGAGATCAACGCCACCGTGCTTTGTGGCAGTGACCCGGCACGGCGGGTGGAGTTCGCCCAGCACCTGGCTGCAACTGAAGAACACTTCTTCAACAACGTCGAAGGCGGCATCAAGGATTTGTACAACTGGTACTGCTCGTACCACAGCGATTCGGTGTGGAAGCGCGCAGCCGGTGTGTATGTACGCATCCTCAGCAAGCCGCAACTGTTTATCGAAGGTAACAACCGTACGGGCTCGCTCCTGGTCAGTTACCTGTTGATGCGCGAAGGGCTGCCGCCGTTTGTGCTGACGCTGGACAACGCCGAGGGTTATTTCAACCCGTCCTCGGTCATCCGCAACTCCGCCAAACACGGTGTCAAAGCCTTGTACGAATTGCCCAAGATCAAAAAGAAGTACGCCGCCTTCCTCGAGGCCAAAGCACCGGCCGCTACGGTGTTCTTCCTCAACACGCCGCCTGCGCGCCGTTATCAGGGAACTCACCGATGAGCCGCTCGCCAGTGCTGCAACAGTGCCAGGCCGGCATCGCTCGTGGCTGGCAAGCGGCAACGCGCCTGCTGGGCCGCCCACAGGTTCGTATTTCGTTTGATATCGACGACACCTTGGCCTGCCACCACCACAATTGCCCGGCCGAGAGCAGCAAGCTGCCAGGGTTCATGCATGACTGGCTGGGTGAACCGCTGCGCGCTGGTACTCGTGAGCTGATTCGCGATCTGCGCCGGCAGAATTGCAGCGTGTGGATCTATACCTCGTCTGGCCGCACCCCGGCCTATATCAAGCGCTGGCTGTTGCTGTATGGCATCCGCGTCGACGGCGTGGTCAACAATGACCGGCATTTGCATATGATGGCCGAGCATGGGCTGTCACGGCCACCGTCCAAGCATCCGGGCCTGTTCGACATCGATCTGCATGTGGATGATTCTGACGGAGTTCGGGCTGAGGGTATCGATCACGGTTTCCGCGTCGTGGTCGTCTCTCCGCAGGATGACAACTGGACGCAGAAGGTCCTGGAGGCCACTGCCAAGGTGCATGCGCAGCTGGCTTGGCATCAACCGCAGCGCTACGGCCAGCTGACTCGCCAAAGTGCGGAGCCGCAGTGGTCTGCAAATCAGTCGCTTGGGCAGTAGATCGAGCAGCATCCATTCGTCTGAGTCAACGTCGGATAATTGAACGTCATTCCCGCTTATGGCCCTGAGGTTAGTAGAGGCGAACATTTTCGCCTCAACCTTGGAGGTCACCATGCAAAACAAGCTTTTGCTGGCTGCAGCTCAGTTCAGTACGAATACGCCTTCCTACCAGAGATACGCCGATGGCGTGACACACGAGTTTTTCGGCACCGCTGCAGTGGTGAAAAAAGCCGCCGAGGCGCAGGCCTATGCTGGGCAGCGGTTGAAGGCTGATCTGGGCAAGTAAACTTTTGGCTCTATGAAGATGCCAAGTTTCAGCCGTGAGCTTGGCCGGAGAATTGTGATGAGTGATCAATCCAAAGTAACTGTCGCCACTGCGCCGCTCATGTTCCAGCCCTCGTTCGAGCAGATCCCCGATGACGAGGCGCAGACCAGCAAGGAACTGGCGCAGACGCTTCACGACATCATGGAAAAAACCTTCGCCGATGAGGGCCACGCCAACCGCAGTGTCCACGCCAAGGCCCATGGCTTGCTGCGCGGGCGTGTGGTCGTAATTGGCGACTTACCGCCTGCCTTGGCTCAAGGCGCATTCGCTCGCGCTGGCAGTTATTCTGCCTATCTGCGGTTCTCTACCAACCCCGGCGATATCCTCGACGACAAGGTGTCCACTCCCAGGGGGTTGGCGCTGAAGATTGTCGGCGTTGATGGACCTCGTTTGCCTGGTAGTGAGGGCGAGGTGACTCAGGATTTCGTGATGCAGAACGCCAAGGCTTTCACTGCGGCTGACCCAAAGGCGTTTCTCAAGACGCTGAAACTTCTGGCCAAGACTACTGACCGAGCGCCAGGCATGAAGAAAGCGCTTTCAGCGGTTTTGCGCGGCGTCGAGTCGGTGGTCGAGGCCATGGGCGGGGAGAGCGGCACACTAAAGAGCCTCGGCGGCCATCCGCAGACTCATGTCCTCGGTGAGACCTTCACCACTGTGGTGCCGGTGCTGTACGGTCCTTATTATGCCAAGCTTGCCATAGTGCCTGTTTCGCCCGAGTTGACGGCATTGACCGATCTGAAGGTAGATCTGGACGACAACCCTGACGGCCTGCGTGCGGCTGTTGCCGAGCACTTCAATACACACGGCGGGGTCTGGGAGATCCGTGTCCAACTGGCGACCGATCTGGATAAAATGCCCATCGAGGACGCTTCGGTTGAATGGCCTGAGGATCTCAGCCCGTATCTCACGGTCGCTCGACTGGAGGTCGAAGCGCAGCCTTCGTGGGATGACGCCAAGGTTCATGAAATCGACGATGGCATGGCTTTCAGTCCTTGGCATGGTCTGGCTGCCCATCGTCCGCTCGGGGGCGTAATGCGAGTGCGCAAGCCTTCGTACGAGATGTCGTCGGAGTTCAGGGGTAGCCATAACGGCTGTCCTATTCACGAACCCCGTTAGAAGTGCTGTACGCGCTGGTAGCACTGCATCAGTGCGGGCTACCAGCGAGCAGCGCATGAGCATCCGGCTTACCGCCCTGGTTGAGTAGCTGACCCGGTGGAGGAAATGATCTGGTAACCGACTCTATTGTTAAATAGAATCAATACCATTCATTGAAGTGCAGAGCCTCACCCCATGGTTGACGCCGTTACGCCACCCGATCAGCGCCTGAGCGTCCTGTACCGCGAGCATCGCAGCTGGCTGGAGAACTGGTTGCGCCACCGCGTCGGCAATAGCTGGGATGCGGCCGATCTGAGTCAGGATACCTTCCTGCGGGTACTCTCCAGCGCGCAAAAGCTCGAGGAATTACGCGAGCCACGGGCCTATCTGCTGACCGTGGGCAAGCGTCTGCTGAGCAACTTCTACAGCCGGCGTAGCCTGGAGGCGGCCTACCTCGAAGCGCTGGCGCAACTGCCTGAGGAGTGCGTGCCGTCTCCAGAACAGCGCTGGCTGCTGCTGGAAACGCTACAGGCGCTGGACGAACTGCTGGATGGCCTGCCACGGCTGGTGCGCCGGGCATTTCTCTGGAGCCAATTGCACGGCCTGGGCTATCGCGAGATCGCCGAGCGGCTCGACGTGTCGGAGCGCACGGTCAAGCGCTATATGGCACAAGCCTACGAACACTGCTTGCTGGTGCAGCTTTGATGCGCACGGCGCCCACCAGCGAGATGCAAGAGGTTGCCCGCGCAGCGGCGCGCTGGTTGGCGTTGCTGGAGTCAGGCACGGCCACCGAAGCAGATCACATCCGCCTCCAGCACTGGCGCAACAGCAGCGCCAACCATGAACACATCTGGCAGAAAGCGCAGCAACTGCGCCAGCGATTTGAAGCGCTGCCGCCGGCCTTGGCCATGGCTTCACTGGATCGTCCCGACCTTGCGCGCCGTGCCGCAATCAAGCGCGCATTGGGTATTGCCGCAGTCTTGCCAACCACCTGGTTGATCGCCCGTCAGGTGCCCGTGCAGGTGTGGCTGGCCGATGTGCACACCGCCATCGGCGAACAGAAAACCCTGCAACTGGCCGACGGCAGCCTGCTGCAGTTGAACACCGACAGCGCGGTCAACGTCGACCTGAGTAAGCGTGAGCTGACCTTGGTGCGCGGTGAGATGGCACTCAGGGTGAATGACAGCGCTGGGCTGACCATTCACTTGCCGTACGGTCGGGTTGTGGTTGGCCGCAGTGATGTGTGCGTGCGCCTCAATGACCGCGACTGCCAGATCAAAGTCGCCAGCGGTGCAGCCCAATTACACCCGTTGCAGGGGCCGGCGCTGTTCTTGCGTGAAGGTGAGGAGGTCAGGTTGCGGCCTGGCGGGGCGGGTGAGGTCGGTCGCTTCGATGCTTCGCTGCCCGGATGGCGCGAGGGTGTGCTGATTGCCGAGAACCAGCCGCTGGGCGATTTTCTGCGCGAGCTGCGGCGCTTCCGCCCGGGGTTGTTGCGTTGGGCGCCTGAACTGGAAAGCCTGCGGGTGATCGGCAGTTTTCGCCTGGACGATACCGACCGTGTGCTGTCTCTGCTGGCGGCGAGCCTGCCGCTCGAGGTGCAGTCACGCACCCGCTATTGGGTCACCTTGATGCCCCTCAACGCTCATGTGTAACAAAACTCAGGCGTAACCCATGTCCCTTTTTTTCGCCTCACCGGTCATTCCAGGTAAGTGAACAGAAAACGAGAGCTTGCCCCCTATGTCCATCGTGATGCCTGGCCGTTCAGGCCGTGAGTCTTTGTTGCGCGTAAGCCTGGTGCTGAGCCTGAGTGCTACACCACTTTTCGTCCCGGTCAGTTGGGCCGATGACGTTGACCGGCGCAGTTACGCAGTGTCAGCTGGTAGCCTGGGTGTCGCGCTGACCCGTTTTGCCACGCAATCAGGGGTGAGCCTGTCGGTGAGCCCTGAGTTGGTCAATGGGCGCTCCAGTGCCGGGCTTTCGGGCAGCTACAGCGTTGAGGAAGGCTTCGCCCAACTGCTGCAAGGCAGCGGATTGCGGCTGCAGTCGACAGGCGCTGATGCGTACACCGTGGTGCCAGTAACGCAGGATGCCAGTACCCTGGAAATTGCGCCGACCACGATCAGCAGTGGGCACGTGGCCGATGACGGCGTGCCCTACGCCGGTGGCCAGGTCGCTCGCCGCAACTCGCAGGGCCTGCTTGGCTCGCGTGACTTCATGGACACGCCGTTCAGCATGACCACCTACACCAGCCAGACGGTGAAGAACCTGCAGGCGCGCACCCTCAACGATCTGGTCGCCAGTGACCCCTCGGTGCGCGCGACCAACCCTGCAGGTGGCCGCTTCGAGCAGTTCACCATCCGTGGTTTGAGCCTGTTCAACAGCGATGTTTCCTACAACGGCTTGTACGGTGTATTGCCAACGTATTCAATCGACATGGAAATGGCCGACCGCGTCGATATCCTCAAAGGCCCCAGCCAACTGATCAATGGCATTTCGCCGCGTGGCAGCGTCGGCGGGGGCATCAACGTCGTACCCAAGCGGGCAGGGGACAGACCGCTCACCGAGTTTACCGGCAGCTACGCCTCGGACGGCCAGGCGGGCGGCGCCGTGGATATCGCCCGACGCTTTGGTGAGGGTGATCAGTTCGGCTTGCGCTTCAACGCGGTCAAGCAGTCCGGCGACACCACCTGGGATCACCAGAGCGTCAACCGTGAAATGGCCGTGCTGGGCCTGGATTTTCGCGGTGAAAGGCTGCGCCTGTCCACCGACCTCGGCCACACCCAGCGCGACACGGACGCCCCGCAGGAGCGAGTGCTGATCGGTGCCGACGCCAAGGTGCCAGACGCCAGGGATGTACACCGCAACTACGCCCAGGCCTGGACCAAGGCGCGTACCGAGGACACCTTCGGCACGGTGAACGGCGAATATGACCTGAGCGATTCGCTGATGGCCTATGCCGCGTTCGGCGCGCGCGAGAGCAACCACGACTTTTTGCGCCACAACGTGCCGGTCAGCAATGACGCCGGCGATTTCAGTGTGCTGCCGCGCGATTTTACCCGCGACGAATCGGTGCGCACTGCAATGGCCGGACTGCGCAACTGGTTCACTACCGGCCCGGTCAGCCATGAGCTGAACCTGTCAGCCAGCTACTTCTACATGGACTTCACCAACGGCGGCGCACGCTATGCCGCAAGCCCTAGCAACCTGTACAACCCGGGCGCCATCCCAACACCCGGCACCCCGACCCGCCCTGATGCCGAGGTATACACCGAGAACCGGTTCACCGGCGTAGCCCTGGCCGATACGCTCGGCTTTTTAGACGACCGAGTGCTGCTGACTCTGGGCGCACGCTGGCAGCGGGTCAAAGTCGACGACTGGCGCAATGGCGCGAAAGGCCTTACCGGCTACGACGAGGAAAAGCTTTCGCCGTCGGGTGGTGTGGTGTTCAAGCTCAGCGAGCAGTTGTCGCTTTACGCCAGCTACATGGAAGGCCTGAGCCAGGGCAAGATTGCACCCTCGACCTCGCGCAATTCTGACGACATCTTCGCGCCCTTCATCAGCCGCCAGATCGAGGTAGGCGCAAAGTACGACCTCGGTACCTTCGGCCTGACCGCCAGCGCCTTTCGCATCAAGCAACCTGCCTACGAAACCAACGCTGCCACTCGCGTGTTTGGCCCCAACGGCAAGCGTGAAAACAAGGGCATCGAGCTGAGTGTGTTCGGCGAGCCGCTCGAGGGCGTCCGCCTGCTCGGTGGCGTGATGTTCATCGACAGCGAGTTGACCGGCACGGTCGGCGGCATTGCCGACGGCAACCGCGCCCCGGCCACGCCTGAATACAACGTCAGCCTGGGCGCCGAATGGGACGTACCTGCGCTGCAAGGATTGACCCTGACCACGCGCGGCATTCACTCCAGCTCGCAGTACCTCGACCAGGCCAACAGCAAGAAGATCGACGGTTGGGAGCGCTTCGACCTCGGTGCGCGCTACGCCTTCAAGGTTTCGGACAAGGATGTGACGGTGCGAGCCAGCGTCGAGAACGTGCTGGATGATCGCTACTGGGTTTCGGCCGGGGCGTCGGATGACAGTGAGCCTGGGTTGAGCTTGTCGACGCCGCGGACGTATCTGGTTTCGGCGACTGTTGGGTTTTGATCGATAGGCTTGAAGGGCTGGCCCGGCGCGGGAGTGTGGCGCCGGGCGGGTGTCCGTGACCGCGTCGTGGTCAGGTTGATTTTCGTGCAGAACCTAGCCCGCCGGCACCAGAATCACGAAGTTCTTCCTCATGTCTTCCAGCACAGTCCACTTGCCCTTGGCGCCCGGTTCGATAATGAACGTGTCGCCAGCGGCCAATGTGACCGGGGCGCAGCCCTCAAGCTCGATGACGCAGCGGCCGCTCAGGACGTGGCAGAACTCCCAGACTTTGTAGTCGATGCGCCAAGCGCCGATGCTGGCTTGCCATTCCCCGCAAATGCGACCTTGCTGTTCATCGTGGTAGTACTTGGACGTCAGGGTGTGCGGGGTGCCTTCCAGGACTTCTTCGAAAAAGGGCAGGTCGCGTACCGGTTGGATATCCAGTTCGCGGAATACGGTGAGACTCTTGTTCATTGATTGTTCTCGGGCACGTTGTGGATAGGGCGATACATCAAATGGGCTTCACCGCTCACGCGCAGCATCGGGTGCGCAACGATCTGGCAGGTTTTGACGATTTGAAAACCGTGACGTTCGTAAAAGCGGCGGGCACCGTGGTTTTCCGCATAGTCGATCAGGCATAGCCCATCCAGCCCAGCGTCGTCGGCGCGCTGCTGCGCGTGGCGGAGAAACTCGACGCCCAGCCCCTGGCTGCGCCATGCCTCATCCAGCGCCAGGCTGGAGATGTACAAGGTGTCGGGTATTTCCATGTCGGCATAAGGCGCGAGGACCGGGTCGGCCTCGGCAGGCGCGTCAGGGCTCGCGCGCAACGCATAGCTATGCATCATGCCGATGACGCGTCCGTCGGACGTGGCCATCAGGCAGTTCTTGTAGGAGAAGTCGCCTTGCTCCCTGGCATAGCGAGCCGCACCGACACTCAGCAACGCTTCCCCTGGTGCGCCGAGCTTGCTCCAGATGTAGTCGGCCATGCCCTCCGAAGTCAGTTGAAAGAAGCGCGCGATGTCGTGCGCGTCCGAGGCGTGAGCGGGTCTGAAGTCGATAGACATGTGGGGTGCTTCCATGGGCTCGGGTGGTTAGTTTTGAAGGATTGCGCCTTTAGCAGCGGGCAGGGTAGGCGAGTTGGACGCTACCCATCATGCTCTGGGCGAACACCGTCAGCACGACATGCGACGTTGCGCTCATGCTCAGGGTTATCTGAGGAGTCGCTGTGCCTGGCTATTCTTGATCGGTCGCGCTGCCTTGCATTAGGCAGGTAAGGCCGCGCGCCGCAGCAAGTTGCTTGCTCAGCGCGCGGCGCTGCAGATCACCAGGTGAAGTTCACCGAGGTCAGCAGGGTGCGCTCGTCACCGTAGCTGCAGGCGGTGAAGCTGCACTGTACGTAACGCTTGTCGGTCAGGTTGTTGGCGTTGACGGTCACGGCCCAGTTGTCGTCGATCCGGTAGCGTGCCATGGCGTCGAACAGGGTATAGGCTGGGGTGGCCGAATCGACGCCCGAGGCCTGTGTTGTACCCATGTAACGGGCGCCGGCCCCCACAGTCAGTTGCGCAATGCCCCAGTTGACGAAGTCATAGCTGGTCCACAGGGCTGCCTGGTGGTAGGGAGTCTCGTCGGTACGTTGACCCACTTCGGCGGCAATAGCGCTCTTGGTGGTGCGTGCATCGGTATAGGCGTAGGTAGCGATCATGCTGAGTGCCGAGGTGATATCCGCCTTGGCTTCCAGCTCCAGGCCGCGTGAGCGCACTTCGCCGGTCTGGCGGTACTCTTCGGTGGCTGGATCCTGCTTGAGAACATTGGTCTGGGTCAGCTCATAGACTGCTGCGCTTAGCAGCAGATTGCTGTCCTTGGGCTGATAGCGCACACCCACTTCGTACTGTTTGCCTTCGGTGGGATCAAATCTCTGGCCAGTGACTTCCGCAACGGAAACCGGGAAGAACGACTCGCTATAGCTAATGTAGGGCGCCAGGCCATTGTCCGCCAGGTAAACCAGGCCGGCGCGCCAAGTGGTGGCCTCGTCGCTCTGGCTGGCTTTGGCGTCATTGCGGTGCGCCTTCTGCTGCTGGTCGGCCCAGTCGTGGCGGCCACCCAACTGCAAGACCCACTTGTCGTCGAACTTGATCTGATCCTGGAAATAGACACCTTTTTGCAGCGTATCGAGCTGCGAGCCACGGTCTGTGGCGGGGTTTCTGTTGACCACTACGGGTTGACCATAGTTGTAGCGGCTCAAGTCCAGGCTGGGGGCTGACCCTCGGAAGTTATGCGAGTCGTAAGAGATATCGTAGCCGTCGAAACCGACCAGAGCAGTGTGCTCGACGCTGCCGAGCTGCCACTTGGATACGATGTTGGTATCGGTGGCCAAGGTTCGCGCACGCTCATGGCGATCGCTGTATTGCCGTGCAAGGATGCCGGTATTGGCGGCATTGCGGATAGCAGCCGCGGACGTCTGCGCTTGCAGGTATCTCCACTTCACATCGGACTCGGAATAACGCAGCTTGTGATTGACCGTGAAGTGCTCGTTGAAGTTGTGGCTGAACTCGTAACCCAAGGCCGACATCTCGCCGTTCATGTCGTCGTAGTCCGGCTCGCCGATAAAGTCGTGGCGACCGATAGTGAAAGCACCTTTGCCCACACCTTCGACCAACTGATAGGCCAGAGGCGCGGGGAAACGCGTATCGGTCTTCTGGTAGAAGGACAGCAGCGTAAGCGATGTGTCTTCGTCAGGGCGCCAGGTCAGCGCCGGGGCGATGTAGAACCTGTCGTCGTTCAGATGATCCTGCTGGGTGTCGCTGTTGCGGCTGAGCAGGGTAAGGCGATAGCTGAGGGTGTCGCTACCGGCCAGTGGGCCGCTGAAATCGGCGGAGAGCTGCTTGCGGTCATTGGAGCCCGCCTGCAGATTCAGCTCATGCAGCGGCGCCTCGGTTGGGCGCTTGCTGACGCCGTTTACCATGCCACCGGGCGAGAGCTGGCCGTAGAGCACCGAGGCAGCGCCGCGAATGACCTCGACGCGCTCCAGGCCGTACGGTTCCTGAATGCCGTCGTAGGAGTTGGTCTGCAGACGCAGGCCGTCGCGCAGCGAGCCGCCGGTGGCGGATTCGACCGAGAAGCCGCGGATGCGGAAGCGGTCAGCAGTCCGGTTGAAAGCGGTCGAGCTGGCCGTGAACCCTGGGGTGTAGCTCAGCGCCTGGGCCATCGTTTCCGCCTGGCGGTCACGGATCTCGTCGCTCGTGACTACCGACAGCGACTGCGGCGTCTCGATGATCGGCGTGTCGGTCTTGGTCGCGCTCATGTTGCGTTTGGCGACGTAACCGAGCACATGCTCGGTGGGCCGTTCGATGCTTTGCCCGGTAACATTGGTGGCGTCAATCTCCACGGGCGCGGGTACCGGATTGGCCTCAGCGGCCTGCAGGCTGCCTGAGCCGAGGCTGGCCATGGTCAGTGCCAGTGCGCTAAGGCTGAAGGCTGGGCATCGGGCGAAATGTTCGGGGCTTGGGTGGGTAACCTGGCGCATGGCGAAGGAACATCCTTTGGTCTTCTCATTATGTTCGCGCGAAGCGGAGGACGCTCTGTGGCCCTTCACGGCAGTGCGCGATGGCAGTCAGCAACAGCGCGCGAACTCTACACCTAAATAAGAAGGATTTGCACCTGCACGATGATAATGGTTATTGATAACTCGTTGCTGCAAGCTATGGCCTTTTCATGCTCCGAAGCTTGGATGCTGCCTGACAAGAGATTGCCGGCCACGGCGTCGTGATCGTTGATCATCTGATTGACCATGGCCGGACACATCAATGGGGTGCGCTGCATTGCTGGCGCCCTTGCGGCGTTATCAAGCAGCCGCCACCTGTCCGCTGCTGATGCTGCTCACTTCAAACTGCCCCACCAGTTTTTGCAGTTTGTTGGCATTGAGCCGCACGGTCTCGGCACTGCCTTGCAACACCACTACCGTCTCACGCATCTGCGCCGAAGAGTGGTCGACCTGTTTTATTGTCTTGCCGTAGTCAAGGCTGCGCTTGTTCAACTGCTGAATGACCGCAAACATGCTTTCCACCGCTTGATGCAACTGCACGTTTTCCGAGGACGCATCTTCGGCCAGGCGCAAGCTGTTATCGACGTCCTTGACGCCTTCCTTCATGAAGCTGACGGCGGTTTGTGTTTCATTCTGCAAGCCCTCGACCATCTGCCGAATATCATCGGCAGCCCGAGAGGTACGTGAGGCGAGGCTACGTACCTCATCGGCAACCACGGCAAAACCTCGCCCATGTTCGCCTGCGCGCGCGGCTTCGATGGCAGCATTGAGTGCCAGCAGGTTCGTCTGGTTGGTGATGTCACTGATCAGCCCGGTAATGTTGCCGATTTGCGTCATGCGGCTGTCGAGTAACTGCACGCTTGCGGAAGAGCGCTCGACCACATCCCGAATCGACTGGGTGCCTGTCTGCACCGCGAGAAACTGCTCGCGAGCACGGGTTACGACTTCGTCCATCGCCTGTTTCATTTGTTCGGCACTGGCAGAGGCTTGTTGAATTTCACCCAGTTGCTCTTCAACGATGATCATCATGCAATGCACCGCTTCGGCCACCTCGGCCGAGGTGATGCCGGCTTCCTGGCTGCGCCCCAGCATCATCTGATTGGTGGCGCCGACGGTGCGACTGGCCTTCACTACCTGGCCGACCACCGAGTCCAGATTATCGATGAAGCTGTTGATCCAACGCCCCATGTCGCCGGTCTCGTCGTTGGCCATTCGCGCGGTGTCCAGACGCTGACGAAGGTTGCCCTCGCCCTCGGCAATGGTCCTGATCACGCCTGTCATCTCGCTCAACCGTTGCGCAAGCCGTTTAGGCCCCAACAGGCTGAACAACGCAGCGGCGCAGACCATGCCCAAAACCTCCAGGGCATCGATCATGCCCTGTGTGAGGCCGCTGTAATGTTGAATCGTGTAATTGCAGGCAAAGAGCCCTGTCATGGTTGCGAGATAAGGTTTCATCAGGCCATAACTGAGTGAGCGTCGACGGTAAACTTCCTCCAGATCGGCCTCGCACATCATTCCCCAGCGATCAGGTGAGCCTGGCAGTTGGAACGTAACTCCCTTGCCCACCACCGGGATGTGCCGATAGTCCGAATAACCGGGATACGTCACGAACAGATTGGAGCCCATGCGGATTGTTTCGCGCACACCTGGGTGCAACTCTTGGGTCGCCGGGTCGGTGAAGCGCAGTTCCAACTCAGTGTGCCGTTGAATCTGCACGGTCTTGTAGGGCGTGCGTACGCCACTTTTCAGATTGTCTGCGTGGGTAAACGTGCCGTCCTCGAAACGTGAACGCGACAACGCGGTTCCCGCTGCGACCGCAGGATCGAAACGTGATTGCGCCATGAACAGATAATTGTCGCCCGACTCGGCATAGATGTGCCCGGCCTCACGTTGAATAAGATCGCCCAAGACATCGTTTGGCACGCGACCGCAGAGGCAGCCGAGAACTTTTCCATCGGCCATCAATGGCTGATAAAACATCAACGTGACTTCATCGTGAAAGCGTGAAGTCGATGGACCGATCTGCAACGTCAATGGATCGATGTAGGGACCATGTAGAAACGGTGCTTTCAACCCTTCGGCCAATGCGCGGGTGTTCTCAAGCTTATTGTTGCCGCGTCCGCTCCAGGTGGAGGTGATGACCTTGCCGTCGACACCCACAACAAACAGCTCGGAAAAATCTTCGGCTTGGCTGAGCTTGTCCATCAGCGCACGCCTGTCGGTATGGGCAATATCACGACCGAGCGTTTCCGCCAGTTCCGCGAGGTGATCCCATTGCTCACGGGTCCAGTTGTGTAGCAACTGCACGCGGGTTTGTGCAATAGCTTCAAAGGTTTGTTCGATCACAGGATAAGCCGACTTATTAAGCCGGCATGACCACCCCATCGCAATCTTTCCTGTTTTGCCGAACCAGGGTAGCCAGTTCTTTTCGCTAGAGGATAACTGCATGAATTTACTTGAAAGCGACATTTGCCTCTCCAACCGCGACACTCGGATGGCAAATTGATAGCAAATAGCAAGCCAGGTCGTAAGCACCCTACCAATTACCTTAATCGTAGGGTCGTCTGCGGTCGGCAGCGTTGCGCGCGCTTGAGCCTATGAGCCTGGGTGCTTCAACGTGGTGCGCAGGAGCTCTGCATGCACTGAAAAACGCTGGTTGAGTGTAGGGGGGCTGTTGCAAGCGTGCTCCACTTGCTACCGATTACGACCGTGCTGCAAAATCGAAATCGCACGCTACCTGAATCCCCCGTGATTTCAGTCACAAGCTGTCCGGATCCCCAAAAAACATCTGTATCCGCGACCTCAACCACCGCTCTGCCGGGTCATTATCCTGCGCTCCACGCCAAGCCATGTGCAGCTCAAAGCTCTGCACCTCAATCGGCAGATCCTCCGCCCGCAACCCACCGCCTGCGGTCAGCACTGCGGCGGTGTAATCCGGCACCGTAGCGACGATATCGGTCCCGCCCAGCAAGCTCCCAAGTCCATTGAACTGCGGCACCGCCAGCACCACATGGCGCTTGCGGCCAATCTCATCCAGCGCTTCATCGATGAACCCGGACAGGTCGCCAGAGAACGACACCAACGCGTGCGGGCGAGCGCAGAAGTCGTCCAGGGTGATGCTGCCGGGCATGCTGTCGGCGCGCAGCAGCTTGGGCTTGCTGCGGCGCAGCACCTTGCGCTTGGCATTGGCCGGGAGGTCGTTGGTGTAGCTCACCCCTACCGAAATTTCGCCGGAGCCGAGCAGGGTCGGCATCAGCAGGTAGTTGACCCGGCGCACCACCAAGACGATGCCTGGCGCCTCGGCGCGGATGCGTTTGAGCAGTTGCGGCAGCAGGGCGAATTCGGCGTCGTCGGACAAACCAATGCGAAACACCGAGGTGCTGGTAGCCGGGTCGAACTCGGCGGCGCGGCTGACGGCGGTGGAGATCGAGTCGAGCGCGGGCGAGAGCAGGGCGAAGATTTCCTGAGCACGCGCCGAGGGCTCCATGCTGCGGCCGGTACGCACGAACAACGGGTCGTCGAACAGATTGCGCAGGCGCGACAGCGCGGCGCTGATCGCGGGCTGGCCGAGGAACAGCTTCTCGGCGGCGCGGGTCACGCTGCGTTCGTGCATGAGGGTCTCGAACACGATCAGCAGGTTGAGGTCTACACGACGCAGGTCGTTACGGTTCATCGATGCGCTTAGCCTATCGCCAGAGGTGGGCAGGGGTGAATCTTACGGCCAAAGGCTGTTACCCTGCACCGATTTCCGGGAGCCAATCTGCGATTTTGCAGGGTGCCCAATCAATGACAGGCATGTCGACTATTAATCGCCACTGATGGTCTAACGGTGAAAGCCCGGATAAAGTTCGTGGTAATACGAGATTCACACAGGCGAGGTATGCGATGTCCCGCATGATCCGATTCCACTCCTTCGGCGCCGCCGATGTGCTCCGCATCGAGGAGCAGGGCGCGCCGTCGCCCGCTGCCGGCGAGCTGCAGATCCGCGTCGAAGCGATTGGCGTCAGCTGGTATGACGTACTCTGGCGGCAGAACCTGGCACCGTCCAAGGCGCGCTTGCCAGCCGGCATCGGCCATGAAATGGCCGGTGTGGTCACCGCTGTAGGCGCTGGCGTCGACGATATAGCCGTTGGTGATCGGGTAGCGAGCTTCCCGGCCACCAGCGCCAATGATCATCCGGTGTACGGTGACGTTATCGTCTTGCCGCGCACGGCGATCACCCGCTACCCGGATATTCTCTCTCCGGTCGAAGCGAGCGTGCATTACACGCCGCTGCTGATCGCCTACTTCGCCTACGTTGATCTGGCGCGGGCCAAGGCCGGCCAGACCGCGCTGGTCACTGATGCCAGCCACTGCGCCGGGCCGGCATTTGTCCAGCTGGGCAAGGCGCTGGGCTTGAAGGTGTTTGCTGCAACCAAGGACCCGGAACAGCGCGAATACCTCTTGGGCCTGGGCGCTGACAAGGTCATCGTCACCGAGGAGCAGGATCTGCTCATGCAGATCGGCAAGTACACCGATGGGCGCGGCGTGGACATGGTCCTCGACGGCCTGGGTGGGCCGCAGATGTCGCTGTTGGGCGATGTTCTGGCGCCGCGTGGCAGTCTGGTGCTGTATGGCCTGCAAGGTGGCAACCAGACGCCGTTCCCAGCGTGCGCGGCGTTTCAGAAGAACATCCAGTTCTACGTGCACTGCATCGGCAACTTCATCGGCAAGCCGGAGCTGGGTATCAGCCAGGACCAGGTCGCCTTGCAGCGTGCGCTACGCGATATCAACCAGTTCACGGCTGACCAGTTGCTGACGCCGCAGATCATCAAGGTGTATCCGTTCAGTCAGGTGGTCGAGGCTCATCGCTACATGGACGAGTGCCCATGCGGTGGCCGGGTGGTGCTGGACATGGGCCAGGTTTGAAACCTGCTGCCGCCAGGCTGGCGGTAATCAGTCCCACCTTTGAGAGGGCCGCATTGCGGCCCTTTTTCGTTGTTGATTGCGGCTAATTCCGTATCAAAGCGTTACTTCGGATAAATCCTACACGCTTTAAGTAAATATCCTACAGCTTACCCTGTCGCTGAAACTTCTCCGTCTAATTTACGATTGAGCTGCTTGATTGTTGTGCTTGCTTGCTGATGGTTTTCTCGTTAATTCTTGGATGAAGCGTTTATTCCTAGAACTGTGGCGTTAATCGCCCAGGACGAACTCATCAGCTTGCAAGGCTCACAGGACTCGCCGCAGTCGCAGGCGCTCAGGTGCTGGTCCGGAAGAGGGGCGAGCGAGCACGTGTGTCTAGAAGGTGTGTAGCTCAGCAACTAAATCATGGTTTCGCAATTGCTTGTGGGAAATTTCCCAAAAGTTTATCGACATATTGAGATTGCCCATACTTGGTAGTTCGAGGATGAGTGGTCTGAAACAGGGAGTGCCGTCATGAGCAATATCCATGAACAAGCGTTGGAATATGTCTACACGCAAGTGCTTGATCACTTGATGGGGCATATGTCGCAAGCACTGCGCGCTTCGATGCAGCTGCTGATTCAACGGCTGATGGTCGCAGCGGGAGGGGTTGACTGTCTTGGCCAGTTTCAACTGCTGGTGATTCACGGCGCAGACCGTGACAGCGCTTTGTTGCTGAGCACGCTGCGCGCAGCTCAGCTGACCATCGCCCAGCGTGCGCCGCAGACGTTCAGGCTGAAAGTGCTGGTTGCCTCGCTGCCGGCGGCCAGCGAGGCCGTGTTGGACTATCACGAGCGGTGTTTCAGCACCTTGTTTCTGCAGGACGATCCGCGCGTGGAGTTGCTGATGATCCAGGGCCAGCACCTGGTGCCCTTCAGCCGCAGGCCGCAAACACAGCACGCGGACTGGATACCGACCCGCGATGCGTTATTGCTGTTTGGTCATCTCAATGGCGGCGCGGCGGAGGCGCTGTTTGGCAGCCGCCTGCATTTGCAGATGGCCAGCGCGTGTAACCAGGTGCTGAGCGATGCGCAAGGCATACTGGCACTGATCACCATGCTGTCGCCCCGCCAGCGGTATCGCTACCTGGCGTGGTGCCGGCGTTGTTTGCGCCTGGCTGACGAGCCCGGCTTGCACCCGCTCTCGCTGGACATCGCCTACCTGATCAGGGCGCTGGCCTGGCTGCATGACGTTGTCGCTACGCCGTCGCAAGCTGCGCTTGGGCCTACCGATAGCAGCGATGGTGCGTCCTTGCAGGTGATCGCAGTTGGCGACCTGCTCGATCAAAAGCCGGCAGACCTTGAGTTCGAGCGGCTGTTGAAAGCGCCCCTCGTCGCGGCTGAGTGTTTGCCACCGCTGGCGGTGTGCTTTGAGGTGGATGCCTTGATCCAGCTTCGCCAGTTGCGCGAGCGCATTGTCCAGCGTCGGGTCAAGGGCGCAAACCTGCGGCTGGGCCTTAAACCACGCACAGAACAGGCCGCCGACGAAATGTCGCAAGCGCGTCTGATGCAGGTGCTGGAACTGACCGAGAAGCAGTTGATCTGTTTGCTGCATGCCCCATTTGCCGGTCACGGTGCTGGCCTGGTGAGCTTTATCGAGTGCTATCACCCGGGGATGCTGGTGGCCATGCCCTACCTGCATCGGGCCCTGCTGGGCAAAACATGCCCCGATGGCGTCCTGCATTGGCTGGTCGAGGCAAGCGGCTTGAGCCTGGTGCAGTTGCGTGCGGTATATGGGCGGCAGGTGGGGCAGCCCGCCAGGCGCATGCTGGAGTACCTGGCCCGACGCGACATGGCCCTGTGCTTGCTGCGCAGTGCCGATGAGCTGACGACCACTGATCCGGAGTGCTTGCCAGGATCAGCTGTCTGTATGTATAACCAGTAGCTGTCCCGGCTGCCTGACCCGTATCGTGATTGCCCATTCCGTCGAAGACCCGCTCTACTACCTGCATAATTTTCGCCAGGTGCTGGGGTGGGTCGCCCAGCGTTACCACGATCTGCTCGATGAGTCCGAGCAGGCTTTTCTGATTGCGTTCGAGCGCCTGCCGCAGCCCGCCCAGGCGCTGCTGGTACGTATGGTGATGCGCAAAGGTGAGCTGTTTCGCACTGACAAGCTGACCTATGCCGAGATTGGTGATGCCCACTCAGCCCTGCGACCGCTGGGGGAGCTGGGCTGGATCTGCGAGCGCGCGCCACTGACGATCGAGCAGTTGTTTGCCTTGCTGCGCAAAGACGAACTGGCAGAGTGCTTTGCCGCGCAGTTGGTCAGGCCACGGGCAGCCAAGGCTGATCTGCTGCTGCAGCTGCAAGCCCTGCAGCTGGAGCCAAGGCCTCTGGCCCAATGGTTCGCCGGCTTTGACGTGAAGGTCATCCACTGGCGATTGCAGCCGCTGTGTGATCGGTTGCGCCTGCTGTTTTTTGGCAACCTCTACCAGGATTGGTCGGACTTCGTGCTCGCCGATACCGGCGTGCTGCGCTTTGAAAAAGTCCCTTTCAGTGATGACTCGCGCGCCCTGCGCAAACGTGCCGAAGTCGACCTGGCCATGGCCCTGCATCACTGCGCCGAGCGCCTGGAGCAGGGCGAGGCGCCGGCAACCTTGCTGGCGGAACTCGACGGCCTGCACAGTGACAACCCCTGGCTGGCGCGGCGGCGCTCGCGGTTGTTGTTCAGCGTTGGTCAGCATTGCGAACGCCTGGCCGAATGGCAGCTGGCATTGGCGGTCTACGAGCAGAGCCGGCACCCTGAGGCACGTATTCGCCAGGTGCGTGTGCACGAGCGCAGCGAGCAGTGGAGCAGCGCGTACAGGCTTGCTGAGCAGATGGCCAGTGCGCCTGCCAACCCGCTCGAAACACAGGCCCTGGCGCGCATGCTGCCGCGCCTGGCACGCAAGCTCGGCGGGCCACCGACGCCGCGGCGGCGGGTTGGCGCGGTTACCCTCCTCGAACTCGAACTGCCCGCCGAGATGGCTGCGCTGGGTGTCGAGCGGGCCGTGCAGGAGCACCTGGCACAGGAGGGTGGCTCGGTGCACTACGTCGAGAACACCTTGTTCAACAGCTTGTTCGGGCTGCTGTGCTGGGAGCCGATCTTCGCGCCCGTGACCGGGGCGTTTTTTCACCCGTTTCAGAGCGCGCCGCAGGACTTGCATGACGCTGACTTTCGCGAGCGCCGCAGCGCGCTGTTCGACAGCTGCCTTGGGCGGCTCGATGATGCCAGCCATGGCGAGTTGATCCGCGCGTGTTATCAGGCCAAATATGGCCTGCAGTCGCCGTTCGTGTTCTGGTCGATGCTGCCCACGGAGCTGCTTGAACTGGCCCTGAGCTGCCTGCCGGCAATGCATCTGAAACAGTGCTTCCTGCGCTTGCTGCAGGACATCCGCAACAACCGCACAGGCATGCCTGACCTGATTCAGTTCTGGCCGGAGCAGGGCAGCTATCGCATGATCGAGGTCAAAGGACCGGGCGATCGGCTCCAGGACAATCAGCTGCGCTGGATCGAATTCTGCCGCGAACACGGCCTGCCGGTTACCGTCTGCCATGTGCGTTGGGCGGCTGCCCAGGCATGAGTTATACCGTCGCCGTGCGCGCCTTGTGCGAATTCAGCGCCAAGGTCGGCGACCTCGACCTGCGCTTTACCCCATCACCCACTGCGCAGGAGGGTATCGCCGGCCATCGCCGGGTAGTGGCACGCCGCGAGGTGGGTTATGAAGCTGAAGTCAGCCTGCAAGGCCAATACCTCAGCCTGCAGGTGCGTGGCCGCGCCGATGGTTATGATCCGGCGCGCAACCGCCTCGAAGAAATCAAGACCCACCGCGGTGATCTGGCGCGCCAGCCTGCCAACCATCGCCAGTTGCATTGGGCGCAGGCCAAGGTCTACGGCTGGTTGCTGTGCCAGGCGCGGCAGTTGCCCAGCATCGACATAGCGCTGGTGTATCTGGATGTCGACAGCGACCGTCAGACGCTGATCAGCGAGCACTACAGCGCAGCAGATCTGCAGCTGTTTTTCGAGGTTCAATGCCAACGCTTTCTTGCCTGGGCCCAGGCACAGGAGCAACGTTTGCAAGCGCGCGACCAGGGCTTGCAGGCAATGAGTTTCCCCTACCCGCAGTTTCGCCAGGGCCAGCGCCAGTTGGCCGAGACACTGTACAAGGCCGTTAGCACCGGTCGCTGTCTGATGGCTCAGGCCAGTACCGGCATCGGCAAGACACTCGGCACGTTGTTTCCCTTGCTCAAGGCGGTGGTGCCGCAGCAGCTCGACAAAGTGTTCTTCCTGACCGCCAAGACCCCGGGGCGGGCACTGGCCCTGGATGCACTGCGCCAGCTCACCGCCGCCAGCCCGCAGCCGGCTCTGCGCAGCCTTGAGCTGATCGCGCGGGACAAGGCCTGTGAATATCCAGGCAACGCCTGCCATGGCGAGTCGTGCCCACTGGCCAAAGGCTTTTACGATCGCCTGGCGGCTGCCCGCGAGGCCGCTGGCGCTGTGCTGCTGCTGGATCGCGAAGCGTTGCGCGAGGTCGCGCTGGCGCATCAGGTGTGCCCTTATTATCTGGGTCAGGAGATGGCGCGCTGGGCTGACGTGGTCGTGGCGGACTACAACTATTACTTTGATGCCCACGCATTACTGTTTGGCCTCGCGCAGCTCAATCAGTGGCGCGTGGCAGTGCTGGTGGACGAAGCACACAACCTGGTCGAGCGTGGTCGGGCGATGTACAGCGCCAGTTTCGATCAGGGCCAGTTGCTGACACTTCGGCAAAGCAAACCGCAAGGGCTGAGCAGCGCGCTGGATCGGCTCAACCGCCAATGGAATGCCCTGCATAAAGACCAGCGTGTCCCGTATCAAGCCGGCGAGCGCCTGCCAGAAGCCTTTATCGGGGCGTTGCAGCAATGTGTTGGCTTGATCCAGGAGCAGCTCAACCAATCGCCTCTGGGCATTGATCCGCTGCTGCTGCAGTTTTTTTTCCAGGCCCTGCAGTTCACGCGCATTGCCGAGCTGTTCGACGAGCACTTTCTGTTTGATGTCAGCGTGCGTAATGGCCCGCGTAACAGACGCCTGAGCACGCTGTGCCTGCGTAATGTGGTCCCGGCCCGCCTGCTTGGGCCGCGCATGAGCGCTGCGCGCAGTGTCACGTTGTTTTCTGCCACGCTCAGCCCTCGGCATTACTATGCCGATCTGCTTGGGATGCCGGCCGACACGGCCTGGCTCGATGTTGCCGCGCCGTTCCAGGCCGAGCAATTGCAGGTACGCATCATCAGTCAGGTGTCGACGCGTTACCGCGAACGGCAGGCGTCACTGGCGCCTATCGTCGAGCTGATCGCCGAGCAGTACCGCAGCAAGCCTGGCAACTACCTGGCCTTTTTCAGCAGCTTCGAGTACTTGCAACAGGTGGCCGCACTGCTTGCCGAGCGCTATCCGCAGTTGCCGCGCTGGGAGCAGGCCAGCGGCATGGACGAAGCTGCGCGCGAAGCGTTTCTGGCGCGCTTTGTCCCGGATGGCGAGGGCATTGGTTTTGCGGTGCTTGGCGGCGCATTCGGAGAGGGCGTCGACCTGCCGGGAACCCGCTTGATCGGCGCATTTGTTGCCACGCTGGGTTTGCCACAGGTCAACTCGATTAATGAGCAGTTCAAGCAACGCCTGGGCCGGCAGTTCGGCGCCGGCTTTGACTACGCCTATCTGTACCCCGGCGTACGCAAGGTAATCCAGGCCGCAGGGCGGGTCATTCGTGGCGATCAGGACCGCGGCGTGTTGCTGTTGATCGACGAGCGCTTCGCTGAAACACGTGTTCAGCAGATGTTTCCCAAATGGTGGCAGATAGCTAGCGAATAATCCCCGCAGGCCCCATCGCACGGCATTGCAACTCCCAGTACACTGCGTGTTCCAACACTCACATTCGTTGAACTCGAGGTTTTTGCATGACGCTCAGTCCTTTGGCAGGCAAGCCGGCTCCGGCCAGTGTGCTGGTCGATATTCCCCGCCTGTTGACCGCCTATTACACCGGCCGCCCTGATGCGTCCGTGGCAGCCCAGCGCGTGGCCTTCGGCACCTCGGGGCATCGCGGTACGTCGCTGGAGTTGAGCTTCAACGAGGCGCATGTGCTGGCGATCACCCAGGCCATCTGCCTGTACCGTGCGCAGCAAGGCATCGACGGGCCGCTGTTCATCGGTGCCGATACCCATGCGCTGTCCGCGCCGGCGGCCGCCAGCGCGCTGGAAGTGCTGGCCGCCAACGGCGTGCAGGTGATGCTGTCCAAGGACGATGAATACACGCCAACGCCTGCGGTGTCGCACGCAATCCTTTGCTACAACCGCGGCCGCCAGAGCGGCATGGCAGATGGCATTGTCATCACGCCGTCGCACAATCCACCGCAGAGCGGTGGCTTCAAGTACAACCCGCCCAATGGCGGGCCGGCCGACAGCGACGTGACCAAGTGGGTCGAGGCCAAGGCCAACGAACTGCTTGGCGCAGATCTGGCTGGGGTAAAGCGCATGGACTATGCGCAAGCGCTGCAAGCGCCGACTACCCAGCGTCACGACTACTTGGGCAATTACGTCGCCGACCTGGAAAACGTGATCGATTTCGAGGTAATCCGCTCGGCCAACCTGCGTCTGGGCGTCGATCCGCTGGGCGGTGCCGGGGTACGTTACTGGCAGGCGATTGCCGACCACTACCAATTGAACCTGGAAGTGGTCAACACCGAGGTCGACCCGACCTTCCGCTTCATGTGCGTCGACTGGGACGGGCAGATCCGCATGGACCCGTCCTCGCCTTACGCCATGCAGGGCCTGATCGGCCTGCGCGACCGCTTCGATGTGGCCTTTGCCTGCGATCCTGATCACGACCGCCACGGCATCGTCACCGCCGATGGCCTGTTGCAACCCAACAACTATCTGGCCGTGACCATCGACTACCTGTTCCGCAACCGCCCGCAATGGCGCAGCGATGCTGCAGTGGGCAAAACCGTGGTCAGCAGTGGTTTGATTGACCGCGTGACTGCAGCGCTTGGCCGCACCCTTTACGAAGTGCCAGTCGGTTTCAAGTACTTTGCTGCGGGCCTGTTCGACGGCTCGCTAGGCTTTGGCGGCGAAGAAAGTGCCGGCGCCTCGTTCCTGCGTCGCGACGGATCGGTCTGGGCCACGGACAAGGACGGGCTTATTCCAGCCTTGCTTGCCGCGGAGATGACTGCCCGCACCGGACGTAACCCGAGCCAGATCTATGCCGACCTCACTGCGAAGCTGGGCAAGCCCTACGCAACCCGAGTCGAGGCCAAGGCCGATCCACGGCAGAAAGCCCTGCTGAGCAAGCTGGCGCCCGAGCAGGTGACGTCGACTGAACTGGCGGGCGAGCCAATCGAGCAGATCCTCAGCCACGCGCCGGGTAACGCTCAGGCGATCGGCGGGCTCAAGGTGATGACGGCCAATGGCTGGTTTGCCGCGCGGCCGTCGGGCACCGAAGACATCTACAAGATCTACGCCGAAAGCTTTATCGACGAGGCGCACTTGCAGCGCCTGGTCAAGGAGGCTCAGGTGCTGGTGGATGCAGCTATCGCCTGATAAGCGAGCTGAGTTGAATATCGAAAGCAAAGAAGGGGCCTTGTGCCCCTTTTTTGTGGGAGAGCCTTGCGGCCTTCAGAGATAAGGCATTGCCGCCAATCATCGGCAATTTACATAGCCCCCTAATCAAGGCTTTGACATTCACTGCCTAAGCAGTAATATTTGCACACACATTTGTCTGAGCTGGGGTGCAAGCCGATGTCGCATTTCAGTCCTGAAAACTTCCAGACCTGCACGATCGGCATGCTGCTTGGCCGAGCGGCGCTGCTCAAGGACCGCATTCTTGATGCGCATCTCGAGGGCGAAGGGGTTACGGCCGCGCAATTCAAGGTGCTGATCATCGTCACTCAGTACCAGGTCGACACCCCGGCCGAGCTGTGTCGCTATCTGGGCCTGGACAGCGGCTCGATGACGCGCATGCTCGACCGCCTCGAACACAAAGGGCTGATCCTGCGCAATCGCTGCCCGGACGACCGCCGTCAGGTGCGCCTGGCCCTGACCGCCGACGGTCAGCGCCTGGCAGATCGCGTGCCCGAAGTGGGCGCAGCGGCAATGAACGAACTGGTCGGCGTGCTCCAGCCTGAAGAATTGCAGACCCTCGAAGGCCTGTTGACCAAGGTCCTGCTCAATGCCGGCGACCCTCTGACGATCCGCCGCTTCGGCGATCGTTGATCCCTGTTACGAATTCCCCAAGGTACTGTCATGGCCACTCCTGCGGACACAACCCAATCTTCCCCGGCTCCCGAAAATTCGCGCAAGCGCAAGACCTGGCTGCTGGCCGTGCTCATGCTGGTGGTACTCGGTGGCGCTGCTGCCTGGGCCTGGTACAGCCTGGTCGGGCGCTGGCACGAGAGCACCGATGACGCCTACGTCAACGGCAACGTGGTGGAAATCACCCCGCTGGTGACCGGCACGGTTACCAGTATCGGCGCCGACGATGGCGATCTGGTGCAGGCCGGCCAGGTCTTGCTGCGATTCGATCCCGCCGACAGCGAGGTTGCCTTGCAGTCATCCGAGGCCAAGCTGGCGCGTACCGTGCGCCAGGTCCGCGGCTTGTACAGTAACGTCGACTCGCTCAAGGCACAGATGCAAAGCCGCGCTGCGGAATTGAAGAAAGCCCGCGATAACTACAACCGGCGCAAGGTCCTGGCCGACAGCGGGGCGATCTCCCGCGAAGAGATCTCCCATGCCCAGGATGACCTGAGTTCCGCACAAAGTGCCTTGGATAGCGCCCAGCAGCAGCTGAACACCAGTACTGCGCTGGTCGACGACACGCTGTTGGCCTCGCACCCGGAGGTGATGGCTGCCGCTGCCGATGTACGCCAAGCGTATCTGGATAACGCTCGCACTACCTTGGTTGCACCCGTTACAGGCTATGTTGCCAAACGCACCGTGCAGTTGGGCCAGCGCTTGCAACCGGGCACTGCGACCATGGCCGTGATCCCGCTGGATGAGGTGTGGATCGACGCCAACTTCAAGGAAACCCAGCTGCGCAATATGCGCATCGGCCAGCCGGTAGAGATCAGCGCCGATCTGTATGGCAGCGACATCAAGTACACCGGCACCATCGACAGCCTCGGCGCCGGTACCGGCAGCGCGTTTGCCTTGCTGCCTGCGCAAAATGCCACCGGCAACTGGATCAAGATCGTCCAGCGGGTGCCAGTGCGTGTGCACCTTAACCCCGAGCAACTGCGCGATCATCCGCTGCGCATCGGCTTGTCGACGGTGGTTGAAGTCGACCTGCATGATCAGACCGGCCCGACCCTGGCGCAACAGCCTCCGCAACAAGCCAGCTACAGCACCCAGGTGTATGAGCGCCAACTGGTCGACGCTGACCGGCTGATCGCACGCTTGATCCATGACAACAGCGCCGCAGGCAAGACGGCGCAGCGATGAACAACAACGGCGCTGCGCAGTTCACTCCGCCAAGCCTGCTGCTGACCACCATTGGTCTGTCGCTGGCGACGTTCATGCAGGTACTCGATACCACCATCGCCAACGTCGCCTTGCCGACCATTTCCGGCAACCTCGGTGTCAGTTACGAGCAGGGCACCTGGGTGATTACCTCGTTTGCGGTGAGCAACGCGATTGCCTTGCCGCTGACCGGCTGGCTAAGCCGGCGTTTCGGTGAGGTCAAGCTGTTCATCTGGGCGACGCTGTTGTTCGTGATGGCGTCATTTCTGTGCGGGATCGCCCAGTCGATGCCTGAGCTGGTTGGCTTTCGCGTGCTGCAAGGGGTGGTCGCCGGGCCGCTATACCCGATGACGCAGACCTTGCTGATTGCAGTGTATCCACCGGCCAAGCGGGGGATGGCGCTGGCGCTGCTGGCGATGGTGACGGTTGTTGCACCGATTGCCGGGCCGATCCTGGGCGGCTGGATTACTGACAGCTACAGCTGGCCGTGGATTTTCTTCATCAACGTTCCAATTGGCCTGTTCGCCGCTGCCGTGGTGCGCCAGCAGATGCGCACGCGACCGGTCGTGACCAGCCGGCAACCGATGGACTACATCGGTTTGATCACCTTGATCATTGGGGTGGGGGCGTTGCAGGTAGTGCTCGACAAGGGTAACGACCTGGACTGGTTCGAGTCGTCGTTCATCATCATGGGCAGCCTGATCTCGGTGGTGTTCCTGGCCATCTTCATCATCTGGGAGCTCACCGACCGCCACCCGGTGGTGAACCTGCGGCTGTTTGCCCATCGCAACTTTCGCGTCGGCACCATCGTGCTGGTTGGCGGCTACGCAGGCTTTTTCGGCATCAACTTGATCCTGCCGCAATGGCTGCAGACGCAGATGGGCTATACCGCCACCTGGGCCGGGCTGGCCGTGGCGCCGATTGGCTTGCTGCCGGTGATCATGTCGCCTTTCGTGGGCAAGTATGCGCACCGCTTCGACCTGCGGGTGCTGGCCGGCCTGGCATTTCTCGCGATCGGCGCCAGCTGTTACATGCGCGCCGGCTTCACCAGCGAGGTGGACTTCCAGCACATTGCCCTGGTGCAGCTGTTCATGGGCATCGGCGTGGCGCTGTTCTTCATGCCGACCTTGAGCATTCTGCTGTCTGACCTGCCACCGCAGCAGATCGCCGATGGCTCAGGCCTGGCGACATTCCTGCGGACCCTGGGCGGCAGCTTTGCGGCATCGCTGACAACCTGGATCTGGATTCGCCGGGCCGATCAGCATCACGCCTATTTGAGCGAGCACATCAGCCAGTACGATCCGGCCACTCGGCATACGCTTGAGCAACTGGGGGGCGCCAGCCCGCAGAGCTACGCGCAGCTTGAGCAGATCGTCAACAGCCAGGCCTACATGATGTCGACGGTGGACTACTTCACCCTGATGACCTGGGTATTCGCCGGCCTGATCCTGTTGGTATGGTTTGCCAAGCCGCCGTTTACGGCCAAGGCCGGGCCGGCCTCAGCGGGACATTAGTTGTCAACTCAGGCAAGCAAGCGTTAGCCTTGTGCCATCAGTCGCCCAGGGGCAATCGATGGACAAGGTTATCGTGATTACCGGCGCCAGCCGTGGCATCGGCGCTGCTTCAGCGCGGCTTGCCGCTGAGCAAGGCTATCGTATCTGCATCAATTATCATGCTGACGATCAGGCAGCCGAGCGCATCCTTGCCGAGGTCCGCGAGCGCGGTGCCGAAGCGATTGCCGTGCGTGCCGATGCCAGTGTCGAGGACGAGGTCATCCAGCTGTTCCAGCGCGTTGACCATGAGCTTGGGCCGGTAACGGCACTGGTCAACAACGCTGGTACCATCGGCCCGCAGAGCCGCCTGGAAGACATGTCCGAGTTCCGCCTGCTCAACCTGATGAAAACCAATGTGGTCGGGCCGATGCTGTGTGCCAAGCATGCTTTGCTGCGCATGGCCCGTCGGCACGGCGGCCAGGGTGGGGCGATCGTCAATGTGTCGTCGTTGGCGGCGCGCCTTGGTTCACCTGCGGAGTACGTTGATTACGCTGCGTCGAAAGGCGCGTTGGATACGTTCACCATTGGCTTGGCCAAAGAGGTGGCCGGCGAAGGCGTGCGCGTCAATGGGGTGCGGCCCGGTTATATCCACACCGGCTTTCATGCGCTCAGCGGTGATGCCGAGCGCGTGCACAAACTTGAGGCAGGGTTGCCGATGGGGCGGGGCGGCCAACCAGAGGAAGTCGCCGAGGCGATTCTCTGGCTGCTGTCGGATAAGGCGTCCTACTCGACCGGCAGCTTTATCGAACTAGGCGGCGGGCGCTAGCCGAAATCCCCGTCATTCAGGGCCGGCTTGCGATGGTGCTGACGCCGGCAACAGTTGACTGACGCGTTGGGCCAAGGTCTTAAGGTCAAAAGGTTTGAGCAGTATCTGCGAATTCATGCCTGTGCCGTTGTCGGTGCCTGTCGCGTCCAGCGTCTGCTCGAGCTGCTTTGGCTCACCGGAGGGCAAGACCTGGCCGTAGAACTCGACCCAGAATTCCGCCTGACGGGTGGCAACTGGCGAATAGTTCTGCCCAGTGGGTCGATCCCGGCATGGGTGAAGCAAGCTGTATTAGTCAGTACATGCCGATAGTCGCTCAGCGGGCCTGCCGGGCCGTCGAAGAATTCGATGATGCAACAGCCCATGTCCATGGTGTCGAAGACAAAGCGATAAAGACTTTGCTCGCTTCACTGGCGCTGCGCGAGTTGTGCTTCAAGGGCGTTGTTGCGTTGCTGCAAGGCGTCCAGTTGCTGGCGCAAGGCGCGCAGTTGAGGGTCGTGCATATTTGCATCCTGCGCTATATCTCACTGCGCAACTGTAGCTTGACTGGTCGGTCACCGCTAGAACGAGCGCACAATTCGCCCCAAGGTTTCCATGGCTTGCTCGGCGCTCGCATCCCATGGGCTGCCGTAGTTCAAGCGGATGCAATTGCCGAAGCGCCGGGTCGGCGAAAAGATCGGCCCAGGGGCAATACTGATGCCTTGTGCGGCAGCCATGTGAAACAGCTTCAGCGCATCCATTTGTTCTGGCAGCTCAAGCCACAGGAAATATCCACCAGAGGGCTGACTGACCCGCGTCTGCGCCGGGAAGTAGCGCGCAATCGCTGCCAGCATGCTCGCCTGCTGACCCTCCAGCGCATAACGAAGCTTGCGCAGGTGACGGTCATAGCCGCCGTGCTGCAGGTAATCGGCGATGGCCGCCTGCGCAGGCATGGATGCGCACAACGAGGTCATCAATTTGAGCCTCTCTACCTTCTGCGCAAAGCGCCCGGCCGCGACCCAACCAATGCGATACCCCGGCGCCAGGCTTTTGCTGAACGAGCCGCAGTGCATTACCAGGCCATCGGTGTCGAAGGCTTTGGCCGGTTTGGGCGCTTGCTGCGAGTAGTACAACTCAGCATATACGTCGTCTTCGATGAGCGGGACCTGATGGTGCCGCAGCAGTTCTACCAGTTCCTGCTTCTTGTGCTCAGGCATGCTCGCACCGACCGGGTTCTGAAAATTGGTCATGCACCACACCGCCTTGACCGGGTGCTTGTCCAGGGTCTGTGCAAGCACCCCAAGGTCCATCCCTTCACGCGGGTGCACGGGGATTTCCACAGCCTTGAGCTTGAGCCGCTCCAGTACCTGCAAGCACGCATAAAATGCCGGCGCTTCGATGGCCACCAGGTCGCCTGGCTCGGTGACTGCCTGCAAGCACAGGTTCAATGCCTCGAGCGCGCCATTGGTGATCAACAGCTCTTCCATCGGCAACATCAGCCCGGCGACCATGTAGCGCAGGGCGATTTGCCGGCGCAGTTGCGGGTTGCCGGGCGACAGGTCGGTGACCGCCATGCGCGGGTCCATCGCGCGGCTGGCGCTGGCCAATGAGCGCGACAGGCGTTGCAGTGGGAACAACGCAGGGCTGGGGAATGCCGAGCCAAACGCAACCGTATTGGGATCTTTGATCGAGTCGAGGATGGAAAATACCAGCCCGCTGACGTCAACCTCGGTTGACTCGCTGACTGGCGCCATGATCTGCGGCTCACTCATCTGCTGCGGCGCATGCGCATTGACGAAATAGCCTGAGCGCGGTCTGGCACGGATCAAACCTCGCCGCTCGAGCAGGTAGTAGGCCTGAAACACTGTCGACGGGCTGACCCCGTGGGTCTGGCTGGCGTAGCGCACAGAGGGCACCCGCTGGCCAGGGCCGAGTACCCCGGAGCGGATCAGTTCAGCAATGTCATCGGCAAAGCGTTCGTAGCGTTTCATGGGCGGTCGGCAGGCATGGTGATGGCTCAGTGTAAGGGATCAGCGGTTCAAGGGCGCGACGAAGCGGCTGCGCGCGCTGCTGCGAATGCTTGGCTCGTCGCTGTCCTGGATCTCGAAGGTCAGGTCCTGGGCGCTGCTGCTAGGCCGCTCTGCAAGCATCGCGACCGATACCGGCAGCTCGCCCATTTCGCCGGCGCGCAAGGTGAATTCGGTGCTGCCGTGCAGCTCGAAGCCGTCCGCATCCACCAGGCGCAGCTGGTAGCGCTGTGGCTGCTGGGTCTTGTTGATGACCTTGAGCAAGTAGATGTTCTCGATCTGGCCCAAGGCGTTTTCGCGGAACAAGCCGCGGTCCTTGATCACATCCAGCGACACCATCGACCGCTCCTGCAGGGCGAGCACCAGGGCGCCGATCATGACCACCAGCGCGGTTACATAGCCGAGCAGGCGTGGGCGCAGCCAGTGGGTGGAGCCGCCTTGCAAGGTGTGCTCGGACTTGTAGCCGATCAGCCCGCGCGGGTAGCCCATCTTGTCCATCACCCCGTCGCAGGCATCGATGCAAGCGGCGCAGCCGATGCAGGCCATCTGCAGGCCTTGGCGGATATCGATACCGGTCGGGCAGACCTGCACGCACAACGTGCAGTCGATGCAGTCGCCCAGCTGCTGCGCGCGCGGGTCGCTGCCTTTCTTGCGTGGGCCTCGCGCTTCGCCGCGACGCGGGTCATAGGCGACGGCCAGGGTGTCCTTGTCGAACATCACACCCTGAAAGCGCGCGTAGGGACACATGTGCATACACACGGCTTCGCGCAGAAAACCGGCATTGAGGTACGTGGCGCCGGTGAAAAACAGCACCCAGAACAGGGCAACACCCGTCAGCTGCAAACTCAGCAGCTCCTGCGCCAGGGGGCGGATAGGCGTGAAGTAGCCGACAAAAGTCAGCCCGGTAAAGACGGCAATGGCCAGCCACAGCGCGTGTTTCAAGCTCCGCCGGGCAATTTTGTTTACGCTCCATGGCGCCGCCGCCAGCTTGATGCGCTGATTGCGATCGCCTTCGCTGATTTTTTCGCACCACATGTACAACCAGGTCCAGGTGCTCTGCGGGCAGCTGTAACCGCACCAGACTCGGCCTGCGAAGACGGTGATGGCAAACAGGCCAAAGGCGCTGATGATCAGCAGCGCCGACAGCAGGATAAAGTCTTGCGGCCAGAAGGTGGTACCGAATACGTGAAACTTGCTGTCAGCAAGATCCCACAGCACTGCCTGGCGGCCATCCCAGTCCAGCCAGGCCGTACCAAAGAACAAGGCAAACAAGGCACCGGCAAAACCGATCCGAAGATTGCGGTAGATGCCGCTGAAGCTGCGCGTGTGAACGGCGCCGCCGCTGTAACCGCTGCCTCTTTGGGCTGCTGGGGGTGTTACCTCAATCACGTGGTACGGAATTTTATCGCTCATATCGCGCGGCTCATCAGGCTTCAACAGACCCGGGCACTATGGGCCGGTGACTGTTTGCAGCACAGACTCAGCTAAGGCGATAAAAACCGTATCAGTTATCTCGTGGGCCGCACCCAAACCCTTAGATTACCGAGCCAGGCTCACTTGCTTTCAGATGCCTGCGGCTATCTACCGCACCGATAACAGTGAGCGCGTCAGCCTCCGCTTCGGTGATCGGTATGCGCTCCCCGGCAAGCACAGCGACGGACATGCGCAGCTGCTCGTCAGTGACGATCTCGACTTCCGGGCCAGTGCCCTCGATCCGCAGCTTGTCGCTGATGAGCGTGCAGTGGCGGCTGTTCTGGTCAACTTCTATAGGCATGTCAGCGTCCTCTGGGTGGTTGCTATTAGTGACCGCACGGTTGCCCGGGTTGCTGCATTGGCTGATCGAACGGCACTTCGGCGTGGGCTGAGGGGTCAACCGTCAATACGGGCAGAGGAGGGTGTTGATGGAAAGCGGCTGGGAGAGGATTCTGGTTACTATCCAGACCGAGTTTGCCGATGTGACCAACGTCGAGGAGGTCACACGCATTCTGGTGCGTTTGCTGATGGCCGCGGTGTTGGGCGCCGTGCTGGGCTTTGAGCGTGAACACCGCGGCAAGTCTGCTGGCGTGCGTACGCACATGCTGGTCTCCGTGGGTGCAGCACTGTTCGTGCTGGCGCCGAGTATGGCCGGCGCAGATGCTCAGGCGCTGAGCCGGGTAATTCAGGGCATCGTTGCAGGTATCGGCTTTTTGGGTGCGGGTACCATTCTCAAAGGCAATGGCAAGGATCCCAGCCACGTCAAGGGGCTGACTACTGCGGCGGGCTTATGGATGACCGCAGCCATTGGGACGGCTGCCGGGATGGGGCGGGAGGCGACTGCGCTGATCAGTACGATCCTGGCGCTGCTGGTGCTGAACACCATGCCCAAGCTGGTAGACAAGGTCGAAGGAGGCAACGATCAGAAGCAGCGGGAAGAAGAGGGCTGATAGCACTGAGGGGAGCCGAAGCTCCCCTCAAATCGTTGCTGCCTGCTCTGTTGTTATTATTGAAGACGGGCCTTTTGTTGTTTTTGTAAGCCTGCCTCGGTGCTGCGAGCAACCCCCATGCGGGGTCAAGAGCAAACGTATTTTTTTGAGCGCTGACCTGCTTTCATCATGTTGATCCGACCGTGACTGTGGCTACCTGGAGGTAGTTTTGTTGTTCTGTGTCAGGCCGCGGGGTTAACCCCCAGGAAACCAGTTCTACTCCAAAAAAATCTGCTTGCTACGCCTCTGCCGTGTTGTTCTTGTTATGTCAGAGCCGTTACCTGTTGTTTTTATTGGGTGTCACGTTTTTGTTCTTGTTATGCCAGAGATATAGCAGGTGGCGTGCCAACTTTTTAAATCCATTTAAAATCAAGGGCTTGGCTATTTTCTGCATCTTTTCACTGCGGGAAATTCTGTCGAATTGTTTCCCTGTTACCCGAATTTCCGCTGCGCAACGTGGGGGCGGTAACACCAGGCCCACACATTGATGACATTAGCGTGACTCATTGTGCGCTACGGGCCCGCGCGACACGCGAGCCTGTCGGTCGCCCCAGCACCTGGCTGATGCGCTGGCCGACGGCGATCAGCCGGTCGAGGTCTATGCCGGTTTCGATCCCCAACCCCTGCAGCAGGTACAGCACATCTTCAGTGGCGATGTTGCCGGTAGCGCCCTTGGCATAAGGGCAGCCGCCAAGCCCGGCGACCGAGCTGTCAAACACCTGGATACCTTCCAGCAGGCTCGCGTAGACGTTGGTCAGGGCCTGGCCATAGGTGTCATGGAAGTGCCCGGCCAGTTGTGCACGCGGCACCTGCGCCGAGACCACTTCAAATAATCTGCGTGTGTCACCGGCAGTGCCGGTACCGAGGGTGTCGCCCAGCGATACCTCATAGCAGCCCATGTCATGTAGCGCCTTGGCGACCGGAGCAACCTGCTCGGCGCTGACCCTGCCTTCATAAGGACAACCAAGCACACACGACACGTACCCGCGCACCCGCACACCATGGCTGCGCGCTGCTTCCATGATCGGTTCGAAGCGCTGCAGGCTGTCACTGATCGAGCAGTTGATATTGCGCTGTGAGAACGCCTCGGTAGCAGCGGCGAATACAGCTACCTCTTTGACACCCGCAGCAACCGCGTCTTCAAAACCACGCAGGTTCGGCGCCAGCGCTGCGTAGGTGACCGCAGGAAGCTGCTTGATCGCGCTGAATACTTCGGCCGAGCCGGCCATCTGTGGGACCCACTTGGGCGAGACGAAACTGCCCACCTCGATGTAGGACAAACCGGCCTCGCTCAGGTCATCGACCAGGCGCACCTTGTCGGCGACGCTGATCGGCTGGGCTTCGTTCTGCAGGCCGTCGCGCGGGCCGACTTCAACCAGGCGAACGTGTGTTGGCAATGACATGGCAGGGTTCCTGTGGCGATTCAGCACGTGCTGTCGGAAGGTTTGGGCGTGGCGGCAAGCGCTTGCTCGCAACGCTCCTGAGCGGTATCCAGTTCAAGGTGCATCTGCTCAATATCGAGCATCTGCTGCTCCAGCTGAGCGCGCCGCTCGGCAATTTTCACCAGCATGCTGTTGAGCTGCTTGAAGTTGCCGCCGCTCGGGTCATAGAGCTCGATCAGCTCGCGGCACTCGGCCAGGGAAAAGCCGATGCGCTTGCCGCGCAGAATCAGCTTGAGCGTGACTTTGTCGCGGGCACTGTAGATGCGCTCCAGCCCGCGCCGCTCAGGGCTGATCAGGCCTTGCTCTTCATAGAAGCGGATGGCCCGAGTAGTGATGTCCAACTCACGGGACAGGTCGGAGATGCTGTAGGTCTGGGTGCTCATGCTTGGGCTCGGAAGATTTATCGCACTAAGCTACTGGGAGCTTTACGTTTACGTCAAGGCATCCTGGGCTTATCCGCCCTTGGCGGAGCACGTGGGTGGTTCAGCGCTGGCAGGCATGCTAAAAGTCAGACTGATCATTTATAAATTGAATCCTCTGATGTCTATCAGCGTTAAATCGAATAGGGCGTTGTTCGATCTCGACTTGTTGCGGGCGATCGTTGTGGTGGCCGATTGCGGCAGCTTCACAACTGCCGCAGCCCGCTTGCACTCGACTCAATCGACCATCAGTCAAAAAGTCAGGCGGCTGGAAGAAATGGTCGGCCATCGCCTGCTGGTGCGGGGCAATCGTGATGTGTTGCCTACCGATGCCGGGCAGACCTTGCTTGGCTATGCCAGGCACATGCTGGCGCTCAACGATCAGATGCTCGAAGCCCTGGCCGGCGCGATGGTCGGCACTACGGTGCGGCTTGGGGTGCCGGAGGATTTCGTCGGCGGGCGCACGACCAATGCGCTGTCTGACTTCAGCCGGCGCCATCCGCAGGTCAAACTCGAGGTGACCAGCGGGCTTTGTCGCGACCTTAGCCAAGCCTACGACAATGGTGAGCTGGACCTGGTGCTGCTCAAACAGCGGCGCAACAGCCGCGAAGGGGTGGCCTGCTGGCCCGAGCGCCTGCAGTGGATCGATAGTGCGCGGCTGCCGGCGTTCGAACTCGATCCAATTCCTCTTGTGACCTTCCCCCCGCGTGGGCTGTACCGCGATGACATGATCAACGCCATCGAAGGCATGGGCCGGCGCTGGCGCATCAGCTTCACCAGCTCCAGCCTGAGCGGGATTCAAGCGGCGGTTGCCGATGGTATGGGTGTGAGCCTGCTGCCGCCGCGTGCTGCGACGGCTGAACACCGCGTACTGGGTAGCGAGCACGGTTTGCCGGAGGTCGACAGCTACGAGATTGTCATAGTGCACAGGCCAACTGCCGAGCAGATGGTGCGCTCGTTGGCGCAGGTGCTGACAGAGCTTCTGATGGTCCATGCCATCTGACAGGCACGCAGATTGTCCTGTCAGCGAGACAATCAGTGCTGTTTACACCGTCTACTGCTCGATTATCACCGCAGGTAAGCTTGTACCCAGTCAAAAAGGAGACCTCTCATGAAAGACATTCTGGGCGTTCATCAAGCCCCTGCCGGGCACTGGGTGGGCGATGGTTTTCCGGTGCGCAGCCTGTTTACTTATGACCAACTGGCTCGGCATATCAGTCCGTTTCTGCTGCTGGACTACGCCGGCCCGCACGATTTTGCGCCCACCACCGCTCGGCGCGGCGTTGGCGAACACCCGCACCGCGGCTTTGAGACCGTGACCATCGTCTACCAGGGCGAAGTCGAGCATCGCGACTCCACGGGCGCCGGCGGTTTGATCGGGCCGGGGGATGTGCAGTGGATGACCGCTGCCGATGGCATCATCCATGAAGAATTCCATTCGCCAGCGTTTGCCCGCAGCGGCGGAGCACTGGAGATGGTGCAGCTGTGGGTCAATCTGCCGGCGCGGGACAAGCGTGCCCCGGCGGGTTACCAGACACTGCTGGCAGCGAATATTCCGGTTGTGCCGCTGGCAGACCAGTGCGGCAGCCTGCGAGTCATTGCCGGCGAGTTCGAGGGCGCCGCGGGCCCGGCGCGCACATTCACCGCGATGGATGTCTGGGATGTCCGCCTCAACGCCGGCGCAACGCTGCAACTGCCGGTCGCCACTGGGCGCAACGCCGCCATAGTCGTGCTGCGCGGCAGCGTAACGGTCAATGGTAACCGCGTAGCCGGCCCGGCCAGTTTGGTGCTGCTTGACCGAGCCGGCGCGGGGGTCCACCTCGAGGCGCAGGCGGGTGCCGTCCTGCTGCTGCTCAGCGGTGAACCGATCGACGAGCCAATCGTTGGCTACGGGCCTTTTGTGATGAATAGCCAGGCGCAGATTGCCGAGGCGTTGGATGACTTTCAAGCGGGTCGATTTGGACGTATGGGTGGTAGGCATGGCCCCGCCCACTGAGCGGCAGGCATAGGCGGACCGCCCGTCGCGCGAGGGCGATGGCAGATCGAACGGTCGTCATGGCTCGGCGATCTTCCACTAAGGTGCTAGTGGGTGGCTGGGCAGTGGGTGTTCTGGCGAATGGACCGCCGCTTGTAATTGAGCAACCTCAGCTGACGCCTCGCCCTTTACGGTGCACTCAAAGACAACAGGCCATCCCATGAAGAGGGTCGTACCATGTCGTTGATAGGTGTTTCAATGTTGGAAATGCGGCAAATCATCGAACAGGCCTGCCTGCCTGATCGGTGCGAGGTCAGTTGCCCTGATGGTGCCAGCCTGACCATCCGGCTGGGCGAGGGCCAAAGCTTGAAGCACTGCGTAACCCTGACTGATGTGCCGATCGACAGCCTTAACAGTTGCCGCGATCTGGTGGGTTTGGTTGCAGAGCTGCGCGCTCAGCAACGTCAGGCACAGCAGCCGGTTGCAGCCAAGCGGATCGCCTGACAGCGAGTCGTCGATGTGTGCTGCGGCGCCGATCGCGGCAAAGGGCCGCAGCTAAGCGGCCCCGTTGTGCTGACTCAGCGCTGCGGATTGAGTGTCAGGTGCACATGACGGTTGACATCCTTGTACAGCAGGTAGCTGAACGGACCCGGGCCGCCGGCATAGCAAGCTTGCGGGCAGAACGCGCGCAGCCACATGAAATCGCCAGCTTCAACTTCAACCCAATCCTGATTCAGGCGATACACGGCTTTGCCTTCCAACACGTAAAGACCGTGCTCCATCACATGCGTCTCGGCGAACGGAATCACGCCGCCGGGCTGGAAGGTGACGATGTTGACGTGCATGTCATGGCGCATATCGGCCATGTCGACAAAGCGCGTTGTGACCCAGCCACCGTTGGTGCCCGGCATCTCGATCTTGGTCGCATTGTCGCGGTGGGTGACGAACGCTTCTGGAATATCCAGGCCTTCGACGCGCTGGTAATGCTTGCGCAGCCAATGGAAAGTGACGTTGGCCTTGCTGTGGTTACGCAGGCTCCACTCGGCGCCTGGTGGAATGAACGCATAGCCGCCAGGCGCCAGGGTGTGATGCTTGCCCTGCAGGGTGATGTCGATTTCACCCTCGACCACGAACAATACCGCTTCGGCGTTCGGGTCCAGCTCTGGACGCTCACTGCCGCCTTCCGGAGCGACTTCAACGATGTACTGCGAGAAGGTCTCGGCAAAGCCGCTCAGAGGGCGAGCGATAACCCACATGCGCATCTTGTCCCAGAACGGCAGGTGGCTGGTGACGATGTCACGCATCACGCCTTTGGGGATAACGGCATAGGCTTCGGTGAACATGGCACGGTCAGTCAGCAGCTCGGTTTGAGCGGGGTGCCCACCGTGAGGGGCGAAGTAGGAATGATTCGACATGGACAGTCTCGACTTGTTGTTCTCTCCCCGTGCCGGAAACCGCACCGGCCGGTGCGCCGCAGGGGATGCACGGACAGGATAGGGTCCGTGCACAGCCATCCACAAATTAAATGTTGAAATACCCGCTATTCGATTACTGAATGCTCACCTTGCGCCCCGCGTGGTTCTCGGGCAAGCGATCACCTTGACCGAACAGCTTGTGGCGCAGGGTGCCTTCCGCGTAGGCCTCAGGGTAGCGGCCGCGCCGTTGTAGCTCTGGAATCAGCAGCTCGACGACATTGCTCAAATCATCCGGTTGTACGGCGTAAGTGAGGTTGAAACCATCGACACCGGTCTGGTCGAGCCAGCGCTCCAGTTGGTCGGCAACCTCGCTGGCGGAGCCGATCAAGACTGGGCCGCGGCCGCCAAGGCCGATGAATTCGGCGGCTTCGCGCACCGTCCACTGCCGGCTTGGGTCGGCCGCGGTAAAGGCGGCCAGGGCTGCGCGGCCAGCATCATTCTCGACATATTCAATTAGCGCATCCGGATCGAGGCCGGCGAAGTCGATGCCGGTCCAGCCGGACAGCAGCGCCAGCGCGGCGTCAAGATCCACATAACTGCGGTATTCGGCAAAGCGCGCATGCGCCTGCTCACGGCTGTCCGCGACGATCAACAGCGCCTGCGCGTAAATCAGCACCTCGTCAGGGTCGCGTCCCGCCGCGGCGCTGGCCTGGCGCACGCCGTCGGCATAGCGGCGCAGCACCGTCGGCGTCGGTCCGCTGATGAATACGCACTCGGCGTGCTCCGCAGCGAAGGCCTGACCGCGCGCGGAGGCGCCGGCCTGGAACAGCACAGGCGTGCGCTGCGGCGAAGGTTGGCACAGGTGCATCCCGGGGACCTGGAAATGCTCGCCGTGATGGCCAATCGGATGGACCCGCGAGGGTTCAATGTAGCGGCCCGATTCGCGATCCAGCAATACGGCATCGTCATCCCAGCTTTTTTCCCAGAGCTTGTACAGCACCTGCAGGTATTCATCGGCCAGGTCGTAGCGCTGGTCATGGCCCAACTGCCGAGCCAGGCCAAGATTGCGTGCAGCGCTGTCCAGGTAGCCGGTGACGATATTCCAGCCGACCCGGCCATTACTCAAGTGGTCCAGGGTCGACATGCGGCGGGCGAACGGGTACGGGTGCTCGTAGGTCAGCGAGAAGGTCACGCCGAAGCCCAGATGCTCGGTAACCCCGGCCATGGCCGGGACCAGCAGCAGGGGATCGTTGACCGGGACCTGCACGCCCCCACGCAGGGCCGCTTCGGGCCCGCCTTGGTAGACGTCGTAGATGCCCATGACATCGGCAATGAACAGCGCGTCGAACAGGCCACGTTCAAGCAGACGAGCGAGGTCAGTCCAGTAATCTAGCCGGTTGAACGCCACGCTGGTATTGCGCGGATGGCGCCATAGCCCGGGGGACTGATGACTGGCGGCGTTCATGCTGAAGGCGTTGAAGCGAATCGGGCGGGGCATGCGAAGCGTTCCTTGGCGTCAGGGCAGGACGGCGGTCGGGTACACCGCGTCAGCCACGGTCAACTTGTGTGGGATCAGACCCAGGCCCTGGAAGGTGTCGGCCAGTTTTTGCTGTTCGGCAACGATTGCCGGGGTAATCGGCACGGCGTTGTAATTGCGTCGCTCGCTGGCTACTTCCAGCACCTCAGCCTTGATCCCTAGTTGCGGTGCCAGCAGGCTGGCAACTTCCGCAGGCTTGGCATTGGCCCACTGGCTGACTTTGGCCAGCTCGCTGAAGAAGGTCTTCAGCCATTCGCGGTGCTGGTCGGCAAAGCTCGCGGTGGAGAGATAGAAGGTCCGGTTGTTGGTCAGGCCGCTACCGTCGCGCAGGTTTTTCAAGCCCGGTTGCTGCTCGGCTGCTGCCAGGAACGGGTCCCACAGCGTCGAAGCCTGCACGCTACCCGACTGTAGGGCGGCGACGGCATCGGCGGCGTTGTTGACGTATGCCGGGGTAATGTCCTGATAGCTCAAGCCAGCTTGCTGCAACGCCACGGCCAGCAGGTATTGGGCATTCCAGCCGCGGCCAGTGGCAACTCGCTTGCCCTTGAGCTCCTGCACGCTGGTGATGTGATCCTGTTCGCGTACCACCAGGCCAATCCCGCGCGGGTAGGGCTGTTCAGCCGCCAGATAGACCACAGGCTTGCCAGCGGCCTGGGCGAACACCGACGGTGCATCAGCGGCGTGACCCAGGTCGATCGCACCGGTGCTCAGCGCTTCTAGCAGTTGCGGGCCGGCGGCGAATTCGTGCCAGCTGACTTTCACGCCCTGTGCAGCGAGCGCCTTTTCCAAGGCGCCCGTGCCCTTAAGGATGTTTACGCTGTTGAATTTCTGGTAGCCGATGCGCAAGGTCTTGGCATCGTCGGCTATGGCTTGTGACCAAGGCAGTATGGAGCTGACGACACTGGCCAGCAGGCCGCCGACCAATAGGCGGCGAAGAGGAGAAAAGGCACGGTTGGACAAGGCGGGTGCTCCTGAGCGAAGGCTGGAATGTGGGCTCCAGCGTAAGGGAGGCGGCTCAGGGCTTTCAATTTTTTTATTCCATTTGGTTAGATTGTTTTGTTATTTTTATATCCTTTTGTGTTTACGGGGTTTCAGCGTTATTCCTTGTGTTTCAGCTCTGCGACCAGCAGTAGCGATTGCGGCACGGGGCTTTGTGGATGCTGCGGTTCCTGCAGTTGGAGGAGGGTTAGTCCGGCCATATCCAACGCCGCGAGCCAGCTTGTCAACGTGCGCATGTACCACGGCATTGGCTTCCAATCACCCTCGAACCCAGCGAAGGATTCTTCACGCCAGCCATCTTGATAATCACCATTGGCGGCGCTCCACGGGTGTAGCGACTGGATCACCACCACGCCGCCCGGAGCCAGTAAGGTGGTCATCGCGCTCAGCAGCGGGATGATGTCCTGATGAAGCAGTGCGAAGTTGGCGCAAATCGCGTCGTAGCATTTGCCGAGTCCCACATCGCCGCTGGCGAGTTGTTCGTAGCTGCAGTGGTGGACGGGTGCTGAGCCGGCTGCGCGTGCTGCCTCGACCAGGGTTGAGTCGCCATCCACGCCTACGGCTTCGATACCCCGAGCAGTGAGGGCGCGCAACAGCCATCCCTCACCGCAGCCGAGGTCGAGAACCCGCTGTGGCTGGCGTGACAGGATGGCCAGCAGGATCGCTTGATCGGTGACCTGGCGGCGGCTTTCGATACTGCCACTGCGCACGGCTTCGATCCAGGCGTGGGCGTTGTCATGCCAGCTTTGCTGGAGGCGGGTTTCAGGGGCAGGGGAGGACATGGCTGGCTCCGGCAGTGACAGATAGGTACAAGCTTAGGCGGTGCACTGGGCCCAGTGACATCGATACTTCAGCCGACCAGCCAGCCGCTGTCGCCCTCGATCAGCGTGCCGCCATGGTCAGTGGTGTCCCCAAGTCGGGCCACGGCCTTGCCTGCGATGGCGTAACTTGGCGAGCCGCTTTCAATGACGGCGCCGCAGCTTATGCGGTCGCCAACACAAGCAACCTCGCGCCCGCCGACCCTTGTCGCAGAAGTGCCCGAGACCACTTCGCCGATGCCGTGAATTGGGCAGTCATGTTTGTGGCCGATCAGCACAATGGGTTTCATCGGTGAAGGACTCCTTGGCTGTAGTGGACTGGTTGCCGGGCTTGGCTCGTCTACGGGTAGCGCGTGGTTTTTTCGCCGGCCGCTGGCCCGGGCGTATGGCCCACAGATGGGCGTTCGCACGCAGGCGCTCCTGGATATGAGGCGGCCTGTCGGCCAAAGTGGTTAGCGGCGGGATGGGTTTGCCGGGCAATCCTGCTTCGCGGATGATTTTTGGCCACCGAGGTTTCCAGCACAGCAGCAGGCTTAGCCAGTGGCCCAAACCGAGAATGAGGAAGGCGGGCGAAATAAGAATGAGGCCTAACTTGATGATCCGCGACGAATTCCAGAAGTAGTGGGTAAGGCCCTCGAACTGCGGAGTGAATGCCTGCCATGGCCAAGGGAAGTGTGAAGTGATGCGTGGGCGGGGTAGGCCCTCGGGGCCTTCGTCCATGAATCGGCGGATGAATTCCCATTCGGCTTGAATTTCAGATTGACTGTTTCCTGCCTTGCCGACCCATGCGCACTCTGGGTAATGGCTCAGAGTAAACGCTGTAGGCCAGTGAAGGAATAGAGGTAATCCGATACCTCCTGCTATTGAAGAGCTACTATTCGCCCCTGAACTACATACCCCAATCCATGGTAATGTCACTAGTCCGCCGCAGTAGCTGGGACGGTGTAAATATACCTGCTGACTCCTGCGGTTGAAGCGTATAAGCAGTTGGCGTGATGTGAATATTTCCAGTCTAGATACTGGGAGGCCGAGTTTTAGATAGCCTAGCGCCAGGCATGCACTAACAAGACCAAGGTAAGTGCTCAGCACAAGTGCGCCGATATCTACCGTGCTGCCATTGGTTGGGTGGCGATACGGTACTGCCCAGGCGAAGAATGCTGCTCCTGTGAAGCCGATGCAGATAACGAAAATAATTGCTAGCGAAACGATAGTAATAAGGCCCCGTTTTTCCTGCCACATACCACATCGCATCTCCAATATATCCTGATTGAATGCGTAAGTTGGGCCTCGTGTATCAGGCGTCGGGCTTGCGCTCAAGCGCGCTGCTGTCAGCGCCTCGATCTCATCGCTTTCGTACGCCGGGATGTTCAAGGAATTAATTTTGGTAGGTGGTTTTTTGCTGGACTCCTTGGTGTTGAGCTTTATGACGGACTGCCAATAACCCCATTCAAAAAAGAACATTAAAGAATCTCCGAAATAGAATTGGCTAATGCGGCAAGTTCTTCATGATCTAGTTCATAGCGTTCGCTGCCGCTGCTTCGGCTAAAACAGCACCTGTCGCACCACTTTTCAAAAGCGTTCTCATCGATAATTAGGATGGCTAGCGTTATGATGATCGCGATCGCGCCGCCGATCCAACTCATTCGGTTTAGTATTAGTAAAAGTTGTCGATTGCCTGCCAAGATATTGGACCATGAAGCAAAAATCCTTGCAGATCCGCTCAGGTTTTTACTCTGCAGACTTTGAGCTAGCCATTGGAAGTAGGCGCCTGCTTTGGAGAACGCGATTCCTCCCTGCCCGCTGATAAGGGACAAGGTCGCGATTGCCCTCGCAGAGTAAGCGCCGACTAACAGTCGTTTTTTGGAATCGCGTGTAGGCCCGTTAATCGCAGCCATACTGACTGCATCGCTTACATCCCAGACGATGCTCACTATTCCTCCTACGCTGGCCATTGCGGCTCCCCAGACTCGATACCGCCCTAGGCTTATATTAGCTCCCCTCGCTAAGGCCCCCCTCCGGTCAAGAGATGCCAGTGCTTGCTCTGTCCCAACTGCCAACAACTCCATCCCCGCTGCCGCGCTCGTCAACGCCCCCGCAGCCACCTCGCTCCAGAACCGTCGATCCTTATCTTCTCGCCTGCCTTGCAGCAGCAACAGACTCGCTTCCAGCAACAGCAGCGCGCTGCTGACCCGCAGGCGGTAGAAGCTGTTGCTGTGCGCACCGTTCAGGCTGTCGACATAGGCCTGATCAAGCCGGCGCATGATCGGTGCGGCAACGCGGCCCGGGGAGGGGGTGTGACCGGCTTGGGCGTGTTCGGCCATGCGCAGGTTGAGTGCTTGCTCACCCAGCGAAGCAGTAAGGAGAGTTACCAGACGCCGATGCAGTGCTCGGTCTACAGCGTTGGGCGCACCGGCGCTCAGGGCTTCACGCCCTAAATGACCAATCCAGGCCAGTGCGCCAGCAGTATTGACGTGGCCATGTTGGGCTAACCGCTCCAAATGGCTGTCGATTGCGCTGAATTGGGCCGCCAGTGCCTTGGCTTGTTGCAGTGCGGTTTCCAGTTTTTGCCAGTCGTCCGCTGGCCCGTGGAGAATGCGCATATCGCTTTGGGTCTTTGCCAGTACCTCGGCAACCGATTTCTGATTGAACACATAAGCGCGCATGGCCAAGTTACTCGCTTCAACTTCGCCGCTCTGCCACCAGCGGCTGAGCAATTGCGCGCCTTTGACGGTGCCTTCCATACCCAGCACGCAGAGGCCGGTCTGGTGTGCAAAGCACAGACCGCTGGTGAGGTCTTCCTGGTCATAGAGATCCAGTGCTGCAAGCAGTCGCGGATGCTGCAGCCACATCAGGTGGTCGCCTGCCCGGGCATCAGCCTGGCGTTGCGCTTCGCGGCTGACGGTCTCGAACCAGCCCAGCTGAACGTGCATGGCGGGCAGATCGACCCTTGGCAAGTAGCGCTCTTCGAAAGCCTTGGCAAACTCGCCAGTGGCAGCACGCGCTTCGAGATCCTTGCGCTTGAACTGTGCATCAACTTCAAGAATGCCTTCGCGTGTGTGCGCCCACCATTCGCGGGTTGGACCGGGCGGCAGGCTTTGTTCGCCATCTGTCAGGTACTCACGCAGACTCTGCGTGTGGCGGCTCAGCAGCGCGCCGACCTTGCGCTCACTGAACTCGGCGTGCAGTTGAGTGAACGCTTGTGCCACCAGCACCTTGCGCTCGTTGCTGATCCCCGGCTGCTCTGGTTCAGCGCCGGGGGTGGTGGTTTCCAGCCAGCCTTTGAGGTGTTCCAGGCCCGCGTTGCGCCAGGCATTGAGATCCTGGGTAATGCCGATCGCGTCTTCCACCACGATGGCGATACCTCGCGGCGTATCGCTGTTCGGCTTTGGCTTGAGCATCTGCCGAGAGGCCACCAGCGACATGATCTTCGGCGTCGAAGACAGCTGTGCGTCAAGCATCTTGCGCAGGTCTGGATCGTTCTCTGCGGCGAAATCGGCCACTAGGTCGAGTTGACCGTAAGTCAGCACATGGGATTCAGGGACTGAGCAGGAGGGGACGGCATACTTGGCCACGTTCACAGCCGGCACGCTGGAAGCCTGGTGGAACAGGCGCATCAGCGTAGCTCTGCTCAGTGGGTCAGGGCTGTAGAACAGCCGCAGCCCGATCAGGTCATCGACATCGTGGATAGTCAGAGCCCATGCCAGGTTGCGCATCACGTCCTGCGCCGTCAGCGAGGCCGGCGGGGCTTGCCAGGGGTCATCGAAGCTGGTGATGGCCAGTGAGCCATCTGCCGAAATGCGGAACGGGTCAAGAAATAACAACCTGTTGCCGATTCGGCGAGCTTCCATGACGTAAAGGAATCCTTCACGCAGTGGCCGTATCGCGTAGGCAGCCTGAGTCAATGCGCCAGCCTGATGCGCGTGATGCAGGTTGTCTGGCAATTGCGGCAGGCGCTCGCGTAAGGCGGAGTTGCCGCCGACGGCAGCGTAGCGCAGTGGCAGAATGGTGAAGCTGCGGGTGCAGCTGACTGCAGGGCCTGCGGCTAACGGTACGCTGAGGGCCTCGCAGGCAGCCCGATTAATAGCGAAGAGCTTGTCCATGCTGATCATGGTGGTGTCCTTATCGAGGCTGGCAGGAGAGGGGCGCTTGCAGGGCGTCTGCCAGCGGGCGTTTGAGCTCGCTTGCTTCGGCAACGGCCTGCGTCCATGCGGCCGACTCAGCCAGCGCATCGCCGTTGAGGGTCATCATGGTCACGTAGCTGATCAGGTCCTGCTGGCGGCTCAGGCCAGCTTTGCGAGCTGCACTCAAATGCGCGCGAGCAATGCCTAGGCGAATGGTATGGCATTGGCCGGTCATGCCCGCAGCTGCCATCGCTGTGCCGATGGCGTCGGCCAAGGTGTATTCCAGCGGGTCGCCGGTCAGCGCCTGCCAGCACGCGGAGTCCAGCTCGAAGGCGTTGCCTTGGCTGATCGGCGCGCGATCCTCTCCCTCGAGGCATACCCAGCGCTCGCGACCTGGGTCAGGTACCGGTAGCCATATTTTATGGATAGGCGCGAGCCACTCGCGTACCGCCGGCAAGTCGCGCCGTGCATGCAGAGCCTGGAGACTGCGTGCGATGTGCCAACGCAGCAGGAAGCTATTGCCATCAGGCGCGACCGTGCGATTGGCCTGGCTCAGGTGCACGAGCAGTTCTGGCGGCGGCATCGCACTGACGATCCACGCGCAGATGCCCTCTTTGCCGTAGTGTTCGACATCCCAGTAGTTGCCCCACTGACCGTCCAGGCCATAGTCGGGCGCTGGAGTGATCAACCGTGGTCCAAGCGCCTGCAGGTTGGCGAATTCGGGCTGCTGAAGTAATGGCAGCGCGTATTCCTTGATACGGCGCAGCAGTTCGCTGCGATCTCGCTCGCTCAAGCGGCTTATCTCGACGATGCCAGTCAGGCGGTAACGCGGGTTGCGCAGTACTTCGACGATCTCGTTTCCAAGATTGGTGGCCGTTGTGGTCATGCGTTGACCCCTTCGAGGCGGACAACACTGCGCCCCTCTTGAATCGCTTTGAGCAGGCAACTCAGGCAGACAGGCTCACCCGGCTCAGGCTTGCCGCTGATGCTGAAGGCGTAGGAACTCCCCTCAGGTGCTTGACCGATAGGGCCTTTGAAATTTATCGCGACACCGTCGAGGGTTATCCCGGAAGCATCCAGGCGTAACGTACCGCCCGGCGATTTGATCGAGAAGCTGCCAGCGACCTCGATCTCGAAGTCCTGGGTCTGGTAGCGAATCGCTTGGCCGGCTTTCAGGTCGACGTGGCCAGCGACCTGTTGTTCGAGGTGCCCGCCGATATCGACGGTGTGGTTGGCAGTTGTGGTGTCGCGGCGGTGGTTGCCGACCTGCTCGGTGCGGTCCTGAGCGATCGTGATGCTGTGGTGACGGCCGATTTCGAGGACGTCATCGCGACCAGTCTGATGCTGACGATCCTGGCCAATCGACACCTTTTCATCATTGCCGATCGACTCTGTGCGGTCATGGCCGACGTTGAGGGTTTCATCACGCTCGACTTGCTCGGCGCGATCATTGCCGACTTGAGTGGTTTCGTTGTGCCGGACCACGTTGTTCTGGTCTTTCTGGGCGTGAATGAACACCTCTTGTCGGTCCAGCTCATCCTCGAAGCGCAGCTCATTGAAGCCTTGCCCTTTGTGGGTCTGGCTTTTGATGGTCATACGGGTTTTGTGCTGCGGCAAATCATAGGGCGGCAGCTGGTTGGCGCAGTAGGTGCGGCCGGTAATCAATGGCTGATCGGGATCGGCATTGACGTATTGAACGATCACTTCCTGGCCGATTCGCGGTATGGCCATCGACCCCCAACTACCGCCTGCCCAGCCCTGGGCGACGCGGATCCAGCACGAGCTGAACTGGTTGTCCTTGCTTTCTCGGTCCCACGGAAAGCTGACCTTGACCCGCCCCCACTGGTCGCAATAAATCTCTTCCTCGGGCGGCCCGACCACCGTCGCCATGTGCGGCCCGTCAATCCGCGGCCTGGCCAACAATGCGGGCTTCCAGTCGATGCGGCCCGGTACCAGCTCAGCATGCTGGACATAGTGTGTGCCCTGGTCGGCATCCGCCGCCTCTTCCTGCAGACTGGTGAACTGGCTGCCGACGTGACGCACGCTGATCACCCGCCAGTGGGCGTTGAAGTCCTCACGGGGATGATCGATCAGATTGAAGCTCAGCCCAGGTTGCAGACGAACATCGTCGCCTTCCACTTCAGCCAGGCGCACCGCGTGGCGGCGTGCGGTCAGCCGCGTCTGGGTGAACGGCTTGCCAACCACATCAAGGTTATAGCGGCCGGGATAGTCGAAGCGTTCGTACTTGTTGCAGGGCAGCTTCCACTGGCTGGCAACCACCCCGTGTTGTTGGCGGTAGGCTGGCCGCAGGAAGGTATAGTCGCGCTGCTGCTGGTGAGTGGTTGCCACCTGCTCGCAATAGCGAAGCCTGCGCAGGCAAGGGCCGGCGGGATCGCCGCCACTGTTGGAGTGATACAGCACGCTGAGCGGATCGGCAGTGTCATCATCGGCATAGCTGCGTAGATCGTCTGCGGGCTTGATGACGCTTCTGTTGATCTGCCCGAGGCTCATCACCCGGTCGGTCACGCGCAGGGTATGGGCAGTAGCGCTGTGGTCAAAGCTGTAGATGTAGCCTTCTTCTGCAGCCAGACGTGCAATGAAGTCGAGGTCGGTTTCGCCGGCTTGCACGCAAAACTCGCGGACCTGATGGTCGCACGTGGTGCTGAATTCGATCTGGGTCAGGCCTTGGCGCTTGAACATGACCTCGAGGATCTGCGCTGCGCTCTGCTGCTGGAAGATTCGCCAGTTGGAGCGCAGGCGTGCGCGTGCCAGTTGTGGTTCGATGACGGCTTGATAGCGGGTGCGATAGAAACCACTTTCGCCCTGGCTGAGGCTGCTGATCAAACCATGCACGTAGCGTACTGGCTGCTGGTCGCGGCAAATGGTGAACAGCGCTGGCTTGTCAATCAGCTCGGCGAAATCGACATCAGCTCGGTAGCTGATCAGCTCCAGCGTGAGCTTGAAAGGCGTACTGAGGGTTTCTTCGAGGGTGAACGACACCACTTCGAACGGCGTGCGGCTGGCCAGAGGCTCGAAGCGGAAGCTCAGGTCGGATTGGCTGGGCATGGGACGTCCTTTTCAGCGTCTGCAAGCGTCGCCGATAGGGCCGATGAGTTGCCGACGGGGCTGGGGCGGGCCGCTGTTTTCACGGCTTTGATTGCCTGCCAACCATACCGGGGTAGGGCTTTTGAGGGACCTATCCGGCTTCTGAGAAGGGCGTAGGAAAATTCGCTATCGAGGGTGAAAGGCTACCCGGCTGGCTACCTAGGCCCGACGCGTCGGCAGCAACGCCAACGCAACCCCACCGAGCACCACCAGCGAAGTCAGGCCCAAGCGCCAGGTCAGTGGCTCGCCGAGCAACAACACCCCACCAAGCGCTGCCAGCACCGGCACACTCAACTGCATGGTCGCCGCCTGCTGCGAGCTGATGCACCTGACCACGCTATACCAGAGGCTGTAACCGGCACCGGAGGCCAGCACGCCGGATCCGAGCGCATACAGCACGCCTTCGCCGCTCCAGTGCAGCGATGCGCCGCTCAGCGCCATTGCCACAACAGCGCCAAGCACCAGCGGCAAGCTGCGCAGGAAGTTGCCTGCAGTTGCCGCCAGCGGATCGGCTGACCCTTTGCCCAGCAGTGAATACGCGCCCCATGCAATGCCTGCGGTAAGCATGACCAACGCGCTGGCAAGCGGCGGTGCGTCGGTGCCGGGTAACAGCAATGCAAGCAGTCCGGCGAAGGCAATCAACATCCCTAGCAGCACCTTGCGCTGCAGCAGTTCGCCTCGACACATGCCGAAAGCGTACATGCTGATCTGTACTGCCCCGAACAGAATCAGCGCGCCGGTGCCTGCACCCAGTTGCAGGTAGGCGAGCGAGAACAGCCAGGCATAGGCGAACAGGGCCAGTCCTCCGGTCCAGCTGCCTGCCGGATTGCGAGGCCGCCGAGTGCAGTACACCAATGCGGCGAGCACTAGCGCGCCACTGCCGAGCCGGATCGCCGTGAAGGCGGTGGCATCAATGGCGCCGTCGCGCAGGGCCAGACGGCAGAATACCGAGTTGGCGGCAAACGCCAGCAAACTCAGAAGAATGGGCAGCAGCAGCGATCGGGGGGTTACCGGCACGCTGAACGTGGTCTTGTCGTGCATAAGCAACAGTTGCCTGAACGGCTTGGCGAGCAAGCCTGCGTCGGGTGGTCGTGGACGTAGTCTTGCCGGGCTTGGGCTGGACCGCAACGGTACTTTCGAGATGTATTGCTTCGTGAGGTGCACGAATCATCTGTGCCAGGCCTGATTGCTCGACGGCAGATGGATATCTAAGCTGCAACGGCATTCCACCAACCAGAGAAATTGGCCATGTCCGCACGAATCGTTCTGACCGACACCGGCACCACAGATGTACTGCAACTGGAGACTGTGCAACCGCAGCAGCCGGGGCCGGGTCAGGTCTGGCTTGAACAGACCGCCATCGGCGTCAACCCGCTCGACCTGCTGCAACGCAAAGGTGCTGCGCCGCTGGTGCTGCCAAGTGGCTTGGGGCTGGAGGGTGCAGGGCGGGTGACGGCTGTGGGCGAGGGCGTCGCCTCATTGCAGGTTGGCGATCGGGTTGCCTATGCCACCGGCCCGATTGGCAGCTACGCCAGTGGCCGCTTGTACCCGGCCGAGCGTCTGGTCAAGTTGCCGGCCTCGGTCAGTGATGAACAGGCCGCCGCAGTGTTGTTCAAGGGCATCACCGCACAGTACTTGATCAAGACTACCTATTCAGTAGGTCCCGGCACTCAGCTACTGGTCTACGGTGCTGGTGGCGCGGTGGGCCAGTTGCTGGTGGCGTGGGCCAGGCACTTGGGGGCGACGGTGATTGGTGTTGTGTCCCGGCCTGAAAGTGTCGGTCGCGCACAGGAGGCAGGCTGCGCGCACGTGCTGGTATTTGATGCGGCGAGCTTGGCCGCCCAAGTCAAGGAACTGACTGCGGGGCAGGGCGTGGATGTGGTGTATGACAGCATCGGTAAAGTGTCGCTGCAGGCCTCACTGGACAGCCTGCGAACGCGCGGGCTGCTGGTGTCGTTCGGGGCGACCTCGGGTGCCCCTGCGCCCATCGAGGTGAGCACGCTCAATGCCAAGGGCTCGCTGTACCTGACACGGCCATCGCTGGCCGCCCATACTCAGACTGCCGAGGAATATCAGCAGCGCGCGGCAGACGTGCTGGACGCTGTCAGCCAAGGTATCATCCTGCCGCGTATCTGGCGCCGCTACCCGCTGGCTGATGTTGCCCAGGCTCATGCGGACCTGGAGCAGGGCCGTTCCGAGGGGGCGCTGATACTGATCCCTTGACCTTGTTTGAGAGCCTGCCCATGGACGCCTTCGACAGCCGCCGCGCGGATGAACTGGCAAGCTTGCTGGCCTTGCACGAGCAAGGTTCATTCGCCGCTGCCGGGCGCCAGCTCGACCGCCACCCGTCGGTGCTGTCGCGGCGTTTGAGTGCGCTCGAACAGCGCCTGGGAATTCGTCTGGTCGAACGCACTACCCGCCAGTTGCGTTTCACCGATGAGGGCGAGCGCCTTGTGCAGCGGCTGCGCCAGGCCAGCCGCTTGATCGATGAAGCCGAACAGGAAGCGGCCGAGGGCGCTGCGACCGTCCGGGGGCGTCTACGCCTGGCGCTGCCGGCGGCGATGGGCAGGCGCTGGCTGAGTGGGCTGCTGGCCGACTTCGTCCTGGCGCATCCGCAGGTAACGATGGAGGTCGAGTACTCAGACCGTTTTGTCGATCTGGTGGCTGAAGGTTTTGACGCGGCAATCCGTATCGGTGAGCTGGCGGACAGCCGGTTGGTGGCAAAAAAGCTCTGCGATCATCTGCGCATTCTGTGCGCATCGCCGGAGTACCTGGCCAAACATCCCACGCTTCAAGTCCCTGCTGACCTTGCCGAGCATAACTGCATGGGTTTCAGTGGCTTGCGCTCGTTTCCTGAATGGAATCTAACGGCCGGCGCGCGGCATGTAAGCGTCAAGGTCTCAGGTTCACTGCGCAGCAATGACAATGAAGCCTTGCTGGAGGCTGCCCGCCGGGGTGTCGGCATTATCGCTGGCGGCGACTGGTTGATGATCGAAGACCTGGCCGCCGGCAGGCTGGTACGCGTGCTGCCAGACTGGCAACTGGATGTCACGGCCGGAATCTACCTGGTACGGCCCTCGGCGCGATTGCACACTGCAGCCGTCGGCGCACTCAAGGACTGGCTGCAGCGCTCATTCCATTCAGGGCCACCATGGCGAATCAAGGCCTAGAATATTCATCAGGAAGTTCTTATAAGTTACTGATTTATAGCGTTATCGCTTGGCAATAGCGTGTTGCACGCACTGGTCATAATAGGTTTTCTTGATGGCCGCAGGCTTGAGTCGGGAGCGGCTGTTGTAGGTCTGTTCTGTGATCCCGAAGGCGGTCATGCGCATCCACGGTTTGGGGAACTTGCGCGCCTGCAGGCGCTTGCGCGTGGCGTACACGTTGACCCCGGAAAGCTTGGCTTGCTGCGCCTCAGCGGCAATCTGCGACCCCCAGCTACACACGTTGCGATCGTTCTGGCTCAAGGCTTTGGCCTGGGCTGTGATAGCGAAGGTCGCCAGCAGGCAGCCGGCCATGGTTGCTAGAAATACCCGCATGATGCTGTCCTAAGCTTCTGAAGGAAAACGAAGTTTGCCTTCGCTTTCGAGGTTTGGGGGCCAGCAATTTGCCGCCATCCAGCACGGACGCCGAGGTACGAAACAGGCAGTGCCAAAGTATCAATAAAAACCCGCAGTCTGCGTATGTGATCGTACAACTGCTTGCGCTATCATGGTGCCTGTCTCTCAAGGTGAACTACAGGGCATGACAGAGCAGCAGGTACAGGCAAGGACCCGGCGCAAGCCGCGCAGTCTGGCCCAGGAATTGGTCACGGTGCTGACCGAACGCATCCGCAGTGGTCAGCTCAAGCGCGGCGACAAGCTGCCGACCGAGTCGCAGATCATGGCTGAGGAAGGCGTCAGCCGCACCGTAGTGCGTGAGGCTATCTCGCGGCTGCAGGCTGCCGGGCAGGTCGAGACCCGTCACGGTATCGGCACGTTCGTGCTCGAGGCCTCACCTGGCAGTGGCTTTCGCATCGATCCCGCCACCGTGGTCACCCTGCGTGAAGTGCTCGCGGTGCTGGAGCTACGCATCGCCCTGGAGATCGAGTCTGCCGGGCTGGCGGCGCAGCGCCGTACCGACGAGCAGTTGAGCGGGATGCGTGCAGCCCTGGATGAGATCAACGAAGGTGCTGCGCACGCGTCCGATGCGGTATCGGCAGACTTCCAGTTCCACCTGCGGATCGCCCAGGCCAGCGGCAATCATTATTTCGCCGACATCATCAATCACCTTGGCACCAGCATCATCCCGCGCACGCGGCTCAATTCGGCGCGCATTGCCCAGGATGACCAGGCGCATTACATGAGCCGTCTGCGCCACGAGCACGAAGCGATCTACGAGGCGATTGTGCGGGGCGATAGCGAAGGGGCGAAGATGGCGATGCGCATGCATCTGTCCAATAGCCGTGAGCGGCTGCGCCAGGCGCATGAGGCGGCAGAGGCGCAAGGGGTGTAGATTTCTGGGGCCGCGCAGCGGCCCCAAAAAGCTTAAAGCGAGCCGTCACTCCACTGCCCATTCACCAACCGACGCAACCCCAGCGGATTGCCATCCTTGAGCGCCTCAGGCAGCAACGCCTGCGGGTAGTTCTGGTAGCACACCGGCCGCAGGAAGCGATCGATCGCCAATGTCCCCACCGAGGTCCCGCGCGCATCCGAAGTTGCCGGATATGGCCCGCCGTGGACCATCGCATCGCAGACCTCAACGCCAGTCGGATAGCCGTTGACCAGGATCCGGCCAACTTTCTCTTCCAGCAGCGGGACCAACCAGGCATACGCCTCGAAGTCTTCTGCCTCGCCGATCAGGGTTGCGGTCAACTGGCCACGCAGGCCTTGCAGGGCTGCGCGCAGTTGCTCGTTGTCCTGCACCTCGACCGCCACGGTGGCCGGGCCAAACACCTCTTCCTGCAGCAGTGGATCGGCATTGACCAGCAGGCTGGCGTCCGCTTTGAACAGCTGCGCACGCGCCTGTGAGCCTTCCTGCGCCTGACCCGCCAGGTGCTCGATGCCGGCATGCGCCTGTAGATGCTCAAGGCCGCTGACATAGCTGCGCAGGCCGCCGGCATTGAGCATGGTTTGCCCGGCCTGAGCATCCAGCGCCTGGCCAACATTGGCCAGCAAGGTGCTGAACTCAGCAGAACGCAGGCCAATGACCATGCCTGGGTTGGTGCAGAACTGCCCCGCGCCCATGCACACCGAGCCTGCCAGCTCGCGGGCGATGGCTTCGCCACGCTTGGCCAGCGCACCCGGCAGGACGATCACCGGGTTGATGCTCGACATCTCGGCAAATACCGGGATTGGCTGCGCACGTTCTGCGGCTATGCGGCACAGTGCGTCGCCGCCTTTGAGCGAGCCGGTGAAGCCAACCGCCTGGATCGCTGGATGCTTGACCAGCCACTCACCGACGCCGCCACCGAAGACCATGTTGAACACGCCTTTGGGCATGCCGGTGCGCTCGGCGGCGCGGGTGATCGCGCAACCGACCAGGTCGGCCGTGGCCATGTGGCCGCTATGCGCCTTGAACACCACCGGGCAGCCTGCGGCCAATGCTGCTGCGGTGTCGCCGCCAGCGGTGGAGAAGGCCAGCGGGAAGTTGCTTGCGCCAAACACCGCGACCGGGCCGACACCAATACGCATCTGGCGTAGATCGACCCGCGGCAAGGGTTGACGATCAGGCAGGGCCAGATCGATGCGCGCACCGAGGTAGTCGCCACGGCGCAGCACCTGTGCAAACAGGCGCATCTGGCCGCTGGTGCGGCCGCGCTCACCCTGGATGCGGGCAGCGGGCAGGGCGGTCTCGCGGCAGACAATGGCGACAAAGGCGTCGTCCAGTTCGTCCAGCTCGGCGGCAATGGCATCGAGGAACTCGGCGCGACGGGCAGGTGCCAGCTGGCGGAATTCAACGAATGCTGCGGCGGCAGCGCGGGCGGCCTGGTCCACTTCGGTTTCGGTGGCCTGCACGAAGCTGTAGGGCAGCGCTTCGCCAGTAGTGGCGTCCAGGCTTTGCAGGCGTTGGTTGCCAGCTGCGCTGCGCTGGCCGTTGATGAAGTTGTGGCCAAGAATCTCAGGCATGTCTTGCTCCTGTTGAAGTACACAATGGATAGGACAGATCCCTCTGCGGCCCACGCTGCAAGCGCGGCGGCAGAGGGCAAAGCGATCAGGTGATCGGTGCCGGGTTGAACAGGGTGATGTCGTTGTGCAGGCGGTGCTGTTCGGCCCAGGTCTGCTTGCGGCCGCTGGCCACGTCCAGGTAGTAATGGAACAGCTCCCAGCCCAACTCTTCGATGCTCGAGCGGCCGGTGGCGATGCGCCCGGCGTCGATGTCGATCAGGTCTGGCCAGCGCTGGGCCAGCTCGGTGCGGGTACACACCTTGACCACCGGCGCCATGGCCAGCCCGTACGGCGTACCGCGGCCGGTGGTGAACACGTGCAGGTTCATCCCCGCCGCCAGTTGCAGGGTGCCGCAGACAAAATCGCTGGCAGGGGTTGCGCAGAAGATCAGGCCCTTGCGCTCGACCCGTTCACCCGGGCCAACCACCCCTTGAATGGCGCCGCTGCCGGACTTGACGATCGAGCCCAGCGACTTCTCGACGATATTCGACAGGCCACCTTTCTTGTTGCCCGGGGTGGTATTGGCGCTGCGGTCGGCCGCGCCTTGCTCCAGGTAACGGTCGTACCAGTCCATCTCGCGCACCAGTGCATCGGCTACGGCCGGTGTTTGCGCGCGGGAAGTAAGCATGTAGATGGCATCGCGGACTTCGGATACTTCCGAGAACAGCACGGTGGCACCGGCGCGCACCAGCAGGTCGGCGGCAAAACCCAGCGCGGGGTTGGCGGTGATACCGGAGAAGGCATCGCTGCCGCCGCATTGCATGCCCAGGATCAGCTCTGCGGCCGGTACGGTCTCGCGGCGGCGCTGGTCGAGCTTGATCAGACGCGCTTCGGCCAGCGCCATGATCTGTTCGATCATTTCGACAAAACCGAGGCTGGCGTCCTGCAGGCGGTACAGCCACGGGTCGCTGAGGTCTACCGAGGGGTCGTTTTCATGCATGACCTGGCCGGCCTGCAGTTTCTCGCAGCCCAGGCTGATAACCAGGGCTTCGCCGCCCAGGTTCGGGTTACGCGCCAGGTTGCGCACGGTGCGGATCGGGATGTAGGCATCACGGGCATTGATTGCCACGCCGCAGCCATAGCTGTGAGTCAGTGCCACCACATCATCGACATTGGGGTATTTGGGCAGCAACTCGCTGCGGATGCGCTTGACCGCATGGTCGAGCACGCCGGTCACGCATTGCACGGTGGTGGTGATGCCAAGAATATTACGCGTACCGACGGTGCCATCGGCGTTGCGGAACCCTTCAAAGGTAAAACCCTCCAGCGGCGTCAGAGGGGCAGGGACGGCGTCACAGCGCGGCAGGCTGTCGAGTTCGGGGGCGGCGGGCATCGCCAGCTGGCTTTCCTGCACCCAGCTGCCTTTGCGCAGCGGTTCCAGGGCATAGCCGATGATCTGCCCGTAGCGCCGCACCGGTTCGCCCTGGGCGATATCCAGCGTGGCGACCTTGTGGCTTTGTGGTACTGCTTCAACCAGGGTCAGGCCGTCGGCAAAGCGGGCGCCTTCGCCCAGGCCACCGTCGTTGACCACCACCACTACGTTGTCATCCTCGTGCAGGCGCACGTAGCGGGGCGAGTCGGAAGTTTCGATCAGCTGCATGTTCAGGCCCTTCTTGTAGTTATCTCAGGCTTTGTTCGAGACGCCTGCACCCGCTTCAGCAGGTGCAGGCGCAATCACTCAGTGGCGCGAGCTGGCCAGTTCGCTGCTGGTCGGCTGAGCCGGTTCATCGTTGGGCACGTCACGCAGCTCGATACGTTTTATCGGGCCGACGATCACCAGGTAGCTCAGCACCGCGATCAGGGCGTTGGCACCGACATACACCAGGGCCCACTTGAACGAGCCAGTAGCGCTGATGATGTAACCGATGATGATCGGCGTGGTGATCGAGGCGATGTTGCCGAAGGTGTTGAACATGCCGCCGGACAGCCCGGCGATCTGCTTGGGCGAGGTGTCCGATACCACCGCCCAGCCCAGCGCACCAAGGCCTTTGCCGAAGAACGCCAGGGCCATGATCGCCACCACCATCCATTCGGCGTCGACGTAGTTGCAGATGACCATGCTGGTAGAGAGCAACAGGCCGACCACGATCGGCGCCTTGCGGGCGAAGGTCAGTGAATGACCACGACGCAGCAGACCATCAGACAATACGCCACCCAATACACCGCCGACGAAGCCGCAGATCGCTGGCAACGAAGCGATGATGCCCGCCTTGAGGATCGACATGCCGCGTTCCTGCACCAGATACACCGGGAACCAGGTCAGGAAGAAGTAGGTGATGCCGTTGATGCAGTACTGGCCAAGATAGATACCGACCATCATGCGACTGCTCAGCAGCTGCTTGATGTAGGCCCACTTCGGCCCGCTGGCGCCGGCTGCCTTGGGTTTATCCATGTCGACCAGGCCGCCGTTGCGCTCGATATGGTCGAGTTCTTCGGCACTGATCATCGGGTGTTCTTTAGGGTTGTAGATCAGCTTCATCCAGGCCGCCGAGAAGGCGATACCCAGTACGCCCATGACCACGAATACGTGTTCCCAGCCCCAGGCATGGACGATCCAGCCCATCAGCGGTGCGAACAGGACAGTGGCGAAGTACTGCGCCGAGTTGAAGATGGCCGATGCGGTGCCGCGTTCAGCAGTCGGGAACCAGGCCGCCACGATGCGGGCGTTACCCGGGAACGACGGCGCCTCGGCAAAACCGACCATGAAGCGCAGCATGAACAGGGCGATGATCGCGTTGGCCACCGGTAGGTAACCGACAAACCCCTGCAGCACAGTGAACAGCGACCAGGTAAAGATACTGAAGGCGTAAACCTTCTTTGAACCGAAGCGGTCGAGCAGCCAGCCGCCGGGGATTTGCCCGAGCACGTAGGCCCAGCCGAAGGCCGAGAAGATATAACCGAGGGTGACCGCGTCTATCCCTAAATCTTTCTGCAGACTGGAGCCAGCGATCGAAATGGTCGCTCGGTCTGCATAGTTGATCGTGGTCACGACGAAGAGCATGAACAAGATCAGATAACGTACATGCGTTTTTTTCGTCGCTTGCATGAAGGTGTACTCCCACTAGTTATTTTTGTGCGGGGATCGATAAGACCGGAGCGGGCGTGGCCTCGCTCCGGTTGCGGCATTGGCAGGCCGCGGGGTCGCTTATTGCGGGCCCATCTTGTCCATAAGGGCGGCGAGCATTTCATACTCTTCGCCGGTCAGGTCGGTCAGTGGCGAACGCACTGGGCCTGCGTCGTAACCGGCGATCTTGGCGCCGGCCTTGACGATGCTGACGGCATAGCCGGCTTTGCGGTTACGGATGTCCAGGTACGGCAGGAAGAAGTCATCAATCAGTTTGCCGACGGTGGCGTGATCTTCGCGAGCGATCGCATGGTAGAAGTCCATCGCGGTCTTGGGCACGAAGTTGAACACCGCCGAAGAGTACACCGGCACACCCAGCGCCTTGTAGGCAGCTGCATACACTTCAGCGGTCGGCAGGCCGCCGAGGTAGCTGAAGCGATCGCCCAGGCGGCGACGGATCGACACCATCAGCTCGATATCGCCCAGGCCATCCTTGTAACCGATCAGGTTCGGGCAACGCTCGGCCAAGCGCTCGAGCAGCGGCGCGGTCAGGCGGCAGACGTTACGGTTGTAGACCACTACACCGATCTTGACCGACTTGCACACGGCTTCAACGTGGTCGGCTACACCGTCCTGGCTGGCTTCGGTCAGGTAGTGCGGCAGCAGCAACAGACCTTTGGCACCCAGACGTTCGGCTTCCTGGGCGTACTCGATGGCCTGGCGAGTAGAACCACCGACGCCGGCCAGAATTGGTACCGAATGCTCGCACGTATCGACTGCAGTCTTGATCACCTGGCTGTACTCGCTGGCGGCCAGGGAGAAGAACTCACCGGTGCCGCCGGCGGCGAACAGCGCAGTCGCGCCATACGGGGCAAGCCATTCCAGACGCTTGATGTAGCCCGCCTGATTGAAGTCGCCCTGGGCATTGAAGTCGGTTACCGGGAACGACAGCAGACCGTGGGAGAGGATGGACTGCAGCTCTAGTGGATTCATTGTTATTGGTTTCCTGTGGCGCTTTTGGGGTGGTGAATCAATCTGAGAGGTAAGTTATCGTACAACCTAAGAAATGACTAGTCCCTTGCCACAGATTTTTTCTCGTAGTCGCTTTCCGCACAAATGCGGCAGGTACTCGCAGGGGGATAGGTGTGGGTCAGGGCGCGGGATGGAGGGAAATAATAAAGCAGCCGTTAGTCATCATATCTCTGCACGGATGGCAGAAAAAAGGATCGCGGGGACAGGCACACGCCCGCCCCGCGCTGCCACGGTAGGTGTTCTGGGACCAGCAGAGGGTGACCGGGGAAGCGGGGGCGGCCTTGCGCCGCCCCGCGATCAAACTAACGAAGCAGGGACTCAGGCAGCCTGGTTGCGCTTGCTGGCCTGGGACTTGCGGACCTGAGCACGGCAAGCATCGCCAAACGCCTCGAAAATCTTGATCGAGTCAGGGTTTTTCGCCGCTTGCCACTCGGGGTGCCACTGCACAGCGAACAGGAAGGGCGAGATGCTCGGGCCGTGGATGGCTTCGACCAAACCGTCTTCAGCCTGGGCGATCGGCTCAAGGCCCTCACCCAGTTTGCGCAGGCCTTGACCATGCAACGAGTTGACTCGGATCTGGTCAGTGCCCAAGGCATCCCGCAGCCAGCTGCCTGGCTTGATGGTGACGCTGTGCACGGCCTGGTATTGCACTTCAACCGGATCCTCGGGGTTTTCCCGGTGATCGTTGAAGCCCGGCTCGGCGTACACCTTCTGGTAGATATCGCCGCCCAGTGCGACGTTGATTTCCTGCATGCCGCGGCAGATGCCGAAGATTGGCAGGCCACGGGCCAGAGCCAGTTTGACCAGCGGGATGTCGAACAGATCGCGGTTCTTGTCCTGGCCTTTGCCTGGCGTCTCGTTCTCCTGGCCGTACAGGGCCGGGTCGATGTTGCTGCCAGCACCGGTCAGATAGACGCCGTCGGCCATATCCAGATAACGCTCGAGGTCATCGGTGCCGCAGCAGGTCGGAACCAGCACAGGCAGGCAGTCGGCGAAGTCGACCAGGGGGGTAATGTATTTGTGGGTCATGACCTGATAGTCATGGCCTTTGCGCTCTTGGCTGCCCATGGTCATCAGGACGACGGGTTTGCGCAGGGAAGTTTGCTTGTTGCCAATGTTGCTGTTGGACATATGTCACCTTGGGACAGGTGCTTCCTGTCGATATTGTGCAGGCGCACGGCCTGGGCCTTGTGTGCGGCCTGGAGCCCCGAGCACTGCCGGCTCGCTGAAGGAGACGATGCCGGTCGGGGCTTGTCTCTAGCTTGCCAGAGCCGTTCGATATGTCAAACGAGGCGTGAGCGCTTTGGCGCCGGTTTCAGGGCGCTTGAGGGAAGCGGAGCCTTGGCTGGCAAGGGTTTGGCAGGGGTTTTGGTAAATATAATTAACGACGCAGTTGGATCATTGCAGCGCTGCAATGATCCAGCCCTTGCACTGCGGCTTATCAGTGCAGAATCTGCTTGAGAAATGCCTGGGCCCTGGCAGTTTTGGGTTGCCCAAAAAACGTTTGTGGCGGGCTGTCTTCGATGATCTGGCCACCCTCAAGAAACAGCACACGCTCTGCCACCTGGCGGGCAAAGCCCATTTCATGGGTGACGCAGAGCATGGTCATGCCGGTGCCTGCGAGCTTCACCAGCACATCCAGGACTTCGGCGACCATCTCCGGATCGAGCGCCGAGGTTGGCTCATCGAACAGCATGATCCGCGGCTTCATGCACAGGGCACGGGCAATCGCTACGCGCTGCTGCTGGCCGCCGGAGAGCTGGCTGGGGTATTTGTCGGCCTGACTGGCGATGCCGACCTTGCTCAGGTACATCCGCGCCCGCTCTTCGGCGTCCTTGCGCGACAGCCCGCGCACGCTGGTTGGGGCCAGCAGGCAGTTGTCGAGCACGCTCATGTGCGGGAACAAATTGAAGTGCTGGAACACCATGCCGATTTCGCTGCGCACCTGAGCGGCCTGACGCGAGGGCTTGGCCAGGTCGATGCCGTCGACATGAACGCTGCCTTGCTCGGCGATCTCCAAGCGGTTGATGCAGCGGATCAAGGTCGATTTGCCTGAACCGGAGGGTCCGCAGAGGACGATACGCTCGCCTTCGCGGACCTGCAGGTTGATATCGCGCAGCACGTGGAAGGCGCCGTAGTGTTTGTTCAAGCCTTCTATGTCGATCAGCACTGGGCGGCTATCGGCTTCAGGGGCAAGGCTGGCAAGGTTCAAAGGTGCGGTCATGTTGTTGTTCTCCCGCTGGTTTAGTCAAAGCGCGCTGCGCGGTAAGGCGCAGGGTCGGTGAACGGCTGCTCGCCGGTCATCATCTCGGCGAGCAGGCGGCCAGTCACCGGGCCGAGGGTCAGGCCGTGATGGGCGTGGCCAAAGTTGAACCACAGGCCCTTGTGCCGCGGTGCGGGGCCGATTATCGGGCGCATGTCCGGCAGGCAGGGACGCAGGCCCAGCCAGGGCTGCTCATCCAGGCGTTCGCCGAGCGCGGGGAACAGCCGACGAGCCAGGGCTTCGCAGCGCTGCAACTGGATCTCGTTGGCCGGGGCGTCGCTGGCCGCAAACTCGATGCCGGTAGTCAGGCGGATGCCCTGCGCCATCGGCGCCAGCACATAACCACCCTGGGTGTCGCAGATCGAATGCTGCAGTTGCGCGTCGCCGCGGGTGCCATAGTGCATGTGATAGCCGCGCTTGATGCCCAGCGGGAACCGATAGCCCAGCGGGCCGAAAAGCTCGGCCGATTGCGGCCCCAGGCAGACCACCACCTCGTCGGCCGTGACCGCGCCACGCTGGCTCTGCACCTGCCACTGACCGTCAAGCTGGCGCAGGCTGCGCGCATCACCATGGAGGAACTGCCCGCCGCGTTCGACGAACAGCGCGGCATAGCCGCGGGTCAGGCCGCCAGGGTTGCGCACGGTCTTCGGGTCGAGCCAGTGAATGCCGCCTACCACGCCGCCGTCCAGTTGCTGCTCGCGGGCCTGCAGTTGGTCACGTTCGAGGATTTCGTACTGCAGGCCATAGCGCGCCAGGTTTTTTACGTCCTCCTTGGCCTGAACGAACAGCCTCGGGTCGCGAAACACTTCGATCCAGCCTTTGGCCTGGACCAGTTCGCTCAGCCCGGCAGCGTCAATCAGCGCGTCGTGTTCCTCGACGCTACGCTGCACCAGCGGCAGCATATCGGCGGCGGCGCCGGCCAGCCGGCCGGGTGCTGACTGGCGCCAGTAACGCAGCAGCCAGGGCGCCGCCTTGGGCAGGTGCAACAGGCTGTAGCGCACATCCGGCTGGCGGTTCAGGCCATAGCGCAGCAGTGCGCCGACGTTGCGCGGGAAGGCATAGGGGATGACGCTGGAGCGTTCGATCAGGCCGGCGTTGCCATGGCTGGTGCCGCTGCCGGGCTGGTCACGATCGATCAGAACGACCTGGCGGCCGCGCGCTTGCAACTGCAGCGCGGTACTGACACCGACGATCCCGGCGCCCAGAACAATGGTTTGGCAATGCATGGAGCGTATCCTTGGGTCAGTTCAGGTGGCGGCCGAGGCGGCCTTCCAGGTATTTCAGGGTGCGCCGGACGATTTCCACGATCAGCAGGTAGAGCACGGCGGCCCACAGGTAGATCTGGAAGTCGAAGCTGCGCGAAAACGCCAGCTTGGTCACGCCCATCAGGTCGTAGATGGTGACCAGCGAGGCAATCGCACTGGCCTTGATCATCAGGATCAGCTCATTGCCCAGCGGGCCGATGGCGACCAGCAGCGATTGCGGCATGACCACCTTGAAGAACGTGGTCGCGCGCTTGAGGTTGAGCGCGCGGGCGGCCTCGAACTGGCCTGGGGCGATTGCCAGCAGGCTGCCGCGGAAGATCTCGGCCTGATAGGCGGCCGTGTTCAGGGTGAATGCCAGCAGCGCGCAGTACCAGGCCTCACGGAAGAACCACCACAGCCCGACGTCCTGCCAAAAGCTCTTGAACGAGCCAAGGCCGTAATACAGCAGAAACAGCTGCGCGAGCAGTGGTGAACCGCGGAAGAAGTAGATATAGCCAGCCGCCATGCGATTGAGCACGGTCTTGTTGGAAATCCGCGCCAGCGCCAGCAGCAGGCCAAGCACGGCGCCGAGGGTGAATGAAATGGCCACCAGCTTGGCAGTCACCAGCAGACCATCGATGAAGCGCGGCCCGTAGCGCTGCAGCAGGTCGGGGTCGACCACCAGCGCCAGTAATTGTTCGAAGCTCATGCCCGCGCTCCTTGCAGGTGGCGGCTATAGCGCCGTTCGATGAAGGCAAACACGCGCCCGGACAACGCCGAGAACAGCAGATAGCCCAGGCAGGCGACGCCATAGAAGAACATCGGCTCCTTGGTCACGCTGACGGCGAGGTTGGTCTGGCGCATCAGGTCGACCAGCGAGATAGTCGAGACCAACGACGTGTCCTTTAGCAGCGACAGCCAGTTGTTGGACAGGCCGGGCAGGGCGATCCGGGTCAGTTGCGGCAGTACCACCTTGAAAAAACCGGTGCGTTTGCTCAGCCCCAGGGCCGAGCAGGCTTCGAGCTGGCCCTTGGGCAGGGTCTTGAACGCTGCCAGCCAGATTTCGCTGGAAAACGCAGCAAACACCAGGCTGAAGGCGATCATGGCCGCCAGGAAGGTATTGATCAGTACCTCACCTTCATAGCCCATCGCCGCCAGCAGCCTTTGTGCCGCGATCTGGCAGCCGTAATAGATGATCAGCAGCGTGAGCAGTTCAGGCAGGCCGCGAAACACCGTAGAAAAGGTGGTAGCCCAGGCCCGCGGCAGGCGCTTGCGTGAGCGCGCGGCCATTGCCACCAGCAGTCCCAGCGGCAAGCCGATCGGCAGGCAGGCCAGCGCCAGTGACACAGTGACCAGCGCGCCGGCCAGCAACGCCGGGCCCCAACCACCGCTGGCAAAAGACAACAAAGACAATTGATCGAGCATGGGTGTTTCCCCAGCCAGGTGAACGTGGCGGCGCGCAAGGCAGGGCGCCCACGGCGCGAAGCCTGCCTTGCGCTGACCGATCAGTTATAGATGTCGAAGGCGAAGTACTTGCTGGCGATCTTCTGATAGGTGCCGTTGGCGACAATCTCGCTCAGCGCCTTGTTCAGCCGCTCGCGCAGTTGCTCATCGTCCTTGCGTACGGCAATCGCCGCATTGGCCTTGGTCTGGTTGACGTCACCGAGCACCTTGCAGCAGTCCTTGCCGTTTTTCTGCTGCCAGTCGAGCAGCGGAAACTTGTCGGCGATGACTCCGTCCAGGCGGCCGGCAGCCAGGTCGGCATTGGCCTCATCCATGGTCGGGTAGAGCTTGACGTTGGCGCCCGCCGGGCCATACACGTCCTCGGCATAGATAGCCTGGGTCGAGGACGACTGGGCGCCGACCGTGTAGCCCTTGAAATCGGTCTGGGCATCGGTGATCGGGCTGTCCTTGGCGACCGCCACGGACAGTGGTGTGCGGTAGTAGTGGTCGGTGAAGGCGATCTTCTTGCGCCGTTCTTCGGTGTCGATCATCGAGGCGACTACGGCATCGTACTTTTTCGCCATCAGTGCCGGGATGATGCCTTCCCAGTCTTGCGCCACCAGCGTGCACTCGACTTTCATCTGCTCGCACAGGGCGTGGGTGATGTCGATGTCAAAGCCATGCAGCTTGTTATCGGCATCGACATAGTTGAAGGGCGGATAAGCGCCCTCTGTGGCGAAACGCAGGGTCTCGGCGCTGGCCGCACCCGCCAGCAGCAGGGCACACGCACCCACCATAGCCATGGTCTTGTTCATCTCGCACCTCTGGGTTGCACTCTTGCTATTGTTGTTTGTCCGCGGGCCACGAGGTGTAGCCGACGAACTCGTTATGTAGAGCGGCAGTCGCTTCCAAGCGTTTTTCAACATCCGGCCCGAGCTTCTTGCAGACCTCGTTGACCATCAGGTGCACCCACGACAGCATCGCCGAGGTGGATTCCCAGAACAGATTGAATTCGGTGGGGATGCGGAACACCTCATCAGCGTTGGCATCGGCCCAGTCACAGAAGGTGTCGGTCACCAGCGTGACCGGGATGCCTGCCTGGCGTGCCTTCTGGCACAGCAGCAGGGCATGGCGCGAATAGCGGCGGGCCTCGAACACCACCAGCGCGCAGTGTTCGGGGCGAGTCAGCAGCACGTCGCCAAAGTGCCCGGCGCTGCCATCCACAGCCTGTACGCCATCGCGCAGGTAGTGCAGCAAATGGGTCATGCACTGGGCGACGCCGCGTTCGGTCTGAAACCCTGCGACATATACCCGTGGCCGCTGCGCCAGGCGCTGAGCAACCCGGTGCCAGGCCTCGCTACGGCTGTATTCATGGACGCGCACCAGTGCGGCGATTTCCAGCTCCAGGCTGCCGGCGCTCTGGCTGTCGTCGTGCTGCTGGCGGTATTCCTGCAAGCGGTCACCGACCAGCCACGGCCCGTCGCCGAGGTCGTTCTGCAGGTCCTGCTTGAGCGCCTTGAGGTGGGCGTAGCCGAGCGAGCGGCAGAAGCGGCCTACGCTGGATTCGCTGACGCCGAGCTTTTCCGCGATGCTGGCGGAGGTCTGGAACGGCACTTCATGCAGGTTGCCGAGCATGTAGCTGGCGATCGTGCGGCCTGAGGCAGCTGCGCCGTGCAGGCTGTTCTCCAGGCGTTGCTTGATCGATTGGCTCATGTCGGACTCCGGTCGGGTAGGGCGTGGAATAGAAAATGAATGTTTTCTGTCATCAAGTCAACAATTGACAGATAGCTGTCATGTGGCTGACAGTTTTCACTCGTGGCACACTCCGAGCCAAACAATTTCAACAAGGAGCTCCAGATGTCTGCATCTTCGACCAGCGGTACCGTGCGCATGCCCTTTGCCGAACTGCAGACGTTATTGCAGGCGATCCTTGAACAGCACGGTTGCAGCGAGCCGGTGGCGGCAGCGCTGGCATTCAACTGTGCCAGTGCCCAACGCGACGGCGCTCATAGCCATGGGGTGTTTCGTATCCCGGGCTACGTGTCGACGCTGGCCAGTGGCTGGGTTGACGGCAAGGCGTTGCCCGCGGTGACCGACGTCGCCTCCGGCTATGTTCGCGTCGATGCCGGCGGTGGCTTCGCCCAGCCCGCGCTGGCGGCGGCGCGGCCGTTGCTGCTGGCCAAGGTGCGCAGTGCCGGGATCGCGGTGTTGGCGATCCATAACTCGCATCACTTCGCGGCGCTGTGGCCGGACGTCGAACCGTTCGCCGATGAAGGCCTGGTGGCCTTGAGCGTGGTCAACAGCATGACCTGTGTAGTCCCGCACGGTGCTCGCCAGCCGTTGTTCGGCACCAACCCGATTGCCTTTGCCGCGCCCTGCGCCGAGCATGACCCGATCGTGTTCGACATGGCCACCAGCGCCATGGCCCATGGCGATATCCAGATCGCGGCCCGCGAGGGGCGGCAATTGCCGCTGGGCATGGGGGTAGACGCCAAGGGCCAGCCGACCACCGACCCGCAGGCGATTCTCGACGGCGGCGCGCTGTTGCCGTTTGGCGACCACAAAGGCTCCGCGCTGTCGATGATGGTCGAGTTGCTCGCGGCGGCGCTGACCGGCGGTAACTTCTCCTGGGAGTTCGACTGGTCAGCGCATCCCGGGGCGAAGACGCCATGGACCGGGCAACTGCTGATCGTCATCGACCCGAGCAAGGCCGAAGGCGAGCGTTTTGCGCAGCGCAGCCGTCATTTGCTGGAGCAGATGCAGGCGGCCGGCCTGTCACGCATGCCCGGCGAGCGGCGCTATCGTGAGCGTGCCACGGCCGAGCGCGAAGGTGTCGCACTGAGCGAAACCGAGCTCCAGGGCCTGCGCCAATTGCTCGGCTGATCGTCATGTTGCATGGGTTGAAATACCTGGGCCGTGCAACCTTGCACAGACCCGTTGCAGCAAGGTGATGTTTCTCTGCCCCGACTCCGGGTATCCTCGCTCAAGCTTTTCCGAACTGTGCTGATTCAAGGAGCTGTGCGCTGTGTTCAAACATGTCGATGCCTATGCCGGCGATCCGATCCTCTCGTTGATGGAAACCTTCAAGGCCGACCCGCGTGCGGCCAAGGTCAACCTGAGCATCGGCCTGTACTACGATGCTGCCGGCATCGTGCCGCAGTTGGCGGCAGTGGCCGAGGTTGAAAAACGCCTGGCCAACCAGCCTCACGAGGCTTCGCTGTACCTGCCAATGGAAGGTCTGGCCAGCTATCGCCAGGCGATCCAGGCGCTGCTGTTTGGTAACGACCACCCGGCAGTGACCGGCGGCCGTGTGGCTACCGTGCAGACCGTAGGCGGCTCGGGCGCGTTGAAAGTCGGCGCCGACTTCCTCAAGCGTTACTTCCCGCAGTCCGAAGTCTGGGTCAGCAATCCGACCTGGGACAACCATCGCGCCATCTTCGAAGGTGCGGGTTTCAAGGTGAATACCTACCCGTACTTCGACACCACTACCCGTGGCGTCGACTTCGCCGGCATGCTGGCTGCGTTGCAGACTCTGCCCGCAAACAGCGTGGTGCTGCTGCACCCGTGCTGCCACAACCCGACCGGTGTCGATCTGGACCAGAGCCAGTGGCAGCAGGTTGTCGAAGTGGTCAAGGCACGCGAGCTGATCCCGTTCCTCGACATTGCCTACCAAGGCTTCGGCGAAGGCCTGGAGCAGGATGCCTACGCCATCCGCGAAATGGCCCGTGCCGGCGTGCCGTGCCTGGTCAGCAACTCGTTCTCGAAGATATTCTCGCTGTACGGCGAGCGCGTTGGCGGTCTGTCGGTGGTGTGCGACGACCAGGCCAGCACCCAGAGCGTGCTTGGCCAGCTCAAGGCAACCGTGCGCCGCAACTACTCCAGCCCACCAGCATTCGGTGCGCAACTGGTTGCCGGCGTGCTCGGCGATGCCAGCCTCAATGCACAGTGGGCAGCAGAAGTCGAAGTGATGCGCCTGCGTATCCTCGAGATGCGCCAAGGTTTGGTCGACCTGCTCGGTGAGCTGCTGCCAGGGCAGGACTTCACATTCTTCCTCGAACAGCGCGGCATGTTCAGCTACACCGGCTTCAGCGTCGAGCAGGTCCGCCGTTTGCGTGACGAGTTCGGCGTTTACCTGATCGACAGTGGCCGGGTGTGCATGTCCGGCCTGCGTCCAAGCAACCTGCGCCAGGTTGCCGAGGCGTTCGCCGCAGTCCAGCGCTAATCAGGGCAGGGGCCGGCAATCGGCCCCTTCCAGCCGGTCTGGCAACACGGGGTTGCCCCTGGGTTGTCATGACAAGTGCAACCGCCGCTCGGACAGGGCTTCGCAAGCGCCACCTTTCAGTGCACAATCGCGCCCCTCTTTTTCGGTTGAGGTGCGCGAGCCTAGTGTTTCGCCACGCTCAGCCTGTTGCAGTCTTGCGAGTGGAGTTGCACCCGGATGAATGAGCAGGCCTCAAGCGTTGAACAACGCTTCGAACAAACCACCAGTGCCACCCTCGGCAGCTGGGCACGACAAGATACCACCTGGATGCTCGGCCTGTTTGGCACCGCGATTGGCGCCGGCACCCTGTTCCTGCCGATCAACGCAGGCCTGGGCGGTTTCTGGCCGCTGCTGATCCTCGCCGCGCTGGCGTTCCCGATGACTTATTACGCCCACCGCGGCTTGACCCGCTTCGTGCTGTCCGGGCGTGGCGGCGACATCACCGAGGTGGTCGAGGAGCATTTCGGCCTCAAGGCTGGCGCGCTGATCACCGTGCTGTACTTCTTCGCGATCTTCCCGATCCTGTTGATCTACAGCGTGGCCCTGACCAACACCGTCAGCAGCTTCATGGAGCATCAACTGCACATGACCCCGCCACCGCGGGTGTTGTTGTCGTTTGGCTTGATCCTCGGCCTGCTGGCCATCGTGCGTTGCGGTGAACAGGCTACGGTCAAGGTCATGAGCCTGCTGGTGTACCCGTTCATCGTCGCCCTGGCCTTGCTGGCGCTGTACCTGGTGCCGCACTGGAGTGGCGGTATTCTCGATACCGCGATGCAGGTGCCATCGGGCTCGGCGTTCCTGCACACCGTGTGGCTGGCAATCCCGGTGATGGTGTTCTCGTTCAACCACTCGCCGATCATTTCCGCGTTTGCTGTCGACCAGAAGCGCCGTTACGGCGAGCACGCCGACGAGCGCAGCGGGCAGATCCTGTCGCGTGCGCACCTGTTGATGGTGGCGATGGTGCTGTTCTTCGTATTCAGTTGCGTGCTGACCCTGGACAGCGCCCAGTTGGCCGAAGCCAAGGCGCAGAACCTGTCGATCCTGTCGTACCTGGCCAACCACTTCAGCAACCCGACCATTGCCTTTGCTGCACCGCTGATTGCCTTCATTGCCATCGCCAAGTCGTTCCTGGGCCACTACATCGGTGCCAGCGAAGGCCTCAAAGGCATTATCGGCAAGACTGGCCTGCGCCCCGGGGCCAAGGCTCTGGACCGCATGGTGGCAGCGCTGATGCTGGTGGTGTGCTGGATCGTCGCTACCCTCAACCCGAGCATCCTGGGCATGATCGAATCGTTTGGCGGGCCGATCATTGCCGCGCTGCTGTTCCTGATGCCGATGTACGCCATCCGCAAGGTGCCGTCGATGCGCAAGTACAGCGGGGCGATGTCCAACCTGTTTGTGGTCTTCGTCGGCCTGGTCGCGATCAGCTCCGTAGTCTACTCGCTGGCCGCCAGCGTGCTCGGCTGGTGATGGCTTCCATATAAGAGGATGCCCGGACCGCCTGCTGCGCTCCGGGCATTTTTTTGTTCACACGAATTCCCCGGCAGTAGAACAATTTCATCGCTACCCATAGGCTTGAGCGCCTCTTCATGCTTAACTCGGTGTCCTTTTCAAACACCCGCATAAGGATTCCGCTCATGGCTCAAGTGACCCTCAAAGGCAACCCGGTTCAGGTCAAAGGCAACCTCCCGCAAGCTGGCGCTCAGGCACCTGCGTTCTCGCTGGTTGGTGATGGCCTGGCTGACAAGTCGCTGCAAGACTACGCCGGCAAGCGCAAAGTGCTGAACATCTTCCCAAGCGTTGACACGCCAACCTGCGCGACTTCCGTGCGCAAGTTCAACGCCCAGGCCAACGAGCTGAACAACACCGTTGTGCTGTGCGTATCGGCCGACCTGCCGTTTGCTCAGGCGCGCTTCTGCGGTGCCGAAGGCCTGGAAAACGTCCAGAACCTGTCGACCCTGCGTGGCCGCGAATTCCTCGAAAACTACGGCGTAGCCATTGCTGACGGCCCGCTGGCTGGCCTGGCGGCACGCGCTGTTGTCGTCATCGACGAGAACGACAAAGTGCTGCACAGCGAGCTGGTTGGCGAAATCGCCGAAGAGCCGAACTACGAGGCGGTCCTGGCTGTCTTGAAGTAAGCGCAGCGGGGCCGCTCTGCGGTCCGCGCACGCAACAAGCAATACCCTGAAACGGCCTGGACCCTGCTCCAGGCCGTTTTCATTTAAAGTTCATCGCGTTAGCAACGTCAGCCCAAGGTAAATGCCCTGTAAAGCTGCTTTGCTAAACCGATATCAGTGCTTATCGTTCACCCTCCCAAGTCGCCGTTTCCGAACAAGGTTCGTTCAAGCCATGCAAGCTCCTGTCTCCCGCTCCCCCCGTCGCTGGCTGTTTGGCCTGCTGATCCTGGTCTTGGTGGCCCTGTTGGCCTGGTGGCTGTGGCCTGCCGCGTCGACGCCCAAGGATCAAGCCGGGCGCGCAGGCAAGAGCGGCCGGCCTGGTTTTGGCAGTTCTGCCGAGGCCGTGCCAGTGCGGGTAGAGCCGGTGCAGGTGGGCGACTTCCCGCTGTACTACAAGGCCCTGGGCACCGTGACCGCCAACAACACGGTCAACGTGCGCAGCCGCGTCGCCGGTGAGCTGGTCAAGGTCCACTTCAAGGAAGGCCAGCAGGTCAAGGCCGGCGACCTGCTGGCCGAGATCGACCCGCGCAGCTACCGCATCGCTTTGCAGCAGGCCGAAGGCACCCTGGCGCAGAATCAGGCGCAGCTGAAAAACGCCCAGGTTGACGTGGCCCGCTATAAAGGTCTGTACGCAGAAGACAGCATCGCCAAACAGACCCTGGACACCGCCGAGGCGCAGTTGGCGCAGTTCCAGGGCCTGATCAAAACCAATCAGGCCGCAGTCAGCGACGCTCGACTCAACCTCGACTTCACCCAGATCCGCGCACCGATCAGCGGCCGCCTGGGCTTGCGTCAGCTCGACCTGGGCAACCTGGTCGCGGCCAACGACACCACGGCGCTGGTCGTGATCACCCAGACCGAGCCGATCAGCGTCGCCTTCACCTTGCCGGAAACCGAACTGACCACCGTGCTCGAGCGCTATCGCAGCGGCGCTGTTCTGCCCGTCGAGGCCTGGGACCGCAACGAGAGCAAGCTGCAGTCCAGTGGCGTGCTCGGCAGCCTGGACAACCAGATCGACACCACCACCGGTACTCTCAAGTTCAAGGCGAGCTTTGCCAACAAGGATCAGGCGCTGTTCCCCAACCAGTTCGTCAACGTGCGCCTGCTCGCCGACACCCTCAAACAGGTGGTCATGGCCCCAGCGGCTGCGATCCAGTTCGGCAACGACGGCAGCTTTGCCTATGTGGTCAACGCAGAGAGCAAGGTCAATATCCGCAAACTGAAGGTTGGCCCGAGTGATGGCGAGCGCAGTGTGATCCTCGACGGCTTGGTCGCCGGTGACCGCTTGGTACTGGAAGGTACCGATCGCCTGCGTGAAGGCAGCGCGGTAGAAGTGGTGGAGGACAGCTCGCAAGTACCGACCACCCCCGGTCAGCATCTGCAAGGCCAGGATGGCAGCGGCACCAGCGAGGCTGGCACGTCGGGCAAGGCGGGCGCATGAACCTCTCGCGGCTGTTCATCCTGCGCCCGGTCGCCACCACGCTGAGCATGCTGGCGTTGGTCCTGGCTGGCCTGATTGCCTACAAGCTGTTGCCGGTAGCGGCCTTGCCCCAGGTCGATTACCCGACCATCCGGGTCATGACTCTATATCCCGGTGCCAGCCCGCAGGTCATGACCAGCGCCGTCACTGCGCCGCTGGAACGCCAGTTCGGGCAGATGCCGGGCCTGACCCAGATGGCCTCGACCAGCTCCGGCGGCGCCTCGGTGCTGACCCTGCGCTTCAGCCTCGATATGAACATGGACGTTGCCGAGCAACAGGTGCAGGCCGCGATCAACGCCGCCAGCAACCTGTTGCCCAGCGACCTGCCAGCGCCGCCGGTGTACAACAAGGTCAACCCGGCTGATACGCCGGTACTGACCCTGGCAATCTCGTCCAAGACCATGCCGTTGCCCAAGCTCAACGATCTGGTCGATACCCGGGTTGCGCAGAAGCTTGCCCAGATCAGCGGTGTGGGCATGGTCAGCATTGCCGGCGGCCAGCGCCAGGCCGTGCGGATCAAGGTCAACGTCGATGCCCTGGCGGCCAACGGCCTCAATCTGGAAGACGTACGCACCTTGATCGGCGCGTCCAACGTCAACCAGCCCAAAGGTAACTTCGACGGCCCCACCCGGGTGTCGATGCTTGATGCCAACGACCAGCTGCGCTCCCCCGAGGAATACGCCAACCTCATCCTCGCCTACAACAATGGTGCACCGCTGCGCCTGAAAGACGTGGCTGAAATCGTCGATGGCGCCGAAAACGAACGCCTCGCGGCGTGGGCCAACGAGAACCAGGCCGTACTGCTGAATATTCAGCGTCAGCCCGGCGCCAACGTTATCGAAGTGGTCGACCGCATCAAGGACCTGCTGCCGTCGATCACCGACAACCTGCCGGCAGGCCTGGATGTGATGGTGCTGACTGACCGCACCCAGACCATCCGCGCTGCGGTTACCGATGTGCAACACGAGCTGCTGATTGCCATCGTGCTGGTGGTGATGGTGACGTTCGTGTTCCTGCGCCGGGTCAGTGCCACCATCATCCCGTCGATTGCCGTACCGCTGTCGCTTATCGGTACCTTTGGTGTCATGTATCTGGCGGGTTTTTCCATCAACAACCTGACGTTGATGGCGCTGACCATCGCCACCGGCTTTGTCGTCGATGACGCCATCGTCATGCTGGAGAACATTTCCCGCCATATCGAGGAGGGCGAGACGCCGATGCAGGCCGCGCTCAAGGGCGCCCGGCAGATTGGCTTCACCCTGATCTCGTTGACCTTCTCGCTGATTGCCGTCCTCATCCCGCTGCTGTTCATGGCTGACGTGGTCGGCCGCCTGTTCCGCGAGTTCGCCATCACTCTGGCGGTGGCGATCCTGATTTCGCTGGTGGTATCGCTGACCCTGACGCCGATGATGTGCGCCCGTTTGCTCAAGCGCGAGCCCAAGGAAGAAGAGCAGAGCCGTTTCTATCGCGCCAGCGGCGCCTGGATTGACTGGTTGATCGAGCACTACAGCCGCGGCCTGCGTTGGGTATTGCGCCATCAGCCGCTGACCCTGCTGGTTGCCATCGCCAGCATGGTGCTGACCGTGGTGCTGTACATGGCCGTGCCCAAGGGCTTCTTCCCGGTGCAGGACACCGGGGTGATCCAGGGCATCTCCGAAGCGCCGCAGTCGACCTCGTTCGCCGCCATGAGCGAGCGTCAGCAAGCGCTGAGCAAGATCATCCTGCAGGACCCTTCGGTGCAAAGCCTGTCGTCCTACATTGGCGTGGATGGCGACAACGCCACGCTGAACAGTGGCCGCTTGCTGATCAACCTCAAAGCCCACGGTGAGCGCGACGTCAGCGCCACTGAAGTGATCGCACGCCTGCAGCCGCAAGTCGACAAGCTGGTCGGTATCCGCCTGTTCATGCAGCCGGTGCAGGACTTGAGCATTGAAGACCGGGTCAGCCGTACCCAGTACCAGTTCAGTTTGTCGTCGCCAGACGCCGACATGCTCGCCACCTGGAGTGGCAAACTGGTTCAGGCCCTGCAACAGCGGCCCGAACTGCGCGACGTGGCCAGCGACCTGCAAGACCAGGGCTTGCAGGTGTACCTGGTGATCGATCGGGATATGGCCAGCCGGCTGGGCATCAACGTCTCGCAGATCACCAACGCGTTGTATGACGCCTTCGGTCAGCGGCAGATTTCCACCATCTACACCCAGGCCAGCCAGTACCGAGTGGTCCTGCAGTCGCAGAACGCCGCCAACATCGGCCCGGCGGCGCTGGAGTCGATTCACGTCAAGGCCAGTGATGGCGGTCAGGTGCGGCTGTCGGCACTGGCACGTATCGAGCAGCGCCAGGCGCAGTTGGCGATCTCCCACATCGGTCAGTTCCCGGCGGTGATGATGTCGTTCAACCTGGCACCCGGTGTGGCGCTGGGTGAGGCGGTGGCGGCGATCGAGCAGGTGCAGCAGGAGATCGCCATGCCGATTGGCGTGCAGACCCGCTTCCAGGGCGCTGCCGAGGCCTTCCAGGCATCCCTGTCGAGCACCTTGTTGCTGATTCTGGCGGCTGTGGTGACGATGTATATCGTGCTCGGCGTGCTCTACGAGAGCTACATCCACCCGATCACCATCCTCTCGACCCTGCCGTCGGCGGCGGTCGGCGCCTTGCTGGCGCTGCTGATCAGCGGCAATGACCTGGGCATGATCGCCATCATCGGCATCATCCTGCTGATTGGTATCGTCAAGAAGAACGCGATCATGATGATCGACTTTGCCCTAGAGGCCGAACGCAACCAAGGCATGACCCCACACGATGCGATCTACCAGGCGGCGCTGCTGCGCTTCCGGCCGATCCTGATGACTACGCTGGCGGCGTTGTTCGGCGCGGTGCCGTTGATGCTTGCCACCGGCTCCGGCGCCGAGCTGCGCCAGCCGCTAGGGCTGGTGATGGTTGGCGGGCTGCTGGTCAGCCAGGTGCTGACACTGTTCACCACACCGGTCATCTACCTGTACTTCGACCGCCTGGCCCAGCGCTGGCGGCCACGCGATGACGCCAAGCAGGCGCAAGCATGAACCTGTCCGGGCCATTCATTCGCCGGCCGGTCGCGACCATGCTGCTGAGCCTGGCGATCATGCTGCTGGGCGGGGTCAGTTTTGGTCTGCTGCCGGTGTCGCCGCTGCCGCAGATGGACTTTCCGGTAATCGTGGTCTCGGCCAACCTGGCCGGCGCCAGTCCCGAGGTGATGGCCTCCACCGTAGCCACGCCGCTGGAACGCAAGCTTGGTGCCATTGCTGGCGTTACCACCTTGACCAGCAGCTCCAACCAGGGCTCGACCCGGGTCATTATCGGTTTTGAGCAGGGCCGCGACATCGATGGTGCCGCGCGGGAAGTGCAGGCGGCGATCAACGCCACCCGCAACCTGCTGCCCAGCGGTATGCGCAGCATGCCCACCTACAAGAAGATCAACCCGTCGCAGGCGCCGGTGATGGTCATCGCGTTGACCTCCAGCGTGCTGCAGAAGGGGCAGCTGTACGACCTGGCCGATACCATTCTGTCGCAGAGCCTGGCCCAGGTCAGTGGAGTAGGGGAAGTGCAGATCGGCGGCAGCTCGCTGCCGGCGGTACGCATCGCGCTCGAGCCGCAGCTGCTCAACCAGTACAGCCTGTCGCTGGATGAGGTGCGCACGGCGGTGAGCAATGCCAACCAGCGTCGGCCGATGGGCTTTGTCGAGGATGCCGAGCGCAACTGGCAGGTGCGCGCCAACGATCAGCTGGAAAAAGCCAAGGACTATCAGTCGCTGGTGATTCGCCAGAAGGACGGCGCCATCCTGCGTCTGTCGGATGTCGGCACGGTCACCGATGGCGTCGAGAACCGCTACAACAGTGGTTTTTTCAACGACCAGAGCGCGGTGCTGCTGGTGATCAACCGGCAGAACAACGCCAACATCATCGAGACCGTGGCGCAGATCAAGCAGCAACTGCCCGCGCTGCAGTCGCTGTTGCCCGCCAGCGTCAAGCTGGACATCGCCATGGACCGCTCGCCGGTGATCAACGCGACGCTCAAGGAAGCCGAGCACACCTTGCTGATTGCTGTAGTGCTGGTGATCCTGGTGGTCTATCTATTCCTTGGCAACCTGCGTGCCTCGCTGATCCCAAGCCTTGCGGTGCCAGTGTCGTTGGTCGGCACCTTTGCGGTCATGTATCTGTGTGGCTTCTCGCTGAACAACCTGTCGCTGATGGCGCTGATCCTGGCCACCGGGCTGGTGGTCGACGACGCCATCGTAGTGCTGGAGAACATCTCCCGGCATATCGAGAACGGCCAGCCGCCCATGCGCGCGGCGTTTCTCGGCGCCAAAGAGGTGGGCTTTACCCTGCTGTCGATGAACGTCTCGCTGGTCTCGGTGTTCGTCTCGATCCTGTTCATGGGCGGCATCGTGCGCAGCCTGTTCCAGGAGTTCTCGATCACCCTGGCGGCGGCGATAATCGTCTCGTTGATCGTTTCGCTGACGCTGACGCCAATGCTCTGCGCGCGCTGGCTCAAGCCCCACGAACAACAGCCCAACCGCCTGCAGCGCTGGAGCGACCGCCAGCATCAGCGCATGGTCGCCGGGTACGACCGCAGCCTGGGTTGGGTCCTGCGCCATCGTCGCCTGACCTTGTTCAGCCTGTTGCTGACCATCGGCGTCAATGTGCTGCTGTATGTGGTGGTACCCAAGACCCTGATGCCACAGCAGGACACCGGCCAACTGATGGGTTTTGTGCGTGGCGACGACGGCCTGTCGTTCAGCGTGATGCAGCCGAAAATGGAAATCTACCGGCGGGCGCTGCTGGCTGACCCGGCGGTGCAAAGCGTGGCCGGCTTCATCGGCGGCAACAGCGGCACCAACAATGCCATGGTGCTGGTGCGCCTGAAGCCGATCAGCGAACGCAAGATCAATGCCCAACAGGTGATCGAGCGCCTGCGCAAGGAGCTGCCCAAAGTACCCGGCGGGCGCTTGTTCCTCATGGCCGACCAGGACCTGCAGCTGGGCGGCGGTGGCCGCGACCAGACCTCTTCGCAGTACCTGTACACCCTGCAGAGCGGTGATCTGGCTGCGCTGCGCGAGTGGTTCCCCAAGGTCACCGCGGCGATGCGCGCGCTGCCCGAGCTGACCGCCATCGACGCCCATGACGGAGCCGGCACTCAGCAGGTAACGCTGGTGGTCGATCGTGATCAGGCCAAGCGCCTGGGCATTGATATGGACATGGTCACCACGGTGCTCAACAATGCCTACAGCCAGCGGCAGATCTCGACCATCTACGACAGCCTCAACCAGTATCAGGTAGTGCTGGAGATCAACCCCAAGTATGCCTGGGACCCAAGCACGCTGGAGCAAGTCCAGGTGATCACCGCCGACGGCGCGCGGGTGCCGTTGTCAGCCTTTGCCCGCTACGAGAACAGCCTGGCCAACGACCGAGTCAGCCACGAGGGCCAGTTCGCCTCGGAAGACATCGCTTTTGACGTGGCCGAGGGCTACAGCACCGATCAGGCCATGGCCGCGGTCGAGCGGGCAGTGGCCCGGCTGGGCCTACCGGAAGACGTGATCGCCAAGCTTGGCGGTACCGCCGACGCGTTCAGCAAGACTCAGGAAGGGCAGCCGCTGATGATCCTCGGCGCCTTGGTGCTGGTGTATCTGGTGCTGGGGATTCTCTATGAAAGCTACATCCACCCGCTGACCATCCTCTCGACCCTGCCATCTGCTGGCGTGGGTGCACTGCTGGCGATGTACGTAACAGGCGGCGAGTTCAGCCTGATCTCGCTGCTGGGGCTGTTCCTGCTGATCGGCGTAGTCAAGAAAAACGCCATCCTCATGATCGACCTGGCTCTGCAACTGGAGCGCAACGAAGGCCTGTCGCCGGAAGAGTCGATCCGGCGTGCTTGCCTGCTACGCCTGCGCCCGATCCTGATGACCACCATTGCCGCCATCCTCGGCGCCTTGCCGCTGTTGCTGAGCAATGCCGAAGGCGCCGAGATGCGCCAACCGCTGGGCCTGACGATTATCGGCGGGCTGGTCTTCAGCCAAGTGCTGACGCTTTATACAACGCCTGTGGTCTACCTCTACCTCGATCGCCTGCGTCACCGATTCAACCATTGGCGCGGTGTACGTACCGACGCTGCACTGGATACCCCGCTATGAATTTTGCCCAAACTCCGCTTCACCGTGCCTTGCAGCTGCTGGGCCGCGGCCGTGGCTCGCGCCTGTTTGGCGCCAGCCTCTGCGTGCTGATGCTCAGTGCCTGCACCTTGAGCCCGGATTACCAGCGGCCCGAGCTGAGCACGCCTGCCCAGTTCAAGCAGGCCGAAGGCTGGACTCAGGCCAAACCGTCGGATGCGATTGCCCGTGGCGCCTGGTGGGAGCTGTACGGTGATGCCCAGCTCAACAGCCTGGTCGAGGAGCTCAACCGCAGTAACCAGACCGTTGCCCAGTACGAAGCGCAGTATCGTCAGGCCACCGCATTGATCCGCAGCAGCCGCGCCTCGTTGTTCCCCAGCCTCGATTTGTCGGCAGGCAAGAACCGCTCGGCGCAGGGCACCGGTAGCAGTAGCTCGAGCCTGTCGAACAACAGCAGCGGTATCCGCAACACCTACACCACCCAGCTTGGGGTGAGCTGGGAGATCGACCTGTGGGGCAAGCTGCGGGAAACCCTCAATGCCAACGAAGCCAGTGCCGAGGCGAGCTTTGCCGAGCTGGCAGCGATGCGCCTGAGCTTGCAGTCGGAGCTGGTGCAGAACTACCTGCAACTGCGTGTGATCGATGAGCAGAAGCGCTTGCTCGAGGCCACCGTGGCCGCTTACGAGCGCTCGTTGAAGATGACCGAAAACCAGTACCGAGCTGGCGTGTCCGGGCCGGATGCGGTCGCCCAGGCGCGCACCCAGCTCAAAAGCACCCAGGCCGACCTGATCGACCTGATCTGGCAGCGCGCCCAGTATGAGAACGCAATTGCCGTGCTGATGGGCAAGGCCCCCGCGGACTTTGCCCTGGCTGACAGCAAGTCGATCCCGGCACTGCCGCAGGTGCCGCTGGCGCTGCCGTCGCAATTGCTCGAACGGCGCCCTGACATTGCCTCGGCGGAGCGCAGTGTTATGGCTGCCAACTCGAGCATCGGCGTGGCCCGCGCGGCGTATTTCCCGGACTTGAGCCTGAGCATGAGCGGCGGCTACTCGAGCAGCAGCTTCAGCAACTGGATCGAGCTGCCGAACCGCTTCTGGTCGGTCGGACCGTCATTGGCCATGACCTTGTTCGATGCCGGTAAACGCAGCGCCGAAGTGGACCGCACCGTCGCGGTGTACGACCAGACCGTGGCGCAGTATCGGCAGACCGTGCTCGATGGCTTCAGGGAAGTGGAAAACTACCTGGTCCAGCTCAAGGTCTATGGCGATGAAGCAGTCGTACGCCAGGAAGCGCTGGAGGCCGCACGCCAGTCGCTGCGCCTGACCGAAAACCAGTACCGGGCCGGCCTGATTGGCTACCTGGACGTGGTCAATGTGCAGGCCACTGCGCTTAGCAACGAACGCAGCGTGCTCAATTTGCTGCAAGGGCGGCTGATCGCCAGCGTGCAATTGATCGCCGCGTTGGGTGGTGGTTGGGATAGTCAGCAGGCGTTCAGCCAAGCGCAACAACAGGGCAAATCCGACTAGGGTTTGACGCCGTGAAAGCGGCGTTTTCCCCGCTTTGGACACGCCCGTTCTGCATGCTGGCATTCTTATGGCCCAGTCCCGCGAAATGCCGTGCGTTTCGCCAAGGCTTGAGTACAATCAGCGGCTTTTCCGGGCCCTCCCTGCGCCCGATGCCGGAACCCCCATGCTAATCGGTAGTTATTCCCCCGCGCTGGTGTTGATCTCACTGTGCGTGGCTATTCTTGCGTCCTATACCGCACTGGACCTGACCGGGCGCATTGCCACGGCCAAGGGGCGTGCCGTTCACCTGTGGATGTGCGGCGGGGCGCTGGCGATGGGCAGCGGGGTCTGGTCGATGCATTTCATCGGTATGCTCGCCTTCAGCCTGCCGATCGACCTGGGCTACGACCTGACTCTGACACTGGTGTCGTTGCTGATCGCGGTGCTGTCCTCAGGTTTTGCCCTGTGGTTGATCAACCAACCCAGCCTGCCTCTGCTGCAATTGGCCTGCGGCGCGTTGATCATGGGCACCGGCATCAGCAGCATGCATTACATGGGCATGGCCGCGATGCGCATGCAACCAGGGATCGATTACGATCCTCAATTGTTCAGCGCTTCACTGGCGATTGCGGTATGTGCATCCGCAGCAGCGCTGTGGATCGCTTTCCGCCTGCGCCGGCAGACCCCTTACGTGCGGCAAATCCGCGGCGCTGCGGCCGTGCTGATGGGCATTGCGATCGTTGGCATGCACTACACCGGCATGGCCGCGGCAAGCTTTCCTGAGGGCAGTTACTGCGGCGCGCTTGGCACAGGCCTGAAAGGCGATGGTCTGGTCTACCTGGTACTGATCACCACCCTCGCCGTAATTGCAGTGGCCTTGCTCACGTCGGTGCTGGATGCACGCCTGATTGCGCGGACTACCGAACTCGCCCGCTCGCTGACGCTGGCCAACCAGGAGCTGACCCAGCTGACCCTGCACGATATCCTCACCGGCCTGCCCAATCGCACGCTGTTGGCTGACCGCATCGAGCAGGCCATCGGCAAGGCGAGCGAGCAGGGCACCTGCTTTGCCCTGATGTTCATCGACCTGGACGGGTTCAAGCCAGTCAACGATGCCTTCGGCCATCATGTCGGCGACCAGTTGCTCAAGGCCGTGGCCGAGCGCCTGCGTGGCCACTTGCACAGCCAGGACACGCTGGCGCGCATCGGTGGCGATGAGTTTGTGCTGCTGGTCGAGCTGCAAGAGCCGGGTGACGCAATGGGCGTCGCAATCAAGCAGGTGAACCTGGTGTCGCGGCCGTATCGAGTGGCGGAACACGACCTGCAGTTGACTGCCAGCATTGGTATCGTGCTTTATCCAGGCAACGGCATGGATCAGCACGAGCTGCTGCGCAACGCCGATGCGGCGATGTACCACGCCAAAAACGCTGGCAAGAACGGCTACAGCTTTTTCGACGTCTCGATGAACAGCGATGCACGCCAGCAGTTGCAGTTGCTGCAGGACTTGCGTGTCGCGCTGCAACAGGGCCAGTTCCGCCTGCATTACCAGCCCAAGTTCGACGCCGTCCGGCGGGTGCCGATCGGTGCCGAAGCCTTGCTGCGCTGGGAGCATCCGCAACATGGCCTGCTGTACCCGGACCGCTTCATCAGCCTGGCCGAGAAAACCGGGCTGATCATTCCAATCGGTGAATGGGTGCTTGGCGAAGCCTGTCGGCAGATGCGTCAATGGCTCGAGCAGGGGCATAAAGACTGGCGCATCGCGGTAAATCTGTCGGCCATCCAGTTTTGCTACGCCGGTCTGGTCGACGGGGTTGCCCAGGCATTGCAGCGCAATCAGCTGCCCGCCAACAACCTGACCCTGGAGATCACCGAGACCACCGCCATGCGTGACGCGGATGCCAGCCTGCTGGTATTGCAGAGGCTGTCCGATATGGGCGTGGATATTTCCATCGACGATTTCGGTACCGGCTACTCGAGCCTGATGTACCTCAAACGTCTGCCGGCCAATGAGCTGAAGATCGATCGCGGCTTCGTCCGCGACCTGGAGCATGACAGCGACGATGCAGCGATCGTCTCGGCAATCGTGGCTCTAGGCCAGGCGCTGGGCCTGCGTATCGTTGCCGAGGGTGTCGAGACCGACAGTCAGCAGGATTTTCTCACCCGTCTGGGCTGTGACTCGTTGCAGGGTTATCTTATGGGCCGACCGGTGCCGGCAGAGCAATTCATGGCAGGGCTCGCGCCGCGCGAAGCGCCTCAGGTCAGCTAGACCGCAGTGCGCAGGACAAAGGAGGGGATGAAAGCGGCCATTGCATCTTCGACAGCTTCAATGATGCGCTCGACATCGCTGGCGGCCATGATCGCGCTGCAGGGGATACCGGCGATGGCCAGCACGGTTTCGCCCGACTCGCGATCGAACAGGCGCACAATCATGCTGCGCGGGGCATCCATGCTGGCTTCAAAGCCCAAAGGATGGAAGTGCCAGCGCATCACCTGGCAAGCATTGGGAAACGTCATCTTGTTCATGCTTGCCTCCTCGACCTTGTGTAGGAAAGGGTTGAGTGTTGCGCTGTCAATTGGCGCCAAGGACTGTAACCTTAGCACCTGAGGCGGTAGTTTCTCGTACAAAAGATGACATTTATACCAATGCTTGACCTCGGTCACGGCTAGCGCATTGAGGCAAACGTTTTCGTCGGCATATTCAGCCCAACAAGCCCGCAGCGATATTGATGGTGATCCCCAGAATCGCCGTATTGAAGACAAAACCCACCAGAGATTGCGCCAGAACCACCCGGCGGATACCGCGGTCGGCAACGCCGACGTCGGAGGTCTGGACGGCCACGCTGAGGGTGAAAGCGAAGTAGTGGAAGTCCCAGTAGTCCGGGTTGCGCTCGCCATCGGCAAAGCGCAGGGGCGGTTCTGGCAGTGCCGAGGTGTAGAACAGTCGCGCGTAATGCAGGCTGAAGATGCAGCCGATCAGCAGCCAGGAGCCGGCTACGGTCAGCCCGGTGTACAGGTAGTGCACCGTCAACTCGCTACCGTGCAGGTCTTGCCTGGCTGCCAGTTGCAGTACCACTGCAGCCAGGCTGGCAATTGCCGCCAGGCAGACCGCGAACAGCACCAGGCCGGCATTCTCGTCTTCGATCTGCGCGACCTGGCGAACCTTGGCCGGTGTGGCCCGCCAGCTGAGCCACAGCACCAGCAGCACATACAGCCAGACACCCAGGTTCCAGCCGGCCAGCAGGTGCTGGATCAGGGTTTCGGCCGGAATCAACCAGCCGCCAACCAGCCCGGCAAGGGTGGCGATCGTCAGGCGAGGGTGAGAGCGGGTCAGGCGGTGCAGTGCCATAGGGCCTCGCTGGCAGGGGCGATGAGCTTTACTTTAGCGCTTTGGGCTGGCGCGGTGCATAACATCGCAAGCGTCGGTGCACACGGGCACTTGCTGGTCAGCAACGGCGTGGTGTTTCCGGTACCATCAGGGCAGCTCGAAGGGCCAAACCTGTTGCATATCAAGATGATGGCATTGATTGCAGCTTGAAGTTCAAGGAATAGGATCCATGTTTTGACCGATTCTCTGCAAAACCCCCTGTTGCAGTATCTCGCCCGGCTGGCGCCTTCCAGTCAGCTGACCATGCGCTACATTCTGCAGGACGCCGCCGACCGGCTCGGCTTCATCGACTGTGATATCGCCGACGTGCCCTGGCACCGGCTTGAGCCTGGGCACATCATCGCCCTGGTCGCGGCGCTGCGCACAGACGGTTACGCGCCCAATACCTCTTCGCTGTACGTCAATGCCGTGCGTGGGGTGATGAACGAAGCCTGGCGCCAGGGCTTGATAGGGCATGAACAGCTGCTGCGCATGCGTGAGGTCAAACCGGCGACCGGCAGCCGGCTGCCGCCCGGGCGCAATCTGCGGCGCAGCCTGATTCGTGAACTGATGGATGCCTGCGCCGCCGACTCGCGGCCGCAAGGTGTGCGGGACGCTGCGATCATTGCACTGCTGTACGGCACCGGCATGCGCAAGTCCGAGTCGGTGGATATCAACCTGGCGCAGGTCGATTTCACCGAGCGCAGTTTGCAGGTAGTGGGCAAGGGCAACCGGCAGTTGGTCAAGTACGCACCGGCCTGGGCGTTCGAAAAACTCCAGGCGTGGCTGGACTTGCGCCGTGAGCAGCTACCTGTCGGCGAAGCCGATGATGAGTTCCTGTTCAATCGCATCCGCCGCGGCAATCACATCACCCGCGCGCGCATCACCAAGCATGCGATCTATTACATCGCTCGCCAGCGCGGCGCGCAGGTCGGGGTCAAGATCATGCCGCATGATTTTCGCCGGGCGTTCATTACCCGGGTCATTGAAGAGCATGATCTGTCGATTGCGCAGAAGCTGGCCCACCATGCCAATATCCAGACCACGGCGGCCTACGACCGCCGCGATGACAACGAGCGGCGCAGGGCGGTGGATCGGTTCGACTACTGAGGCGTTTGGCTATGCAGGTCAGGCGACGTCGATCAGCACGATTTCGCTGTCTTCCAGCGCCGTCACGGTCAGCACCGGCTCTTGCTCGATGGCCAGACCATCACGCGTCTCCACCCGCACGCCGTTGACCTCGATACTGCCTTTGGCGGGTACCAGATAGCCCCGGCGGCCTTCATCGAAGCTGTAGCGTGCGGTTTCACCGGCCCTTAAGGTGGCGGCTACCAATCTTGCGTCGGCACGGATCTGCAAACTCTGCTCGTCGCCGCTGCGACCGCTGGCCAGGGTCACAAAGCCTTCACCGCGTTCGCCTTTGGGAAACGGGCGAACGTCCCAGGCCGGTGCTGCGCCAACACGTTCAGGGATGATCCAGATCTGAAAAATCCGCGTGTCGACCTTCTCCAGGTTGTACTCGCTGTGGACGATGCCGCTGCCAGCACTCATGACCTGCACATCGCCGGCCTCGGTACGGCCCTTGTTACCCAAGCTGTCCTCGTGGCTGATCGCCCCTTCACGGACGTAGGTGATGATCTCCATGTCCCGATGCGGATGCGGCGGGAAGCCGCTGCCGGCGGCGATCAGATCGTCATTCCAGACCCGCAGGTTGCCCCAGTGCATGCGCGTTGGGTCGTAGTATTCAGCGAATGAAAAATGATGATGAGCATCGAGCCAGCCGTGATTGGCGTGGCCCAGGCTGGCAAAAGGTCTGAGGTGCAGCATGACTGTCGGCTCCCTGAATAGCGTTGGATGGACGCCATGATGCAGCTAAAAAGAATCGAATATAAGCGTAAATAACGGCTTAAAACCATCGTCTTAGCCGATGTATAGAGCTGCAGTCAATTATGCGATTCATCGGCTAATAGGCTGATGTGCAAGCAATTGCTGGCGATTTTTACGCGTTGCAGCCACCATAAGCCGATGTATTGATCGCACTGGAGTGACCGTGTCGCACGAGCTTCCCCAAAGCCCCGCCCAACTGATTCCACCTGCCCAGTTGCCCTGGTTGCGCCGTTTGGCCGCACGACTGTTGGGCCGAGGCTTGAGCCGGCTGCAAGCGCAGCACCGCGACTCGTGGTTTCTCGGCCACGCCACCGGGCAGCGCAGTGGCCATGTCGATGGCTTGCGCGAGGGCTTTGAGCAGGGCCGCGCCGAGGGTTATGAAGCCGGCCGGCAGGTACTGGTGATTCGTGATACCCGTCCAGAGCAGGGCGCAGGCCCCGGGCAAGACAACAACCTGTTCGACGACTGGCGTTTGCCGGTCACTGCTGAACTGAAAAAGCGTTTCAAGGCTGATGTTGCCCAGCGTCTGCCCGCAGCTGCACAGCCCAGCGCCGCGCAGTGGAAGCTGATCTTCAGCGACACACCGTCGACCTGTGTGGTGGCGGGCGCAGGCGCTGGCAAGTCGACTTCGCTGGTCTTGCGCATCTTGTTGTTGCGCCACTACCTGGGCTACGAGCTGGATGCGATGACCGTGGTGACCTTTACCCGCGAGTCACGGCTGGATTTCATCAAGCGTCTGCAGCAGGTCTTCGACCACTGGCAGATCAGCCTGGCGCCCGCTGCAGCCCGTGAGCTGGTGCGTACTTTTCATTCGCGTATCCTGCCGCTGGTGCGCAGCCTGCCGGGCTTTGGCCAGCTCCGCGCATTCGAGAACCTGGGCAATGACAACGAGGGTCTGAGCGAAGCCGATAGCAACCCATTCGATCTGCGCCTCAATGATGCCCAGCGCCAACAACTGAACAGCTGCTACAGCGACCTGCTTGGGGGCAGTCCGCGCTTTGCCGAGCTGATCTCAGCTCTGCGTCGCGAGGCCTTGCAGCTCAAACCGTTGGACCCGGATCACCCGGATGTGCAAAAGCGCGCGCAAGTGACCCAACTGGCTGCTCAGCGCGATGAAGAACTGTGTGATGTGATTGAGGATCTGTGGTTCGGCGCGGGCGCCTGGCCGATCAAGGGCATCGAGCCTTGCCGCGAAACGGTGCAGATCCGCGGTAGCCAGTTTCACGTGCACGGCCGCCTGGCTGGGCAGGACGCCCTGGTGGTACTTGGCTTTGATCCAAGCGAAAGCGCCCAGTACCAGCGTCCCGGGGCCAAGCTTACCGTCCGTGCAGAATGGGCGGTGAAGCGCACCCTGTTTCAAGCATTCTGCGATAAGCCACTGATCTGGCTGGATAACTACGCGAGCGCCAAGCGCTTGGCTGCCACTTTGGCAGGTGATGCGGTGGCTGGTCCGGGCTTTGAGTACAAGGTCAATGGCGAGCTTGCCCCGGCGCCTTTGCTCGATGCATTTGTCAGCGCCGCCGCCTTTATCGAGAACCTCGGGCTGGATGTCAGCGCCGCCGTGAGCGCCATGAGTTTCCCTCCTGGCGATAACGATGCGGTGTTTTTCGAGGCGCTGGCGTTGTTCTGGAAAGCGCTGGAGTCACATCTGTTGGCGCAGTCTCCACCGGTGATGAGCTACAACCGCATGTTCGCCTTGTTTGGCGAGAACAACCCAGAAAATCTGCGGCTGTTGCCCGATCCATTGCTGCGCCCGTTGGCGCACCTGATGATTGACGAGTTTCAGGATGTCTCGCCACAGATCGTCAGCTGGTTGCGAGCCAGCCTCGCGGAGATTCGACGGCGCGGCCCAGCCATGCATGTCGCACGCAACGCCCAGCATGCATCACTGATGTGTGTGGGTGATGATTGGCAGTCGATCTACGGCTGGCGAGGCAGTTCGCCCAAGTACTTCATCGAATTCAGCAAGACGTTTCCGTCGCCGGCGAACACGCGGGTGATGCTTATCGACAATTACCGCAGTCAGCAGCACGTGATCGATGCGGCAGAGCACATGGTCAAGGGCACCGCGGCGATCGCCGGTAAGAAAGCCCGGGCCAGTGGCCCCGCGGCAAGCCTGCCATTGTCGCCGGTCAAGGTGCTTGAGCGGGATGAGGCTGCGCTTGGTCAGGCGGTGATCGAGCACTATAAACGCGGCGAATCAGTGATGATACTGTTTCGAAAAAGCAGCGATAAGCTTCTGATTTCAGAGCATATAAAAGGAGTATGCGCGATGGATGCGAGTGTGCCGGCAGCGCAACGTCGACTGCGTCAGCTGACCTACCACAGCGCCAAGGGGCTGCAGGCCGATACGGTATTCATGCTCGGGGACTGTCAGTACCTGACCAGCTCTCCATACAAGAATCAGGTCTATCGTCTGGCTGGGCTAGGCCGCGCCGGTGATGCGCAGGCATTTGATACGGCGCAGAAGGAAGAGGTGCAGCGGCTTGCCTATGTCGCCATGACCCGAGCGGTCAGACACTGCTATTGGCATGTCGAAGCGGCTCGCAGCGAAACCGCAAAACTGCCGCGGGCGGCTACCCAGGTAGATGGCCGGCAGGCCTTCTTCGAAGACCTGCGCGGCAGTTAGCAGCGTCAGGCGGTGGTGCTTTCCAGGCTCCGGGTAATGCTCTCGAACAAGCCTTGCTCAACGGCTTTCTGCTCCAGTAGCAGTGCATCGATCGCGGTTTGATACTGAGCCGAGTTCAGCGGGATCCTCAGCAGATTGCCGCTTGTGTCCAGCAAGGGTAGGCCCAGCGCCGTCTGCAATGTATTGATGACCGATGCCGAGAGCTGGGTGACCGGCTCGTTGCTTTCGTCCAGGCAGTAGTCGATGTAGTCGAGCCCGGCACGCCAGTAGTCGGTCAACGCCAGGAACTGATCAGCGTTTTGCCGGCGCACGCTATGTTCCCACGCTGGTTGCTCCAGCAACCAGCTGTGCCGGGCCTGAGTGTCCAGATCAAGGCGGCGGACTTCGTTGGCTACGTTGCTGCGGATTTGCGCGTTGAGCATCGCTATCTGTTCGTACAGCATGCCGCTGCTCGGTTCCGGATAGTCGAGAACGGGCGCCAGTTGCTGACGCAAGGCCAGGCGAATCTCGATGTCGTCGATCAGCCCTGCATGCAGCTCCAAGTCCGGTGCGGCGTTGACGTCGTCGAGCGGGTCCAGCGCTGGCAGGTTGACCTCGTCACCGGTGAGGTCGGCTTCTTGCAGCGCGGCCTTGCGCAAGGTGCGACGCAGCGCGATGCGGTCGGCCAGCGCGTCGACCTGAGCACGCCTGAACAACTTGCGGTAGAGCTGCAACTGAGTTGCCAGAGGGCTTTCACTGCGGCTGGCAAGGTGAGTGAGTACTTCGATTTCCAGTGCGCTGAAGCCATCCGTGCCGGCATCCCCACACGTTGGCGGGAACGCCTGGGCGACCTCGTCGAGCGATTGACGCAGCGCGCTGTCTGCCGCAGCTTGCTCGAGCAATGCCCAGACGCGCTTGGCCAGCGCCTCAGGCTGACGACGCGCTTCGGCAGACTGCACCAGTCGTTCCAGCACCCCGGACAGTTCAGTGTTCTCGCCATGATCGAAGAGTGAGATCCAGAGTTGCTCCTGTGCCGGCGTGGCATTGCCTCGCCAGAACATTTGCCACTGCGCCACCTCTGCCTCGTGCTCGTAGACGTTGACACCGATGTTGAGCAAGCGCGAGCGTGTCTCTGCCTCCAGGTTGTTATAGTTGAAACGCCAGATTCGCCCCGGCAAGCCCGCACCCAGGTCTCGAGCGTACGGCGTGCGCATCACCGCCGCGAGGTCCGGTACGGTGTGGATCCGATTGAATGACAGTTCCAGCTGGCGCAGCTGGTACTGTGGCTGGCTCATGAGGGTGGTCAAGCCCGGTGGCCAGGCCTGCAACAGACAGTGGCCCAGCGACAATTGATTCAAACGTGCCATGTAGCTCAAGTCAGGCGGCACACCCAGCGGGTTGAAGTCCAGATGCAGGGCCTGCAGGTTGATCAGATTCTGGAAGGCCTCGGCCAACGCCTGATCGAGGACGATGCGGTTGTTGCTCAGTCTCAGTGCGTCGAGCCGCAGGATGGCCAGAAAGGTCATCTGGGCATGATCCAGAGTGAGCTGGTTATAACCCAGATCGAGAATGCGCAGGCGACGCATGGCCCCCAGAACTTGATGTGCAGTGGTAGAGAGTTCACTCAGGGCGCAGCCGGAAATCTTCAGCTGGATCAGATCCGGAGCCCCACGCAGCGCGGTAAAAATCGCTTCGCCGGGCAGTTGCGGATGGCTAATCAAGGTCAGTTTTTCCAGCTTCGGGAAGTTTGCAAAGAAATCGGCGTGAAGTCGTTGCAACTGCAGACCGTCGATTTTCAACGAGCGAATGTGCGGGAAACGCGCGGTCAGTACCGGCAGCTCGGCCAGGCGAATGTGTTCAAGTGTCAACGTGTCGCGCTCGGCACCACCTTCACGGCGCCAGGAACGTTTCAACACCTCGGCGCAGTGCTGGCGCTCGTCACGTTCAAGGATGTCCGCTGCGGCATTGGTCCATCGTGCCAGTTCATGGTGCAGGGTCCGCTGCTCGGTTTGCAGCTGCTGAATGGCTGCTGCGAGGTTGTCGCCCTGGGCCAGTTCGGCTTGTAACTGGTTGATTTGGCTGCTGTCCAGCTCTGGGTATAGGGCTTGCAGTCGTCGTGCTGGAGTGGTTCCGCGCGGTCGTGGTACACCGCGACCACTGAGGGGATAGCCGATCCGCCCGTCTGCCAGGCGCAGTGGTGAACGCACGCTCGAGGGTAGCGGCTGTTGCCCGATCAGCTTGGCAGCCTGGGCACGGTCAGCTGCTGCCGCGCTGAACAGCTGCGTGTCACGCAGTTCAGATTGGCGGGCTTGCAGACCCTCGATCAACAGGCTGGTGTCGGTGTTGGCGAGAAACGGGCGATACAGGCCAAGAATCGCCCGATCGAGGCGCGCGCGTGCCTGCATCAGGCGTGCCTCCTCAAGCACTCGCAGCGGAATACGCCCCGATTGAGCATTCATCTGCTGGCGTTCGACGCTGCTGGCGTGTGCTTCGATTTCTTCGGCAGCCACTCGGGGCAGGCCGGCAAATTGTCCGCGCAGGCGCGTGACCGCAGTTGTGGCTGGTGCCTGAGAACCGGGGTAAAGTTTGTCGAACACGTCCTGACGGCTGGCTTCGAGGTTGTCGGCCAACTGGTTCTGCAAGGCTTGCGCGCGCTCTGTTTCGGTCACGCTGGCGTCACTCAGGACGCTGGCATCTTCCATCTGCGACAGAACGACCTCGGCCAGCTCGCCGTTTTCCAGTTCACTGCGGCTGATCAGGATCACCACTTCACCCAAGGCTTGCGCCTGGGCTCTGTAGAAGGTCGACGCACCCCAGCGTTCGCTGCCTTCGAAGACCTGAATGACATGATCCTGCGGCCAGCGCGGTAGCTGCACCAGCTCGGGCAGGGCGAAGTTGTAAGAGGCCGCCAGAGGGCGGGCGTAGCGTACGCTATCAATGATCTCGCTGACTTGTCGATCGGCTTCAAGGCGGGCCAGGGCATCTTCGAGCAGTGACGGCATCTTCTCGCCTGCCACATGCACGCGTTGCAGCACGCCGTCGTCAAGCCCCGTGCTGCGCCAGGCGCTGTCGAGGTCGGACGCACTCAATGATTCAGCCAAGCGGCCAAGCCGGCGCAGCAACGTCGGGCGATCCCACTCCAGTGGCGATTCGTGGGCCAGCCGCCAGGCTCCGCCGGCGCTACGCTCGAGCGCCGGTGAATACGCCTGGCGATTCTGCGGATGCAGTACCCGCCAGGCATCGTCCGCAGCTTGCTCCGTTTGATAAAGTGCTTGATCGATGCGTACGTAGGTCTGCCCGTCGAGGTGATACAGTCCCGCTTGATCGGGTGCCTGCAAGGCAGATATCTGGATGTCGCTGGCGTAGCCGGACAGGCTTGCATGCCAGAGTCGTTCTTCATCGCCCACGCGGATACTCTGCATTGCGTCGATAAAGCCGGAGGCCTTGAGGACAGCGCCACCGCCGCCGATTGCGCCGACGACCGCAATATTGAGCAGGATCGATTCCAGCTGCGCGATGGCCTCGGCGTTGTCGCCGTCTTCCCAGGCACTGATGCCCTGGAAAACACTGCCCATGATCTGCGCTGCGCCCAGCGTAAGCATGAGCGGGTTTAGCACCGGGATGAAGAAGGCGGCTACGTTAAGTATCGTCATGCCCATGTCCAACCAGTGGAGCAGTTGTTTCTCGCGCACGTTGGCGTCGATGTCGGCAGTGGGCACGGCAATGCTGCGCGCATCGCTCTTGAGCCTGGCCACGTGCCTCGCTTCGAGGGTTGACCAGGGTTGGCTGGGCAACGGCGTGAAGACGATATCCAGATGAACCGATCGCCGTGGGACCAGCGCCTGCCCGTCGTGGTCCTCGCTGTTCTCGTACAGTGCCCGCATGAGTTTGACCTTTAGCTGCGATTGCTGGCTCTGAGGGACAAAAGCGAGCAAACGCTTGCGCACCTGCGGGTCGAGCAGTGCCTGCTTGAAGGCAGTGAAACTGTCTGCGATCGATGCATATTCCCTGATCTGATCTGTTGTCCCGGGGATGTACAGTATGGCCGGGCCGCCCTCGGCACTTCCCGCCCGAGAGATGAACATGACTTCGTGGATCGGTACGCCCAGCAGCAGGATCTGCGAGCATTGCAGTGCTTGGTCGGCGCTGGCGTTGTCAGCACTCAGCGCGTGCGCTGCGGCGGCGTTCTGACTGCTCAGCAGGCCTTTGAGCGAGGCAATGCGTGCCTGCAGTCGAAACTCGTCGCGGCGCGCCTTGATCGCGGCATCGCGGATCTGGCTGGCCTGCGTGCCGTCATAGACACTGCTCAAGTGATCTTGAAACTTCTGGCCCAGATCCAGCGCCCGGCAGTGCCCGATGAAGTCGGCAAGGCTCAGTTCCGGCAGGCCAGTGATCTGCTCTGCGCTGCTCTGCAGCCGGCTCAGGCGCGTGGTGTCCTCAAGCCCTTCAAAATTGTGCAGGGCAGCTTCAAGCAAACTGCGCAGTTGTGGTTGACCTTTGGCAATCACCGGCAACGGCGTGGTTGGCACGCTCGGCCCACCCGGCGGGACGGTCGGTTGCTCGACCTGCGTGGCTTGATAGACATACTGTGCCTGGTCAACCGAAGTGCTGAGCGCAAGCCGCTGTTGCAGTAGCGGGCGGCAGAAGGTACTGATGCCCTTGAGCGGACTCAGCAACGCTTTCAGCATCTGCTGGCTGCGGTCGCGCTCAGCAACTGCCCGGCGAATGGCATCCTGCTCGATGGGCAGGGCCTTGGCGTACCACGGGTAAGGTGCGCCCGTGGAATCCAGATAGTCCTTGCGTGCGCGGGTGAGCACCTGTTTGACATGGTCAGGGTGCAGCTCCTTGCTCCAGGTGGGCAGGCTACGGACGATTTGCGCGTGATGAAACGGGGGGTTGCTCATGGTCGCACTCCTGTCGAATTGGAGCGCCATCGAACCCTACGGCAGATCGGCCCTGGCGGTATATAACGCAGTTCAGGCGCGACATCTGTAGCCGGCTGGCGATCCCGGCAAAGGCGATTATGCTTGAGCTTACCTTGCTGCGATCCGAGGCGGTCTGCTTCGTCGTGCTTCGCGCAACCGTGATCCAAGACAAGCCCAAGGGCCAGGGTGCGGTGCTCGACTGTGTAGTACTCCGGCCTACTCATGCACGACGGAGGCAACCCATGGCGGCGATCAACAGCACATCGACGGGCAGCGCGCCCAAGCACAGCATTACCAAGGAGGAGCGCAAGGTCATCTTTGCCTCGTCCCTGGGCACAGTCTTCGAGTGGTACGACTTCTATCTTTACGGTTCGCTGGCGGCGATCATCGCCAAGCACTTCTTCGCCGGTGTCAACGAAACCACGTCGTTCATCTTCGCGCTGCTGGCCTTTGCTGCAGGCTTTGCCGTGCGCCCGTTTGGCGCAATCGTGTTCGGCCGCCTCGGCGACATGATCGGGCGCAAGCACACGTTCCTGATCACCATTGTGATCATGGGGGTGTCTACCGCAGTGGTCGGGCTGTTGCCCAGTTACGCGACCATCGGTGTAGCAGCCCCGGTCATTCTGATTACCTTGCGGCTGTTGCAAGGCCTTGCGCTGGGCGGTGAGTACGGCGGCGCCGCGACATACGTTGCTGAGCACGCACCCAAGGGCAAGCGGGGTTTCTTTACCGCCTGGATCCAGACCACCGCGACCATGGGCCTGTTTCTCTCGCTGCTGGTGATCCTTGCCTGTCGTACGGCGCTGGGTACCGAGGCGTTCGAAGCATGGGGTTGGCGTATACCGTTTCTGCTGTCGATCGTGCTGCTGGCTGTCTCGGTGTACATCCGCCTGCAGCTCAACGAGTCGCCGGTATTCCTCAAGATGAAGGCTGAAGGCAAGCAGTCCAAAGCACCGCTGACCGAATCGTTCGCCCGCTGGGATAATCTGAAGGTGGTGATCATGTCGCTGCTTGGCGGCACTGCGGGGCAGGCGGTGGTGTGGTACACCGGGCAGTTCTACGCGCTGTTCTTCCTGCTGCAGACCCTGAAGATCGACCCGCAGACGGCCAATCTGCTGATTGCTGGCTCGTTGTTGATCGGCACCCCGTTTTTCATCATCTTCGGTAGCCTGTCCGACCGCATCGGCCGCAAGAAAATCATCATGGCCGGTTGCATCATTGCGGCGTTCACCTACTTTCCGATCTTCAAGGCCCTGACTCAATACGGTAATCCGGACGTGTTTGTCGCCCAGGCGCAGAACCCTGTGGTGGTGATTGCCGATCCTGAGCAGTGTTCGTTCCAGTTCGATCCGGTGGGCAAAGCCAAATTCACCAGCTCTTGCGACGTGGCCAAGAGCTTGCTGGCCAAGCGTGCGATTCCCTACCAGAACCAGCACGCCGAACCTGGCAGCCTGACCCAGATCCAGATTGGCGAGCGGCAGGTGCCCAGTTTTGATGGCAGCAGCCTGGCCAGTGCAGAGTTCAAACTCCGCAATGACGCGTTCACCGCCACTCTCGGCGCAGCCTTGAAAGAAGCCGGCTACCCGGAAAAAGCCGACCCGAACAAGATCAACTATCCCATGGTGCTGTTGCTGCTGACGATTCTGGTGATCTACGTGACCATGGTTTACGGGCCGATTGCCGCCTGGCTGGTCGAGCTGTTCCCGGCGCGCATCCGCTACACCTCGATGTCGCTGCCGTATCACATCGGCAACGGCTGGTTCGGTGGTTTTCTGCCGACCGTGGCGTTCGCCATGGTCGCGGCCACGGGCGATATCTACTATGGGCTGTGGTACCCGATCATCATTGCGCTGATGACGGCGGTGTTGGGGATCCTGTTCCTGCCCGAAACCAAGGATCGGGAAATTACCTGACGCCCTGGGACTGCCTGCGGGAGCGGCCTCGGCCGGCTCCCGTCGGGCCTCGGTTCAGGCTATGTCAGCGCGTAACGTGAAGGCGTAAGCGGTGTCGACTGGCGCACGGTCAATGCGCCGCGCAGCAGATTCGAAGATGAACTCGAACGTGGGCTCATACAGGCCATCGCGCAGCACGGCACCGGCCAGTACCTCAACCTGGTACCAGCCGTTTTCCAGCTCGATGATCGGCCGGTTGCGCATTTGATAGCGCGCCAGTAGATCGCCCATGGTCTTGTTGGTGAAATGCTGCAGAATCCGCCAGGTGAACAGCATCACCGCACGATTTTCCACCCGTAACCAATAACCCTCTCGGCGGTGTTTGAGTTGGCTACCTGGCTGGAGCAGGGCGGCGCTGACTTCATCAAGGCTGAAGATAACGGTATAGGGCAGGTTTTCGATGCCGGCCAGAGGCAGCACCACGCCTTCCAGCACTGCCCGATCCCCGCTGTCAGTGTGGGTGAATTCATAGGCAAGGTCGTCGGGCAGGCCGTTTTCTTCCTTGAAACGGGCGAGCAGCTGGATGTCGCCAAGCAAAAAATAATCAATCTGATCGTTGAGCACTTCGTTGAATTCGTAGCGCATGGGTCATTCCTTGCGTTGACGACGCTGGTGCTCAGTGGCGCTGAGCGATCTGGATCAGGTTGCCGCAGGTGTCATCGAACACGGCGACGGTGACCGCGCCGAGGTCGGTAGGTGGTTTGGTGAAGGCGACACCGGCTGCGCAGAGGCGGGTGTACTCAGCCTGGATATCCTTGACCGCAAATGAGGTGGCGGGGATCTGGTCCTGGCGCATGGCGATTTTGTAGGCTTTTGCCGCCGGGTGGTCGTCAGGCTCGAGGAGCAATTCGACGCCGTTGGGGACGTCAGGCGAGGTCAGGGTCAGCCAGCGATGCCGACCCATGGGTACATCTTCTTTGGGGGCAAAACCCAATACGTAGTGATAGAAAGCCAAAGCCTTGGCCTGATCGTCGACAAGAATACTGGTGACCACAATCTTCATGGGGCACATCCCTCTGTGACGCTATTGTTTTTATTCAAGTAAAGACGCTCGGGTGAACTTCACCAGTGCGTCTTTCAAGTAGAGGCAGCGCCGCTTTGCCGAGTTCCCTGGCGGCTGCACAATAGCGTTGCAGTAGCGTCAGCTGGACTGGGCGACGTGCCCGTCCAGCTCGTCGAGGTTGTCTTCTTCGCCAGGCATGGCGGTGATCACACTGAAGTCGCTGATTTCGATCTCGCCTTCGCCGTAGCCCAGCAGGTGGAACGAGAAGGCCTTGCGTACACTCGGGTTATCGAAATCGAACTCCAGAACCATGGGCTCGTCGGCGGTCGCGACCATTTGTTCCGGCAGGCCGACTTGCACGTCCTGTTCGAACTCCTTGGCCTTGAGCTGCAAGTGCGCGACATGGGCCGGGTCCAATGCGCGAACCTCCAGGCGAATGCGCGTGCGCGAACCTTCGGGCATTTCCAGGTACTGCGCGCCGATGAGGTTGTCTGTCCAGTCATTGTCGGCGTGTTTGCCCAAGGCGATGCGGTTGGTACCGCCAAACTGGTAGCGCAGGTTCAGCGGGCTTTGCAGCAGCGAGCGGTCAAGGGTGGTGGCCAGATCGGCCAATTGCTGTCCGACGTCGTCGCTGCTCGGGCCGAGGTATTTGGCCGTGTCGGCAATGAACCCAGTGCTGGCGTAATTGCGGCAGCGCTGCTGGAAGTCACACTCGGTATAGGTGCCTTGGCCGTTGTGGTAGCGCAGCATGCCGTTGGTGAACGAGATCATCTCGCGACCGCTATCGTACTCGCGGAACAACGAGCGGCCGCCCAGCGCCGCCGGGATCGGCAATTCGAAGTAATCGAGAATCGACGTGGTCAGGTCGACATGCCCATAGGTGCCGTTCTTTATCTGTGGCAGGCTGGCCTGTTCCGGCGCCAGGGTCAGGTTGAAGCCCCAGGAGGAAGCCAGGCGCACACCGTCGATGCCATGGGATTCATCCGAGGTAATCACGACCAGCGTGTCCTTGAGTACGCCCTCGCGCTCCAGCGTATCGAGAAACGCGCCCAGCGCATCGTCCAGATACGCCACTGCCGCCTGCTTCGGGCTGTCGAAGCGCTGCAGGTAGTCCTCAGGTGCTGAGTAGGGCTGATGAGTGCCTACCGTAAGCAGGTTGAGCATCCACGGCTTGTTCTGTTTGCGCAGTTGGCTCAGGTAGGTGTGAGCGCCTTCGAAAAACGCGCGGTCGTCCTTGCCCCAGGGGAATTCCAGATAGTTGGCGTTGCTGAACCACTCCAGCCCATGCACATCTTCGAAGCCAATGTGCGGCATGACCCGGTCCTTGGCCATGAAGCGCAGTCCGGCGCCCTGCAGAAAATGCGTGCTGAAACCCGCTTGACGCAACTGCGCGGGCAGACAGGCCTGGTTGCGTTGCTCCTGGGTCAGCAGTTCGACACCCTTGGGGGTGCCGTTGGCGAGCTTGTCATAGTCGCCGCAGAGCATCGCGTATAGCCCGCGGATGGTCTGGTGGGTGTGCAGAACGTAATCCGGAGTGTTCATGCCACGCTCGGCCCAGCGGCTGAGGTTGGGCATCAGCTCCTCGTCAAAACGGCTGTGCAAGGCCTTGCGGTTGGCGCGCACGTAAGCGCCGGGAATCCCCTCCAGGGTGATCACCAGGACGTTGCGGGCGCTGCCAGGGCCATCGAGCAGCCGCGGCGCGTTGAGGTCGGACTGGGTCAGACCGGCGCTTTCCAGCACCGGGACCGGCAGATTGTCGCCAAAGTGCTTGTTTGCCTTGCGCTGCAGATCACCCGCGCCTGCCGAAAGCAACTGGTGGGGCAGGTTGAATTGGCGCCACTGGTCAGCGTCGGACGGTAGCAGGTGCTGGCCGGCCCAGTGCGTGCCAAGCAACAGTACTGGCAGTGCCCAGGCTTTGCGCGGCAATGCCTGCGGCACGGCGCCGCGCGTCAGCCAGATGCTCGCCAGCCAGGCCACTACGGCTGCCAGCAACACCCAGGGCAGCCAGGCGTGGGCGAGGGCGCCACCGGTGGAGTTTTCCATGAATTGGGGGTCGAACAGATAGTTCAGGTCGGCGCTGGCCGGCAGCCTGCCTACCGCGCTGACCAGCTCCGCCGAGGCCACCAGCAGCGCTGCCCAGGCGATCAATACGGGCATCACCAGCCACCAGGCGCAGCGGTGCAGAGCCAGCATCAGCAAGCTGCCAATGGCCAGATCGGATAAGTAACCAAATGGGTTGGACCAGCCCAACAAAGCGCGCACGCCCAAGGGGATCAGCAAGACCAGTACGGTCAGCGCCCACAACCGTGCGCGGGGGTGGCCGAGTATAATTTTCACCAAAGCGTCCTTCCTGCCATCAAACAGTCACACAAATCTGTTGGATGATAACAGGCGTAGCTCGGCGAGGCCGGATTGGACAAGGCAAGTAACCAAAACGCGGGTCGCCGAAGCGCCCGCGTGTGCTTGCCGGATCAGAAGTAGTAAGGGAATTTCAAGCTGAAGGAAAAGTCTGGCGAGTCGTCGGTCAGGCCGATCGACAGGTTTGGCACGATGGTCAGGTTGTCGGTCGCAGCCAGGGTCATGCCGATGTTGAAGTTGGCAGCGTTGTAGTCGCTGTTGCTGATCGACTGCCAGTCGCCACCGTCAGGCTTGATCTTGCTCTTGCTGGCAAACTGGTCCGACACCGAGAAGGACATACTCATCTTCTCGTTCAGGGCAAAGGCGATACCGGCACCGATCTGCCACGAGTTGCCCAGTTTGACGTCGCCCGGCACCTTGCTGTTGGCCTGGGCACTGATGTCGCTGAACGAGTCTTCCATGTTGTAGGTGTAAGACAAGCTACCGAACAGCACCGCCGGGTCGAAGGTCTTGACCAGCGAGATGCCCGGCGTGATCGCCCATACGCCGTTGCCGGTCGGCAGGCTTTCGGGCACCGACAGGTTGTCGTTGGTGGGGTCGTTGACCAGCTTGATGCCGTACGGATCCTTGCCGGTCGGGGCTTTGACTCGCAGGGTGAATACCGCGTCCGGCCAATCTTCCGATTCATCGAGGAATTTGTAGGCAACGCCGACGTTGACATCACCTATGGTCGGGTCGCGCGTCACGGTGGCATCCGAGGTGACGGGGCCGGCTCCGCCAGCGCCGCCTGAAGAGTAGGTCGACTCGCGGTACACCACAGGCACGTTTATATCGAACTGCCAGCGCTGATCGAGGTTGTAGCGCGCCGTCAGGTCGAGGGTCCAGTTGTCGGCCTTGATCCGGTCCAGGTTGATGTTGCCGAGGAAGATCGAGTCCAGCGCGAGGAAACCATTGAGGGTCAGTGCGCGGGTGTCGTAGTGGGTGTAGGTGATGCCGGTTTCGACACTGAACTTGCCGCGGCCAAAGAAGCCGCTGGCCTCGTCATACAGGTTGGAAACGCTCTGCGCCGGCTCCGAGTCGTCCTGCAGAGACTGCCCGTACGAGCTACCGGATGCACCTGGCGCTCCGGCGGCCACGCTCTGGCCACCCTTGACCGATTCGGCAGGGGAACGGGTCAGGCGCTTGGGCGGTGGCGCGGCCGGTGGCGCAGCTTCAACCTGACGCACTCGTTGCTCAAGCACCATCAGCGCATTCTGCTGCGCCTCGTAGCGCTGTTTGAGCTCGATCAGTTCTTGTTTGAGCGCTTCGACCTGAGGGTCGGCAGCGGCGTAAAGCAATGTCGCCGGAGTCAGGCTACTCAGACAAACGATAGCTCTGATCGTGGTCAATCGATGCATGGGTTAGCCGTCCCTTCTGACTACATGTGATGAGACAGAGCGTAGATCAGAATCCTAGAGTGCGAATGCCTTTGAGCTGGTCCAGATTACCGTTCATGGCACCCGCGCCGGCGACGTTGTCACGCAGCACGACATTGAGCGAGGTGATGTTGCGAACCTGGTTGCCAGCGCCGAGCAACGTGGTGTTTTGCATCAGTCCACCTTGGGCCAGGCGTTGCACTGTACTGCCCTGGTTGTTGCCTGCGGCGATGTTCAACTGAATACCGGAACCGCTTGAAGAAACGCTCAACGAGCCTGCACCGTTGGCGCCGACCAACTGCGTGCCGGCCGCTAATACCTGGCCTTGGGGTTCGCTGGCAGGAGCCTGGTTGCCGCGGCTGACATTGATGTCGACATCGTTGTAGGCGGTGTTGTGATCGCCAGCGGCACGCACTACCTGAGTGACGCCGGTGGTGCTGTTGAGTCCGTTGCCGCCTGTCACGGTGCCAGTGCCAGGGGCTTGCGTCGAAGCTGTGCCGGTGCCTTTTTCGTCAATCAAGGACACATAGAACTGCGGCTTGATGGTGGATTGCTGGATCTGCATCGACGAGCGTGCGCCGATCACCTCGCCTTTGGCGTTCTCCCAGGTGCTGCTCATGACCAGGCCAAAGCTGACAATGCGCCCCGGCAGCACGTAGCGGCCGCGCAGGTTGGCCAGTTCCTGGTCCTTGAGTTCGATCGGTTGCAGTACCTGGGCATGGCTTGGCAGGCTGGCGGCGAGGCAGGTCAGTGCCAGCCACAGTGGAATCTTCATCGCGTGCTCCCGGAGCTTGCTGCCCCTGTTGTTAGTGTTAGAAGAAGTCGCTCTGGATAAAGCCGAAGTCCATCAACTCGGCGTCTTGCAGCGGGGTGAAGCCATTGACGCGGCTCTTGGCGGTCAAAGGTTGGGGTGGGTCGAGCAGGGCATTGCTCTTGTCGTAGCCCTGGCCAATGATGGCGAAGATGATGCCGTTCCAGCCCTTGATGAAATCTTCGGTCTTGTAGCGTTTGTGGCCCAGGACCGGGTCGCCGATATAGACGAAGCCCTTGTCGACCTTCTGCATCACTACGAAGTGCTTGTAACCGCGGATATCCATCAGCACCACGACCGGGATACGGATGCTGTGGAGGGTGTCGGTGGTGACGCGGTAGCCGCGAGCGCGCATGCCCAGGCTTTCCACATAGCGCTTCATGTCCAGCATCGAGAAGCCTTGCACGCGGACGATGTCCTGATCGGCGTGGGCAAGCATGCCCTCGATGATCTGTTCTTCGTTGACGTCCAGCCAATAGGCCTGGCGCAGAATGGTTGCCAACGCTGCTGCGCCGCAGCTGAAGTCGGTCTTCTGCTGCACCAGGTCAGCGAACTTGCGCTCGCGAACACTTTGAATGGGTTTGTACACCACCGCACCATTGGGCAGCACGGAAAGTGGCATTTGCGCCGCTTCACTCAGGCTGGCCAGGCAAAGCAAACACGCCAGGGCGATAATGCGCATGATCGGGCCTTCTGCTTCGGGTGAGAAAGGCCCCCTTGGCAGGGGGCCTTCGAGGCAACACTCAGAACGAGGTGTTGGAGATCGCCAGCGAGTTGCTTTGCTGGTTGCCGACACCGGATGCGACGTTGACGCCCAGGTTGCCGCTGCCGCCGTTGACCGAACCGCTCAGGGTAGCGGTGTTGGTCACAGGGTTGGCCCAGCCGGTAGGAGTCAGGACCTGGAAGGAAACAGTGTTGCTCAGGTCATACGAGTTGGCTTCGCTGTAGCTTTTGGAAATGTCGTTGGAAGACTCGGAAGCCGCCTCGACTGATTTTTCATAGGCAGAAGCAGAAGCGTTCTCGTAGGAAGACTCGCGGGATTTATCGTAGGAAGAATCGCGCGCTTTGTCGTAGGAGTAGTCACGCGACTTGTCATACGAAGAGCCGAAGGATTTTTCGAACGAAGAATCGTAGCTGGTCTGGTGCGAGGTATCGACCGAAGCGTCCAGCGAGGCGTTGAGCGAGCCGCTGGCGGTTTCGCTGCGGGTGCGTTCACGGTCGCCGTTGGTGAAGGTCACCGAACGCGCTGCGTCGGCTGCGGCGGCAAGCGTTGCGCTCAGCGAAGCCGAGCTGCTGCTGTTGGCGTTGCCGCTGGCCGAGCCATTGACATTGGCATTGTTGGAGCCACTGGCGTTGGCGCTGCCCGAGCCGCTGGCTGACCAGCTGTTCGATCCGCTGGCGCTGGAGCTGTGCGAGCCGCTCGACGCGGCGGCGTTGGAGCCGCTCAGGTTGAGGCTCGACGAGGAACTCCGGTCGTCGGTCGAATTGAAGGTGCCTTCGCGTGACGAGGAGCCGCTGGAGGAGGTGGTGAAGCTCAGCGTTTCGACGGTGTAGCTGCGATCTGCACGGTTGTTGACGGTTAGCCCTGGGCCGTTTTGATCGGCGCGGGCAGTGGCGACCGAGTTACCGATAGGCGAGTTGGTATTGGCGATCGCCATGGTGTTTTTCTGTTGGTTGAGGTCGCCGCCGGCAATGTTGATACCGACGTTGCCGCTGGTGCCAGATGCCGAACCGGACATCACCGCGGAGCTCTGGGTCGACCAGTTGTTGACCTTGTTGTTGTTGCTGTATTGCTTGACGTCGGCAGTTGCGGTGGCGGTGCCGAACACGAAGCTGTTGTCCAGGCTGGAATCAGAAGCAGCGTTGGCGATGGCCGCGGCGTTATCCTGTTGGTTGCCGTTACCGGCCGCAACGTTGACGCCGACGTTGCCGCTGGCGCCGGAGCCGGAGCTGCTCATTTCGGCTTCGTTGATGGTGCCTTCATTGTGAATCGTGTTGCCTGTACTGCTTTGGCGGTCGATTGCATTGGCAGTTGCGCTAATAGGGATGATGGTCGTGCGGGGCTGGTTGTTGTTGCCATTGCCATGCCCGTTGCCACGCCGATCATCAGCTTGTACAGCTACAGCCATGATCGCAGCAATTGCGAAAACCAGAGGCTTGATTGCCATCGAAGGTTTCATGGTGATTCTCCGTACTTATTTTAGGTTAAGTGTTGTTCTTACCTGTTTGGGTCAGTCCACGACCCGGACGCTCAGGGTGTTGGCCGTTCGATTTCCTACCCCGGCGCTCTGATTCAACTGAATGACCCCACGGCTGCCGGTGAATGCCTGGTTACCGGTAGTGACCTGGCGACTGCCAAGGTTCGGGTCAGCTGGATCGGAGTTATTGAGCAGCGCCACGTTCTGTTGCATGAGGACGCTGTCGTCGATGCTTTGCGGCTGGTCACTGATGCTGATGCGCAGCGCATTGGCTTGCTGGTTGCTGGCGCCGCTGCTCTGGTTTACCCCCAGAACACCGTTGCCGTTGGTAAAGGCGTTGCCTTGAATGCTGGCAGTGGCGTCCATGTTGGCGTCTACCGTGGTGTGCAGGCGCTGGCGGATCTGCGTGGTGGCGCTGGCGCCGTGGCCATTGGCAAGGGCGCGGGCGTTGGCTTGCTGGGAAAAATCACCCGCAGCCTGGTTGACCGCCATGTTGCCCTGGTACTGGGCGCCGGAGCTGTCGATGCTGGCGTTGTTGACGATGGGTGACTGGGCGAACGCAGGGGCTGTGAGGAGCGTGGCCAGCATCAGCAATGAGCGCTTCATGTCATTGGCCCCCGCCGATGCTTTTCAGTACGCCGAGGCCTTGCTGCACGTTGGAGTTGACCATGTTGGCGATGCCGCTGCCCGAGCCTGTGGAACGCCCGCCGGCCAGGTTCGGCAGTTGGTTCTGGGTGCTGATGTTGCCGCCCAGGTTGGTGGTCTGCTGGGTGATCAGCGAACTGATGCCCGCGCCGCTGCTGATCGAGGCGAAGTCGCCATCGCTGAGCTCGTTGGTTTGCCTGAGAATCTGCGCGGAAGGGTTGGTGTTGACGGTGACTGGGCTCGGGTCGGGGATCAGCGGTGCTCGCACTGCATTGCGCGTCTGCACGTCGCGGGTGATGACGATCAGCCCATTGTCGGCCTGGGCCGGCAGCGCCAGGCTTGCCCCCAGTGCGCAACCTGCCAGTAACAGGTGAAAGGTGCCTTTATCGAGTGTCGCCACGGTGGCAATTCCTTCTTCGGATCGCTGGCCCTGATCAGCGTTGCGAAGGAGGAGAGCAGGAGCCGTGCCGCTTTTACTAATTGCTTGGGAATCAGTCAGCTACGGCCACATGCTGTTTACGCATCGCAGCAGCTGTTTCAGCACTGACACAGTTTCCCGGGCAAACAAGCGACGCATCGGCTCTGGCCATACCTGAACGGCGTTTGGTCGAAGCTGTATCACCAGCGTGACAGCACCGCTGTTTGCGCCGCAGGGCACGTAAACACAGGGACTTGGACCCAGTTCGGTGTGTCAGCGAGTTAACACTCGGTAGCGCAGGCCGGCGATTTGCCATCAAGCAGGCGCTGGACTGCAGCTAAAACCGCAGCGCTGCGTTGCGGCCAGCTGCCGCCGATGATTTGCACCGGTTGCTGGTGGCGTTGCAGCCAGTCCAGGCTGTCTGCAAAAAAGGCCTGACGCTCGTGCAGGTCCGGCTGGCAACGCTGACCATCGGCGACCCAGTCGGCCCCGGCCGGGTCGAGCAGCAGGTGCAGGTCGTAGCGCCGCGCCAACAGCGCCTGTTCGATATCAGGCGGGCAATCGCCGAACAGAGCCTTGCTCCAGAGCATGTTGCTCAGCAGGTGGGTATCGAGGATCAACAGATCAGGCTGGCGGGCCCGCGCGCTGTCCTCCCAGGCCAGCTGCCCATGGGCAATGGCCGGGATGTCGGCGAAGCATGTATCCCGGCCCTGCTCGTCAATGAAGTGGCGGACGTACTCGCCCACCAGTTCGCCGCCGAAGTGTGCCTGGATTTCGCCACTGAGCCAGCTCTTGCCACTGGACTCCGGACCGCACAGCACCAGTACCTTCATGCCTGCACCAGGGCAGGGTCGCGCCGCCACTCGAACCAGCCGCGTACGGCGATCAGCGTGAACAGTGCATACAGCGCGGCAGTCAGGTAGAGGCCTTTGTACAGGAACAAGCCGACGAAGATCACGTCCAGTACGATCCACAAAGTCCAGCACTGCAGGCGCTTCTGCGCCATCCACAACTGTGCCACCAGGCTGAAGCCGGTCAGCGCTGCGTCCAGCCAGGGCTGCGCGGCATCGGTCCAGTGCGCCATCGCCGCGCCCAGTGCCAGGCTGGCCAGCAGGCCCAGGCCCAGCCCGGTCAGCATCGGTGTGGTCTGCAGGCGCGAGACCTGGCGGGCGTCTTCGCGGTGGCCAGGGCGAGTCCACTGCCACCAGCCATACAGCTGCAACACGGCGTAGATCAGTTGCAGGAGCATGTCCGAGTACAGTTTCACTTCATAGAAGACCCAGCTGTACAGCACCACCATCACCAGCCCGATCGGCCAGCACCAGGGGTTCTGCTTGACCGTGAGCCATACGGCGATGACGCCGAGGGCGGCGGCGAAGAGTTCCAGGCCGGACATCGGCGATCCTTGGGGCAGGGGAAGGGCGCGATTGTAGCCTGTGGGACGGGGTAGGTGTAGCTGTCTGCGTAAGGCCACTGGATCAGGCAGCAAGAGCTGATCCAGTGGCTGTAGGCATCAGACGCGGAACTGGCGCAGCAGTTGTTCCAGTTCTTCGCTCAACTGGCCCAGGGCGAGGCCGGCAGCGCTTGACTGGCGGGCCGCCTCGGCGGTTTCCAGCGACAGCCCGGCAGTGTCGGTGACATTGCGGTTGATCTCCTCGACCACGTGCGATTGCTGCAGGGTGGCACTGGCAATCGAGGCGTTGAGCGCAGTCAGGTTGTTCAGCACCTGGCTGATCGCATCCAGGCTGGAACCGGCTTCGCGGGCCTGTGCGACAGTCTGGCGGGAGGCCTCGCTGGAGGTATCGATGGCTTTCACCGCAGCCTCGGACTGGCCTTGCAGGTGCTCGATCATGGTCTGGATTTCAGCGGTCGACTGCGCCGAACGTTGCGCCAGCAAGCGTACTTCGTCCGCCACGACGGCAAAGCCGCGGCCTTGCTCGCCGGCCCGCGCTGCTTCGATGGCAGCGTTGAGGGCCAGCAGGTTGGTCTGCTCGGCAATCGAGCGGATCACCTCCAGTACACCGCCGATCTTGGTGCTGTGCCCGGCCAGTTGGCGAATCACCTGAACGGCCTCGTCGATGGTCAGCGAAAGGCGGTCGATCTGCGCCAGGCTACCGTGGATCGCCTGCTGGCCATGGCTGACCTGCGCTTGCGCGGCGCGCATTTCGCTGGCGGCCTGTTCGGCGTTCTTGGCCACATCCTGCACGGCATAGGTGACTTCGTTGACTGCGGTGGCCACCTGGTCCATCTGCAGCGATTGCTGGGTGCTGCGCAGTTGCGCTTGCCCGGCGTTGTCGCCGACCTGGCCGGCAGACTGGGCAAGGGCATGGGCGGCACCCTGCAATTGGCCAATCACCCCCTGCAACTTGCCGTTGAAGCGGTTGAAGTGCTCGCCCAGGTAGGTGACTTCATCCTTGCCATGGGTATCCAGGCGCTGGGTCAGGTCGCTTTCGCCGCTGGCAATGGTGCCCATCGCCTGTACGGCCTGCTGCAACGGACGGGCAATGCTGCGCGCGATGAGCATCACCAGCAGCGCCATCAGCAAGGCGATGCCCAGGCCGATCAGGCAGGCATCGCGTACCTGGCGGGCGAACTCGGCTTGCACGTCATCGACATAGACGCCGGAGCCGATGATCCAGCCCCACGGCTTGAACAGCTGGATATAGGAGGTTTTCGCCACCGGCTCGCTGGCGCCGGGCTTGGGCCAGCGATAGTCGATCTGCCCGGCGCCCTGACTGCGAGCCACGGTGACCATCTCGTTGAACAGGGCAAACCCGTCCGGGTCGCGAATGGCCGACAGGTCTTGGCCATCGAGCTTGGGGTTGACCGGGTGCATGATCATCCGCGGGCCGAGGTCGTTGATCCAGAAATAGTCCTGCACGTCGTAACGCAGGCCGCGCACCACTTGCAGCGCCTGTTGCTGCGCGGCGTCACGGCTGAGCGTGCCTGCGGCCTCAAGCCCTTGGTAGTAGGCCAGCACCCCGGCTGCGGTCTGTACCACGTGTTCGGTCTTTTCAGCCTTGGCCCGATACAGGTCACCATGGATCTGGCGCAGCATCACCAGGCCCAGCACCACCAGCATTGCCACTGCCACCAGCAGGATCAGCCACAAACGACGGCTAATCGACATCGACCTCAAGGTCTTCATAACAGGGCACTCCCGGATTGTTCTTGTTATTCAGGGGCATCCAAGCATGTGTGGCCTGCGAACCGTACTCGACCAAAGGCCAAGTGCCTGGCGCGGCATTTCATGGTGGATCCAGGCAAGCCTAAAACAGGCTCGTCTGTTAGCATCTCGGCCGCTCAAGATGAAACCTTTAGGCATCTCGAACTTTTCGACTGGCGTAGCGACCAACAGTCGCTGTAAAACTGCCGGGCCGCGACGCGGCCACTATCAGTAAATCAAGAACAACGGCGCTGCAGTCAGCAGTGCCACAGCGGGGGAACAATGGATTTTTGGAGTGCCTTTCAGGCAATCATCTTAGGCATCGTCGAGGGACTGACCGAGTTTCTGCCGATTTCCAGTACCGGCCACCAGATCATTGTCGCGGATCTGATCGACTTTGGCGGCGAGCGGGCGATGGCCTTCAACATCATCATCCAGCTCGGTGCAATCCTGGCGGTGGTGTGGGAGTTTCGCCGCAAGATCATCGAGGTGGTGCTGGGGCTGCGCAGTGAGCCGAGCGCACGGCACTTTACCCTCAACCTGCTGGTAGCGTTCCTGCCGGCAGTGGTGCTTGGGGTGCTGTTCGCCGACTTCATCCACCATCACCTGTTCAACCCGATCACCGTGGCTGCGGCCCTGGTCGTCGGCGGGGTGATCATGCTCTGGGCCGAGCGCCGCGACCACCGCATCGAAGTCGAGCACGTCGACCAGATGAACTGGACCCACGCCTTGAAAATCGGCCTGGTGCAGTGCCTGGCGATGATCCCCGGCACTTCGCGCTCTGGTTCGACCATCATTGGCGGCCTGCTGTTTGGCCTGTCGCGCAAGGCAGCTACCGAGTTCTCGTTCTTCCTGGCCATGCCAACCATGGTCGGCGCTGCGGTGTACTCCGGTTACAAGTACCGCGACCTGTTCCAGCCCACCGACTTGCCGGTGTTTGCCATTGGCTTTGTGGTGTCGTTCATCTTCGCCATGATTGCCGTGCGTGGGCTGCTCAAGTTCATCGCCAACCACAGTTATGCGGTGTTTGCCTGGTACCGCATCGTGTTCGGCCTGCTGATCCTGGCGACCTGGCAGTTTGGCCTGATCGACTGGGCAACGGCGCAAGGCTGATATGGCCCGCCCGCAACCGGCAACCTCACGCCCGCGCGGCCACGCCCAGGGCGAGGGCGTGCGCAACCTGCGCGTGAAGCTGCTGGCATTGGCTGGGTTGTGTTTGCTGCCGGGACTCGGCGCCGCGCAGATGGCCTGGAACGGGCAGTCATGGCTGCCCTTGGCGCTGTATCCGTGTGTGAGCCTGATCAGCCTGTTGCTGTATTGGCAGGATAAACAACAGGCTCGCAACCAGGCCTGGCGCACGCCAGAAAAGGTCCTGCATGCCAGCGAGCTGCTGGGCGGCTGGCCCGGAGCGTTGCTGGCGCAGCAGCTTTTCCGGCATAAGACGCGCAAGTTGTCGTTTCAGCTGACGTTCTGGGCCATCGTTGCGTTGCACCAGCTGTTCTGGCTGGATCAGGTGCTGCTGGGTGGGCGTTGGCTGGCGCTGCTGCCTATATAAGCGGCAGCGTTGCCGCTCAAAGCAACAAACCCGCTTGCAGCCGTTTTGGCAGCTTGTGCACCACCAGCTGGTGCGAGCGCTGCAGCAAGTCAGCCAGCTCCTCGCGCCCCATCGCATAGGGCGCTGCCACGCTGATCCAGCGGGCACGGGCCAGATAGGGCGCAGGCTTCACCCCCGGACGGTCGACGTAGCCGAGAAACAGCTCATCGGCGACCTTGAACGACAGCCCGGCACCGCCCAGATCAAGCACCGCGAACATCTTGTTGCCGGCCACCGAAAACACCCGGATACCGCCCCATTTGTAATCTTCTCGCGCGCCCGGTAAACCCAGGCAGAAGGCTGCTGCTTGTTCGGGGTTCATGCGTGCTTCAGACATACCGCTCTCCACAGGCCTCAAAGGCTGCTGCCAGGTGATCAATCCACACACGCACCGCGGGCAGCATGCCGCGCCGGTGCGGGTAAACTGCCTGCAGCCAAGCGCCAGGCAGCGACCATTCCGGGAGCAGCCTGACCAGCTCGCCACGCTCCAGCTCTTCTTCACAGTACAGACTTGGCAGGAGTGTGAAGCCCAACCCGGCGAGCACCGCAGCCTTGCGCAGGATGAAGTCATCAATCGCCAGCCGTGGCTCCAGCGCCAGCTCCTGCTCACGGCCATTGGGCCCGAGCAGGCGGATGTGCACCAGCCGGTCCGCTTCGGTCGCGCCGAGGACCGGCAGCGTCGCCAACTGCGCCGGCTCGGTCAGGCCTTCGGCGAACCCTGGGGCGGCCACCAGATGCATCTGTGCCTGACGCAGACGTCGGGTAGCCAGGGCAGGGTCTTCATCGCCCAGATCGCGTACTCGCATGGCGACGTCGATGCCCTCGCCAATCAGGTCCACGCGGCGATTGAGCAGGACCATGTCGAGCTGCACCAGCGGGTATGCCAGCAGAAAGCGATTGATCACCTCCGGCAGGAACGTATGAGCCAACGCTACCGGGCACGACACTCGTAGACGCCCGCGCGGTTCGCTGGTCATGCTTGCGACCGCTTCGTCGGCCATCTGCGCCTCGAGCAGCATGGCCTGGCAGTGCTGCAGGTAACGTTCGCCGATCGCCGTCAGCTTCAGCTGGCGGGTGGTGCGTTGCAGCAGGCGCGTGCCGAGGCGCTCTTCCAGCTCGGCGATGCGCCGCGACAGGCGTGACTTGGGTATCCCCAGCTGGCGCCCGGCGGCGGCAAAGCCACCGGCTTCGACCACCCTGGCGAAATAAAACAGGTCGTTAAGATCTTGCATTCACGTAGCCCATTGTTCTACCGATGGGACAATCTAGTGCATTCTTAGCTACTAATCATCTATTCGATAGCTCTATAGGATTCTCTCCATCGAGATCGCTCCTATCGCGGTCGCCAATCCTGGAGAGTCCCCATGAAACTGTTGCACATCGATTCGAGCATCCTCGGCGACAATTCCGCTTCCCGCCAGCTCAGCCGCGAAGTGGTCCAGGCCTGGCAGGCTGCCGACGCCAGCATCGAAGTGGTGTACCGCGACCTCGCTGCCGACGCCATCAGCCATTTCTCGGCTGCCACCCTGTTGGCTGCAGGCACCGCTGAAGAAGCGCGTGATGCCGCCCAGGCGTTCGAGGCCAAGCTGAGCCAGGAAACCCTGGACGAATTCCTCGCTGCCGACGCGGTAGTGATCGGTGCGCCGATGTACAACTTCAGCGTGCCGACCCAGCTCAAGGCCTGGATCGATCGCGTTGCGGTAGCCGGCAAGACTTTCCGCTACACCGAGGCCGGCCCAGAAGGCCTGTGCGGCAACAAGAAGGTGATCCTGGTGTCGACTGCTGGCGGCCTGCACGCCGGCCAGGCCACTGGCGCTGGTCATGAAGATTTCCTCAAGGTGTTCCTGGGCTTTATCGGTGTCACCGATCTGGAAATCGTCCGCGCTCACGGTCTGGCTTATGGCCCTGAGCAGCGCACTGCAGCCATCGATGCTGCCCAGGCGCAGATCGCCGGCGAGCTGTTCGCAGCCGCCTGATCACGGTTCAACCAGCTAGAAGCGGGCAGGTGGCGGCGAATTTTGCTGTCATCTGCCCGCAATCGTTGTGTGTTTCATCCAGTTTTCATCTGCCCTGAGCCATAGGGCCTTAAGCTGATGTCATCCGCCCATCTGCGGGGGAGACGCCGGTGACCTACCTCTCACGAACGATTGCCGCGCTGGTAGTGCTCACCAGCCTGATTGGCCATGCGAATGCCGCGCCTTGGGTCGCTGGCCTGCACGCTCTGCAACTCACCGATCCGGTGGATGCGCGGCCCATGCACGCCTTGGCTTTCTATCCTGCCAGTGGCGCGACCCACAGTCTGCGTATCGACGGCTATCAGCTGCGCGCTGCCGAGGAAGCGCCGGTGGCGCTTGGGCATTTTCCGCTGTTGGTCATTTCCCACGGCAATACCGGGAGTCCACTGGCGCTGCATGACCTGGCCACAGGCCTTGCCCGCCAGGGCTTTGTGGTCATCGCCTTGACCCACCCTGGTGACAACGCCCGTGATCCGAGCCGGCTGGGTACCCTGAGCAATCTGTACGGGCGCCCGCTGCAGGTCAGCGCGGCGATCACTGCCGCCCGGGCAGATGCGTTGCTGGGTCCCTATCTGGACGACGGCAAGGTCGGCGTGATCGGCTATTCGGCAGGTGGCGAGACCGCGCTGATCCTGTCCGGTGCGCAGCCTGATCTGGAGCGTCTGCAGCGCTATTGCCAGGAACGGCCGACCGACGCCGATGCCTGTAAAACCCATGGTGTGCTGATTGCCGACCGCAATGAGCTGGCGCCCCATGCCGACCCGCGCGTCGGCGCTGTGGTGTTGATGGCGCCGCTTAGCCTGATGTTTGGTAGGCATGCTTTGAGCAACGTCCACCTGCCGGTATTGATGTACAGCGGCGACAACGATCAGTTGCTCGCGCTGGAGCACAACGCCGATGCGCTGGCGCGGAAGTTGCCGGTGACACCCGATTACCGCCTGCTGGCCGGCGCCGGGCATTTCGTATTCATGGCGCCTTGCGATGACGAGCAACATGCACGCATGCCGGTGCTCTGCCAGGACGCTGCCGGTATCGACCGGCGCCAGATCCACCGCTCGTTGCAGCGTGAAACGGCTGATTTCTTCACCCAGGCGCTGGGTGCGCCAGAGCCGGCAGAACGCTCAGCCGCGCTGATTTCGCCGCGCCAGCAGTAGCGTCAGGCCTACTCCTGAGAGCGCCAGCAGGGCGGTTACGCAAAAGATCGAGGCGTAACCTAGATGCACGGCGACCGCGCCCATTACCGGGCCGGCAATGGCCAGCGCCAAATCGAAGAACACCGCATAGGCGCCCAGGCCGGCACCACGGCTGCTCGGTGGCACATGCTTGATCGCTTCGACGCCAAGCGCCGGGTACACCAGCGACAGGCCAAAGCCGGTCAGGCCAGCGCCAAGCAGAGCAAACCCCGGTGAGGGGGCCAGCCACAGCAACGTCAAGCCGACCACTTCGGTCGCCATGCAGGTTATCGCCACCGTATAACCACCAAAGCGGTTGACCGCGTTGACGAACAACAAGCGCGAAATGATGAAGCACACACCAAAGGCGCTCAGGCACAGCGCAGCGCCGGTCCAGCCGCGTTCGAGGTAGTACAAGGTGACGAAGGTGGTCAGCGTGCCGTAGCCGATCGACGCCAGCATCAGGCTCGTGCCGCACGGCGCCACGCGCACGAACGCTGACCAGAAGCCAAGGCGCTCGCCACGCACTACCACCACATCGGGTCGTTGACGCAGGGCGAACAGGCCAACCACTGCGAGGATCACCAGCAACGGGCCGAGCACGCTGAAGTTAAGCCCAGCCACCAGCAGCACGCCGACGGGTGCACCTATCGCAATGGCACCATACGAGGCAATGCCATTCCAGGAGATCACCCGTGCGGTGTGCTCGGCACCGACCTGATTGATGCCCCAGCTCAAGGTCGCTACACCGATCAGGCCTTGCGCCAGCCCGAGCAGCACGCGGCCGCAGAGCAGCAGCGCCAGGCTTGCTTGCGGCCAAGCCAATGTCCAGGCCGAGAACAGCGTCAGCACTCCGCAACCGATGATCGCCAACAGCCCGTAGCCAATTGCACGCTTGCCGCCCAGGCTATCCGCCACCCGCCCGGCAAACGGGCGGCTGAGCAGCGTGGTCAGGTATTGCAGGCCAATGGTCACCCCGGCGATTACCGCGCCATAGCCGAGTTGGTCATGCACGTGGCCGGGCAGCACCGCGATCGGCAGGCCGATGCAGAGAAAGGTAATGAAGGTGTAGAAAACGATCGCAAGAATCTGGCGGGTGATGGCAAAGCCTTGATCAGGGGAGGGCACTTGTGCAGTCATGGGCTCGTTCGCTGGCGGGCGGTGGGGCGTGCCCCATCATGGCGGTTGCGCGAGGGAAATGAAAGCAGGCTAACGAATTGCCAGTACTACGGCGTGGATTGGCGTGGCCCTGTAAACGACGACGGGGCAAGCCCGCGCCCACATGACCGAATGCCTCGGTTCACATGAGCGCAGGCTTGCCCCGCACTGGGTTCAACCTGTCAGCGACAGATCAGACCACGACGCCCTGGCTACGCAGGTAGTCGTCGTAGGTACCGCTGAAGTCGACTACGCCTTCTGGCGTCAGCTCGAGGATGCGAGTGGCCAGCGACGACACGAACTCACGGTCATGGCTGACGAACAACAGCGTGCCCGGGTAGTTTTCCAGCGCCAGGTTGAGCGCTTCGATCGATTCCATGTCCAGGTGGTTGGTCGGTTCGTCCATCACCAGTACGTTGGGCTTTTGCAGGATCAGCTTGCCGAACAGCATGCGGCCTTGCTCACCACCGGAGATGACCTTGACCGACTTGAGGATCTCGTCGTTGGAGAACAGCATCCGGCCCAGGGTGCCACGGATCATCTGCTCGCCCTGGGTCCACTGACCCATCCAGTCGAACAGGCTGACGTCATCTTCGAAGTCGTGGGCGTGGTCCTGCGCGTAGTAACCCACCTCGGCGCTGTCGGTCCACTTCACCGCACCTGCGTCTGGCTGCAGTTCACCGACCAGGGTACGCAGCAAGGTGGTCTTGCCGATGCCGTTGGGGCCGATGATGGCAACACGTTCGCCGGCTTCGACGGTGAAGCTGAAGTCCTTGAACAGCACCTTGTTGTCGAACGCCTTGGCCATCTTCTCGATGGTCACGGCCTGACGGTGCAGCTTCTTGTTCTGCTCAAAGCGGATGAACGGGCTGACCCGGCTCGACGGCTTGACTTCGGCCAGCTGGATCTTGTCGATCTGCTTGGCCCGCGACGTAGCCTGCTTGGCTTTCGAGGCGTTGGCCGAGAAGCGGCTGACGAAGGTCTGCAGCTCGGCGATCTGGGCTTTCTTCTTGGCGTTGTCCGACAGCAGCTGCTCGCGCGATTGCGTCGCTGCAGTCATGTACTCGTCATAGTTGCCAGGGAACAGGCGCAGCTCACCGTAGTCCAGGTCAGCCATGTGGGTGCAGACGCTATTGAGGAAGTGCCGGTCGTGGGAAATGATGATCATGGTGCTGTTACGCGCCGTGAGGATCGTTTCAAGCCAGCGAATGGTGTTGATGTCCAGGTGGTTGGTCGGCTCGTCGAGCAGCAGCACGTCCGGGTCCGAGAACAGCGCCTGGGCCAGCAATACGCGCAGCTTCCAGCCCGGTGCGACTTCGCTCATCGGGCCGTTGTGCTGCTCCAGCGGGATACCCAGGCCAAGCAGCAGCTCACCGGCGCGCGAGTCGGCGGTGTAGCCGTCCATCTCGGCGAACTCGGTTTCCAGTTCGGCGACGGCCATGCCGTCTTCTTCGCTCATTTCCGGCAGCGAGTAGATGCGGTCACGCTCGGCCTTGACCTTGAACAGTTGCTCATGGCCCATGATCACCGTGTCGATCACGGTGAAGTCTTCGTAGGCGAACTGATCCTGGCGCAGTTTGCCCAGGCGGGTGTTCGGCTCGAGCATCACCTGGCCACCGGACGACTCGAGGTCACCGCCGAGGATCTTCATGAAGGTCGACTTGCCGCAACCGTTGGCGCCGATCAGGCCGTAGCGGTTACCGTTGTTGAATTTGACCGAAACGTTTTCGAACAGCGGCTTGGCGCCGAATTGCATGGTGATGTTAGCGGTGGAGATCAAAGGGCTTACCTATCAGTCACTTACGGGGCTGGCTTTTCAGCTGATACCGATTTGATACCAATCTTGAGTTTTTCCAGCTCGCTCCAATCGGAGCTTGAGTTGAGCCAACGGGCATACGTCGACAGCAGCTTTTGAACGCTGTGACCCAGCTGTTGGGCAATAAATGCGGGATTGAGGCCGGACATTGCGCACATTGTCGCATAGGTGTGGCGGCAGTTGTATGGGGGGCGACGTCTGATCCCCATTTCATTCAGCACCGGCGCCCACTGTTTGTGTAGATCCGACGTCTGCCTGATGATGGTGTTGGCCTCAGCCAGGGTGAACGGGTCGATTTCTTTCCTCGAGCGCTTTGGCAGCTCAATCAGCGCTGCTGGGTTCTTGGTCAGCATACCCTCACGGGTTGCAGCATCCAGAATCGTCGCGAGTCTGGTGATCGCGTTGCGCTTCACGTCCGCTGACGTCCAGTCTGTTTCAGCGATGACGCGGCGGAGCAGGTCCATGTGAAACGAATGCAGAGGGAGTTGCGGAAGATCTCGACCCCTTTGGGTAGATCCATTGGCTTTCCAGCCATTCGTCATATCTCCTTTTGCTGTAGATGATCCGACCGCCGTGCTTGATTCAGACGCCTTCAGGCAAGTCGAGCAAGATGAGTTGTTTCTGAGCCTGTCAGCGTGCCAGTCGTCGAGAATCACGTTCCACAGCCTTCAAATGGCACTGCGAAGTGACGCACAATAAGAGGGGCTTCTATGGACGACCCTCGAATATGTCTTCATAACCAAGGATGGTGATCATGAATTTCAGGTGTCTTTTACCCCTTCTGCTATTGGCCGGCTGTGCTTCGCAATCAAATCATCAGGGTGTCAACTGGGGTGAAGGCGCTTGCCCCAAGCCCGATCCAAAAGATATCTCTGCTACCAACCACCTAATTATCCAAGATGGCAAAACCCTGAAGTGTCAAATCCGTCCATACGTATGGAATATGGCTTGCCAAGGAATTGTTGACGGGAACACTGATGGAGTTGTTTGTCAGGACAAAGGCGGAAACCAGATGATTTTCTTGTTTGATGAGAAGGGAGTGCTGACTACCCACCGCAGTTTGAGAGCCGGATAGAGCGGAGTTGAGCAACGGCGATCATGACTTCACCCGATAGATAGCTTCGATCAGATGCTCTCCGTTGCGCACGGCTTCAATCTTGGTCTTGGCTCCGCCGGCTCCGCTTTCGTATGCGGTGAATATTAGCGTCGCTCGTCGGCTTTTTGAGTAAGTAGCGAACCTTCACGCCGCTTGCCAAGGTCGCTTGATCAGTGGCTACTATTAATTACTTGCGGATGAACTCTCATGGACACTGAAAGGCATGAGCGCCAATATCAGGCGTACCAGGCTCTCAAGGATCTGAGCGACTTGGCTGCTGACACGATGAAGCAAATAGCCTACGAGCAGATGGAACAGATTGATTGGGAGGAAACGTGCCGCCAGCACCGTGATGCCTTCGCGCGCTGGATTGAATATGCCGATGCACAGATAGGCGGCATGCGCCCGACTGTAACCATCCGGCGCTGAGGCGCGCCAGGCTTTGCACCGGTCGACATCATCCTCTTAGAAGTCAGGCAGGTCAGGGTGCTGGAACATTCCGTATTCGTCGCGACGACCGGCGCTGGCTGGATCAGCTTGATATCTTCAGACATGACGATTCCTTGGCCGCACCTCTAAGGTCATTCGGTGTAATCGGGAGGATTAATGACTTAAGTGGTACTGCAAGGGTCTACCGAATAAGCGTGCCATTCGGCTGGCCTTGGACATCGGTGATTACAGTGACAAAGCTAGACAGGGAGAGGCAATTTCAAGCTTATGAGCTGCTACGCAAGCTGGACATGCAAACCGCTGCGACGATGAGCCAGGTGGCCTACGGGTGCACTACTGGTGCTGGATGGGACTATGTCTGCGCCCAGCATCGGAAGGCGTTCGATGAATGGATGAGCTTCGCCGCAACTCTGGATAAGCCCAATGTCGATTCGTAAGGCGGTTCCGCTCGTCCGGTGAAGCCCTCGGCCTCTTAAGCCGCAGTTGATTACCGCCTCGCTTTCGCTATCTTGCTTACTACAACCCCATAACTATCTGAGTCGTAGGAGTACGGCATGCGAATCCGCGGCGATATTTTCTGGGGTTGGGCTGACCCCACGCTTCACCACCGAATTCATGATGAGACTCTGGACGATGGAACGTTTATTGATGTCCAGGTACGTCTGTCGCGAACTGGTAGCACTCAGATGTTCATCGGGGTATATGCACCACGTGGTATGGCCATTCATGAGGAGGCCTACGATGCACGTCCTGGTGAGTCGATGAGCAGGGCGCTGGCTTGGGGCGTGGGCCGGGCACGGCACGTGGCCACTGAAGGTTTGCCTGCCTCGGATGTGCTCTGAAGGCGCTGGCGGGCGCTAGGGCTGTTTGAAACTGGTAGTAGATGAGGGGTCTTAGTTACTAGATGTAGGCGCTTTCTCTGACGAAGTAAGCAAGTGCGAGTGCATCTGCGAAGTGAGTACCTCGATTCTTTCACTCATTTGCTTTGTTACTTCCGTGAGGTGTGTATTTTGCTCCAATAACTGCAGTAGCTGCCGGCTGTGAATCTCTGCGTCCCGCTGCCGTCTTTGATTGGCCATGGCAATTGCCTCTCGATGTCGTGCGTCTGCTTCAGAGGTCGCTTTGTCGCGGTCGGCTTGGCGAGTTTGAGCCAGAAGAATTAAAGGCGCCGCGTAGGCCGCCTGCAGACTAAACGCTAGATTCAGTAGAATGAAGGGGTAGGGATCGAACGCTGACAGTCCCGATAAGCTGATACCAATCCAGATAAGAACCACGAGTGACTGGGAACCTAGGAACAACGGTGTGCCAAAAAAACGGGCGAAAGCTTCGGCTCTGCGGGCAAATGCATCATTACCAAAGGGGTGGTGCATATGCTCATGGGCGCGATGAAACCTGAGATGGTCGACGTCTTCAGGAGCTTCATGAGGTTTAGACTGATCAGAGGTTAACGGGTCCATCTGCTGGCTCCGTGGTGATTTCTCATGTCCAGTCTAGACTAGCCCCCAGAAGTCCCGGTAGGCGCCGCCTTTAGCGAGCAGGCGTTATCGTTGAATAGGGGAAGGCGCTGGCGGGCAGCGGGGGGGCGCGTGAGGAGCTCAGGTGGGTGAGGAATGGTGAAAATCGATGTCCGCAAGGAATCGGTCAACCTGCGACAGGGGTTAGCCGATGTCCTCTATCGACCCAACGCCGCCTTTCGGACATCTTCATGGGTCGCTTGGAAATGGAAAGTAAGGCTGCAATCGTTCGGTTTCTCTTTTGACCACGGCGTAGCATTCGCAACTCAGCTCCTCCAGGCGAGTCCTGTCCAGGATCTTGATATGTCCCCGACTGTATTCGATGACCCCCAGCCGCTGGAGCTTGCCGGCAGCGTCGGTCACGCCTTCGCGGCGTACACCCAGCAAGTTGGCGATCAATTCCTGGGTCATGATCAGTTCATTGCCTGGTAGGCGATCAAGCGACAAGAGCAGCCAGCGGCACAGTTGCTGGTCGATGGCGTGGTGGCGATTGCACACCGCCGTCTGGGCCATTTGCGTGATCAGTGCCTGTGTGTAGCGCAGCATCAGCATCAGCATCTCTTCATGGCGGTTGAACTCGTCCTTGAGTTGCTGGCCGGGCAAGCGATAGGCATGCCCGGCACTTTGCACAACGGCACGACTGGGTGTGCTTTCGCCGCCCATGAAGACTGCCACGCCGATCAAGCCTTCGTTTCCGACCACCGAAATCTCGGCGGAGGCGCCGTTCTCCATCACGTACAACAGTGACACGATGCAATCGGTGGGGAAGTACACATGTCGCAGGGCACCGCCGGATTCATAGAGCACTTTGCCCAGTGGCAGCTCGACAGGTTCGAGATGGGGTAGGAGGCGCTCCAGCGCTGGCCCCGGAAGCGCTGCCAGCAGGTAGTTCTGTTGTGGCCTGGGTACAACGAACATATCAGCCGCCCTTCGAGGGAAAATTTCCTGAGGGGGACAGGTTACTCCAAAGCGCACCAAGCGCGGCAACGCACCGAATCCGCCGCAGCAATCTGCGATGCTAAAGGAAACGTCGCCGCATCTCAGCGCTCAAGATCGGCTTCGACAGTTCTGTCGTGCCCTTGTATTTCTGGCTGATGCGCTTTGACCGGGCATGTCACCAATACCTGATGTTGCTTGCCATCATCCGACAGTTGAAGCGTGTCCTGGCCTAGCAACTCGCCGTCCAGCATGATCGCAAGCGTAGTGGTCGTGCCTGGCCGCACTTCGATATGGTAAGTCGTTGCCCCATAACGGTATTGCAGCGTGTAACCAGGCCATCCCTGCGCCAGTAGCGGTTCGATGTGCAATGAAGTGCCGACACGCCGCAAGCCGAGCAATGACTCGACGATGAAGCGGTACGTCCAGCCGGCCGACCCGGTGTACCAAGTCCACCCCCCACGGCCCGCATGGGGCGGCGTGCCATAGACGTCGGCAGCCATGACATAGGGCTCGACCTTGTAGGTTTCGATCCGCTTGGCGACTTCATGGCCCGCGGGGTTGATCATGTTGAGCAACCGCCACGCCCTGGCATTGTCGCCAAGCTTGGCGAAGGCCATGCCGGCCCAGACGGCGGCATGGGTGTACTGGCCACCATTTTCCCGAACACCCGGCACATAGCCCTTGATATAGCCGGGCTCAAGCGCGCCCTTGTCGAAAGGTGGATCGAGCAGCAGGACCGCGCCTGTGTCGGGCCGTACCAAGTGCTGCTCGACCGAGGCCATGGCCGTGCGGCGTCGGGTCTGCGAGGCGGCGCCCGACAGTACCGACCAACTTTGCGAGATCGAGTCGATGCGGCATTCGTCATTGTTGGCCGAGCCCAGGACCTGGCCATCGTCAAACCAGGCGCGCCGGTACCATTCGCCGTCCCAGGCATGCTCCTCGAGACTGGCCTGCAGCAGGGCGGCCTGCCGGGAACAATGTTGGGCGAAAACAGAGTCGCCATGCAGTTGGGCAGTGATGGCAAACTGCTGCAGAACGTCGAAGCCGAAGAAGCCCAGCCACACGCTTTCACCGCGGCCCAGCTGGCCGACCCGGTTCATCCCGTCGTTCCAGTCGCCCGTGCCGATCAAGGGCAGGCCGTGGCTGCCGCGCTGCAGGCTGTGTTCGATGGCGTGGACACAGTGCTGGTAGAGGCTTTCCACGAGGTGCGATTTGCCCGGCAGGTCGTAATAGGATTCTTCCCCGACATTGAGCGGGCGGCCCTCAAGGTAACCCACGGGTTCTGCCAGCACGCTGAGGTCGGCGGTGACATTGACATAGTGGCTGGTCGCCAATGCCAGCCACAAGTAATCGTCTGAACAGCCACTGCGCACCCCCCGATCGAGCGGCGGATGCCACCAGTGTTGCACGTCGCCTTCGGCATATTGATGGGCTGCGCACAGCAACAGATGACCACGCACGCTGGCGGGGTCGGCATGGATCATCGCCATGCTGTCTTGCAGTTGATCGCGAAAGCCGATGGCCCCGCCGGACTGATAGTAGCCACTGCGGGCCTGGAAGCGACAGGCGATCACTTGGTACATCAGCCAGCCATTGACCATGACATCGATACTCGGGTCGGGAGTCTGGATTTGAATCACGCTCAGTTGCGCACGCCAATGCTCGCGTACCGCCGCCAGTTGCGCGCTGGCCGCCGCCAGGCCGCGGTATTGATGAACCAGGCGCAGGGCTGACGCCTTATCCCTGGCTGCACCGAGCCGGAAGACCACGTCCTGCTCTTCACCGTTGTCGAGGTCGAGGGCAACCTGTATTGCCGCGCAGGGATCCAGGCCGCCACCGGTACGGCCCGACAGCCGCGCGTGCTGCAGTCCTGCAGGTGTCTTGAGACTGCCATTGCGGCCGATGAATTCAGTGCGATCGCCGCTGATGCGAATGTCGCTCGAGTCGGTATCGAGGAACGCCACCCGTTCGCCAAACTCGATCGAATAGGCGTTCCTGGCGAACAATGCGCCGCTGCTAGGGTCGGCTTCCGTCACCACATGCATCGCCGATTTGCTGCGCAAGTCGCCCAGTACCCACTCGACATAGCAGGTCGTCGACAGGCGTCTGGCGCGGCCTGAGCGATTACGAATCTGCAAGTGTGAGAATTTGATCGAAGCGTCCAGCGCCACATACACCCACAACTCGGTGTGGATTCCGTCTTCGTCGTGCTCGAATACGCTATAGCCAAAGCCGTGCCGGGTCCGGTACGCGCCAGTACCGGGACAAGGCTGCGGCGTCACCGACCAGAAATACCCGGTGTCTTCATCGCGCACATATATCGCCTCGCCGCTGGCGTCGGCGATCGGGTCGTTATGCCAGGGGCTCAGGCGAAATTCGTGAGCGTTTTCCATCCAGGTGTAAGCGCCACCACTTTCGGATATCACCGTGCCGAAGTGTGGGTTGGCCAATACGTTGGCCCATGGCGCCGGCGTCGGCCTGCCAGGCTGCAAGGTCATGACGTACTCGCTGCCATCGGCACTGAAGCCGCCATAGGCATTGCCCAGCAGCAGACCTTCGATAGCCGGCAGGGTCGCTTGTGTTGCCGTTGCCTGGTGCTTGAACGTGGGGACGAGCGCCGGGTGTACCGGGATGGCATGGCGCCGATGAACCTGCTCGGCGATGCCGCCGTTGTCTTCGCTCAGCACCAGGCGTGCAACCGACAGGATCAGCGTACGGTCCTCGTTCGACAACTGCTGTGCCGGCCGCACGAAAATGCCCCCGGGATGATCGATCAACGAGGCTTCGCTGCCGGATGTCACCACACCTATGATCAAGTCCTGGAGTTGCTGGCGATAGCCGGCCTGATCTTCGTTCCAGATCACCAGGTCGACCATCAGCCCCTTTTGCCGCCAGTAGGCATGGGCCTTGACCATCTGGTGCACGAGTTCGATGTTCTCGACGGTGGAAATCTGCAGCAGGACGACGGGCAGGTCGCCGGAGATCGCCTGGCCCCACAGGCTCGATTGATTACGTCGATTGGCCATCAAGATGCTGTTTTCCGCGCGCAACGAGGCATTGGCGTAGAGGATCGAAGCAGCCATCTGTTCAAACAGGCGCGCATCATCCTGCGAGACATTGAGTTGGCGCAGCAACACTTGGCTGTGGGTCCAGGCCAGGTCGAAGACCCGATCGGCGAGGTGGCGGTCGCGGTATTTATTGATCAGGTACAGACAGCCGTCACGGCTGTCCGCGACGCCGGTCACCAGGTCAATGGTCGCCGTTTGCCCGGGTTCCAGCGTGATACTGCAGCGGATGGCTACGATCGGATCCAGCACCGAACCTGCGCTGCCGGACAGCTGCTGGACATGGCCATCGAGCGCCGCTGGTGCGCAAGCGTTGCGTCCGCGACCTATAAATCGCGCTCGATCGGTCTCGTAGGAAATGGCGTCGATGTCCACGCCGTGGGCGGCCAGCAGGTGGCACATCCAGGGCACGGCTTCCTCAGTGGAGCGCCGCCTGCGGGTGCAGACGATGGCCTGCAGCGCCGGCACCAGTTCGGTCTGCACGAACAGGTTGCTGAAGGCCGGGTGCATGGCATCACTGACTGCCGGCGCCAGTACCACCTCGGCGTAGGAGGTAATCTCCAGGCTACGGCTTACGCGGCCGCGGTTGGTGATGTGCAGCCGGCGCAGTTCGATATCGTCTTCGGGAGACACGACGATCTCCGTGTGCGTATCGAAGTCGAGCTCGCGAACACGAAACTCGGCCCGGGAGTCGCTGAAAATCGCCTCATGGCTCTCTGGCCGGTGCAGGGTCGGCTGGTGGGCCGAGGACCAGAATACGCCGCTGCTGACATCGCGCAGGTAGCAGAACATGCCCCAGTTGTCGCGGGTCGCGTCTTCATGCCAGCGGGTCACGGCGATGTCGTTGCAACGGCTGTAACCGCCCCCGGCACTGCTGAGCATGACGTGGTAACGGCCGTTGGAGAGCAGCTGCACAGCGGGGCGTTTGCGCCCGGGATCGGCGAATATGCGCAGCCTGGTTTCCTGCGTCTCCGGGTTTTCCCCTGTGGCACGTGCCTGGGTTGCATGCAGGTAGGGCGCGGCGGTTTTCGGTACGCGCTCCTGCAGCAACAACACGGTCGCCTGGAAGGCCGGGATCGACTCGAAACGGCGCTGCATGGGAAGGTCCAACAGCACGCTGGTCAAGGCCAGCAGGCTCATGCCCTGATGGTGCGCCATGAACGAGCGCACGACCGCATAGCGCTGGCCGCGCGGCAGGCGTGCCTCGGTGTAGTCGACCGCTTCGTACAGGCCATAGCGCCCTGCCGAACCCTGGGCCGCCAGGCGTTGAAGGTTGCGACAGGCCGCTTGCGGCTCGACCATCAGCGCCAGGGCGCTGGCGTACGGTGCAATCACGGTGTCCTCGGCCAACCCGCGCATGAGCCCAAGGCCTGGAACGCCGAAGGCCCGGTACTGATAATTGAAGTGGGCGTCGAGGGTGTTATAACCCGACTCGGACACGCCCCAGGGGATGCCCAACTGGTTCCCATGCTCGATCTGCAAAGCGACGGCCGCGCGACAGGTCTGCTCCAGCAGCGTCCCTTCATAGCTAGGCATGATCAAGTTGGGCATCAGGTACTCGAACATCGATCCGGACCAGGAAAGCAGCACCGGCCCCCCACGATTGTTGCTGAGCAGGCGTCCGAGGGTGAACCAGGCCTGTTGCGGCAGCTGGCCCTGGGCGATGGCCACGAAATTGGTCAGGCGTACCTCTGAAGCGAGCAGATCATAATAGCCGTGGTCCAGCCTGCGTTCGTCGGCGTTGTAGCCTATCGAGAACAGGTCACGCTGGGCATCGTAGAGGAAGGTGAAGTCCATGCTGGCCAGTGACGCGCAAAATTCGGCCAGGTGCTCAAGATGAATGATTCGTGCGCGGGCCAGGCGTTGTACCTCCTGAACTTGCGCCTGATCTGCGGGCAGCCACAGGGTGCAATCGAGCTCGGCCATTTGCCGCAGGGTGAGTGCGGGTGGCTTGTCCCGGGCGGGTGCCGACGGTAGCTCGAAGAGTAGTCGTTCTGCCCGCAGATCCGTGCACTGCGCCTGTAATGCCTGTAGCCAGTAATGGGCTTCTTCAGCAGCCCTGGGCGGACTGTCGATTGTTAAAGCAGCCGTTAGATCGAGTAATGGCAGGAGGTTGTCCGGGGTGTCCTGGACCAGCGCCGACTCTACCTTTACGCGCAGTTCAAGCACGGCACGGTCATCGAGGTTTACGCCCTCTAACGCCTGTTGAAGCACATCGAGGGTGTCGCCCAGGCCGCTCAGGGTGCTTCGGTCAAACAGAGGCGTGTCGATCAATCCCAGCAGCCCCGGTCGTAAGGTGAGCAGCATGCCCGCCAGGTTGCCGCTGTCCACGGTGGACAAATACCTAGGCGCCAGCGGCTGCAGGGTCTTGGTGTCGTACCAGTTGTAGAAGTGCCCTTGATGACGCTCTAGGCCGGCCATGGATTCAAGCATTGCAGTGATGCGTTCCAGCAAGCGCCCGCCGCTCAGGTAACCGAAATCGTGGGCCGCCAGGTGCGAGAGCAAGGCCATGCCCATGTTGGTCGGGGAGGTCCGGTGCGCAATGGTCAGCTTGGGTACTTCCTGGACGTTATCCGGCGGCAACCAGTTGTCCTCAGGGCTCACGTAACGATCAAAGAACGCCCAGGTCTGGCGTGACAGCATGCGCAGGAAACGCAGGTCTTGCGCTGACGGACTAAACCCCGCGGGTGTGGTCGGCAGGCTGATCCACCAGGCAATCGCCGGGCTTGCCAACCACACCAGCAGCAAAGGCGCCGCCAGTGCAAGTACGGCGAGGGAGGGGAGCAGGGCCGCGAATAGCAGCATCGCCAGTGCCGGGGCAATCCACATGCTTTTATACATGTCCGACAGGCCGGTGCCATTGGACCGCTCCACCTCACGGGAAGGTTGCCATTGCAGCAGGCGACGTTTGCTGATCAGCATGCGCCACAATGAGCGGCCAATCGCATCGAGGCTCAACAACGCATCGGACGGCAACCAGACAATCGACAAGAGCGCGCGCATGAAATGCTGGCCCGAGGTCCGTAATGCCGCGCTGAGGTGTTGTCCCAGGGGAATATCGGCCGCTTTCTGCACCAGCGCCAGTACTGACTGCAGCGTCGGTTGGACAAAGACCAGGATGACCACCGCCAATGTCCAGGAGATGGCTTCGCTCGAACCCAACCATCCCCAGACCAGCATGGCCAGGAAGGCGCCTGGCTCCATGCTGCGGCGCAGGTTGTCGAGAATCTTCCAGCGGGCAAGGTTGCTCAGGGGGTTGGATGCGAATCCTCCCTCGGGCTTCGGTGCCCACGGCAAGGCCCAGTACAGCACTTGCCAGTCTCCGCGAATCCAGCGGTGTCGGCGCTTGGCATCGGCGCTGTAGCGCGACGGATATTCCTCATACAGTTGTACATCGCTGAGCAACCCGCAGCGGGCGTAGCAGCCTTCGATCAAGTCATGGCTGAGGATGCGGTTATCGGGCAGGCAGCCTTCGAGTGCCTGTTCGAAGGCATCGACGGCATAGATGCCCTTGCCGATGAAGGAGCCGTTGTGGAACAGGTCCTGGTAAACATCGGAGACGGCGCGGGTATAGGGGTCGATACCCGCATCGCTGCCAAACAGGCGGGCGTAGGTCGAACGTGCCGTGCTCGGCAAGCTGATCCCTACGCGTGGCTGGAGGATGGCGTAGCCGCTGACGATCTTACCGCTCTGTAGATCGAATACCGGATGGTTAAGCGGGTGCATCATGGTACCGATGCACTGACGCGCGACATCGCGGGGCAGCAAGGTGTCGGTGTCCAGGGTGATGACGAAGCGTACCGCGCTCAGTGGCGCGACATCACCGACGATCAATGCGAAGCGCTCCTTTCCTTTACCAAGCAGCAACGCGTTGAGCTCCGCGAGCTTGCCGCGCTTGCGCTCATACCCCATCCAGACCCGCTCGGTCGAACTCCAGTGCCTGGGCCGGTGCAGCAGGAAGAACCGGTCGACCTGGCCATCGGCATACTTGTGGTTGAGCGCCTCGATCAATTGCCGCGCCAGAGCTAGCAGTTCGGCATCCTCGGGCATCACCTCGGCAGGAGCGTCCATGAAGTCACTGAGCAGCGCAAAATGCAGATTGGCATCGCGATTGGCCAGGAATCTCACTTCCAGGCCTTCCACTAGCGCCTCGATGTCGTCGGCGTTGGCAAACATCGTCGGCACCGCCACCAGCGTCCGTGCCTCGGCCGGTATGCCTTTGCTGTAATCTAGGCGCGGCAGAAGCGAGGAGACTACCGTGAGGGTCACCAGCCAGTTGACCAGCCCAATCGCCAGACTGCTGGTCATCAATAGCGCTGGCACGGCGAGCAGGACCAAGCCCCAGGTTGGCGTGCCGCGGTGATAAGCGCTGCTGAGAAACGGCCAGGCTAACAGCAGCGTCAGCAGCAGTGCAGGGCACAGGTAGAACTTCAACGGGGCGCTCTGCAGCAGGCGCTTCCAGCGTTGGTGCAGCGGCACGCTGGCGTGCAGCGCCTGCTCAAGGTGGGGCAAACCGCCAGCCACCAGGTAATAGCCCACATGCCCGTTCACATGGCTCACGAGCTGTGGAGTGCTAGCCAGTTCGATGGCCGCTTGTGCCACCTCGGTTTCAGACTGCACGCAATGCCGGGCGAGGCGTTCGATCACATGGCGGTAACGATCGCGGGTGGCAAAGTCCATGTTCGCGTAGACGCCTGCCGGATCCGTGCACAAGACCTGTTCGACATGGCTGAGCAGCTCAACGAACTCGCGCCAGTCGGTCGCCGTCAGCAACCGCAGGCTGGCGAAGCTGTTGCTGATGGACACCTGGTCACCGGCTTGCTGCTGGGCATCCATCTGCACCAGGCGTTCTACGGTCAGGCCCGACTCGCCTAGCGTTTGTTCTATCCAGGCCATCGGCAATATCAATGCTGCGCTTTGCCCGTGCAGCCTGCGCGCCAGTTCTGCTACGAATGATGGCGTCATCGGCGGTGCCGATCGCGCCATGTCGGCAACGGTCAAGACCACGCTCTTGGCGTCGCGCTCGGCCATCTCGATCAGGCGATCGGCCCAGTCATCGGCAAGGTTACGGTCATCGCGGTTTGCCATGACCCGAGACGCCACGCGCCGCAAGTTCTCAATCAGCGCAAGGCGCAGCATGATCGGGATGGCCCACAGCTCGCCCAGGGTCAGCGGGGTGATGGTCTGATAAGAGGCGATGAAACAATCCAGGCTGGGCGCATCAACCCAGCCATCGCCGTGAGCGATGGTTTCCAGCGCTATGTCGTAAACCCGCGGCAGGCCGGCCGAAGGACCTTCGGCCAGGCGTGGCAGCTCGCGACTATAGCCGTCGGGCAGGTGGGTTCTGGCGGTACGGATGTTTTCTTCGATGAGGTAGAAGTTGTCCAGCAGCCATTCTGCCGCAGGGGTGGCGCGTCGGCTGGACAATTGCACGGTCATGAGCGCTGCGCAGCTGCGTTCCAGCAGCAGTTGATTGTCAGTCAGGCGGCCCAGCAAGGCGTCCTTTCTTGACAGGCGCCCGAGCACATGTTGGCGGGCCAGTACGATGCCGTGATCTGCCATCTGCTGCGCATTGAACAGGTCGGAACGCAGGATGGGCTCGTATTCGAACTTGTGCCGCGCTGCACTCCACCGAAGCCAGATGGCCGGTGAGCGCCATAGGCTGGACAGGGTGCGAGTCAGGATATTTTGCATGAATTCCTTCGCACGACCCGCGCAGGGCAAGTCGCATGTGGAATGAAGGCGGTTTTACGCCAGGCCAGGTGTGCGGGGCGTTGCGCCGCCGGGTGCAGCGTTCCACTGACGAGTGTGGGGTGTTCATGGGGGGGGAGTCTGTTCGCTAGCGAACATAGGCAGGATCGCCGCTACGGGCTGTGTTAGAGGTGCACGATCCAAGAGGCCGCTTTTGGCTGGCTGCTGCTTTTGGCGAGAGACAGCAATCGGCCATTGGCTGTCCTCCACGAAAGGCTAACTAGTAATCATCATCTAAAACACAAAATCTGATAAAAATCAGTATATTGGAGCATAAACCTAAGTCAGTATCTAAAGTCGAAAGATCACGACCCAAGCAACTCCGGAGTATTGAAATTCGACAACCTGGGATCCCCCACAGCACAGTCCAACCCACAGCACCCCCCAACCCCCACCAGAGCCCGCTGCAAACTCCGTTCCCCCTCCAGCCAAGCCCGCCGCAACAACGGCAACACCCGCCGAGGCAAAACCGCAAACATCGGCTGCCAATATCCCCCCTGACGCACCATCGCCGGCAAATCCTGCCCAACCGCAAGCTCAAGCAAATCCTCGATCAAGCGACGGTCAATCAACGGCGCATCACACCCCAACACCACCACCCAGTCATGCCGAGCCACCGCCAACCCCGCAATCACCCCAGCCAAGGGCCCCGGATAATCCGCCTCGGCATCAGCCACCAACTGATCAGCATACCCACGGTACAGCTCTTGATTTCGGTTACAGGAAATCACCACATCATCGGTCAACGGCCGCACCACCCGCTGCACATGCGCCACCAACGGCTCCCCACGCCACTCCAGCAACCCCTTGTCGCGCCCACCCATACGCGCCCCCCGGCCACCGGCAAGGATCAATACAGAACAGGCAGGCAATCGCGCAGACATAAAAAAGGGCTCCTGGCAGTCAAGCCAGAAACCCTCCCATGTCACACCCAGCTTGTCCAGTCAGCCGCGCTCGCTTGCCTCAACGCCAGCCTTGCGTCGCCCAGCCAAGCGCATCACTACCACGAAGAACACCGGCACAAACACCACCGCCAGCGTCGCGCTGAGCATGCCGCCAATCACCCCGGTACCGATCGCCTGCTGGCTCGCCGAACTCGCACCGCTGGCAATCGCCAACGGCACCACGCCGAGAATGAACGCCAGCGACGTCATCACGATCGGCCGCAGCCGCAGCCTTGCCGCCTGTACCGCGGCATCAACCGGATCATGGCCCTGATCGACCAGGCTCTTGGCGAACTCGATGATCAGAATCGCATTCTTCGCCGACAAGCCAATCAAGGTGATCAAACCAACCTTGAAGAACACGTCATTGGGCATGCCGCGCAGCGTCACTGCCAGCACTGCACCGAGCACGCCTAGCGGTACCACCAGCAGCACCGCAGTCGGGATCGACCAGCTCTCGTACAGCGCCGCCAGGCACAGGAACACGATCAGCAGCGACAAGGCCAGCAACAGCGGTGCCTGGCTGCCGGACAAGCGCTCTTGCAGCGACAGCCCCGTCCACTCCAGCGCAGTGCCGGCGGGCAATTGATCGACCAGGCGCTGCATTTCGTCCATGGCGTCACCTGAGCTGTAACCAGGCGCTGGCTCGCCGCTGATGGAAACCGCCGGATAACCGTTATAGCGGGTCAATTGCACAGGCCCGGTGACCCACTTGGCCTGTACGAACGCTGCCAGTGGCACCATCTTGCCGCTGTCATTGCGCACGTGGATCTTCAGCAAGTCCTCGACCTGGCTGCGCTGATCGCCCTCGGCCTGGACCACTACCCGTTGCATGCGGCCCTGGTTGGGGAAGTCGTTGACGTAGCTTGAGCCCACCGCGGTATCCAGCACTGAACCGATATCAGCGAACGAGATACCCAGCGCGTTGGCCTGACGCCGGTCGATTTCAAGCTGAATCTGCGGGCTTTCCGCCAGCGACGACTCACGCACGTTGACCAGCAGCTTGCTCTTGCCGGCCTCCGCCAGGAGCTGGTCGCGGGCGGCCATCAGCTGCGCATGGCCAAGGCCGCCGCGGTCCTGCAGGCGCAGCTCGAAGCCGGTCGACTCGCCGAGGCCGTCGATGGGCGGCGGCAGCACCGAGAACGCCACGGCGTCCTTGATCTGGCTGAACGCCTGATTGGCCCGGTCCGCGATGGCTTGCGCGCTGTCGGCAGCACCACGCTCGGACCAGTCCTTGAGCGTGGTGAACGCCAACGCGGCATTCTGCCCGCTGCCTGAGAAGCTGAAGCCAAGAATCAACGTGGTATTGCCAACCCCAGCCTCGCCGCTGTTATGCGCCTCGATCTGCGCCGCCACCTGTTCGGTGCGGGCGCGGCTGGCGCCCGGCGGCAGTTGGATATCGGTGATGGTGTAGCCCTGGTCTTCGGTCGGCAGAAACGCCGTCGGCAACTGGCTGAAGCCATACCCCAGCACCGCCAGCAACACGCCATACAGCAGCAGATAGCGACCGCTGCGCTTGAGCGCGTGCACTACCCAGCGCTGGTAACCGTCGCTCATGCGCTCGAAACGGCGATTGAACCAGCCAAAGAAGCCCTTGCTGGCGTGCTCGCCACCTTTGGCTACCGGCTTGAGCAGGGTGGCGCACAGGGCAGGGGTCAAGCTCAGGGCAAGGAAGGCCGAGAACAGGATCGACACCGCCATCGACACCGAGAACTGCTGGTAGATCACCCCCACCGAGCCTTGCATGAAGGCCATCGGCAGAAACACCGCGACCAGCACCAGGGTGATGCCGACAATGGCGCCGCTGATCTGGCCCATCGCCTTGCGTGTTGCCTGCTTGGGCGGCAGGCCTTCCTCGGCCATGATCCGCTCGACGTTTTCCACCACCACGATGGCGTCGTCGACCAGGATGCCAATGGCCAGAACCATGCCGAACAGGGTCAGCACGTTGATCGAGAACCCCATCGCCATCATCACGGCAAAGGTCCCCATCAGCGCCACCGGCACCACCAGGGTCGGGATCAGCGTGTAGCGGATGTTCTGCAGGAACAGGAACATCACCGCAAACACCAGCAGCATCGCCTCGAACAGGGTCGTGATGACCTGCTGGATCGAGACCTTGACGAATGGCGAGGTGTCATACGGGATGTCGTACTTGACCCCGGCCGGGAACAGCGGCGCCAGTTGCTCCATCTTCTCGCGAACCAGGGTCGCGGTCTGCATGGCGTTGGCGCCGGGCGACAGCTGCACGGCAAAAGCCGTCGACGGTTTGCCGTTCAGGCGCGTGCCGAATTGGTAGTCCTGCGCGCCGATCTCGACCCGGGCGACATCGCCGACGGTCACGCTGGAACCGTCCGGGTTGGCCCGCAGGACGATGTCGGCAAATTCCTGCGGCGTGCTCAGTTGGCCCTTGACCACCACGTTGGCAGTGATTTCCTGGGTTGGCCTGCTCGGCAGATCGCCAATGCTGCCGGGTGCCACCTGAGCATTTTGCGCGGCGATGGCCACCGAGACGTCGTTGGGCGTGAGGTTGAAGCCGATCAGCTTGGCCGGGTCGATCCAGATCCGCATGGCCCGTTCCGAGCCGTACAGCTGCGCCTTGCCAACACCCTTGAGGCGGCGGATCTCGTTCATCACGTTGCGCGCAAGGATGTCGCTGAGGGCAGTTTCATCGAGGCTGCCGTCCTCGGAGGTGAGGGTGGCCAGCAACAGGAAACCGGTCGAGACTTTTTCGACTTGCAAACCTTGCTGGGTGACCGGCCGCGGCAAGCGCGACTCGACCACTTTGAGGCGGTTCTGCACATCGACCTGAGCCAGGTCCGGCTGAGTGCCCGGCTCGAAGGTGGCGGTGATGGTGGCGCTGCCCAGGCTGCTTTGCGAGTTGAAATAGAGCAGGTTGTCGGCGCCGTTGAGCTCCTGCTCGATCAGGCTGACCACACTCTCGTCCATGGTTGCAGCGGAAGCACCCGGGTAGACGGCATAGATCTCGATCTGTGGCGGCGCCACGTTGGGATACTGCGCCACCGGCAGCTTGGGAATGCTCAGCGCCCCCGCAAGCAGGATGAACAGCGCTACGACCCAGGCGAAAATCGGCCGGTCAATGAAAAACTGCGGCATGAATCAGGCCCTCACTGGCCGTTGTGCTGGACGATGGGGTTGGCGTCAGCTGTTGGGTCAACCTGCACCTGATCGCCGGCCTTGATGTGTTGCAGGCCTTCGATTACCACGCGGTCGCCAGGCTGCAGGCCTTCATTGACGATCCAGCGATCGCCCTGGGCATTGCCCAGGACCACTTCGCGGGCAACGACCTGGTCCTGCTGATCGACCAGCATGACTTTGGCCACGCCTGCGCTGTCACGCAGGATGGCCCGCTGCGGCACGCTGATGCCCTTGGGTTGTACCGCCTGCTCCAGGCGCACGCGCACGTAGCTGCCGGGCAGCAGGTCGAGGTCCGGGTTGGGGAATTCGCTGCGTAGGGTGATCTGGTTGGTGCTCGGGTCGACACTGATGTCCGAGAACAGCAGCTTGCCCGGCAGCGGATAGGCACTGCCGTCATCCTGAATCAGGGTGGCCTTGGCTTGATCCTCGCCGACCTGGCTTAGCTCACCGGCCCGCAGCGCCCGGCGCAGGGCGGTCAGCTCGCGGGTCGACTGGGTGACGTCGGCGTGGATCGGGTTCAATTGCTGGATCGTCGCCAGCGGCGTGCTTTCGTTCTGGCCGACCAGCGCGCCCTCGGTGACCAGCGCGCGGCCAATGCGCCCGGCAATCGGCGCGGTGACGGTAGCATAACCCAGGCTCAGCCGGGCGCGATCGAGCGCGGCTTTGGCCTGGGCAACTTCGGCGTCGGCTTGCAGCAAGGCGGCGTGGGCGTTGTCGTATTCCTGGCGGCTGACGGCCTTGTCGGCCACCAGCTCGCCGTAGCGTTGATCCTGCAGGCGCGCTTGATAGCGGGTCGCCTCGGCGCGGGCCAGGGTGGCGCGGGCGCTGTCGAGGTCTGCCTTGAACGGCGCCGGGTCGATCAGGAACAACACATCACCCTGTTTGACGTCGCTGCCCTCGCGATAAACCCGCTTGAGCACCACGCCAGCCACCCGTGCACGCACTTCGGCGGTGCGCGGGGCAAGGATGCGACCGCTCAGTTCGCTGGTGATCGCCAGCGGCTGGACCTGCACGGTCTCAACCCGCACCTGCGCCGGAGGCGCTTGGTCGTCTGGCTTGGCAGCGCTGTCGCAGCCGGCGAGCAGTACACCGAGCAGCGCCAAAGGCGCCAGATGGCGCAGGGGGAGTGTTGGATAGTTAGACATACGCAGCTTTCCGATAATGACCGGCGCTATGCTAAAGCACCTGGCCACCAATAAGCTGTGAAGCACTGTAGGGCGTATGTGAAAAAGTGTAAGGAAAACGGCTGCGGCTGCGTAGGATCTATATCCTCATTACTTACTTCCCTCAGCCAAGCTACTTATGCCGAACATTCTTCTGGTTGAAGACGACAGCGCGTTGTCCGAACTGATTGCCAGCTACCTGCAGCGCAACGATTTCCACGTCACTGTCATTGCTCGCGGCGATCAGGTGCTGGACGAATGCCGGCGGCAGCGGCCTGATCTGGTCATCCTCGACCTGATGCTGCCCGGCCTGGATGGTTTGCAGGTATGCCGTTTGCTGCGCCAGGAATCACAGTGCCTGCCGATTCTCATGCTGACTGCCCGCGACGATAGCCACGACCAGGTGCTGGGCCTGGAAATGGGCGCTGACGATTATGTCAGCAAGCCCTGCGAGCCGCGGGTGCTGCTGGCCCGAGTACGCACCTTGCTGCGCCGCAGCAGCGTCAATGAACCGCACCTTGAAAGCGATGTGATCCAGGTCGGTGGGTTGCTTATCAATCTGGCCGAGCGCACGGTGAATTGGCGCGGCGAGGCAGTCGAGCTGTCCAGCGGTGAGTACAACCTGCTGGTGGTGCTGGCGCGCAACGCCGGTGAAGTGCTCAGCCGCGACCGCATCCTGCAACAGTTGCGGGGCATCGAGTTCAACGGCACCGATCGCTCGGTGGACGTGGCGATCTCCAAGCTGCGGCGCAGGTTCGACGACAACGCTGGCGAAGCGCGCAAAATCAAGACCGTGTGGGGCAAGGGTTACCTGTTCAGCCGCGGCGAATGGGAGTACTGAAGGCACCATGCTGAAGATTCTGGTACGCCTTTACCTGCTGATCATCGTTGCCTACGCCGGCGCGTTGTTGTTGATCCCCGATGCCATCGTCGGTGCTTTCCATGAACGTTTCATGGCCTTCAATCAAGACCAGGCCAGGGGCGTGCAAACCCTGATCGTGCGCCAGTTCCAGCAGGCACCGGCTGAGCAATGGCCGGCTGTCGAGCGTGAAGTGGCGGATATTTTCCGCCCGTTGCAGGTGCAAATGCTGCGCTGGGATCAGGCTGCGCTAACGGCGCCCGAACGCGAGCGCCTGCAGGCAGGCTTGCATGTTGTGCGCCTGGGCGACTGGGGTTACTACCGAACGGCAATGGCGGCGCTGAACAGCGAGTGGCTGGTAAGCCTGCACAGCCCGCCCGATCCGGTCGACATCAACCTGCTGTCCTGGGGCGTGACCGTGCTGATCGGTGCCGCCTTGCTCGGCTGCCTGTTGGGCTGGGTGTGGCCACACTGGCGGGATCTGCAGCGGCTCAAGAAAACCGCGCGGCGTCTCGGCGAAGGGCAACTAACCGCGCGCACGCAGATATCTGCGCGCTCCAACATCGGTGAACTGGCCGGTGTGTTCGACACCATGGCCAGCGACCTGGAGCGGCACGTCAACGAACAACGTGAACTGCTCAATGCCGTCTCGCACGAACTGCGCACGCCGCTGACCCGGCTGGATTTTGGCCTGGTGTTGCTGTTTGACGAAGTGCCGCCAGCCAACCGCAAGCGCTTGCTGGAGCTGGTCGGCCACGTTCGCGAGCTGGATGAGCTGGTCCTCGAGTTGTTGTCCTACAGCCGGCTACAAACCGCCGGGCAGGCCAACGAACGGGTGGAAGTGTCGCTGCTGGAGCTGGTCGACAGCGTCCTTGGCGGTTTTGCCGAAGAGCTTGATAGTCGTGGTGTTCAGTGGGAAGTAAAAGCCGACGCCAACCTGCCGCGCTTTGTCCTCGACCCGCGCCTGACCGCCCGCGCCGTGCAAAACCTGGTACGCAATGCCATGCGTTATTGCGACGAAAAGCTGCTGCTGCGCCTGCGCCTGGAGGACGGCGCTTGTCTGCTTACGGTTGAGGACGACGGCATCGGCATACCGCAGGAGGAGCGCGAGCGGATCTTCCAGCCGTTCTATCGGCTGGACCGCAGCCGCGATCGCAATAGCGGCGGCTTTGGCCTGGGCCTGGCGATCAGCCGGCGGGCAATCGAAGGGCAGGGCGGCACACTTACGGTTGCCCAGTCGGCGCTCGGCGGGGCGCAGTTCCGCATACGCTTGCCGGCGGCTTGAACATCGCCGGCAAGCGGCGTACCGTTTGCGGGCCGTTTCTCCCAGGAGTCGTACATGCAAGGCAAGGCCCGCAAGATCGTTCAGGCCATCTGCTACGAAGTCATCGCCGTGGCCTGTGTAGCCCCCGCCCTGGCGCTGATGTTCGATGCCGGCATGGCCCACTCGACGGCGCTGTCGGTGCTTATGTCCGGGGTTGCGATGAGCTGGAACATGGCCTTCAACTGGGCGTTCGAGCGCTGGGAGGCGCGCCAGACCAAACGCAAGCGCACCGTCCTGCGGCGCATCCTCCACGCATTGGGCTTTGAAGGCGGGCTGGTTGTGTTGTTGCTGCCACTGGTGGCGTACTGGCTGGATATAAGCCTGTGGGCGGCATTGCTCACCAACCTGGCGCTGTTCGCGTTTTTCTTCGTCTACGCGTTCGTGTTCCAGTGGGGCTTCGACAAGGTCTTCGATGTGCCGCTCTCGGCGCAGCAAGCCAAGTGTTGACGGCTTGTAGCGCAACAGGATAAGTTCCTTACCCATGAATACCTTCCCGCAGCGTCGCGCCCTGAACATTATTATTACCGCCATTATCGGATTGGCGGGCTAGCGCGTACGTGCACCTAACCCGCCCTGGAGGCGGGTTTGTTTTCTCTGACTCCTGGGCAATACCGCAACCACCAGGAGTCATCGATGACCAATCTCAACGTCAACCCGCGTCTCACGCCCGCGCAACTGCTAACCGAGCAAGTGCGGCGTATTCTTGCTGCGCCGGTGTATGACCTGGCCATTGAAACTCCACTGCAAGGCGCTGCGGCGCTGTCGGCCAGCCTTGGCAACCAGGTCCTGCTCAAGCGCGAAGACCTGCAACCGACGTTCTCCTTCAAGATCCGCGGCGCTTACACTCGCCTATCGCGGCTGACCGCAGCCCAGCGCGAGCGCGGCGTGATCACCGCTTCTGCCGGCAACCATGCTCAGGGCGTCGCCCTGGCCGCTGCCCATCTGGGTTTGCAGGCAACTATCGTCATGCCCACCACCACGCCAACCCTGAAGATCGAGGGTGTGCGTTCGCGCGGCGGCAATGTGGTGTTGCATGGCGAAAGCTTCCCCCATGCGCTGGCCCACGCGCTGCGCTTGGCCGACGAGCATGGCGCGACCTTCGTGCCGCCGTTCGACGACCCTGATGTAATCGCCGGGCAAGGCACCGTAGCCATGGAAATCCTCCGCCAGCAGCCGGGCGCGCTTGATGCGATCTTCGTGCCGGTAGGTGGCGGTGGCCTGATCGCCGGCATTGCTGCCTACGTCAAATACCTGCGCCCCGAGATCAAGGTGATCGGCGTCGAACCGCACGATTCCAACTGCCTGCAAGCGGCACTGGCGGCGGGCGAACGGGTGATCCTGCCCCAGGTCGGCACCTTTGCCGATGGTGTGGCGGTGGCGCAGATCGGCGCGCACTGCTTTGAGCTATGCCGGCACTTTGTCGATGAAGTGATCACCGTCAGCAGCGACGAGCTGTGTGCGGCAATCAAGGACATCTATGACGACACCCGCTCGATCACCGAGCCATCCGGCGCGCTGGCCGTGGCCGGGATCAAGAAATACGTCGCCCGCGAGGGCGCAAAAGGGCAAACGCTGGTGGCGATCGACTCCGGCGCCAACGTCAACTTCGACCGCCTGCGCCATGTTGCCGAGCGGGCAGAGCTGGGTGAGCAGCGCGAGGCGATCATTGCCGTGACCATTCCCGAGCAGCCCGGCAGCTTCCGCGCCTTCTGCCAAGCGCTGGGCAAGCGCCAGATCACTGAGTTCAACTACCGCTTTTACCCAGGCAAGGAAGCCCGCCTGTTCGTGGGCGTGCAGACCCACCCGCTGACTGACCCTCGCGAGCAGTTGTTGGCCAGCTTGAGCGGGCAGGGCTATCAGGTGCTCGATCTGACCGACAACGAACTGGCCAAGCTGCATGTGCGCCATACCGTCGGCGGGCATGCTGCCCCAGGCAGCAATGAGCGGGTGCTGCGCTTCGAGTTCCCGGAGCGGCCAGGGGCGTTGATGGGCTTCCTCGAGCGCCTGGGCAAACGCTGGAACATCAGTCTGTTCCACTACCGCAACCATGGTGCCGCCGAAGCGCGGGTGTTCGCCGCGCTGGAAGTCCCCGACGAGGAGCTGGTGGGCCTGCCGGCTGCGCTGGATGAGATGGGTTACCGCTACTGGGACGAGACCGACAACCCTGCCTATCGGTTATTCCTCGGCTAAACCGATAGTCGGTCTGCCTGGCGGATTGATCGTTGCTATGGATCAACACTGTGGGCCGCGATTGGGCAGATTCTCAAGGTAGACAGACCTTGAGGATCCGCCCCCATGAGCAGCACCTTTTTCATTCCCGCCGTGAATATCATGGGCATTGATTGCCTGGACGAAGCGATGACTGCCATCGCTGGCTACGGCCTGCGCAAGGCATTGATCGTCACCGACCAGGGCCTGGCCCGGGCTGGCGTTGCCGAGCGCATTGCCGGCCTGCTCGCCATGCGTGATATCGATGCCGTGGTGTTTGACGGCGCGCGGCCCAACCCAACCATTGCCAACGTCGAAGCAGGCCTGGCCGTGTTGCAACGTGAACACTGCGACTGCATCGTCTCGCTGGGCGGCGGGTCGCCCCACGACTGCGCCAAGGGCATCGCCCTGTGCGCTACCAATGGTGGGCGGATCAGTGACTACGAAGGGGTTGACCGCTCGACCAAGCCGCAACTGCCGCTGATTGCGATCAACACCACCGCCGGCACCGCCAGCGAAATGACCCGTTTCTGCATCATCACCGACGAAGCCCGCCATGTGAAAATGGCCATTGTCGACCGCAACGTGACGCCGATCCTCTCGGTCAACGACCCGGCGCTGATGGCTGCCATGCCCAAGGGCCTGACTGCAGCCACCGGCATGGATGCCCTGACTCACGCCATCGAAGCCTACGTTTCCACCGCTGCCACGCCGATTACCGACGCCTGCGCGCTAAAAGCCATCAGCCTGATCAGCGACAACCTGCGCCAGGCCGTCGCCGATGGCAGCGACCTGCAGGCGCGGGAGAACATGGCCTACGCGCAGTTCCTGGCCGGCATGGCCTTCAACAATGCGTCGTTGGGGTTCGTGCATGCCATGGCGCACCAACTCGGCGGCTTGTATGACTTGCCCCATGGCGTGTGCAATGCGGTGCTGCTGCCGCACGTGCAGCGCTTCAACGCCAAGGTCAGCTCGCCGCGTTTGCGCGACGTCGCCAAGGCGATGGGGATCAAGGTGTGTGGGCTGGATGCAGAGCAAGGCGCTGGCGCAGCGATTTCGGCGATCGAGCACCTGGCCGCGGCGGTTGGCATTCCTGCAGGCCTGGCAGAACTTGGCGCGCGTATGCAGGACGTGCCGCTGCTGGCTGAAAATGCGTTGAAGGACGCCTGTGGCGTGACCAATCCACGCACCGCCAGCCAGGCGGAAATCGAAGCAATCTTCCGCGCGGCGTTCTGAGCCGTTCCAGCGCGGCCGGGCCCCACGCGGGGCCAGACCGTTTCAGCGCTCGCGCATGAAAAACCCGGCGACAAACTTGCGGAAGGTCTCCAGGCTTTTGAAGTCGGCGTAACGCTTGAAGTGCTCGGTGTCGGGCTCCGGCCCGACCGGCTGTTCCAGCAGTGACACTGACAACACCCGGTCCTGATCCGAGGTCAGCACCAGCTCATCCATCACCTGGCCTCCAATCACCGGCCGGCGCATCAGCACCTTGACCCCTTTGCTGGCCATCCAGTCGATCAGCGACACCAACGCCTTGAGCGGTTCGCGTTCTTCGTCGCGGTACACCGGGAACAGATGCGCGCGTGACAGCACCGGCACGCTGGCAACGTGGATCAACTCATAGAAGTTGCTCCCGGCAGTGGCCGGCGAGTACAGCGCCAGGGCCAGCAGCGGACCGCTGGTGCGGTTGCCACCCCAGTACAGATGATGGCCCTGGAAGTCGAAGCCATCCTCACTGCGGGGATTGAACAGCTTGCGCCCCTTGATCTGATCGACGCAGTCGAGGAGCAAGCCATGCCGACGGTGATTGCCGAACACCGTCGCCTCACGCAGGCGTGCTTTGAGCATCATCATGTGCTTCATGTCCAGCCGCGTTTCCAAATAGTTGCTGGCCGGCACGCGCTCGATCAATGGGTAACGGCTGGCCACGCTGCGCAGCTCGGCGAACTGCGCGGTGAGGTCCTTTTTCAGGTGGCTGGCATAGACGTTGAGGCCGCTGATTTCGATCCAGGTCAGCAGCAGCGACAGCAGGTGCTGTTGTGCCCTGCGTTCGGCAGCCTCGTTGACCGGGCCGGCGGGGCCTTGCTCGCTGGCCTTGCGGAAGTCGCCAATCAGGCCCAGCGGCGTGTCTGGCGCAAGCCACGCGGGCGGCGGCGTGCTCTCCTGGCGGCTCTGTTCAGCCTCGCGCTCATCCTTGCTGAACGGGCAGCCAGGGGTATGTTCGGGGGTGTCCGGATTATTGCGCAGGACCAGCCTGCCAGTATCGCCATTGAGGGCAATGTTAAGCACCGGCAAGGCGTCCTTGCGACAGTCGCAGGCCAGCCACTGGTTGGCGCTGCGCACCTTCATCAGCATCTGGTTGGCCTGCAGCACAGCTGGCCCGCTCAGGCTGCCGGCAGCAAAGCCTGCCAGCAGTTCTTCCTCGGCCAGGGTCAGGCTTCGCACCAGGCTGGCGTTTTTTTCGATGATTCGCATGTGGAGCAGCTCCCAGCTACAAGCCCCAAGCTTCAAGCAAAGCGCGGCTGCTTTCAACTTGAAGCTGGAGGCCGACCCCTTGCAGGCGCTAGAAGATGTAATCGGTGGTCAGGAAGCTCGACTGGCGATTACGGATGATCTCGCTGATCAGCTCCTTGTTGGCCTCCTGGAACTTGGTGGCTACCAAGGTACGGATCGAGAATACCCGCAGTGCGTCGTGCACCGACAAGGTGCCTTCAGCGCTGTTCTTGCGCCCGTTGAAAGGGTAGGTGTCCGGCCCGCGCTGGCACTGCGCATTGAGGTTGATCCGGCCAACCTGATTGGCGAAGGTATCGACCAGGCTGCCAATGGTGGCCGGGTCATTGCCGAACAGGCTGAGCTGTTGACCGTAGTCGGAGTCGAGCACGTACTCGATCACCGTCTCCAGGTCGCGGTACGGCACCACCGGTACAACCGGGCCAAACTGCTCTTCTTGATAGACGCGCATGTCGGCGCTGACCGGGTAGAGCAGGGCAGGGAAGAAGAACGAACCGCGGCTCTGCCCACCACCTTCATTGAGCACCCGTGCACCTTTGCCAGTTGCATCGGCAACCAGGCCGTTGAGGTAGTCGACCTTGCCGTGCTCGGGCAGCGGCGTCAGCGCCACACCCGGGGCCCACGGCATGCCAGGCTTGAGGGCAGCCAGTTTACGCTGGAACTTGTCGAGGAACGCGTCGACCACATCCTCGTGCACGAACAGGATCTTCAACGCGGTGCAACGCTGGCCGTTGAACGACAACGCGCCGGTGACGGCTTCGTCGACCGCATTGTCGAGGTCGACCTGGGGCAGCACGATGCCTGGGTTCTTGGCATCCAGGCCCAGCGCTGCGCGCAGGCGGTGCGGGCGCGGGTGGAGTTTTTTCAGGTCGCTGGCGGCCTTGTGCGTACCGATAAAGGCGAACACATCGACCTTGCCGCTGGCCATCAACGCGCTGACGGTTTCTCGCCCGCGGCCGTAGATCACGTTGATCACACCCGGCGGGAAGCTGTCGCGGAACGCTTCCAGCAGCGGCCTGATCAGAAGCACGCCGAACTTGGCCGGTTTGAACACCACGGTATTGCCCATGATCAACGCCGGGATCAGCGTGGTGAAGGTCTCGTTCAACGGGTAGTTGTAGGGCCCCATGCACAACGCTACGCCCAGCGGCGCGCGCCGGATCTGGCCGAGCGTGCCTTGCTCGAGCTCGAAGCGGCTGGAGCGTCGGTCGAGGTCTTTCAGGGCATTGATGGTATCGACGATGTAATCGCAGGTGCGGTCGAACTCCTTCTCGGAATCCTTGAGGTTCTTGCCGATTTCCCACATCAGCAGCTTGACCACCGCCGTGCGTTGCTCGCGCATCCGGTCAAGGAACGCCTGCACATGCTCGATCCGCTCGGCCACACGCATGGTCGGCCAGGCACCGCGGCCTTTGTCGTAAGCGTGGACTGCAGCGTCCAGCGCCGTCAGTGCAGTGTCGGCGTCCAGCAACGGTGCGCTGCCGAGGATGACTTGCTGCTCTTCATCGCCATGCTTGAGCCAGATCGGGCTGCGCACGGTGGCCAGCGGGCCAGGCCACTGGCGCAGTTCGCCATTGACCAGATAATCGCGTTGCTCCAGCGGCGGCCCGAGGCGCCAGGCCTCGGGGATGTCATCGGCGGTTGGAAACAACGAATCGAGCAGACTGTCCATGAATACTGCACCTCACGATTAGTGTATGGGTGAAACGCTTCAGCTGTCCGAGCATGCGCCCGCACGAGGAAAAACACCAGTCTGGCTCAACATTGCCCAACCTGCGCCGATACACAATCCATCGACCTGCGACCGCGCATTCATGATCAGTGCTTTCCTCGACCAAGATCCCTCAGTGCCCGCCGCCAACCCGGTGCGGCGCGGTATCAACCGCCTGTTGCCGGTAGGCTTTGCCTTGATCGGTATTGGTCTGTCAGTTTTGCTGGGCCGCATAGACATGCAGCGCCAGCAGCTCGAGCAGGTGGCGCATGTGGCTACACAATTATCGGGGGTGAGGGTCGCTCTTGAGGCGCAGTTGCGCGCTGCGTTTGGCGAGACCGAGGGCATCGCCCAGCTGATCACGGCCGATGGCGTGATCAGCGCCGAGCACTTTCGAGGCATGGCGCGTGAGGCGCTGGCCTCGGTGCCGTACATGCGCCATGTGGCCCTGGCCCCAGGCGATGTGATCAATGACGTGCACCCACGTGGGGGCAATCTGTCCGTCATTGGCCTGGACTACCATACCCTGCCTGACCAATACGCCATGCTCGAGCTCGCCCGGCAACGGCAACAGCCTGTACTGGCCGGCCCGGTCAAGCTCCACCAGGGCGGTGAAGCGCTGATTTACCGGCGCCCGGTGTTCGTCAACGGCAAGCGTGGGGTCAAATTCTACTGGGGCAATGTCTCTACCGTTGCCGATATCGACCGTTTGCTGCAGGCCGCCGGTATCGGCCCGGAGCTGCCGATTGACCTGGCCGTGCGCGGCAGCGACGGTAAAGGTGCCGAAGGCGGCATGATCTGGGGCAATGCCGGGCTGTTCAAAGAGCCGCTGCTGACGCAGACCGTCGAGGTGCCGGGTGGCCGTTGGCAATTGGTCGCCGAACCTCGCGAAGGTTGGCCTGCGCTGGCCTTGTTCACTTCGCCGCTGTTCCTGTTCGCCCTGAGTTTTACCGGCTTGTTCAGCTTGTTCGTTGCTCAGCTCAACCGTAGCCGGCGTCTGCTGCAACGGCGTAACCGCGAGCTGCGCGAGTCGCAGGCGCAGCTTGTGCGGCTGGCCCACTACGACACCATTACCGGGCTGCCCAATCGAGTGTTGTTCCAGCAGCAGTTGGCCGCTGCCATCAATCAAGGCCATGGCCTGGCTGTATTGATGCTGGACATCGACGGCTTCAAGCAGGTCAACGACAGCCTCGGCCACGCGATGGGCGACCTGTTGTTGCAACAGGCAACGGCGCGGTTTCTGCAAGAGCTGAACAAAGGCGATCGGGTTTGCCGCATGGGCGGTGATGAGTTCGTGTTCATGCTGCAGGGCAGCCAGAGCCAGGTCAGCCAGCAGGTGCAGGGGATCCTGCGGGCGTTGCAGCGGCCCTTCGATCTCAATGGCAACGCGGCGCTGGTCACCGGCAGCATCGGCCTGGCCTGGTGCCCGCAGCAGGGCAATGATGTCGACAGCCTGCTGCGTCATGCCGACACCGCGATGTACGTCGCCAAGGAAAACGGCCGCAATGCCTGGCGCCCTTACCATCCGGACATGACTGCACGCCTGCAGCAGCGTCTGGAGATGGAGCGCAACCTGCGCCGCGCCTTGCAGGACAATGAATTCGAGTTGTGGTATCAGCCCAAGATCGATCTGTTCAGCGGCCGGGTAGAAGGCGTCGAAGCGCTGCTGCGCTGGCGTGATCCGGTGCATGGTCTGGTGGCGCCGGGCGAGTTCGTGCCTTTGGCCGAGCAGACCGGTTTGATCATCCCGCTGGGCGAGCGCGTGTTGGAACTGGCCTGCGCGCAGTTGGCCAGCTGGCGCAACACAGACTGCTTGCCAGGACCGCTGGCCATCAACGTTGCGGCGCTGCAGATCGAGCGCAGTGATTACGTCAGCAGCCTGGCCGGCGCTTTGGCCAGTCATGGGCTGCCAGCGCAGTTGCTGGAAGTGGAAATTACCGAAAGCCTGTTGATGGAGAGCCAACAACAGGCCTGCGCCGTGCTCGCGCAACTGCAGGCAATGGGCGTGGCGACTGCAGTCGATGACTTCGGTACCGGCTACTCATCCTTGGCCTATCTGCGCTCGCTGCCCATCGATCACCTGAAGATCGATCGTGCGTTCATCAAGGACCTGCCTGACGATGATGACGCGGTAGCCGTTGCCCGGGCAATTATCGACCTGGGCCATGCCTTGGGTTTCCGGATCACCGGTGAGGGGATCGAAACCCAGGCGCAGTACGACTTCCTGCGCAACGCAGGTTGCGATCAGGGGCAAGGGTATCTGATGGCGCGGCCGATGCCCGCAGCCGCCCTGCAGGCGTGGCTGGCAGCGCGTCAACGCAGCCCAGTCAGTACAACCTGAAAGATAAAATTTGACGCCATAAAAGCATGCGCCATGCTGTCAAAATGCCGCTTGCAAAGGGGCTACCTTGCATCTTTAATTGTTACCAATTATGAGTGCGAAGTCATACAGCTATTGCATTAACTTTCAATAAGTTAGGCGCGTTTTCCTGCGCGTTGATGATGACCCTGCGTTTTGCCTGGATGGCTTTTGCCAAGGACATTGAAGAAGACATGAAAGAGAACCTGCAGGCAGTTGCTCGAAAATTCATCTCTCCCTCGATGCGCTACGAGATGCGGCATGTCTCGAATCGATTACGTGATGTGCTCAGCCGTGCCTGTGTCTGGCGCTGGGAAGTCAGCCGCTTTCGGCTCAAGCAAGAGAGCCCTTATCAGATCCTTTACATCGGCAGAAAGCAGCAGCGCGAAATGGCCAAGCTGTTGATCGCCGGCAAGGGCCAGGCCGCTGTCGCCGAAACCTACGCGGTGGCGCCTTCAGGTGGCGCCGATCAAACCGTGGTGATCAGCGAAATGCCCACCAGCGGCGCGTTGTCGGTGCCGCATTATCTGAGCGCCGTAGTGCCGCTGGGTCGTCCCTTGGAAGACATCACCGCCCGCTATGACAGCGAACTACGCCGCAGCATTCGCAAGCACCGGCCGCTGTACCAGATGCGCCAGACTCTCGATGACGCTGAGATCGCCATGGCTGACCGTGAGCTGTTGCGTCCGTACGCCACCGCTCGCCAGGGTATTCATGCTGCCCAGTTTGCTACTGAGGAAGTGTTTCGCATTGCCAAGGGTGTTGGCCGCCTGGACCTGATCACGCTGGGCGATGACGTGGTCGCCTGCCATCTTGGCTGCGAAATCACTCGCGGCGGCAAGCGCTACTGGAGCACCCTGCGCTTTGGTTACTGCGAAGCGATATTCAGCGATGCCAAGAAGCTGCGTGAGGTCAATTCCATCACCACCTACATGGCCCTCGAATGGGCGTTGGCTAATGGTTATGACTATTACGACATTGGCCTGTGCCTGGCGCGTCCGGATGATGGTCTGCTCAAGTGGAAACGACGGCGGGGCGGGGATGTCGATTCGCTGGGTAACCATGCCTATATGTTTGTGCGCTTGCCCAAGACGGGAGCCGCACAGTTTCTCTGGGATACGCCCCTGTTCGCGGTCGAGGGCAACAAATTGACGTTGCACCTGGGGTTGCCCGAGGGGCCCAGTGATGACGAGGTCGCCAGCCGCTACCACGAGATGGTGTTCGGCGGGCTGCACAAGATCTACCTGTACGGCGGCCATGGCCATGGCGAAGGGTTTTTGCAGACCCTGCGCAGCCGCTATGCCAGCTTGCAATCGCCCCCCACGATGGAGCGGGTTGTGTCCACCTAGCGGCCGCTAGTCAGGACGAATTGGCGCACCGCCCTGTGGGAGGAGGCTTCATGCCAAGCAATATCTCGAATTTCAGTGGCCAGCCAGCCTCGCGCCAGCACACCTGGACGCTTGCCGCATATCGGAACATTGCCCGGCAAAAGTTGGCGCGGTCAGCTGCGAGATCCCTGCAGAGCCTTGCGGTAAAGAGCTGGGATATCGCTCCGGGTGAGCGCACCATCACGCCACCGGCAATTTACCTGCCTGATCAAATGCAGCGGGTAACCGGCTGGGAGGCGCGTTTTTTCCCCTATGTGCATCCCGGCCCGACCATGGCCGGCGGCATCCAGGTCGAACATGGCCCCACCCGGGGCTATTTGCTCAAGGATGTCTGGCTTATCGATGGCGTTCTGTACAAGGACAACGCCAGCCTATGGCTGTCGGCCAAGCCGCGCACCCTTCCCGGGATCGCGGTGGAGCACGAGATCGAGCGCGCAGCGATCTACTGCACGCAGAATGGCAATTCGTGGTTTGGCACCTGGCTGATGGAAGACTGCGTGACCTATGCGCTGGCATGCGATGAGGGAGTGCCGGTAACGACTGCGCCCTCGGCACGCTTGCCGCTGTTCACTCAGGCGCCGCCCTATGAGGCCTGGTTGGGGATGAACCCGCTGCGCCTGCACACGGCCTTCTTCCGCGAGTTGGTCCTGTTCGATGACCAGAGCCACAACCGCAGCCGGCATGCACGCTATCGCGCCATGGGCGACAAGTTGCTATCCCATGTCAGCCATGCGCCGCATCCGGGTGTGTTCTTGCTGCGCGGCGGCGCTGGCGAGCTGCGCCTGCTGCGCAACGAACTGGCGATTGCCGAGCACCTGCGCACGCAGTATGGGTTTCGCGTCATCGACCCGCTGCGCAACGATGTGCCCACCATTGTGGCGGCGTGCGCGGGTGCCAGGATTGTTGCGGGTGTCGAAGGCAGCCAGCTCGTCCACGGCGTCAACGTATTGCGAGAGGGCGGGACCATCCTGACCCTGCAACCGCCCAACCGTTTTGTCAGTTATTACAAATACTTGGCCGATCGCGATGGGCAACATTTCGCGCTTGTCGTCGGTCAACCAGAAGGTGACGGCTTTATTATCGATAGGGATGAACTCGACCGAACTCTCGATCTGCTGCCAGCAGGCTAATACCCCATTGCCTGGCAATTGTGCAGGTGGATGTCTATTTGGCACGTGTTAATTGCAATTGATTACATTGCCTTCTCGTTTATGAAACAACTTCAGAAAATATATATCGCCAAGCGGAATAACCGCGCCGCGTTTGCTAACCAGTTAAACTCTGATTTGCGCCTGCGCATTGGTCCATTGACGCGAAGTGTTCGCATTTAAGTGGTCATCAAGCCCCGCTTTTACCGCGAAGATTAGCGAGCATAGGCGCTTTTGGCCGTTGTTAGCTGATTAGGCAAAACAGCATATTTCAGTTGTCGTGTTTTTGACGAAAACAGTGCCCCCCGATTGAGTTTTATTATGGTGTCGGATCATTGACGTAATATCATTGTGCCCATAAGCTCATTTCAACACCCCATGCGATCTGCACCCAACTCATCTGTTTGTCCTCTTTCTGGAGGGGATTATGCGTTCGACCCTGTTTATCAAATCGATTTTCCTGCTGGTGCTGTTAAGCGGTGCTGCTCGTGCCGCTGATTCATATGTAAGCCAGAACAGCGTCATCCCGCTGACGACAGCGGCATGGTTGTTTGCGTTTGCAGTTGTGGGTTTTGTCGCCGTCGCCAATAGAAGAAAAATCTGATCGGCTTCAAGCGTTTGGCTGGTTTTCAATTGTGTGGGTGGGCGCCAGGTCTGATCGATCAAGATAGAGCAGCAGGGTTGGCTAGGAGCGGCTTGTCAATTCTCAAAGCCTAGCTATATTCCAGATGCCAGTGGCGCTAACGCCGGGTGATTGACAGGGCATTGCGGCAACGGCCGTAAAGCAGCGCAGAGCCGCTGCAGCGGTGGCAATGCAGCTTTGCAGTAGAGCGAGAGGTTGTGCGTAGTTCTCATTCAGTGCTCTTTTGACGGCCGCCTGGCCGGAGGGACCCCCATGGTGCGTTTGTTAGGTTCACTGGTCTGCGTGCTTGCGGTCTGGTCCGGTACGGTCAGTGCCGATGAAAAGAGTTCGCCTTATCTGCTGAGTCCGGGCGACAAGGTCACTGTTTCGGTGTGGGGCGATAACAGCCTGCGCCAGGAAACCAAAGTGCTGCCCGACGGCAGCATCACTTTCCCGCTGGCAGGCCGAGTTGATGTCGCTGGGTTGGATGTCACCACGGCGGCAAGCCGTGTCGCCCGCCAACTCGAAAAGTACATGCCAGACCCCAACGTCAGCGTCGTGGTAACTGAGGTCAACGGCAACCTGGTCTATGTGCAAGGCAAGGTGATGAAGCCTGGCCCGGTACAGATGTCTGGGCCGACAGCGGTGCTGCAGGCCTTGAGCATGTCCGGCGGCCTGGACAAGTTCGCCGATGAAAGCGCGATCAAGGTGATCCGCCGTGTCGGCAATACCGAGCGGGTCTTGCCGGTGCGTTACAAGGATTTGGTTTCGGGGCGTGATCTGTCCACCAATATCCAACTTCAGGCTGGCGATACGCTGGTCGTCCCTTGAGCGGGCTGGTTAGCGCAAAATCGACCGTGCCGCTGCTTCGCGCAACAGGTGTTGTAACGGCAATCTGCATGTTGCCGTACTCGGCCTCGGTCCACGCTGCCGTCTGGCAGTCTTCGGCAACATTGCCCAGCACTGTCGAATACGACAGCAACCCGCTATTGCTCAGCTCCCAGGAGCAAAGCGTGGTGCGCACCATCATTGCGCCCAATTACAGCCTGGTTGGCAAATACGATCGCGATGAGCTGCGCTTCGGCCTGGGCCTGACGGTGCTGCGCTCATCCGACAAGTCGGTGGTCGATGACCGCGAAGACCCTAATCTGAGTATTGGCTGGCAGCGTGAGACCGAAACCGGTGGTTTTGGCTTGCGTGGCCTGTACAGCGAAAGCTCGACACTTTCCGGCACAGTGCTTGAAACCGGTGTGGTCACCACTGACGGCACCCAGAAGCTGTATTCGCTGATCGGCAACTGGAACCGCGCGCTGACCGAGCGGACCACCCTGGAAAACGAAACCACCTACAACCGGGCCCGCTACGACATCAACACGCTCACCGGCTACGACGAACTGGCCAGCGAACTCACCCTGACCTACGCCTGGAGTGCGCAGACCCAGTTCTTCACCGGCATCACCGCCAGGCGCTACGAGCCTGACGATGACACCACCGCCAGCGCTTCCAACAGCTACGCGCCGGTGGTCGGGGTCAAGTACCAGTTCTCCGAGCGGCTCGAGGGCAGCCTGCGCGTAGGCGTCAACCAGGTCTCTGGTGATGGCGGCGGGCGCCGCGGGGAAGGCGGTGCATCGCTGCGCTACAACGGCGAACGGCATGACGCCACGTTGACTGCCGAACGCAGCACGGTGGCCAGTGCCGAGGGCGGCTTTGCCGAAGTCGACGCCGTGCGCGGAAGCTGGAGTTATGCAGTCGATGAGCTGACCCGGGTCGGCGTCGACGCGGCCTGGCAAGACAGCAAGGGCCAGACCCCGAATACCTTGCAGACCTACGGCGTGTGGGCCAGCCGGGAGCTTTCGCAGTTCTGGGACGTGCGCTTGTCCTTGATGCACCGCGAGCGCAAGCAGAACGACCTGGGTGACGCCGTTGGCACCATTGTCGGCCTGACTCTCACTTACCGAATCCCCGACCTCTGACGTTCAGCCTGGTGGCCACTATGAAGTCTGAATACGAGCTGTCCCTCAAGGATTACATCGCCATCATCAAGGACCGTGCGCTGCTGCTCGGGGTGACCATCGTGGTCATTCTGGCCATCAGCGTGGCGATCGCGCTGAGCGTGCCACCGTTGTATCAGTCCACCGGCACCATTCTGGTCGAGTCGCAGCAGATCTCGCCCGAACTGGTCTCGGCCAACAACAGCAGCTTCGCCGATGAGCGCATCGAGGTGATTCGCCAGCGAGTGATGACCCGCGACAATCTGCTGCGGATCATCGACAAGTACCAATTGTTTGCCGACAAGGGCCGCCAGTTCAGCGAGTCGGACAAGATCGATCAGATGCGCAACACGATCGTGGTCAACACCCTCAGCACCTTCGTCAAAGGCCGCGGTGAAACCACTGTAGCCTTCAACGTGTCCTTCGAGCACAAGCGTCCCGAGGTGGCTCAGGAAGTCGCCAACGAGCTGGTCACGCTGTTCCTCAATGAAAATGTCAAGCAGCGCACCGAGCGCGCCACCGAAACCACCGAATTCCTTACCCAGGAGGCAAACAAGCTGGGCGCTGAACTGGCCACCCTGGAAAATCAGCTGGCTGACTTCAAACAGGCGCACGCCAACACCTTGCCCGAGAACCAGGCGTTGCGTATGAGCATGTTGTCCCGCGCCGAGCTTGAATTCCGCGAGATCGATCGTGACTACAAGGCCGCTCAGGAAGAGCTGCGCTACCTTGAAGTCGAGCTGTCTGCCGCCAACGCCGGTGTCACCAGCAAAGCCGATGGCAGCCGCGGCGGTGCAGCTGACTTGCCGCAGGATCTGCCCAGCCTCAAGGCTGAATACGCTCGCCTGCTGACCACCTACACCGAAGCCCACCCCGATGTGATTGCCGTCAGACGCAAGATCGATGCGCTGCAGGCGGCAGGTGGCGGTCCTAAAGCGTCTTCGGGCGTCAGCCTCGAGGTTGCCCGCGCCCGTACCAAAATCGGCGCCGCGCAGCAGCGCATCGCCTCGCTGGTTGAGCAAAAGCGTCAGCTCTCGGCCAAGATCGAAGGCTACGAGGCCGAGATTCTCGAGGCGCCGCAGGTCGAACGCGGCCTGGTCACGTTGATGCGCGACCACGACAACGCCCGCAAGAAGTACGAGGAAATCCGCGCCAAGGAAATGGGCGCAAAAATCACCGAAAGCCTGGAGCAGGAAAACAAGGCCGAGCGCTTTGTTCTGCTCGAGCCGCCGCTGTTGCCGGAAAAACCCGTCAAGCCCAATCGCAAGAAGATCGTCGCCCTTGGCGCGGTACTGGCACCGGCTGGCGGCGCGGCACTGGTGATGCTGATGGAAATGCTCAACCAGCGCGTGCGCGGTGTTGGCGCACTGGAAAGCGTGGTCGGCAAGCGGGTATTGGTTGCGGTGCCGTTCATCGCCACCCAGGCTGAACTGGCCAAACGCAGGCGCTGGCGAGTACTGGCGGTGCTTGCTGCACTGGCACTGGTGGCTATCATGTTACTCATGGTCCACCTGTTCTACATGCCATTGGACCTTCTGCTTTATAAAGCTATGGCTCGGTTTGAATAGGGAAAGCAGCGATGGACAGACGTACGCCGGCTACTGGAAGCAACCTTCATCCTGTAACAGCGAGTGCCGCGCAACCAGCACCGGTGCTGCAGCAGCCCGAGGCTTTGGGCCAGTTCGATTACGTCAACACCACGGTGGTGCCGCTGCGCGCGGAGCACCTGGAGCGGCATCGAATCGTCGCCTACAACAAGAACTCGAACATGAGTTGGGCCTTCGACCTGTTGCGCACGCAAGTGCTGCAAACCATGGAAGAGAACGGCTGGCGGACCTTAGCGATCACTTCGCCAACGCCTGAGGCCGGCAAGACCGTGCTGGCCATCAACCTGGCCATGAGCATCGCCCACCACACCACCAAGACTGCGCTGCTGGTTGATTTCGACCTGCGCCGGCCGCGGGTCGGCAGCAGCCTGGGCTTGCCGATGGGCAAGGCGCTCAACGAATACCTGAACAATCAGGCTGGGCTGGAGGAGGTGCTGGTCAACCCGACCCTGCCGCGCTTTGTCGTGCTGCCGACCCGTGAGCCGGTGCCATTGTCCACCGAGGTGCTGTCCTCGCCCAAGGTGAACAACCTGATCCATGACCTGCGCGAGCGTTACGAGTCACGCATCTGCATCTTCGACCTGCCGCCGTTGCTCAGCTCCGACGATGCAATCACCGTGCTGCCCAAGTTCGACTGCGTGCTGCTGGTGGTCGCCAACGGCAACAACAGCAAAAAGGAAATCGAAGACTGCCTGTACCACCTGGCCACCGCCAACCTGATTGGTGCCGTGCTGAACAAGGCCGAAGCGCAGACCCGCTCTTACTACTGAGTAGTGTTCAACCCTGACCAACCCTTGGTGTTTAGCGCCAGGGGTATTGCTGCTCCCAGTTCCAGGCATGGCCAAGGATGTCATCAAGCAGTGGGTACTGGGTGTGCCAGCCGAGGATCTGTCGAGCTTTACTCGCGTCGGCCACCAGGCTCGGCGGGTCGCCGGCGCGGCGTCCTGCCTCGATGACATTGATTGACCGCCCCGTGACACCGCGAGCGGCAGCTATCACCTGCTCCACGGAAAAGCCCTCGCCATTGCCCAGGTTGAGCGCCGTACTGGCGCCGCCGGCCTGCAGGTAGTCGATCGCCAAGGCGTGCGCCGAGGCGAGGTCGTTGACATGGATATAGTCGCGGATGCAGGTGCCATCCGAGGTACTGTAGTCGCGGCCAAACACGGTCACTGCCGGGCGCCGACCTGAGGCCGCCTGCAGGATCAACGGGATCAGATGAGTTTCCGGCTCATGACACTCGCCCAGCATGCCATCGGGGTCAGCCCCAGCCGCATTGAAGTAGCGCAGGCACACCGAGCGCAGCCCGTAGGCGCGATCGAAGTCTTCGAGCATCTGCTCGACCATCCATTTGCTGCGTCCATAGGGGTTGATCGGCGCCTTTGGATGGGCCTCGTCGATTGGCACATACTGGGGGTCGCCGTACACTGCGGCGGTCGACGAGAACACCAGCTGCCTGACGTCTGCCTGCATCATCGCCTGGAGCAGGCAGAGCGTCGCGGCGACGTTGTTCTGATAATACTTGCCGGGGTCAGTGACCGATTCGCCCACCTGGATGAACGAGGCGAAGTGAAACACCGCATCGAAGCGATGAGAGGTAAACAGCGCATCCAGTGCTGGCCGGTCGGCGATGTCCAGATTGACCCAGACGACCCCACTGTGGGCCGGCATGACGTCGGCGACCACAACTTGATGCCCCGCCAGCAGCAAGTGCTTGACCATATGTGAACCGATGTAGCCTGCGCCGCCGACAACTAGAAACTTCATCCAATTCTCCTGGAATCTGTAGTTGTTCCGTCCACTCCTGGGTGGGTCAAACAGGTGCATCTAAGACGGGTCGAGCAAACGCGGACTAAAGCTGACTTCTGAGAGGGTAGGTGGCAAAAATGGCTATTTCAAGAACAGCCAATTACTCATGTGCTGGCCATCGAAAGTGATCACATATCGCCCGTCCTCGTAGCTGACGGGCAACTGCTGCTGTTTGCCGGTATACAGCTTCAAACCTGGCCCAGCCTTGATGCTGACGCGACCTTGCAGCGGCTCGACGTGAAACGGCGTCATGTCATCCGGGCGCGGCACCGCGCGGGTGCCCAGCGAGATCAGCAGCGCACGCGACTGGCTGAACGGTTTGCCATCCAGGCTTTGCACGGCCACGCTCGCGTATGGCGTTTGCAGGTCGAGCCCCAGTTGCGCGAGGCTCATCGAATGCCCGCCCAGCCAGCCAGTCGCCGCTTGGGTCAGTGGGGTGTCGATGGTGTACACGCCTTGCTGCCAGTTGCGTTTGAGCTCGCCAGTGTCAGAGCTGGACTCGCTGGCATCGGCTGTCAGCAACGATTGGTCCGGGTCCTGCAGCACCTGCGCGCCCGCAGCGATGGGGCTGGGCCGCAGCCAGGGCAGCTCGGGGGAGGCCGGTAGGGCGATCTGCAACTGGCCTTTTTCCATTGCGCTGCGCAGCAGGACCGAGTTGGCCGGGGTGATCAGGCGGTTGAACAGGGTGGCGGGTGAGGGCGCAAAGACGTAGCGGGTCTGCGCGGGCTGCACATCACCGCGCCGGTAGAGCAGGGCGGCGGCGGGCATGGTCGCCATCAGGCCAGGGTCGTTGTAGGCGTTCCAGTTGTCGGCGCGGATCCACTGGGCGATGAAAGCCTGCTGGCTGTAGGCGTACTGCATCATCGCGTCCCAGCCCTGATGGCTGGCGGTGCCGGCAATGTACAACGGCAGCGAGTGACGATCGGGGCTGGGGAACGGCTGGGCGTTCCACTCGGTCACGCTCATCGGCAGGCCGGCAACCTGCGCCGCAGCCAGCCAGTTAACAAGGTTGTCGCTGGTCAGCGGGTTTTTTTCCAGCTGGCCGCTGGCACCGTAGCTGTGGGCATCGATCATATCGCCAGAGGTCAGCGCCGGTAGCGTACTCAGGCCATTGCCGCCCCAACTGCTGGTGGTGACGATCGGTACTTTCACGCCGAGCCCGCGCAGGTGCTCGATCAGGCTGACGTTGAACTGGTGCTCGAGGTCGTTGAGAAACAGCTTCGACGGGCCAGGTTCCCAGGCACGCCAGGTGCGGTCTGCCGGCAAGTCGTGGCGCTGGGCAAAGGCTTTGGCCAGCTCCATGTAGCGCTGACTGTGGCGCGGTACACCCTTGTCCGGCAGCAGCGCGTTACCATAGTGCTGGACGATGTCGTTTTCATTGGTCAGCAACAGCGCAGCAATCGCCGGATCATCCTTGTAGGCCATGCCGGTGTAGGCGTTGACATGGGTGACGTACTGCTCGGCAAAGCGCTTCATCGCTTGCTGGATCGAGGCGTTGACGTAGGCATAGCCTTTGAGGTCGATGTAGTTCTTGCCCTTGGCCAGCTCGGCGAAATCGCTGATCTGGTCGTTGATGGTCAGTACCCGTTCGACGTGCATGTCCAGCCAGACGTAGATGCCTTCGTCCTTCAGGCACTTGATCCACCAGTCGAGCTTGCGCAGCGATTCGGCATTGAGCTGTTGGGTATCGCGCAGTTTGCTGACATCGCCAAAGATATTCGGGCTGACCCAGGGCGAATCGTGATGGTGCAGGCGGATCAGGTTGAAGCCCAACGCTGACAGGCGCTTGGCCTGTTGCTTGATCTCGTCGTCGGGGGTGTTGTACAGCGCATAGGCAGACAGATTGGTGCCCCAGAAGCGCACAGGGGTGTTGTCGGCAAAGGCCAACTGCTCGCCGTCCGCCTTGACGAAGCCGCGCTTGCCGGCCGGTTTCTCCCCGGCATTGAGAAATGACAGGTCGACCGGAGCGGTGCGCCAGTCGAGCTGGTCATCCGGCCAACTGTTCGGGTCGGCCAGGCCAAAACGTTCTTCCGTGGTCTGGCCAATGTCGATATCGCCGCTGACCGTGAGCGTCGCCTTGATCTGCTGGCGACCGGGTACAATCGGGTCCTCATAGAAAAACGCACGTATTTCACTGGGGTCGCCGCGTTCCATGAACACTCTGGCCAAGGCGGGCTGGAAGCGCATCTCGATGCGTCGGCCCTGGGCATCGTTGCCCCACGACCAGCCACTGTTGCCCGGCAGCAACACAGGCTTGCCCATCTCGCCGGCAATCAGCGCCGGGTCGAAGTTGAACACGATGCCGCCGCCCATGATGTCGGTTTTCCTGCTGTGGGCGTCAAGGGTGATGTCCCAGCTCAGGATCTGTGCCTGCGGCTTGGCGATGCTCGCGGTCAGATCAAAGTCGAGGTCCTTGCTCTTGCCCATCAGGCTGTACGCATAGGGCGCATTGACCTTGAGCGCGGTGTAGAAGCCGGTCCAGCTCCAGTCCGCGCCCCAGAAGTCGAAGCGTGACGCCATGACCGGGCCGCCACCACGGGTCAGGCTCGGCAGGCCATTGCTTTGGTCGACGCTGACTGACCACTCTGCCGTCCACGCCGGCAGCGGCAGCAGCACCAGAGCGAGCAGGGCCGAGGCCCGCATGAGGGGGCGCATACGCAGTGAGGTCATTGTCATTACCTGGATTGAAGGCTGGCGAATGCGCTACCGGCTTCGGCCTGGCGGGCACGGCGCACCATCTGTATGTAAGCCACGCTTACCCCGGCAATCGACCAGTACACGACAGGGATCACGGTAATACTGCTGACGGTGAAGATGATCACCAAAATGCCCAGCAACGTCGCCAACAGGGCGCGGCCGAGCAGGCGACCTTCTTCGTTGCGGTCGGGGAAGGCGCGCAGCGCCTTGCGCAGGCCGAACAGGATGCTGACGAAGAAGCCGACAAACAACGTCAGCCCGACCAGCCCGACCCGCAGGGCCAGGTTGATATAGGTATTGACGATGTCGATGATGCCTTCGCCCTGGATCATCGACTGCATTTCCGGGGTATTGCGGAAGTCGAACGAGCCAAACAGCGGATTGCGCTGGATCACGATCCATGAGTTGTCCAGCAGGCGTTCGCGGTAGGTGATGTTCTCTTTTTCCAGGTTGCCAATGAACGGCAGCAGGTCGAGCACCTTTTCCCCGCCAGGCATCACGCTCAGCAGCGGCAGTGTCAGCACACCGGCCATGGCCAGCAGGCTCAGGCGCTTGACCGCGTTGCGCCCGGTGGCGATGAATACGCCGACAATGATCACCGCACCGATCCACGGCCCGCGTGACAGCGGCACGATCAGCCCGGCCGCCAGCAGCAATGCGCCGAGCAGGCACTGCAAACGGCTGCGTACATAGCTACTGAGGAACAGGAACAGGCCTATCGCCACGCTGATCACGTAGCCCAGCGCAATCGCCTGGCCGGTAGTAGCACTGGCCCGCAGCGAGCCGCCGCGGCTGAGGTAGCCGGACATGCCCCACTGGGTGCCCATGGCATCGGTCAGCGCGTTGTATAGCAGCCAGTGGCGGGAAAACTCGGCCACGGCAATCAACGACAGCAGAAACGCCGCCAGCACGAACGCCAGCAGCGCATCCTTGAAGTCGCTGATCTGCTTCAGGCCGCGGCTGGCAACGTAGTAGGGCAGAAACACATCCGTGTACAGATAGAAGCTCTGGCGCAAGGTATCGGTCAGGGTGGTTTCGCGCAGGTACAGCAGGCCCATCAGAATCAGGCTGGCCGCCAGCAGCTTGTCCGGCAGGGTGCGGCCGAAGGCCAGGGTGTCGCCTTGCCTGCTCAGGGCAAGTGCGGTGGGCAGCAGCAGGCACAGCGACAGCAGGCGGATGTGGTTCATCTCGAACAGGTAATTGACCACGCCGAAGCCGGGTATTTCCACCGACGCCGGCGGGATCAGGAACAGCAGGATGAAAAACAGTGCCAGCACATTGTGTTCACGGCGCCGCACCACATACAGGATCACTGCGGTGGCGGCGGCATATAGCCAGAAGCTGTAGGAAAAAAACGCCAGTAGGGTCAGGCCAAACCAGAGGTTGCGGCGGCGCTTGAAGTCCGCCGGCGGAATGATATCCAGTGCCGGTTTGCGCGCCATCACAAACACCACGCTGGCCACGAACAAAATAACGATCAGTGCACGAAAATGTTCTGGCATTGGCTAGGGCACCTATCCCTGGATTATTGAGACTCGCATCATGGCTAATTGAAACTATAGTGACTTCTAGCCATTCAGTCAGAGATTGAAGTCATGCCGTCGATTGAAGCGTCCGCTGCCGTGAGCCTGCGCTCCAGGGCAATCTGGGCCGGAGCCTGGAACCTGGTGTCGCTGCTGGCTTCACAGGGCATGCGGCTGGGCGGCAACCTGATCATGGCGCGGCTGCTGTTGCCGGAAATGTTCGGTGTGATGGTCATTGCCGGCACGGTTTCGATGCTCCTGCATTTGCTGTCCGACGTCGGTCTGCGGCAAAACATCATCCAGAGCACGCGCGGCGACGATCCGCTGTTTCTCAATACCGCCTGGACCGTGCAGATCGTGCGCGGTTTCGTGCTGTTTGGTCTGACCCTGCTGTTGGCACTGGCCGCCTGGTATGCCCAGCGGGCTGACCTGTGGCCTGCCGAGTCGGCCTACGCTGCCCCCGAGCTGCCGATGGTGCTGGCTGCCACTGGCCTGTCGGCGATCATCTGGGGCTTTCAGTCGACTAAGATAGATGTGGCGGTGCGAACTTTCCAACAGAAGCGCGTGGTTTTGATCGAACTGGCGTCGCAGTTCATCGGATTGCTGGCGATGTTGCTGATTGGTTACTTCACCCGTTCGATCTGGTCGTTGGTGCTGGCCGGGTTGATTTCGGCGCTGGCAGGCACCTTGCTTGGCCACCTGGCGATGCATGGCCATGGCAACCGCCTGCAGTGGGACCGCGACGCACTGCAGGAGCTGATCGTGTTCGGCCGCTGGATCCTGTTGTCGTCGATGGTCGGTGTGCTGGCGATGTACGGCGACCGCATGTGGTTCGGCGCGAGCATGACGGTGGCGCAACTGGGGGTGTACTCGATTGCAGTGTTGATTCTGGGCGCGATCCAGACCGGGCTGTTGCGCCTGGGCGGCTCGGTGGCCTTGCCCGCGTTCAGCGAGGCAGTCCGGGAAGGCGACATGGAGCGGCTCAAGCGCCTGTATTACCGGTTTAAGCTGCTGGTCGACCTGGCCATGCTGTTTACCTGCGGCGTACTGCTGACTGCCAGCCCGTTGCTGATCGGCTGGATGTATGACGAGCGCTATGCCGAAGCCGGCCCGATGCTGGCGATTCTGTCGTTGTCGTTCTTCACCCTGCGTTACACCATGTCGCATCAGCTCTGGGTGGCCCTCGGCCTGACCAAGTATCAGGCCATGGACAACATCATCCGGCTGGTTTCGCTGTGGGCCTTGTTACCGCTGTTGCTGGCCCTGGGCGGCGTCGAATACGCGATCTGGGGGGTCGCCCTGCACACCTTGCCGACTTTGATCCTGGTGGTCTGCGTCAACTGCAAGCTGGGCATGTTCAGCCTCAAGCGCGAGCTGGTGGTGCTGCCCATGCTGGCGGTCGGGGCGTTGTTCGGCGTTGCGGTCACGCATTTTTTCGCTTGGCTCTGACGCTTGTCGGGCCAGCTACTAAGATGTCAATAATCCACGGGCACAGGTCTTGGAATTATGGGGAAGCTTGAATTTTGCAGTCGGCTGTCCGGTCGTAGAGGCTTTCTTCGGGGTTGTGTGGTGTTGGGGATCGGCGGGGCGATGTTTGGCGTGAGTGCCAGCGCGGTGGCAAAGCCTGCCGAGAAAAAGGCCGGGTTCGTGGTGATAAACGGCTGGGTATTGCCTGCTGACTATTTTCGGGACGGGCCGGCATGATCAAGGACTATCAGGCAGACAAAACGCTGCGCGATGATTACGACGTGTGCATCGTCGGTGCCGGCCCAGCCGGCATCACCCTGGCCCTGCGCCTGGCCGCCGGCGGTTGGCGGGTGGTGCTGCTCGAAGCGGGCGGTCATGAATACACCCCGCAGTCGCAGGCATTCTACAAATGCACCTCGACCGGCCTTGAGCTGTACGCTGAAGAAACCCGCCTGCGCTATCTGGGCGGCACCTCAAACCATTGGGCAGGGCGCTGCCGCCCCTTCACCGCATCGGACTTCTCTGTGGCACCACCCGGCGAAATGCCCGGCTGGCCAATCGCCTATGCGGAAATCGAGCAGTACCTTGCTGCTGCCATGGACATCGTCGATCTGCCCGCAGGCGCCGAATTTCACACCATGAATGCTGGGCTGAAGGGCGGCGAGTTCGAAGCAGACCGGTTTCTGCTCAGCCCGCCCACGCGCTTTGCGCAAAAATACGCAGCAGCGCTCAACGACACCCCTGGCCTGGACGTGTTCATCAACTGCAACTGCGTCGATATCGAATTCGCTCAGGATACTGGCCGCGTCGGGGCTGTACTGGTGTCCGACTACAACGGCCAGCGCGCGCGGTTGCAGGCCAGGCACTTCATCCTCGCCACTGGCGCGATCGAGAACGCCCGGCAGTTGCTCAACAGCGAGTCGCTGCGCGCCGCCGGCGTGGTCAGCAAGGACGGCCCGGTCGGCCGCTGCTTCATGGAGCACCTGAACGTCGATATGGGCACCTTTATCCTCAAGGACGGCGAGGATACTGAGTCGCGCCAGTACTACACCACCGACGCCTTCGTTGCCGAGTACCAGGCAGGCAAGGGCAATGTTTCCACGGCGGTGCTGGCCGATGTACAGACCTACGGCAGAACTGCCGAGGTGAAGCACTTTCTGGAAAACCTCGCCTGTGAAATGGGCGTGGCCAGCAAGGTCGAGTTCATCGCCAAGTTCAGTTGTCCTGGCGACGGCATCATCGGCACCATGATCGAGCAGTTTCCCAACCGGCAAAGCCGTATTTCCTTGCTCGACGAGAAGGATGAGCTGGGCGTGGCCAAGGTCAATGTCAATTGGGTGGTGAGTGCAGACGACCGGCATACCATCAAGTGCATCGGCGCCGAGATGGCCAAGCAGTTCGCCGAAATGGGCCTGGGCTTCGTCAAGCTCAACGATTTTGTCTACGAGAGCAGCGTGCCACTGAAGATGGCCCCGCATGCGCATCACATGGGCACCACGCGCATGGCCGCTTCGCCTGAATTTGGCGTGGTGGATGCTGACTGCAAGGTGTTCGCGACCGACAATCTGTATGTCGCCGGCAGCAGTATTTTCGCCAAGGGCGGCGCCTCCAACCCGACCATGCCGCTGATCCAGTTTGCCCTGCGCCTGGCCGATCACCTCAACGCCAGGCTCCGGGCAGCAAGCGGTGCGGTTGTTTGAACGAGTAGTTGCTTCACTGCGGTTGATAACGGGTTGGGTGCGCAAACGGTCGCAAGGACAAAACGAGACCGCAGACGCCTCAGCAACAGTCCAGGGATTGCTTTATTGGCGAGGCAAGCAGCATGTATGGATGGATACGCAACACAATCACGTCGTTTGTGTACTCGACCGGGCGCGGTGGCGCAGCCTATAAAAAAATCTGCAACCCCAATGCCCGTGACTGGGGCGCGTACATGGCGCGCTGGGGCAAGTTTTATTCGGTCGGTACCAATATCCACATCAACCCAGGCTGCAACATCACCGACCCGGCGCTGTTGCGCCTGGGCAGCAATGTCGGCCTGTCCGACTGCACCCTGATCGGCCACGATGCCGTGGTGGCATTGATCGAGGTGTGCTATGGCAAACAGCTCGATTCGGTGGGCTTCATCGATATCAAGGACAACTGCTTTGTCGGTCACGGTGCCATCGTCATGCCGCGGGTGACCATCGGCCCCGACTCGGTAGTGGCGGCAGGCTCGGTGGTGACCAAAGACGTGCCACCCGGCACGGTGGTGGGTGGTAACCCGGCCAGGTTCATCTGCACCACTGCCGAGATGATCCAGCGCGTCGAGGAACGCTGTAATGCCTACCCCTGGATCGACCTGATCAAGAAGCGCGAGGGCGCCTACGACCCGGCACTGGAACCGATGCTGGCCGAGGTCAGGCGCCAGTACTTCTTTGGAGACAACAACAATGGCTAGCAAGCCGGTCGACGTCATGGTCGTCAACTTCAACACCGGCGCCTTGTTGCAGCCGATGTTCGATGCCCTGCGCCGCGCCGACAGCGAAACCCTGGCCAGCTATCTGGTGGTGGACAACGCCTCGGTCGACAACTCGCTGGAACGCCTGGCCGAGGTCTGTCCCGAGGCGCTGCTGGTCAGCAATCGCGACAACGTGGGTTTTGGCCGCGCCAACAATCAATTGCTCGAGCACCTGCAGGGCCGCTATGCGTTGCTGCTCAATACCGACGCCTTCGTCGCCAGCGACACCCTTGAAAAAACCATCGCCTACATGGACCAGCACCCGGACTGCGGCGTGCTCGGCGTGCGCCTGGAAGGACGCGAGGGCGACCTGCAGCCGTGCTGCCGCTACTTTCCCACGCCCTTGAACGTGTTCATTGCGCGTACCGGCCTCAAACGCCTGTTCCCGGGCGTGAAGATGGTCGATGAAATGAACTGGGACCATGATTCGGTCCGCGAATGTGACTGGCTGCCGGGCTGTTACTACCTGGTACGGCGGGAAGTGCTTGATCAGGTCGGCTTGTTCGATCCGCGTTACTTCCTCTATTACGAGGAAGTCGACCACTGCAAGCGGGTCAAGCAGGCTGGCTGGAAGGTGGTGTTCTATCCGCACACGACGGTGGTGCACATCGGCGGCGAGAGCTCCAAGTCAGTGGCCAAGCTCGAGGCTGCCAGCCGGCAGATCTCGGCTTATCAGATCGAAAGCGAACTGCTCTATTTTCGCAAGCACCACGGCGTCTTGGGGCTGATCCTGCATATGCTGCTGGTGTGCGTCGGCGATCTGGTCCTGGCCCTCAAGGCCTTGCTCAAAGGCCGCGGCTGGCCAGCGATCAAGGCGTGCTGGCAGCACAACGTGGCAACCTGGAAGCTGCTGTTTGCCACGCGCCTGGCCAGCCAACCGACACGCTAGGAGAGCCCATGTTCGACAATATTCGCGCTGACTTGCAGGCCTACGGCGGCGACTGGGGCGCCCAGGGCTTCTGGGTGATGCTGGTCTACCGTTTTGGCCGCTGGCGTTACGGCGTGCGCCCGGCGCTGCTACGCAAGTTGTTTTCGCTGATTTACAAAGTGCTGTTCAAGTTTGTCCAGATCATTACCGGCATCGAGCTGCCTTGCGAAGTCGTGGTCGGGCGCAATTTCGTCATCGATCACTTCGGCGGCATCGTCATCAGTGGCTATGCTCGATTTGGTGACGACTGCCGAATTCGCAACGGCGTGGTGGTTGGCCTGAAGAACGTCAGCGAGCCGATTGCGCCGATCATCGGTAACAACGTCGATATCGGTGCGGGTGCAAAAGTGCTGGGCAACATCCGCATTGGCAACAACGTGGTGATCGGTTGCAACGCTGTGGTATTGATCGATGTGCCGGATGACGCCCTGGCGGTCGGAGTGCCAGCAACCGTCAAACTGAAAAAACCTGCATTGTTGGCGCAGGATTGATGACAGCAGAGTGAGCAGATGCGCGCGGTTGCGCTCCGGTTTGGCGAGTGAGGCTCATGGTGACAGGTATCGGCGTAGTGGTGATTGGTCGGAACGAGGGCTTGCGACTGGAGCGTTGCCTGGCCTCGCTTGCAGGGTCAGCGGAGCAGGTGGTGTATGTCGATTCAGGCTCCAGCGACGGTTCGCTGCAACGCGCTGCTGATCATGGTGTGGCAGTGCTGGCGCTGGATCTATCCATACCGTTCACCGCGGCGCGAGCGCGCAACGAAGGTTTCGCCTGCTTGCAGCGGCTGATGCCCGGGATGCGCTACGTGCAGTTCGTTGACGGGGACTGTGAAGTGGCCCGTGGCTGGTTGCCCGCCGCGCAGGCTTTTCTCGATGCCCAGGGCGATGTCGCGGTGGTCTGCGGCCGGCGCCGTGAGCGCTTCCCTGAGCACTCGGTGTACAACCTGCTGTGTGACCTTGAGTGGGACACGCCGATCGGCCAGGCCAAGGCCTGCGGCGGCGATGCGTTGATGCGCGTCGAGGCATTTTTGTCGGTGTCGGGCTTTCGCCCGGAGCTGATTGCCGGCGAAGAGCCGGAGCTGTGCGTACGCCTGCGCAAGCGGGGCTGGAAGATCTGGCGGCTGGACGCGGAAATGACCTTGCATGACGCGGCCATGACCCGTTTCAGCCAGTGGTGGCAGCGCACCTTGCGCGGCGGCTATGCCTTTGCCGAGGGCGCCTGGTTGCATGGCGCGGCGCCCGAGCGGCACTGGCGGCGCGAGTCTCGCCGAGCCTGGCTGTGGGGCCTGCTGATTCCGCTGTTGATCATCCTGCTCAGCCTGATGCTTGGGCCGGTGTGGTTGCTGCTGCTGTTGATCTATCCGCTACAAGCGCTGCGGCTGGCCCGTCGCGGCGCTCGCTCACCGCGTGAGAACTGGCTGCAGGCGGTGTTTCTGGTGCTGGCGAAATTCCCCGAGATGCTCGGCCAGGTCAAGTTTTTGCTGAACAGGTTTGCCGCCGGCAAGTCGGGTTTGATCGAGTACAAGTGAGATGCCGATGATGGTTAGATCGTTAGCGAAAAGCGTGCTCGTGTTGCAACCGGGCTACTCGCTGCGGGCACTGAACAACAAATTCAAGCTGGTACTGGCGATGGCCAGGCAGTGGCCTGAGCTGAGCGCCTTCATGCAGCGCACCTCGTCGGTGCTGGGCAAGCAGCGCATGGCCCGTCTCGGAGTGGACTGCATCGGTGTGGTGCAATGGCCCTACATCAGCAAGTCCTGGAAGGCGCCGCTGCGCTTGAGTGTGCTGGCCTCGCACTATGAGGTGGTCAGCCGCTACCTGCCCACCTTGTTGTTGCTGGGGCGCGACGAGTCGCTGCAACTGTGCGACCTGTCGGCCTTTTCGCCGGGCTGCAGCCTGGTGCTGGACCGGCCGATCTGGTTCAAACGCGAAGGCGAACTGGTGCTCAACCTGTTCCAGGGGGATCTGCGGGTCGCGTCGCTGGCATTCACCCTGTGCCATATGGACGGCCAGTTGAACCTGGTAATCGGCGCGGTGCAGGGCATCCACAAAGGCATCGACAGCGAACGCTCGCTGGCAATCTATCGCGACCTGACCAAGGACTTCGAAGGCATGCGCCCGAGAAGCTTCCTGATCGAAGCGCTCAAGAGCCTGGCACGCACCATTGGCGTGACGCGGATCTATGCCGTGGCCGACGCCTACCGGCATCACCGGCATGCCTATTTCGGGGCAGACAAAGGTGAAGACCTGGCCGCCAACTACGACGTCATCTGGCTCGAGCATGGCGCGGTAGCCTCCGCGCATCAGGACTTCTACAGCCTGCCTGTGGCCGCGGCGCGACGCTCGGCCGACGACATCGCTGCGAAGAAACGGGCCATGTATCGCCGCCGCCACGCGCTGCTGGATCAGGTCTTTGCCAGCATCGAGGCGGCCATTCCCGGCGGGGTTGGCCAGCGTCAGTTGCACAGCCACCGGCAGCGGCTTGGCTCTGCACTGAGGCTGCCTGAAGATGAGCCGGCGATCGGTTCTCGAACCTTCAGCACCAAGGTCGCCAAGTTGATCCGCCTGCTGACCACCGAGCCGCGCGCAGATCAGCGCTTGCGAGCTTACTTGCGCAAGGCGGGTGTCTACCCGACCTTGCGCAAGATCGTTCGCGAGCTGCTCAAGCAAGGGCCGCGGCTGCTCTGGAAGAGCCCGGCGGCGACCCGCACCAAAGTGCCGCTGGCCGCGCCGGCAGTGGCTGCCAGCGAGCTGTTCCCACGGGATGTTCTGCTGCTCAGCGAATTCAGCGCCGACCAGCAGCCGAAAACCCGCCCGGCGCAGTTGCAACGCATGTTTCAAGACCTGGGTCATCACTGCGTTTCGTTTGACTGGCGCGATGCTGGCGCCTGTCAGATTGCTTTGCAAACCTGCTCGGTGGTGATCTTCCACCAGCTACCGGCGGTAGCCGAACTGGCCCCGCTATTTGCCGAGGCCAAGCGGCTCCAGGTCAACTGTTGGTGGGACAGCGACGAGCTGATCTTCGACCCGGTGGCTTATGGCCAACGCGACGATGTTGTCGGGCATAGCGAAGACACCATCAACCGCCTGCTGGCCGCCGTAAACCAGCATCGCCAGGCCCTGTTGGCCTGTGACCAGGCGCTGGCGGCAAGCCCGCCGCTGGCCACGGCCATGCGCGAGGCAGGGGCGAGCCAGGTGTGTCTGGTAGAGACCGCAGAGCAGCTGGGGCAAGTGCTTGCCGCGCCGCCCAGCAAGAGTGTGCGCCGTCTGCTCTCGGCCAACATCTTTTTTGCGCCACGCAGCTTTGGTGGCGCCACGGTCATCGCCGAACAGATGTCGCGGCTGACTGGCGCTACCGGCCGTTGGCAGCAGTTCGTGTTCACGGCCATCCCCGATACCGACGTGCCACGCTACAGCCTGTATCGCTACGAGGCGCAGGGCGCGGCAGTGCTGGGTATGGGCTTGTCGGAACAGATATCCGACCGGGACATGTTCGAGAACCATTCCACCGTGCCGATCTTCGAGGCCGTACTCAAAAGCGTCGCCCCGGACCTGGTGCACCTGCATTCGATCCAGGGCCTCGGCGCGCAGCTGGCCGATTGCTGCGCACGCGCCGGCATCCCATTTGTGGTGACCTTGCATGACGCCTGGTGGATCTGCGGGCGCCAGTTCATGATCAACGATCAAGGCCGTTACTGCGGGCAGACCAGCATTGACCTGGCGGTGTGCGCCACCTGCGTCGACGACGCGGCGCTCAACCAACATCGGCAAAAGCTCCTGGCGGACACGCTCAAGCAAGCCAACCTGTTGCTTGCACCGAGCCGCTTCTGCAAGGACCTGTACGCTGCCAACGGCTTCGATCCGGAGCACATCCAGGTCAACCGCAACGGCATCATGGCGCCGGCGGCCGGTTACCAGAAGCAGCCGGGGCAGACCATTCGCTTTGGCTTTGTCGGCGGTGATTCGACGGTCAAGGGCATCGACGTGATCATCCGCGCCTTCAGCGGCCTGGACCGGTCCGACTACGAGTTGAAGGTGGTCGACAACCTGCTGAACATGGGCTTTCGCTCGTTCAACCGGCACAGCATCAAGATCCCCGGCACGGTGAGCATCATCCCTGGTTACACCCAAGCCACCATGGATGCGTTCTTCTCGGGCATCGATGTGCTGCTGTTCCCCACTCAATGCAAAGAAACCTTCGGCCTGGCAGTACGCGAGGCGCTGGTTCGCGACGTCTGGGTGATCAGTACTCACTCCGGCGGCACGGTCGAGGACATCATCGAGGGGGTCAACGGCACGATCATTCCCTTGAGCGGCGATGAGACCTACCTGCGCCAGGCAATCGTGGCGATTCTCGATGATCAGCCACGCTTCGCTCGGCACCGCAATCCATTCAAGGACAACATCATTGTCTTCAGCGACCAGGCTAGCGAGTTGCTGGGCTTCTATGACGAGGTGCTCAGCGAGGCCGATGCGGCTGCCCGCGAGCCCTCGGCGTTAGGCAGCTGCCAGTAGCAGGCGCGGTTCATTTAATTATTCAGGGATTGATCGATTGCCTATGCGCATAGCTTATTTCATCAATCAGTACCCGAAGGTCAGCCACAGCTTCATTCGCCGCGAAATCCTCGCGCTGGAGCGCCAGGGCATTGAAGTACAGCGGATCGCCCTGCGTGGTTGGGACGGCGAGTTGCAGGACAACGACGATATCGCTGAACGGAGCAAGACCCGCTACGTCCTTGAGGACGGCGTCAAAGGGCTGCTCAAGCCATTGCTTGAAGTTCTGCGCGCTCAGCCGCGGCGGTTTTTCAGTGCGCTGTGGCTGGCCCTGGGCATGAGCCGACGGGCTGACCGCAGCTGGCCTTATCACCTGATCTACCTGGCCGAGGCGTGCCGTGTGGTGCAGTGGTTGCAGGCTTTCGGCGCCGAGCATGTGCACGCTCACTTCGGCACCAATTCGACCGAGGTGGTGATGCTCGCGAATGCCTTGGGCGGGCCGCACTACAGCTTCACCGTGCACGGCCCGGAGGAATTCGACAAACCGCAGTTTCTGCATATCGGTGAGAAGGTCCGCCGTGCGGCGTTTGTCGCCGCCGTCAGCTCTTACGGCCGCAGCCAGCTGTATCGCTGGGTGGCGCACGCCCATTGGGACAAGGTCAAGGTCGTGCACTGCGGGCTGGAAGCGGCCTTCCATGCAGGCCCGCCGGTGCCGGTTCCGGCAGTGCCGCGGCTGGTGTGTGTCGGCCGCTTGTGCGAGCAGAAGGGCCAGTTGCTGTTGCTTGAGGCGGCGCAGAAGTTGGCCGCGCAAGGTACGACGTTCGAGCTGGTGCTGGCCGGCGATGGCGAGATGCGCGCAGAGCTCGAGACCCTGATTGCCCGCTATGGGCTGCAGGGGCAGGTGCGTATTACTGGCTGGATCAGCAGCGGCCAGGTTCGCGAGGAGCTACTCGCCGCTCGCGCCCTGGTCTTGCCCAGCTTTGCCGAAGGCCTGCCAGTGGTGATCATGGAGGCCATGGCCTTGCGCCGCCCGGTGCTGACCACCTATGTGGCGGGCATCCCTGAACTGGTGCGCCCTGGCGAGAATGGCTGGCTGTTCCCAGCAGGGGCGGTACAGGAGCTGGCAGCGGCGATGGCCGACTGCCTTGGGCAACCGGACGAGGTGCTGCAACGTATGGGCGATGCAGCCCATCAGCGGGTGCTGGAGCGCCACGACATCGATACCGAAGCGGCCAAATTGGCCAGCTATTTCAGGGCGGGCGCATGATCACACTGACAAGTTGGCTGCTGGCGCTGTTGGCGCTGTTGATTCTGCTGCCGGTCCTGGTGCTGTTTGCCCAGGTCGTGCTGGCGTGCCTGCCGGCGCGGCCGGTGCCTTTGGCTGCCGGCCCCAGGCCGCGGGTGGCCGTGCTGGTGCCGGCGCACAATGAGTCAGGGGGTGTCAGCGCCACCTTGGCCAGCATCCGTCAGCAATTGCTCGACAGTGATCGCCTGCTGGTAGTCGCCGACAATTGTACTGACAGCACCGCAGCACTGGCTCGCGCGGCCGGCGCCGAGGTGGTCGAGCGCGAGCATCCGCATCTGCGTGGCAAGGGCTATGCCCTGGACTACGGCGTGCGTCAGCTGGCCGCGGCGCCGCCGGAGGTGGTGATCATCATCGACGCCGACTGCCTGTTGAGTGCTGGCTCGATTGAAACTCTGGCGCGTTGCAGCCTCGCCACCGGCCGCCCGGTGCAGGCCCTTGACCTGATGTGCGCGCCTGCCGGGGCCGGGCTCAAGGTGCAAGTCGCCGAGTTCGCCTGGCGAGTAAAGAATCTGGTGCGGCCGCGCGGCTGGGCCCGGATCGGGCTGCCATGCCAATTGATGGGCACCGGCATGGCCTTCGCCTGGGCTGATCTGGCGAAGGCCAATCTGGCCACCGGTCACCTGGTCGAAGACCTGAAGCTGGGCCTGGATTTTTGCCGTGACGGCAAGCCGCCGTTGTTTTGCCCGCAGGCCCAGGTCACCAGCCTGTTCCCCACCAGCGACGACGGCCTCAGCAACCAGCGCACCCGCTGGGAACACGGCCATCTAGGCGTGTTGCTGGCAGAAGGGCCGAAGCTGCTGGGCGCCGCTTTGCTGCAACGCAACGGGCCGTTGTTGGCCATGGCGCTGGACCTGCTGGTGCCACCATTGGCCTTGTTGGTATTGGCCCTGATGGCCATCTTCGTCGTCAGTTGGCTGGCCTTCGCACTGCTCGGCGTGGCCTTTGCCGCAGCCATCGCCAGCCTTGCGCTGGTGCTGATGGGCGCAGCAGTGGTGCTGGCCTGGGCGCGCTTCTCACGCGAGCTGATTCCGTTCTCGGTGTTGCTCTATGCGCCATTCTACGCAGCGAAAAAAATCCCCCTGTACGTGGGTTTTTTGCTCAAGCGTCAGGTGGAATGGGTGCGTTCGAAGCGGGATGACAGTCAATGAATGAGCGGCCATGGCAACAACGCTGGGACGCTATCCTCGGCAAGCTGCTGGTGGTTGTCGATGGGGCTGCCGAGCAACAGCTGATTGCGACCCTTGCGGCGCCCGACCAGGCAACGGTGCTGGGCTTCGTCAATGCTCATGCGCTGAATCTGGTGGCTGCCAGCGAGGGCTATTGTGCGTCGCTGAGCGCGGCTGACCTGCTGCTGCGCGATGGCGCCGGCATGGGCCTGCTGTATCGCCAACTCGCACTTGAGCCAGGCCTGAACATGAACGGGACCGACCTGATTCCCAAACTGATCGCGGCGTACCGGGGCAAACGGGTCGCGCTGTGGGGCACCGAGGAGCCATTCGTGAGCCAGGGCGGTGCTCGCTGTCAGGCGCAGTTTGCAATCGAGCTGGTCTCGGTCGAGCACGGGTTTGCCAACGCTGAACATTACCTTGAGCTCGCCAGGCAGTATCAGCCGCAGTTGATTGTGCTGGGCATGGGCATGCCCAAACAGGAGGCTATCGCAGCGCAACTGGCTGCGGCCGCTGGGCCGTGCCTGATCATTTGTGGCGGCGCCATCCTGGATTTTCTCGGAGGCAAAGTCACCCGCGCGCCGCACTGGGTGCGCCGCTTGAAAGGGGAGTGGGCCTACCGCTTGCTGCGTGAGCCCAGGCGTCTGTTCAAGCGGTATGTGATCGGCAATCCGCTGTTCATGCTGCGTGCGTTGCGCTACCGAAAAGCTGCCGCAAGCGCGGTGCGCAGCGCGCCGAAGCGCATCTGAAATGACCTGCTGAAGGTGGTGCCGGGCACTGCGAATCTGCCAAAAACCGTCGCCACGATGATTCGCCCCGTCGCCTCTCCGTGGTACTGCTACAGTGATATCAAATGCCCCATAACCCCCCCGGAACTACGCCGAATTCAATCGTCGGCGTGCGTGCAGCATTGGCTTGGCAGTGTGTTCAGTCAGTTGGTTGTAATACCAAAGTTGTAAGCAGTGATGTATCGCTGCGCTCACATCTGATGAGGTCTGATGATGGTTTTCGAGCCCCGAAGCAGTCGTTCCTTGCTCCAGCGCAGAAGTGGCGTGAGTAACGCCATTCAGGCTGGGCTTGACGGTATCGCGGTGACTGGCATCGCCTGGTACCTGATCGTTGATCAGTTCGGCTACATCACTTCCGACTACGTGATCATGCTGCTGTTGCTGATCGGTGCGCTGGCAGTGATCTATGACCACTACGGTATCTACCGCAGCAACGTCGGCCTGTCGATCAAGGCGTTTCGCTTGTTCAAGGCGTGGTCGGCGACGTTCTGTTTCTTGATGGTGATGGCGTTTCTGACCAAGCAGAGCGAAACCTACTCACGCTTGCTGGTGGGCAAACTGTTCGTCAGCGGCTATTTCCTGCAGCTGTTCCTGCACTACACAGTGCGCGAAGTGCAGAAGCGCTTCATGGCCAATGCGCTGCGTACCGACAATGCGCTGATCATCGGCACGGGCGATCTTGCCAACTTTCTTTACCTGAAGATCAGCAACAACCCCTGGTTTGGCGAGCGTGTGGTGGGCTGCGTGTGGATCGACAAGCCCGACGAGCAAAGCCGCGTCGCCGGTGACGGCAAACCGCCGGTGCTGGGGCACATCTCCGAGCTCGATGGGCTGGTAGCCAAGCATGCGATCCGCACGGTGTATCTGGTGACGCCGCTGGGCGGCTCGGAGGTCATCAACGACGTCTATCTGAAGCTGCTCGACAAGTGCATTGCGGTCAACTGGGTGCCCGATATCTTCTCGCTGCGGCTGATCAACCACAGCGTGCGGGAAATCGCCGGGATCCCGGTGCTGACTCTGTCGGAAACCCCGCTGACCGGCATGAGCCTGTTCCTCAAGAACCTGGAAGACCGCGTGCTGGCCGCGTTGATCTTGCTCTGTGCTTCGCCGGTGCTGCTGCTGATCGCCCTGGCGATCAAGATCGACAGCCCGGGGCCGGTGTTCTTCCGCCAGGAACGCATGGGCTGGACCGGCGAATCGTTCCGCATCTGGAAATTTCGCAGCATGCACATTCACCCGCTGGAAAACGGCGTGGTCAAGCAGGCGCAGAAAAACGATCCGCGGATTACCAAGGTCGGCGCCTTTATCCGGCGTACCAGCCTGGATGAGTTGCCACAGCTGTTCAATGTGCTGACTGGTGAAATGTCGCTGGTTGGACCACGGCCGCATGCGCTGCATCACGACACGCTGTATTCGCAAGACATCGTCGATTACTTCGCCCGCCACAACATCAAGCCGGGGATGACCGGGCTGGCCCAGGTCCGTGGCTTCAGGGGCGAAACCAAGGACATCGGCCAGATGATCCAGCGGGTCGACTCGGACATCGAGTACATCAACAACTGGTCGTTGTGGCTGGACTTCGTGATCCTGGTGCGCACGCTCAATGCGTTCACCGGCAAACAGGCGTACTGAGCCGGCTCACACATCCAATGCCAGCGGGTGGAGCGCGCGAAACGCCTGCGCTTCTTCCACCAGCCAGTCATGCACGGCACGCGCGCCCGGCTGGTTCAAGCCGCCGGGCGGGTAATGCAGCACGTAGCGCTTGTGGTTGGCCAGCGCTACGCCGAACGGCACGATCAGCGCGCCGCGCTCGAGCTCATCATTGAGCAGGGTGCGCCGCGCTATCGCCACGCCAACCCCGGCAATGGCGGCTTCGATGGTCAGGTGATTGCGGTTGAAGGTGTGCCCGCGGCGCACATTCAACTCACCGGCACCAATGCCCTGCAGATAAAACTCCCACTCAGCGTACTCCGAACTGCCGCGCCAGGCGGTCATGTCGTGCAGCAACGGGTAATGCACCAGGTCAGCCGGCCCGTGCAGCGGCGGCCGGCCACGGAGCAGGGCAGGTGAGCACACCGGGAATATCTGCTCGTCGAGCAGCGGCGTCGACAGCATGCCCGGATAGCTGCCGTCATTGAGGTCGATCGCCAGGTCGAAATCATCCGGGTGCAGGGCCTGGTTGCTGTCTTCGGCCACCAGCCGCAGCTCAAGATCCGGGTAGCGCTGTTGAAAGCGCGGCAGGCGCGGGGTCAGCCACTTGGCCAGAAATGACGGGATCGAGCGCAGGCGCAAGGTGCCACGAATATCGCCGGCGTCCAGCCGCAGCAACTCCGCTTCGATGCTGCCGTAGGCTTCGGCGACCGTCAGCGCCAGGCGCTGGCCTTCGGCGCAAAGCTCGACACCACGGGCCTTGCGCAGGAACAAACGGTAGCCCAGATGCTCTTCGAGCTGGCGCATCTGTTGGCTGACCGCGCCGGGCGTGATGTGTAGTTCCTCGGCGCAGCGGGTGAACGACAAGTGCCGCGCCGCACAGGAAAACACATGCAGCCAGACATAGAACTGGCCAGTAATTTGCCTTCTCATCGTTTAGTCCTGCTAAAGGCTAGCTTAGAAACTTTCGTTGGTCATTGCCGTGGCGGCGCGGCAGTATCGCCCAACTTGGCAACACCGTTCAATTTTTCCAGAGAGCCGTGCGCAGGTGTTCAAGGCCGCCACGGTCAGGCATTAGCATGGCTATCAGTGTTTTCGACCTTTTCAAGATTGGCATCGGCCCCTCCAGCTCCCACACCGTAGGGCCGATGCGCGCCGCCGCAACCTTCGCCCAGGCGCTGCGCGAGCGCGGGCTACTGGCTCAGGTACAGCGGGTCGAGGTGCGCCTGTATGGTTCGCTGTCCGCCACCGGCGTCGGCCATGCCACTGATCGCGCCTGCCTGCTGGGGTTGATGGGGCAGTGGCCTGACCAGATCGATCCGCACAGTATCGAGCCGCGTATCGCCCAGCTGCTGCAGGAGCGCTGCCTGATGCTCGACGGCCGCCAGCCGGTAGACTTCGATTATGGCCGCGACATGCTCCTGCTGGACGAAAGCCTCGCGTACCACCCCAATGCCATGACGCTGAATGCCGAGGGCGAGCAGGGCTGCCTGTTCAGCCAGACCTATTACTCGGTCGGTGGCGGCTTCATCGTCGAGCAAGCCGAGATCGATGCGCCACAGAGCAGCGCCGAGCAGGTCAAGCTGCCTTACGAGTTTTCCAGCGCTGCCGAACTGCTCAGCCTGTGCAAACAGCACGGCCTCAGCGTCAGCCAACTGATGATGGCCAACGAGCGCGCCTGGCGCAGTGAAGATGACATCCGCGCTGGGCTGCTGAAAATCTGGGCCGCGATGCGCGAGTGCGTGGCCAACGGCATGCGCAATGACGGCATCCTGCCCGGTGGGCTCAACGTCAAGCGGCGTGCCGCGCGGCTGCACCGCAGCCTGCAGGAAGTCGGCAAGCCCAACGTGATCGGCTCGACCTTGAGCGCGATGGAGTGGGTCAATCTGTTTGCCCTGGCGGTCAATGAAGAAAACGCCGCTGGCGGGCGCATGGTCACCGCGCCTACCAACGGCGCCGCCGGCATCATCCCCGCCGTGTTGCATTACTACATGAAGTTCAACCCCAGCGCCTGCGACGACGATGTCGTGGCGTTTCTGCTGGCGGCGGCGGCAGTGGGCATTCTGTGCAAGAAAAACGCGTCTATTTCCGGCGCCGAAGTGGGCTGCCAGGGGGAGGTCGGTTCGGCCTGTTCAATGGCCGCCGCGGGCCTGGCCGAGGTGCTCGGCGCGACCGCACCGCAGCTGGAAAACGCCGCCGAAATTGCCCTTGAGCACAACCTCGGGCTGACCTGCGACCCGGTCGGCGGGCTGGTGCAGATCCCCTGCATCGAGCGCAACGCGATTGCCGCCGTCAAGGCCATCAACGCTGTGCAGATGGCCCTGCGCGGCGACGGCGAGCACTTCATCTCCCTCGACCGGGTGATTCGCACCATGCGCGACACCGGCGCCGACATGCACGCCAACTACAAGGAAACCTCACGCGGCGGCCTCGCCGTTGCGTACGTCGAGTGCTGACCCGTACTCGACGGGGCTGAATGCGCATCTGCCAAGGCAGCGTGCATTCAGCTCCAAGGCACTACCCGCTGTATCAGCGACAAAAATAACTACAAGGCGATATCTGATGACCGATGTACATAGCACCACGACTGTTCGTGCGGATGCGGCCGTTGCGGCTGCAGCGGTGGATGCAACCCGCTGGAACCGCCATGACACCACCTGGGCTCTGGGCCTGTATGGCACGGCGATTGGCGCCGGAACGTTGTTCCTGCCAATCAACGCTGGGGTCGGCGGCTTCTGGCCGTTGATGATCCTCGCGCTGCTGGCGTTGCCGATGACCTTCTATGCACATCGGGCCTTGACCCGCTTTGTCCTGTCCGGTCGCAAGAGCGGCAACGAGGACATCACCGAGGTGGTCGAGGAGCACTTCGGCACCGGCGCCGGCAAGCTGATCACCTTGCTGTACTTTCTGGCGATTTTCCCGATCCTGCTGGTGTACAGCGTTGCCCTGACCAATACCCTGAGCAGTTTTCTCGAGCATCAGTTGCACGTGACGGCGCCGCCGCGGGTGCTGCTGTCGCTGCTGCTGATCTGCGGTCTGATGGTGATCGTGCGCTGCGGCCAACAGATGATCGTCAAGGCCATGAGCATCCTGGTCTATCCCTTCGTCGCCTCGCTGTTGCTGCTGGCCCTGAGCCTGATCCCGAACTGGAACGGCGCCTTCCTCGCCCAGGCCAGTGAAGGCATCAGCGTCAACAAATTGCTGCTGACGTTGTGGCTGGCGATCCCGGTCATGGTCTTCTCGTTCAACCACTCGCCGATCATCTCGGCCTTTGCCGTCGACCAAAAGCACCGTTATGGCGCCGACGCTGACCGCAAGAGCGGCCGCACGCTGGCAACCGCGCACGTGATGATGGTGCTGACGGTGATGTTCTTCTGCTTCAGTTGCGTGCTGGCGTTGAGCCCCGCCGACCTGGCGGCCGCCAAGGAGCAGAACATCTCGGTGTTGTCGTACCTGGCCAACCACTTCCAGACCCCGGTGATCGCGTTCGTGGCACCGCTGATTGCCCTGGTGGCAATCACCAAGTCGTTCCTCGGCCACTACATCGGCGCTAGCGAGGGCTTCCAGGGCATGATCGTCAAGAGCCTGCGCGGGCGCGGCAAAGCCTGGCCGGCCAAGCGTCTGGAGCGGGTTACCGCGCTGTTCATGGTGCTGACGTGCTGGGCGGTCGCCACCCTCAACCCGAGCATCCTGCGCCTGATCGAAAGCATGGGCGGCCCGGTGATTGCCTGCCTGCTGTTTCTGATGCCGATGTACGCCGTACGCAAGGTGCCGGCGCTGCGCAAGTACTCGGGCAAGCTGTCCAATGTGTTCGTTACCTTGATCGGTTTGATCACCTTGTCGGCGATCTTCTACAGCTTCTTCGCCTGACCCAGCTCAACCCCGCGCCGATTCGGCGCGGGCCTGCACCCGTGGGCTCAGCCCAGTACTTCGCGCAGCCGATGCCAGAGCATGCCCGCTGCCAGCAGCGGCGAGCGCAGGGCCTTGCCGCCCGGGAAGGTCAGGTGCGGCACCGCACTGAAAACATCCAGGCCCTGGCTGTGGCCGACGGCGATGCCTTCGGCCAGCAGCTTGGCAGTCCAGTGCGTCACGTTCAGGCCATGCCCGGAATAGCCCTGGGCATAGTAGACGTTGGGGTATTGGCTCAAGCGGCCCACCTGCGGGAAGCGGTTGGCGGTGATGCCGATCATGCCGCCCCATTGATAGTCGATGCGTACATCGGCCAGTTGCGGGAACACCTTGCGCACCTTGGGCAGCATGTAGGCGGCGATGTCTTTCGGATCGCGGCCCGAATAGTGGCAGGCACCGCCAAACAGCAGGCGGTTGTCGGCGGTCAGGCGGTAGTAATCAAGGCCGACCTTCTGGTCACACAAAGCCATGTTCTGCGGAATCAACGCCTGTGCCACCTGTTCAGGCAGTCGCTCGGTCGCCACCACGTAGCTGCCAGCGGGCAGCACCTTGCCGCTCAGGCGCGGCTCGAGTTCGTCCAGGTGCGCATTGCAGCCAAGCACAAGGCTCTGCGCGCGCACCTTGCCGTGGGCGCAGTGCAGGGTCACGCTCGGGCCATGCTCGATGCGCAGCACCGGGCTTTGTTCAAAGATACGCACGCCCAACTTTGCCGCAGCGCGCGCTTCGCCCTGGACCAGGTCGAGCGGGTGCAGATGGCCTGAACCCATGTCGATCAGCCCGCCTGCGTACTGCTCGCTGGCGACCACTTCACCGATGTGTGCCGCATCAACCAGGCGCGTGGCATGGCGGTAACCGAGCTCGGCCAGTTGTGCTTGCTCGTCCTTGAACGCGGCAAACTGGGCGGGCGTGTTGGCCAGCTCGCAGAAGCCCCAGCGCAGGTCACAGTCGATGGCGTACTGGGTAATGCGCTGGCGCACCAGCTCGACCGAGTCGATCCCGGCCTGTTGCAGATATCGCACGCCGTCCTGGCCGACATAGCGGGCAAAACCGCTGACATCATGGCCGATGCCGCGAATCAGCTGGCCACCGTTGCGCCCGCTCGCGCCCCAGCCGATGCGCCGGGCTTCGAGGAGGATCACCGACAAACCGCGCTCGGCCAGTTCCAGCGCAGTATTGACCCCGGTCAGGCCGCCACCGACCACGCAGACGTCGGCGCTCAGTTGTTCTTGCAGCGCAGGGTAGGGCGCGCTGCTGCGCGCCGTGGCGGCGTAGTACGAGGCAGCGTGTTGGCTCTCTAATGACATGGCACAGGCTCGGCTCAGCGGTTGGATTTGATCTTGCTCCAGGAACGGGTCATGACCCGCATGATTTTCGGGCTCGGTGTGCTCGATACATAGAGCTTGTCGAGCACCTCTTGCGGCGGGTAGATCTCGGGATTGTTGACCAGCGCCGGATCCATGTGCGCCTTGGCCGCGAGGTTGGCGTTGGCATAACCGACGGTGGTGCTGACTTTGGCGATTACCTCAGGGTCGAGCAGGTAATTGATGAAGGCCAGGGCCTGTTCAGGGTTGCTGGCGTCCTTGGGAATGGCCAGCAGGTCGAACCACAGATTGCTGCCTTCCTTGGGAATGCTGTAGGCGATTTTTACGTCGTTTTTCGCCTCAACCGCGCGATTGGCCGCCTGGAATACGTCGCCCGAGTAACCGAAAGCGATGCAGACATCGCCATTGGCCAGGTCGGAAACGTACTTGGAGGAGTGGAAGTAGGTAATGTACGGCCGTATTTCCACCAGCTTGGCTTCGGCCTTCTTGTAATCGGCTTCGTTTTCGCTGCGCGGGTTCATGCCCAGGTAGTTGAGCATGGCCGGGAACAGTTCATCCGGCGAGTCCATGAAGGCTACGCCGCATTTTTGCAGTTTCTTCAGGTTTTCTGGCTCGAACAGCACTGCCCACGAATCGATCTTGTCGATGCCCAGCGCCGCCTTGACCTTGTCGACGTTGTAGCCGATGCCGTTGGTGCCCCACAGGTACGGCACTGCGTATTTATTGCCGGGGTCGTTCTGCTCCAGCTGCTTGAGCAGCTTGGGGTCGAGGTTGCTGAAGTTCGGCAGCTTGCTGCGGTCCAGCGGCAGGAAGGCGCCGGCCTTGGCCTGGCGGGCCAGGAAGTGGTTGGACGGCACCACCACGTCGTAGCCAGTGCGCCCGGCGAGCAACTTGCCCTCCAGGGTTTCGTTGGAGTCGAACACGTCATAGATCACTTTGATGCCGCTGCTGGCCTGGAAGTCGGCCAGGGTGGTTTCACCTATATAGTCGGTCCAGTTGTACACGCTGACGCTCGGCTGGGCCTGAGCGGCGGCGCCGAACATCAGGGCGAATGCTGCGGGGATCACGGACTGCAAATGACGCATGTCGACACCTCTCTGTTTTTATTCTGGGTCGTGATGTTGCGTAAGGCGGGGCGCTCGGCGCCCCGCAGATGATCAGACACTCATCATCAGGAACTCGCGCTCCCACGAACTGATCACCCGTTTGAAGTTCTCGTGCTCGGCGCGCTTCACCGCGACATAACCCTGGACGAACTGCTTGCCCAGGTAGTCCTGGATGATTTCGCATTCCTCCATGTGCTGCAGCGCGTCTTCGATGGTAATCGGCAGGCGCAGGCTGCGTCGCTCATAGGCGCGGCCTTGCACTGCAGCGCTCGGCTCGATCTTGCCAACCATGCCCAGGTAGCCGCAGAGCAAACTCGCAGCAATGGCCAGGTAAGGGTTGGCATCGGCGCCCGGCAGGCGGTTCTCGACGCGCATGGCCTCGGGGCTTGAGGTCGGTACGCGCAGTCCGGCGGTGCGGTTTTCTTCACCCCACTCGACGTTGACCGGGGCCGAGGTGTCCGGCAGGAAGCGGCGGAACGAGTTGACGTTCGGCGCGAACATCGGCAACACCTTGGGGATGTACTTCTGCAGGCCACCGATGTGGTGCAGGAACAGCTCGCTCATGCTGCCGTCGTCATTGGCGAAGATCGGCTTGCCGGTGGCGATGTCGACCACGCTCTGGTGCAGGTGCATGGCGCTGCCGGGCTCATCGGTGATCGGCTTGGCCATGAACGTTGCGGCGACGTTGTGCTTGAGCGCGGCCTCGCGCATGGTCCGTTTGAACACGGTGATCTGGTCGGCCAGGTCCAGCGCGTCGCCGTGGCGGAAGTTGATCTCCATCTGCGCCGGGCCGTCTTCGTGGATCAGCGTGTCGAGGTCCAGGCACTGGATCTCGCACCAGTCGTAGACGTCCTCGAACAGCGGGTCGAATTCGTTGGCGGCGTCGATCGAGAACGACTGACGGCCGCTTTCAGCGCGCCCGGAGCGGCCCATTGGCACTTGCAGAGGCAAGTCCGGGTCTTCGCAGCGCTTGGTCAGGTAGAACTCCATCTCCGGCGCGACGATTGGCTGCCAGCCCTTGTCGGCGTAGAGCTTGAGGACTTTCTTGAGAACGTTGCGCGGCGACAGCTCGATCGGGTTGCCTTGTTTGTCGAAGGTGTCGTGGATGACGATGGCGGTGGGTTCGATGGCCCACGGGATCTGGTACACCGCCGACGGGTCGGGGCGGCAGATCATGTCGATGTCGGCCGGGTCGAGCAGGTCGTAGTAGATATCGTCGTCGACATAGTCGCCGGTGACGGTCTGCAGCAGCACGCTTTCAGGCAGGCGCATGCCGCGCTCATGGAGGAACTTGGCCGTGGGTGCAATCTTGCCGCGGGCGATGCCGGTCAGGTCACTGATCACGCATTCGACTTCGGTGATGCGGTGTTCTTTCAGCCAGGTGGAAAGCTGATCGAAGGGGGCGTTCATACAGACCTCTTGGTTGGGTTTTGATCGCGCCACGCGAAGGGATCTTCCCAGTCGCTGCGCTGAAGGCTATCTTGGGCGCAGCCCGCAGGGTTGATCTATCCACTTCTTTCGCCAGCAAATGCACCAAAAGAGTGCGTATAGGATGCCGCGTGACCAGCGCCAATGGCTTGCAAGTTCAGGCTTTCCAGACCAGTGATGTCAGTGAACAGGTGCGCACAACGCCCGGCTGGCAGCAGCAATACCGGCAAATGTCGCCGGGGTTGTTCAATGGCCAACTGCGCAGCCTGGAGCTTGAGGGCGTCGAGGTCTACGAAGAACGCCTGAACACCCGCGTTGAGCAGTTTTTCAGCGCGCCCAGTGGGTCGTTGACGTTCTGCTTTGATCGCAGCGAGAACAGCCTGTACCTGCTCAATGAAGACAGCCGCAATATCTGGATCACGCCCGAGAACTATCAGGAAGTGGCGGTGGTGTTCAGCCGCGACTTTCTCCAGCGCCATGGGCTGGATGTCGCCCGCCTGGAAGGCTTGTTCATGACCCCGCTGGACTCGGTGCAGAACAACCTGTTCGGCAGCTGGCTGAGCGCGACCCTGACCCGGCTGGGCGAGGCTGACAGCCCATTGCAGGGCAGGGCGTTGGGCGAACAGCTGCTCGAGGATTGCCTGTTCATTCTCGACAATGCCAGCCAACGCCTGCAGGGCGATGCCCATGGCCGGCGTAGCGAGGCGCGCGCGGTCATGCGCCGGGTCAGCGACTGGGCCGCCGATTGCCCCGACGAAACACTCAACCTCGTCGAGCTGGCCGAAGTTGCCGGGGTGTCTGTGCGCCAGTTGCAGCAGATCTTCAAGGCCTTCACCGCCATGCCGCCTGCGCACTGGCTGCGCCTGCGCCGCTTGAACGGCGCCCGCCGTGACTTGTTGCGTGGCGCTGGGGCGACCGTGGCCGAGGTGGCCATGCAGTGGTCGTTCTGGCACCTGGGGCGCTTCTCGGAAAGTTACCGGCAACTGTTTGCCGAGCTGCCCAGCGAGACGCTGAAGCGGGCCAGGTAGCCCGGTACAGTTCTGCAGATCAGAGCCATTGCTGGTATCGTGCGCGGCAGTAATGTACCGAGGTCCTGATGTTTTATCTGCCCCTGACCAGCGAACAGGCCGACGGCCTGGCCAGTCAACACGCCAGCGAGTTCTTTGTGCAGGCCAGCCTGCTGGAAAGCGCTGCGGTGCTGTTTATCCAGAATGTGCCGCGCCAGCAGGGTGCGCCTTCGGTCGAAGCGCAGCAGCGGCGCTTTGCCGAGATCGTGCGGATTGCCGATGAGGTCGAAGCGGCGGCGCCTTCGCGCTTCCAGCAGCAGGTCGCCAGCCGTTTTGACCCAGAAGTGTTCGCCATGGGCCTGGGCATGCTCGGCGAGAACGGCATCGGCCTGCTGGCGGCCGAGCAGCCGGTCGATGTTGCCGACCTGCGCGACAGCGAAGGTGGCTGGAGCTTTGCCTTTGCCGATGCCTATCGCGAGCAGGTAACGCCGTTGCGACCGGTCAGCTTGCCGTCGTTGCCGAGCAATCTGCGCCTGAGTGACCAGCAGAACCGCTTGCTGCGCGAGTTTCTCTCGGGGGTTGACGAGTCGGTGGCGGTGCAGGGTTTTGCCGGCACCGGCAAGACTTTCCTGATCAACCAGTTCGCCCGTTTGCTCGACCCGCAGCGGACCTTGCTGCTGGCCATGACCGAAGGCCAGCTACGCGCCCTGCAGGCGCGGATCAAGGACGCCTCGGCGTTTACCGCGCGCACTTTTGGCCAGTTGGCCGATGAAATTCTTGACCGCGACCTGACCAGCAACGGCTGGCGCCTGCGCGACGTCTACCGCAGCAAACTGTCGTGGCGCCCGCAGGAGGCGCAAGTCGTACAGTGGCTGGCAGTGCCGGACATCGGCCCGTTGGCGGCGCGTGAAGTGGTCGCCCTGTGCATCAAGGCGGTACGCAGCTTCTGCCGCAGCGCAGACACCGCCATCGAACTGCACCATTTGCCGTGGATGGGCCACGGCTTTTCGCCGTTGGATCAGGAGGTGCTGCTGGAAAAGGCGCGCCTGTACTGGCAACAGCTGATCCGCCCCTCGGCGCGCGAGATTCAGCTGCCGGTGCGCGATTATCACCGGGTCAAGCTGCTGTCGCTGACGCTGGAAGTGATCGACAGCCAGTTCAGCCATGTCATCGTCGATGAAGCCCACGAGCTGTCGGCGCCCATGCTCGCCGTGCTCGACCGCAGCCCGCAGGCAATCATTACCTTGGGCGACGACCTGCAGAACCTCAACGGCCTCAGCCCGCACCACGGCAAGTTCATCCGCCAGCGCTGCATCGATCACTCGCTGCGTGCCGGGCCGGCCATGGAGGGCGTGCTGAACCCGCTGATCCTGGCCCACCCGGCCGCAGTGCAGGCGGCCTTTACCGGCAGCGCCGAGCACTACACCCGGGTCAGTTTCTTCGACACGGTGACGGTGCCCGAGCAACCTACGGCGCTGCTGGTGGATGACGAATGGGGTCTGTTCGGCTGGTTCCAGCGCCTGACCCATCAGGGCGTACCGTTTGTTTTGCTCAAAGGTGCGCGCAAGGAGTTCGAGCTGTTTGTCGAAGACTGCATCGAGCTGTACCGCTACGGCACGCGCCCGCGGCACAACATGCTGTTCCGCTATGCCAGCTGGCAGGCGCTGGAACAGGACAAGGGCGACGACAAGGCCTTTGCCGCCGTTGCCAACCTGCTGCGCAGGGGCTACACGCCGGAAGATTTTGCCAAGGCCAAGAGCCGTTATCGCTGGGACAAGGCGCCCAAGCTGTTCCTGGCCAGGGTGCGCGACGTGAAGAACATGGAGTTCGCCCGGGTCATGGTCTCGCCAGAGCTGATGGTCGCGCCTGCCGCCGCCGGTAACCGCAATGAGCGAGCGCGCATGCTCGCGGGGCTGTACACCGCCTGTTCGCGGGCCAGGCATGAGCTGATTGTGCCGGGTGGCATGCTCGACTGGGTGCAGGACCAGGTGCGCGACAACTAGCTGGCAAAAAAAAGGGGCAAGCCGCACAAGCGACTTGCCCCTTTTGCTTACGCTGCTGTCAGTTGCGATCCAGCCACACCGTCTGCACGTTGCAGAACTCGCGCACACCGAAGTGCGACAGCTCACGGCCAAAGCCGCTCTTCTTCACGCCGCCGAACGCTACCCGCGGGTCAGAGGCGCAGTAGCCGTTGATGAACACCGCGCCGGTATCCAACGCCGAGGTCATCCGCTCAGCCAGGTCGAGGTTGGCGGTGTAGATGGTCGAGGCCAGACCAAACTCGCTGTCGTTGGCCAGTTCCACGGCGTGGTCGGCGTCACGGGCGCTGATGATCGCTGCCACCGGGCCAAACAACTCCTGCTTGAACGCGGTCATTTGCGGGGTAACGCCGGCAAATACGGTCGGCTCGTAGAAGTTGCCGAAGCCCTCAGCCTTCTTGCCACCCAGCAGCAGCACCGCGCCTTCAGCCAAGGTTGCCTGCACCTGGCCGTCAAGCTCGTCGCGCAGGTCATAGCGGGCCATCGGGCCGATGTAGGTGTCAGCCTCAAGCGGGTTGCCGACCTTGAGCTGACGCGTGGCTTCGACGAACTTCGCGGTAAACGCCTCGGCGATGCTTTCTTCGACGATCAGGCGCTTGGCTGCTGCACAGACCTGGCCGGTGTTCTGATAGCGGCCGATCACCGCTGCCTTGACCGCTGCATCGAGGTCGGCGTCCGCCAGTACGATGAACGGATCGGAACCGCCCAGTTCCAGTACGCATTTCTTCAGCGCAGCACCGGCTTGAGCACCAATCGCCATGCCGGCGCGGACACTGCCGGTCAGGGTCACGGCGGCAATACGCGGGTCATTGATCGCCCGGGTCACGCCGTCCGGGGTGACGTTGAGCACTTCGAAGATGCCTGCTGGCAGGCCAGCCTGATTGATCACGTCGAGCAGCAGATAGGCGCTGCCCATGACGTTCGGGGCATGCTTGAGCACATAGGTATTGCCCGCCAGCAGTGCCGGGACCGCGCCGCGCAGCACTTGCCAGAGCGGGAAGTTCCACGGCATCACGGCCAGAATCGGCCCCAACGGGCGGTATTCGATGCGCGCGGTGGCGATTTGCGTAGGCTCGGCAGCCAGCATCGCCGGGCCGTGCTCGGCGTACCATTGGCACAGGCCAACGCACTTGGTCACTTCGCCACGTGCCTGGCTGATCGGCTTGCCGATTTCGCGGCTGATCATCACCGCCAATGCTTCGTGATTGGCCTGCAGAGCATCGGCCAGGGCGTTCAGATACTCGCTGCGCTGCCCCAGTGACACCTGGCGCCATTGGTTGAAGCCAACCTTGGCACGTTGCAGCGCCGCTTCCTGTGCGGCGTCGGTGTCGAACGGATAGTGGCCGATCTGCTCACCGCTGAACGGGTCGACAGAAATGGCGTGGGTCAGGCTGCTGATCTCGCTCATGGCGGAGGTCCTCGTTGTTGTAAGTTGACGAAGCTCAGACTAGTGGCGTGCAACCGTATTGAAAACTGAATAATAATGAGCGCAACGTTCACGTTTGGAGAATGACTGTGGATCTGGTGCAACTGGAAATTTTCAAGGCAGTGGCAGAGCACGGCAGCATCAGCGCCGCTGCCCAGCAGATTCACCGCGTGCCGTCGAACCTCACCACGCGGATCAAGCAGCTTGAGGAAGACCTCGGTGTCGAGCTGTTCATCCGCGAGAAAAGCCGCCTGCGCCTGTCACCGGCGGGCTGGAATTTTCTCGAGTACACCCGGCGCATTCTCGACCTGGTCCACGAAGCGCGGCTGACCGTGGCCGGCGAAGATCCGCAGGGCACGTTCGCCCTGGGTTCGCTGGAAAGCACCGCCGCCGTGCGCATCCCGGCCTTGCTGGCCAGTTATAACCAGCGCTTTCCCAAGGTCGATCTGGACCTGTCGACCGGGCCCTCGGGGACCATGCTCGAAGGTGTGCTGTCCGGCCGCCTGGTCGCAGCCTTCGTCGATGGCCCGGTACTGCACCCAACGCTGGAAGGCATGGCCGTGTTCGATGAAGAGATGGTAGTGATTGCGCCACTCAACCATGCCGCAATCAGCCGCGCCCGCGACGTCAACGGCGAGAGCATCTACGCCTTTCGCGCCAACTGCTCGTACCGCCATCATTTCGAGAACTGGTTTGTCCAGGATCAGGCCGTGCCCGGCAAAATCCATGAGATGGAGTCCTATCACGGCATGCTTGCGTGCGTCAGTGCTGGTGCCGGCCTGGCGTTGATGCCGCGCAGCATGCTCGACAGCATGCCGGGCTTGAGCACGGTCAGCGTTTGGCCGTTGTCGGAAGACTTTCGGTACTTGCAGACCTGGCTGGTGTGGCGGCGCGGTACTGTGTCGCGCAGCTTGAGTATGTTTATCAAGCTGCTGGAGGAGCGGCGGGTGCTGGCAAGCGCTGCCTAGTGTTTATCCCGGCTGGGCACATCACCCGGCCGGTCGATATCCAGCAACACCCCAGGATCACCCAATTCAATATTGCGCACCGCCTGCGGATTGCCCAGCAGCACGCTGCGGGCGCCTTCATCGCCGGTCAGGGTGCACAACTGCGGCCACCAGGCGCGACCGAACAGCACCGGGTGGCCGGGCTTGCTTTGATACGTCGGGCGGATGATCAGGCGACGGTCCGCCTTGGCCAGCAGCGCGGCGAGGGTGGCGGGCTGGATGAACGGCATGTCACCCAGCATCACCAGCAAGCCCTGAGCATTGGACGCGGTACTGATCTGCGCGACGCTGGTAGCGATGCTGTGGCCAAGTCCAAGCCGGCTGCTGCTCGATTGCAGGATGCGCACGTTATCAGCCATGCCGACCGGGGCAGGGTCGTCGTCACGCAGCGCCAGCCAGACTTCGCCCAACTGCGCGCACGGCAGTTGCAGGCTGGTCTGCAGCAGGGTCTGGCCGCTGCTCAGCAGGTGCTGGCGTTTGTCACTGCCAAACCGGCGGCTATGCCCGGCGGCGAGTACCAGAGCGGTTACGGTACATGGCATCCTGAGGGTGTCCCGTGGCAAATGAGGAATCGGTCTGGCCGCTAGACTACCTTAACCCCAGCATCACTGGCGCACGCAAGGCGGTACGCCATCACCCGGCAGGCTCGGGTATGATGCCAACCCCTATCGTTGCCAGAGGCCCGCCACCATGACCTTGAACGCTGAACAGATCGGCGAATACCGTGCATTTGCCGAGCAGTTGGCGCAGGCCGCTGCGGCTGCGATCCAGCCGTATTTTCGCGCCAACCTGGCGGTCGAGGACAAGGGCGGGCGCCTGTACGACCCGGTGACCGTGGCCGACAAGGCCGCCGAAGACGCCATGCGCTCGCTGATTCAGGAACGCTATCCAAGCCACGGCATCCTTGGTGAAGAGCAGGGCGTGGCGGTTGGCAGCAGCCCGCTGACCTGGGTGCTTGATCCGATCGATGGCACCCGCGCCTTCATCACCGGGCTGCCGCTGTGGGGCACGTTGATCGCGCTCAACGACGGCACCAAGCCGGTGGTCGGGGTGATGAACCAGCCGTTTACCGGCGAGCGCTTCATCGGTACCCCAGAGGGAGCCTGGCTCGGCAGCACGCCGCTGAAGACCCGTGCCTGCAGCGATTTGGCCTCAGCCACCCTGATGTGCACCACGCCGGACATGTTCGATAGCGAGGCGCGCAAGGCCGCCTTTGAAGCCGTTGCCGGCCAGGCGCGGCTGATGCGCTACGGCGGCGACTGCTACGCCTATTGCATGCTCGCCAGTGGCTTTGTCGATGTGATCGTCGAGGCCAGCCTGCAGCCGTATGACGTGCAGGCGTTGATGCCGATCATCGAAGGGGCGGGCGGGGTGATCAGCGCCTGGGATGGCAGCTCGGCGCAGAACGGCGGCTGTGTCGTGGCCTGCGGTGACCCTGCGTTGCATGCGCAAATGATCGAGTTGCTGCGTCACGCCATGTGACCGGCTGAGTCCCTGCAATACCGTTGCGCAGGCCTGGCTGGCCTGCGCAACTGCACTTTTTCGCCATTTCGCGCTCTATGTCTGGTCAGGCAGAGCCGATCCCCGGCCCCGTCGTTGATCAAGACCCCGGTGCCGATGCTTGTCCCCGTACTGCGAACCTGCCCCCGCCTGCTGCTGGCCGGCGCCCTGACCCTGCTGTGCGCGTGCACCGAGCAACAGGGCCGCGATATCGTCAGCCAGTTCAGTGATGGCAAACCCAGCGAGCTGTTCCAGACCAGTGTCGACCGCATGGCCACCCTGGCGATGCGCGACAACCTGCAAAGCCTGTACCTGCTGATGAACAAGCTGTACGCACGCAATCCCAACCAGTGGAAGCAGTCCGGCTACCTTGACGCCGCTACCGCCGAGCGGCAGATCCGCCTGGCCATCGAGCAACGCCAGCCGCTGCCGCAGCTTGGTCAGCGGCGCGATCTGGCAGCCCTCAGCTACGCCTTGAGCCCGGAATTTCGCGGCGATCGGGTCGGCGCCTTCATCTATGCCATCGGCAGTATGCTGATCACCGCCCACGGTGGACGCAGCGAGTTCTACATGACCGATGCGATCGACCCGCTGTTCGTCAACAACGCCGCGCGCAACATCGAAAAAGCCACCTGGATGCTCAGCCAGCGTCAGGACGCCAATGGCGTACTGTTGCTGTTCTCCAACGAGATTTCCGAAGAGGGCAGCAACCTCAGCTTCGCGGTCGAGTTCGGCAAGATCGTCGCCCGGCTCGACCTGTTGGCGCAGATGCTCGATGAACGCTACCGGCGGATTGGCTTGAACTACGCGCAGAGCTTGTTGCTGATGAACTTCCTGCCGGTGCAATAGGCCGCGCTAGAGCAGTGCCTTGATCGCCTGGCGATAACGCGGACCGGCCAGGCTCATGCTGTTGTTATGGCTGGCACCAGGCACCAGCAGCAGGGTCTTGGGCTGCTGCGCGGCCTCGTACAATTGCTGGCTGAAGCGTGGCGGCACGTAGCGGTCGTTCTGGCCGTGCACCAGCAGTACTGGCATGCCGACCTGGTCGATCTTGTCGATCGAATCGAATTTTTGCGACAGCAGCCAGCGCACTGGCAGGGCGGTATCGGCTACCACTGCCGCAACATCGCCGAGCGAAGTGAAGGTCGATTCCAGGATCAAGCCGCGCGCCGCGCTCGGGCTGCCGTCTTTTTGCGCCTGGCGGCTCAGCTCGGCCGCAAGCTCCACAGCCACCGCGCCGCCGAGCGAGTGGCCGAAGATCAGCCGCTTGTTGCGGTCCGGTTGCAGCTGGGCAAAGCGCTCCCAGGCCACCTGCGCATCTTCATAGACGGTCGCCTCGGACGGCAGGTCGCCGCGGCTCTGGCCGAAACCGCGGTAGTCCACGGCCAGCACCGAGTAACCCATGGCATGCAGTTGCTCGATGCGAAACAGCTGGCCGGTGAGGTTCCAGCGCGCGCCGTGCAGGTAGAGGATGGCCGGTGCATCGGCGCGCTGGGCTGGCCACCACCAGGCATGCAGGCTCTGGTTGGCGGTGAAGCTGCGCGGGCGCAGGTCGAGTTCTTGCACACCTGCGGGCAAGCCACGGAACCAGCTGGCCTGGCCGGGCTCGATGCGAAACACCAGCTCGCGCTCCTTGTGTTGCAGTACGCTGCAGCCGGCCGGCAGGCCGATCAGGAGCACGGCCATGCACAGCCAGCTGAGCCAGCGACGTTTGAGGTGAAGCAAAAGAGAAGAGGGCATGCAGGCGTTTTTAGCAGAAGCGCCGATTGCGGTGTAAGGAAAGTAACCGAGCGGTGTAGTCGGATGATTGCAAGCTGTGTCAGTAAAAAGGGCTATCAACCCTAGGCGAAGACTGATCTAGAGCCTGCGCCTATCCCCTGCGTTCGATAATCGGACAAATGTTGGCCGCAAGAGCGCGCTGTTCGCCCGGCCGTTACTGAGGTCGCATTGCCTGGCAGCCCTTGCATTGCGTAGTGTGTAGCCAAGCCACCGGTTGTCGCTTGCCTGCTGTACCCGGCGACCGGCCCGATAGACTGAGCGTGTACGACCGCGACCACTCGCCGTTGAGGCAGTAGGAAGCGGCGACGATAACAAGAATGAGCCGAGTGCCTTGCCTATGGAAAACCGCCTGTTGAGCGAGCGTAGCAGTGTGTTTCACCACGCTGATCCGTATGCCGTCTCCGATTACGTCAACCGGCATGTAGGCCAGCACTGCATCGGCCTGTCGCGCACCACCCATCCGCAAGCCAGCCTCAGCCACCGCAAACTGGCCGAGCTGGACCTGTGCCGCATCAGTTATGGCGGCAGCGTGCGGGTTACTTCGCCAGCGCTTGAAACGATCTACCACCTGCAGGTGTTGCTGCACGGCAATTGCCTGTGGCGCGGGCCACAGCGCGAGCACCACCTGGTGCCGGGCGAATTGCTGTTGATCAACCCGGATGATCCGGTCGACCTGACCTACTCGGAAGACTGCGAAAAATTCATCCTCAAGGTGCCGACCCGGTTGCTCGAATCGATCTGCGACGAGCAGCGTTGGCAGCGGCCCAGCGGTGGCGTGCGGTTTTTGCGCAATCATTACCGGCTGGATGAGCTGGACGGCTTCGTCAACCTGCTGGGTATGGTCTGCCATGAGGCGGAGGTTAGTGACTCGTTGCCGCGGGTGCAGGGCCACTACAGCCAGATCGTCGCCAGCAAGCTGCTGACCTTGATGAGCACCAATGTCCAGCGGGAGAACCTCGGCGCGCCGGGCGCCAGCCTGGAGCGCATCCTCGATTACATCGAACGCAACCTCAAGCTTGAGCTGCCGGCGGAGGCGTTGGCCGAGCAGGCCTGCATGAGCCTGCGCTCGTTGTATGCGCTGTTCGATCGGCATCTGGGCACCACGCCCAAGCAGTATGTACGCCAGCGCAAGCTGCAGCGCCTGCACGAGTGTCTGGCTGACCCGAGCTGCTCGGTGCGCAGCGTAACCGAGCTGGCGATGGATTACGGCTTCATGCACCTGGGCCGCTTTGCCGAGAGCTACCGCCAGCAATTCGCCGAATTGCCTTCGGAAACCTTCAAGCGCCGCACCTGAACCTCCGCTGGCGCCGCCCTGGCGCCACATCCTCAGCCCCCTCCAGCAAGCCTGCAGAAAACGGATAGCACTCTGCACAATCCGGATATTGCCCCCGCCGCGCTCGTCCTAACCTGACCTGGCCTGAACAATAACAATGGAGACCCTGGCCATGTTCCTGGGATTCGACTACCTCAATGCCATGCTCGAGGACGACCGGGAATCGGGCGTCTACCGCTGTAAGCGGGAGATGTTCACCGACCCGCGCCTGTTTGACCTGGAGATGAAACACATCTTCGAAGGTAACTGGATCTACCTGGCCCACGAAAGCCAGATCCCTGAAAAGAACGACTTCCTGTCGCTGACCATGGGCCGCCAGCCGGTGTTCATCGCGCGCAACAAGGACGGCCAGCTGAACGCCTTCCTCAATGCCTGCAGCCACCGCGGGGCGATGCTCTGCCGGCACAAACGCGGTAACCGTGCCAGCTACACCTGCCCATTCCATGGCTGGACCTTCAATAACAGCGGCAAGCTGCTCAAAGTCAAAGACCCGAGTAATGCCGGTTACCCAGCCAGCTTCAACTGCGACGGCTCGCACGACCTGACCAAGGTGGCGCGCTTCGAGTCGTACCGCGGCTTCCTCTTCGGCAGCCTCAATGCCGATGTGAAACCGCTGCTCGAGCACTTGGGCGAATCGGCCAAGATCATCGACATGATCGTCGACCAGTCGCCCGAGGGCCTGGAAGTGCTGCGTGGCTCCAGCTCCTACATCTACGAAGGCAACTGGAAGCTCACTGCCGAAAACGGCGCCGACGGCTACCACGTGAGCTCGGTGCACTGGAACTACGCCGCTACCCAGAACCAGCGCAAGCAACGCGAAAGCGCTGCCGAGATCAAGACCATGAGCGCCGGTGCCTGGGCCAAACAGGGCGGCGGCTTCTACTCGTTCGACCACGGCCACCTGTTGCTGTGGACGCGCTGGGCCAACCCGGAAGACCGCCCGGCCTACGAGCGCCGCGAGCAACTGGCGGCAGATTTCGGCCAGGCCCGTGCCGACTGGATGATCGAGAACTCGCGCAACCTGTGCCTGTACCCGAACGTGTACCTGATGGACCAGTTCAGCTCGCAGATCCGCATCGCCCGGCCAATTTCGGTGAACAAGACCGAAATCACCATCTACTGCATCGCACCCAAGGGCGAGAGCAGCGAGGCCCGCGCCAAGCGCATCCGCCAGTACGAAGACTTCTTCAACGTCAGTGGCATGGCCACCCCGGATGACCTCGAAGAGTTCCGCTCGTGCCAGACCGGCTACGGCGGCGGCACTGGCTGGAACGACATGTCGCGCGGCGCCGAGCATTGGGTCGAAGGGGCCGACGAGGCCGCCCGCGAGATCGAGCTCAAACCGTTGCTGTCAGGCGTGCGCACCGAAGATGAAGGCCTGTTCGTGCTACAGCACAAGTATTGGCAGGAGACCATGCTCAAGGCACTCGAGCAGGAGCCGCAACTGATCCCAGTGGAGGCCGTGCGATGAGCGCTTTGTACGACACCGTGCGCGACTTCCTCTACCGCGAAGCGCGCTACCTCGACGATGGCCAGTGGGAGCAGTGGCTGGAGCTGTATGCCAGCGATGCGACCTTCTGGATGCCATCCTGGGATGACAACGACCAGCTCACCGAAGACCCGCAAAGCGAGATTTCCCTGATCTGGTACGGCAACCGAGGAGGGCTGGAGGACCGCGTGTTCCGCATCCAGACCGAGCGCTCAAGTGCCACAGTTCCGGATACCCGCACCTCGCACAACCTGAGCAATATCGAGATTGTCGAGCACAGTGGCGAGCAGTGTCAGGTGCGCTTCAACTGGCACACCCTGAGCTTTCGCTACAAGACCACCGACAGTTATTTCGGCAGCAGCTTCTACACCCTTGACCTGCGCGGCGCGCAGCCGCTGATCAAGGCCAAGAAAGTGGTGCTGAAGAACGACTACGTTCGCCAGGTCATCGACATCTACCACATCTGACTTCTGGTCAAGACGAGTACTGAGCAGCGTGCCGCAGGGCGCGCTGCGGGCAGGCTCGTCCGCGAGGTGCAACATGAGCTTCCAGATCGCACTGAATTTTGAAGACGGAATCACCCGCTTCATCAATGCCGAAGGCCACGAAACCGTTGCCGATGCGGCCTATCGGCAAGGCATCAACATCCCCCTGGACTGCCGTGACGGCGCCTGCGGCACCTGCAAGTGCAAGGCCGAGGCGGGCAGCTATGCGCTGGGTGAGGACTTCATCGAAGACGCCCTCAGCGCAGAAGAAATCAGCCAGGGTTACGTGCTGACCTGCCAGATGCGCGCCGAATCCGACTGCGTGCTGCGCATCCCGGCATCGTCGCAGCTGTGCAAAGCCGAGCAGGGCAATTTCCAGGCCGAGATCAGCGATGTGCGCCAGCTGTCGGCCAGCACCATTGCCCTGTCGATCAAGGGTGAAGCGCTGAGCAGCCTGGCCTTCTTGCCAGGCCAGTACGTCAACCTGCAGGTGCCGGGCAGCGGTCAGAGCCGCGCGTATTCGTTCAGTTCGTTGCCCAAGGATGGCGAGGTCAGCTTCCTCATCCGCAACGTTCCCGGCGGCCTGATGAGCAGCTTCCTTACCAGTCTGGCCAAGGCCGGCGACAGCATGAGCCTGGCCGGCCCGCTGGGTAGCTTCTACCTGCGCCCGATCCAGCGGCCGTTGTTGCTGCTGGCCGGCGGCACCGGCCTGGCGCCGTTCACGGCGATGCTGGAAAAGATCGCCGAAGTCGGCAGCGCGCATCCACTGCACCTGATCTACGGCGTGACCAACGATTTCGACCTGGTCGAGCTCGACCGCCTGCAGGCGCTGGCTGCGCGCATCAGCAACTTCACCTACAGCGCCTGCGTTGCCAACCCCGACAGTAAGTACCCGCAAAAGGGCTACGTCACCCAGCACATCGAACCGGCGCACCTGAACAACGGCGATGTCGACGTGTACCTGTGCGGCCCGCCGCCGATGGTCGAGGCGGTCAGCCAGTACATCCGCGAACAAGGCATCACCCCGGCCAACTTCTATTACGAGAAGTTCGCCGCCGCGGCCTGAGTTTCCTTGGGGGCTGGCCGCATCGTGCGGGTGCGGCTGGCCTCTTTTTTATTGCCAATGGCAGCAGCGTCGCCGCGCGCAGACGAAGGCGGCGCTGGGGAGAGCAGAGATGAGCAACAGATTCCAAGGCAAGGTCGCGCTGGTCACCGGCGCGGCCCAAGGCATTGGCCGCGGCGTGTGCTGGCGGCTCAAGGCCGAAGGCGCGCAAGTGGTAGCCGTAGACCGCTCCGAGCTGGTTCATGAACTGGCCGGCGAGGGCACGCTGACGCTGATTGCCGACCTCGAGCAGCACGCCGAGTGCGCCCGGGTCATGGCCAGCGCGGTCGAGCGCTTTGGCCGGATCGACATCCTCGTCAACAACGTCGGCGGGACCATCTGGGCCAAGCCGTTCGAGCACTATGAGCCGGAACAGATCGAGGCCGAAGTGCGCCGTTCGCTGTTCCCGACCCTGTGGTGCTGCCACGCAGCGCTGCCGTACATGCTCGAGCGTGGTGTCGGCGCCATCGTCAACGTGTCGTCGATTGCCACCCGCAGCATCAACCGCGTGCCCTATGGCGCAGCCAAGGGCGGCGTTAACGCACTCACCGCCTGCCTGGCCTTCGAGACCGCCGAGCGCGGCATTCGGGTCAACGCCACTGCGCCCGGCGGCACCGAAGCGCCACCCCGGCGGGTGCCGCGCAACAGCGATGCGCAGAGCGAGCAGGACAAGGCCTGGTACCAGCAGATCGTTGCCCAGACGTTGGACAGCAGCCTGATGAAGCGCTACGCGAGCATTGACGAACAGGTCAACGCGATCCTCTTTCTCGCCTCCGACGAGGCCTCTTACATCACCGGCGTGACCCTGCCGGTCGGCGGCGGCGACCTCGGCTGACAGTCGCCCAGCCTGCGTTTACCTCTCACAACAAAAACAACAGAGACCGATGCCATGCGAACCCTGGATGTTCACCCGATCATTGATAACGCGCGCTTTTCACCGTTCCACTGGATGGTCATGGCCTGGTGCGGCCTGCTGCTGGTATTCGACGGCTACGACCTGTTCATCTATGGCGTAGTGCTGCCGGTAATCATGAAGGAGTGGGGCCTGACCCCGCTGCAAGCCGGCGCGCTGGGCAGCTACGCGCTGTTCGGCATGATGTTCGGTGCGCTGCTGTTCGGTAGCCTGGCGGACCGGATCGGGCGCAAGAAGGGCATCGCCATCTGTTTCGCGTTGTTCTCCGGCGCGACCATCCTCAATGGCTTTGCCAGCAGCCCCAGCGAGTTCGGCATCTACCGCTTCATCGCCGGGCTCGGCTGCGGCGGCTTGATGCCCAATGCCGTGGCGTTGATGAACGAGTACGCACCCAAACGCCTGCGCAGCACGCTGGTGGCGATCATGTTCAGCGGTTACTCGCTGGGCGGCATGCTTTCGGCAGGTGTCGGCATCTTCTTGCTGCCGCGCTTTGGTTGGGAGTCGATGTTCTTTGCCGCAGCGCTGCCGTTGCTGTTGTTGCCGGTGATCCTCTACTACCTGCCCGAGTCGATTGGTTTTCTGGTGCGCCAGGGCCGTAGCGACGAAGCCCGTGCCCTGCTCAAACGGCTTGATCCGGACTGCGACGTGCAGGCCGACGATGTGTTGCAGGCGAGCGAGCGCAAAGGCAAGGGCGCTTCGGTGCTGGAGCTGTTTCGTGACGGCCTGGCAGTGCGCACCCTGGCCCTGTGGCTGGCGTTTTTCTGCTGCCTGCTGATGGTCTACGCGCTCAGCTCGTGGCTGCCGAAACTGATGGCCAACGCCGGCTATAGCCTGGGTTCAAGCCTGTCGTTCCTGCTGGCACTGAACTTCGGCGGCATGGCCGGGGCAATTCTCGGCGGCTGGCTGGGTGATCGCTACAACCTGGTCAAGGTCAAGATCGCTTTCTTTGTCGCCGCGGCGCTGTCGATCAGCCTGCTTGGGGTGAACAGCCCGATGCCCGTGCTGTACTTGCTGATCTTCATTGCCGGCGCCACCACCATCGGCACACAAATCCTGCTGTATGCCGGCGCGGCCCAGCTCTATGGCCTGTCGATGCGCTCGACCGGCCTTGGTTGGGCCTCCGGTATCGGCCGCAACGGCGCCATCGTCGGCCCGCTGCTGGGCGGCGCGCTGATGGGCATCAACCTGCCGCTGCAACTCAACTTCATCGCCTTTGCCATCCCCGGCGCGGTTGCCGCGCTGGCCATGGCCGTGCACCTGGCCAGCAGCCGGCGCCACGGCCTGGCCGCGCTGGCGCAGGCGTAACCCTTTGACTGACGCAACTGGAGGCCTTGCATGACAAGCCCGACTATCGACCGGCTGGAGGCGATCATCGTCGACCTGCCGACCATTCGCCCGCACAAGCTGGCGATGCACACCATGCAGCAGCAGACCTTGGTGGTGCTGCGCCTGCGCTGCAGCGACGGCGTCGAAGGCATTGGCGAAGCGACCACCATCGGTGGCCTGGCCTACGGCTACGAGAGCCCGGAAGGGATCAAGGCCAACATCGACGCGCACCTGGCCCCGGCGCTGGTCGGCCTGCCAGCCGACAACATCAATGCCGCCATGCTCAAGCTGGACAAGCTGGCCAAGGGCAACACCTTCGCCAAGTCGGGCATCGAAAGTGCCTTGCTCGACGCGCAGGGCAAACGCCTGGGCCTGGCGGTCAGCGAGCTGCTCGGTGGCCGGGTGCGCGACAGCCTCGAAGTGGCCTGGACCCTCGCCAGTGGCGACACCGCCCGCGACATCGCTGAAGCCGAGCACATGCTGGAGATCCGCCGCCATCGGCTGTTCAAGCTGAAGATCGGCGCCAACCCGCTGGAGCAGGACCTGCGCCATGTGGTGGCAATCAAGCGTGAGCTGGGCGAGCGCGCCAGCGTGCGCGTCGACGTCAATCAGTACTGGGATGAGTCGCAAGCCTTGCGTGCCTGCCAGGTGCTTGGCGACAACGGCATCGACCTGATCGAGCAGCCAATAGCGCGGATCAACCGCAGCGGGCAAGTCCGTCTTAACCAGCGCAGCCCGGCGCCGATCATGGCCGACGAGTCGATCGAAAGCGTGGAAGACGCCTTCAGCCTCGCCGCCGACGGCGCTGCCAGCGTGTTCGCTTTGAAGATCGCCAAAAACGGCGGCCCTCGCGCCGTGCTGCGTACCGCGCAGATCGCCGAAGCCGCCGGCATCGCCCTGTACGGCGGCACCATGCTCGAAGGCGCGGTCGGCACCCTGGCCTCGGCCCACGCCTTTTTGACCCTGCGCCAGCTGACCTGGGGCACCGAGTTGTTCGGGCCGCTGCTGCTGACCGAAGACATCGTCGAGCAGCCGCTGCGCTACAGCGACTTCCAACTGCATGTACCACGCACGCCCGGATTGGGCCTGAACCTGGATGAAACCCGCCTGGCGCGTTTCGCCCGGCGCTGATTGCGACCTTACCCAAGGAGAAACCCATGCTGTTCCACGTGAAGATGACCGTGAACCTGCCCGTTGACATGGACCCGGCCCGGGCCGCCCAGCTCAAGACTGACGAAAAGCAGCTGGCCCAACGCCTGCAACGCGACGGCACCTGGCGTCACCTGTGGCGCATTGCCGGGCACTACGCCAACTACAGCGTGTTCGACGTGCCCAGTGTCGAGGCGCTGCACGACACCCTGATGCAGTTGCCGCTGTTCCCGTATATGGCCATCGAAGTGACCGGCCTGTGCCGGCATCCCTCGTCAGTCCACAGCGACGACCGTTGATCGAGCCTGACTCACCCAAGAACAATTATTAGAGGTAAGCAAACATGACCGTGAAAATTTCCCACACTGACGAACTGACCAAGTTCTTCGAACAAGCCGCAGGGTTTGGTAACGATGAAGGCAGCCCTCGGCTCAAGCAGATCATCCTGCGCGTCCTGCAGGACAGCGCGCGCCTGATCGAGGACCTTGAGATCAGCGAGAACGAGTTCTGGCACGCCGTTGACTACCTCAATCGCCTGGGCGGTCGTGGTGAGGCCGGGTTGCTGGTCGCGGGCCTGGGTATCGAGCACTTCCTCGACCTGTTGCAGGACGCCAAGGACACCGCCGTCGGCCTTGCCGGTGGCACTCCGCGCACCATCGAAGGGCCATTGTATGTCGCCGGCGCGCCGATTGCCGCGGGCCAGGTGCGCATGGACGATGGCAGCGAGGAGGGCGTAGCCACGGTGATGTTCCTCGAAGGCCAGGTCCTCGATCCGGCTGGCCAGCCTGTGCCCGGCGCCACGGTTGACCTGTGGCATGCCAACACCCGTGGCACATACTCGTTCTTCGACCAAAGCCAGTCCGAATACAACTTGCGTCGGCGCATCGTCACCGATGCCGAGGGCTATTACCGCGCGCGCTCGATCGTGCCATCGGGTTACGGCTGTGACCCGCAAGGCCCAACCCAGGAGTGCCTGGACCTGCTCGGCCGGCATGGCCAACGCCCGGCGCACATCCACTTCTTCATCTCGGCGCCGGGCTATCGGCACCTGACCACGCAGATCAACCTGGCTGGCGACAAGTACCTGTGGGACGACTTCGCCTACGCCACCCGTGACGGCCTGGTCGGCGAAGTGCAGATGCGCGAAGACGGCACGCGGGGCGTGAGCGGGCGCTATGCCGAGCTGCGCTTCGACTTCCAGCTGCAGCGCGCGCCGGACAGCGAGGCCGAGCAACGCAGCGGTCGGCCGCGGGCATTGCAGCAGGCGTAATCGCCCTCACTTGATGTTGCTTGAACAACCCATGCCGGACATCCCGTCCGGCCCCGGTCTGGCCAGAGGTCCCATGAAAGACCTGATCAAGGATTGTTCGTTGTCTGCCATCGTCGCCGGCCTGCTGGCGACGATGATTTCCTACGCCGGCCCGCTGGTGATCATCTTCCATGCTGCCGAGGCTGCGGGCCTGTCCCACGGCCAATTGTCGTCGTGGGTGTGGGCCGTGTCGATGGGCAGCGCCGTGCTTGGCGCGGTATTGACCCTGCGTTATCGGGTGCCGGTAGTTATCGCCTGGTCGATTCCAGGCTCGGCACTGCTGGTGACTGCGCTGCCGCAGATTGGTCTCGAGCAAGCGGTCGGCGCCTATCTGGTGGCCAATCTGATCTTGCTGTTGATTGGCCTGAGTGGTGCGTTCGACGGCTTGATCGCACGGCTGCCGGGCTCGATTGCGGCAGGCATGCAGGCCGGCATTCTGTTCAGCTTTGGCGTTGAAGTGTTTCGCGCCTTGCCGGTGCAACCGACGCTGGTCGTGGCTATGTTCATCACTTATGTGCTGATGCGGCGCTTGCAGCCCCGCTATGCGGTGGCGGCGGTGTTGGCCGTTGGCGCGTCGATCACAGTGCTCAGCGGCCAGCTGCGCAGTGAGGCGTTGGTTCTGGAGTTTGCTACCGCGCAGTTGATCACCCCGCAATTCAGCCTGTCGGCAATGTTCAGCCTGGCCTTGCCGCTGGTGCTGGTGGCCCTGACCGGGCAGTTCATGCCGGGCATGGCCGTGCTGCGCAATGCTGGTTACCAGACGCCGGCAAGCCCGTTGATCAGTGCCAGTGCCCTGGGCGGCATGCTGTTGGCGCCGTTCGGCTGCCACGGACTCAACCTCGCCGCCGTGACGGCCAGCCTGTGCACCGGCCGCGAAGCTCACGAAGACCCGCGTCGACGCTACATCGCGGCATTGGCCGGCAGTGGCTTGTATCTGCTGCTGGGCATCGCCGGCGCGACCCTGATGTCGTTGTTTGCCGCTTTTCCTGCTGCATTGATTGCCGCCCTGGCGGGGCTCGCCTTGTATGGCGCGATCAGCGAGGCACTGGCCCGCAGCCTGGCCGAACCGAGCGAGCGTGATGCCGGGTTGTTCACCTTTCTGGTGACGGCCTCCGGTGTTGCCTTCCTGGGCTTGTCGGCGGCGTTCTGGGGCTTGCTGTTCGGCCTCTGTGCGCATGCCTTGCTGCGTTTGCGGCGGCCGCAGGCGGGGGATGCCTTGCGCCGTAACCCCTGAAAATCCGTAGTGCAAAACCGTAGTAGCGATCCATCCATAAAAACAAGATCAAGAGAGCTTCGCGATGAACCCTAACCCCTGTGTCGCCCTGGGCATAACCTTGCTCAGCCAACCCCTGCTGGCTGCTGAAAGCGGCTTTTTCGAAGACGCCAAAGCCAGCCTCAGTGCTCGCAACTACTATTTCAGCCGGGATTTCTCTGACATCGTCGGCGCCAACCAGCAGTCCAAGGCCGAGGAGTGGGCCCAGGGCTTCATCCTCGAGTTCAAGTCCGGCTACACCCCTGGCCCGATCGGTTTCGGCGTCGATGCACTGGGCTTGCTCGGGATTCGCCTCGATAGCAGTCCGGACCGGGTCAACAGCGGACTGTTGCCAGTGTATGGCGACGGGCGTGCGGCAAGCGATTACAGTCGCCTGGCTGGCACCTTCAAAGCACGCGTATCGCAAACCGAGCTGCGCGTTGGCGAGCTGCAGCCGAACCTGCCGGTGCTGACCTTCAGCGACATTCGCCTGCTGCCACCCACCTATCAGGGCGTCAGCCTCAACTCCGCCGAGATCAACGGGCTGACCGTGCAGGCTGGGCATTTGTCTTCGACGCACCTGCGCAACGAAGGCGGGGATGACAAACTCAACGCCATGCTTGGCCATTTGCCGATGCGCCAGGTCGCGAGTGACGCGTTCAATTACCTGGGCGGTGACTATGTCTTCAACGACAATCAGACCAGCGCCAGCCTGTGGTATGGCCAGCTCGAAGACATCTACCAGCAGGGCTTTGTCGGCCTCAAGCACAGCAAGCCGTTCGGCGACTGGGTGCTCAGCGCCAACCTGGGTTATTTCACTGCCCGCGAGGACGGCGATGCCTTGCTTGGCCAGATCGACAACCAGGCGTTCTTCTCGTTGCTGACAGCCCGGCATGGCGGACATAGCTTTCACGTCGGCTATCAGGGCATCTATGGCGAAAGCCCGTTTCCACGGGTATTCGCCAATATCACCCCGCTGGGCAACGAGGTGCCCACCTATGAGTTTGCCTACACCGATGAGCGCTCCTATCAAGCGCGCTATGACTACAACTTTGCCGCCATGGGCATCCCTGGCCTGACCGCGACGGTGCGCTACATAACCGGCAACAATGTCGATACCGGCCGCGGCTTCGAGGGCAAGGACCGCGAGCGCGATCTGGATATTGGTTATGCGGTGCAGAGCGGGGTGTTCAAGGGTTTGGGTATTCGTGTCAGAAACGCGGTGGCGCGCTCGAATTATCGCAGCGATATCGACGAAAACCGGCTGATTCTGGCCTACACCTGGCAGTTGCTGTGAGCCCCGCGCCGCTCACAGATGGCTGAGTTGCCAGCCCGCTGCAAACGCTGCGCTGCGGCGATAGCGTTTGCACAATAACCGGCGATGCAGGTAGGTTGCCAACAGACTTTTTTGTGGAAACCTGACCCTTGGACTCACTCACTCAAGCGGTGCTCGGCGCAGCGCTGCAAGGCACGGTGCTAGGCCGTATTCAAGGCCGCCGGGCATTGCTCTACGGCGCCGCCCTGGGCACCTTGCCAGACCTCGACGTGATCATCCGCTATGCCGATCCGGTGTCGCAGATGACCTTTCACCGTGGTTTCTCGCATTCACTGTTCGTGCTCACCGGCCTGGCCCTGTTGTTGGCCTGGTTGGTGACCTGGCTTGGCCATAAATACTGGCCGGAGCGCGGCTATCGCTGGCCAAGGCTGTTCGCCGCGTTCTGGCTGGTGCTGATCACGCATCCGGTACTCGATGCCTTCACCGTGTACGGCACCCAGTTGTTCTGGCCGTTGCAACTGATCCCGGAAAGTTGGGCGGCGGTGTTCATCATTGATCCGGTGTACACCTTGCCGCTGTTGTTTACTGTGCTGTTCGCGGCGATTCGCGGCATGCAGGGCAGGGCGATTGCGCTGATGACCTGCGCATTGCTGTTCAGTACGGCCTACCTCGGTTTTGGCCTGGGCGCGCGTATGCATGCCGAGCAGCGCTTTGCGGCTGCTCTGGATCAGCAAGGCGTAGCAGTGACCGAAGTGCGTGCCGTGCCTATCGCCTTTAACAGCCTGGTCTGGCGGGTGCTCGCGAAAACCGCGGACGGCCATTACTTCGAGGGCGTCAGCAGCGTGTTCGATCGCGAGCCGCCGGAAATGCTGCGCCATTCGCGCAACCTCGAGGCAGCCAAGCGCCTTGGTGATGACCCACTGCACGCGCGTCTGCGCTGGTTCACGGGAGACTGGCTGCGTTACGACGAGGTCGGTGATGCCTTGGTGGTGACCGACCTGCGCATGGGCATTCCCGGCAACTACACGTTCCGCTTCCAGATGGCCAGCCGCGACAGCACTGGCCAGTGGAGCGTCGGCACGCCAACAGCCTGGTCGGGCACATCGGCCAACTCGATGTTCAACCTGGAAGACCTTGGTTTGATCTGGCGCCGCATCATTCATCAACAACCGCCGCTGCCGTTGGCGGCATGGACCGCCAAGTACCTGCAGCCAATGGTGAGCAGCGAGTCCGGGCAATAACCGTGCGCTCGGCCGGGCTGGATTTGGTCAAGTGGACGGCGATCGTGACCATGGTCGCCGACCACCTGCGTTACCTATGGCCAGCTGCCGACGGTTTGTTCGTCATCGGCCGGCTGGCATTTCCGTTGTTCTGCCTGGCGTTGGCAATCAACGTCGGGCGCAGCGACCCGGCTATGTGGCCCAGCCGCAGCGCGGCGCGCTATCTCGGTTGGCTGCTGGTATTTGGCGTGCTGTCCGAAGGCCCGTACCGCTGGCTGGACACCGGTTCGCAGACGCTAAACGTGATCCCGACCCTGACGCTCGGGTTGTTGCTGGCTTGGGCAATACACCATCGACAGGCGCTGGCCTGCCTGCTCGGCTTGAGCGCTGCGCTGACTGCAGCGCTGTTCAGTGATCACCTGATGTACGGCTTGCCTGGCGTCCTGCTCCCCGCCGCGATACTGATCGCCAGGCGCTACGGCGGCGCCGGCTGGCTGCTGCCGTGTGCGTTGGCGGTGGCGGGCAACGTGACCAACAGTTGGTTACGTGCGCATCCGTTGCAACCCATCGCTCTGGTCATCCTGAGCACCGCAGCAATGTCGTTGCCAATAGGCCTGTGGCTGGCGCGTCAGGAACGCTGGCAGGTACCGCGGGTCGGGCGCTGGGGTTATGCGTTCTATCCGCTGCATCTGGCGCTTATCGCCGGCCTGCAACGTCTGGCCGCAGCCCTTGGTATTTAGCGCGAGGGCCGCGTACAACCAATGCCACCCCGACCCCCTACCCAAGTAGCATTCGGCTGAGCCGCAGGCTTGCCTATCCTGCGGCCATGGCTGTATCTCTCTCGGAATTCGACTTATGAGCGAAGGCGTCTTCAGCGCACTGTCGCGGGCTACCTGTGCTACTCAGGCAGCCGGTGAGCTGGCTGATCAACTGCGGCATGCCGAGCTAGGCTTTGTGCTGTTTTTCTGCTCTGCCGAATACGATCTGCCGGCATTGGCGGCTGCGCTACAGGCGCAATTTCCGGCGGTGGGGCTGGCCGGCTGCACCAGCGCCGGCGAACTGACCCCGGAGGGCTATGCGCGCGGTTGTATCACCGCGGTCGGTTTCGACCGGCGCTACTTCTCCATCGCCGCTGGCCTGGTGGAAGCGGTACCCGGTTTCAGCCTGCTCGACGCGCAGGCGCTGGTTGCCCAGCTGGTCGAAGACTGCCGACGCAACAGCCTGGCACCGATCAAGGCGCACAGCTTTGCCTTGACCCTGTTCGACGGCCTGTCCAGCCGGGAAGAGGTGGTGCTGGCTGCCTTGGCAGCGGCGCTGGGCGATATCCCGCAGTTCGGCGGTTCGGCAGGTGATGACAATCACCTCAGCCGCACACATGTGTATTACAACGGTGCCTTCCACAGCGGTGCTGCGGTTTTGTTGCTGGTCAATACCTGGCTGGAGTTCGAGGTGTTCAGCGCCGATCACATTCAGCCGCGCAGCGAGAAACTGGTAGTGACCCGCGCCGACCGTCAGTTACGCCGGGTCTATGAGCTGAACGCCGAGCCGGCAGCCGCTGAATACGCCCAGTTGATCGGTGTACCCGTGGGTGCGCTCGATCATCGGCTGTTTGCGGCGCACCCACTGGCGCTGCGGATCAACCAGAACCACTACGTGCGGGCCATTCAGCAGGTACATGAGGATGGCAGCCTGAGCTTCTACTGCGCGGTGGAGAACGGCATCGTCCTCACCGCAATGCGCCCCGGTCCGCTGCTGGCCAACCTGCAATCGTTGTTCGAGGGCCTGCGCCAGCGCCTCGGGCCGTTGCTGCTGACCATCGGCTGCGACTGCGTACTGCGCCGCCTCGAGCTGGAGAGCGAGGGCGCTGCTGTGGCCGAGGTCAGCGCGTTGTTGCGCAGCCAGCAGGTGCTGGGCTTCAACACCTATGGGGAGCAGTTCAATGGCATGCATATCAACCAAACCTTCACCGGCGTTGCCATCGGACAGCCGCGCGAGCGCATCGCCGGCTGAGCAGATCAGCCAGCTGCAACGCGACAACCACAAGCTCAAGCGCATCAATGCAGCGTTGATCGAGCGGCTGGAGTCCGGTGCGGCGCGACCGGACGATGCCTTTGCCGCGTTCCAGCATTCGGTGGTGTTGGCCGAGCAGGTGCGCGAGCGCACTGATGCCTTGAACCAGGTATTGGTCGAACTCAAGGCCAGCCACCTGTTGCTCAGCGACGCGCATCAGCGCGCCGAAACTGCCCACCAGCGGCTGGTGGATGCCATCGAGAGTATTTCCGATGCGTTCGTGCTGTTCGATGCCGACCTGCGCGTGGTGCTGTTCAACCGGCGCTTCAAGGCGCTCTGGGCCAACAGCCGATTGCGCGTGGCCAGCGGTATGCAGCTGGTCGAGGTGAAACGGCTGATGCACAACCTGCTGCGCGAAGAACCCCGTGCCAGCAGCGACGAGCAACCGTTGTATCGGCTGCGCAACGAGCGCTGGTTACAGGTCAGCGAACGGCCGACCCGCGATGGTGGCCGGGTGATGCTTTTCACCGACGTCACCCGGGTCAAGCTGCGTGAGAACCACCGCCGCGAGCAGGCCCTGGCGCATAAGTCGTTCCTGCTGCAGCGGGCGGTCGACAACCTGTCGCAGGGCCTGGCCATGGTCAACGCCGAGGGCGTGCTGGAGCTGTGGAACCGACGCTTTCTCGAGGTCAGTGGCCTGGCACCGATTGCCAGCCATCGGCAGTTTGCCGACGTGATTGCCGACAGCGAGCTGGCCTTGCTGACGCCCGCCAGCCGCGACGACCACGACCAGCCGCTGCCGGAGTTGGAGCAGCGTCTGTTCGACGGGCGCATGCTGGAAATTCGTACGCATCCATTGCCCACAGGCGGTTTCGTCAACACCTTCACCGATATCACCGAGCGCTACGCCCATGCCGAAGCGCTGCATCAGGCCTATCAGCACCTGGAACTGCGCGTGCACGAGCGCACCGCCGAACTGACCAGCCTCAATCGCCAACTGCTGGGCGAGATTGACCAGCGCCGCCGTATGGAAGCCAGCCTGCGCGATGCCAAGGCCGATGCCGAGCAGGCCACGCTGTCGAAAACCAAATTTCTCGCCGCAGTCAGCCATGACCTGTTGCAGCCGCTGAATGCCGCCCGGCTGTTTACCAGTGCCTTGCTCGAACAGCCTGGCGCAGGCCCGTTGATCCACAACGTCAGCAACGCCCTGGATGGCGTCGAGAGCCTGCTCGGCACGCTGGTGGATATCTCCAAGCTCGACGCCGGGGTGATCCGCGCCGATGTCGCCAGTTTTGCCCTGAGCGACCTGCTCGACAACCTCGCGGCCGAGCACGCTACCGTAGCCGCCAGCGAAGGTCTGCGCCTTGACTACGTGCCGAGCCGCTTGCGCGTGCGCAGTGATATGCAGCTATTGGCGCGGATCCTGCGCAACCTGCTCAGCAACGCCGTGCGCTACACCCCCAGCGGGCGGATCGTGCTCGGTTGCAGGCGGCGCGGCGACAAGGTGTTGATCGAGGTGTGGGATACCGGCATCGGCATCGCAGCGGACAAGTGCCGCGAAGTGTTCCAGGAGTTCAAGCGCGGCGAGGCGCAGCGGCCGGACCAGGATCGCGGCCTGGGGCTGGGCCTGGCGATTGTCGACAAGATCGCCGGCATCCTCGGGCATCCCATCCAGCTGCGCTCGGTGCCCGGCAAAGGTTCGGTATTCTCGGTCGAAGTCCCGTGCTGCCAGCGTCCTGTGAGCAAAGGCTCAGCGTTGCAGCAGGACATGCCTCACCTGCAATCGCTGCAGGGCGCGCGGATCTGGGTGCTGGATAACGACGGGGCGATCTGCGCCGGCATGCGCAGCTTGCTCGAACAGTGGGGCTGCAAGGTCACCACGGCGGCCAGTGAAGCGGACCTGCAGCGTCAGGTCGCCCTGCCACGGGCGCGGGTCGACCTGTTGATCGCCGATTATCACCTGGACCATGACCGCACCGGCATCGAGGCGGTAGCGGCGATCAACGCCTGCCGCGACCGGGCCATACCGGTGCTGATGATCACCGCCAATTACAGCAACGAGCTCAAGCAGCAGGTGCGCCTGCTTGGCCACACCCTGATGCACAAACCGGTGCGGCCGATGAAGCTCAAGACCGCGATCAGCCACCTGCTTGGGTCGTCAAGCGGCATGTAGGAGCGGCCTTGTGTCGCGAAAGGCGCGCGCAGCGGGCCCGGCTATTTGCGGTGCTGCATAATCATGGGGCCGCTACGCAGCCCTTTCGCGACACAAGGCCGCTCCTACGGGGGACAGCGGCCAGTTAGCGGCTTTGTTAGCGTGCCAGGCGGCCGCTGACAAAGTGGGCTACATCGTTGAAGCCTGGAGTCGAGGCGTGGCCTGGGGTCACCAGCGCATCGATGAAGGCTTCATCTTCGGCGGTGATCTTCACCTGCAGTGCCCCGGCATAGGTGTCCCACTGCGCTTCGGTGCGCGGCCCGACGATGGCCGAGCTGACCAGCCGATTGTTCAGCACCCAGGCAATCGCGAACTCGACGATACCGACGCCTTTGCCCTCGCAGTAGGCCTGGATCTTGCGCGCGATGGTCAGTGACTCCTGACGCCACTCCACTTCCATGATGCGCTTGTCCTGGCGCCCGGCGCGGCTACCGGCGTCAGGCTCGGAACCCGGTGCGTACTTGCCGCTGAGCACGCCCCGCGCCAATGGGCTGAACGGCACCACGCCGAGCCCGTGATAACCCGCAGCAGTCAACTGCTCAGGTTCGGCCTGGCGGTTGACGATGTTGTACAGCGGTTGGCTCACAACCGGCTTGGCCACACCCAGGCGCTCGGCCACGTTGCAGATCTCGGCGATGCGCCAGCCGCGGAAATTGGACACGCCCCAGTAACGGATCTTGCCCTGTTGCAGCAGATCACCGATGGCCCGCACGGTTTCTTCCAGCGGCGCGCTATGGTCTTCGCGGTGCAGGTAGTAGACGTCCAGGTAATCGGTGCCCATGCGCGTCAGGCTGGCTTCGATGGCATTGAACAGATGTTTGCGCGACAGCCCGCTGCGGTTGGGCAAGCCGTCCACTGCACCGAATCCCGCTTTGGAGGCAACCACCCAGTCCTGCCGGTTGCGCGCCACCGCCTCGCCAACGATCTGCTCCGAGCGCCCGCCGTTGTAGACGTCGGCGGTATCGACAAAGTTGACGCCCTGATCCCAGGCCTTGTCGATGATCCGCAGCGAATCCTCGGCGCTGGTCTGCTCGCCGAACATCATGCTGCCCAGGGTCAGGGCTGAAACCTGCAGGCCGCTTTGGCCAAGAGGGCGATAGAGCATGGGGAAGGTCCTTGAGTGGGGAGGGGAATGACCTTTTTTACAGGCAAGCGGTGGGGTTTGAAAGGGCAAAACAGCGGGGTTGTTGCCTGATCCTGCCTGTAAATGTGCGCGGCATTGTGTCGCGCAGCGCCAACAGCATTTTCAAATACTCAACATGATGTTTATACGCAGCTGATAGTTAGCGAAATCCCTCACAACGCAATGGGATTTTTTTCCTGCCTGTGCTTATTGCCACGCGCCTAACGAGACTGTCCGCAATGGCATTTGCCTGCCACTTCTCTTTCATTGTCACGTCACCCTTGCTGTTCATGGATCTGCTGGGGATGACCGACTACGCCTTTTCACTGATATTCATTGCTTACGGTGCGGCTTATATCATTGGCGGCGTGGTCGCCAGTGCCTTGAACAAACGCATCGAGGTGAGTGCACAGATCAGACTGGGGCTGCTTTTGATCGGCGTCGCCGGGTTGTCGCTGTTTCTCTGGCTGTACGTGCTGAATCCGACCGTCACCGCAATCATGCTGTCGATGGTGGTCTGCAGTGCCGGTACAACGATTGTGCGCCCGGCCGCGACTACCTGGGCGTTGAGCCTACACCCTGAGATTGCAGGGACGGCAGCCGCTCTGAATAACACGCTGGTATTTACCGTTGGCGGCTTGTGCAGCGCAGGGGTCGCGTTGGCAGAAGGGGACTTGCTGCGCGCATTAGCGATGGCATTCGTCCTTGCAGCGCTGATCGGGAGTCTGTTGCTGAGACGTCTTCGCAGCCTACCATCGAAGCTTCTCTCGGGCTGAAACACCTGTTCCATTCCTGCGCCACGTGTGCCGAAACTGCGGCGACTCTTAAGCTCGCCGGCTTACGATCGACAGTGGATAAAGCTCTCTACGACGGGGCTTTCAGTGGTATCTCTGGCGCTGGCACAGCCGTTGCTCCTGTTCTTCACGACACATTCCCTGGGTGTCGCCAATAACAAGAACGGAGATTCCCCGATGACCCAATCAGGTCCGCACCGCCGGCCCATGCCGGGTGCCTTGATGAGAACCGCAGGTTGCGCCGTCCTGGCGTTGGCTTGCCTGGCCCCGGCGTTTGCCGCCGAGGTCGATGGCAAGCGCATCATCGACGCCGACAAAGAGCCCGGCAACTGGATGAGCCATGGCCGTACCTACGATGAACAGCGCTACAGCCCGCTGAACACCATCAATGACCGCAACGTCAATCAACTGGGCCTGGCCTGGAGCTACAAGCTCGATCTGGACCGCGGCGTCGAGGCCACGCCTATCGTGGTCGACGGCGTGATGTACACCACCGGGCCATTTTCGGTTGTGTATGCCCTGGACGCACGCAACGGCAAGCTGCTGTGGAAGTACGATCCGCAGTCCGATCGCCATCGGGCCGGTGAAGCCTGCTGCGATGCGGTCAACCGTGGCGTAGCCGTGTGGCAGGGCAAGGTCTATGTCGGCGTGCTCGATGGCCGCCTGGAGGCCATCGATGCCAAGACCGGCAAGCGCGTATGGTCGGTCGACACCCGCAGCGACGACAAACGCAGCTACACCATTACCGGCGCGCCGCGTGTGGTCAATGGCAAGGTGGTGATCGGCAACGGCGGCGCCGAGTTTGGCGTGCGTGGCTACGTCACCGCCTATGATGCCGAAACCGGCAAGCAGGCCTGGCGCTTCTTCACCGTGCCTGGCGACCCCAAGCTGCCGCCTGAAGACAAGGCGATGGAAATCGCCAGCAAGACCTGGCACGGCGATGCCTTTGTCGAGCAGGGCGGCGGTGGCACGGCGTGGGATTCGTTCGCCTATGACCCAGAACTGAACCTGCTCTATATCGGCGTCGGCAACGGCTCGCTGTGGGATCCGAAATGGCGCAGCCAGGCCAAGGGCGACAACCTGTTCCTGTCGTCTATCGTGGCGGTCAATGCCGATACCGGCGAATACGCCTGGCACTACCAGACCACGCCGGGCGATGCCTGGGACTTCACGGCCACCCAGCACATGATCCTCGCCGAACTGCCGGTCAACGGCAAACAGCGCAAGGTATTGATGCAGGCGCCGAAAAATGGCTTCTTCTATGTACTCGACCGCGCCACCGGCGAGTTGCTCTCGGCGAAGAACATTGTGCCGGTCAACTGGGCCAAGGGCATCGACATGAAGACTGGCCGGCCAATCGTCGATGATGAGGCAGCTGCCTACTGGAAGGACGGCAAGCGCAAGCTGGTGACCCCGGCATTTTGGGGCGCACATGACTGGCACCCGATGTCCTACAACCCCAACACCGGGCTGGTGTACATCCCGGCGCACATCATGTCGGCCTACTACGAGCACATCCCGGAAGCGCCCAAGCGTCACCCGTTCAAGAGCGTGTACCAGCTCGGCCTGCGCACCGGGATGATGCCCGAAGGCCCGGAAGGCCTGCTGGAAATGGCCAAAACCTGGTCAGGCAAGTTGATCGCCTGGGACCCGGTCAAGCAGGCACCTGCCTGGGAAGTGCCGTATATCACCATCTTCAACGGCGGCACCCTGAGCACGGCGGGCAACCTGGTGTTCGAGGGCAGTGCCGATGGCCGGGTGATCGCCTACGCCGCCGACGATGGCAAAAAGCTCTGGGAATCACCGGCTGCCAGCGGCGTGATGGCTGCGCCGATCACGTATTCGGTAGATGGCGAGCAATACGTGACCTTCATGGCCGGCTGGGGCGGGGCGTTCTCGACCTTTGCCGGGGCCTTGTCGCTGCGCGCCGGCGTGCAGCCGTTCGCCCAGGTGCTGACTTACAAGATCGGCGGCAACGCCACCCTGCGTGAGCCCCCACCGCCGGCCGACACGCCGAAACCGCCAGCGCTCACTGCTGACGAAAAAACCGTAGCCGCCGGTGCTGCGCTTTACGACGGCAACTGCTCGCAGTGCCATGGCATCCATGCCGTCAGCGGCGGCGTGCTGCCGGACCTGCGCAAGCTCACCGCGGAAAAACACCAGATGTTCCTCGGCATTCTCTATGGCGGGCGCATCCCGGACGGTATGCCTTCGTTCGCCGAAGCGCTCAAGCCTGAGCAGGTCGAACAGGTGCACCAATACCTGATCAAGCGCGCCCACGACCTGCAAAGCGAAGGCAGTGTCTGGCAGCGTTTCAGCGCCAAGCCCGCAGCCGCCACGCCGCTTGCCGACAATACCTCCAAGGAGTGACATGACGATGCCCGATAATCTGTACCAGAACTATATCGACAACGCTTTTGTAGCCAGCGAACAACTGATCGAGGTGTTCAACCCGGCCAACGGCGAGCTGTTGGGGGCGGTGCCGGAGTCACCCGTTGAGCAGGTCGAACGCGCGATTGACGCAGCGCGCCGTGCGCAGAAAGGCTGGGCGACAAAACCTGCCATCGAGCGCGCCGGTTACTTGCGCCAGATTGCCAGCAAGGTGCGGGCCAATGCCGAGCGCCTGGCGCGCATCATCACCCAGGAGCAGGGCAAGGTGCCGGCGTTGGCCCTGGTGGAGGTCAACTTCACTGCCGACTACCTCGACTACATGGCCGAATGGGCGCGCCGCCTGGAGGGCGAGGTGCTGAGCAGTGATCGGGCCAACGAGCACATCTTCCTGCTGCGCAAACCCCTGGGCGTGGTGGCGGGGGTGCTGCCGTGGAATTTCCCGTTCTTCCTGATTGCGCGCAAGATGGCGCCGGCGCTGCTGACCGGCAACACCATCGTGATCAAACCCAGCGAAGAGACACCGATCAACTGCTACGCGTTTGCCCGGCTGGTGGCCGAAACCGATCTACCGCCAGGGGTGTTCAACGTGGTCGGCGGCAAAGGTGCGAGTGTCGGCCACAGCCTCACCAGCCATGCCGGCATTGACCTGGTCAGCTTCACTGGCAGTGTCGCCACCGGGGCGCGGATCATGGCTGCGGCAGCGCCAAACATCACCAAGCTCAACCTCGAACTGGGCGGCAAGGCGCCCGCTATCGTGCTGGCCGACGCCGACCTGGACCTGGCCGTGCGCGCGATCGTTGCCTCGCGGGTGATCAACACCGGGCAGGTGTGCAACTGCGCCGAGCGAGTGTATGTGCAGCGCGCGGTGGCGGATGCCTTCATCGACAAAGTCGCGCAGACGATGGCCGCCACGCGCTATGGCGACCCGTCGCTGCAGGCTGACCTGGACATGGGCCCATTGATCAATCAGGCCGGGCTGGACAAGGTCGCGCAGATGGTGCGCACGGCAGTCGGGCAAGGCGCTCAGGTGATTACCGGCGGGCAGGTGGCTGATCTTGGTGCGGGCTTCCACTATCAACCGACGGTGCTGGCCGGCTGTTCGGCGGACATGGAGATCATGCGCAAGGAGATCTTCGGCCCGGTCCTGCCGATCCAGATCATTGACGACCTGGATGAAGCGATTGTCTTGGCCAACGACAGTGATTACGGCCTGACCTCGTCGCTATATACCCGCGACCTGAACGCCGCACTCAAAGCCAGCCGCGAAATCGATTTTGGCGAGACCTACATCAACCGCGAGAACTTCGAGGCCATGCAGGGTTTCCACGCCGGAGCACGCAAGTCTGGGGTGGGCGGGGCGGATGGCAAGCATGGGCTGTATGAGTACACGCGCACGCAAGTGGTGTATATCCAGGGCTGAGTAACATGGGGGGCAGCACTGGCCGGCACGCTCGTGCAGCGGCCAGTGCTGCGCTCAGTCAGCCTGATTCGGCGGCACGATTGCGTGTCGTTTCATCTTGCGGTACAGAGTCGATCGGGAGATTCCCGCCGCGTCTGCTGCCGCGCTGATATTCCACCGCTCGCGCCGCAGTACATCGAGCAAATGCCGGGCTTCGGCATCCTCGACCTGAGCCTCCAGGCGCAGTGGCTGTGCAAGGACCGGCGTCCGCGGCGCACTCGCCAGCAGCTCCTCCGGCAGACAATTCAGGCTTATCACCCCGTTCTCCGCCAGCGCAGCTGCGTAGCGCAGCGCGTTCAGCAATTGGCGCACGTTGCCAGGCCAAGGGTGGCCCAGCAGGCAGCGGTGAGCCTCGGCGTCCAGCTGCAGCCCTTGCGCTTCGGGCAGCCGTCGCAGCAGGTGCTCGATCAACTCGGCGCGATCGCTGCGCTGGCGTAGCGCCGGCAGGCTCATGCGCATGCCGCACAAACGGTAAAAGAGGTCTTCACGGAAGCGTTTGTCAGCAATCATGCTGGCCAGATCCTGGTGAGTCGCCGACACCACCTGAATATCCAACGCCACTGGCGCTTCGGCCCCCAGGGGTTGCAGCTCACGCTCGGCCAGCACCCGCAGCAAGCGGGTTTGCAGGTGTGCAGGCATGTCGCCGATCTCATCGAGGAACAGCGTGCCGCCATTGGCCAGTTCCAGCTTGCCCTTCATGCCTTTGCGGTTGGCGCCGGTGAAGCTGCCGCTGCGGTAGCCAAACAGCTCGCTTTCAATCAACGACTCGGGGATCGCCGCGCAATTGAGTGCAACGAACGGCCCGGCCTGACGGCGACTGGCCTGGTGCACGGCGCGGGCAAAGGCCTCTTTGCCGGTGCCGGTTTCACCGGTGATGAGGATACAGATGTCCTTGTCCAGCACCTTGCGCAGACGCTGCACGCTTTGCTGCAACTGGCTGTCGCCGCCGGCAAGTTGCTCAAGTGTCGGGTGGCGGGCTGTAGTTGGGGCCGGCGCAACAGGCTTGGCGCGCAGCCCGTAACCGGCCGGCACACGCAAACCGACTTCGATGATCAGCTCGCTGCCAGGCTCGCGCAGTTGGGTGCCGCAAGCGCCGCCACGGGTGAGCATCAGCAGCTCATCGATAGTGGCGGGCAGCAACTGCTCGATGCGCAAGCCCAGCAGGGCGCCAGGCTGGGCCATGAATGCAGCCCGGTTGGCGCCGATCACCCGGCCGCCTTCATCCAGCGCCAATAGCTGCTCATTGGCCAGATCGGTGATGTCGTCGCGAGGCTTGAGGGCCAAGGTGAGACGGTCGCGGTAACGTTGGCGGAAATGGGTGTTCTCGATCAGCCGCGCGTACAGCGTAACCAGGTGCAGGGTCAGGTGCTGCGCCTGTTTTGGCCCATCGTTGAACAGGCAGGTTGCGTTGAGGCAGCCAAGCAACTGATTCTGCGCATCGAAGATCGGTGACACCGAGCAGCTCAGGCGGGCGTTGGCGGCAAGAAAATGCTCCTGGCGGTGGATGGTCAGCGCCTGACCCGACGCCAGCGCGGTGCCGATGCCATTGGTGCCAGCGATCGATTCGTCCCAGCGCGCGCCGACAATCAGCCCAGCGCGTGAATAACGGTCGTGATCGGCTGGCAGGCGCGCATCCAGAGTAATGCCGTCGGCATCGCTGAGCAGCACGGCGAAGCCAGCATCGACCACCCTTCGGGCCAGGCCGTTGACGCCTTGCCCGGCGATGCTCAGGTAGGCCTCGTGCTGAGCCTGATGCTGGCGAATCTCGGCGGCGCTGAGGATATTGTCGACATGGCGCAGGCCTGGGTCGAGGTGGTGCTGGTTGATGCTGCGAAACCACGATTCGGCGATCACCGCTTCCGGCGCGAGGCCGCGCTCGGCGAAGTGGCAGTCGATAAACGCAGCCAGTTCCCTGGCGCGGGTGTCGGTGGCAGGCGCGGTCATGGGCGCTCCCCGTGCTGTTATTGTCGTGGGCCGGTTCGAAGTGCCGGTCAGACTGCAACCATAGCGCAAAAGCCTGAGGCAGTGAGCGCCTGCTTGAAATGGAACGCCTGACGGCATTCAAGCTTCTCAACAGAATACAAGCCTGTGAGGGGCAGATCATGGACCAGCAGCAATCTATCGCGCCGCGGCCGGTTGAGCCGCGCCAGCTACGTTTCGCCGACGACGGCTCGACGCCGAACAGCGTGTTGCCGGTGTTGCTTTATGCGATGCAGTGGCCGCACGGCACGGACCGAGCGGCGGCCTTTGAGGCGCTGTTCGAGGTGCACGGGTGGCCTGCGTTATGGCGAGATGGGGTGTTTCCCTATCACCACTTCCATCCCAACGCCCACGAGGTGCTTGGCGTAGCGCAGGGTGAAGCGCGGCTGACCCTGGGTGGTACCGCCGGGCAGACCATCAGCGTCAAAGCGGGAGACGTGCTGGTGCTGCCGGCGGGCACCGGCCATCGCTGCATGACCTGCAGTGAGGACTTTGTCGTGGTTGGTGGTTACCCGCGGGGGCAGGAAGACTACGAGGTCGAGCGGCCCAACGCCCGTGGCCACGCGCAGGCGGTGGCGCGGATTGCCAAGGTGGCGTTGCCGGAACTGGACCCGGTGCTGGGCAAGGAGGGCGGGGTTGTCGCGTTGTGGCGTTGAGGTGTTGCCGGGCGCCAGGCCCGGCAACGGTCAGCCGTTTCAATCGGCGCGGGCGCTGCTCAAGGCGCCTGCACGGGTGACGCGCAGGGCCACCAGGCTGCCGATCACGATCAGCCCGGCCAGCGAGTACAGTGCAGCATCGGTGGAACCAGTCTGATCCTTGATGAAGCCCACCAGATACGGGCTGAGGAAGCCCGCCATCTGCCCGACCGAGTTGATGATCGCCAGGCCAGCCACCGCAGTGGCAGCACTGAGCAAGGCAGTCGGCATCGGCCAGAACATCGGCAAACCGGTGAGAGCGCCCATGGTCGCGATCGACAGACCAAGAATGGCAATCGGCGGATGGCCGGCAAAGTTGACCGCGATCAGCAGGCCGATCGCGCCCATCAGCATCGGCACCACAAGGTGCCAGCGGCGCTCGTTGCGCAGGTCAGCCGAACGGCCTACCAGAATCATGAACACGCCGGCCAACAGGTACGGGATCGCGCTCAACCAGCCAATCAGCAGTGGGTTGTCAAAGCCCATGCTCTTGATGATCGACGGCAGCCAGAAGTTGATCGCGTACACGCCGCTCTGGATGCAGAAGTAGATGAAGCCAAAGGTCCAGATCAGCGGATTGGTCAGTACCGACAGCACGCTGTCACCGCTGGTGACCGGCTTGCGTGCTGCATCGGCGGTAAGGTCGGTTTCGATGATCTGCCGCTCGGCCGGGCTGAGCCACGGCGCTTTCTGGTAACCGTCGCTGAGCAGTTTGATCGCCAGTATGCCCAGCACCACTGTCGGCAGGCCCTGGATCAGGAACATCCACTGCCAGCCGGCCAAACCGTGCTGGCCAGCGGCAAAGTGCTGCAGAATCCAGCCCGAGAATGGTCCGCCAAGCAGCCCCGAGACCGGAATCGCCGACATGAACAGGGCCATGATCCGCCCGCGTCGATCCGCGGGGAACCAGCGCGAGAGGTACAGCACCACGCCCGGGAAGAAGCCGGCTTCGGCGGCGCCGGTGAGCAGGCGCAGGGCGTAGAACTCGGTCGGCGTGGTGACGAACATCAAGCAGGTCGACAGGCTGCCCCAGGCGATCATCATCAAGGCGATCCAGCGCCGTGGCCCGAAGCGGTTCAGCGCCAGGTTGCTGGGCAGGCCGCAGAGCACGTAGCCGATGAAGAAAATCCCGGCGCCGAGGCCATAGACGGTTTCGCTGAACTTCAGTGCATCGAGCATCTGCAGCTTGGCAAAACCAACGTTGACGCGGTCGAGGTAGTTGAACAGGTAGCAGATGAAAATGAATGGAATCAGCCGCAGTGTGATGCGCCGGTACAGCGCATTGCGGGTGCTATCGTGGCCTTGGTCAGGGGCAGAGCTGTGTGCCATGATCGGGATCTCTGTTGTTATGATTGTTACCGCGTCGCCTGTTTCGGCGCTCGCCTGACGAGTCTCGGCGAGCGCAGCGCGGCTGTCTTTGTGCTTATGCACTGGTGTCAGCGCTGGCCGCTGTGCTGCGGCCCAAATCCTATCACTGCAAGGACCGTTGAATGTTCGAACTGGACCATGACCTGGCGCAGGATATCGTCGACCGGGCGATGGCCATCCTGCCGTGCAACGTCAACGTCATGGACAGCCAGGGCCTGATCCTCGGCAGCGGTGAAGCAGAGCGCATCAACACCCGCCATGAAGGTGCCCAGTTGGTATTGGCCAATGGCCGGATCGTCGAGCTCGATAATGACGCGGCCAAGTGCCTCAAGGGCGTGCAGCCCGGCGTCAACCTGCCGCTGATGCTCGATGGTCGCTTGATCGGCGTGCTCGGCCTGACCGGTGATCCGCAGCAATTGCGCACCTACGGCGAGCTGGTGCGGATGACCGCCGAAATGCTCCTGGCCCAGCGTCACCTGCAAGTCGAGCAACAATGGCGACGCCAGCGCTGTGATGACTTGCTGGCATTGTTGCTGGGCAGTAGTGGTGATTCGACGCGTTTGCTCGACGAGGCCCAGCAACTTGGCCTCAAGCCTCAATTGGCACGGGTGCCGTGCCTGTTCGAGCTGGAGTCCGGACCGCCCGCAGAAGCCTTGGCCACCTGGCTGATGAGCCGTTACCCGGATGGCTGGTGCGTCAGCCCGGCCCGTCAGTCGCTGTTGTGGTGTCGGCCGGCAGCGGTCGCGCTGGATGAACAGCGTCTGCTCGAACGGCTGCAGCGCCATGGCTGGCACGTCCAGCGCCTGGCCGTGGGCCCGGCAGCGCAAAGTCTTGAGCAATTGCGACGCGGCTACCGGCGGGTGCGTGATTTGCTTGCCTATGGGCGCGAAGTGCTGCCTGCCGAGCGCTTGCTGAACCTGACCCGCTACCGCTTGCCAGCACTGCTGTGGCGTCACCGCAACGACGACGCGCTGGATGAATTGCTCGAGCCATTGCTGCGCATTCGTAGCAAGGACGCCAGCGGCCAGTTGCTCAATACCTTGCGCGCCTGGTGCGGCCATGATGGCCAGAGCCAGGCCTGTGCCGATGCCTTGGGCATCCACCGCAACAGCCTGCGCTATCGCCTGGAACGTATCGCCGAGCTGGGCGAAGTCGACCCACAGCGGCTGGACGGCATGTTGACCCTGTATCTGGGCTTGCAGCTGTTGCGCGCCGACTGAGCTGAGTGGCAAAGGCGTTTGCCCAAACAACGGCGCTGGGCTTTTGTGCATCTGACCGAGGCCTGCGGATGACGCAACTGTCAGCATCGCTGCAACAGGATCAGGAGAATCCCCATGAAAATTGTCATCGCCCCCGATTCGTTCAAGGACAGCCTCGACGCCGCTGCCGTCGCCCAGGCCATTGCGCGCGGCCTGGCCGAGGTGTGGACGGAGGCCGAACTGGTTGAGTGTCCGATGGCCGATGGCGGCGAAGGCACGCTGCAGGCGATTGTCGCGGCCAGCCACGGTGAGCTGCGCCGGCAAGCGGTGCGCGGACCGCTGGGGCAGACGGTCGAGGCCAGTTGGGGCTGGCTCGCCGAGAGCCGCACGGCAATCATCGAAATGGCCGAAGCCAGTGGTTTGCAGCTGGTCCCCGGCGAGCAACGCGACGCCTGTCGTAGCAGCACCTGGGGCACCGGCGAATTGATCGGCGCGGCATTGACCGCGGGGGCCCAACGCATCGTCCTGGCGATTGGCGGCAGTGCCACCAACGACGGCGGCAGCGGCATGCTCCGCGCACTTGGCTTGCGTTTGCTCGACGCCGATGGCCAGGCGCTGGCCGAAGGCGGCCTGGCCTTGACGCAACTGGCCCGGATCGACGCCAGTGAGCTTGATCCGCGCCTGGCTGAGGTGCAGGTCGAAGTCGCTGCAGACGTCGACAACCCACTGTGTGGTCCGAATGGCGCCTCGGCGATTTTTGGTCCGCAAAAAGGCGCCAGCCCTGAGCAGGTGACAGCGCTGGATCTCGCCCTTGGCCATTTTGCCGACCATTGCGCGCAACTGCTGGGTAATGACCTCAGGGAGTCGCCCGGTAGCGGCGCTGCCGGCGGCATGGGCTTTGCGGCCAAGGCATTCATGGACGCGCGTTTCCGCGCGGGAGTGGAGGTGGTCGCCGAGCTGGCCGGGCTGGATGCACTGGTGCAGGGCGCCGATCTGGTCATCACCGGCGAAGGCCGCTTTGACGCGCAGACCTTGCGCGGCAAAACGCCCATGGGCGTGGCCAGGGTTGCCAAACGTCATGGTGTGCCGGTGGTGGTGCTGGCCGGCACCCTGGGCGAGGGTTACCAGCAACTGTACGCCCATGGCATCGATGCCGCGTTTGCGCTGGCCAGTGGGCCGATGACCTTGGCTCAGGCGTGCAGCGAAGCGCCGGCACTGCTGCAGGCGCGCGCCAGCGATGTTGCCCGGCTGTGGCAGTGCGCCAAGGCTCAGCGCTGAGTTTCAGCTTCATAGGGCACATCGGCAGGCGTCTGGCTGAGTAGCACAGCAATTGCCAACAGCCCGGCGCCAACGCCTGCCAGCGGCAACCACGCCAGGCCGAGCTGACCGATCAAAAGGCCACCAAGCCCGCCGCCGAGCGCTGTGCCGAGGTTGAACGCAGCAATGTTCAACCCCGAGGCCACGCCGCTGGCGTGCGGCGCCACGCTTTTGGCCAGGTTGAGCAGGCGCAACGTGGACAGCGTGACGATGGCGAAGAACACTGCCCCCAGCACCCCGACCAGGCCGAGCACGGCCCATGGCGACTGCCTGAACACATACAGCAGCATCAGTGTGACCACCAGCATGAGCAGGGCCAGCAACAGGCAGCGGTTTATCGCAAAGCGGTCGCCGGCATATCCGCCAACCAGATTGCCAGCAATCGTGCAGGCGCCAAACAGCAGCATGCCCGCACTCAACAAACGTGGCCCGGCCTGGCTCACCTCCAGCAGGTACGGCGACACGTAACTGAAAAAGCTGAACACCGCGACGCTGACCAGCATGGACACCGCGGCAACCGACAACAACGGCCGCAGTAGCACGGCGCGCAGGCCGCTCAGCCCCGCGCCAGGCTGAGCATCCGCCGCACCAGCCTGAACCGGCATCCAGCGCAGCAAGCCGATCAAGCTCAAACAAGCGAGCAGCGCCAGCGCGACAAATATCACCCGCCACGACCAGAAGCTGCCCAGCAGCGTGCCCAGCGGTACCCCGAGTGCCAACGACACCGTCAAGCCCATCCATACCACCGACAATGCCCGCCCAGCCTGTGCGGGTGCTACCAGCTTGACTGCGACACTGGCCGCTAGCGCCATGAACACGCCGTGGGCCAGGCCAATCCCAAAGCGCACCAGGTGCAAGGTCAACACCTGCTCGACGCTTGCCAGCAGCAGGCTTCCCACCCCCAGCACTGCTACCGTCAGCAGCATCAGCGAGCGGTCACGCCAGCTCGCCAGCGCCGCAGTCAGCAACGGTGCGCCGATGGCGGCGCCCAACGCGTACGCCGCAATCGCCGCGCCCACCGCAGCGACTGAACTGCTCAGATCGCCCGCCATTGCCGAAACCAGACCGGCGACCACGAACTCAGACAAGCCGAAGGCAAAGGTGCACAGCGAAAACACGTATATGGCTAACGGCATGGCGGCATCCGGCTCAAGTGCTGGGCCAAGGCCAACGCCTGTTCGCCATTCAGGCGTGGATCCACCTTGCTCAGATAGCAGCGGTGCAGATCCTCCGGCTGCAGGTGGCCTGGGCCGCCGAGGCACTCGGTCACGGGTTCAGCGGTCAGTTCCAGGTGCAGCCCGCCGAGGACCGAGCTATGCCAGGCATGCACGGCGAAGGCCGACTCTATCTCCGCCAGGATGTCATCGAAGGCGCGGGTCTTGGTGCCGCAGGGCAGGGTGCGGGTATTGCCGTGCATGGGGTCGCACAGCCACAACACCCGCGCGCCAGCGTGCTCTACTGCGTCGATCAGCGGCCCGAGGTGCTGTTCCAGCAGCGCCGCACCCATGCGGTGGATCAGCGTCAGCCGGCCCGGCTGGTTGTGCGGGTTAAGCTGTTCGATCAGCTGCAGCAGTGCGCTGGCCGAGGTTTCGGCGCCGACCTTGACCGCCACCGGGTTGCTCACCCCACGCAGGTATTCGACATGGGCGCCATCGGGCTGGGCGGTGCGCAGGCCAATCCACGGCAGGTGGGTGGACTGGTTGAACCAGCAGCCATCGTCCTGTTGCCGGGTCAACGCCTGCTCGTATTCCAGCAGCAAGGCTTCGTGGGAGATGAACAGCGCTTGATCGCACGGGCCATCGCTGTCCATGAAACCCTGCAGGGTGCGGATGTCGCGCAAGGTCGCGGCCGAGTGAGCATAGGCTGCAAGCAAGCGCTGCGGATCTGCCCGCCGCGCTGCTGCGCTGAACTCGGCCTGGTTGACGATATCGCCGCGATACACCGGCAGACTCAGGCCATCGCGGGTTTCGATATCACTGGAACGTGGCTTGGCGTATTGCCCGGCCAGGCGGCCGATCTTGATCACTGGCCGCTGTACACCCCGCGTCAGCAGCTGGCTCATCTGCTGCATCAGCTGCAGAAAGTGATTCAGCGCGGCCTGATCGGTCTGGGTGAAGTCTTCGGCGCAATCACCGCCTTGCAAGACAAACGCACGGCCCTGCTGGGCCTGGGCCAGCAAGCCCGTAAGCAGGCTGATCGACTGCCGACTGACCAGCGCGGGGGTCTGGCGCAAGCTCGCCAGCGCCTGCTCGAGGGCAGGTTGGTCGTGATACAGCGGTTGCTGCGCAGCGCTGCGGTCGCGCCAGGAATTGAGGCTCCAGGCCAGTGGGCCGTCGAGCACGTTGGCGGCTTGGGTCAGCATGATCGGTGTCGCTCCCTGAGTGTCGTCGTTCGCCCTGCACCTGCTGCAAGGAGCGGCGATAGTGCGCAGCGACGACAGCTCGAGGGAAATACAATAAAGGTCTCAATCTGATATGCGCAGTTGCCCCAGAGCGTACGGGGACGGGGAGCAGGCGGCAGCCGCTGATATGGGCTAAATCGTTGTATTTCCAAGGCTATTAATACTTGCGACCTATCACCGCCGGTTCGCCAAAAGTATTTTACTCAAGGTCTGCACTCGCCAATTCTCGGCGCAACTTATTCGAGAGGGGCGGGGCGATGTTGGTTCACAAGGAAAACGACCATTCAGTCGTAGCGGCAGCCGAGGGCGAACTTCGCCAATTCGGCAGAAATATGCCTTGTCAGAATTTTTACACCGGCAAATTGCAGGCCGCCTGGGAACGAGCTCGCAACAGCCGCTATTACGCGGACATCGGCCCGTTCAACAGCGCAGCCTTCGCTCAGTTGCCGGTCACGCCCAAGGCCAGCCTCAAGGCCACTCCGCTGGATTTTTGCACGGTCGGCCTGGGTGATGCAGCGCGCTATTACGCTACCACCGGCACCACCGGCGAACCGACGCCAACTCCACGCCTGAAGCAAGACATCATCTGGAATGCCATCAGCGTCGCCAGCCAATGGCGCGCGGTACTCAGACCAGGCTCCAGGGTCGCCAACCTTATGCCGTCGGATATCGTCCCGGTCGGCGATCTGATTGCCAACGTCTGCGACTACCTGGACGTCTCCCACGTGCGCCTGTATCCGTTTACCACCGGAATCACCGACTGGGAGCGGGTGTGCAAGACCTTCGCCACCTACCAGCCGAGCGTGCTGTTCATTGCCCCTGGCGTGCTGGTCCAGCTGACTCGCTACCTTAAACAGCGGGAGATGCTCGACGGCTTCGCCCTGTCGGTGCAGACGATCATGCTGCTGGGCGAGGTCAACACCCAGCCATTCCGCCAGCGCCTGGCGCGCTGGTGGCAGTGCGAGGTATTCGATGCCAGTTACGGCAGTACCGAGACCGGCACCCTGGCGACAGTTGGCGAAGATCAACAGATGCGTCTGGCCTGCACCACCAACTACTTCGAACTGCTGCTGGAGGACGGCCAACTGGTGCCGCTGGCGCAAGGTCTCAGCGGGCGTCTGGTGGTAACGCCGCTGAACCTGTATGCGCGGCCCTTGCTGCGCCTGGATACCGGTGACAGCGTGACCATCAGCGGCGCCTGCGAGGCCGGCCAGCTCAGCCCGAGCCTGCTGATCAATGGCCGCGACAACGATGCCGTGGTAGTCGGCGGCGTGGCGTTGGATATTCGCGCCGTCGAGGAAGTCGTTTACGGCAACTGCGACGCCACGGGCTACATGATCGAAGTCGACCGCGACAAGGACAGCGCCGCGCTGATCCTGGAGCGCGATGTGCTCTGGGACACTGGTCAGGAGGCGGCGATCGAGGCGCGCTTGCAGGCCCATTCGCAAGCTCACATGCGCCTGCGCTGGAGCCGCATCCTGTTCATCAACAACCTGTCGGTGTTGAGCAAGAGCGGCGCTTCGCAAAAGAGCTGGAAAAAGACCAATCTGCGCTTTGTTGGCGGTGCGCAATGAGCGCGGTGTTGCCGAAATTTCCGCAAGGGCAGGGCCTGGCCAATCATCAGGCTGACCTCTGGTGCACCTACGCTGCGATCCGCAGCCTGGCCTGGGTCGAGCGCCTGGGCAGTGCCGATGTGCCGCAGCTGCAGGCGTATATCCAGTCACGGCGCAACCGTGATGGCGGCTATGCCTGGAGCAAGGGTATGCCGTCCGATGCCTGGGCCACGTTCTATTGCACCGAAACCCTCAAGGATCTGGCGGCGCCAGTCAGCGACACAGACGCCACTGCCGCATGGCTGCACACCTTGTTCGATGGCGACGCCTACGCCATGTGCCCGGGCCAGACGGCAGATGCCTGGGCCACGCATTACACATTGCGCACCTTGCTCGAAGTCTGCCACGGCGAGGTCCAGCAGCGTGAACCGCTGTACCGCTGGCTTGAGGGTCTGCAATGCGCCAATGGTGGCCTGAGCTGGTCGGCTGAGTTTGCCGAGCGCGATGTCGCCGATACCCGCGCCTGCTTCTATGGCGTGATGGCCGCCCGCGCACTGCAACGAGCCGGGCTGCCGGCGCCTGCGTGGGACCGCACGCGTTTGATCGCCTGGTTGCAGGCGCAGCAGCTGGCTGACGGCGGCTTTCGCTTCAGCGAGTCGGCCGAGTCGGCTTGCCTGTGGGCAACCTACCGCGCCACTGCAAGCTTGGCAGAGTTGCACGCACTACCTTTGGACGCACAGCGTTGCAGCGACTGGATCGTTGCCCGCCGCAGCAGCGCAGGCGGTTTTGTCCGCTGGCGGGGATATGACGGCGAGGACGTCTGGGCGGTGTTCTGCGCGGTGGGCTCACTCAAGGCACTCGGGCAGCCAGTCGCCTGGCTGGCTGATGATGTCGCTGACTATATCGCCAGCCTGGCCACACCCGGTGGCGGCTACACCTACCGCGAAGCGAGCACGGCGGCGGATGTTCTGACCAGCGCCGCCGGGATCCTCGGCGGCAGCCTCGACAGCGGCCAGCGTGCTGCGGCGTTGCGCTGGATCGAAGGCTGCCAGATGCCCAACGAGGCCGGGATCATGTACATGCCCGGGCGCGGTGCCGAGGTGCGCTGCACGGCCTGGGGGCTCGCTGCCGGGGCGTTTGCCGAGCAGCCGCAGGCCCGTCAGGCAATCGGCAAATGGCTGGCCTCGTTGCAAAATCCGGACGGCGGCTTTGGCTTCTGGGAAGGCCGCGGCTCGGACATGGTCTCGACCGCAGCTGCGGTGGCCATCCTGCAGTGGCTGGGAGACAACAGCGGTGTGGCGCTGGATAGCCTGCAGCGGTTTGTCGGCACCTGTCAGCATGAAGACAGCGGGCGGCTGACCTACAGCGCCTATCCGCGGGGCGCGTCATCGCTGCGCGCCGGTTTGCAGGCGCTCAGTTGCCTTGCCTACCTCGGCCACCCCGTGCAGCAGGCTGCGGCAGTGCTGCTGGCGGCGCACAAGGTTCGTCAGGGTGGCTTCGCCAATCACGGTCAACGTATCCCCGACCTGCTCAGCACCTATCAGGCGGTGGCCATGGCGTTGGCATTCGAGCTGCCGGTGGACATCGCTCACCTGCGCTTCTTCCTCGACAAGGTGAGCACCGCGCAAGGCTTTGCCTGGTCGCCGCTGTATCTGGAGGGCAGTGATGCGCTGTCAACCTGCCTGGGCCGTCTGCTGCAGGCATTCGTCGACGGCAGCCGCCGCCATTTGCCCAACCTGCAACTCTCATAAGGACACCAAGCATGCCGACCATTACCGTCGCCTGCGCGCCGCTGCCGCTGATCGAGCGCAAGCGCATTGCGCTGGGTTTTACCCGCGTTCTCAAGAGCCTGGGCGCCGACCCCGCGCACTGCATGGTGTTCTTCGCGCCGCTGCCGCTGGACTGCGTGTTCAGCGCCGGTATGCCTTTGCCCAGCCAGGACCGTGACGGCCAGCCGGCGCAGTTTCATGTGCGCATCACACTCTCCAGCGAGCGCGACATGCTCGCGCAGCAGACCCTGGCCGACGGCCTGTACGCGGGGCTGCGCAGCCGCTACAGCACAGCTTTCATCTATCTGCAATTCGACCCGATCGCGCCTGAACAGGTGTTCTACAGCGCGGGCGCGGCATTGATCAACGCAAGCACTCAACAAGGAAGCACCGGCTCGTGAATACCCCCTCCATCGAACTCCAGATCCGCCAGACTCTTGCCCAACTGCTCGGCCCCGAGGTCCTCGGCATCGACAGCCAGGCCAGCTTTCGCGACTTTCTCGGTGAGCGCTTCGACAGCCTGATGGCAGTTGAGGTGATTACTGCCGTCGAGGACCGCTTCAGCATCGAGGTGGACTACCTCAGCGACGATGTGCGCTTCTGGTTCGAGACTCTGGACAAGATGCAGCGCTTCGTTGCGCAGAAGGTCGAAGACCAGCTCACCCTGCAGGCCGCCGAGTGAGTGCTGAGCAGGTGTTCCACACTTCTGGTTCCAGCGGCGCGCCGCGCCAATGGCTGCGCAGCCGCGCGCAAATGGAGCAAGAGGCGCGGCTGATCTATCAGCGCTGGGCGCCGCAGGTCAGCGAGATCATCAGCTTTGCGCCGGTCAGCCACAGCTACGGGCAGATCCTCGGCGAAACCGGTGCGCGCGTACATGGGGCGGCGCTACAGCTGTGCTCGTTCGAACAACAGCAACTGCCAACGCTGGCTGGCCACGGCCAGTGCGCGATCCTGGCCATCGCCAGTACCTGGAAGCTGCTGCCAGCACTGCTCAAGCGCCTGGCTGGCCAGCGCCCGCTGTTGATCGTGCACAGTGCATCGATGCTGCCACCCGGTGCACTGGCTGTGATCCAGCAATTCGCCGGTGCGCAGGTGCGTTTTATCGAGGTGCTCGGCTCGACCGAAACCGGCGCGATTGCCGTCCGCGAACTGGATGCCAGTAGCACGCCGGAGCAGCCGTGGACCTTGCTTGACGACGTTCAGCTACTAACACCCGCTGGCCAGCCCGCGCCCCTGGAAATCGCCAGCCCACGCATTGCCCGTGAGCAGGGCCAGGCCTGCGCAGCGCCAAGCCACCGTTGTGACGACCTGGTGCAGGTCCTCGACCCGCGCCGGGTGCAGTGGCTGGGCCGGGTCAGCAGCCTGATCAAGGTCAATGGCGTTCGCCTCGACCTGGCCCGGCTAGGCGCCGAACTGGGCACGCTGCTGGGCTGCGCAAGCCTGGCCTGTGTGCCGCTACGCGACGGTTTGCGTGGCGAGGCCTACACCATAGTGCTGGGCGATTCTTCAGTCAGCAGCGGGGCTGTGCTGGCTGCGTTTTCTCAGCTCACGCCCGGCACGCCGCGGCCGCTGCATATCCATCACGTCGATCACTTACCGCTGTCTGCCACAGGCAAGCCACAAGCCTGGGCGGCGGCATCAACTGTCAAGGAATACACCGATGTCATACGTTAAAACCGACAATGCTATCGACGCCTACCTGGCCAACTGCGGTCCCGCAGCAGTTGGCCAACAGGTGCCCAATTACCTGGCCCTGACCCTGCGTGAGCGCTATGCGCAACTGCAGGCCAATCCAGCACTGGCCGCCGATTGGGCAGCGCAGTATGAGCAATGGGCGGTGCATGCCGACGGCCACTACCGTTGCCTGGTCAGCACCCGCCCGGCCGAGTCGCCGTGGTTCCGCCTGGGCGTCAAGGACACCGTTGACGTTGCGGGTTTGCCGACCCGACTGGGCCTGCGTAGCTACCGTCACTATCCAGCGCGCAGCGCCGAAGCACTGACCTGGCTGGACCCGCGGGTGGCCTTGACTTGCAAGGTGACCACCACCGAGCTGAACATCGCCTTTGGTGGCGGTTGCCGCAACCCGCTTTACCCGAGTATCGACCCTTCGGGCTCGAGCACAGGTTCCGCGGTGTCGGTGGCGGCGGGGCTGTGTGATATCTCGCTGGGCACCGATGTGCTCGGCTCGGTCCGCTGGCCTGCGTCGCACTGCGGCATGGTCGGCTTGCGCATGACGCACAAGGCCGGGAATCTGGCCGGCGTATTCCCCCTGTCTCCGCGCATGGACGCCCTTGGCTGGGTCGCGCGCAGCGCCGATGACCTCGACCTGCTGCTACCGATGCTTGGCATCGATGGTCTGCTCGGCGAGCAACTGCCGCTCAAGCAGCAGTACCGGGTCGGTTTCCTTAGCCATGTGCATGAGCCGGGCCTCACCAGCGCGCAGATGCTCGCCATGCTGGCTCAGGCGCGCAGCGCCGTGGTGCAGCTTGAAATGGCCGACAGTGATGTCGACATGCCTGAACTGTGGGCGTGCCGCGGCGACGCCTGGCAACTCTGTGCCCGTGATGCGTGGCTGGCCTCTGCGGCGTGGCAGCAGGTGTTCGACTGCGAGCTGCACTGGTCGACGCAGAGCGCGCTGGCCGTCGGTGCCGGTGTCAGCGAGGAAGAGTACAACGCCATCCAGCAACGTATGGACAGCGTTCGCGCAGGCATCGACAGCTGGTTCGATAACGCCCAGGTGGACTTCGTGGTATTCCCGATGGACCCCAATCGGCCGTTCGAACGGCGTGATCCGCAGCCCGGCGACTCGACCATCCCATCACCTGCTGACACCGACTACTCACAGAAGATCAGCTTCACCCCGCTGGCCAGCTTTAGCGGCCTGCCGGCTATCACCGTGCCGATCTGCCTGAGCCCGGATGGCAAAGCAGCGCTGTCGGTGCAGATCATGGGCCGACGCGACAGCGAGCGGCAGTTGCTGGACATTGCCAAGCGCCTGCAAGCGCTGGTCGGGCGGGTGCCGGCCGCTGAGGCTGGTCAATAAGGAGCGGCAACCATGTGTGGAATTACAGGCTGGGTCGACTTCAGTCGCGACCTGGAGCAACACGCGCCGCTGCTGGCGGCAATGACCGACACCCTGGCCCTGCGCGGCCCGGACGCCAGCGGCAGCTGGCGCCACCGGCATGCCTTGCTCGGCCACCGGCGGTTGGCAATCATCGACCTTGCTGGCGGCGTACAACCGATGACTTACCGCTTCGGCAATGGCCAGCAAGTGGCGCTGGTGTATACCGGCGAGGTCTACAACCACAACGAATTGCGCGAGCGGCTGCGTCTGGCCGGGCATCAGTTCCAGACCCGCAGCGACACCGAAGTGGTGCTGCATGCGTACCTGGAGTGGGGCGAGCATTGCAGCGAGCAGCTGTCGGGAATGTTCGCCTTTGCCGTGTTCGACGAGCGGGACGGGCACTTCCTGCTGGTACGCGATCGCCTCGGGGTCAAGCCGCTGTACTACGCCGAACATGGCCAGGGCCTGCTGTTCGGCTCGGAGATCAAGGCGATTCTGGCCCATCCGGATTTCAGCAAACAGCTCGACGTGGTGGGGCTGGTCGATGCCCTGAGCTTGTCGCGGGGCACCTCGCGCACGGCGCTGCGCGGCATTCGCGAGCTGCCACCGGGGCATCGGCTATCGTGGCGGCCGAACGGCCAGATCAAGCTCAACCGCTATTGGCAGTTACAACGACGTGAGCATCAGGACGACCTGCAAAGCACCATTGAGCGCACCCGCGAACTGTTGGGTAAAGCGCTGGGCGAGCAGCTCTATGCCGACGTACCGGTATGCTCGTTGCTGTCCGGCGGGCTTGACTCGACCATTCTCACAGCGATGGCCCAGCGCAAGTTGCAGGCCGAACAGGGCGGTACGGTCAATTCGTTCTCGGTGGATTTTGTCGGCCAGGCCGAGCAGTTCCAGGCCGATGCCTTCCGCCCGGAGTGCGACGAGCCGTATGCCTTGGCCGCCGCCGCGCATATCGGCAGCCAGCACCAGACCATCCTGATCGACAACCGCGAGCTGGTTGCCGATCAGGCCAGGCAGGCGGTGTACCTGGCCAATGATTCAGCGGCGACCTTTGGCGATGTCGATACTTCTCTGTATCTGCTGTTCAAAGCCATCCGTGGCCACTCGACGGTGGCGATCTCAGGCGAGGCCGCGGACGAGGTATTTGGCGGTTACGCCTGGTGTCGCGATCCGCAGGCCATCGCTGCGGCGCGGATGCCGTGGCTGTCACGGATGCAACTGCTGCAGGCAGAACTGATCAACCCGGACTTCAACCGCCACTGCGATTTTGCCGGCTATCAGGACAGCGCCTATCACCAGGCACTGGATCAAGTGCAGCATCTGCCGGGCGACGACGCTGTCGAGCGGCGCATGCGCGAGATCAGCCACCTGCACCTGCACCACTGGCTGCCGATCCTGCTCGACCGCAAGGACCGCCTGAGCATGGCCGCCAGCCTTGAGGTGCGTGTGCCGTATACCGATCATGAGCTGGTCGAGTACGTGCACAACGTGCCGTGGTCGATAAAAGGTAGAGGAGGCGAGGAAAAGTGGCTGCTCAAACAGGCGACGGCTGATCTACTGCCACCGGCCGTGCTGGCGCGCAAGAAAAGCCCTTATCCGACTTCGGCAAACCTGGCCTACGAGCGCTTCCTGCGCGAGCGCACCCGGCAGCTGCTGGCAACGGCTGACAGCCCGGCATTCGCGGTCATCGATCGAGCTCAGCTAATCACGCAACTGGATCACGCCGAGGGCTATTTCAACTCGCAGCTGCGCCGTAACAACCTGGAAACAGCACTGGCACTGGATGCCTGGCTGCGCCATAACCAGCTATCGGTGTAGATCGCGCTTGAGGATGCTCTCCTGGGCCGCGAGGTCGAGGAGGGTGTCGCTGAAACACTTCGGTGCGCCAAGGTCCAGCATCGAGATGAAACTGCCCAGCGCCGGCGAAGCGTTCTGGTTGTTCCAGTTCATGTACAGGCCCATGCTGGCGTTGGGCTGATCACCAACGGGCTTGATCGGGCGGAACAGGACCCGATCGCGCAGCGTCGAGTTGGCGATCGATTCCGGCACCAGGGCTACACCGAAGCCACAGGCGACCAAACCGATCAAGGTGTGAATCTGCGACGCTTCCTGCACCACCTTGGGATAGAAGCCTGCCGACTCGCACAGCGCCATCAGCTGGCTGTAGTAGCCATTACCCAATGCCTGCGGAGTGAACACGAAGTCTTCTTCGGCGAATTCGCGCAGGTCGACGTTGGCGTGGCGGGCCTTTTCGTGATGGGCCGGCAAGGCCATCACGATCTGCTCATTGAGAATCAGGCGTGATTCGATGATATCCGGCGGCAGTGGCAGCTTGCGCATGAAGGCGATGTCGGCTTCGCCGGCCAACAAGGCGGCGGCCTGGGCCGCCGACGGCATTTCACGGATGGTCAGGCGCACGTTCGGGTAGCTTTCGCGAAAGCGCCGCAGCGAGTTCAGCAGCGACTCGTAGTAGGCAATCGAAATGGCCGTGATGGTCAGCTTGCCGCACACGCCCTCGGAGACATTGCGGGCGTACTCGATGCCTTGCTCGAGTTCCTTGAGGGTGCGATAAGCGGTTTCCAGAAATGCCATGCCAGCGGCGGTCAGCTTGACCCCGCGCTTGTTGCGCAGAAACAGGCTGAAGCCGAGTTTGTCCTCGAGGCGGTTGATCGCTTGGCTCAAAGGCGGCTGCGCCATGTGCAGACGAATAGCTGCCTTGTGAAAGTGCAACTCCTCGGCCACGGCGATGAACTGCCTGAGCAAACGGGTCTCGATCATTCTACTTTCCTTCATCGAGGCGAACTGGTGCAGGGGCGTGTGCTCACAGGACTTCTGCAGGCGCGCCATCATAATGTGTGCTTGGGCGGCGCAGAAGCCTGCTCGCCCGGGCTGTTGCTATCTGTATGAGTAACCGGGTGGGGCTCGGTCATCCGCTTGCGGGGTTTCGGTGATATCTATTAGATATCAAGTTTGCATGCTTTTAGTATTAAGTCATTGATTTTTTTATTGTTATTGTCTGTGAATGAGAATCGGGGGGATTCGTCGATGCCATTCACAAATAAAGTCGCGATTATTACCGGTGCAGGCCAGGGGCTTGGCCTGGATTACGCCAAGGCACTGCTGGCTCAGGGCGCACGGGTAGTGATCAGTGACCTGGGCACCGATCGCGCCGGCGAAGGCGAAGATCAGGCACTGGTAACTGAAGCGTTGCAGGCTCTCAAGGCCCAGGGTGGCGAGGTGGTTGCCCACATTGGTCGGCTGGACGATGAGGCGGGTTGCCAGCAATTGATCGAGCTTGCCATCGAGCAGTTCGGCCAGCTCGACATCCTCATTCACAATGCCGGCTGGGTCGGCTATCAGGACATCGAAGACCAGCAGGAGGCATTTCTCGAACGCGCTCTGGGCATCAGCGTGCATGCGCCGGTGTGGTTGGCCAAGCATGCCTGGAAGCACCTCAAGCGCTCGGCGGCGCCGCGAGTCGTACTGACCACCTCTGACCGCGCCATGTACCAGCGCTATGCCCAGCCAGGGCTGGTAGCTTATGCCGCAGGCAAGATGGCCCAGGTCGGGATCATGAATGCGCTGAGCATGGAAGGCCTGGCCCACGGCATCCTAGTCAATGCGATTTCGCCTGTGGCCAAGACCCGCATGTGGGGGGTGAGCCAGCCCAGTGAGGACCTCAAGCCTGAATGGGTGACCCCAGGCCTGCTCTACCTGGCCAGTGAACTGTGCCGTGACACCGGCTACATCCTGCGCGCCAGCAACGGCCAGTTTACCGCTACACGCTTCTGCGAGAACAGCGGCGTCAGCTATCCTCGCGATCTGGCCCGGGTAGAAGCCGCCAGCCTCAGCGAAGTCGCCGAGCGCTGGAGTAGCATCAAGGAATGCCATTACGCGCCAGTCAAAGTCGCCCGTACCCGTGCCGATCTTGGTGAAAGCCCGGTCTGGGATGCGCACAGCGGCGTCCTCTATTTCGTCGATATTTCCGGCGGACGCATCAACCGCCTGACGCCGCAGGGCGATGTCGAACGGGTTTACGAATCCGCTGCGAAAATTGGCGCTCTGGCCCTGACCGACCAAGGCAATCTGATCTTCACCGAGGATGCCAGTGCTGCGCTGCTGGATCTTGGCGAAGGCAAGGTGCGTCAGTATTCGGCGCCCGTGCATCACCGCTCCAGTTACCGCTTCAACGACGGCGCCTGTGATCCGCAGGGCCACTTTGTCACCGGCCTGATGGATGAAGGCCCCAGCGGCAAGACCGGCGCACTGTACCGCTTCGATCACGAAATGCATGCCGAAGTGATCCATCGCGAGATGTCCTTGCCCAACGGTTTGGCGTGGTCGCAAGACGGCCAGACGCTATTCTTCGTCGATTCGGTGGCGCGCTCGATCTACCGTGCTGATTATCTCGCCGGTGGCGTGTTGGGCGAGATCAGCCTGTTTGCCGAAACCCCGGCCGAGCTGGGTCGTCCGGATGGCATTGCGCTAGATAAGGAAGGCGGCATCTGGGTGTGCCAGTTCAACGGCAGTTGCCTGCTGCGCTACGACCGCCACGGTCACCTCAGCGACCAGGTGGTAATGCCGGTGCCGCGGCCGACCAGTTGCTGCTTTGGCGGCCCGGAGCTGGACACGCTGTACATCACCACCGCCCGCTTTGGCATGACCCCGGCGCAGCTGCTCGACTATCCGGATGCAGGTGACCTGTACATGATCCGCCCGGAAGTGGCGGGGATTGCCCGCCACCCGTTCAAGGAATGAGCAAGCGCTCCTGCGCCGCGGGCAACACCGCCAGATCGCCAAAGCGCTGCGCTGCATCGATGTAGCGCAGCGCGGATTTGGCGTCCTTCCAGCCGATATAGCTCATCAACGACTTCAACTCCCAGCCATTGGCTGTGGCCCAGGTGGCGAAACCGCGTCGCAGTGAGTGGCCGCTATACAGTGAGGCGGGCACCCCGGCGCGTTCGAGCATGCCACGCAGCACGGCAATCAGGCTGTTGCTGTTGAGTGGCGCCTGGCCCAGGTTGCCCCAGCGATCGAGCTTGCGAAACACCGGGCCATGGGCAATGCCCGCCACTTCCAGCCATTGCAGGTAAGCCGTCACCGGGCACAACGCTTTCAGCGCCGGGGTGCGGTGCTGTACGCCAAGTGCCTCGCGGTCGCCTTTGCTGCGCGGCAGGTACAGGGTAAGGCCGACACCGGCCTGGGCCTGAATATGCTCGACGCGCAGGCGTGCCAGCTCATCGCCGCGCAAGCCACGCCAAAAACCGAGCAGTAGCAAGGCCGCATCCCGGCGCGCACGTAACAAGCCGGGCATGTCGTTTCGTTCACGCGCCAGCTGCGCTTCTTGTTCAAAGCGTGCGACGGCGGTCTGCAGATGTTGCAGCAACAGCGGCGCGGCCTGTTTGGCCGGCGCCGGGTGCAAGGTGCGTATGCCGCGCAGGACCTGCCGCACCAAGGGTGCCTTGGTCGGATCGGGAAAGCCCTGGCTGATATGCCATTGGCTCAGGGCCGCCAGGCGTTGGCGCAGCGTACTGACCGCGTGCTGTTCAGCGTGCTCGACCAGGTAGCGGGCGATACTGTCGGCGGTGGCCGGCAGAAAACCGCCCCAGCGCACCTCGAAATGCTCGACGGCGGCCTGGTAACTGCGCCGGGTATTGTCACGCGTGGCGGCGCGGACGTAGCGCTCGATGTCGGTCATGGGGGCAGGATTGTGGTGAACTGAAGCCCACACAATAAACCAGCCGCAGGCTGCTGACCAACGTGGGGGCTGGCCAAGCGGCAGTACAGCCTCAGTGCTCCAGGCAGAGCTGCTCTTCGATGGCCTTGAAGGGCGCATACTCGTGAAGTTGCGTAGGCGATAACGGCCGACTGAAGTGGTAGCCCTGGGCGATGTCGCAGCCGGCGATCTTCAGGCAGACCACCTGTTCGCGGGTTTCGACGCCCTCGGCAACCACCTCCAGGCCCAGGCGTTTGGCCAGGATGATGGTCGAGGATACGATCGGACTGTCATCGTAGCTGTTGCACAGCGGCGCGATCAGTGCCCGGTCAATCTTCAACTTGCTCAGGGGCAGCGCGTGCAGATGGGCGAAGCCGGCGTAACCACTGCCAAAGTCGTCCAGGCTGATGCCGATACCCGCAGCGCGCAGGCGCTGCAAGTGATCGACCGCAGTGCCTTCCGGATCGAGCACGGTGGTCTCGGTAATCTCCAGTTCCAGGCGCTGCGCAGCGATGCCGAGCTGGTCCAGTTCATTCAGCAATCGTTCGCTGAAATCGGCCTGGCGCAGCTGCAGCGCCGAGACGTTGACGGCGATCCGTGTGTGCGGATCGCGTGCGGTCCAGCTGGCCAGTTCCTCACAGGCCATGCGCAGCACCTCCCAACCCAGCGCGACGATGAAGCCGCTGCGCTCGGCGAGGCCAATGAAGCGGTCAGGGTAGAGCAGGCCGAATTCTGGGTGATCCCAGCGCACCAGCGCCTCGTAACCCACCACCTGCAGGTTGTCGAGCCGGATCTGCGGCTGGAAATGCAAAACGAACTGACGCTCGGCCAGGGCACTGCCAAACGCCTGCTCAAGGTTGAACGCATGAAGGTCGCTGACATTCAGCGACGGGTCGAAAAAGCGATATTGCGCCCGCCCGGCCTGCTTGGCCGAGTACATGGCGGCGTCGGCGTTGCGGATCAGCGCGTCGATGTCCTGGCCGTCGCGCGGGCAGATGCTGACGCCGACGCTGGGGCTGGTATTGACCTCCTGGCCATCCAGCGCGTAGGTGGCCGAGAGCTTTTCGACCAGAGCGCGCACCCAGTTGTCGAGCTGGTCTTCACTGCGCTCGCCAGCGAGCAGCACAACGAACTCGTCACCGCCGAAGCGCGAAGCCTCATCGCCGTCTTCCAGCATGCGCTGAATGCGCCCGGCGACGGCCTGCAACAGCAGGTCGCCGATGCGGTGGCCAAGCGAGTCGTTGATCGACTTGAAGCGGTCCATGTCAATGAACAGGATCGCCATCAAGCGGCGCTTGCCGCGCTGGCGGGTCAGCGTCTTGCTGGCGACTTCGACGAACTGGCGACGGTTATGCAGGCCGCTGAGGTGATCGGTTGCTGCTGCGTGGCTGCTGCGCCGATGGGCCTCTTCGAGGCGCTCGATCAGTTCCTGGTTGACCTGCTGCGCCTGCTCCAGGGCGCTGAACGCCTCCTGGCGCTTGCTCAGTAAACGCAGGCTCCAGGCCAGGCTGGCGAGGATCATGATGGTCATGCACAGGTTCAGCCAGAACTGGCGGGTGAAGTTGGCTGTGCTCGGTTTGAGGATTTCTTCGTGGCGTTGACTGACGAGAACGCTGAAACCACGATCTGCGGCTCGCCGATACAAGCTCTGATAGGTGCCATCCGTAGCGAATTGACTGAGGCTGCCGGCGTCTGCGCCACTGGCTGGCGGCACCGGTAGCAGCGCCTCACTGGTCACCACCACGCCGCTGCCATCGATACGCAGGCGCTCCTGGCCGTCATCCTGAAGCAAGCGCATGAAGCCACTGGCGCCAAGATCGATGTGCTGGAACAGCAGGGCGAGGTAGCCGATGTCCAGTTGCACCAACAGTACGCTGTCGATCTGGCGGCCAGGCAGGTTGGACAGGGGCACTAGAAACGGCACGCGTCGCTCCGACGTGTCGCTGGCATTGGGCAGCGCATGCGCCAGAAAGGGTTTGAAGCCGTAGCGCGCCACATGGGTTTTCAGTTGGTCCAGCCACTCACTGGGCAGGCGTTGCGGTTCGTCAGCATCACTGGAAAAGACCCGTGCGCCGTTGCTGTCGTAAAGGCTCATGCGTTTGAGCAGCGGGTCTGCGGCCAGGATCCTCACCAGGCTGAGGCGATCCTGAGCCGGCTTCGTCACGTCTTGCAGCGTGCTGCGACCCACCGCCTGGGCACGATCAACCAACTGGCGCAGGCTCTGTGCTACGACGCTGGCCAGGTTCAGATGTTCGGCGGCCTTGGCCGCAAGCGCCTGTTGGCGCGCAGCATTCTTCTGGGTTGCATGCAGCCCCCAGAGAAAGGCGAGAGTGACTGCGCACAGCATCAGTAGAAGCAGCGGCAGGAGCTTTGCGGAGGAGGGGGTTAGGCGGATCACTGCTGTTCGTTTCCCGGCCTTGAGTAGTCCCCTGAAAATACGACAGTTGAATGACAGCCTTATGACTAGTGGCGATTTGCTATTCACGGCTGTACGCCCTGCAAAACTGCGATTTCGACTATTTGTACAGCTCGGCTGCGTCCACTCACGGAGCAGCGCAGGTTAAAGGTCATCACGTGCGATAAGCCGTGATTATTGACTGTTAGCAACGGCTTGTTAAAGCCCGTCGCTAGGCAGATAATCGGTACGTAATTACATAGTACGTACCACATTACGAAATCGTAGGAGCAGACATGGCCCGGGGCGGAATAAACAAGGCGGTAGTGCAGCAGGCGCGGCAGGCCTTGATTGCCCGAGGCGAGCGCCCGAGCATTGATGCGGTACGTATCGAAATGGGTAATACCGGCTCCAAGACCACCATTCACCGTTATTTGAAGGAACTTGAGCGCCAGCATCCTGCGGCGACCCAATTGGCGGCCGGTAACCTGAGTGAGCCTTTGGCGCGGCTGGTCGAACAACTGGCGGATCAGTTGCGAGAGGAGGGCGATGCGCGCATCGAAGCAGCTGAAAGCGAGTTCACCGAGCAGCGTGATCAGCTCCAGGCTCAGCTGAGCATCGCCCAGCAGGCACTCGCTGCGGCGCAGCAGCAAATCCAGATTCAGGCCAATGCCCTGCAGGCCGAGTCGGAAAAGCTCGCGTCCACCCAGAGCACGTTGCAAACCGAACAGTTGCGCAGCGCCAGCCTCAATCAGGCGCTCGGCGAGCAGCAGTTACGCCTGGCCGACAAGGATGAACAGATCACTTCGCTCGAGGACAAGCATCGTCACGCCCGCGACGCACTTGAGCACTACCGCACCGCCAGCCGCGAGCAGCGTGAGCAGGAGCAGCGCCGGCACGAGGGGCAGGTACAGCAGTTGCAGGTAGAGCTGCGCCAGTTGCAGCAGAGCTTGATCGTCAGGCAGGAAGAGGCCACTCGCCTGCATCGCGACAACGAGCGGCTGCAGGCCGAGGCTCGCCAGGCCGCCGCTGAACTCAAGGTCATCAATGATCAGTTGGAGCAGCGCGACGCCCAGGTGCAGGGTTTGCGCACGATTCTGGCACAGGCGCAGGGGGCCAGTGACGAAGTGCGTCGCCAGCTGGAAGGGCAGACGCAGCAACTGGAGCAGAAGCGCGAACTTTGCGCCGAGCAGGCCCGCCAGCTCGATTTCCTAAAGGCAGAGCTGGTCAGCCGCAGCGATGCTCTGGCCAGTTTGCAGCGCGGTGATGTGGGCGCGGATTAAAGTAATAAATCAAACTTTACCGCTGTGCAGGGTTCTTCCATAGACATTCATGGGAGATCTGCGCATGTCCAACGAGAAAAGCCACGAGCACGAGCAACCGAATAAGGGCCCGCACTCTTCAGATGAGGCCACTGAAAATAACGACCTGGGTTTTGATCCGGACTCGCCAGACCTGGACGATCCGCAGGTAGACCCACAGGGCCCAGCAGTTCCGCCGCGCGATATCGAGAAAAAGCACTAAGGCAGGAATTCGAGAAGGGAAGCTCGCGCCTTGGCGGCGCGAGCTGCTCCTGCACCAAGTGCAGGAGCAGACGAGTCGATTAGGCTTCGACCCGTTTGGCGGCTTCGACGCCGGCGCTGGACAGTTTGATCGGATACTGCACGCTGATCTGATGCTCGGCATCAACCTCAACGCTACCATCATGGATCAAGCCGTCGTCCTGCAGCGTCTTGAGCATGCCGGCCACGACTTTTTCGCCGCGATAGTTATCCAGCACTTCCTTGCCCAGGCCTTGCGGGTGCGCGTGCAAAAGACGGGTCAGAACTTCGTCACGAAGTGGGTCGTTACTCATAAATACTTAGCCTCGCCAATTCGGGTTACTTGTCGTATTTAGCCTGCAGCTGCTTGGCATGCTCCAGGTGCTTCTCCAGTGCCGGCAGGGTCTCGCCAGCGAAGGCTTTCAGGTCTGGCTTGTCGCCTGAAGCAGCCTCTTTCTTGAACAGCTCGACGGCTTTTTCGTGCGCAGCGACCTGGTTGTTCACATACGACTTGTCGAACGACTCGTCACGCCATTCAAGGATGACTTTCTTGACCTTGTCGGTCATCGCGGCCTCGTCAGGCACGCTGATGTCATGCTTTTTGGCGATGTCGCCGAGCTTCTGATTAGCCTTGGTATGGTCTGCGACCATCTGCTGGGCAAAGGTCTTGATGTCGGCGCTCTGGGTTTTTTCCAAGGCCAGATTGCTGGTCACGACTTCAGCGATGCCAGACTCGGCAGCTGCGTCAACGAAGTCGTCGGAGCTTGCCGCCATTGCATGCAAAGAGGCCATGCCCAGGGCGACGGACAGTCCGATTCGTTTCAGGAACAGATTGTTCATTTCTCACACCTTTGCGTTGGCGCGACGTCAATGTCGCCTAAGATTGAGCATTGGCATGCAGCAAAGGTTTAATTTTTTTGTTGTCGTTGTGCCGCTGGCTCACTAACGGGAACGATGCGCGGCGAGCAGGGTTCAGACATTCAAAGGTTCAGGCAGGAGTAAACGCATGAGCATTGAACGCAGCATTCCCGAACTGGCGGCCTGGTACGCGCAATATGATGACGTCAGCTACCGGCGCGAGTCGCCCGACGCCTATCACCACGAGTTGATCCGCACGGCTGAAGCCTTGCGCGATGACGGCGGGCTGGACTGGGACGACTGGTTGGCGCTGAAACAACTGGCCGACGAAGCCCATGTCAACGCCCTGCAGGAAGCTGTGCAGGCCCACGTCAACGACCCTGACACATGAAAGCGCTGAAGATCGCCACCTTCAATATCAACGGCATCCGCAGCCGTTTGCCGGCATTGCTCGCCTGGCTTGAGCGGGAGCAGCCGGACATTGCCTGCTTGCAAGAGCTGAAGGCGCCAGATCAGACGTTTCCGTTGCAGGCCATTGAAGCTGCAGGTTACAGCTGCCTGTTTCAGGGCCAGCCGTCGTGGAACGGCGTGGCGATTCTGGCCCGCGGCGCCGAGCCGCTGGAGGTGCGCCGCGGCTTGCCAGGCATGGAGCATGATCCGCAGAGCCGATACCTCGAGGCCGCTGTTCACGGCGTGCTGGTGGCGTGCCTGTATCTGCCCAATGGCAATCCGCAGCCGGGGCCGAAGTTCGATTACAAACTGGAGTGGTTCGAGCGTCTGATCGAACATGCCCAGGGGCTGTTCGACAGCGGCCACCCGACTGTGCTCGCCGGCGACTTCAACGTGGCGCCCACCGACCAGGACATTTACGACCCGCGCTCATGGCGCAAGGATGCCTTGCTCCAGCCCGAATCGCGGGCCTGCTACCAACGCCTGCTGAACCAAGGCTGGACAGATGCGCTGCGGCATCTATACCCCGATGAGCAGGTGTTTACCTTCTGGGATTACTTTCGCAAGCATTGGGAACGCAATGCCGGGCTGCGCATCGACCACCTGTTGCTCAATGGCGAGCTGGCGCCGTACCTGAAAAACGCGGGCGTCGATGCCTGGGTCCGTAATGAGCCCAAGGCCAGTGACCATGCGCCGACCTGGATCGAACTGAGTACGCGCAAACATCGCTGATCTATAGTCAAAGGCCAAGCGAGCGTAAGGGATTTGCATGCCTTTTACCCATAAGCCTGATGAGCACGGCCTTTTCGCGGCCAACGGTGAAGGCCGCGCCGCGGCGATGTTTCGCCTGGTGCTGGCGTTCATGGCCGTGGTCATGCTGGTATTCGTCGCGACCGAGGCCTGGCGGTTCTGGCGTGACTATCGCGCAGCCTTTACCGTTGCTGAAAACTCGGTGGTCAACCTCGCCAGAGCCAGTGCCCAGCACGCCGAGGACTCGATCCGGCAGGTCGATGCGATTACCGCGGCATTGGCTGAACGCCTCGAGGGCGATGGCTTCGCCAACCTCGATCGGCCGCGGCTGCACGCGCTCTTGCGCCAACAAGTACAGATAATGCCGCAGTTGCATGGCCTGTTCGTGTACGGCGCGGATGGCACCTGGCTGGCAACCGATCACACCGTCACAGCGCCGAAGGCCAACAATGCCGACCGCGACTACTTCATCTATCATCGTGAGCATACGGGCCGGCAGATCAGGATCGGCTCGGTGGTCAAGAGCCGCTCTACCGAAGAGTTGATCATCCCCATTTCGCGCCGACTGAATTTTCCCGATGGCAGCTTTGCCGGCGTGCTGTTGGGCACGATCAGGGTCGACTGGTTCGTACGTTACTACGGCGACTTCCAAATCGACCAGAGCGGCGCGCTGGTGCTGGCCAAGCGCGACGGTACGATCCTGGTGCGCAGGCCGTTTGTCGAGCAGGTGCTGGGCAGCAGCCTGGCGGACAGCGAAGTGTTTCGCGACTACCTGCCGTATGCCAACGAGGGCGTGGTCGAGACTGTAGCGGTGGTTGACGGCACACCTAGGCTATATGCCTACCGTGCGCTGACCAGTTACCCGTTGGTGGTGCAGGCCGGCCTGTCGCGCGATGCGATCCTGGCGGCATGGCGCCAGGATGTGATCAAGTCGATCGGCGTCTTGTTGGTGTTGCTGCTCGGGCTTTCGCTGTTCGGTTGGGTGGTGCTGCGTCAGCTACGTGAGCGTATTGTCATCGAGCGCGCCTTGCACCAGGCGCACCAGACGCTCAAGGACCTGGCGCTGACCGACAGTCTGACCGGGCTGGGCAACCGGCGCCGGCTCGATGCCGTATTGGATGTCGAGATCGCCAGGGCGCGGCGGCAAGGCTATCCGGTGGCGCTGGTGATGATGGATCTGGACTTCTTCAAGGCTTATAACGACCGATATGGCCACCTGGCAGGTGACCAATGTTTGCGGCGGGTCGCGGAGGTACTGGGGCAGGCGTTGAAGCGTCCGGCTGATCTCGCTGTGCGTTATGGCGGTGAAGAGTTCACCCTGCTGCTGCCTGACACCGATGGCCACGGGGCCGGCCTGATCGTACAGGAGACGTTGCAGCAGTTGCGCCGGTTGGCTATCGAGCACGCCGGCAGCCCGTTTGGCGTAGTGTCGGCCAGCGCCGGTATCGCGGTGGCTCATCCGGCGCAGCAATCGATCAGTTCACAAGCGCTTGTAGCTGAAGCCGATGCCGCGCTTTACGAAGCCAAGCGCCAGGGCCGGGACCGCTATTGCATGGCCCAGGCGCAGGGCTGATCAGCGTTCAGTCAGCTGCCGACTCGCGAACTTGCCAGCGCACCGCGCTCACGCCTTTTTCCAGACTCACCCGGCTGACCAGACGCTCCAGCTGGGCAGCGGCCTGAGCGTTGCCCAGTAACTGCGCGCGTACTTCCAGGCGTACCGAGTCGGGCAGGTCTTCACTGTGCAGCGACTGCAGGCGCAGCCCTGGGTCGCTCAGGCTGTGCAGCATCAGGCTGCGCACCTGTATCTCATCTTCTCCGCGGCAGACGATGCGCACCTCGAAGCGTTGCTCTACCTCACTGGCCGGCAGTACTTCCTGATGGTCCAGGCGCTGGGCGATATCGCGCAGAAGGATGTTGGCGCACAGCACCACCAGGCTGCCCAGCGTCGCCTCGAGCAACAGACCAACGCTGCACAGCACGCCGATTGCTGCCGTGCACCATAGCGTTGCTGCGGTATTGAGCCCGCGCACGTTGAAGCCGTCGCGCATGATCACACCGCCGCCGAGAAAGCCGATCCCGGACACCACATAGGCCGCAATCCGCGAGGCATCGGTGGCGGCCATACCGGGTACTGCCTGGGTCATAAGGACAAACAGACAGGCGCCAGTACTGACCAGCGCGTTGGTGCGCAGGCCGGTTAGACGTTGGCGCAGTTGGCGTTCTGCACCGATCAGTGCACCGAGTACCAGTGCCACGCTGACGCGCAGCAAGAATATTTTCCAATCCATAGCAAACCTCTTTCTACGGGCAGCATGCCCGTATCAGCGTCGTACCTTGACGACGCGAACGAAAAACAGAATGCGCAGGGCCACCGGACCCTCGCCGTGGGCGAGGGCGGAAAAAGCAAAAGGGAGAACATCGTCCCGAGCGGGACCGATGAACCACCGTCTGGCGTTAACGGCGAGACAGTGGCAAAAGCACTGCCGGACTAGCTCGCCGTGTGGACCTGTCGCAATCGACTGGGGCTACTGTCCAATGCAGGACTCCTGTAAGGGTGCGAAATTGCGCTGCGGACCTTACGCCACACCTCGGCGAGGGTCAATGGCAGAAACATGACAATGGCTTCATAACGACGTTTCTCTGCGTCTGGCGGGCTGAAGCCTACAGCGGGCAATGGTAACCTTGCTGCTTTGCCCACTCACTGCGGATTCTCCCATGCTGTTCAATCTGGCCGTCCTGCTCGGCACCCTGGTGACCATGGAGGGCGTCGGCACGCTCGCGCATAAATACATCATGCATGGCTGGGGCTGGTGGTTGCACCGCTCGCACCATCAGCCGCAGTTGGGCGTGCTGGAAACCAATGATGTCTACCTTGCGGCCCTTGCGTTGATTGCCGCAGCACTGGTAGCGCTGGGCAAGGCCGGGCATGCGCCGCTGCAGTGGGTTGGCGCGGGTGTGGCAGGTTACGGCCTGCTGTATGTAGTGGCCCATGACGGGCTGTTTCACCGGCACTGGCCGCGCCGGCTGCGGCCGGTCAATCGCTACCTGAAACGGCTGCACCGCGCGCATCGGTTGCATCACGCAGTCAAGGGGCGCGAGGGCTGCGTATCGTTTGGCTTCTTTTATGCGCCGCCCCTGCGCGTGCTCAGGCGTCAATTGCGTGAGCGCAGCAAAACTGCGCTCAAATAACCGTTTCAATCACCGACCGTTTCGCGCCGTCCTTCGCTAATCCCTTCAGCCTGGTGACCACGGCTGACCCACCAGCCAAAGCCCGCGGCGGTAAAGAACATGATCAGGCTGTAGATTGCCGCCGGCACCGCCATGGTGGGGTTGTTCAGCAGTGACGGGCTCAGCGCCAAGGCAATCGCCAGTGTGCCGTTGTGGATGCCGATTTCCATGCCGATCGCTATCGCCTGGCGCTTGGGGATGTTCAGCAAGCGCGGCAGGTAGTAGCCGACACCCAGGCTCAGCAGGTTGAACAGCAACGCCGCCGCACCCACTACCGGCGCGTACTCGAGCACCGTCTGCCAGTCCTTGGTCAGCGCGAGAACGATGGTGAAGGCCAGGAACAACGCCGCCACCAATTTCATCGGCTTCTCCATGCGCCCGGCAAAGGTTGGCGCCCAGCGCCGGATCATCATCCCCAGCGCTACCGGCAGCAGGACGATGGCAAACACCTGCATGACCTTGGCAAATTGCAGCGGAATGACCTGATCGGAGGCCATGAACCAGCTCAGCGACAAGTTGACCAGCAGCGGCATGGTCAGGATTGCGATGAGTGAGTTGACCGCGGTGAGGGTGATATTCAGCGCGACATCACCGTGTGCCAGGTGGCTGAACAGGTTGGCGGTAGTACCGCCCGGCGAGGCTGCCAGCAGCATCAAGCCCACCGCCAGTGCCGACTCCAGGCCAAAGCCATTGGCAATCATGAAGCACACTAAAGGCAGCAGCAGGATCTGGCACGCCAGGCCGATGACCACCGGTTTGGGGTACTTGGCTACCCGAGCAAAGTCAGCGAGGGTCAGCGACAGGCCAAGGCCGAGCATGATGATCCCCAAGGCGATCGGCAGCATGGCGGTGAGCAAGGGTGAGGCGGTCATGGCGGCAGTCTCGAACAATGGATTGCGAGCAGTGTAGGTGGGCTTTTGATGAGAGGTAATCGCAATACGCCATGCCTTGGTAAAGTTTTGTTAACGGATCCATGGCAATCAGCCTGCGCTGTGCGATCTGGCCGCGTTGCGGTCGAGCCATCAGCGCAGTAGGATTCGCGCTTTTGCCGAGGATTCGCCCGTCATGCCGTTCCAGCAAGGTCTGCTTGCCACCCCGGTGCCGGTTCATGCCCGTCACCTGTTTTTTACCCTGCACAGCGCACAAGCCCTGCCTGGCGTACTGGATGCGCTGCTCGCCGAAATCGACGGGCGCAGCCTGATTGCTGGCGTCGGGCTGCCAATGGCGACTGCGCTGGGCCGGGCAATTCCGGGTTTGCAGGCGTTCCCTGAGCTCGATGCAGTGGTACACAACCCAAGCACCCAGCACGCGCTGTGGCTGTGGCTGCGTGGCGAAGAACGTGGTGACCTGTATCTGCGCAGCCAGGCACTGATCGCGCAGCTGGCGCCGGCGCTGCAACTGGTCGACAGCATCGACGGCTTCCTGCACCAGGGCGGTCGAGACCTTACCGGTTACGAAGACGGCACTGAAAATCCAAGTGACGACGCTGCGGTCGAAGCTGCCATCGTCGCCGACGCTGAGCCCGGCCTGGCGGGTTCGAGCTACGCAGCGTTCCAGTTGTGGAAGCATGACCTGAGCTACTTCAAGTCGCTGCCTCAGACCGAACAGGACGACATAATTGGCCGCCGTCTAGAAGACAACGAAGAGCTCGACGATGCGCCGGAATCGGCTCACGTCAAACGTACCGCCCAGGAAAGCTACGCGCCGGAAGCGTTCATGGTGCGTCGTTCGGTGTCGTGGGCTGACGACCGCGGCGCAGGCCTGGCGTTTGTAGCGCTTGGCCGTTCGTTCGACGCTTTCGATGTCCAGCTGCGGCGCATGAGCGGCCTGGAAGACGGCGTGGTGGATGCCCTCTATCGCTTCAGCCGGCCGTTGACTGGTGGTTATTACTGGTGCCCGCCGATGACTGAACAGGGGCTGGACCTGCGTCTGCTGCTCGGCTGATCCTGGCCAAGCGGCCAAACATCCAGATACAGAATGCACCGACAGCTCGCGCCATCACGGCTAGCCTTGAAAGTTTCCGGCTTATGACAGGGGCTTTTCCATGTATGCGCGTCGTGATGTCCTACGCACTGGTGCAGCATTGGGCTTGCTGGCCAGCAGCCCCTGGTTGCTGGCAGCTCCCGCCGACAGCTTGCTGACCCGCAAGGTGCCCGGCACTGGCGAGGCGCTGCCGGTGATTGGCGCCGGCACCTCTGGCAGCTTCGAAGTGGAAACAGGGAGTGCCGAGTATCAGCGGCTCCAGCAGGTTCTGCAGGCGTTCTTTGCTGGCGGCGGGCGCATCATCGATACCTCGCCTAATTACGGCGGTGCCGATGCCATTCTTGGCCAGTTACTGGAGGAGGGCGGCTGGCATCGCCAGTGCTTCCTTGCCACCAAAATTGCCGCTGACAGCAAGGCCGCTGCCGAGGCGCAGTGGGCGGGCACCTTGCGCAGCCTGCGCACCGATCGGGTCGACCTGCTGCAGATCCACAACCTGCGCGACTGGCAGCGGCAGCTGCCTTATGCCCGTGAACTGAAGGCGCAGGGCAAGACCCGCTATGTCGGCATCACCCATTACCTGTCCAGCAGCCATGAGCAGGTCGCGCAGATCGTGCGCAAGGAGCCGCTGGATTTTGTCCAGATCAATTACTCGGTAAATGCGCCCGAGGCCGCTCGCGCATTGTTGCCGTTGTGCCAGGACAAGGGCGTTGCGGTGCTGATCAATCGTGCCTTTGACGATGGCCGCCTGTTTGCCCGGGTCAAGGACATGGCCTTGCCAGACTGGGCGGCACAGGTAGGCGCAAGCAGTTGGGCGCAGCTGTTTCTGAAGTTCGCCATCAGCCACCCGGCCGTGACGGCGGTGATCCCCGCCACCGGCCGCCCCGATCGCCAGATCGACCAGCTCAAAGCCGGCCATGGTCAGTTGCTGAGCGAGGCGCAACAGCGCGCGCTGATAGAACTGTTTGGCTAGGCTCATGAGCCGTTGGCGTGAGCGGCTGGGCAACAGCCTGAACCTGCAACCTGGCGAAGGGCCGGCAGTGGCCGCCGGCCTGGTGATGTTCTTTCTGCTGTTTACCGGCTATTTCATGCTGCGCCCGGTGCGCGAAACCATGGGCATCGCCGGCGGCATCGACAATCTGCAGTGGCTGTTCACCGGCACCTTCATCGCCACGCTGGTCTGCCTGCCGCTGTTCGGCTGGCTGGCATCGCGAGTCAAACGCAAGCGCATTCTGCCGTGGACCTACGGCTTCTTTGTCAGCAATCTGGTGTTGTTTGCGGGGCTGTTTGCCGTTGACCAACAGGCGCTGTGGACGGCCCGTGCGTTCTACATCTGGTTGTCTGTGTTCAATCTGCTGGCGATTTCCCTGGCCTGGAGCGTGCTGGCGGACCTGTTTTCCACAGAGCAGGGCAAGCGCCTGTTCGGTTTGCTTGCTGCCGGAGCCAGCGCTGGGGGTTTGGCTGGGCCAGTGCTGGGAACCTTGCTGGTCGCACCCTTGGGCCACAGCGGATTGCTGTTATTGGCCAGCCTGCTGCTGCTTGGCAGCATTGCCGCGAGCGCTTACCTGCAGCACTGGCGTTCGCAGCATCCTCTGGAGCTGACTGCTGAACTGCCGCCGAACAAGCCGCTGGGTGGCAATCCGTTTGCCGGGGCGACGGCAGTCTTGCGTTCGCCTTATCTACTGGGCATTGCCCTGTTCGTGGTGCTGCTTGCCAGTGTCAGCACCTTTTTGTACTTCGAACAGGCCCGCATTGTTAGTGAAACCTTCACTGATCGGACTCAGCAGACGCAGGTGTTCGGTCTGATCGACAGCGTGGTGCAGGCGCTGGCGATTCTCACCCAGCTGTTTATCACTGGCAGGCTCGCCCGGCGGTTGGGTGTCGGCGTGCTGCTGGTTGGCGTACCGCTGCTGATGGCCCTGGGCTTTGTCTGGCTGGCCCTGGCGCCGACCTTTGCCGTGTTTGTAGGGGTGATGGTGGTACGCCGTGCTGGCGAGTACGCACTGGTGCGGCCCGGTCGCGAGATGCTTTTTACGGTGCTACCGGCCGAAGCCAAGTACAAGGCCAAGAGCTTTATCGACACGGTGGTCTATCGCGGTGGCGACGCCTTAAGTGGTTGGCTCAAGCGCGGCCTGGACCTCCTCGGCGAGCATCCGCAGCTGGCGATGCTGATCGGCGCAGCTCTTGCCTTGAGCTGGGCCGGGGTCGGCGGCTGGCTGGGGCGTCGGCAACGCCAGCTCGAGCAACCTGCTCAAGCGTTGCGCGCTAAATAACGCCTCATCGGGCTTTTAATGCCATTGGTCCGAACCTTTCGGAAATAAAGCGAATCCGCTGTTATCGCGGCACTCCCAGCTATGTGCGGCTCATCACCGTGCATCCTAGTAGCTACGAGAGGTTACGCACCATGGACAAGAAAGACACCAACAAGACCGGCAGCCAGGGTGGAACGAAAAACCCGGGCAACTTCGCTAATGATCGCGAAAAGGCTTCTGAAGCCGGCCGTAAGGGCGGACAGAAGTCAGGTGGTGGTGAGTCCAGTGATTCCGGCCGCAAGGGCGGACGTTCGTAAGTGAAATGACGCAGCGCCGGTCCCGCCGGCGCTGCGTTGCTGAAGGAGACAGATCATGCGCCCACGGTCTATAGCACCTACCGTTTGCCTGCTCGGCAGCCTGGCGGTACTGACCGGCTGTTTCGACCGCGACGACAGCCACCCAGCCAAAGATGCCGATGAAAGCAAGCCCTCACTGCAGATGCAGCAGCACCAGACACCCGCTCCACAACCCGCGCCTGGGCCAGAGCCCATGCCGCAGGACAACAAAAACCAATAAGTGCACGAGGAATGAGTCATGACGGTGATGACCCGCAAGGCCGCCCCCATGGTTCCGGCCTTGACCACGGAAGACAGCTTCGAACAGCGCTACCGGGCACTCCTGCACGGCCACAGCGTCGACAGTGCGCAATGGCTTGCCCGACAGCTCAAGCGCGCCGAGCAACTGGCGGATGATCTCCCAGCTTCGCCTGCTCAGCTCAGCGACTGGGCGGTGCGCCACAGTGCTCAGGTGGCTGCGGAGTTCGCGACTTACCTGACCCAGCGCCGCGAAGGCGGGCCACGCCGTTATTTTGCCAACCGCGCCCAGGCACTGTGGTACATCCAGCAAGTGGCTCCGACCAAAGCGGTCGATGGTGCCTGGCTGCATGGCTTTTTGCAGCACTGGCAGGACCCACGCTATCACGGCCTTATCCGTACCTTTTTAGAAGAGTTGGGTGATGGTGATCCGCGTTGCAACCACGTCCTGATCTATCAGCGCCTGCTCAGCCGCCTTGGCTGCCTGGAGCTGCTGCCACTTGTCGATGAGCGTTATCTGCAGGGTACCGTTCAACTGGCCCTGGGCGCGCACGGCGATGCCTTCGAGGCGGAGGCTATTGGCTACAACCTGGGCTATGAGCAACCACCGCTGCACCTGTTGATCACCACCTATGAACTGGCAGAACTGGGCATCGACGGCCACTACTTCCAGCTGCACGTCACCATCGACAATGCTGCAACCGGCCACGCGCACAAATCGATTCAGGCACTGCTGCAGTTGTTGCCGGAAAGCGACGCCGGGGCCTACTACCAACGGGTTCGTCAGGGTTATCGGCTGAACGAGCTCGGTGAATCTGCCACCGCGCTTATCGCCAGTTTCGATCTTGAACAGGAACTGATCAGCTCGCTGGAACGCAAGCGCCTGTTCGGCCAGTTCATGCATTCCGACCATTGCCGCCTGCAGGGCCGCACCATCAATCAATGGCTGGCTGAACCAGACGGCATGGCCGGCTTCCTCGATGCGCTGCAAGCGCAAAAATGGGTTGTACGCGGACAGGACCCGGCCGAGAGCCGCTTCTGGCGCGTCATGGACGGCCCCACTGCACCTATGTTTGGCGTGTTCAGTGCCTATGAAAAGCAGCTGTGGTACGACTGGATCAGCGCTGATTGGCAAGGCCCGAGAATCCGCCGCGTTGCCCCCGGAAGCTGGGAGACTGGGCTGCAGCTCGACGCGCCAAGCAGTATGCAGAAGCCTTCGACCGCACCGTTGGAAACGCTCATCGCCCGTATGGCAGGTAACCGGCATGCCTTGCCGGCGGGGTTGGAAGCTACCCGCGCGTACATTCGCGCTACAGGTCTTACCCAGGAGAACGCTCATTGATTGCAGCCAGCGAAGAACAGACTCAGGCTGACGAGGCCTTGTTGCAATTAGGCAAGCACCTGCGTGCTGACGGCTATCGGTTTACCTGCGTAAGCCCAGCGACTCATGCGCGTAACAATGTGCGACCTGAGGCCCAGCGCGCTTGCACACTGCGCGACATTTTTGGCTGGAGCAGGCCATTTGCTGCGGGGCTTTTGTCGGCGGACCAACTGCAGCAGCTGGCTGAGGCTCAGGTATTGGACGAGCACGGCGAGTCGCTGCGCAGCAAGGTGCGCTGGTCGACTCTGGAAGATCTGCTCCTGGTGCATTCTGCCTATCCGACCGAGGCCAGCGATGCAGTATTCTTTGGCCCGGACAGTTACCGATTTGCCCAGGTCATCCACGAGCATCTGCAGCGCTGCACAACGCCCGTGCAGCATGCAGTAGATATTGGCTGCGGCAGCGGAATTGGCGCGCTGTTGATCGCCAGGGCTGCCCAGCACGCTCAGGTCAGTGCGGTGGACATCAACCCGCTGGCGCTGCGTTACACCACGGTTAATGCCGCCCTGGCAGGGTTAACCAATGTTTCAGTGCAGCGCAGCAATATTCTCGACGGTGTCACTGGCACGTTCGACCTGATCGTCGCCAATCCCCCTTACATGCTCGACACCCAGCAGCGCCAGTATCGCCACGGCGGCGGCTCACTCGGCGCGCAGTTGTCGTTACAGATCATCGAACAAGGCTGTGAGCGCCTCAGCCCCGGGGGCACGCTGCTGCTGTATACCGGAGTTGCCATGATCGGGGGCCGTGACCCATTGCTTGAAGCGGCACGCGCACTTTTGGCCGGGCCACGCTGGAGTTGGGTCTATCGCGAGCTTGATCCGGATGTGTTCGGCGAACAGTTGAGTGAGCCAGGTTATGAGCAGGTCGAGCGGATTGCAGCAGTTGCGTTAAGCGTTACCCGAATCGGATGAGCGTATGTTCAAGCCTTGTACCTTCGGCATCGAAGAAGAGTACCTGTTGGTAGAAACAGCCACCGGCAAGGTGCTGGCTACACCTTCCCCAGTGGTGGGTAATCTCTGCCGCGAAGTCATGGGGCAGTATTTCGCCGAAGAAATGTTCCGCTGCCAGATCGAAGTCGCCTCGCCGGTATTCGATCACGTGCGCCAGGCCCAGCAGTTTTTCGGTGATAGCCGCCAGCGCCTGAACGAGGCGTTGGCCGAGGAGGGCGCTGCCCTCTATTGTGCCGGCAGTCACCCCAGCGCGCAGTGGCAACGCCAGCGTCCGAGCACCACCCCGCGATACTGGCAACTATTCGAAGATTACCAGCACGTGGCGCGGCGTAGTGTGCTCTCGGGACTGCATGTGCATGTCGGGGTGGCACCTGGCTGCGATCGCATTCAGCTGATCAACCAAGTGGTGTACTGGTTGCCGCTGTTCCTGCTGCTGAGCAGTTCTTCACCGCTATGGAGCGGGGAGAACACCGGCTACATGAGCTACCGCAGGGCGATTTGCGGCGAGTGGCCACATATGGGCCTGCCAGAGCCGCTGGCAGACTGGACTGCGTATCAACGCTATCGCGGCTTGCTGCAGCGCACCGGCTCGCTGGCTATCGATGGCGCATTCTGGTGGGCGCTGCGGCCATCCCAGCGCTTTGCCACCGTGGAACTGCGTATCAGTGATGGTTGCCCGCGGCTGGAAGATGCGCTGTGCATTGCGGGTTTGTTTCGCCATCTGGTGGAGTGTTGCGTCATGCCTCATTACGCCCCGGCGCCGGCCAGTCGCGAAACTCACTGGATTGCCCAAGAGAACTACTGGCGGGCCATGCGTTATGGTCGCCATGGGCAGTTCATCGGGCTTGAACAGCAACAGGCGGTATCCGCCTTGGTTTGGCTGGCGCAGCTACGCGGGCAGCACCCGCCTGACTCGGTCGATGCCGAACGGGCATTCATGCAGGCGCAGCGCATTTTGACTGAAGGCACCAGTGCTGATCGGCAGCTGGAATGCCTCGAACATGCGAGATTGGCCGGGCGAGATAAACGCCAGGGGCTGCGCGAGGTGGTTGAAATGGTCGTTGCAGAAGGTCAAGGCGCCTGGCCGGTCAGCAACCTCAACCGTACTCAGCCCTGAGCCGATCTGGATCAAGCCCGTTCGCCGCGCAACCAGCGTTGGTGGTAATGGCTCAAGCGTGTCAATCCATACAGCGCACCCTGTTGCAGTACCTCGGTGCGAATTCCGAAAAAGCGCTGGGTTCGGGTGAAAACCGCCAGCGGCTCGCCGGCGAAGGCCCAGGCAAAACACAATGTTCCCGGCGCTATACCGTCGGCACTCTCTGGCCCGGCAACTCCGGTGGTGGCGATTGCAACGGTAGCGGTGCTGTCGCGCAGGGCGCCCATCGCCATTTCCCAAGCTACCGCCTCACTGGTCAATCCATAGCGCTCGATGGTGATATCGCTCACCCCCAGCAGGCGTTTTTTCGCTTCAGGCGAATACACCACATAGCCGCTCTCGAGCACCTCGCCGGTGCCTGGGCTTTCGGCCAGTAGTGCAACCATGCGCCCTGCGGTGCACGACTCGGCAGTGGTCAGCAGCAGGTGTTGCTGCTTCAGATAATCGAGTACAGCCTGGACTTGAGCTTGCGGCATGACGGGGCACCTTGAGTGTCTTTTGCGATTGACGCTTGGTCCTGATGATTGGTTCAGAGCGCTCGGGCCAGGCCGTGCGGCATCTCGATCAAACCTTCATCTCGCCATGCAGTCATTCATATTAAGGGCCTGAAGTGGTTCAGGCCGTGGAGGTGGCTGATGAAGTTTTACTGCCTGCTGCGGGGCTGCCAATGGCGGACCCTGATCAATCACCGACAAGCCGGGCTGGAGTGTCAATGTTGCGAGCGCTGCGGTGCGCTGCGCTCATTCCAGCCTGGGCAACCCTAGCAATTTCAGGAGCTGACCATGGCCCGGGCAATCTGGAAAGGCGCGATCAGTTTTGGCCTCGTGCACATCCCCGTTTCACTCAATACCGCCGTGCGTACCGAGCGGGTCGATTTTGACTGGCTCGACAAACGCAGCATGGAGCCGGTGGGCTACAAGCGCATCAACAAGGTCACCGGCAAGGAAATCGACAAGGACAACATCGTCAAAGGCGTGGAGTACCAGAAAGGCCAATATGTAGTGATCAGTGAAGACGAGATCCGCAAGGCGCGCCCTGAGGCCACCCAAACGATCGATATCTTCTCGTTTGTCGAGGCCGGCGATATTCCCCTGCAGCACTTTGATACGCCGTACTACCTGAGCCCGGACAAGCGCGGTGGCAAGGTTTATGCGCTGCTGCGCGAAACCCTGGAAAGCACCGGCAAGGTGGCGTTGGCCACGGTGGTCTTGCATACCCGCCAGCACCTGGCGCTGTTGCGCCCGCTGGATGATGCACTGGTGATGATTACCCTGCGCTGGCCAGAGGAAGTGCGAGGCCTCGATACGCTGGAGCTGGACAAGAGCGTAACCGATATCAAGGTCGACAAGCGTGAACTGGACATGGCCAAGCGCCTGGTCGAAGACATGAGCGGGCCGTGGACGCCGGACCAATATCATGATGCGTTCCGGCAGACGATCATGGACCTGGTCGAAGAGAAGGCCAGCAAGGGCAAGATCGCCGTGGTGGAGAAGGCCGAGGGCGGCAAGGGCGAGAAAAGCGCAGATATCATCGACCTTACCGAATTGCTCAAACGCAGCCTCGGAGGCAAGCCCGGTGCAGCCAAGAAGAAAGCGCCCGAGCCTGCCAAAACTACGGAAAAGAAACCCGCCAAGCGCACACGCAAAGCCTCCTGAGGGGCATGGGCGAGGGGTACGGTCAGTGACTCATTTCGGCCTGCAGGTTTTTCTTCCAGCCGCGCAGGTTCATCGCGCCCAGGCAGAACTGCAGTGCAATCAACGCCCAGGCCTCGATCGACCAGCCCCAGATCACCCACAACATATTACTGCTGATAAAGCAGCAGAAACCCATCCGCCGCCGGTGGGGTCGGCGTGAACCGATGCACCAGGCGGCAATTACGGTAAGCAGCATGGCCGGCCACTGCAGAAGGTCGATCCAGTCCACCATCACTTGAGCCCCATCTTTTTGCGCATGCCAGCGGTAATTGACTGGCGCGTCTTGGCCATATCGGCCCATGGATCTTCAACCTCAGCCAAACGCTCGTGCAGGTTATTGATCGTCCATTGGTTGGCACCTTTGAGCTCGGTCAGCTCCTCACGCCAGATCGGTACCGACACCGGCAGGCCTTCGCGTGCGCGCAGGCTGTAGGCGCAGGCAGTGGTGGCGCCTTTGCCATTGCGCAGGTAGTCGATAAAGATCCGCCCGACGCGGTTCTTTGGCCCGGACACGGCGCTCAGGCGCTCGGGGAACAGCTTGGCCAGGTAGTTGACCAGGGCATGGCTGAAGTCTTTGACCTCGTCCCATCCGGCGCGGCGGGTCAGCGGCACCACCACGTGGATGCCCTTGCCGCCGCTGGTCTTGAGAAATACTTTGAGACCCAGCTCATCAAGCAGGGTCAAGGTCAGCTGGGTGGCTTCCAACATGGCTTTCCAAGGCAGCGCAGGATCAGGATCGAGGTCGAGCACGAAGCGGTCTGGCTTGTCGAAATCCTTGTCGGTGGCGTTCCAGGTGTGCAGCTCGAGCGTGTTCATCTGTACCGCGCCAAGCAAGGTCTCAGGCCTGTTGATGACCATGGCCGCCTGGCCAGCCTCGGCCTTGTCGTAGCCGAGCACGCCGGGTAGGTGCAGCTGGCCGGCGTTTTTCTGGAAGAACAGTTCGCCTTCCAGCCCATCCGGTGCGCGTACCAGTGCCACTGGGCGGTCCTTGAGTTGCGGCATGAGCCAGTCGGCGACGGCGGCGTAGTACTCGGCGACTTGCCGCTTGGTGGCGCCGCTGCCGGCGTCGATCACCCGGTCGGGGTGAGTCAGGCGCAGTTCACCGAGGTTTTCTTCATCGCTGGATTTGTTAGGGGATTTCTTAGCAACGGCGGCTTTTGGCATTGCATGCTCCAGGTCGATGGCCTTGGCCGGTTTGTCGTCACGCAGACCGTGGAAAACCGCATGGCGCACACTGCCGTCGCGGGTGATCTGTGCGTAGGCGATTTCGGCCAGCAGTTTCGGTTTGAGCCAATGCACGCCACGCGCATCTGCGCCCGTTGGAGGTTTGGCGAGCGCCGGCTTGGCGACTTCGAGAGGTTTCAGGCGTGCATGGATGCTGGCCAACGTCGTTGCAGTAAAGCCGGTGCCCACCTTGCCGGCATAGCGCAGCTCACCGCTGGGCTTGTCGTGGAGGGCCAGCAGCAAGGCGCCAAACCCGCTGCGGCTGCCTTTGGGATCGGTATAGCCGACGATCACGAACTCCTGGCGCAGCTGGCACTTGAGCTTGATCCAGTCATTGCTGCGTCGGCCTGAGTAGACGCTGTCGGCTCGCTTGCCGATCAGCCCTTCAAGTTCCAGCTTGCAGGCACTCTGCAGCAGCGATTCGACCGGCTCGTCGAAGTCGGCTGAGTACTTGAGACAGTCCCGCTCATTGTGCTCAAGCAGCTGGCGCAACGCCTCACGGCGATCTTGCAGCGGCACCTGATGCAGGTCTTCGCCACCCAGGAACAGCAGGTCGAACAGGTAATAGGTAATCTGCTCGTCGTTCTGCGTATCGAAGGCATTCTGCAATGCCTGAAAGTCTGCAGCGCCCTGTTCGTTGGCCACCACCATTTCACCATCGAGCCAGGCTTGCTTCAGCTTGAGCGTGCGCAGCGCCTCGACCTGGTGGGGCATCTTCGCGCTCCAGTCGTGGCCATTGCGAGTAAACAGGCGAACATCATCGCCGTCGATCCGGGCGAGGATGCGGTAGCCGTCGAACTTGACCTCATAGCGCCAATCGCCGGCAGGCGCGGCATCGACAAGAGTGGCCAGCTGAGGCTGCAGTTTTTCAGGTAGCTCGGCTTTGGTTTTGCTGGCGCTGCGCTTGGCAGCAGGCGGTGCTTTCCTGGCCGTTTTGGCGGGAGACTTTGCTGCTTTGCGCGGCACCAGTGTGCGGTCACTGATCACGCTGTCAGGCAGAGCCTCGACGATGCTGTATTCGTCTTCACTACGGGCATCGCCGTCATGCGATTTGACCAGCATCCATTGTTCTTTCTTGCCTACCAGACGAGTACGAAACAGATTCCACACGCCTGAGAGTTTTTCGCCCTGCAGGCGGAAGCGCAGCTTGCCCTTGGCGTAGGCAGCGTGTGCGTCACCTTCGGGCTCCCACACACCACGGTCCCAGACAATCACGTCGCCGGCGCCATAGTGGCCGTCGGGGATATTGCCTTCGAACTCGGCGTAATCCAGCGGATGGTCTTCGACATGCACAGCGAGCCGGCGCACTTTTGGGTCCAGTGAAGGGCCTTTGGGAATTGCCCAGCTCTTCAGGGTGCCGTCCAGTTCCAGGCGGAAATCGTAGTGCAGGTGGCTGGCATCGTGTTTCTGGATGCAGTACTGCAATGCCTGTGGCTTTTTGCTGCGGCGTGACTTTCCGGCGGGTTCGGGGGTGGCGTTGAAATCACGTTTGCGTTGATATTCCTGCAGGGGTTCGCTCATCTCGGGCTCCTGTTCAAATCCCAGGCTCTCTGAAGTTGGGAGGCGAGGGCGGCGCAGGGAGTTCCATCTGTGACGGGCGGGGGGATATCAACGGCTGCGAGGATTTGGTCTGCACCTGATAAACAAATTTGAGTCATCTGCGAACCGGGATGGTCGACTTTATGAACCCACCTGATGGAGAGCGCACATGGCTCAGCCTAACGACCCGAAAACCCGCACGCCTGCCGAGATCGACGATATTCAGGATCGGATGGGCAGTGTGCACGAGCTGGACTTCAGCGACCGCGACGATGAGCGCCAGGGCAGGGCCGGCGACGAGCGCTCACTGGCTGAAGTCGAACATGACTTCCCGCCAGAGCGTGTGGCCGAAAGCGGCATGACCGGTGGCGAGGCTCTGACCGAGAGCCTGCACGAAGACAACGTGACCTTGGACGACCTGAGCCCAGACACCTTGTTCGATCAGACCGGCGCTCGCGACCCGCACGAGCCAGGTGATGGTGGAGACCCGGCCGACCAAGTCTTGCGTGAAGTAGACGCCGAGGAAATCGGCGGCGGCTTTGGCCTCGACGAAGCAGAGCTGGCGCGCTCAGCGCCGCTGGATGGCGAGCCATGGACCGATGAGGTCTCACCTGTAGACGATGAAGCATCCAACCGGAGCCGCGAATCATGACCGAACTACGCTGTGCATGCCTTGACTGCGCTTGCACGATCAACGCCAATACCCTCCTGCAAGACGGCAAGGGCTACTGCTGCGAAGCCTGCGCCAGCGGTCACCGCAATGGCGAGCCTTGTCGCATGGGCGACTGCAAATGCGGCGAGACTGCGCAACCGAATGAGAGCAATGTCGACAACGCCCTTGATGAGACTTTCCCGGCCAGCGATCCCATCTCGCCCTGAGCCGTCCTGAAATCGGCCCCGGTGTGGCTCGAGGCTGCTGCAGGTTGAGCAGCTTCGAGCCAGGCCGGGGCCGACCTGTGTCCGGCAGCCTCTAGTGGGTCTGCCAGATGCCGTTGCTGCGTTCGCAATCCGTGCGCGCCTGGCCCAGGCTTGGCGTGTCGTAGTAGTAAGTGATCACCCGGGCCTCCTTGCCGATCGCTGGCCGCGTGGCGGGTTCATCGCGGCCCATCGACTTGGGATTGGCCAGGGTTTCCTGGGTCAACTGGGCAATACAGCTACCGACACTGCCTTCGGCGCATTTGGCGACTTTGCGCTTGTCGGTGCTGAGCATCTCCTTGCTCTCGTTGCTGCACGACCAGTCGATGGCCTCGGCGGGCATGTTGCTGTAGCTGTAGCAGGTGTGGCCTTCGACAGGCTTGACTGCCTCGCTGGAAGAGCGGGTCACGACGTCGCAGGCCTCAGCCAGCACGTGACTGCTGGCCAGGCATGCACCGAGTAAAAGCAAGGCACGGATACACATGGTTTGTCTCCCGGGCCTTGGCCTTTACGGTCGGCCGCTTTTGTTGACGCTCAGGTTTTGTGCAATTGCGCTTTGTCCTGCTGGCGCAGGGCCTTGGCGCGTTTCTCCAGAATCAGATAAGCGATCACCGCCAGCACCAGCGGTATCAGGTAGTACAGGGTGCGATAGCCGAGTAGTCCGGCGACCAGGCTGCCCTGGCTGAGCTGGCCTTGCAGCAGGGCCAGGAACACCGTTTCCAGCACTCCGAGCCCGGCCGGGATGTGCGCCACCACGCCCGCCACACAGCTGATCAGCAATACACCGAGAATGGACGGGTAGAACAGATCACCCGGCAGCAGCCAGTAGATCAGCACCGCCATCAGCGCCCAGTTGCTGGCGCCCAAGGCAACCTGACACAGCGCCAGGCGCAGCGAGGGCAGGGTGATCTCGTGCTTGCGGATATGCCAGGTGCGGCGTTTGGCGTAACCGCAGGCCAGCACGTAGCCGACCGATACGGCGATCATCAGCACACCGATGAGCTGCAGCCCGGTGGCACCCACCGACCAGCTCTCAGGCAGCTTGACCAGGCGCATGGCAAACACGCTGCCGGCCAGCAGCATGTAGCCCATCCAGTTGGTCAGCAAACCCAAGGTGAGGATGCGCGTGATGGTGGCGTTATCCAGGCCCAGACGCCCGTACAGGCGATAGCGCAGGGCGACGCCGCCGACCCAGGTGGTGAAGTTGAGGTTGAACGCATAGCAGACGAAGGCCACCGGCAGCACCTGCCGAGCAGGCAGCTTGTGGCCGGTGTAGGCGCGCCCGAGCAGATCGTAGCTGGCGAACACCAGATAACTGCACAGGGCCAGGCCCAAACCGACGATCAACGTGCCAGGCTTGTAGGCCAGCAGCGACTGACGGACTTCATTCCAGTCGAGGTTGCGCGCCAGGTAGTACAGCAATACCGGGATCATCAGCATGAACAGCAGGGTGAACAGGCGCTTGCCCCAAGTGAGCCAGGTTTTCCGTTCCATCAGGTATTGCCCTCACGCAGTTCACCTTGGGTACTGACTTCAGGTTGCAGCGATTTCAGGCGTTGCCGATGGGCTGGCAGCACCCCGGCAATCCGCGGAAAGTATCGGGTCAGGTGGAAGCCGGCAAAAATCAATGGCGCTCGCCACCAGTAGCCACGAATCATCCGCTCAAGGGTGACGGCCTTGCAGTGATTGCCGGCCAGTTGGCTGAGGTGCTCGTACAGTTGCTGGTTAAACGCACGATCCTTGATCAGCAGGTTGGCTTCCAGATTGAACGCAAGGCTCAGCGGGTCGAGGTTGCTCGAGCCGACTGTCGACCATTCGTCATCGACCAGGGCAACCTTGCCGTGCAATGGGCGCTGGCAGTATTCGTGAATCCGCACGTTGTCGCGCAGCAGGTAGTTGTAGAGCAACCGCGACAGCGCGCGCACCCAACGCATGTCTGGTTGCCCTTGCAGAATGAGCGTTACCTCGATGCCACGGCGAGACGCATTGCGTAGCTCGCGCAACAGCCTGTAGCCGGGGAAGAAATACGCATTGGCGATGAGGATGCGCTTGCGCGCACCGCGTATGGCCTGCAGATACTGCTCTTCGATATCGTTGCGGTGCTTGCGGTTGTCACGCTCGACCAGCACCGCGCGCACCGACCCCGCCGGCTCGGTCACCGGCTTGACCCGCTTGGGTTCGGCCAGCACCGGCTTCATCAGCCTGATACTCGAGGCGTGCACCTGGGCGACCACGGGACCGGTGACTTCCACCGCGTAATCCTGCTTGGCCATCGGCCCGAAGTCGCCCAGGTGATCGGCGCTGTAATTTATCCCGCCAATGAACGCCCGCTCAGCGTCGATCACCACGATCTTGCGGTGTAGGCGATGGAACAGGTTGGTGCGCATGCCAGCCACTTTCGGCTGCGGATCGAAGGCGTGGAAGCGCACACCCGCTTCGGTCATCGCTGCGATGAACGCATCAGGCAGCTCGCCGGTGCCGTAGCCGTCAGCCACCAGCTCGACACGCACGCCGCGCTGGGCAGCTTCGATCAGCACCCGCTGCAGCTGCTGGCCAACCTTGTCATCGAAGATGATGAACGTCTCGAGCAGGATCTCCTCCTGCGCTTGGCCCATTGCCTCGAAGACACGGGGGTAAAACTCCTCGCCATTGATCAGCAACTGCACAGTGTTGCCTTCAGTCCAGGATAACGTCATAGGCTGATCTCCGCGGCCAGGGGGGCATGGTCGGACAGATGCGACCATGGGTATTTGGATAGCACCTGCGCCGAGCGCGGCAGGGCATTGCGTAGGTAGATGCGGTCCAGCCGCAGCAGCGGCAGGCGTGCCGGGAAGCTGCGCGCAGGCATGCCGAAGCGGTCGCCAAAGGCCTCGACCAGGTGCTCGCTGAGCACGCTGTCGGCCTTGAGGCGCCAGTCGTTGAAGTCGCCGGCGACGATCACCGGCGCTTTGGCCGGCAAGCTGTCGAGCAATTCCAGCAACAGCTGCACCTGGCGTTGGCGGTGAGCCTCACGCAGGCCCAGATGAACACACACCGCATGCACCTGATCATGGCCAGGCACCTGCAGGCGGCAGTGGAGCAGGCCGCGCTCTTCATTACCGTCAATCGAGACGTCCAGATTTCGGTGCTCGACGATGGGGAATTTGGACAGCAACGCGTTGCCGTGGTCGCCATGGGGATACACCGCATTGCGCCCGTAGGCGAACTGCGACCACATGCTGTCGGCAAGAAACTCGTATTGTGGCGTGGTTGGCCAGGTCGGATGGCGCTCGGCATGTTGCAGATGAGTACCATGTACTTCTTGCAGAAACACCAGATCGGCGCCGGTACTGCGTACCGCTTCGCGCAGCTCGGGCAAGATGAAGCGCCGATTGAAGAAGGTAAAACCTTTGTGCACGTTGATCGTCAGCACGTTAAGGCCATGCACGGCAGTAACGCTGCCGACGCTGCAGCGCGCTTCGTGTAGCGGTTGGTTCATAGATCCACCTGCGGTTCGACGCCCGGCTCGGTGACCAGTTCGCCATCGAGCTTGAGCTTGGATAACAGACGCCGTGCGTCATAAGGGGCATGGACTTTCTGGTCGTTGTCGAAGTAGCAGTAGACGTCGCGCTGGGCGCGCTTGCGCGGTGCGCCGGGCACCACCAGACGAGCGTCTTGCGCCTGGCCACCTTGGCTCCAGGCTTCGATGCGCTGGCGCCAACGGCGCAGGGCGCTTGCGGTATAGCCGCTGCTGTACAGCTCGACATCGCCATGCAGGCGCATATAGACAAAATCTGCGGTCACGTCTTCGACATAGGGCCATTTGCCGGCGCTGTCGGCGACAACCAAGGCAATGTTGTGTTTGCGCAGCAGTTTGATGAAGGCGGCGCAGAGGAAACTCTCGTGACGGATCTCGATGGCGTAACGCAAAGGGACATTACCGCTGATGGCGGTCGCGCCATTGCCGCGCAGGCGTTCGGCGCACTGCTCGGCACAGCGGCAGGCGGCCCGGCGATCGCGCGGGAGCTGCTCGAAGAAAGCTTTGAAGCGTTCTTCATCGAACTTCATCGTGGCCGGGAACTGCCACAGCATCGGACCAAGCTTGGCACCCAGCATCAGTGGACCGGAGGCGAAGAAATTCGCCAGCGGCTCTTCGATATCCTTGAGCCGGCGGGTATGGGTGATATAGCGCGGGGCCTTGACCGAGAAGATGAAGTCGTCTGGTGTTTCATCGCGCCATTGTGCATATCGTGCTGGGGTTTGCAGCGCGTAGAAAGAGCCGTTGATTTCAATGCTGTTGACTGCTCGTGACGCAAACGCGAGTTCATCCTTCTGGCGCAGGCCTTCCGGGTAGAAGTCCTTGCGCCAGGGGCTATAACGCCATCCGGATATGCCGATGCGAATGTCGCTCACGGTGGAGTCCTTGTGCAGAATCGGTCTTTTACTGCGACCTCTGCGTGAGCGTCAGGGTTCAGCGTGGGTTGACCAGTGGGCGCCTTGGTACGCAGCGCCACCAGCAATTTTGAACTTTGCCGCGCTTGACGATTCCACCTTGATATATGCACCGGCATCCAATGCCCGCCACCTCCGGAGGCACGCATGGCCCGTCACATCATTCACTTCACCGGCCCGATCACATCTTCGACCTGCGGTAACCTGATCAATACCTGTTCGCGAGCCCTCAACCAAGGCGCGCAAACCCTTCAGTTGAACATCGCCACCATGGGCGGTGACTGCAGTTACGGTTTCACGCTGTACAACTTTCTGCGCTCGTTGCCGGTACTGGTGCATACGCACAACCTCGGCACGGTCGAATCGATGGGCAATATTCTGTTTCTGGCGGGTGAACAGCGCACGGCCTGCCGCATGAGCAAGTTTCTGTTTCACCCATTCCACTGGACGCTGCACGGCTCAGTCGACCACGCACGTATGTCCGAGTACGCCATGAGCCTCGATTACGACTTGCAGTTCTACGCGCAAATAGTTGCGGAGCGCACGGCTGGCGCTGAGCAACCCTTGGATATAGAGCACTATTTGCTGGCCAAACCACGCATCTTGAGTGCTGAGGAGGCAATAGCGGGCGGCCTGATCCACACTATCGATGAGCTGCCGATCAGTATCGACTCGGTTCAATGGAGCGTTCACGCCTGAAATCTTGCAGGGCGGTATTTGGCGCCGCTGGTCAGTCGCAGCGAATGTTGATGGAGCCGATCCCATTTGGGCCGGCTCGTAACTACTAAGCAGCTGCACTTGGAGGCGACAAATATGCGCGCATTGACCTTTCACGGCGCTGGAGATGTCCGGGTTGATACTGTTGCTGACCCTGGCATTCAAGAGAAGGACGACATTCTGCTGCGAGTAACCGCCACTGCCATCTGTGGCTCCGATCTGCACCTGTATCACGGCAGGATACCTGCGCTCGAAGAGGGCGATATTCTCGGCCATGAGTTCATGGGGATTGTTGAAGACGTTGGCAGCGAAGTCACCGCGGTTCAGCGTGGAGATCGTGTTGTCATCCCGTTCGTGATTGCCTGCGGCAGCTGCTTCTTTTGCCAAAATGACCTGTTTGCCGCTTGTGAGACGACCAATACCGGACGCGGGGCGATCCTCAACAAGAAGTTGATCCCCTCCGGTGCAGCCTTGTTTGGCTATAGCCACCTGTATGGCGGCATTCCCGGCGGCCAGGCCGAGTATGTACGGGTGCCGAAAGCCAATGTCGGCCCCTTCAAGGTCCCAGGCACGCTGAGCGATGACAAAGTTCTGTTCCTGTCAGACATTCTGCCCACCGCCTGGCAGGCAGTGACCAATGCGGGAGTTGGCCAGGGTTCTTCCCTGGCTATTTATGGGGCAGGTCCGGTAGGACTGCTGAGTGCTGCGTGCGCACGCATGCTTGGGGTCGAGCAGATTTTCATGGTCGACAAACATGCCTATCGACTTGACTACGCCAAGCGCGCCTACGGCGTGATTCCGATCGATTTTGATCATGACGACGATCCTGCTGACACCATTATTCGCCAGACCGCAGGCATGCGCGGCGTTGACGCGGCCATTGATGCAGTGGGTTTTGAGGCCAAGGGCAGTACTGCTGAATCGGTACTGACTGCGCTGAAGCTTGAAGGCAGCAACGGCAAGGCGCTGCGCCAGTGCATGGCAGCAGTGCGCCGTGGTGGCGTAGTCAGTGTGCCCGGCGTATATGCCGGCTTCATCCATGGCTTCTTGTTCGGTGATGCATTCGACAAAGGCCTGACCTTCAAGATGGGCCAAACCCACGTACAACGTTTCCTGCCTGAACTGCTCGAACATATCGAAGCAGGACGGCTCAATCCCGAAGCAATCATCACCCATCGCCTCAGCCTGGAAGATGCAGTGCGCGGCTATGAGATGTTCGACGAACAGCAAGAACGCTGCCGCAAGGTCGTATTGACCCCAGGTGTTGCCACAGACCCGGTAACCAATGGGCGGCTTGGACCCGCTGCGAGCAGCTGAGAGGAGTAGTAATGACGGAACGCATCATCACATCGGTCACCAGCGAGGATCTTGTTCCGCCGCCGCAGGGGGTAACATTCGAAACCCCCCGCGAGCGGTTGGAGTTCTACCGCCGAGAAATCCAGTTCGAGACCACGATTCTTGCCAACCGCACAGATGCTTATCTGACGGCACAGTCTTTTCTGGTAATTGCCTATGCGTCCTGTATGGCCAACGGCAATCCCAGCTGGGGCAGGCTTTTTACTCTGGTTGTGCCTGCGTTTTTGGCATTGCTGGGCATCATCAGCTCACTCAACGCCTGGCCTGGAATTCGCGCCTCGTACAGCATCATCGACCACTGGCATTTCAAGCAAAGTCACCTGTTGCACAACGAGCCAAGCATGGGCTTTGCATACGATGATTGGCCGTTGTTCAGCGAGTCTGAGTCAACCCATCGTGGTTACCGCAAATCGCTGATGTTTTCGATCCGGACGCCGTGGTTGTTCCTGATTTTCTGGGTCTTGCTGGGTGGATTCGGCCTGCTGCTGCAGCTCGACCCTGCCGGTGCCTGAACGCATGCGGGGTCGCCGCAAACCGTTTATGTGCTTTGTTCGACAAAATTTTGAATCTTCGTGATCCCACCGGTTCCACTAGTTGTCATCCATGGAGAAGAGGAGGCCCCCTGCGATGCCTACCCCAGAGCTTTATATCGTCGATTACAAGCTGCACGGTAAAACGCGCAGCTTCATCATCCGGCTGGATCGGATGGATAACGCCGAGGCTTGGCACTGGGCTAGTTGTGACGCCGGTATTGGCATTATTCCCAAGTTTGGTCGTGAAAAGATTCGCAAGGTCAGCAGGCCCATGGCCGAACGATACGGGATCAGTGAAGTGAGCTGGAGGCCATCGGGTGGCAAACCTGCCTCCAGTGCCGGTGCCAACCAGTCGATGCTGCCTACTGCCTGAACAAGCGGTAGCCAGTAGTTACTGTCGGGCTGTCTGAGCAAAGCCGCTCCTGATTGGGAGCGGCTTTGTTTTGTCTGCTGGAAGTCTACGGCCAGGTCACGCGCCTGATTCAGGATCACTGGCGGGGACGCCAGGGCGCTCGTCCGGGTCGGTCAGGTTAGGGTCAGCATCCGGGTCGTCTGCCTGCCCATCGGGGCGGTCCGGGACCAATTCTGGCCAATCGTCTTCAACACTGCCGCCACCCATTATCAGTTGCTCGCGCATGATCATTCCCTCGGCTGAATAAAAAAGGCCTGCCAGCAGGCAGGCCAAGCACAGGAGTGAGGGGTGACGCCGTTGCACCACCCTCAGTAGTTATGAGCGCTGTGGGCGGGTAGCAGTCGTTTGCAAAGGGCGGTTCCCCGACCAATGGCGGTTACTGCTCCTGACCCTGGCGCAGGCGCATGCTGAGCAGCGCAGCCAGAACCAGCATCGAAGCAATGATCCACAAGCCATTGCGGGTGCTGCCGGTTGCTTGCTCGATCAAGCCCATTACCGATGGGCCGACAAAGCCCCCGAGCAAACCGCAGGTCGTGACAAATGCCAGCCCGGCAGCCAGCGCATTGCCGCTCAAGCGACTGGAGGGGAAGACGAAGATGACCGACTGCACCACGAACAGCATCAATGCCGTCAGCGAGAACCCGATCAGGCCAATGAACGAGTTGGCTACCGAAGCCAGCAGCAGCCCGGCGGCCATGGTCAGCAGGCCGAAGAACAGCAGCGTGCGGCAACGGTTTGGTGAAGTGGCCAGGCGTGGCAGGGTTGCCGCGCCAATTGCAGCAGCGATCCACGGCACTGACGTGAGCAGGCCAATCTGCAAGGGCGATAGTGCGCCGTAAGTGCCGATGATCCCAGGCAGGAAGAAGATCACGGTGTAGATAGTGATCTGATGCACAAAGTACACGGCGATCGCCAGCCAGATCTGCTTGTCGCGAAACATCTGCGACAGCTTGCTCTGCTGCGGTGCAGCGGCACGTTCAGCCGTCAGCCGGCGCTCGATGTCCTGCGCATCAGCGGCCGATAACCACGGCGCCGAACTCGGCCCATCGGGCAGCTTTTTCCAGACGACATACGCCAGCGCTACGGCGGGCAAGCCTTCTAGCACGAACAACCACTGCCAACCATGCCAGCCGAGCACGCCGTCCATTTCCAGCAAGGCACCGCCCAGCGGCCCGCTGAGGATGTTGGCCAGGCACACGCCGAGCAGGAAATAGCCCGTGGCGCGGGCGCGTTGCTCACGGTCGAACCAGTAGGTCAGGTAGAGCATGACGCCGGGGAACAGTCCCGCCTCGGCGACGCCCAGCAGCAGGCGCATGACGTAGAACGAAGTCTCACCCTCGACGAAAGCCATGCCGGCAGACAGCAGGCCCCAGGTGATCATGATGCGTGTAATCCAGAAGCGCGCGCCGACCCGTTGCATGATCAGGTTGCTCGGCACCTCGGCCAAGGCGTAGGTCAGGAAGAACAGACCCGCGCCCAGCCCATACGCAGCAGCCGACAAGCCGAGGTCAACGCCCATGCTGGCCTTGGCCAAGGCGATGTTGGTACGGTCGAGAAAACTCATTACATAGACGATGACCAGCAGTGGCATCAGTTTGCGCAAAAGCAGGCTGTTCAGGCGCTGATCAGCCGCAACAGCAGGCGCGGCAGCCGCTGTCGGTTGTGTGAGGATTGTCATTGTTTTTTCCCCGAAAGCTATAAGTAACAGCGCGCCGCGGTGGTGCGTCGCGCTGCAGTAGGTCAATCAACCACGCTGGATGTCCAGCCAGACTGCGCCGTCGGGATACTGGTAACGCTCCAGGGTCTCGGCGTGCATTTCAATGCTGTAGCCCGGGCGCTGCGGCGGCATGTAGCGGCCGCGGCGGATCACCACGGGGTCGATGAAGTGTTCATGCAGATGGTCGACGTACTCCAGCACCCGGTTGTGCAGCGAGGCGGAAACGGCGATGTAGTCGAACAGCGCGATGTTCTGCACATACTCGCACAGGCCAACACCGCCGCCGTGCGGGCACACCGGCACGTCGTACTTGGCAGCCATCAGCAGCACGATCAGCACCTCGTTGAGGCCGCCCAGGCGTGCTGCATCGAGCTGACAGAAGTCCAGCGCGCCGGCCTGGAACATCTGCTTGAACATCACCCGGTTGTGGCAATGCTCGCCGGTGGCGACACCAATCGGCGCGATGCGCTGGCGGATCGTGGCATGGCCAAGAATGTCATCGGGGCTGGTTGGTTCTTCGATCCACAGCGGGGCAAAGGCTGCCAGCCGGCGCATGTTGCTGACAGACTCCTCGACGCCCCAGACCTGGTTGGCGTCCATCATCAAGGTCCGCTCCCAGCCGATCTCGTCACGCAGGATGCTGGCGCGGCGAATGTCTTCTTCCAGGTCGGCGCCGATCTTCTGCTTGATATGGGTCCAGCCGTCCTCGACCGCTTCACGTGCCAGGCGGCGCATCTTCTCTTCGCTGTAGCCGAGCCAGCCGGGCGCGGTGGTGTAGCCGGGGTAACCTTCGCGGAGCATCTGCGCCTCGCGTTGGGCCTTGCCCGGCACCTGGCGGCGGAGCAGGGCGATGGCTTCTTCCGGGGTGAGCACGTCGGTGACGTAGCTGAAGTCCAGGCACGCGACCAGTTGCTCGGGGCTCATGTCGGCCAGCAGCTTCCACACTGGCTTGCCTTCATGTTTGGCCCACAAGTCCCACACGGCGTTGACGATGGCGGCAGTGGCCAGGTGGATGACGCCTTTTTCCGGCCCCAGCCAGCGCAGTTGGCTGTCACCCACGGTGAAGCGGTGCCAGAAACCACCCATGTCTGCGGTGATCTCTTCCAGGGTCTGGCCGACGATCAGCGGCGCCAACGACTGCACGGCAGCGGCGCAGATCTCGTTGCCGCGGCCAATGGTGAAGGTCAAGCCGTGGCCTTCGAGCTCGCCGGCATCGGTGTGCAGCACGACGTAGGCGGCCGAGTAGTCAGGCGCGCTATTCATGGCATCGGAGCCGTCCAGTGACAGCGAAGTCGGGAAGCGAATGTCGCGAACGCTCAGGTGGGTAATGCGTATGCTCATGGCGGTCTCTTGTTCTGGGTTACCTCTGGAGACCTGACTGTAGGTTGCCGAGCGATACAGGCATAATCGCCAATTCCTAACTATGGATATCAGAATTGATATGCCTCAGACCCCAGCAGACACCTCGCAGGCGCCGCGCAGTCTTGGCCCGCTGAAGATCTCCAGCCGTCAGATAACCCTGCTCAACGCTTTGGGCGAGTTCGGTAACCTGCGCCGCGCTGCTGCGGCCATGCACACCACCCAGCCTGCTGCGAGCCTGCTGCTGCAACAGCTCGAGGAGCGCCTTGAAGTGCGCCTGTTCGAGCGCCTGCCGCGTGGCATGCAGCCAACCCTGTACGGCGAGGTGATGATTCGCTACGCGCAAAGTGCGCTGCACGAGTTCGAGCACGCCCAGGCGCAGATCGCCGAGCTTGCGCGTGGCGCCGCCGGGCTGGTGCGGGTCGGCAGCGTAATGGGGCCGGTGCCGGGCTTGCTGACCAAGGCCGTGCTGGCCTACAAGCGCGACCACCCCAAGGTGCGCATCTCGCTTGAAGTGGGTACCAGCGATACCTTGCTGCCGGCGTTGCTGCGTGGTGACTTCGACCTGGTGGTGGGGCGCTTGCCGGATCAGAGCGACAGCCAGGACCTCAATATCGAGTTGTTCGAGGGCGGTGAGCAGATGCGCGTGATCGCCCGCGCTGGCCACCCGATGGCGGCAGCGAGCACATTGCAGCTGGCTGATCTGGTCGCGTTGACGTGGATCCTGCACCCGATCGGCAGCCCGATGCGGCGGCGGGTCGAAAGTGCGCTGCAGGCCGGGGGGATGGTGCAATCGCTGGACATCGTCGAGACTGCGTCGATTCTGGCGACCACCGCCATGCTGGAGGCGTCCGACATGATCGCCGTGGTGCCCAACGATGTCGCCGCGCATTACGCCCAGTACGGGATGGTCGCGATCCTGCCGGTGGAGCTGCCGATCAGCCTGGCCAACCTGGGCCTGCTGACGCTGCGTTCACGGCCGCGCTCGGTGGCACTGGAAACGTTGCTGCAGTACCTGCGAGCCCCACAATAGCCATGTTTGTCTACCTGCCTGAGGCCGTTTTCTGATGCCGTCCGACATCATCCACTCCAGCTTTTGCAACTGGCTGCGCTTCAAACACCTGGTGCTGATCGACAGCCTGGCCCGTACCCGCAACATGCACGCCACCGCCAACCTGATGAACCTGAGCCAGCCGGCGTTGAGCAAGATGCTGCGCGATCTCGAGGAGCAGTTTGGCTTTGCTCTGTTCGAGCGCCTGCCGCGCAGCATGCCGCCGACCGAGCTTGGCGAATACGTGGTCAAGTACGCCCAAGGCGCATTGGCCGAGTCGCAGCAGTTTGTCGACCAGCTCAACCGCCTGCGCAAGGGCGGCCACGGGTTTATCCGGGTGGGCGGGATTTTTGCCTCGACGCCGCGGGTGCTGCCGCAGGCCATTGCTGCGATCAAAGCACGTAGCCCGTTGCTGTCGATCGAGGTGGTGGAGCATTCCAGTGACCACCTGCTGACGATGCTCGAGCAGAACAAGCTCGACATCATGATCGGCCGTTTCACCGAGGAGCGCTTCAGCCAGGTGTTCGACTTTCAGCCGCTGGAACCTGAACCGTTTGCCTTGGTGGTCAACAGCAGTCACCCGCTCAACCAGCTGGCCAGCACGCCGCTCGAGGCGCTCGCGGACTGGCCGTGGGTACTGTACCCGCTGGGTACGCCGCTGCGCGGGCGGCTGGAGCAGGCCTTCAAGGTGGCCGGCATTGCCACACCCGCCGATAGCGTTGAGACCATTTCAATGCCGATGTTCCTGCAACTGCTGCAGTCGGCACCGATGATCGCCATGCTGCCGCGCTCGATGGTTGCCGCGCAGCTGAGCAGCGGCCTGTTCAAGGAGCTGCAGAGCCCGCTGCATCTATCGCCGCTGGAGTACGGCGTGATCACCCGTAAGGATCAGCCGCCAACCGGCTCTGCGCGAGAATTCATCGATATCCTGCTGGAGTTTGCCCAGCAGCGGCGCATGGAGGAGGGCAGCGGTAGCGATTTCTAAACGATGGGCGATTTGACGTATTGATAACCCCAGGTTATCGGCTGATCGGTTCATCTCATTGGGAATTATCGGTAAGGCTTCATACAGTGGTGGCAGATTCGCCCGGCAGCAAACGGGCGACGCCATAACAAGAAGTCAGCCGTACCCTGAGAGGTCCCATGGAACTGATTGCCCGCTGCGCCGACCCTGCGGTCATCCGCCTCAACCCGCTGGACAACGTCCTGATTGCACGCCAGGCGCTGCCTGAAGGCCTTGAGCTGGATGGCGAAGCGATCACCGTGCGCCAACCCATCCCGTCGGGGCACAAAGTCGCTACCGAGCGTTTGGAGCAGGGCCAGCCACTGCGCCGTTACGGCCAGATCATCGGTTTCGCCTCGCAAACCATCGAACCTGGCGATCACGTCCATGTGCACAACGTGCAGATGGGCGACTTCTCCCGCGACTATGCCTTTGGCGTCGATGCACGCAGCCTGGCTGCTACTGAAGCAGTGTTTCAGGGGATTGTGCGCGGCGACGGCCGCGTCGCCACACGCAACTACATTGGCATCCTTACCTCGGTGAATTGCTCGGCAACCGTCGCCCGGGCAGTGGCTGATCATTTCCGCCGCGATATCCACCCCGAGGCGCTGGCCGACTACCCGAATATCGACGGTGTGGTCGCCCTGACCCACGGTGCCGGTTGCGCAGTGGACCCCAGTGGCGAAGCGCTGGGTCTGTTGCGCCGTACCTTGGCAGGCTATGCGATACACCCCAATTTCGCCGCTGTGCTGATCATTGGTCTGGGCTGTGAAACCAACCAGATCGAGAGTCTGCTGGAAACCCAGGGCCTGAAAGCCAGCGAGCAACTGCGCACCTTCACTATCCAGGGCATCGGCGGCACCTCAAAGACCATCGCCGCCGGCATCGAGCAGGTCAAGACGCTGCTGGCCGACGCCAATCGGGTCAAACGTGAGCCAGTCAGTGCGCGGCACTTGGTCGTTGGCCTGCAATGCGGCGGTTCCGATGGTTACTCCGGGATCACCGCCAACCCGGCACTGGGTAATGCCGTTGACCGCCTGGTCGCGGCCGGCGGCACCGCGATCCTGTCGGAAACACCGGAGATCTATGGCGCCGAGCACCTGCTGACGCGCCGGGCGGTGAGCCGTGAGGTCGGCGAGAAGCTGATCGCACGCATTCATTGGTGGGAAGACTACTGCCAGCGCATGAACGCCGAGCTCAACAACAACCCTTCGGCGGGTAACAAAGCAGGAGGGCTGACCACCATTCTGGAGAAATCCCTCGGCGCGGTGGCCAAGGCCGGCTCGAGCAATCTGGTCGACGTCTATCAATACGCCGAGCCGGTGCGCGCTCAAGGCCTGGTGTTCATGGACACCCCAGGTTATGACCCGGTCTCCGCCACCGGCCAGGTCGCCGGCGGCGCCAACCTGATTGCCTTCACCACCGGCCGGGGCTCGGCCTACGGCTGCGCGCCTGCGCCGTCGATCAAGCTGGCCACCAACAACCGGGTGTTCGAGCACCAGGAAGAGGACATGGACGTCAACTGCGGCGGCATCGCCGACGGCTCCACCAGCATCGAAGAACGCGGTGCCTACATCTTTCAACAGATGCTGCGCATCGCCTCGGGTGAGCGCAGCAAGAGCGAACAGCACGGCTACGGGCAGAACGAGTTCGTGCCCTGGCAGATCGGTGCCGTGACCTGACTGCCAGCCCCCTTCATCTTTCGAGGCGACTTTTTATGCACGTTAACGGATTCAACTTCATCGGCGGCCAGCGCAGCGCACTTGGCGACACCCTGGTCTACAGCATCGACGCCCATACCGGCGAGCAGCTAGCGGGCGGCTTTCATCAAGCGACCTTGACCGAGGTCGACAACGCCGTGGCAGCGGCCAGTGCCGCGTTCCCACCGTTTCGCAATTTGCCGGCAGTACGCCGCGCAGAGTTTCTTGAGGCGATCGCCGACGAGCTCGATGCCCTCGGTGAAGACTTCGTCAACCTGACCTGCCAGGAAACCGCACTGCCCAGCGCGCGAATCCAAGGCGAACGGGGTCGCACCAGCGGCCAGATGCGTCTGTTTGCCAAGGTCCTGCGCCGTGGCGATTTCTATGGCGCTCGTATTGATCAAGCGCTGCCAGCGCGCACGCCGTTGCCACGCCCCGACCTGCGTCAATACCGCATCGGCGTTGGCCCGGTGGCGGTGTTCGGTGCCAGCAACTTCCCGCTGGCGTTCTCCACCGCGGGAGGCGATACCGCTGCGGCATTGGCCGCCGGCTGCCCGGTCGTGTTCAAAGCCCACAGCGGCCATATGGCAACCGCCGAGCGCGTTGCCGAAGCGTTGATCCGCGCTGCCGAGCGCACTGGCATGCCGGCGGGCGTGTTCAACATGATCTTCGGCAGCGGCGTGGGTGAGGCACTGGTCAAACACCCGGGTATCCAGGCGGTGGGCTTTACCGGTTCGCTCAAAGGCGGCCGGGCGTTGTGCGATATGGCGGCAGCGCGACCGCAGCCGATCCCGGTATTTGCCGAGATGTCGAGCATAAACCCGGTGCTGGCACTGCCGAAGGCACTGGCAAATCGCGGTGCCCAGCTAGCCAAGGACCTGACCGCATCGGTGGTACAGGGCTGTGGGCAATTCTGCACCAATCCGGGCTTGGTACTAGGCATTCGCTCGCCGGCCTTCACCGCTTTTATCGAGCAGTTGCGCGGGCACATGGCTGATCAGCCGGCGCAGACCATGCTCAACCCCGGCACCCTGCGCAGCTACGACAAAGGCCTGCAGAGGTTGCTCGCGCACCCTGGTATCGAGCACCTGAGCGGTGCCCGGCAACAGGGCAATCAGGCCCAGCCGCAGCTGTTCGAGGCAGATGTCAGCCTGCTGCTGGAGCAGGACGAGCTGCTGCAGGAAGAGGTGTTTGGTCCGTGCACTGTGGTGGTTCGGGTCGATGATGCCGAGCAACTGCTGCAAGCCGTGAACGCTCTGCGCGGTCAGCTGACAGCAACCTTGCTGGCGGATGAGCAAGACCTGGCTGACCACGGCTCGCTGCTTGGCGCACTGGAAGTGAAAGTGGGCCGAGTGTTGCTCAACGGCTACCCGACCGGCGTCGAAGTCTGCGATGCGATGGTGCATGGCGGCCCGTATCCGGCGACCTCCGATGCCCGTGGCACCTCGGTTGGCACCCTGGCCATCGACCGCTTCCTGCGCCCGGTGTGCTACCAGAACATCCCTGACGCCATGCTGCCGCCGGCCTTGCAGAACGCCAACCCGCTGGGCATTCAGCGCCTTGTGGATGGTCAGCCGAGCACGGCAGCGCTCAACCAAACCGGGAACTGAGCGTATGAGCGAAGCCATCCGCTATGAAGTGAACGCGCTCAGCACCTTTGTCGAGCGCCTGTTTGAAAACGCCGGCGCCGACGCGGAGGTCGCCCAAGTGGTAACCCGAGTGCTGCTCGAAGGCGAGTTGCTCGGCCATCGCACCCATGGCCTGAATCTGGTCAGTCGCTACATTGGCGGCATGTTGAGTGGCCAGGTCAAGGCTCAGGCGGCAGCGCTGGAGCAGATCTCCGACAGCGGTGTTGCCAGCCTGTTCGACGGCAACTATGTACTCGGCCCGTACTGCGTCAGCCGTGCGTTGGACTGTGCGGCCAGCGGGGCCAGCGCGCAGGGCATCGGCATCGCCGTGGTCCGCCGCGCTGCGCATATTGGCTGCCTGGCGGCCTACTTGAAGCCATACACCGACCGTGGCTTGGTCGCGATGGTGTATTCCTCCGATCCGTCGGTAGGGTTGGTCTGTGCCCATGGCGGAGTTGACCCGATCTACACACCGAACCCAATTGCGGCCGGTATCCCCGCCGGCGGCGAACCGATCCTGCTGGATGTGAGCATGTCCACCGTGACCATGGCCATGGTCAGCCAATGCCGGGATAACGGCAGCAAACTGGCGCACCCGGTGCTGATGAGCAACGAAGGCAAGGCGAGTGATGACCCTGCGGACTTCTTCACCCGCCCGCAGGGCAGCATCTTGCCGCTGGGTGGCCAGGCCTTCGGCCACAAGGGCTTCGCTCTGGCGATTCTGGTCGAAGCACTGACCTCGGGCCTGGCCGGCCATGGCCGCAAGGACTGCCCTGATCAATGGGGCGCGTCGGCCACTGCGGTAGTTATTGATCCGCGCTTCTTTGGCGGCCTACAGGCGTTTACTGACGAAACCAGCTTCCTCGGCCAACTGATCCTCGCCAGCCGCCCAGTAGATCCGGAGCGCCCGGTGCGCCTGCCTGGGCAAGCCGGCCTGGCCCTGCGCAGCAAGGCTCTGGCCCAGGGCGTAAGCCTGGCGCCGACTCTGGTCGCAGACCTCAACCAGCTCGCCGCCCAATTGCAAGTGGCCGCGCTTGGTCACTAATAGACAACTACAAAAAAGGTAGAGACATGACAGATCAATCGAACAGCAAGCCTTCGTTGCCGTTGAGCCACAATGCCGCCGTCTGTAACAGTGGCAGCTGGATAGGGCGGGTATGGCTGCCCGAGCAAGGCCCGGCAGTAGTATTGGTGAAGGAGGGCGCAGTGCATGACATCAGCGCCCACGTCGCCACGGTTTCGGCGCTGCTCGAAGTGGCTGACCCGGTGGCTTACCTGCGTTCGCTGCCGTTGGCCGATGCGCTGACCGAGCTGCCGGCGCTGCTTGCCAACAGCGATCCACGCCAACGTGACATCAGCAAACCCTGGCTGCTGGCACCGATCGATCTGCAGGCCGTCAAGGCTGCCGGCGTGACCTTTGCCGCCAGCCTGCTGGAACGCGTGGTCGAGGAGCAAGCCAAGGGCGACCCGGCCAAGGCTGATGCGATCCGCGACACGCTGGCCAGCCGGATCGGTGCCGACCTGTCACAGATCGTCCCAGGTTCAGCCCAGGCCGAGGCGTTGCGCGCCGTGCTGGTGGAGCAGGGCTTGTGGTCGCAGTATCTGGAGGTCGGCATCGGCCCGGATGCCGAAGTCTTCACCAAGGCCCAGCCGCTGTCGGCAGTGGGCCACGGCGCCGACATCGGCATCCATCCCAAATCAAGCTGGAACAACCCGGAACCGGAAGTGGTACTGGCGGTGTCCAGCGACGGCAGCATCAAGGGCGCCATGCTTGGTAACGACGTCAACCTGCGTGACTTCGAAGGGCGCAGTGCCTTGCTGCTGTCCAAAGCCAAGGACAACAACGCTTCGACCTCGCTGGGCCCGCTGCTGCGTCTGTTCGACGAAGGTTTCAGCCTCGATGACGTGCGTAACGCCGAAGTCGACCTGCGGGTTGAAGGGGAGGAGGGCTTCATCCTCTCGGGCCGCAGCTCGATGCAGCAGATCAGCCGCGACCCGCTCGACCTGGTGCAGCAGACCCTCAACGAAAATCACCAGTACCCGGACGGCCTGGTGCTGTTTCTCGGTACCCTGTTCGCCCCCAAGCAAGACCGCGACCAACCGGGCAATGGCTTCACTCACAAGCCTGGCGACGTAGTCACCATCAGCAGCGCGCAGCTGGGCGCCTTGAGCAACCGGGTGACCACCAGCGACCAGGCGCCGCAGTGGAACTTCGGCCTGCGCTCGCTGATTGACAGCCTCAGCCGCCGCGGCCTGCTCGACGCGGCAGTGACCGCGCGGCAACCCTGATCCAACCGTAACCGACCATGGATGAACGCGACAGCAATGACGGATCGCCTAGGCGCTGAACGCGCTGCAACAATAATAATAAAGGCCACGCAATGAACAAACTGAAGAAGTACCAGAGCATCACGGTGGTGTTCCTGCTGTTGATCGGTATCGTCAACTACCTGGACCGCAGTGCGCTGTCGATCGCCAACACCTCGATCCAGAAAGACATGATGATCAGCCCCTCGCAGATGGGCATCCTGCTGTCGGCGTTCTCCATTGCCTATGCCTTCGCCCAGTTACCGATGGGCATGATCATCGACCGCCTGGGCAGCAAGATCGCCCTCGGCGCATCGTTGCTGGCCTGGTCGGTCGCCCAGACCACCTTCGGCCTGGTCAACAGCTTCGCCGGCTTCATGGGCCTGCGCGTGCTGCTGGGGATCGGCGAGGCGCCGATGTTCCCGTCTGCAGCCAAGGCGCTGTCGGAATGGTTCGATGCCAACGAACGCGGCACACCTACCGGCATCGTCTGGTCGTCGACCTGCCTCGGGCCTTGCCTGGCACCTCCACTGTTGACGCTGTTGATGGTCAACTACGGCTGGCGCGGCATGTTCATCATCACTGGGTTGCTGGGCGTAGTGCTGGCGGTGTGCTGGCTGACCTTCTACAAAAGCAAGGCGCAGTACCTGGCCGAGCTGGCGGCCGAAGGCAAACCGCTGCCCACCGAGCACGTGGCACCTGCCGCCGCCCCGCAAGCACCCAAGGTGTCGTACTTTGCCGGCTGGCTCGACCTGTTCAAGCATCGCAGCACCTGGGGCGCAGTGCTGGGTTTCATGGGCGTGATCTACATGCTCTGGCTGCACCTGACCTGGCTACCCGGTTACTTTGAGCGCGAGCATGGCCTGGACTTGTACAAGACTGCCTGGGTGGTGTCGTTGGCCTATGGCTTTGGTGCGGTAGGGACCATCGTCGCCGGCCGCTTCTGTGATCGGCTGGTGAAGCGGGGCATGAGCATTCTCGGCAGCCGCAAGTTCAGCGTGATCACCGGCCTGGTGCTGGCAGCGCTGTTTACCTTGCCGCTGTCGTACGTCACCGGGCTTACCGGGTGTGTGATTCTACTGTGCCTGGCGTTGTTCAGCATCAACATGGCCAGTGCCACGGCGTGGATGATCGTCAACACCATCGTCGACAGCCCGCGGGTGGCCTCGTTTGGTTCGATCCAGAACTTTGGTGGGTATATTGCCGGGTCGGTCGCGCCGATCGTTACGGGCTTTAGCATTCAGTACTCGGGGTCGTTCAATACGGCGTTCATGATCAGCGCGGTGGTGGCGTTGTGTTCGGCGGTGGCGTACTTCCTGCTGCTGAAGGCGCCGATTGGTGGGGCGGTGGTCAAGGACGAGGTGTTGCGGGAGGTGACGCAGTGAAAGGCGTGCAGGCCTGGTGAAAGCAACGGACTATTTGGCGCTCATCTGCGAAGGACTTGCCGACAAGGAGTTAGCAGTTACCTTGGTGTCAGAGGTTGAAAACTGTACCTCGAATGCTGAGCGCCTAATGGCGGGATGTGCCGGCCATGGCTGTGTCAAATCGTTCGGAGCGTTCCGACTGATGTATCAGATCAAAAATGCAAGCCATACCGTGCCAAGAATGATGAACTGAGCCGGAATGAGGTGGCGAGCGAACAAAGAACCGCCGCTGCTCCAAGCCAGTACGCATTTGGTTATGGTATTCCCTGTGAGCGCCATCATTGCCGGTAGCGTCAGGTCGGCACTGTTCAGCTGGCCTGCAGCAACGAGCGAAGCGATCGAAGCAGTTGCGGCATGCGCATCGCCCAAGCCACTGATAAAGGCAGCAATGCTGAGCCCCTTGTGACCAAGGTGCTCGAGCAGAAACGCCGAGAACAATGCAATGCAGGTAATCGCTAGCGTGATGAGCAGTGCTGTGAGCAGGCTGAAAGCACCGCTGCCGGGCTTGGTCGTGGGGCAGACTGGCACAGGGCGCCAAGGCGCCAGCAACAGCACGCCGTAAATGAGCGTGACCAGCATACCGAGACCTATAGATGGCCAGAAAGGGCGCAGCAAGCGCACGTCGACAACGCCAATCACCAAACCAAACTGGACAAGAGTGGCGAGGTTGGACAGCACCGCTGCAGCGGCGAACGCGCGCATGAACGTGTCCTGCCTTCGTGCTTGATGGCCAAGCACGGCAATGGTCGCTGAGCCAGAGGCAAACCCGGATGCGATCGCACTCAGGGCCAGGCCATAGCGTGGCCCCAGCAGGCGCATGCCGATATGCCCTAGCGCACCGACGGCCATCAGTAACACGACCAGCGTGCAGATCACCCGCGGGTTCAGTACCCCGTAGGGGCCAATGAAGCGGTCCGGCGTCAACGGCAGCACAACCAGCGCTACTGTAAGGAGCAACAAGCCATCGCGCAGTTCGCCCTCGCTTAGTTGCTGCAGCACGAAACGATGAAGCTCACGCCTCAGGGCCAGCAGTATGGTGAGTACGATACCGATGGCGGTTGCCAGCTCGGGGTGTTCGACTGTCAGGCCTCCCAACACCAACACCAGCAGCAAGGCGATTGCGCTGGTAATGTCCGAATCTTCGTCGGGTTTTGTGCGGTGGTAAATGGCCAACAGCAGCGCTATGCCCACCAATGCAACGCCGACCAGAACCGGGCCAGCCAATACATGGCAGACATACCCCATCAGGGCGGTGATTGCGAAGGTTCTCAAACCCGCTGCGGCGGGGGCCTCACTGTTGACCTTCTTGCGCTCCCGTTCAAGGCCAACCAGCATGCCGATGCCCAATGCCACGGCCCCGTGAGCCAAGTTCACCAGGTCGAGCATCAGGCCTTTACCGGGGCGATGGCAAAGCTGGCCGGGGAGCCCAGTTCGAGCGCGATCAGCGCTGGCATGTCGAGGATCTCCACCTGCCGGCCGTGCAGGTTAACGATACCCAGACCGCGTAAGTGAGCGACTGAGCGGCATATGGTTTCCAGGCGCAGCCCGAGGTAGGAGCCGATGTCTTCGCGAGACATGCGCAACATGAAACCGTGGGGTGAATAGCCGCGGCTGACGAAGCGGCGGGAAAGGCTCAGCAGGAAACTGGCAAGCCGCTGCTCGGCAGAGAGGTTGCAGAGCATCAGCACGCGCTCATGCTCGCGGATAATCTCCCTGCTCATCAGGCGGTTCAAGCTCTGTTGCAGCATGGGGAAATTACGCGCCAGGGCTTGCAGGCGATGATAGGGCAACGGGCACACTTCGCTGTCTTCCAGGGCGATGGCATCACAGACATGAAGCTCGGTCGCTACGGCATCGAGCCCCAGTACGTCCCCTGTCATCCAGAAGTTGATGATCACACCCTGGCCTTCGGCGTTGTTCAGGTTCGTCTTGAAGCTGCCTGAGTGCACCGCATACAGGCTACTCAAGGGCACATTTGCGCTGAACAGCGCAGCCCCCTTGCTGACCCGGATACGAGGGCCGATCAGTGTGCCGAAATAACTGTTGCAGTGCATGGGCAAACCCGCGGGCAAACACAAGCCGTTGACCCGGCACTCACTGCACCGGCATGTCAGTGGTTTGAAATGAATGGGCGGTGGTTTGCACTTTGGCGCAGGCTGCCCGAGCAGCTGAAAGTCGGTCAGGCCCGACATTTCATGCCTCCTTCGCAGGTCTGAGAGCGACGGTGGCGATCTTGTTCAGTGAATGAGGCGCGTTGAGGCGGGCGGTCAGCACGCCTACGAACTGCTCGGCTTCTATGGATGTGCTGAAACTCACCCGCCACTCGTCCATGTGTACCCAACAGCGATTGCCGTTGGCGCTTTTCTCGACGTAGACGTTCATTGGAACCTCCAGTGCATGCATGAGCAAGGGACTGCCTATCGATAGGGGGCAATGGCGTCCTTTCCGACGGCGTGGCGAGGTTCAGGGCGTGATCGCCACCTTCATTACGCCGTCGCGCTGGTTGGCGAACAATTCGTAGGCGGCTTCGATATCATCGAGCCGGAAACGGTGGGTGACCAAGGGGGAAACGTCTACGCGGCCACTGGCAACCACCGCCATCAACCGGCGCATCCGCTCTTTGCCGCCGGGACACAGTGTGGTCACGATGCGGTAATCGCCAAGGCCGGCAGCGTATGCATCCAAAGGGATGCGCAGGTCGGCGCTGTACACGCCCAGGCTGGACAGTGTGCCGCCGGGGCGCAGCACCCGCAGTGCCCATTCGAAGGTGGCCTGGGTGCCCAGCGCTTCGATGGCTACATCTACGCCACGGCCATCGGTCAGCGCCATGATCTGCGCCACCACGTTGCCTTGCTTGAAGTCGACCACGTGTGAAGCACCCATTTCGCGTGCCACGCTGATGCGCGCCGCCACGGTATCCACGCCGATGATGGTGGTGGCGCCCAGCATTTTGGCGCCGGCGACGGCGCACAGGCCGATCGGGCCCAGGGCGAACACGGCGACGGTATCGCCGATTGTCACGCCCCCGCGTTCTGCACCAGAAAAACCGGTGGACATGATATCGGGGCACATCAGCACGTGTTCGTCGCAGAGACTGTCGGGAATGGGCGAAAGGTTGGCCATTGCGTCCGGCACTCGAACGTATTCAGCCTGGCAACCGTCGATGACATTGCCGAACTTCCAGCCACCCATGGCCTTGAAACCATGCGCCGTACCGGCGCCGTCTTGGGCGCCACAACCACACAGACAGGCATTGCTGTGGCCGCTTGGGGTGATGGCGCCAGCGATGACGCGTTGCCCTTCGTAGAAGCCGCGAACCTCTGAGCCCAGTTTTTCGATGACACCCACTGGCTCGTGGCCGACGGTCAGCCCTTTGGCCACTGGATACTCGCCACGCAGGATATGCACATCGGTGCCACAGATCGTCGTTGTGCTGATGCGCATCAGCGCATCTAGCGGGCCGATCTCAGGGATGGGCTTGTCTTCCAGCACGATGCGGTTCTTTTCGACATAAATGGCCGCTTTCATGAGTGCCATGGCATGCCTCCGGGGCATCGCTGATTTTTGTTGGCAACTACAGCGTGCGCTAAAAAAGCCGGTAAGTCTTGATCCGAGTCAATTTTGCGTCGAGCGGTGGCAGGGGTTGGTGAGTGGCGCCTGACTTTTGATAAACATCAAACCGCACAGGTGCTGCTGGCAGATCATCGAGGTACTTATCGAGCCCGTAGAGGTGTGCCATGACCAATCCGCAAAGACTTCTTCTGATCGCATCGCCCTTGATGCGCCGCACGCCGGTCTATGACCGTGCTGCGGCGCTGGCCAAAGCCAAGGGCATGCCATTGCACATCGTCGCCTTTGACTACCTTGAGGGCCTGGTCACTGCCGGCCTGGTCAACGACCAGGCGTTGGCGGTCATGCGGGAGGGCTATGTGCAGCAACACCGTGAATGGCTGGAAACCCAGGCATTGTCGATGCGCCGCAGCGGCGTGACGGTGACCACCGAGGTGGTGTGGGTGCAGCATCCGCTGGACGAGATCCAGGCGCATCTGCGTGAGCAGCCGTTCGCCATGCTGATCAAGGGGCTCGAGCATGAACCGTGGTGGATGCGCGCCATGTTCACCTCGCTCGACGTCCAGTTGTTACGCGACACTCGTATCCCGTTGCACCTGGTTCACAACGCCAGCAATGCCTTGCCGCGCCGGATACTTGCAGCAGTTGATCTGTCGCGCCCAGAGGATCAATTCGAAGGGTTCAACGACCAGATCATCAGCGAAGCGCTCAAGCTGGCCTTGCAATGCAACGCCCAGATCGAACTGCTGTACGCCTACGATATGGGTTCCATGTACCTGGACGCCGACGACGCCCGGGCACATTCGTTCCTGTTCGATTCGAACCTGTCACGAACACTTCACGAGGCCCAGGCCGATGCCTTCCAGGCATTGGCCGAACGCAACGGGATCCCCGCCGAGCACCGCCACCTGCGGGTGGGGGACCCGACCAAGGTGCTGACGCTGTTCATGGACAACAATGACATCGATGTGCTGGTGATGGGGAGCTACCACCATCATGGAATCGGCTGGTTTATCGGCAGTACGGCCGAGCGGATTCTGCATCGGCTCAGCTGCAGTGTTCTGGTGATCTCGCCCGAGCATTCGCAAGGTTGAAGTGCAAGGCCCGCAAGGGCCTTTTTTTTCAGGCGTGGAGGTCAAGCTCATGGAGAATTTCGCTGACATCCCCGCCCAGGTAGCGTACCGAGAGGCGTCGGTACGGTTCTGACATTGATCAAGTTGGTGCGCAGGTGATGACTTTCTGATCCGCATCAAGCGCTGATGGGTAGGGCGCTCGAAGATCGATGCTACTTGCCATCGCCGCGTGCGGCCGGAGGTTTCCCATGGGTCGGTATCGACAACTGCTGGTGCTGCTCACAGACATGGACCCGCACTCGGCAGTGCACGTGATCCGGGAGCAGGTGGCGGCCCTAGATATCGACGTGGTGGTCCTGGGGGTAGCGCAGCCCAAGGGTTTGAGCAAGCTTCTGGGCGACACCACAGAACGTATGCTGAGCGATCCACCGTGCAGCGTACTGTCCGTTCATCCCTGCATGATCGACACCTGGGAGCCAACGCCATGCAACTGACCTTTTTCGGCGGTACGGGCACGGTGACGGGCAGCAAGTTCCTGCTGACGCGTGATTCGACACGGGTGCTGATCGACTGCGGGCTTTTCCAGGGCTACAAGCAACTGCGCTTGCGTAACTGGGAGCCACTGCCGGCAGTACTGCGGGCGGTGGATGCGGTGGTGCTCACGCATGCGCACCTGGACCACAGCGGGTACCTGCCGGTGCTGGCGCGCGAGGGCTTCAGCGGCCCCGTATATGCCACCCCGGCGACCTGTGCCTTGGCTGAAATTCTGTTGCTCGACAGCGCCCGATTGCAGGAGGAACAAGCCGAGCATGCGAACCGTCATGGCTATTCCAGGCATTCGCCGGCTCGCCCTTTGTACACCGAACTGGATGCCAAACGGGCACTGCGCCTGTTCAGGCCTGTCGCGCTGCACCACCGCACCCAGGTCGCGCCCGGTATCGAACTGTTGCTGCGCAGTGCCGGGCACATTCTCGGCGCGGCGACCGTACAACTGACGGTGGATGGCCAGACGCTGGTGTCATCAGGCGATCTGGGGCGGCCGCACGACCCCGTGATGCGTGCGCCCGAGCTGATCGGTGCGGCCGATGCGCTGCTGGTGGAATCGACCTATGGTGACCGATCGCACCCTGCTCAGGCTCCGGAGCGTTACCTCGCGGATGTGATCAACCAGACCCTGCTGCGCCATGGCATCACGCTGGTACCGTCATTTGCCATTGGCCGTGCGCAACTGTTGATGTACTACCTGTACACGCTCAAGCGCGACGGACTGATACCCGACATACCTGTGTATCTCAACAGCCCGATGGCGATGGATGCCACGGCCCTGTACCAGCAGTTCAAAGGTGAGCACCGCTTGACGGCGCTTGAATGTGCGCAGATGTGCAAAGGCACGCACATCATCCGCACGGTCGATGAATCCAGGCGCCTGGATCAGTTGCACGAACCTGCAGTCATCATCGCCGCCAGCGGTATGGCGACGGGGGGGCGGGTGTTGCACCACCTCAAGGCGCTGGCGCCCAATCCGCACAACAGCATCCTGTTCTCTGGCTTTCAGGCGGGCGGTACCCGGGGTGCCGATATTGTGGCCGGGGCGCGCAGCGTGCGCCTGCATGGCGAAGACGTGCCGATTCGGGCGCAGGTGTTTGCCATGGACAACCTCTCGGCGCATGCGGATGCGGACGAAATCATGGAGTGGTTACGCGGTTTCACCCGGCCACCGCGGCAAACCTACGTCATTCATGGCGAACCGCATGCTGCGGACACCTTGCGCCGACGGATAAGCCTTGAGCTCGGCTGGCCGGTGTGCGTGCCCGATTACCTGGAAACGGTTGCCATAGGCCCTGTGCGCTAGCACGGCACTGGAGGTTTTCATGAACATGCAAGCGAGGGCAAGGCTCAGGGGCTGGGCAAAAAGGCCCGGGGGAGGGGTGACCGCAGCCGATCGGCGGCAGTGCCAGAGGCACCTCGACCTGGTGCCGGAGGCCACCGCCGCGGTATTGCCTCAGGCCAGCGAAAGCCGGTGAATCAGCTGGCTTGGGTCATCCGGGTCTCTGACGCTGGTAAACCCTGCTGCCTGAGCCAGGTCGCGCATCGCTGCATTGGCCGCAGCGTCCATGGAATACATGTGCCGCAGGCCCTGGGCACGTGCGTGGTCGATCAGGTGCTGGAGCAGCAATGTGCCTAAACCGTGACGCTGCCAGCTATCGAGGACGGTGACGGCGCACTCGCATTCTTCACTACCCGATTGGGTCGCGTAACGGGAAATACCGACCTCCTGCAGTTCACCGTCGACATGGGCGAGGGCCAAATAGGCCATGTGCTGGTCGTGGTCAATGACCATCAGTTGATCCAGCATGGCTTCACCAGGCTCCTTGAGCTGGCACAGGAAGCGGAAGTGGCGCGACTGTGGCGACAGGCGTTCGATAAAGCTCTTCTCGCGCTGGCGGTCTTTGGGCTGCAAAGGCCTGATCAGCACATGGGTGCCGTTGTCGAGCGCTTCGATCCAGTGTTCGCCGGCGGTGGCAGGAAATGACGCTGCGGCGTGAGTGCGGGGTGTTTCGGCGGATTCCATGGCAAGCCTCCTTACTTTATGGGGTGTACAAAGGAGGTTTAGTTTCAACGCGTCATCTTGTGCGCGCTTGACAGTTGTCAATTACCGGGCTGGTAGGGTCACGCTTCGCTACTTGGTCTTCCAGTACTTCTGCATTTCCAGAAACAGAAAGGAGGCCGTCCAGGTGATCATCACCAGACCCGTCAGCGCCTGCAGGCCTGTCAGGTATTTGAGGTCGCCACTTGGCACGATATCGCCAAAGCCGATGGTGGTGTAAGTGGTGAATGAGAAGTACACGCAGTCCATGAACGTGCCGTCGAAGTTGCCGCTCAGCGTGCCCCAGCCTTTGGCATTGGCCATCAGGTAATAGGCCAGGGCAAAGCACCAGACTTCCAGTGCGTGGGCCGCCAACGCGCCGAACACCCCGATGACGATGCGAAACCGGCTCCAGAGCTTGAGCCGCGGTAGCCAGTCGTTCAGGCGTAGCAGGCATTCGTAATGAATCACCACCACCAACATCACGACCAGCGCGTTGATCAGCGTGACAGTAAACATTGACGGTTCCCCTGTGGCCCTGGCATCAGTCTGGCCGGTAATGGCCATCGTGTCGGTTCTACGCTTGAACAGCACTGGGTGATTGATAAAGGTCAGTCAGCGGCCGCCGTTATCGCGTTGGCTTCGGCCTCCACCGGTCAGTACCCGGACTGCGACCAAGGTCGAATCCGTGACTTCAGATTCCCTTCAGATTGAGCACTGATACTCACCCCATCAAGCCCAAACCGGGGGAGTTTCATGACTCAGTCTCAGTGGAGCAGCCTGCTCCCATTGCCTATCGGCAGCCACGTCGATCATCACGCCCACTTGTCGCTTCATTTGCACAAGGACCCTGGCCGCGATGAGCTTGAGCACTTCATTCATCAGTGTTTTGCCAACGTGCATCATGCTGATGTGCACCATTACCTGCCAGAACTCCTGGCGCTGCACGACAGCCATGGCCGGCTGATTGCTGCCGCAGGCTTGCGCCTTGCCGACAGCGGGCCTCTGTTTCTCGAACACTATCTGGATGAGCCGCTGGAAGCTGCAGTTTCACGCGTGGCGGGCTCCCCCCTTGGCCGTGAGTGCATGGTCGAAGTGGGCAACCTGGCCTCGCTCAGTGCCGGTAGCGCGCGAATCATGATCATAGCGGTGACCTGGTTTCTGGCCACACGCGGCCTGAAGTGGGTGGCGTTCACCGGCGCGACGACACTGATCAACAGTTTCCAGCGCCTGGGGTTGGTACCGTCGGTACTGGCGTCGGCTGACCCGGCTCGGCTGAATGGGCAGTTGGACCAATGGGGTACCTACTACGCTCAGCATCCGCAAGTCTTTGCCGGCAGCATCGGTCATGGCTTCGATGCCTTGAGCAAGGCCGGGGTGTTCCAGCGCCTGGGGTTGCCTACGGCCTTTCGGGAGACTGGCCATGCCGCATGAACTGGAGCGTTTGCATCAACTGCTGGTGACGTTTGCGCGCGATCACGCTGACGCAATTGCCGTGCAAGGGGCGACCGAGTGCTTCACCTTCAGGCAATTGCTGGCCGAAGTGGGGTTGCGCACCCATAGCTTGCGCGGGCGCTCGCCCGGCCCGCTGGTACTGGCCCTGGATAATGGCCCGCAGCTGCTGTTCTGGGACCTGGCGGCGCTGTTTGCCGAGCGTCCTTGTGTAATCGTGCCGTCGTTCTTCAGTGTTGCTCAATTCAGCCATTGCATCGAGCAGAGTGGTGCCTGCCATGTGCTGTGCGACCCGCAATGGCACGGTACGCTCGCCGAGCTGGGGTTCGCTCAGCAGGACGTGTTCTGGGTTCGCGAGGCACAGCCCGCTGCCGCGCTGCCTGCCGGTACCGCCAAGATCACCTACACCTCCGGCAGCACGGGCAAGCCCAAAGGCGTGTGCCTGTCTGTAGAGGCTCTGTTGCGAGTCGCCCGGGAGTTGGAGGTGGCCAGCCGACCCAGTGAACCTCAGCGTTACCTGGCGGTGCTGCCGCTGGGTGTGCTGCTGGAAAACCTGGGTGTCTACGCCGCCTTGATGGCCGGAGCGAGTGTGCTGCTATACCCCCAGGCGCAACTGGGCATGGGCGGTGCCAGCCAGGTCGATTTCAAGCGTTTGCTGGGGGCCATCGCCCTGAGCGGCGCGCAGAGCCTGATTCTGGTGCCGCAGCTGTTGATGGGGCTGATCACCGCCATCGAGCGCGGGCTGATGCGGGTGGGGGCGCTACGATTCGTTGCGGTCGGCGGTGCCCGGGTGGCGCCCAGCTTGCTGGCCCGCGCCGAAGTGATTGGTCTACCGGTGTTCGAGGGCTATGGCTTGTCCGAGTGCGCTTCGGTGGTGGCGTTGAACCGCCCGGGCGCAACCCGCCGAGGCAGTGTCGGCAAACCGCTGCCCCATGTGCAGGTGCGTATCGCCGAGGACGGGGAGGTACTGGTGGCGGGCTCGGTGCTGCTCGGCTATCTGGAGGAACCACCCGTCTGCGATAGCTGGTGGGCCACCGGCGACCTTGGCCATTTCGACGAGGAGGGCTACCTGTACCTCGATGGCCGCAAGAAACACCAGTTCATCACTAGCTTCGGGCGCAACGTCAACCCGGAGTGGGTGGAGGCCGAACTGACCCAGAGCGGCGTGATTGCCCAGGCGTTCGTGCATGGCGAGGCCCTGCCAAAGAACCTGGCATTGCTCTGGCCGCTGGACCCCGCTACCCCTGACACACTCATCGACCAGGCCGTGCAGCAGTGCAATGCCTTGCTGCCGGACTACGCCAGGGTCCATGCCTGGCGTCGCCTGCCGTGCCCCTTGTCCAGTACCGACGACACACTGACCGCCAATGGCCGCCCGCGCCGCGAGGCCATCCTGCGGCGTTACCACTCCCTGTTATCCGACATCCCGTTGTGAGGTCTGCCATGTCCTTTTTCGATACCCTGCAAATGCAAACCACCCAGGAACGTCAGGCCCTGTTTGCCGTACCGGTCATACGCGACGCGCTGGCAGGGCACGTCAGCCTCGACAGCTACGTGGCCTTCCTGACCCAGGCATATCACCATGTACGCCACACCGTGCCACTGATGATGGCGTGCGGGGCGCGGCTGCCTTCACGTTTGGAATGGCTGCGCGGCGCCGTGTGCGAATACATCGACGAGGAGTATGGCCACGAGCAGTGGGTCCTCAATGACATCAATGCCTGCGGTGGCGACTGGGAGGCGGTGCGTGACGGTCGCCCGGCACTGCCGATCGAGCTGATGGTCGCCTACCTTTACGACTTGATTGCCCGTGGCAACCCGGTCGGGCTGTTTGGCATGGTCAATGTGCTCGAAGGCACCAGCATTGCCCTGGCCACCCAGGCGGCCGGCACGATCCAGAGCACGCTGGCGTTGCCTGACAGGGCCTTCAGCTACCTCAGCTCCCATGGTGCGCTGGACCAGGACCACATGGTCACCTACCGGCAGTTGATGGACCGCCTTGATGATGCTGACGACCAGCGTGCTGTAGTTCATGCGGCCAAAGTGGTTTACCGCCTGTACACCGACATGTTCCACGCGCTGCCGCGTGCGGGCCTGCAAGAGGTGCGTCATGCGCTTGCCTGAGTGTGTAGTGATACTCACCGGCGCCAGCGGAGGCATCGGCCTGGAGCTGGCCGAGCAGCTGTGTGCAGCCGGTGCCCGGGTACTGGCGGTGAGCCGGCAGATGGGCAAGCTCGCCAGTTTGATGAACCGTTATCACGACAGGCTGCTCTGGCAGTCAGCCGACCTGCGCAGCCATGGCGGGCGTGAGCAGGTGCTCGCCCGTGCCCGGGAGATGGGCGGGGTCAATGTCCTGATCAATGCCGCAGGCGTGAACCGTTTCGCCCTGTTCGACCAGATCGACGAACAGGCGCTGGACGAGTTGCTGGACATCAACCTCAAAGCCGCCTTGCAACTGACGCGTGTGTGCCTGCCGCTGCTGCGCGCACAACCCAGGGCACTAGTGGTCAACGTCGGATCCACCTACGGCTCGATCGGCTACCCCGGTTATGCCACCTACTGCGCCAGCAAGTTTGCCCTGCGCGGCTTCTCAGAGGCGCTGCGCCGCGAGCTGGCGGATACCCAGGTGAATGTCATGTACGCCGCCCCCCGGGCAACCCGTACTGCGATGAACAGCACCGCCGCCACGGCGCTCAACCAGGCGCTGAAGGTCGGCATGGACGACCCGGCAGATGTGGCCCGTGCTGTGCTCAAGGCCGTGCAGTCAGAACGCAGCGAGCTTTACCTGGGTTGGCCAGAAAAGCTCTTTGTACGCATCAACGGTATGTTACCCGGGGTGGTCGACCGCGCACTGCGTAAGCAATTGCCGGTGATCCGCCGCTACCTTGCTAGCCATTCCAAGGAGTCGATCAAATGAAACGTCTGTTCATCGCCGGCCTGCTGGCGTTTGCACCGTTCACCTGGGCGCTGGACCAGGCCGGCAGCCAACAATTGGCTAACTTGCAGCAGCGCTGGGCGCAGATCCAGTACCAGACGCCTAAAGACAAACGCGCCGAGGCATTCGAGAAACTGGCAGCCGATGCTTCTACGCTGGTCCACCAGCACCAGGGCTCGGCCGAACCCTTGATCTGGGAGGGCATCATCAACAGCAGTTGGGCGGGTGCCACCGGCGGCCTGGGGGCGCTGGGCAAGGTCAAGTCGGCCAAGGCCAGCCTCGAAGAGGCGATGAAACTCGACCCCAATGCCCTACAGGGCTCGGCGTATACCAGCCTGGGCACCTTGTACGACCAGGTGCCGGGCTGGCCCATCGGGTTCGGTGACAGCGACAAGGCAGATACCTTGTTGCGCAAGGCGCTGCAAGTAAACCCCAACGGTATCGACAGCAATTACTTCTGGGCCGATCATCTGTTCCGGCAAAAACGCTACGCTGAAGCCACCGCTGCCCTGGAAAAAGCACGCCAGGCGCCGCCACGGCCAGGCCGCGAACTGGCCGATCAGGGCCGGCGTGGCGATATCGATGCTTTACTCAAGGCCATCAAGGACAAACAGGACTGAACATGCGGCTGCTGCTGGTTGAGGATGATACCGCCCTGGGCGAGGGGATCTGCGACGGGTTACGCCAAGAGGGCTACACCCTCGACTGGCTGCGCGATGGCCTGAGCGGGCTGCATGCCCTGCAACATGAAGTGTTCGACCTGGTGATCCTCGACCTCGGGCTGCCGCGGTTGGGAGGCATCGAGCTGCTGCGACGGGTGAGGGCAGGGGGCAACAGCTTGCCGGTACTGATTCTCACCGCGCGCGATGCGACCGAGGACCGTATCTCTGGCCTGGATGCCGGTGCCGACGACTACCTGGTCAAACCTTTCGACCTCAATGAGCTCAAGGCCCGCCTGCGCGCCTTGCTCAGGCGCAGCGCCGGGCGGGCAAAGGTGCTGATCGAGCACGCTGGTGTAAGCCTGGACCCTGCCACCCAGCAGGTGCACTACAACGGCGTGCCTGTGATACTGACGCCCAAGGAGTATCGCCTGCTGCACGAGTTGCTGGCACAACCGGGCAAGGTGTTCACCCGTGAGCGGTTGACCCAGCTGCTGTATGGCTGGGACGAGGAGCCTGAGAGCAACACGCTGGAGGTGAACATCTATCAGCTGCGCAAGAAACTGTTCAACGGCCTGATCCGCACGGTGCGCGGTATCGGTTATCTGGTCGAGGCCAAGCTGTGAGCTCGTTGCGCCAGCGCACATTGTGGCGGGTGATGGCGCTGATGCTGCTCGGCACCAGCTTGTTGGCGTTGTACAACTATCACGACAGTCGACGCGAGATCAATGAAGTCTACGATGCTCACATGGCTCAGAATGCCCGGCTGTTGCAGGGGGTAATGAACCTGCCGGTGCAGGATGGCAACCGCGAAAAACTGTATCAGGCATTTAACGAGGCGCTGGGCAAGGCCGGGCGCCACCGTGTGGGCCACCCCTATGAGAGCAAGCTGGCGTTTCAGGTGTGGGGGGAGGGAGCACGGTTGCTGGTGCACACCCCCAGTGCGCCGACGCTCGATGCACCGCCTGCGGCGGCGGGCTTCTACGACTTTGCCAGTGGGGGCGAACAGTGGCGCGGCTTTGTATTACCGGTGCCCGAAAAACAGTGGGTAATCTGGGTGGGCGAGCGCGACGATGTGCGTTACGACCTGATCGACCGCATCGTACGCCATACCCTGTTCCCGTTCCTGCTTGGCAGCCTGGGCCTGGCACTGTTGGTCTGGGCGGCCATCGGCTGGGGCTTGCGCCCTTTGCAGAACATGGCCGATGTGATTCGTGGGCGCCATGCCGACTCCCTCGAACCCCTGCAACTGGTGCCGTTGCCGACCGAGCTTGAGCCTATGCAAGCCGCCATCAACCGCCTGCTGGCGCAGATCGATGACCTGCTGCGGCGTGAGCATCGCTTCATTGCCGACGCCGCCCATGAGATGCGCACGCCGCTGGCGATCCTGCGCCTGCATGCGCAGAACGCACAGGCCGCCAGTACCAATGCCGAGCGCCAGAAAGCCCTGGGCTTTCTGATTGGCGGCGTGGACCGGCTGACCCGGGTGGTCAACCAGTTGCTGACCCTCGCCCGGGTCGAGCCGCGCCTTGGTCGGCGCGCCACCACCCGTGTCGACCTGGGCGACGTGGTCACCGATGTGCTGGCGGATCTCACCCCCTGGATACTGGATCGCGGCCTGGAGCCCTCGCTGGATCTCAGCGAAGGTGACCATGGCCTGATGATCGATGCCGGAGCGTTGGGCATCGCCTTGCAGAACCTGGTTTCCAATGCGGTGGAGCATTCACCGCCTGGCGGGCGTATCACGGTATCACTGAAGCGCCTGGCCAATTGCATCGAACTGGTTGTCGAAGATGAAGGCCCAGGTATAGACGAGGCGAATCTTGTGCGGGTATTCGAGCGCTTCTATAGCCGCAATAGCCCCAATGGGGCAGGGCTGGGGTTATCCATCGTGGCCACTATTGTCGAGCGGCTGGGTGGGGAGGTGCGCCTGGAGAACAGGGCCACTGGTGGGCTGGCTGCCATCGTGTCGCTTCCCTTGCAGTGAGCTGGCCGATACTGTCTCAAGGGTCTCTAGAAGGTGCTGCTCAGCAGCCAACCGAACACGCCGCAGCCCAAGACAACCAACCATGCAGGCCACTTCCAGAACATCAGGGCCATCAAGGCGATCAGCGCCCACGCCAAGTCTGCTGGCTTGGCTATGGCGCTCGTCCACACCGGTTGGTACAAGGCAGCCAGCAGAAGCCCGACCACGCCGGCGTTTACCCCGGCAAGCGCTGACTGGCTGCGGGCGCTGCGCCGCAGTGCTTCCCAGAAGGGAACTACCCCGATCACCAATAGGAAGGAGGGGGTAAAAATGGCGAGAATGCCAACGGTCGCGCCCACCCAGCCGGACGGCTGCACGCTCATGGATGCACCCAGGAAGGCTGCAAACGTGAAGAGTGGGCCCGGTATGGCCTGCGCCAGGCCATAACCTGCGAGAAAAGTGTCATTTGCGACCCAGCCATTGGCCACTGTGGCCGACTCAAGCAACGGTAGAACCACATGCCCGCCGCCGAATACCAGCGAGCCTGCGCTATAAAAGGCGTTGACCATTGCCAATGCTTGCGAGGGCCAGATGCGGGTCAGTAGCGGCAAGCCCACCAACAAGGCAAAGAACAGTGCCAGCGCAGCCAGCCCGGCCTTTCGGCTGACTGAAAACGGCAGCTCTTCCCCTGCCGGGGAGCCCGGAGGCTTGAGCAGGATCAAGCCTGTGATGGCCGAGCCTGTGATCACGGATATCTGCCCGATCGCGTTGGGCCACAGTAGCGCGGTACAGGCAGCGAACAGGGCGATGGTTACCCGCGCAACATCGGTGCAAAGGCTACGTGCCATGCCCCACACCGCTTGGGCCACCACGGCGACTGCGACGATTTTCAGGCCGTGCAACAGGCCACTTGGGGCGCCACCTCCCCATGCCCCCAGGCCCTGAGCACACAGCGTCAGCAGGAGGGCCGATGGCAATGTGAACCCTGCCCACGCGGCGACAGCGCCCGTGAACCCCGCTCGTGACAAGCCCAGAGCGATGCCGACCTGGCTGCTGGCGGGGCCGGGAAGCAGTTGGCACACGGCGACCAGCTCGGCATAACTGCGTTCACTAAGCCATTGGCGGCGCGCTACAAATGCTTCACGAAAGTAACCCAGGTGCGCAATGGGGCCACCGAAAGACGTCAGCCCCAGGCGCAAGAACACCAGAAACACCGACCAGGCAGAGTCGCTGGGCTTCACGCCGCAGTGAGTGCGTTCTGACAAGGCAGGCTCCTTGGGTGAGTGATGCTGCAGTTTTTGGCGGGGAACAGCTAGCCTCGAGGATTGTTGAGGCGAGTAGACCCAGGGCCGCCCGGTTTCACAGGCACTGAAAATCCTCCGAAAAGCCCTCAGAACCCATACTCATCGTGCAAAGTTTGCTGTTCACCGCCTACGCTGTCCAGAGTCTTGGTTAGCAGGAGGCACCATGAGCAATTTCCCTATCGTTGCTACCGTCCTATCCATGGTTTTGGGCCTTTCTGTCACACGCCTGCTTCTAGGGGCGCTAACCGTCTTCCGAATCCGTCGCAACGCTGCTCCAGACTGGGTGGCTCTGGTCTGGGCGGTCATGCTCTTCACCACCCAGATGGATTTCTGGTGGGCGGTCAATTCGCTGCCGCAAGTCAGGGCGACCTTCTCGTTCCAGGAGTTTTTGCTGTTGGTGCTGCTGGCACTTGCGCTGTTCGTTTCCTCGGCGCTGATCTTGCCCAGCCGCAGCGAGGACGAGCGCGAAGGGCTTCGCGTGTACTTCGAGCAGGATGGCCGCTACGCGCTGTTATTCTTGTCGGGCTATTACCTGCTTGGGTTCATCGTCAACATTCTGTTGTTCGGCGTTTCGCCCATGGCGCTTTGGGGCGCCTTTGACGTGGTCATGATCATGTTTCCGCTGTGTGTGTTTGCCGCCAGATCGCGCAAGGCCTATGCGCTGCTGACCGTGGCATTCGCGCCTCTCAATATTGCAGACCTGGTGATATCGCTAGTGACGTGACCGAGGTCTTGCGCTGCGCGGGATTGAAGAGGCATTCGTGGATGTGCGCCTCGGCATGCGCATTACCGGCTTGTACCTGCCGGGGCAGGGCTGCCGCTTTTACGTCGACGGTTAATTCAGTCGCGAAATCGCCGACCTGGTCTTTGCCAGGATGATGGATGGGCCGGTACTGGAGGGGATCCGTCAGTTGCTCACACTCTGCGGCACTGGTGATAAAAGATCGCGTGCCCGCTGGCCTTGGTAGGCGAGGGGAAGGCCAACGGGATCAGTTGGGCGCTTTGAACGTGGGGTTCATGGAGCGCTTACGGTCGTTCAATTTGGATGCAGAGCTGAACGCCATGGAGCAGGCGGGTAGGGGATGTGTAATCTCCAAGCCGCACGTGTTCACGACTGACCGGCATCAGGCGAAGATTATCAAAGGCTTCCAGGTTTAGTATCAGCAATATTATTCGAAGGCAATGAACGGAGTGCCGCCGATCAATACCACGTCGCTTACGTCTCGCGCGCTTTCGGGGTTCGGCAGGAATGTTGCTTTGGGAGGTGTAAATTCGGACACCGATAGCAGTGTGGTTCGCAACGTGCCGTTTTTGGAAAGATTCCGGGCTGAAATGGTTGGTCAACAGCACGTCGACTGTGAAGTCTGAAACCGAGCTAGTTTTGTTGCTTACGCCGCGATTGGTAGATACCCCAATATAACTACACTAAATGACTATTTAGCATAGTTATATAATTTAGCTATTAGAGTGGAGTAGGGCAGACCTAACCTTAAGAGGATTTTCCGGCCTTTAAGAGAGCCTGGAAAGCTTCTGCAGTGGCTTGTTCCGCCTCTTTGATTTGGTTGAGAACCGCCATAAGGTGCTGGGAAATTTCTTCTTCTAACGCCGAGCCTGGTAGATCAGCTAGCAGGCTCGACATCTTTTTTAGACGGTTCACTTGTGAGAATGCATTCGCAAGCCTGTTGTTGACTGTCTCGCTGAAGATGTCAGCTTTATCTAAGAATTGAGATGGTAGATCGATGGTGATTTTCGACGCTTGAGCAGCCAAATCTTTTCGGGCGCTTTCATCATTTAGCACGTCCAGTAAGTATGTTTGGTCGCTATCAGAAGGCACTACATAGCATCTGAATTTTGCGATTTCTATCTGGGTAGCTCCAACCGGTGTTGTCATGATCTGAGCTAGCAGCTTCGCGCTTGCGGCCCGTTCACGTTTTCTTTGAGCCTTGTCAAAGCTCCAGATAATAAGTGCGATGATTGCAGCAGCAGCCGTTGCGACAGCAGCCACAGCGTCCCAGTCGATTTTCCATTCTGTGCAAAGCCACATGCAATTTCTCCGTCAATTGGTGAGGCAACGTTTGTCGGGCGGCATTCAAGCACGCAGTGATCAGCATCGCCAAGCTGAAAGCAGGAGGCGCCGTCAGGCTACAAATCTGACCACCAGAGCCCCCCAACTCCGCATAGGAATGTTCGCATAATGTATATTATGTTAAATATGGTTCTACGTCAGATATGTTCATAAGTGTTGTCTGTCTCCACTAACCTACACAGCCGATTCCACAAACTCCCGTACTCGTTGCAAATCAGCATCCAGGGCACCCAAAGCTCAAGCATTTTGTCATCTCCCGTTTCTCAAACCTGCGAAGCCCTATCAGATTCACCGCCGCCCAATTCATTCCTATACCGCTTTTCCATCACGACGCTGGTGAACTCAACGACCTAAACATCTTCACCAAAACAGTGACCATCACTAACTTAGCTATCACTACACGTCACTGATCAGGTCACGCACTGCTGAACTAAATTCACGCTATAAATACAGCATCAATTTCCCTTTCATTTTTCTTTGCTAACCTGAAGCCAACTTCAAACCGACCCCGAATACCTCAACGAGATTGTAGCTCGTGGGAGCGCTTATGGCGGTACCGTTCACTCCATTCCCTATTTTCGCGCCGTATGAACATTGGAAGCCCGTCGGCGCAACCGATGTTCCGGAAAACCTAGCCGTCCGACGTAGACTCGACGACGTCGATCCAGCCTGCCAAGCGTATCTGAGCATCCTGTACTGCTCGCATTTCCTGGAATATTCATCACACCGGTGGGCCCCAGCTCGGGCCAAGTCTCTCTATACCCAGACCTGCCGATTCCTCGAGCAGATGCTGAATTGGAGCTTTAATGCTGGCATTTCACTCTTAGCCTGGGAGACGCCGCATTTCCTGCAGTTTCTCGAACTCCTATGCCATCCCCCGATTTCATGGTGTTCAACATCGTCACACACCAAATACGGAGGAACTGCAGGACAGGCCTTCAAAACCCGGCCCATCAATGAGCGATGGAAGCTCTTTTACCGACATATTGACAGTGCGGGCGCTGCCAAGCCTACCCGCAGAGACATGCAGCGCTGCGCTAAGATCGTGAGGGATTTCTTCGATTTCTACATCTCGGATGCCACCGCCGACACTATCACCGACAATCGTTCGGCAAATTTTTCGGACAGCGGCTCATCAGCCGGTTCTGTAGGAAAAGCTCAAACGACAGCCAGAAATACCGCCAAAAACGACGTTAAAAATAGCCACTCAGGCAATGCTTCAACTTCCCAGCTCAGAGTGAACTGCGCCCAAGCCGCCCCGACTGGTCTCTTCAAGACCTTGGCTCAAAGCCGGCCATTAGTGAGCCACGAGCCTCACGAGCTGGATTGGGCGTTCCAGCAACTGGTGGACGGTGCCGTTCCGATATTACGGTCAGAGCAGATACTCTTCTACATGGCAATTGCCCGATTTTCCCGTATAAAAATTTCGCATGTACATTCCTTGAGCCAGTTTCAAAGGAACTCAGACAGTGGCTGGACTTTCGAGAACGGTCTGCCATCTGGCGCTGTAATGGAACTTACCTCCGAATTTTCGGCTCATCTGGAGCGTTACCTCAGATGGTACTCAATTGATCTTTGTGAACCAGTGCCAGTACTGCCGGCTTTCCCTTCGAATGACGGCAGCATCAGTTATGCGACTGATACGCTCAAGTCGCACCTCAAACAATTTCGCAAACGGCTGGCAAGTGCGGCTAGCGTTTGTGCCGACTCGGCGATCGCGAGAGCCGAAACTAATTTCGCAGGCATGACATTCACCACGATTCGAAGATCTACGATATTCACTTGGAAGACCTATGGGGCCGAGTTCGTTAATCAGCGTCGACGCGAATGGGTCAAACGTTCCAAGTAGTCACTGGTTGAATCTCCGTAAGAGATCGCCCTATTCGCCCGCGCTGACTTCAATTGGCGTGGCTCTACGAGCACGGCTGTAGTGAATCAAGCCGCCCGCTGGGCGCGCGTCTTGACCCTGGCGGGCTTACATCCTCACGCCTGCGCGCTCCGCTTGCGATCGCCATCAAGGGAAATCTTTGCCTGGGACAGATGTGCTACAACCAACCGGCGACTTGGCTGCCTCGGCAGATTGCAGATTGCTGCCGAGGCTGAAGGCACGGTGGATTGGGTAGTAGTGTTCCCGAGCCCACAGCACCCTATGCACCAGGAGTTGTGGATCAACGCCGGTCTGTCTGATCTTTTCGGTTCACAGGGCGTTCCTCAGAGCGTCGGTGATACTCAGTGGTTGGCGGCGGCGGTGTCTTGTTTTCTTGATTCTTGGGTTTCTGATCGTTGCTCATGCAAATAGCTCCTTGCCGATGTTGATTACTGCCAACAGTGACAACGCCCAGGCGGCGTAGACAATCTCGTTGTAGGCAAAATCTAGAGGTATGGATTTCTCGTCGATGGCTGACTTCAATTTTTCCAACGTATCTATATAGCAGTTGTATACATGCTGCTGGTGATCTGATGCCTCAGCCGCTTTAAGCCATTCTACAGTCGTACGACTGAAAGGTAGCGTTGGGCAGTCTCGAATCCTCAAGGCGCTCAGAGCATGGCCCCACGAGCACACCACACAGAAAGCTGCAGCGAAAAAGCACCCAAGCGCAATGAAGTCCCACGGGCCGTTGAGAGTGAAGAGCACCCTCCCCTTGGCGCTGACGAGTGCCGTCAATGCGGCGATTACTACCGAAACAGCGGTCAGGAACTTAGCACATTTGTTTTCGAAGTGATCGAACCGGGCGTGCTCGTCCTTGTAACGATCTTTCAGGTAAGCCAGGGTGTCGTCCATGAATGTGTCCGTCTGGCCGTCTTCAATTTGGAGGCGGCGAGTCTCAAAAATACTGGTCAAGCGAAGCGCGGATAAGCCAAGCTGCCACTACAACCCCATGGGGTTGGGGGAAGTCATGAGCTCAAATCACTATCGCAGTGTAGTGCGTGGCCACCAGCAGCGAATCGCTCGCCTAAGAGAGTCACACTCGCGAAAAATGCATGAAGCGGCGAAGCATGGTGAATCCGCACGAAAGGCCGCGGTGGAGGCAACCCGGGCTCAGTCTGCTTCGACCGCCAAAACAAAGCAACAGCAGGCTCAAAGGTACGACGGTCAAAGAACCAAGGCCGAGACAGATGCTGCAAAAATCATTGCAGAGATTAAACGCGAGATGGTTCGCCTTACTGCTGATCAGCAGCGACTAGACAAGGCCCTGGAACGTGAGCAGATCAACGAAGCTCGTAAGCTCAAGGCTGAGCAGGCACGTCTTCAACGGAAAACTCTCCAGGGAGCCCAAGCGCAGAGTCGCCAGCTCGGTTCTCTTCAAATTGGTCTCGCCCATCAGGTGGCTCGTGCAGAAGAGCTCGAACGGGAGTTGGCAAAGCTTCAGGAACTACCTGAGGAAATCCAGATTCTATTCTTCGGTGCTGATCCCGGCCGCAAATCTCAGAAAGCGTTGGATCTGCAAAACGAGATTCGTCAGATGAACGCCCATATTCGCGCCTCGAAACACCGCGACGCCTTAAAAGTAGATTCGCACTGGGCAGTGCAAGCTGAAGACATACTCCAAGCTCTGGATGAACGCGAGCCTGCAGTCATCCACTTTAGTGGGCATGGCACCCCTGGTGGACACCTAGTGGTGGAGACACCTACTGGTGAGCCTCACGTGGTTCCCTTACAAGGGATGCTGCGCGCGGTGGTCGGAAGCAAGAAGTACCTAAAAGTCGCTGTATTCAACTGCTGCCACTCCCATGAATTGGAGGAACAATGTTCCAAGCACATTCTCGCCGCTATTGGCATGGATGGCGCTATCGCCTACGCAGCAGCAAAAGACTTCGCGGCGCGATTCTACGCGTCGATAGGCTTCGGACAGGACGTTCCCCAGGCATTTGATAGGGCCGTCACGCAGCTAGAGATGAAGTACCCTGGTGAGGCTCATATCCCTCAACTCTATGTGAATCCGCTGGCGGGTGAAGGCGATCTGACGCTGGTCAAACCCTAAAGCGGGCAGATTCTGATAATCACAAGGGGCCAGCACCATAAAAGGAGTGCTTCGGCTGCTGTAAAGACGGTGACCGATACAGCAAGGGATTTTCGAGCAATGCCTGACCAGACATGTGCCCCAAGCATTACAAGCCAAGATCTCGTGCGAATAGCTTGCAACGAAGGGTATCTGGTACCAAGCCATCTTTAACGAGTTTCTCCAATAGTGCGTAAGTAAAGTCCACCCATGAAGCGCCTGGGTGATTCCAACTCGCGTCAGGCGTCCAGATGAACGCCTGTCGATCACGTTGTCCTTTCAGATGTGCCAGCGTTCTTATTGCTACAGCGCCCTTCCCTCCAAGGATCTCCGCTGGCTGATTAAATGCTGGTGAGGGAGACCTGAAGGCCCTTCGTAGATGATCGTGATAGGTTATCGTGGAGGTGGATTTCTCCAGAATAAATTCGAACATCGAAGATATTTCTTTTACAGAGTACGCTAAGCTCGCCGCCCGCCAGATCAAATTCACCTGTTCAATGTAAAAGCCGTACTCTAGCGAGGACTGCTGCACACTGGAATAGAGACTACGAACCTCAAGAGGGATGCCTGTGCCAGCCGGCTTGAAGGCGTTTTTTGCTTGAGTGATATCCGTTCTGTTCCATTTTTGCTGGTTATATACAGCTGCTGAGATTGATACGATTTGTTGTATTTCAGCGACTGTTACTTTGCTGTTTTTATTTTTCCTCAACCCTGACTTCATCTCACAACCTCGCGTTAAGTTAGCGACAGCACGCTCTACAGTGCCGGCATAAAGGCCATTACAATGCTGGATCTGATAGCCTGCGCTTCTAGCGGCATTCGTAACAGCGGTGGAACATAAGGCACTTCCAAAGCGCAACACTACCTCTGATTTACCGCCGGTTAATTTTGACGCCTGCCAGGAAGAAAAAGCTTCTATCAAAACATCCTCCGGCTTAGAGGATGTACTCACTGCCTCGCGAATAACACAACCACAAATTGGATCAATAAGGAGCGTCAATTTTGGGCGACCAATTTCTGTGATGCGATCATTTTCATACACCATAACATTAAGTGTAGTGAATTCGATGACTGGTGCCGCCAAGTGAGATTTCATTGACTGGCCTCTTGAGTTTAATATTTACGGGCATCTAGGTGTTGTAATTTGCTCAGGGCGACGTTTCCGCTCTGCGCACTTGCCCGCGCAGTTGAGCGAGATCATTCGCTGTCGTCGGTGTAATATCGTTAAGAACCAGTTACTGTGCATCATCCAAATCAAAATGTGGATCTGAATTGCGCTGCTCTTTTTCAAGCAAATGAGAGGACTCATAGCCAAGATAGCTGCGACTATCTCCCGAATCGCGAAATAAGAAGTCTCTACCTTGGTCGATGCCAAAACAGCGGCAGAGCGCTGGACGGCATTTTCAAATAACCTTGTCATAAAGAAAATTCCGTGCAGAACCTGATGAGCAAAGTGAGCAGATGCTTGTGCTGACAGGATTAGTTCTTGATCATTCGAGTTTGAGGTTAGAACGTAAATTCGGGCTGTCAAGAGGACATTCGTGTGCGCACCATGTTGCAATCAGGAGTTGTACGATACGAAAGAAGCATTTAATTAATTATTGAGGATTCTGTTGCTCGCCGCCAGAGGTTAGATGAAAAAAAGCCCACTAAGTAGGCTATTCAAGGCCTGCATAGAAAACGTAATAAAACCAATTGGTTGCGATCAAATGGATGCAGGCGGTTTAATCTACTAAGTGTACTTTTTGAGCGAAATTTTCAGCCCCCCTGCCCCCTCGTCAATGGTGATTTTTTCAGTTGGCTTCAGACCAGCGGCACAAATAGCCAAGGCCATCCTTGTCACGGCAACAGTTAATTTCCATTTCCGAGGCCGTCTTTGGAAATCACACTGCTCAACTTTCTCTAGCGGGTACCGTATTTGATTGCGTGCCAGCTGGCTCCAAAGGCATTCTGAAGAGAGTATGCAGCTCCCGCCGATGTTTTACGTGCATACATTCTAATTACAATAGCCACGAGATTGAAAATGTCCGTCAGCAATATACATGCTCCATCCACCAAGACAAGAACAAGCACGAAGTGGTTTAGCAGGAATCGTCTTCCCCCCCGCCCTTAAACGACTCATAAGTCTGAGCCAATTTCAGGCGATAGGTTGGTTTTTCACGTTGGTAGACACTATGTCCAAAGGTTCCTATCTAGACCAGTTAAACGCGATGTACGCGTTTGACAGAGAAGTCGAGCAATTTTATTTAGGAGATTTTGCTGCGCTACACCTACTGACCTCCGCAACTTGGAACGACAGAGTGACTGCAGCTTGGTGTTTGGTTAGTGCGGAACAGCGAGCGATTGCCAGGCAATTTGTGGCAGCCGAGGCACACAACTTTTGGCCTGACACGCAATTCTGTAATCCTGGCTGGGACGAGTATGTTCAAGCAAGGATCACCGCTATCAACGCAGGCGAGACGGAGCGCACTGAGTTTGAGATCGTCAGTTTTGTTGGTCAGCCTGCGCGTGCCCGCCTTGATTTTACGCAGTAGTAAATAATGACAGTGATGTTGCTGTCATCTAACCCACTTGGCAATGACTAGTCGTTCTGACCGCCCTCGCGGGCGTCATTAAGGTCGGTGAGAGAGCGGACACTGCGGCGATCAAGCAACTGGTCGATGGCGCTGTTTCATGGCTTAAGCGATGCAATGTCCAGCGCGCAGTAGCGTGCGGTTAGCTAGTAAGTCTGGCAGTGCACTGCCCCCGCCGAGTTATTGAGCACTTGGGAGCATGCGCAGCTTGAAAAGCTGCTGGGGGCTGCGTAGTCCGCCATCGAAGATCAACAGAGGTTGGCTAAGTGGACATTCGGCTTTCGCTGGGGTTCGAAGGTCGCCCTTTCTGGCTGCCGCCCTGCCCCAATGGCCAGCTACAGAGCTATCGTCTAGTCAGGCAACGACCCCATGATCCAAGCGCCTGATGTACTCAATGGCCGTATCCGTCTCCAGCCTGGTCGTGACCATAGCGACAGGAGCTTTGCCGCCAAATGCTTTTAACGGACGCGACATCCAGTGCATCGCTGCGTCGATATCACCGCCATACAAGCGCTTCGCGGCGTCGAGCACCTCCAAATAACGGGCCTGTTGATCGGGGGGCAAAGTGCTCATGAGTACGCTCCGTCTGCGGTCTGATCCTAGACTACACCATCGCCATCCGTTCACTGCCTCCCCCCTTATAGGCGAGCGTGGTGCCAGTTTCAGGCGTGCCTATTACTACGATCCCGGCAGGTGGTTATGTTGGCCTGAGGCTGGCGTCTCAGGAAAATGTGTAAACCAGTTTTTTGACGTGTAAAGCTGGGTGGTTTACACATCAAAAAATTGGTTTACACACCGGGTCGAGGGCGGTTTCAAGCGAGATCTCACTTCTCTCCCGGATTCCCTTCCCGTATCCCACCGCGTATCAGAGTGAGCGTGTTTTTGTGCATTATTAATATTCCTGTGCCAAGTAAACTTGGAGCATTTAGATACGGGTAACGTCCATATATTGGACGTCAGGCGACGTAATGCTCACACCATCGCGCTTTGCACAATGGCACTGTCGACGAACTGCTCCATGCTGACAATCTTGCCGCCCTTGAGCAGATAAAGATGGGCGAATGTTGCGCTCATTGCCTTTCCGGTCTTCAAGTAAATTCCAGAGTAAACTCCGAATGCAGCAACCCTCTCACCGTCTTCCATATACGTGTGGACTGTGGCCTTATAGTCTTTCCACTCCGTCGCCAAACGCTGAAAAACCCCCTCAAGAATTTCCGTCGGCCCCGTGTAGGTACCTGCATAAGGGAAGCCAGCGGCTTCAGTCCATTTAGCGTTCGGAGCAAGAGCGGCGAGCAGATGTTTGCCGTTTTCCTCAGACGCGCCTTCATAGGTTTCGCGGATAATATCCAGATTGGTAGTCATGTGGCTTATCCCCACTTCATTTCATTTTTAGCGACTTTAGCGCCGATTTGCAGTGCGATCCCCATTCCAGCATCAGGGTATCGTTTGGTCATTGCTGTGATCAGCGCAGCGCTGTCAGTTGCTTTGCCAAGCTCTTGCTCAAATGCAATCAGGTAGTCGCGAGTGTATTTAACAGCCGATATATCTCTAGCCGCTGTCGATGCCATATGACCAGGAACTACTATTGAGGGCTTTAACGCAATCATCGCTTCAAGATTGCGGACCCACGCAGCACGACCTTCGGCGCCGGAAGTGTCGGCAGTCCACACGTGAACGCCAGCAAACACCAATACCCCGCCAACAATGGCATTCAGAGACGGCACCCTAAGGTAGCGACGATTAGCCAAGCCGGTTGCGTCGATGATCTCGATATCTTGCCCTTCAACCGATATAGTCCGACTTTCGAATGCTTTAGGCATCACGATGTCCGCCAGGGTTTGGGGGCCGTTGTCTTTCAGTTGTGGGCTCCAAGTAGCCAGCTTTTTTTCTACATTGGCTTTGATCGCCGCCACCGTGGCAGAAGCAGCTATTACCTCAGCACTCGGAAACGCTGCTTTGATGGGGGCGAGCCCAAAGTAATAGTCAGGATCGCTCTGGCTAATGTAAATATGGGTCAGTTGCTTGCCACTGCGCTTAATGGCTTCGGCGACGGATCTACCATCAGACAGAGTAAAACCGCCATCGATTAAAACGGCTTCACGCCCTCCTGATATCAAGACCGGCGCGCGGAAAAAACCGTGCTCACCAGCAGGAAAAGGCTGGAAGGTCAGTTTGGCCGGTGCCGCCCAAGCTCTGTGGCCTAGAATGGTCGTTGCAGCGCCCGCTGCGGCGACCGCTTTGATAAATGTACGTCGTGTTGCCATGAAATTTCCCCAGTTAGACGCTTGTACTGCCAGGTCACTACCAGCAATGTCTTATTTCGCTACTCAAGCCGCTTCGATCTGACGACAAAGATCATCAGGATCGGAAAACAGCGTATGGGTGACCAGAAGCGAACTCGATCCGCCGGACTCCAAAATCAGAGTCGGCACGCCACCCGCGCCAAAATTGCGCATCAACTCCTGCGCATGGGTGATGCGCTTAGCGTTAGTGCTGACGATGTCGCTATCGGAACGTGCAACCAAATTCGCAGCCTCATCAAGGCCAAGCGCTTTCAGCACGCCAACCAATACCGGCTCCGAGGTGACATCACTACCGTCCACATAGCGAGCATGCTGGATCGCCTTGAGCGCTGCGTATTCTTTGCCCGGGACAGTATTCGCCACTGCTGTTAAAGCCAAGGTGGCGGGCCCGCTATCAAAAATTTGTTTACGGTCAGCGAGCACGCCGTAGCGATAAGCTGCTGTGAACTGCTGACCGGTCACTCTTGCGATGCGTTCATCATTCATCCATGCGTACGAAGCAAAGTCGTCGTCCATCTGCCTGGCACCAGCACCAGAAAACAAACCTGTAGGCATAAGCTCAAGCCTTGCGCTACCAACGCCAATAAGTGCCGACAGTGCTGGTATCGAGCCATAACACCAACCGCATAGTGGGTCATAGAGGTAGTAAAGGGTCTTATTCACGATGACTCTCTAGTAAAGTTTTCACTAGGCTAAGCCTTCTTGATTGACTATTAAATGCGTACATGATATATGCAGTGTATGGAAAAAACATACAATCAACGCGAGTCAGGGCTGGGTAGTTTTGGAAATCTCAGGCGTCTGACCTATTTTGTTTCCGTCGTAGAGACAGGCTCATTCACAGCGGCTGCCGAGCGCCTAGGCATCACTAAAGCGGTTGTCAGTCAGCAAGTCTCGCGGTTGGAGCAAGAGTTCAAGACGTCGCTACTGGTTCGTACGACTCGCAGCGTTAGAACTACAGAGACGGGTCAGGCTTTCTACTTACGCTGTGCGTTGATCCTGGCTGACGCAGAAGACGCCTTCGACCAACTGGCGGAAGCCGCCACGACCCCTTCCGGCACCCTACGCCTTACCGCGCCCTTCGACTATGGCGTTGGTGTTGTCGTACCAGCCATTGCTGAGTTCACGCAGCGTTACCCTCTCTGCAAGGTTGATGCGAGGCTGAGCGACCAGACGTTGGACTTAATGTCGAGCAATATCGAACTCGCTATCCGAGTAGGCTGGTTGGCCGAGACAGGTCTGCAAGCTAGGCAAATTGGTACCTTCAAGCAATTACTTGTCGCCCCTCCTAGCTTGGCAGACCAGGTAGCAGTGCTAACTTGTCCTGAAGAGGTCAGCAGGTTCCCTTTCGTGGCAAATACTGCTTTGCGGGAGCATCTTCGCTGGACTTTCACTTTAAACAAGAATGAACACCAAACCGTGAACATGCAGGCGTCCATATTTCTTGATGCAACACTCGCTGTGCGAGAAGCGGTACGCCAAGGGGCAGGTCTTTCAGTGATGCCAGACTACACAGTAGCCGACGACCTTGCTAAGGGGCGTCTTGTCCAGGTATTACCGCAATGGCAATTACCCGTCGGTGGCATTCACGCGGTATTTCCTGCTGCACGCTTTCGCCCTGAAAAGGTACGCGCGTTTGTCGAGCTTTTGGAGCGCAGAGAACGGCAACGACGGCGTACCGATAAATAATGCACTGATGTGATGCTCAGCAGATTTTATCATTATCGGAGCCCCCTAGTATTATCAAGCAAAGCTGCCTGACACTGACGGTATTTGTTCTGGAAAACACCCGGATACGTGGACGAAGGGTTTTCTGTCGCAATACATAAATAAACCAGCTCAATAACTCCGGTGGTTAACTCCTCCGGCAGTAACATAAAAACCGCCTCTCATCTCCGACAAAGAGATGCCTTCAAATATTGGATTTAGTCGCGTGTAATTAAGTATTCCAAGGGAAAGCTGCCAAAACTAATATTGAGAACGGCCATAGATACGCTTTTCACTGCCTTTTCTTCCTTTCGAGCCCAATCACTTGGTCGATACTACGACACCGCATTGATCAGGAACTAGCCGTTGCAGGGAATTCTTTACCCTCCAGCTTCTCCATAACTAACCCAATGAATGCAGACACTGCAAGCGGCAAATGTTGCCGACTGGGGTAAAGCACATGTAGGCCGTATCCGGCTCTATGGTACTGCGGAAGCACAGACACAAGCCGCCCTGTCTGAAGATCAGACTTAGTCATGGCGGGCGGCAGTAAAGCAATTCCTAGCCCAGCCAACGTCGCCTTGCGCAAAGCTTGGGCGGTGTTCCCATTGAACCGGCTAGTGACCCGCACCTCTTCTGCTCCACCGTTTGGCCCGCAGAGAACCCAGGTGGTGACGCCGCTGGGATGGCCAAAACTCACACAGTCATGATTGACCAGATCTTCAAGCGAGTTAGGCACACCTCTTTTTGTAAGGTAATTCGGGCTGGCCACCAGACCTTCGTTACCAGCGCCAAGAAGCTGGCGACCGACATATCCCGAGTCCTGCAGCGCTCCACCTCGAAACGCTATGTCGATACGATCAGCGATCAAATCGGCGCGTGCATCACTCAGGACAAAGTCGACGTGTACCCGCGGATGCGCGTCAAGAAAATCGGCCACCCACTCCATAGGAAAAAAGTCGAAGAAATCAGCCATTGCCGCAATGCGCACAGTGCCACTTGCCTCGTGGTTTCCTGTCATCAGCTGCTCACCAGCGTCAATCAGACCTTCCACCGCTCCATAGCATCGCTCGTGAAAAGCCTCGCCAGACTGGGTGAGTGTGAGCTTGCGCGTAGAGCGCTGCAGCAGCCTCGTACCGAGTTGAGCCTCAAGCTGTTGAACCCGCCGGCTTAAGGTGTTTGAGGGCATTCCTAACTGCCGTGCTGCCTCAGCGAAACTGCCGCTGTGCACGACTTTTACAAACAATGCGACGTCATTCAGATCGATCATCTCGTTGCCACTCACTCCAATAATGGATCAGTTCAATCCAATTATGCCATCTAATAAAGCAATCAACAGACGCATATCCTTCAGTCATCGCTGCAGCTGACCTTCAGTTGCCGGAATCTCCTAAGGACTCACCGTCCCGGCTTTTCTGCATCACTGAGTTCACACGCACCTAGTCCTGGCAGCCGGCACTCCGCTCGACGACCTCATCTATCGGCAAGGGAGCGCCAAATTCTGGAGAAAACATATGACCGCCACCGTAGTAGTTCGACAACGCGCCATTGTCCATCGTACTGAAGGAACCACACATGGCCCCATAACGAGGCTTATGAGTCCAGGTGATCTAGGAGAGCTGTTGAAACCGTTTATTTTCCTGGACATTTTCAGCCTGAACGCCAGTGGTAGTAAGTCGAGTTTCGGCATGCATCCGCACTCAGGAATCGCAACGGTTACCTTCATGACAAAAGGGGATGTCTCTTATGAGGACACCACTGGGGCGACCGGTTTACTGCTCGCGGGTGGTGTTGAGTGGATGCAGGCCGGCAATGGGGTGTGGCACGACGCTACGCTAGCAAGTGAGTCCGCAATACAGGGATTCCAGCTCTGGGTGGCATTGCCGCCGCCGCTTGAAAACGCTCCCGCGATGAGTACCTATCTTGATCCGTCGCAAGTTCCACAAGTGGGCCCAGCACGGGTACTACTGGGACGTTATGGGGCAGCCCAAAGCCTGATCGAAGTACCGAGTGAAATGAACTATCTCGCCGTGAGTTTAAAAGACGGTGAGCACTGGCGTTACACCCCACCGTCCGGTCACAACATTGCCTGGCTCGCGGTTAGTTCAGGGAGTCTGGATGCAGGAGGGTTGGTCAATGTCGGCGAATTAGCTGTGTTCGAAGAGTCAGAGCACCACATCAACTTCATCGCGAAAGGCGATTGCTCTTTCGTGATGGGCTCGGCGGTAAAGCATCCGTACGACCTGGTAACAGGTAACTACTCGGTTCACACGAGCAAGGCGGCTCTGGCGCTGGGCGAAACGGAAATACAGCGGATTGGCACACGGCTGCGGCAGCAAGGACGGCTCAACTAGCGCCGCTCAACCCGGCGTGAAAATCATCTCGACGATAACTTTCCAACACCCCAAATCATACTGAGGCACGTCATGACAGCGAGCAATCTCAACCTTCTTTTGTCCCCCACCCGAATCGCCAACCTCCCCCTGAAAAATCACATGGTGATGGCGCCGCTGACGCGAAGCCGGGCGGGCCAAGGCGATGTTCCAACTTCCACAGTGGTCGAGTATTACCGTCAACGTGCAAGCGCCGGCCTCATCATTACTGAGGGTTCTCAGGTCTCGGCTCAAGGCAAAGGCTATATGAGAACACCGGGCATTTTCACCAACGAGCAAATCGCCGGCTGGAAACACGTGACCGACGCCGTGCATGCAGAAGGCGGACGGATATTTCTCCAGCTCTGGCACGTTGGGCGCCTGTCACACTCTCTAGTACAGATCGATAATCAGCTGCCGGTAGCCCCCTCAGCGATCAAGGCTGATGGCGAGATCTACACGCCTGAAGGATTGAAGCCTTACGAATCACCACGGGCTCTGAGTCTGCATGAAATTCCTGGCGTGATCGCGGATTTTCGCCAAGGTGCTGAAAACGCGAAGCGTGCAGGTTTTGACGGTGTGGAAATACATGGTGCGAACGGTTACTTGATCGATCAGTTCCTGCGCGATGGCACCAACACCCGAACCGATTCATACGGCGGCTCTGCAGAAAATCGCGCTCGGTTTCTTAAGGAGGTTGTGGAGTCGGTCATCGAAGTATTCGGTGCTAGCCGCGTGGGCGTTCGCCTGTCGCCGATTTTTAATTACTTCTCCATGAGCGACTGCGATCCCCAAGCGACATTCAACTATGCAGCAAAAATGCTCAGTCGCTACGGGCTAGCCTACATTCACGTAGTAGAAGTCGGTGCGGGTTCATTCGACTTCAGAGAACTAAAGCGTCGTTTCGCAGGCACCTACATCGCCAATGGCGGCTATGACGCGGAACGCGCAGAAACGTCGCTCAGAGAAGGAAATGCTGATCTGGTGTCCTTTGGCACTGCGTTCCTAGCCAACCCGGATCTGGTAGAGCGATTCGAACAGGGTGTCGCATTGAATGACGCAGACCCGACCACCTTCTATCAGGGTGAGGAGCGAGGTTATACGGATTACCCGACCATGGCCCAGATTCGATAACGATGAAGTGCTGCGGGAAGCGCAGTCGCTGCCAGCTGCCTCTCGCAGATCAATCGGGCCGGCAGGTAGCAATGCTGAGCCGGAGTAGGAGTCTGCGCCCTCTCCGGTAATCACCTGCAAATCTGCGGCAAGCCTGTCTTGACAAACAAACTGTGATCACATATCACTTAATGAGGTTTTCTTGTCTACGCACTCCGTAGCCACGAAAGAACTCATGAACAAAAATAAGACAGGACGCATTAGCTATGAACGTGATGAAGCGGCTGACACCCTATACCGGATTGAGAGTTTTGATTCCCGGTGGGGCAGCAGGCATTGGCGAATCGATCGCGGCTGCATATCTCGAAATTGGGGCAAGAGTCCATGTATGCGATGTAAGTGAGCAGGCGATCGCAAAATTTCGTGAGCGCTATCCAGAGGCTTTGGCCACATTAGCTGACGTCTCCGACTCTGCTCAAATTAAGCGAGTCTTCGAGATACAACAGGATTGGGTGGATGGGCTGGATGTACTTATCAACAATGCAGGCATAGCAGGGCCGACCGGCGGAATCGACAAAATTAGCGATGCAGAATGGGAACAGACAATAGACATCAATCTCAATGCGCAGTATCGCTTCGCTCATCATGCTGTCCCCCTCCTAACGAAGTCAGAACACGCACACATCATTCATATTTCATCGGTCGCGGGGCGCTTAGGCTACGCTTGGCGGACTCCATACGCCGCGACCAAGTGGGCCATCGTTGGTCTTATGAAGTCATTGGCAGCCGAGTTGGGCGAAAAAGACATTCGAGTCAACGCACTGCTGCCAGGCATCGTCGAGGGCCCGCGCCAGGATCGCGTCATCAGTGATCGCGCCAAACAATTAGGCATTTCAGAACCGGAGATGCGCCGACAAACATTGAAGAAAATCTCATTGCGCCGGATGACTCCACCCGAAGACGTGGCAGCAATGGCTTTATTTCTATGCTCTCCTGCCGCTAACAATGTGACAGGACAAGCGATCAGCATCGACGGTAATGTCGAGTATCTTTGATTAGAGAGACCTACACGTCTCGCCACCGACCTTGGTAGCGAGACGCTAATTGTGCGTGTGCTAGAGAGCTCGTTTCTCCCGAATCTCGTCACTTTCTATACCGGCACATCCGTGATCACAGTTGTCTGATTTTCCTATGCTGGCTGATCGAACCTGCCTATAATTCTCGCCATGAACCTATCCACACTCGTAACGCCCATGATCCGCCAGACCCTCAGTGCGGACGTTTATGCCCAGCTGCGTGATCTGCTGATAAGCGGACGCGTTATGCCTGGGGAAAAGCTCTCGCTCAGATCTATAGCGGACGCCCTTGGTGTTAGCGTCATGCCAGTGCGAGAGGCTGTTCACAGGTTGGTCGCTGAGCAAGCGCTTGAAATGGCGGCTAATCGATATATTCGCGTTCCGGTACTGACAGTCAGTCAATTCCGGGAAATCACCAGTATCCGGTTGAATCTGGAGGGGCAAGCTGCGGCTCGAGCTGCGAAGCTTGTAGATTCGCAGGCGCTGGATGAGATAGAAAAGATCCATGAGGCATTTTGCGCAGAGTTTGCAAAAGGTGTTCCCGATGAGTCACGGCTGATTACGCTGAACAAAGAACTGCATTTCGCAATTTACAATCAGGCGGACATGCCCATTCTGCTTCAGATAGTTGAGTCCCTGTGGCTGAGAATAGGGCCTATCATCAACTATGACCTGCGATCAGGCACGGAGCGTGTGGTTCAGCGAGTTCAAGCCAGTCATCACGCAGCTATGGTTGATGCGTTAAAGAAGGGTGATCCCGTTGCCGCCTGTGAGTCGCTGCAAGATGACATCAAAAGTGCTGCCGAGTTTATCCTGAATACAGGGGCGCTGATCGTTGCCGATGCGCACAAGCCTGTCGAAGCTGATTAACTTCAACGACATGTTTTAAAAAGAGGCGCCCTGGTATCAAGGCGCCTCTTTTTTGCTCGCTGATTACATTTGAGCGCCGATCATCCAAGGTACTGTTTCTTCGTTGCCGACGCCCAGCGCCTCGCTTCTAGATTTTTCCCCAGAAGCCACGCGTATGAGCATGTCGAAAATCTCTTTACCCTTCGACTCAAGGGTGGCATCGCCATCCATGACATCCCCGCAGTTGATGTCCATATCATCCTTCATGCGAGTGTACATTTTGGTATTTGTCGCAAGCTTGATCGAAGGAGCAGGTTTGGCGCCGAAGCACGAGCCGCGTCCGGTGGTGAACGCAACGAGGTTTGCGCCGCTGGCGATTTGGCCAGTGGCTCCCATCGGGTCGTAGCCAGGTGCATCCATAAACACCAAGCCTCGGGCCGTGATTGGCTCGGCGTAACGGTACACTCCCATGAGTGCGGAGGAGCCGCTTTTGGCAACTGCACCTAAAGACTTTTCAAGAATGGTCGTCAGGCCGCCAGCCTTGTTGCCAGGTGTGGGGTTGTTATCGATGCTGCCTTTTTCGCGGTCTGCGTAGCTTTCCCACCATTTGATAAGGTCGACAATACCCTGGCCGACCTCACGCGTTGCAGCGCGACGAGTCAGCAGGTGTTCAGCGCCGTAGATCTCCGGCGTTTCGCTAAGGATGGCCGTTCCACCTTGCGCTACGAGCATATCGACAGCCACGCCGAGGGCGGGGTTGGCCGTGATGCCTGAGTATCCGTCTGAACCGCCGCACTGGAGCGCCACGGTCAGGTGCCGCGCCGAGACCGGCTCGCGTCGGCACTCGTTGGCAACCGGCAGCATCGATTCCACGGCGGCAATGGCGGCATCCGCTGCGTTGCGGGTTCCGCCAACGTCTTGGATGACCACGGGAGCGATAAGCTTGCCGGTCTCGATGCCCTGGGCCATGAACAGCGCGCCCATCTGATTGGCTTCACAGCCAAGGCCGATCACAACCACGCCAGCGAAGTTGGCGTGCTTGATGAACCCGCCTAGCGTGCGCCGCAGTTGGTTCACTCCCTCGCCATTGTGCTCTATGCAGCAACCGAAGCTGTGGGTGATCGGCACCACACCGTCCACGTTTGGGTAAGCATCCAGCACACCGTTTCGCGAGAAGTGTTCAACCACCATTTTGGTAACAGTGGAGGAGCAGTTCACAGTGCTCACTACACCAATGTAGTTTCGAGTCGCTACTCGCCCGTCAGCGCGGACGAAACCTTGGAATATCACAGGAGAGGCTGCAGGCGACGCGACTTTGGCATCCTCGCCGAACGCGTAGTCTCGCTCGAACGTCGCCATCTCCAGATTGTGCGTATGCACGTAATCGCCTGGCTCAATGGGTTTAGTAGCAAAGCCAATGATCTGGCCATAACGCAGAACAGGATCACCTGGATTTACGTGTGCAAGGGCGATTTTGTGCGCTGCGGGCACATCGGCGAGCACCACGATATTACCGAACTCCGCAACCACGGTTCCTTGAGGTATCGAAGCCCGTGCGATTGCAACATTATCGTCGGAATGTAGTTTAAGTGCCAAGGATGTACTCTTCATTTTGTCCTCGCATTATCAGTAATACACGGCGCAGCCTGGGGCAATACAATGTTGTCCCGCGTTTTTCTAGTAATCGTTTCTTGTGCCTGACGTAGTTTCAGACTCAGGAATGCCGCGAGCGTTAAAAGAGCCGCTACAATAATGAGCCCATTCTTCGTGCTTCCAGTAGTTTGTTCAACGAAGCCCAGAAGTGAGGGGCCGAAGAAACCACCAGTAATACCAAAGGTATTCACTAACGCCAGACCCGCCGCCATACCTGCTCCCGCTAGCCTTGAACTGGCAAAGAGGAATATCACAGGCTGAACAACGAAAAACATCGATGCCGTAAGAGTGAATCCTATTAGTGCTATCAGTGGAGTGGTAAAGGCCGCGAGGGTCAATCCGGCCGACATCAGGAGCAGCCCACCGAACATTATTTTGCGTGAAATTTTCGGAGTAGTTGCATACTTTGGAAGAAACGCTGCCCCGAGTGCTGCTGCTATCCATGGGATTGAGTTTAACAACCCTATTTGTAACGATGACAAACCTCCATACGTGCCAATGATGCCCGGCAAGAAGAAAATCACCGAATACACACTAACTTGGTGGAGGAAGTACACCGCGATAGCAAGCCAGATCTGAGGGATTTTAAGAACGCCCTTAAAAGAATGACCAACATTGCCGGAGGCGATTTCTTCATCATGCTCTTTCTTCAGAACTTGCTCTACTTCAGTGACTTGTTCCTTTGATAACCAACTTGCCGTAGATGGGCCGTCCGGAAGCTTTCGCCAAATCACGACGGAGAATAGAACAGCTGGAATTCCCTCCAAGAAGAACAGCCACTGCCAGCCGTGCCAACCCCAGATTCCATCCATCTCTAACAGCAGCCCGCCAACCGGCCCGCTGATGATGTTCGCGAGACAGACCCCGATTAGAAAATAGCCACTGGCTCGTGCCCTTTGCTCACGACCAAACCAATAAGTTAAATAGAGCATTACACCTGGGAATAATCCGGCTTCAGCTGCGCCCAGTAGCGCGCGGGCAATGTAAAACGTAGTCTCATCGGTGATGAAGGCCATACCGGCAGACAACAACCCCCAGGTGATCATGATCCTGGTGATCCAGAGTCGGGCACCTACCCGGTGCATGATCAGGTTACTGGGTACCTCCATGAGTGCATAGGTAAGGAAGAAGAGCCCTGCACCAAAACCGTAGGCGGCAGCGGAAATACCCAAGTCTACTGCCATGTGTGTTTTGGCAAGTGAAATGTTAGTTCTGTCTAGAAAGCTTATAACGTAAGCAAAGATTAACATCGGCATTAGTTTGCGAAACATTAAAGCGTTCAGCGACTGTCCCTTTTGTATTTTTGTATGGGTCGTAGCTAACATGGTTCATTTCTCCTCATGAGGATAAGTTGCAAAGGCGCGAGTGTTGTGCTGCGGCCTTTAGTTATCAAAATATCCTCTAGATAGGCTTTACGGGGATGAATACCCGCGTTTAGAAATTGACGTTATCGCCACCTTTGAGCTTCAGGATTTCCCTCGCGTCAGCAGGTGTCGCCACTTCAAGTGAAAGCCCTTCGAGAATTTTGCGCATACGCGAGACTTGATCCGCGTTGCTTTTTGCCAATTGGCCCGGCCCGTCCCAAAGCGAGTCTTCAAGACCTACACGCACATGTCCTCCAAGCGTGGCTGATTGAGCACCAATGCTCATCTGCTGCTTTCCTGCAGGAAGCACCGACCACTGATAGTCATCTCCGAAGAGACGATCAGCTGTGCGCCGCATATGCAGGACGTCCTCGGGGTGCCCGCCGATACCGCCCAAAATGCCGAAAACCGATTGGATCAAAAACGGGGGTTTGATGAGGCCACGATCAATGAAATGTGCTGCGGTGTAGAGATGCCCAATGTCGTAGCATTCGATTTCAAAACGGGTACCGTTCTCACTGCATGACTCGAGGATGTGGGCTATGTCGGTAAATGTGTTTTTGAAAATGCGGTCATGGCTGCCGGCGAGATATGGTTCCTCCCAAGCGTGTTTGAACTCCTTAAACCGATTGAGCATTGGGTAAAGACCCATGTTCATCGTGCCCATGTTCAGTGAGGCCACTTCCGGTTTGAACTGATGTGCTGGACGAAGTCGATCTTCAAGCGACATTGTCGGTGCGCCACCTGTAGTCAGGTTGATCACCACATCGCTAGCCTCTTTGATAGCGGGCAGAAACTGCTTAAACAGTTCCGGATCCTGAGAGGGGCTGCCATCTATTGGATTACGGGCATGTAGGTGAACAATCGAGGCGCCAGCCTCAGCAGCACCAATCGCCGCTTCCGCAATTTGACCTGGTGTTACCGGCAGGTAACGGGACATGGAAGGTGTATGAATTGCGCCGGTGACCGCGCAAGTGATGATGACTTTACGAGCCATGGTGATCTCCTGGTTACTTTTATTTAGGTGTTCAGGATGAAGTGATGCCGTCAGGAATTTGGTGCTTGACGCTTGTGCGCAGCTAGCGCCATCAGGCGTCTGTCACGCCATGCGGATCGCAATGCAATGCCTTCGAGTTCAAGCTTTTGGCGACGCTCGTCGTGTACTCGGACAACCGCTGATTCCGACCAGTCAAAAGCATTTTCGGAGTTGATCGTCTCGCGATTTTGCTGACCGTAGCGTTTGGCATAGTCAGATACGCCGGCAGGGGCATTGAGATCGATAGTTTCGAAGGGGCCCATAAATGACCAGCGAAGGGCGAGCCCATCTTTAAGCACCCGATCAATGTCTTCTGAGCTAGCAAAGCCTTCCTCATGCAATTTGAAGCATTCATTGAGGACTGCGGCTTGAACTCGGTTCAACAAGAAGCCGTGGATCTCTCGGGATAGAACGACAGGGCTCTGCCCAGCTGCGGTGTAGATCTCATGCGCTCGAACCATCACTTCAGATTCTGTCCACGGCGCAGGGCATAGCTCTACAAGAGGAACTAAGTAAGGCGGGTTGGTAGGGTGTGCAACTACGCAGCGCCCCCGACCTGGTAGATCTTTAGTGAACTCGGAGGCCGGTAACCATGAAGTTGAACTGGCAAGAATCGCGTCCTTGGGCGCCAACGCATCCATTCGACTGAAGATGTCGATTTTCGCCTCTACCGTTTCCCGAACATTTTCCTGTACGAGCACCACGTCACGTAGCGCATCAGCCAAGTCGGGAACGCAAGCAATGCGTGCCATTACGGTGAGGGGGGCGTCATTAAGAAGATCGAACTCTGCGAGCTCATTAAGTCTCGCTTCGATGTAGGCATGGCTGTTCTGCATTGTCTGCAGATCCATGTCGTGCAAACGCACCGGATGTCCTGCCCGAGCAAAAACAATCGCCCAAGCTCTCCCAATCAAGCCCGCGCCAACGATTGCAATGGGGCCACGCTCGGTCGCAGATGAAGCTGTAGTTCGCATGATGTTCTCCAAATTTTGTATTTATGTTTAGGAGTAATCGTTTGAGCGGCTGGAGATCAAAGCTGACGCACAGATGCTCGCTCTGAGACAGATGCTATCCACTGTGATCACAGATCACAAGAAAATATTTCCGATTGTCAGACGATCGGCTATGCAGGCAATTTGAAGGTCGATATAGCACCTTCAGACGGCATGAGCCCCAGTGGCTCGACGCGCTTCAGGTTTGTTGTGGGGGAATTGAATAGGCTTTTCGGGATCGAATCTTCGCGTTAAATAAATGCAGAAAAGCCCGCTTGCCGAGCGGGCTCCTCAATCACATCGTTCAGTCGGCGTGGGCGTGACCCGCTTCACGAAGGAACGCGCGTACCGTGTCACAGAACTCCAGTGGGTTTTCAGTCATTGGATAGTGGCCAGTACCTGCAAGCACGGCGATCTTACTGCCGGGAATGCGAGATGCTGTTTCCTCAACCTTCTCTTGGTACACCAACCAATCCGCGTCACCGCGCAGAAGTAAAACAGGCGCTTTGATCTTTCCAACCTGTTGCCGTTGATCAAAGTTCGCATAACCTGTCAGGTCACCTTTCATCACCTGCGGCGTGGTGCGCGAGATCTGCCACACCACCTCCCTCGCACGATCTGGTGGAGTGCGATTGCCCGTCATCGAACGAGACCAGGCACCAATGATCTCTGGCCCATTCATGAGCAACATATCGAGGAAGAACTCGGAAACCGTCGGGGTAAAATCTGCCCCTTCAGCTGAAATGATCGCGCTGTATGCATCGGGTCGCCGTGCCCCCAACTCCAGCACCAGATTGCCACCCATCGAGCATCCCATGATGGCGGGCCTCTCAAGTCCCAAGGCCTCCATAAGGTGCTCATTGAACTCCGCATGGCGAGTGAGACTGTGGAATGGGCCTGACTCGGGTAGCTCTGATTTGCTGTGCCCAGGGGCGTCAATTGCAATGACGCGGAACTCATCTGAGAGACCGTCCAGTACGTGCCTGTACATCAGAGAATCTTGTGATGCTGCGTGGAAGCAAACGAGTGGACGCCCCTCCCCTGATTCTTCGTAGTAAACGCGAATCCCATCAACAGTAATGTACCGTCCTACCGTCTCTTTCCCCGACGGCTTAGGCCCGGGAGAGTACGAGACTGGTGGGTTATTATTGGCTTTCCCTACACGCTTCATTGCGTCGAACGCGCGGGCCATCACGTCTACGTACTGCCATGCAGCGACCACGTTGCCCTCAAGCTCAAGCTTTCCCAATCCAGGGGACAACGCTTCAAACCAGTCGATCTTTCCGTCAAGAACGCGCTGCCACTCATCATCAGCACCAGACACGATGATGTCAGCGCCCAACGGGCTTCCTTCCGGGTAAACCGCAACGACTTTACCGGCGAGAACCGCAAGCGTTGAGAAACCTGTGCTGTGCTTGAATTGAATGCGCCCATCAAAATAGCGAGCAGCGGCAGTCCAATCAGCATCACCATTTAACTCGTCAGCGAACTGGCTCAACCATTTGGCATCATTAATAAGGGTCATGACTTTCTCCTAGCTTTAGCTATCCCCAAGGGGATTTTCTTGTAAGTGCAGGTACGATCGGTTCGTTACAAACCCATGTTGCAAGAGGACTTCGATACCAGCGCCTTGTCGTACTTAAGGAACCAGCCGGTAGTTTCACGGGTGAAGAAAATGGTGATGATGCCCGCCAGTACCATTAGGCCGGAGATAAAGTAGAGCGCGTAGTTGTAGCCCGCAGCCTGCTCAAAGCCACCACCTGCGCCGATGAACATCCCGATCACGAATGGCCCGAAGCCACCGGCGTAAATACCGACGTTGACTATTGAGCCCGCCAAGCCAGTCGTGCCTTGCTTCGCAGAGTCAAACGCAATGGCATACAGCAACGTGTAGGGCGCGTTCATCGCGAATCCAGCAAACAACTGAATCGCGATAAGCCAAGTCAGGCTGACGGATGAGTATTTGAAGAGGTACATGCCCACCGCAAGCCACGCGAAAACAAGCACTAGGCAAAGTTTTCGGCCTGCACGGTCTGAAATCCATCCCCAAACGATCTGGCCGATACCACCCGTGATCGTGAAGAGCACCGAGTAAGCAGCTGCCTCTGCGAAGTTGTAATGGGCAACAAAAGCCAAGTACTGAGGTAGCCAGAAGCTGATGCCGAAGTAGCCTACGATTGCGAACATCGAGATAAGAGCGATAGCGGAGATGTTCGGATTTTTCATTGCCGACTTGAACGCGCCTTTGGGCACCTCAACCACACCCTGTACCGCGTCCATAGATGGAGGGGTCTCACCCACGGCTCGAGCGTGTTCAACAAAGGACTCGTAACGTTTCTTCGTACTGAACCACCAGTAGACCGAAAAGATGATGATCATCGGAACAGGGAACAGCAGGAATGCCAAGCGCCAATTTTCCGGGCCGTAAGCGTGGAGTAGAGCACTGATCGCCAAGCCACCGATCAATGTGCCCCAAGGGTATCCGGTGTGATGAAGTCCTAGAGCGAAACCACGGCGCTCCTTCGACCACCACTCAGACAAGGAGGTGACTTCGATGGCTTCGCCAGCACCGCCAAATGCGTGAGACATCACTTGCAGCGCGACAAGCACTCCAAGCGAGCCAGTCAAGAAATTGAGGCCGGTCAGAAAGGTGAATAGCGTGTAAGCGATCACGATTGGCAGGTGCCGGTATTTTCGCATCCATCCCTGACCGCCTTTATCAGCCCAAATCATGCAAGGCACGGCTATCAAAGATGTTGCGATCGTGATGAACGCGGCAAGCAGTCCAGTCAGCTCAGCGCTTGTCTTGAACTCGCTGGTGATGGAGGGCAATACCATAAAGAACATCTGGCGGGAGTTGGCATCCATGGCATACACGAGCCACAAAAGAGCCATCGCGCCCCACGAGGCTGCACCTGCTCCTTTGGGCACACGATTGACCGCAGGTATTGCTTCGATTTTGTCTTGAGCAAATCCCATGGGGATATCTCCGGGTATTTATTTTTATTCTCCGGCTGAGGATCGGTGTTTTGCACACATAAGCCTCAACATCCGAGATGATCCAGCACTTGTCGTACTGCTCACCGTGGACAGAGGTTATGGCTCAATTTCAGGGCTGAATATAGCTGGCAAAGCACACCTGCTGTGACCGCCAGGAACAGGTCAGTGGCACAGAACCAAGGGACTACCAGTTGCAGCACCATCGCCCTTGAGCGTGTAGGTGACGAAGTAAATGCTTTAGGGAAAAGGCACCTACGTCCGACATAGCTTCGTTTGACGGCACAACCAAAACCAACCATACTCATGCTCGGTTTAGCTCGATCATGATCGATTTAGAAGGATTTCAAGCATGACCTCGACACTTGAAACGTTTCCTGGAGAACGCCAGCAACTTATTCAAGACCGACTGGGAAGGTATGGACGTGTGATTGCAACCGATCTGGCGAGTGAGTTTGGTGTATCCGAACACTCTATTCGACGCGACCTAAGTGTCTTAGCGGCTGCCGGTCTTTGTAAGCGCGTCTACGGCGGGGCAATCCTGATGCGTGAATCGAAGGATCCAATGGACATCAGGGTACTTCAGGACTCATCTCGCAAGGATAGACTGGGTAAGACCGCCGCCTCATTTTTGACCTCAGGACAACATGTGTTCATTGATGCGGGCTCAACAAATATGGCGATCGCCAGTGCGATTGATCCACAGTTGCAACTGACCATTACCACCAACTCGCCATTAATTGCAGTGCAATTGATGAGACTGCCACGCGCCGAAGTCATTCTGTTGGGGGGGCTCCTAGATCCGATGACAGGGGGTGTAACCGGATTAAGATCTGTCCAGCAATTACAGCAATTTAACTTTGACTGCTGCTTTATCGGAGCCTGCGCCATCGACCCTTATAATGGCGTGACAGCATTCGAATTAGAGGACGCAGATTTCAAACGCGCGGTCATCGCGGCAAGCGGCCAGCTTATTGTCGCGGCGACCAATGAGAAGCTTTCTAGCGTCGCGCATTATCAAGTGGCGGAGTGTACTGAGGTCGCAGCCCTGGTGGTTGAACATGATGCTCCACGAGAAAGACTGGAGCCTTTCCTTACGCAGATTTCCAATGTCGTCATGGCGCGCTGAAATTGCCAGCTACCAGCACAATAAGCGTCGGTGCCGACCGACTGTAAAAAGCCCAAAGGCTCAAGGTCTTACTACCTTCCATGGATGCTTAATCCATTTTTCCTGAAAGAACTCGATGAACACTCGGATTCGAGGACTCAGATGCTTACGGTCTGAATAGAGGAGGTAAATAGGCTCCAAGATCTCTGCTTTATACTCGTCAAGCAGAAGCACCAGCGAGCCATCTTGAATGTCTTTTCCGATGTGGAAATCTGCGAGGCGGACTATACCCGCGCCTGATTTGGCCATGTCCCTCAACAGTTCGCCTTGGGTAAACGATCCTCGGGGCTTTACAGGGGTCGTCACACCCAGACCGTCCTGGATAAAGGCCCATTTGTTCCAAGGGCTGGCAAAACTGAAGTTAAAGCATCGATGATTCATCAGATCTTGTGGCTGCTGCGGTTTTCCATACTTTTCCAGGTAGTCAGGTGAAGCACACAGCAACCATTCACATTCGCCTATCTTCTTTGCGATTCTGGAAGAGCTCGGAAGAATCCCGCTGTGGATGGCTATGTCCAATCCCTGCTCGAACTGGTCAACGAACTGAGCGCCTAACTGAATCTCGACATCAAGACCGGGATAGGTGTCGAGGAATTCCGGCAACCAAGGCACGATCTGCTGCTTCGCAAAAGAGGTCATCGTGTGGATGCGAAGCGTGCCACTGACCCTTGAAGGAAGCCCTTCTGCCAGAGAGTCAGCTTCACTCATCGCCTCAACCACAGCTTTCGCACTGCGCAGATAAGCAGCCCCCTCCTCCGTCAGAGTGAGGACTCGGGAACCCCTCTGGAACAGTCGAACCCGAAGCCGATCCTCTAGCCGCGCTATCAATTTACTGATGGCCGACGGAGTCATCTCATGCGCCCTGGCAGCAGCAGAAAAACTTCCGCATTCTGTTGACCAGATGAAGGCTAGCATTTGGGAGTATTGATCCATTTCGGTACGCTCCTTACGCGACTGAATCTACCTGTTTATCTACACAAAAAACGCGCCGTAGCGCGTTCTTTTTTGTACCAAAATCAGCGAATGAACTGCTCGATATAATCGTCCGGCAAGCCCAAATTTTTGTAATGGCTGCGGGCAGCTTCCAGCTTGGTGAAAACGTCTTCATAGCCGACCGCGACACCCTGTGGGTCGACGTAAGTGTAGCCACCCTGAACGTGGAACCAAGTAATCATTTCTTCGACATCTTCAGGGACGAACAGAGTGTGAGTCTCCCCTGGCGGCTCGAATGCAAAGGAGCCTTCATCAGCAACCCAATCGTGTTCGAGGTAGTACCAACGCCCCTTCAACACGATCGCATGCACTGCACCTGAGTGACGGTGACGTGACAAAACCCCGCTCTGCCGCACTCGGAGCAAGTTGATGTAGTACCCACCGCTAACGCTCAGCAGCAGTGGTTTGAAAGATACTGACTTGGTGACAGGCACCCAGAGATTATCGTCTTCGAGCCAAGTGGTCATAACGCCTGGATGCACCATGTCTGGAGACATGAAAGGCACCTGCGGCAAAGCATAAGGAATGGCAAGTTCATCAGGTTTAACGGGCGTATTCATTATAATTTCTCTCAACGTGTGACTGGCGAGCGAGCCAGGTTTTCAATCGCTGAGTGAGAGTAGGTGATGCTCTCGCACAGGAGAATACTCAGAAATTCACACCATCTGTGACCACTCGTCACAGCGCGTAAGGCTCATCCCGTTGAAGGCCGCGACCCATCTAAGACGCCTACAGCGCCCGAGTTCAAGCGATTGACCCAGCAGATTTTTCATTGAGTGGATAGCGGCTAGCAATGGACGCGCCCCATTAGAGGGGACACATTTTCCCCAATACCTTCACTACCATGCAGACCTGTTCATCTGAAAGCCGCTTACACAGTAGTAATCGGCTTGAAATAATGAGGTTTAGCAATGACTTCTCTCAGCCCTTCCCTTGAACTCAGTCCCGAGCTTGCAGCTCACCCGGCCTATTCGCGAGTGTTCCAGCCCGAAGGCCTCACCTTCGGATACATCATGCCTCTGGAAGGCTACCCAAATTCGCCGTTCCCTACTTTGCAGGATCATCAGCGCCTTGCTCGAATCGCGGATGAGGCTGGTTTTGCAAGTTTATGGATGAGGGACGTGCCCTTCTACGATCCAAGCTTTGGTGACACCGGGCAGATGATCGACCCCTTCGTCTACCTTGGATATTTGGCAGCCGTAACTAAAAAAATTGCTTTGGGAACGACAGGAATCGTTCTTCCACTGCGCGAGCCGTTGATCGTTGCTAAACAATCTGTGTCGGTTGACCAACTCACCGGTGGACGATTCTTGTTAGGGCTCTCCAGCGGAGATCGCCCGATTGAATATCCCGCATTCGGGATTGATTTCGAAGCGAGAGAAGAACGATACCGGGAAGGCTTCGAGCTGATTAAGACAGTCACTGAAAACAGCTTCCCAAGCGTCTCAACCAAACTTTTCGGCCAGCTGGAAGGCTTGCTAGACATGGTACCCAAGCCAGTTGGCCCTCGACTCCCAATGATTGTCGTGGGCCGGGCCCGTCAGACCCTTGAGTGGATAGCCAATAATGCCGATGCCTGGATTTGGCATCTGAGCGACTTCAATCGTTTGCCCGGCCTCATCCGTGAGTTCCGTTCTGCCAGTCAGACCGGCAATGCAAAACCATACGGCTACGCGACGTTTTTCGATCTGGCGAAGGATCCGAGCACACCGCTGGAACGCGGCTACAACGGAATAAGGATCGGGCGTAATGCTCTCGTGGATCTCTGGAAACGGCAACAGGATGAAGGCGTTTCACACGTCGCACTGAATATCAAACCTCTGCAGCGACCAGCCGCTGATGTCCTGGAGGAGATGGCTGAGTATGTCCTGCCACACTTTCCCATAGGCCAACCTGTCTCGCAGGTGACCCAGTGACCGGCTCAAGTGATCGCACCGACATTAAGGGCGTTATAGCCACCTTTCTGGAAGCCTGGGAGAGCGGTTATTGGGAATCTGCTGGAGATATGTTCACTGACAATTGCCAGCTGGTAACAAGCCACATGTCCGCTCATGAGGGTGGAGGTAAGATTGTTAGAGCCTTCCAGCAAGACCGTGCCAAGGCTGATGGCTTTTCAGTGAAGGCAACCAATCACTATGTGGGTGGTGGAGAAACCGACGCGACTTTCAGTTTCTACGTCTATGGCCATATCAGCAAAGCCACAAAGTCGGCCAAGCTCGGCTTTGGAATGACTGTCACGGGCTCCCTGAAAAAGACAGCAGGCACCTGGCACCTCGACAGCGTGCTGATTGCCTTGAATTGGGTAACCGGGGACTACTCGCTTGCAACTCACTGGCAGCTTCCACCAGGTGACGACGGATGGAGGATTGGGGATCCCGCTCCGACCATCGTGAGCGAACTGAACGCGCCATGGCTTGCTTTCCCAAGCTCAACGCCTTCGGTACCCAGCGAGGAGTGTATTGCTGAAACCTACGCTCGTTACTCATGGGCGCTGGATCAAGCTGACATGCAGCTGCTTGCTCATTGCTTTACCAACGACGCCGCTGGCGATTTCCAACCGATGGGCCTTATTGAAGGGCGCCACGCGATCATCGGCTCATTCAAAGAATTTCGCAGGCCCTGGCCGTGGATGCAGCATTTCGCGGACGTGCTGGAGATCAAGTCCGACGAGGAAAAGGGTGTAGCGGAAATGATTGTCGGCAGAGTCATTCCTGGAAACTCACACACGCAAGATGGCACGCCGCTCTATGGCGCGCATTACCGGATGCGACTTCGTCGCAAGCATGAGGGATTCTGGCAACTGACCTGGAGCGAGTACCGCCCAGGCTGGTTCAATGCCAATGAAGCACCGAGAGCTTAGTCCCTTCCTGGAACCGCTCTAGGGCCGTGGCGCCGTACTATCTCGGACGACGAGTTCGATTTGTATGCGCTCGCGGCGTGCAAGTGGACGCCCCTCGATCAACGCAACGATGTTGTTGGCGCTGCTGATACCAATTTTCGAAGTCGGCACCCTGACGGTCGTTAGGGCTGGCACGTAGGCAGCCGCGAACTCGATATCATCGAACCCGCTGACTGATAGTTCTGTGGGGACGTCGATCCCATTGGAGCGCGCTTCCGCCAACGCTCCGATACAGGTGAGGTCAGTGCTGCAGACAATGGCTGTAGGCTTGGGGTTAAGCTCCATAGCAATCCGCAGCCCGGCGCGCCCTCCCTCAATCGTGAATGGCTGCTCAATAATCCGTTCACTTGAAAGCTCTATCCCTGACTCGAGTAGCTGAGCGGTGATTCCTTTCAGACGGTATTTTGCTCGTTCGTTGTTAGAAACAACTCCACTGATCATGGCGATACTTTGGTGACCAAGGCTAAGCAAGTGCTTGGCTATCAATCGACCACCCTCCTCATTGCTGAACCCCACGCAGTGATGGTCGTGAGCACCATCTAGCGACCACATCAGAATGAATGGGCATTGGGCGGCAGTTAGTGCTTCATAAATTTCAGGACTATGTTCAGTACCCACCAACAGTAGGCCTTCGACGCCCCGCTCAATCATGTTCCTTACGTTTATCAGTTCTTGCGCCTGGTCGTATTCATGGGAAGAAATGATCAGGTGATACCCAAGCTCCGTTAGCCTTAACTGGAGGGCCTGGACAGCTTCAGCGAACGCAGGGTTGTTAAACGTAGGAAAAACGGCTCCGATGCTGTGCGTGCGCCTGGATGCCAAAGCACGCGCGGCCCCGTCTCGCACGTACCCGAGCTCTTGAACGGCTGCTTGTACTTTGGCCAGCGTTGCAGGTTTCACTAAGTGCGGGACAGCCAATGCTCTTGAAGCACTCCCCATCGAGACGCCCGCCAATTCAGCCACATCCTTGAGCTTCGGTTTCTCGATTTTTTTCATTGGAGATTCAGCATCCTTGATCGTAGCGCGGAGACAGGACGATCAGAAGAACGCCCTCGATTTGCGCAGAGGATGATAAGCCAACAGCCTGCCGTTCGGGAGCCGTTAATTGGAGGGAAAAACCTGAGAACAGCGTTTCTGCTGCCCCCAGGCAAAGACACTTATTTAATGACGATCGGATTCACAGGAGCTCCGGTTCCGCCAACGACCTTTAGAGGGGCTGCGGTGTAGAGGAACGTCCACTGACCGTCCTCAGCGCAGTCCTCAGCGAGAGGATCAAGCTGAGCGATCTCAGTGAGAGTGATGCCCAAGTTCCTCATGAGTGCGTTGTGCAACGGCAACGCAACCCCTGACACGGGATCGACGGTAACTTCGTTAGCAATGGTGTCAGTGACAATGTTCGGAATTTCCATCTCCTGAAACCACTTCACCAGCTCAGGGCTGTAGGTCAGGCCTGGCTCGATAAAGTCTTTGTAGAACTCTTCCGGGGCGCGTTTATAAAACGAGCCAATCCATCCAGTGCGGATGATGAGAATGTCGCGCTTGTTGATAGAGACGCCTTGAGCCCGGGCCGCACCCATTAAATCCTCATGATTGAACGTTTCACCTGCATCCAGCACGTCTTTACCACGATGGCGCGCTATGTCGATCAGAATGCCTCGGCCAACAATGCCTTTTTCACCCAATGGAGCAACGCTCGCCTTGGCCAGGGAACCGATAGTGGTATCAGCGCTGTAGCCATTCCAAATCTGATCGTCGTACCAGACATGCCCAAGTGCGTCGTACTGAGTTGACCCTTGAAGATGAAAAAACATCACGTCGTCGGCGAACTCGTAAGAGCCCGGAAAATGCGGGCCTTTGCCACAGTTGTAGTGACCACGATCCATGATATTCATGCGTTTTGACTGGGAGCGGCCAGGCCAGACCGGGTCACCAGCAGGATCTGCCATCCGCACCTGCAAAGTAAATGTCTTGCCTTGTTTGACCTCTTTGACCCCTTGGAGCACTTCGATACCTGTAAGGTAGTTGAGTGAGCCTACCTCATCATCCGGGCCCCACTTACCCCAGTTTTTAGGGGAGTCTTTGAGCAAGTCATGAATGTGCGGAACGATCTTGTCTGTCATTTTCTGAGCCTCTTTTATTCTTGGATTAGCTGTGCTGCATTTAGCGGTTAGTTGAAACGTTCAAATCGTTGTCCCAGCTCGTCGGCACGAGCTAGTCCTCGGATGAGTCGTTCAGCTGTAAGGGCTGGCGCCATATTTTTAGCGTACACCGCACCCAGTGTTGCCTGGACGACAATGTCCAATTCCTCAGACGTAAACGCAGAGGTCTGGCCAAGGCCGTCGAGGGTGACGGGAAGATTCACATCATTCAGAAGCTGAGCGACCTCTAGGATCTCTGAGTCTGGGCGCTCTTCGACGGACATCTGCACCAGCGTCCCGAATGCGACAAGCTCACCATGCAGCATGGAAGTAATCGCAGGAATTGCCGTAAGACCTCGCACAAGCGCATGAGCTAGCGACAAGCCGCCACTCTCGAACCCAACGCCACTGATAAGCACGGTTCCTTCAACAACCCGCTCGACATCATCATTAACCTCGTGCCGGCCTACTGCTTGGTAAGCGCTATACCCGTAGGTCATAAGCGTCTTAAACACTGCCTCTGTTAGCAGCAATGCAGTGTTCAACGCTGGAGTACCAAATGAGTTATTGCCTCCGGCAGACTGACATTGTTGCGCCTCAAACTTTTTACTGATGGCGTCGCCGATGCCTGCGGCGAAAAACCTTGCAGGCGCACGGACAATCACTTCGGTGTCCACGACGACTGCGGAGGGGTTCATGTTCAGGTACTCGACGCCAACGACCTTGTGCGCCTCGTCGTAAAGGACAATCAAACGGCTGGTTGGGGCGTCGCTGGAAGCAATGGTCGGGCATACGACAATGGGGACGTTAAGCTGAGCAGCCATCCCTTTAGCCGTGTCAATTGTCTTACCGCCGCCCAAAGCGATGATGGTGTCTGGCCTGTAATCTGCTGATCGCTCACAGAGAGACGCAATTGCAGCTTTAGTGCATTCACCAGGAAAAACGATACTGTTCGCCTCGAAGCCATGCTCTGACAATGCGTTCCCTACCTCAGGCCACAGATGCTTCGAGACGAACTCGTCGCACAAAACCAAAGGGCGCGTTTGCCCCATATCGGAAAGAATTCTGCCAAGCTGCTTTAGTGCGCCTGGCCCTTGCTCGTATCGGCCAGGAAAACCCATTGTTCGAACCATGCCATCACCCGCTGCTGAAAAACTGTGAGATAAATCGTTACGCTGAATACGAGCCGGATGGATCAGCGCATCAACCAGCCACCCGCCACATCCAAAACTTGGCCCGTGATGAAGTCGCTGTCGTTTGAAGTCAAAAAGCATGCTGCTTTAGCTACCTCAAGTGGCGTTCCAAGACGGCCCAACGGAGTCTCATCAACGACTGCCTGGTTCGCCTGCGCAGAAACGGTTTTAAGAAGCGGCGTTTCGATGCGTCCCGGAGCCAGTGCGTTTGCAGTAATGCCATAGGGCCCGAGCTCGCCTGCCAGATGACGGGTAAAACCGATAATCGCGGCTTTAGTAGCGCTGTAATGCGCCGCGACAATAGGCAAATAGGCGCTGCCGGCGACGGAAGACATGTTGACGATTCTTCCAAAGCCGCGCTCAACCATTCCCGGCGCGGTTGCCCTAACCAGGTTGAACGAGCCCGTGAGGTTGATGCCGACGACCCTTTCCCATTCCAGAGGATCCATTTCCCAAATCGGTGCGGGTGCGCCCTGATGTTTGGGTGACACGCCTGCATTGTTGATCAAGGTGTCGATCGGGCCGAGCTGCTCACTAAGCTCAAGACAGGCTCGACTGCATTGAGCGAAATCTGATACGTCAGCTTTAGCCCAAGCCACCAAATGTCCGGCAGCACTGAGTTGCCGGGAAAGCTCGGCAACTGACTGCTCGTCGAAATCTACCAAGGCAACCCGCGCGCCCTCCTCGCAGTACAGCCGGGCAATTGAGGCACCGATGCCCCCTCCTGCCCCGGTAATGAGAACTGTGCGTCCTGAATGTCGAAAATTCGTCATGCCAAATTCCCCGCGCTGAAAAAACAGAAACAAGAGGCGGTGATGCTCAAACGCGTCCGATGCCGCGCTGGCTGACTGAAAATTTCGGACTCATGTAGGCGGGTGGTTTTAGGAGATTTACGTGGCGAAGCCAGTGCCCCCGTGCCGGAGCGGTCTGTGACTTTAGGTAAGAGAGTGGCGAGGGCAGCCTGCGTCGTTGACCGAGCGAAGGCTAATGATGCAGTGACCATTATGATCTCCAGACTTGCCTAGGAAAACGGCAAATATGAATCGATTCATTCTCATAGCCTGCGGCCCTAAGCCAACAAAACAAATGATCTTTTCACGACTCTATTTTTTGTATTTATTCTCTAAAGAGATATTTATGAAGCGCTTCATTTTTATTCGGATATTTGACCGCTGTCAAGCTGTCTGCACGGTCACTTCCCCGCAAGGAGCGCCAGTAGCTCCTACGAAACGCAGTCATGTGCATCTGCGCCAATCATATTGAGGATGTGAAAAACACCGGCGCACTAAGCCTCTGAGGCACTGGCTCCTTCGGCAGATGCACGGAACACGGGCGCAGTGCCCACGCCTGGGAGTCGATGCTCAAGTGAGATGAATACGCGATGCATATGCTAGGTATCGACTAGACGAGCGCGCCTCGCTCACGGGTCAGGCAGAGTGAATGCCTTCCGCAGAATGCTGCTCCCATGGTGGGCATGGTGACCAAGCCTCCACGAGCTTATCGATGAAGAGTCGAATTTTTGGAGATAGGTGCCGCTTGCTAGGGTAGATCACCCGAATAGGCTCTGCGGCCTCTGCATAGCCAGCGAGCAATTGAACAAGTTTGCCGCTCCTCAAATCGTCGTTCACCACGTAGGAAGGAAGAGTCGCGATACCCAAGCCAGCTACTGCTGACTGGTGTAATGACTCAGCACTGTCCATCTGTAGCCTTCCACCATGAGTAACGGACACAGAGCTACCATTCACGCGAAAATTCCAAGGAAGCAATCTCCCACCACTCACGAAATGCAGGCACTGGTGCTCGGATAAGTCCTCCGGCGTTTTAGGCTCGGCATGCTGATCCAAATATTTGGGGGAAGCGCAGGTAATCATTTGTTGGTAGGCCACAGTGCGCGTTAACAACCGAGAATCTTCCTTCGGTGGCCCGATGCGCATGGCCAAATCAAATCCCTCATCGATCAGATCGACCAGCCTGTCAGAAAAGGTGATATCCACGCTCAGCGAGGGCCAATCCTTAAGGCAGCACTCAATGTGCTGAAGGACATGAAGTCTGCCCAGCGCAACCGGCAGACTCATCCGCAGTCGCCCACTGGGTGTCGAACGACGAAACGCAAGGGCATCCTCCACGTCGTCCAGATCCTGAAGAACGCCCACGCAGCGCTCATACAGAACCTGGCCGTCATCCGTCATGCTTAAACTGCGCGTAGTGCGATTCAGTAAACGCACCTGTAAACGAGCCTCGAGCCTGACTATCGACTTCCCTACTGCAGAGCGCGTAAGGCCAAGCTGTTTTGCCGCCGCAGTGAAGCTTCCAGCGTTTACCGAGCTCACAAACGCGGCAATATCATTCAGGTTATGGAGTTCCATACGGCCTCGGAGGTCTCAACGTTCGGGCGGCTTAGCACCTGTTATGGGGAACCCTATTCCCCAATACTAAGCATAGTATCTCAATTAGCCAATCCACTCCCAGCGATCAATTGAGGTCATTATGAACACTAAAGTCCAAGCAGCCGTCCAAACCTGGGCCAATAGCCTTAGCGATCTGGTACCCGTTCTTAAGGGAATCGATACCACCACAAAAATGAGCGACATCCGCGACTCTTACGCAAAAATGCTCGCGCAAAATCCAGCGCCAGCTGGCGTTAAATTCGAAGCAGTCGACATGGGTGGCGTACCCGGCACACTGGTTACTCCGGACGAGATCAAAACCGACGCGGTCGTGATGTATATCCACGGCGGCGCCTACATTGTAGGACGTCCAGACGGCTACCATGGTATCGGCGGCAACTACGCAAAAATGCTCGGTGCTCGTGTGTACATGCCGGACTACCGCCTCGCTCCTGAGCACAAGTTCCCAGCCTCTATTGACGACACATTGCGCGCCTACGAGTGGCTGCTTGAGCAGAAAATCCCGGCTAACAAAATTGCGTTCTCTGGCGAGTCGGCTGGCGGCGCGATGGTTGTCAGCGTTATGGTGGCTGCGAAATCCAAAGGGCTTCCACTGCCTGCAGTTGGTTCGTCCATCTCGCCATGGGCGAACCTTGAACACACCGGTGCTTCCATGAGCAACCGTGAAGGTCTGGATCCTCTGAACTCCAAGCCTGTCTTGGATATCCTCGCCAGAGCATTCCTAGGCGACACATTGGCCAATCATCCTCTGGCCTCACCTGTGTTCGCGGACGTCACCGGTCTTCCACCAATCTTGGTGCAGATCGGCGAGAACGAGCTGATGTTGAGTGATGCAATGCGCCTTGCAACTCACCTGGCTGATAACCGAGTTCGCGTGAACCTGGAAGTATGGCCTGCGATGTTCCACGCCTGGCACTTCTACGCCACCATGCTGCCAGAAGGTCAGCAGGCTATGGAGAGTTCCGTTCGGTTCATCGAGGCTGGCTTGGCCGACGCTAACCGCTAAAACGCAGGACAACCGCGATAGCTTTGTGGCTGTCGCGGTTTTACTCATTCCTGTTGCTGTAAAAGCTTCATCAGGCTATTCAGAGAGCCTGAGCAAGCGCCCTGCCCAACCCCATAAATTTCACCAAACGCCCCTTCTTGGCAGGCCGTGTCCACTGAACTCAGAAGATGGTTTTTCCGATGACACCAGACCGCAGCACGATCAACCCAAGGGTCTATGCGCTGACCTTCACTGCATTTGTAATGCTCTCTTCTGAATTTATCGTCGCAGGTTTACTACCTGAAATTGCAACATCGCTGGCCATCACTATTGGGGCGGCGAGTGGGCTGGTGACAGCTTTTGCTTTAGGCATGGGCATCAGCGCGCCAATCATTGGTGTTCTAGCACACCGGGCCTCGAAACGATCCCTTCTCATCGCCGCGTGCGTGGCACTTGTTCTCGGGAATGGGATTTCCGCAGTCTTTAGCGACTACTACATCATCCTCATTGGTCGCGTACTAGGAGGAATCGGTGTTGCTGTTTTCTGGACAAACGCCGCTTTGGCCGCGAAGTCACTGTCGCAAGGCCGCAATGAAAGCATGGCGATTGGTAGAGTCTTGGTAGGAATCTCGATCGCATCGGTCGTAGGCGTCCCGGTCGGCAAGCTCATCGCAGACGCTACCAATTGGCGGATGGCGATGTGGATGATGACGGCGCTGAGCTGTGTGGCTTTGCTAACCGTGTGGATTTGGGTGAGACCTACTGAAGAATCGCGGCAGAAAGAAAACCTGCGCGACACCCTACGTGTAGTCTTCAAGACAGACGTTTCAATGACCTTGGTCAGTTCATGCTTAATGTTTGCTGGCGTTGCTTCGGTATTCAACTTCTTGGCTACCTTCCTGGAAAAGGAGGCCGGCTTCGGTGAGATGAACGTCACACTGATCCTATGTCTCTACGGAGTCGCAGACATTGCGAGCAATTTGATCCTATCCAAACGCGTGAAAGATGATCTTGAGCCACTGTTCAGACGGGTCTTGGTGACCATGGCCGTGGGCATGTGCGCCCTGTCAGTGTTTGGCAATCTCACATGGGCTGTCCCACTCGCCGTCATCATCGTTGCCAGCAGCCACGCCGGTGTCAGCCTGCTTATCGGAATAGACGTGCTAAAAAGGGCTGGGAACGCTGGTCAGTTGATCAACGCCATAAACGTATCAATGATAAATCTAGGCATCGGCATTGGTGCAGTCATCACTGGGTTGCTGGTAGATCGCGTGGGCGTTAGCAGCATAGGCTGGGCTGGCGCATGCTTCATTGCTCTGGCGCTGTGTACCCGATGGAAAATCGAACGCAGCCACCAACAGCATAGTGGCTGAGCCATAAACGGATGCTTGAAAGTGCCTGAGCTTTAAGGAAGCGCCGGCCAATGCGGGACATGGCGCGTCGATACACAAGCTTCACGGGTTCAGCGGGCTGACTGCTGGAACTAACGCTCTGGTAACGCACAAATAAAAAGGGCCCCAGGGGCCCTTTTGCACTCAAACTAAAGTCACTTGGTCAGCCAAGACTCAACTGTCGCGGCGCCGTGCTTCGCTTTCCAATCTTTCAACGTCTTATGGTTGCCGCCTTTAGTTTCGACGACTTCGCCTGTGTGAGGGTTTTTATAAACCTTCAACTGGCGAGGCTTGCGACTGCCCACTTTGGACTCGACGGCTGGAGCGCGACGACCTGCTTGTGGATCAAGCAGATTGATCACGTCTTTCAGGCTGTAGCCGTATTTTGCGAGCAAATCGCGCAGCTTCGTTTCGAATTCAATTTCTTTCTTAAGACCAGCGTCGCCCTTCAGGGCCTCAAGCGCTTGAAGCTGTTCGGCGAGATGTTTTTCAAGCTGGCGAAATTCTGCGAGTTTGGACATGGGAGTTTCCTGAGCAATTAGTATTGTCACGTTACAACAGAACAGACACTTGAATGAATGAGAAGACTCAAGTATTCGATTCAGTAAAATGCTTGGGTTTTCTTCGTTTTTAAATGGATCAACGCGCTATCGGTAAGCGCGTAAGCAAAGACTGGGGAGCTCTATAAATAGGATTCCCCCCCTTTAACTGTGCCGGCTATAGCTTGAAACGAGTAACGACAGTACGCAACTCCCGTGCCAGCAGCGTGAGCTCCTCCGCAGTCACAGCGTTGTCCTCTATGCCTTCCATCAGCGCAACGCTACCGTTACGAATCTCGGTCACATTGCGATTGATATCCTCCGAGACGGCGTGCTGCTGAACCGCCGCGCTGGCTATCTGGGTGTTCATTCCTACGATTTGCTCGACGCCTTCATTGATTGCATCCAGGCTAGTCGACGCCTGATCAGCGGATTCGATGCATTCCTGCGCGCGCAGTTTGCCCGCTTTCATTTGCTCGACGGCGTCGCCTGTAGATGCGAGTCAAACTGTCCAGGCCCGGTTTACGGCGGTAGCTGGCGACTGCATCACCCACTATCGCCATGACAGAATCACGATAGTGCTCAGCGGCGCACAACCACACCTGCGCTTCCTGCTCAACCTTCAATGCCCTGTCCTCCTCGCTTCCAATCGGCGCGCAATATTCGACCAAAGCGTGCTCGAGCGCCAGGGGGCGGGTTGCAGTTCAACCATCTAGGGATTTTCAAACATGCACATTCAGCTTGATCTGAACCGTAACGACCGCGACGCTCTGTTACGACACTGCCAAGAGTTTGTTCCTGACAGCGGAGATGCCCGTGAAGACGCCCGCCTGGCTGAGGCTTTGGAGGCGCTAATCGCTGCATTGGAAGACGCTATTTGAAGTGCAGAAGAGACGTCGTCGAAAGCCGCCTCAATCGACCAGTTGAGGCGCCTGAGGTGCGAAGGAGTACATATGTGCTCTTGGTTTTGATCACCCATCGCGAGACGCTACCAAGATTATGGTCTCACTGAGAATTAGGCGTATGGAGAGCAGCGCCACGATCCCTTCACCTCCCGCAACACAGCCCTGACAGAGCCTTGTAAGCAGATGGCTCTGTTGGGGATCCGTTTAAGTAATTTTGCTCCCAGCGCTCCCTTCGTCTATTCCTCTTGGCCCGCCTCGTGAAATCCGTAAGAATGTCATCTGGCCATTACCAACTGTACGGAATACTCATATGCCACGGAAGCGCAAAGGGAGCGGCGGCGGGCCGATCGCTCTGTACGCCTTGTTATTCGTTGTTGCCCTTTTGGCGCAAGTTCCAAAGCAAGCGTGGATCGCCCTTGGAGTTATCTTGGGCGTAAGTGCGTTGGGATGGGCCGTCAGACGCGCCACCCAGGCAAAACCTTACGCGCCTGAAGATGACATTGTTGCGGAGATCGCCGCTGAATCTCGACAGGCAACCTCCCCCAGTCTCACCGTCCAGTTCGGCACCAGTACCCGCGAGCGAGACTTCCATACTGTCCAAGTCGGTTCGTACAGCGATAGTCAGAGCTACGCCATTCCAAAGCCTAGTGCAAAGCCCATGGCGGTTCGCTGGCTTGCAGAAGGTGAGTCCATCACCGTGGCCGGATTGGCTATACCGGGTGGAATGCTCTACATCACCGAGCGGGCAACCCAGTTCGGTCAGACTGAACCGTCCCTGATTGATGCAACGCTTCGAGTCGCACGCTCACCCATGAGCCTTACCGAGCGCCAGATGCCCTATTGGCCAAGTTACCGAAGCATCACGCCTGAGGCGCGGCGAGCGTATCTGCAATGGTTGGCGGGAGGTCGCCGCCAGCCTGCGGATGCGGGATACGTGTTCCTGTTTTTTTACGGGCTTGAACGCCGCGCGCTGATCGATGCACCGAGCGATCCTCAGGCTAAGGCAGAGATCCCTGCCATCAAGGCCGAGGTCGAACGCTTGCTTGGTCTCTACGGGGACAACCATTCTTTCCGCGGCTACGCTACCCGCTTTCTCGCCCATATCGACGCGGGTTCTGTTCAACCTCAAAGCTATATGAGTGAACCCACCGCCAGTGCCGCAGATGGGTACGAGCTGCCCATGTCGCTGCGCGTCGCGCTGGGCCAGATGGCCGTGGACAAGTATCCACTCCCCCCGCACTGGGCATTAGCCTGGGCGCTCGCTGAGCCAAACATTTCCAGGCGCACACCTGTGACCCGTTGCCCTGAGCAATTCGCAGCACTCTTCAAAAACGAATTCGCAAAACGGTATCCCAATGGCCTTGTGCTGCCTCAGAACAAGACCAAGCTGAAGATTGCCTATCGCCCTGCTTCTTCCGGATTGAACATCCCGGCAGCAGCCGTGGGCGACCTCCCCGATGTCGCGGCAACCTCAGGAACGCGTAACAAGCTGCAGGTTATAGTGGAAGAGTGCACCACCGTTCTAGACGCTTACAGTCGATATCTGGGGCGCAACCCAGACGCTGGAGATAGTCTGGAAGCCATCCTGCAGTTGCCAACAGAACTCTGGCCTGCTGAAGCAAAAGCCGAACTCGAACAGTTGGAACAACGCGTCGGCGGCGAAACTATCTGCATGAGTTTCGCTGAGCTGGCAGGCCGTTTCAAATCCGCCGGCGCGCTTTCCCGCGACAAGGTCGTGGCACTCGCCCGGGCCTTGGAAAGCAAGCGGATCGGATTAGAGCCCGATGTGCTTTCTGGCAGCCGTACGCCCAAGGCAGAAGACACCATTGCACTGTTCGCAGCGGACTCTGATGAAGGCACTCTTCGGTCGACCGATGCTTACAGCGCTGCAGCAGTGACTTTAGACCTGGCCAGTGCAGTGGCTGCGGTAGACGGTGACACCTCGCTAGAAGAGGTGGGTCTGCTGTCCGGCCACATTGACTCATGGGATCACCTCTGCGTCGCGCATCGAAAACGCTTGAAGGCGCACCTCCAGATTCAACTGAAGCAACCGCCGACACTGGCAAGCCTCAAGAAGAAGCTTGAGCCACTGACGATCGAGGCCAAGCGGAAAATTGCCAGCTTCCTGGCCCACCTGGCACAAGCGGATGGCGAGGTGACGCCACAGGAAGTTAAGCTCCTTGAGCGCGTATACAAGTCGCTCGCCCTCGATCCGCAGTTCGTCTACAGCGACCTCCACAGTGCAGCTGTTCGTCCCTCCCATGGAGTGGAGGCACTGACTGCGAATGCCGCGCTGGCCACTGCGACACAGACATCAGAAAGCACTGGCTCTGGCTTTGCACTGGACATGGACAAGGTCGCTCGCTTGCAACAAGAAACGGCAGAAGTGTCGGCGCTCCTGGCCAGCGTCTTCAATGAAGAATCGCTGACTGAGACGCCTAGCGCCTTGGAGCCCGAGGCGCCCCAACGGCAGGAAGAAAGTACCGCCGAACAGCTTGCTACCGTACATGGCCTGGACGTCGAGCATTCAGCGTTCCTTCGGTTTCTGGTGTCACGGGCTGAGTGGAGTCGTGCCGAGCTGGAAGACGCAGCCAGTGATATGGAACTGATGCTGGATGGCGCCTTGGAGTGGATCAACGAGACAGCGTTCGAGCTGTTCGACATGCCCGTGACCGAAGGTGATGATCCCATCGAAATCAACCCCGACATTCTGGATGAGCTAGCCCTATGAGTAAGATACGAGCCAAGGATCGCGACGCGGTCATTCAATCGCTGCGTGCGGGCGTAGTGCCCTGTGTTGGGCAGCATCTCATCCAGGTAGGTCGAGCGGGTGAACTCGATTCGCTGCTCAAAGATGTGGATCGTCTCGCGGATGGCGGCTCGGCTTTTCGCGTCGTCGTTGGCGAGTACGGCGCGGGCAAAACCTTCTTCCTGAACCTAGTACGCGGCATCGCCATGGAGCGCAAGCTTGTCACCATGCACGCCGATTTGAATCCAGACCGCCGGCTTCACGCTTCAGGTGGCCAAGCGCGCTCACTTTACTCGGAGCTGGCCAAAAACATGGCCACCCGCACCAAGCCAGAAGGCGGCGCTCTGCAGGGTATCGTTGAGAAGTTCATCTCCCAAGCTAAAACGGAAGCCAAGACCAAAGGTGTCGAGAGTGAGGCGGTCATTCGTGAGTACCTGGCAGAGCTCACCGAGATGGTCAATGGGTATGATTTTGCCGACGTCATTGCCGCCTACTGCCGCGGCTTCGAGGAAGGTAACGAGCAGCTCAAGGCTGACGCCATTCGTTGGCTACGCGGGGAATTCTCCACCAAGACTGACGCCCGCGCTGCGCTGGGCGTGCGGACGATCGTCGATGATGCTTCTGTCTACGACCAGCTGAAATTGCTGTCACGATTCGTACGCCTAGCTGGATTCGGCGGCTTGATGGTCTGCCTGGATGAACTGGTCAACCTGTACAAACTGGCAAACACCCAGGCCCGTAACGCCAATTACGAACAGATTCTGCGCATCCTCAACGATTCGTTGCAGGGTTCCGCTGAAGGCCTGGGTTTTGTATTGGGCGGCACACCAGAGTTTCTGATGGACACTCGTCGGGGGCTCTACAGCTACCCTGCCCTGCAATCGCGCCTCGCTGAAAACAGCTTTGCTAAGTCTGGCCTAGTCGACCTTTCTGGGCCTGTCATTCGACTCAGCAGCCTGACACCTGAAGACTTCTACGTGCTTCTGCAGAAGCTGCGCAATGTCTACGCCTACGGTGAGCCTGAGAAGTTTTTGCTGCCAGATGAAGCCGTCCCCGCTTTCATGGCGCACTGCAATCAGCGCTTGGGCGAGGCATATTTCCGGACGCCGCGCACGACCATTACGGCTTTCATCAACTTGCTCGCGGTGATCGAGCAAAACCCTACCGCGGATTGGCGAACTTTGCTGGGCGCCGTGGAGCTGACCAAGGATGAGGCCGGGCAGCAAGATCTTGAAGTTGAGGCCGACGATGAGCTCGCCAGCTTCAAGCTCTGACTCTTCTTCGTTCGAGCGTTTACACCCGGAGGTTCAGCAATGGATCTGGTCACAGGGGTGGACGTCTCTGCGTGATGCGCAGGAGTGGGCGGTACCGGCATTGGTGGGCGCCGATCGCGATGTGATCATTGCAGCGTCCACCGCCGCAGGTAAAACAGAGGCCGCATTCCTGCCGATCCTGACCAACCTGCTGAACAACAGTGAGCCAGCCGGCGCGGTGCTGTATGTCAGCCCGCTCAAGGCGCTGATCAACGACCAGTGGGACAGGCTTAGCCGGTTATGTGAGAGGCTCGAACTGCCCGTCGTTGCTTGGCATGGCGATGTGGCAGCAAGCAAGAAACAACGGTTTTTGAAATCGCCTGAGGGCATCTTGCTGATCACTCCGGAGTCCCTAGAAGCCCTGTTCGTAAACAGAGGCTCAGGCTTACCAGGGGCTTTTCAGAACCTTCGCTACATCGTCGTCGATGAGCTTCATGCCTTCATCGGAAGTGAGCGTGGAAAGCAGCTGCAATCACTAATGCAACGGGTTGAAATCGTCGTGGGTAGAACGCTGCCCCGAGTAGGGCTTTCGGCGACGCTTGGGGAGATGTCGCTGGCCCGCAAGTTCCTGAGGCCAGCGTGCCCGGATGGCATCACGGTTATTGAGTCAAAGTCCTCTGGCCAAGAGCTCCAGGTACAGGTGCGTGGCTACATTGAGCAGCCCATGCAGCAGCTGATGGTGGAACACCCGGGGAATGCGTCAACAGATGAAGGCGCAGAGAAGGAAGACACCTCAGGTACCAAAGTGGCTATCGCAGGTCACCTGTACAAGGTGCTGAGGGGGCATAACAACCTGATCTTCCCCAACAGGCGCCAAGAGGTTGAATGGTTTGCCGACCGTCTGCGCTCACTGTGCGAGAACGATGGTGTTCCGAACGAGTTCTGGCCGCATCACGGTAGCTTGTCCAAGGAGCTACGCCAGGATGCCGAGCGGGCGTTGAAAGCGGGAGATCCTCCAGCTTCTGCCGTATGCACTACCACCCTGGAACTGGGTATAGACATCGGTAGCATTAGGACGGTCGCACAGATCGGCTGTCCACCCTCTGTGGCAAGTCTAAGGCAAAGGCTTGGCCGCTCGGGTCGCCGCGCCGGTGAGCCTGCGATGCTCAGGACGTACTGCCGGGAGCGCCCTATAACAGATAAGTCGGATCTCTCCGATCAGTTACGTGAAGGCCTTGTCCAAACGGTCGCCATGATCAGATTGCTGATCAGTGGATGGTTTGAGCCGCCTCGATCGGGAGGCCTACACGCCTCGACGCTGGTGCAACAGTGCCTATCCTCAATTGCTCAGCTCGGCGGTGCTTCTGCGGCGCAATTATGGGGAAATCTCATCGCAAGCGGCAGTTTTGCGAGCGTCACCCAGCCTGATTTCCTGGCTTTGCTCAAGGGTATGGGTGAGAAGGAATTGATCGTCCAGGACAGCTCAGGACTTCTGCTACCAGGCGAACTCGGGGAGCGGTTGATCAACCACTATGAGTTCTACACCGCCTTCACAAGCGATGAAGAGTTTCGTTTGCTCCGGGATGGGAAGCCACTTGGCTCGCTGCCCGTCAGCAAACCCCTGACCAAGGGACAGCGCATCATCTTCGGCGGAAGGCGTTGGCAGGTTCAGGATGTCGACCTCGAAGCAAAGGTGATCGTGGTCACACCGGCGCGGGGCGGCGAGCCCCCTCAGTTTGATGGGCTTGGTGCCCAGGTGGATGATCGTGTCAGGCTTGAAATGCGAAACGTGTTGATGGAAACCACATCCTGCCCCTTCCTGGACAAACACGCTCAAGCGCTCCTAGACGAGGCTCGGAGTAACTTCCGCGCTCTCGGGTTGGGTGGCGCGGCGATTATTGGCTCTGCCAGCGTAAGCCATGTGGCAACCTGGCGAGGGGATTACACCAACGATGCGCTGGCCTTGTTGCTCAGGCATGTGGGCATTCAGTGTGAAAACACCGGGCTTTTCCTGGAAGTTGCATTCGGCGCGGAGGACACATTGCGAGCGTTGCGCGTGGTCGCTCAAATGGACATCTCGAACGTAGAGCCGATCTTGGAAAATGTCGAAAACATGATCCGAGAGAAATGGGATTGGGCCCTTCCCCGCCCGCTCCTCATGAAGTCGTTCGCCTCAAGCCATCTTGATCTCCAAGCCGCGGTCACCACAGCTCGACTCCTTACACTGGAGTCGCAGGTTGGCAACGAATAGGAGTTCGCTCTTCTCCACGCCCATGATTTCGGCCGCTTATGTGTAGGTGGCTGCATGGGCTTTGAGCGAGCTGGCTTCGGCTCTGATACTGGTAGGCCTGAAGTTAGAGGGTATGGCAGGCGCTGGTTCGCATGGGGACTACCTGGCTCGAATCGCGAGCTGAGAATTCTGGCAGGAGTACAAATGTACTCCGCGATGTGCTAATGGGTTCAAGGCTCTCTGGATTACGCTTGCGAGCCATCCGCCTCACTCGATACGCGCAAAGCCATGAGCTCAGCCTCTGCGGTGGTTAGTTTGTGCGCCAGATCCACCTCCCTTAGCTTCGCGGCTGCGAATTGCGACTGAAACTCACCAGCCTCTTCAGCCTTGGCTACCAACTGTTGAGCGAGCAGTTCCTTGGCTCCTTCCGCACGTGCAGTAGTAGCATTGGCAATGCTCAGCTCACCCCGCAGGATTTCGACAGCCTCACGATGTTGCGAGGCTTCCCTGGCATGCTGGCGATTTTCGGCAATGAAGCGCTCGTTATCCCGGATTAATCGGGAGATATCCTCCTGCTTGACCATGAGCGTCTGCTGAAGGACGGTCAGCTCCTGCTGCAATTGATAGACTTGGGACTCGTGGCGGTTCAGATCTTGGTCTCGCTGTTCCTTGATCGAAGCCCGGTAGTGTTCGAGCGCTTCCCGGGCATGCATATGCTTTTGCTCCAGGGACTGGATCTGCCCATCCTTCTCTTGAATCCGGACTTCGAGATCACTGTTGCTCTGGCTGAGCCTGGCGTTGCGCGTGATCTCAGTCTGCAGTGTGGACTGAGTGGTTTTGAGTTCTTCAGTTTGAGCCGCCAAGACATCTCCTTGCGCTCTGAAACGGAGCTTGAGTTTATCGAGTTCGCTCTCAAGTGCCTCGGCCCGTGAGACCAATAGCTTACGCTCGTGCTCGAACTCTGCTCGTACCTCAAGAAAAGCTTGGCTACCCTCCTCCTGGACTTGATCCAACAAGCTTTCGACGACCCCGCGCAACGCGCCGCTCATGCGTTCACGAGTGTTCGCTTCTGATCCTGGTGATTCGAGTTGTTTTAGATACCGAGCGATCGTGGTCTTTGAGCCCGTATTTCCAATCTCCACCCGGACTGCATCAATGCTGGGATACACACCACGCATCAGCAGGCTGTTCCGCGCCTTTTGCACTACCGCTAGGTTAACGCCGCCTCGCGCCATACACCCTCCAGACGATTTCGTGTCATGCTACATGTCATGCTATTACATGATACGAAAATGCAAAAGCTTGGTGTAAATTTGCCGACAACTGGCAAGATATAATCGAGGTTTATGGCTTGTCAGTCGTCCGGTCAGGGGTAAAATGCCCAAGAAACCGGTACAAATGGCGAAGAGCAGCCACCGGAGGCTCAAAACGGGGGAATCGCATGGTTGAGGGCGCCGGCAAGGCAGATAGGTACCTAGAGGCGAGCGTTCGAGAGAGCACTTCGAAGAGCTATACGGCTGCCCTATCCCACTTTGAGGTGACCTGGGGCGGCTATCTGCCTACTACCACTGAGTCAGTGGTGCGGTACATCGCTGAGTACGCTGACCAGCTGGCGCTCAGCACCCTAAAGCAGCGCCTAGCTGCGCTCGCAAACTGGCATCAGAGCAACGGCTTCCCAGATCCCACCAAGGCACCGAAGGTGCGGCAGCTGCTGAAAGGCATTAGGGCGCTTCACCCCGCCCAGCAAAAGCAAGCCGCCCCGCTAGCGTTGTTGCACCTTGAGAAGGCAGTCGCCCACCTGGAGGATGAGGCTGCTCAGGCAAGAACCGCCGGCAACATGGCCGCCCTCCTGAAGGCGAGTCGCGACATCGCCCTCCTCACAATCGGGTTCTGGAGGGGCTTCCGCGGGGACGAACTTGCCAGGCTCACGATCGAGAACACCCATGCCGAGCGCTACGTTGGGATCAAGTTTTACCTGGGGTCTAGCAAAGGAGATAGACAGAACATCGGGCGAGAATACAAGACGCCTTCGTTGAGCAAGCTTTGCCCAGTTGAGGCGTACTTGAATTGGATAGAAGCTGCCGGTCTAACCCGCGGCGGTGTATTCAGAGGCATTGACCGGTGGGGTAATATCAGTGAGAGACCACTTGCAGCCCACAGTCTGATCCCTCTCCTTCGTGACATACTTGAACGCTGTGGCCTGCCCTCCCAGATCTACAGTACTCACTCGATTCGCCGCGGATTTGCTACATGGGCCGCAAGTTCGGGCTGGGATATCAAAACCCTCATGGAGTATGTGGGCTGGAGCGACATGAAATCAGCCCTCCGCTATGTGGAGCCGGCTCAGCAGTTTGGTGGGCTCATCAGGAAGCCCGAGGGTTGAGCCAGTTCAGCTCTCGATTAGGCTAGATCAGGTTTGCCCATCGCCCCGCGCAACCTAGATTCCACCAGTCTCCTCGATCTGAAGAAAAATGAGAGCTGGAGCCCCAGCGGGAAACACGACAACCCTCAGTTTCATTTGCACGTGTGGCCCCAGCGCCGACATCAATCCTCAGCTGATTACCGATCCATCAACGCCCATGATGGATCTGAACGCCACGCCGTAAGCCTTGCATTCCAGCCTGGGCCAATCTGACCTGTAATCTAGGCAGTCATGATGGTGTCCATGATCGACCATTTTTGCGCCTGTTGCCTGGGCGAGCTCATCGAGCTCTGAGTAACCGCAGGGATGACAGCTAGGGGCCTCATGACAGACCAGGATGTCAGTCTTCTCCATTGCGAGCGCGAAGTAGTCATCCGGGTAAATCGCTGACAGTGCATGCTGCCTTTCCGTCGCGAGCATTGCTGCGTGCTGTGGCCGAAGCAAACGCCATATTCAACATGGGCGGATACGTACCTGCAGGCGCGATTCCAGTGTTAACCGGCATTTGATTGACTTTTACGGGCTGGAGATAGGAATTATCACCCTGGCGACACTTATCGCTGCGCTTGCCACTGGCACAATGCTCGCGTTGTATGTCTCATCCAGAAAGAGGGTGCCTGCGGTGCCCGTCCAGAGGGCAAGTGGCGCATCTTGAAACGACAGCCCTTGCCTCAAACCTCCTCAGGGAAGCTTGTGCAGAAGCATCTGATCGAAATTGCAGGTTTTTACTGCCAGCTTTGAAACCTCCACGGTTAGCCCCAACACCCGGTCAGCCCGATGCACGGCGGAGTATCTAACCAGCGGTAAAGCTGTCTTTGTGTTGATAACAGACAGCTGCCCCTGATCGATCAGGAATGACATGCATCGTTTGGGCAGGTAGCTGATCCCAAGACCAGACAGCGTCAGGCCAACCTGGGCTACCAGGTAGTTACTGATAATCGTTCGATTGAATCTGACATCATGTTGCGTAAACCACCTATCGTAGATCAGACCAGTTCCCGAACTACCGCCCTGAGTCAGAACAGTGAATTGCTCAAGATCCTGGAGTTCCATAGGCTCTGTGCTGGAATACAAAATCGGGGAACACATCCAAGCGTTTTCGACAGCTTTCAATGGCGTGGACAGGAACCTGGCATCATCGAATATATCCGGCACGATGATGAGATCGAGCTGATCTGCCTCCAGTTTTTTGAACAGTTCCGTACTCAGTTCCACCGAGGGTTCAATGGTAACTAACGGGTAAGCATCGCGAATACTTTCAATCAAGCTAGGTAACCAGGTCAACGCAGTGAGTTCTGTAACGCCAATGCGAAATCGTCGAACTAGAACGTGCTTGGAACTCACCCGTTCAAGCATCAAATCGCGTTGACTGAGCATGTCGGCAGCATACTGGTAAAGCTCAGCGCCCTTTTCGGTAAGGCGCGCATTTCGTTTCACCCTGTCAAAGATCTCAATATCAAGCGCGACTTCAAGTTCTTGTACCCGTTTGGATATTGCTGACTGGGTCATGTTCAACTTGGAGGCAGCGGGTTCGAACCCCCGCATCTCTACAATCCAATAGAGAGCTTCCAACTGCTTGAAGGTAATCATTGGCTTATTCCACCAGTATCCAAGTGAGAGTGTTGATCCGAACGCCACCTCGCCCATGTGAGAAATCATCTCTCAAGCCGAGCTGCTACACGATACATCACGCACAATACATTCCAAAAGGAGATGTTAGAGCATAGAAAAATATCGCTAAAAATTGGTGGCGAGGCGACCTAAGATCAAGCTCCGAACAAAAAATGAGCTTTACGGAGACCCCATGTCTTTTCCCGGCACTCGAATCAATCCATCTCCTGCCCCTGCGGCTACCCATCTGATCGACGCGTTTCGCACGGTCGTCACACCTCACATCAGCGACAACATGGGTCGGCATATCGGCGCGCGGGGACTGACTCGTTACAACCAGACCGGAAAGATGGTCGGCACCGCTCTGACTGTAAAAACCCGCCCTGGCGACAACCTTTACATCTACAAGGCACTGACCATGTTGCGTCCAGGCGATGTCCTAGTCGTTGATGCGCAGGGTGACACCACGAATGCTGTCATCGGCGAACTGATCAAGCTCTATGCCCTGCAGCACGGTTGCGCCGGATTCGTGGTGGATGGTGCCATTCGTGATGTCGCGAGCTTCAGTGCCACCCCCTGTTACGCCCGCGCCGTAGTCCATTGCGGCCCGTATAAGACGGGGCCTGGCGAAATCAATGTTCCCGTGAGCATCGGCGGTATGGTCATCAACCCCGGCGATATCGTGGTGGGGGATGAGGATGGACTCGTGGCCTTCCCTCAGGCCATCGCTAAAGACTTGCTGGTCATGGCGCGCAATCACGAGACCTTGGAAGAACGTGTCAAAGCCGAGATTGCAAACGGGTCAACCGATCAATCCTGGATTAACAACGCCCTGTCCAAAGCCGGCCTCCTTTGAAATGACGATCATGACTACCACTTACCTGTCCAAGCGCGTCCTCAGCATCGCCCCTTCCCCTAGTATTGCTGCGAATGCTTTGGTAGCAAAGCTGCGGGCTGAAGGCCGAGACATCGTGAATTTCACTGTGGGTGAACCTGATCTGGACACCCCCGCGCATATCCTGGACGCTGCCTCGAAGGCGATGACCGGTGGCGATACCCATTACACCAGTACTCTGGGCACTCCCGCTCTTCGCGAAGCCATCGTGACCAAGCTGTCGCGGGACAACGGCCTGGATTACTCCGTCGATGAAGTCGTCGCCGGCACAGGTGGTAAGCAGATCATCTTTGAAGCCTTGGCGGCCACCTTGAATCCAGGTGACGAGGTCATCGTCCATACCCCGTACTGGGTGTCCTATCCGGACATCACCAAACTCAGCGGTGGTACTCCGGTGGTGATCGAGGGTCATGAGGAAAACGGCTTCAAGCTGACCGCAGCGGAGCTCGCTCAGGCGATTACACCGAAAACGAAATGGCTCATTCTCAACAGCCCGAACAATCCCAGCGGTGCGGTCTACACCCTGGATGAGCTCAAAGCCATCGCTCAAGTACTCCGCGATCACCCGCACGTCCTGATGATGTCGGACGAGATCTACGAGCACTTTGTCTACGGCGGCAAAAGCCACATTTCGTTCGTCACTGCAGCCCCTGATCTCAAAGATCGTATTCTGATCATCAATGGTGCGTCGAAAGGTTATGCCATGACCGGATGGCGGCTGGGCTTTGGCGCCGGCCCGAAGTGGTTGATCGCTGCCATTGGCAAATTGCTTTCGCAAAGCACGACCTGCCCGAGCTCGATCAGCCAAGCTGCAGCAGTTGCCGCCTTTGCAGGTAATCAGACCCCGGTCAAAGCAATGGCCAGCCTCTATGAAGCACGGCGCGACTTGATGACCGGACTGCTCGGTGAAGTGCCAGGCCTTTCGCATACCTCTCCCGACGGTGCCTTTTACGTCTTTGTGAACGTTGAGGGACTGATTGGCAAGAAGACTCCAAATGGATCGCTGCTCTCGACCGACGCGGACGTGGTGCACTTCTGGCTCGAAGAGGCCGGCGTTGCCACTGTTCTCGGTGAGGCCTACGGCATCAGTCCTTATGTCCGTTTGTCCTTTGCCAGCGGAGACCAGGTTATACGGGAAGGCTGCGCACGCCTGCGCAAAGCCTGCGAGTCCCTGTCCTAAGCGTTACCCATAACTACAATTACGAGTGCAGGGAGGCGCTCGGGTCACCAACAAAAAGATCCTGCCGCTTAATCTGTGAGACGGACATGCATAAGCCAAGAATTCCACTCGTCGCTCAAATTCTCATCGGTCTCATCGCTGGTATCATCGTAGGTGCCATCCTGAACCATTATCCGGACGCCCGGCCATGGTTGGTCGATAACATCCTACAACCCGCTGGTGATCTCTTCATCAAGCTGATGAAGATGATCGTCGTTCCAATAGTCTTCTGCTGCATGGTGGTCGGTGTCGCTGGCCACGGCGATAGTAAGGCCCTAGGAAGAATGGGCGCCAAGACACTGCTCTATTTTTTCTGCGTGACCACGACTGCGATCATTTTCGGACTGGTTATCGGTAATGTCTTGCAACCGGGGGCGGGCACAGACCTTCATAGCCTGAAGGCAGTGAGCGTCAACCTTCCGAACTCTGGTTCCAGCAGCCATGGCGTAGCTGGCCTGCTTCTCGGGATCGTGCCGGACAATATTGTGAATGCGATGGCGACCGGAAACCTCCTTCCTATCTTGTTCTTTGCTGTGATGTTTGGTTTGGGCTTGTCGAGCCTGCCGCAGGAGCGCAAGAAACCGGTGCTGGATGTCTTCCGGGGTGTCAGTGACGCCATGTTCCGGGTGACCTCGATGGTCATGGCCTATTCGCCTATCGGCGTCTTCGGGATGATTGCCGTGACAGTCGCCAACTTCGGCTTCTCTTCACTGCTTCCTCTGGCGAAGCTGATCGTCGTGACCTATCTCGCCTACGTTCTCTTCGCAGTGTTCGTGCTGGGGACGATTGCAAAGCTCGCAGGCATCAACCTGATCGCTCTGATCAAACACATCAAGGACGAGCTAGTACTCGCCTTCTCTACTGCCAGTTCTGCTGCGGTGATGCCGCAGCTGATGGACAAGCTTGAGAAGTTCGGTGCGCCTCGGCAGCTGATCAGCTTTGTCGTCCCTGTCGGTTATTCCTTCAACTTGGATGGCGCCTCCCTCTTCCTGGGCATCGGTACGCTCTTCGTAGCCCAGTTGTACGGCATTGAGCTGGATCTGACTCAGCAAGCACTTCTGGTTGTGACCATGGTGCTTACCTCCAAGGGGGCTGCCGGCGTTCCTGGTTTCATGTTTGTCATCCTGTCAGCCACCTTGGCGAGTGCGGGCCTGCCACTTGAAGGGATCGCATTCATCGCGGGCATCTATCGCATTATGGACATGGGTACCACAACACTGAACGTACTTGGCAACGCGCTCGCCCCTTTGGTTATTGCCAAATGGGAAAGCCAGCGCGGGGGTTCCGAGGAAAATTTTAGCGCTCAGGAAATCGCCATTGGCCATCAGGCAGAGGCCTTACCGAATAAGTAAAACTTAGACCGAGTCCTGCGGAATCACACCACGCTGTGGTTTCGAACTGATCAGAGTGTTTGATCCATTGAACCACTGACAGGGACGGCACTGTTCTGACGGAGCTCAGTGTCGAGGGCCGCTACAGAGATGTAGCGGCCCTTTTTATTGTGAGCGTTGTCATGGGGCAGGCCCATACAAACCCTTTCTGGCGGAATCAGTTCCGGCGTGCGTGTACCTGGTGAAAAAGGTGCGAAAGGGATAGCGCTGTGACCTCAGTCACTCCAAGCAAACCCATGTCACGTTTCAGTTCGTCAGAGATAAGCTTGATTGCATGAGCAACTCCGTCTTCACCCGCGACAGTCGCCGCGTAGTTGAATGGACGGCCAATGAATACAGCTTTGGCTCCTAACGCCATTGCCTTCATGACATCGGTGCCGCGTCTGATTCCACTATCGAGCATGACTAAGCTATCGGGGATCGCGTCGATGATATGCGGCAAGATCCTGAGGGGAGCGACGCTGCCATCCAGCTGTCTTCCGCCATGGTTGGAAACGATGATCCCTTCAGCACCGACCGCGATGGCTTTGACAGCATCGGCTGGATTCAGAATGCCTTTGATGATCAGGCGCCCTTTCCACCGGTTTCGAACCGCTCGCACATGATCCCAGCTCAGATGCCCCCTATCAGAGAAATCCCGCAAAACGTTTTTCGCAACGATGGGAGCGCCACGGGTCGCATAGTTATTCTCGAAGTGCGGCATCCCGTGTTTCATTAGCGTCTTCAGGAAGGTACGGCATAACCATTCGGGATGAGTGACCCCCTCTAACGCGAGCCTTACGCTCGGCTTCAATGGTGTGGAGAAGCCGGCCCGGACGTTGTTTTCACGATTGGCGGCGACCGGGGTATCGACCGTCAATACCAGCGTTTCGACCTGAGCAGCAGCCACTCTATCGATCAGCGCATTGATCTGTAATTCGTCACCTGGCAGATACGCCTGGAACCATGTCCCAGGGGCAGCCTCCATGACTTCCTCAAGGCGAATCAGCGACGAGCCGCTCATGATGCAGGGTACATTCGCTGCCGCAGCGGCGCGGGCCATCGTCACATCACCCCTGTAGCTCGTGATCGCAGCGATCCCCATCGGTGCAATGCCAACAGGCGCCGCGAACGATAGGCCATCCAGATTTACGCCAGTGTTTACCTTCGAAACATTGACCAAAGCGCTGGGCAAAAAACTGTAATCTTGGAAACAAGCGCGGTTATCGGTGACTGACGCCTCGTCCTCTACCGCACCGGACACGTAGGCATATAACGGTCTTGGGAGCTTTCGGCGGGCGATCCTCTCGAAGTCGTGCAGTGAAAGGCAGTGGCGCAATACGCGATGCATGGTTCGGTCTCTTCTTGTGTGGGACGTAGTCTCAACACGATAAGGAAGTGGATAAACATCCTAAAGCGAATAAAATAAGAACCCAAAATTCGCTTTTTTCGAAGAGACATTTCATGACGCTCAAGCAACTGGAAGCGTTTTACTGGGCAGCGACCTGTGCAAGCTTCGCCGTTGCGGCCAGCAGACTGAACATCTCCGTATCCTCCTTATCGAAGCGAATTTCCGAGCTTGAGGTCTCTCTCGGTGCCGAGCTGTTCAATCGAACCGGACGAGCCGCATCGCTCACCGCAGCTGGCCAACAGCTGGTACCCCATGCACGGGATCTGACATCTCACGCGGGGCGTTTCCTAGCCTTAGCCAAAAGCAACTCCGCCCTTGAGGGGCGCTGCCGATTTGGTGCGGGAGAACTCACAGGACTTACATGGCTGCCGCGCATGGTGGATAAACTTCAGCAGGCACACCCCCTGTTGCTGGTCGAGCCAAGCGTAGGGGTTGGGCAGGCAATTGAAGAGCGTTTGGCCGATGGCGATTTGGATTTCGCGCTTATCGCTGGCCCCTCTACGAGAACAAGTATCTCGTCCCAGATTATCGGGCAGGCGGAGTTTGTCTGGGTAAGTCGTCCCGATCTGCCAGCCTCAGCCGACCTCAGCAAACTGCAACCTGAAAACCTGGTCGAAACCGTACTCATCAGTTTGCCTGCTACGGCAGGTACAGTCCGGATTCTTGACGACTGGCTAGCCGATCAAAACGTCAGCCCAGGACGTTTGCTTCCTTGTGAAAATTGGGGCGCGATTGCCGGACTGATCGTTCAGGGCCTCGGTGTAGGTTTCCTTCCGAAAGCTTGGGCACAGTCGCTGGTCTTACGTGGTCTGCTAGTTGAACTGCCCAGATTCCCAGCACTCCGCCCCCTGCAATACACCTTCCAGTGGAGGCGAGACGACAACCGAGCGCTGATCGAGCAGTGCCGACTCATTGCCAGCGAATGCATCGACTTCCACGCTCCAGTCACGCTTCTCTGAGATCACTCCCGTCTAAACCACGTAGTGATAGTTTCCTTTTTTTGAACAAATCACATTCAAAAAAATCGCTTTTTCCCACGCAGCCGTAGCAACCAGAATCCAGTTAACAAAAACAATCACTGGTGTGACCGCTATGCCCCACTCCCCTCTTGCCTCGCCAAAAGCCGAAAAGCCTAGCGGATTCCGTTGGGTGGTCGTCGGTATGATTTTCCTTGTTTACACTATTGCCGCCGCCGATCGCGCGAACATAGGCGTAGCGCTGCCCTTCATTCGCAAAGAATTTGAGATGAGTAATACTGAGGCCGGCGCTTTGATCAGTCTGTTCCTTCTCGCCTACGCGCTTGCGCAACTACCCTCCGGGTTCGCTTCTAGTCGTTTCGGGGTACGGAAAATCCTTCCAGCCGCGATGATTGCCACCTCGGTGTTCACTGGCCTGATTGGCACCATCCACAGCATTATCACTTTGAAGCTCTACCGAGTCGGCCTCGGTATTGCGGAGGGCCCCCTTCCGATCGGCATGACCACCACGATCAATAACTGGTTTCCAGCCAAAGAAAAAGGTACCGCAACAGGTATATTTCTCTCAGCCGTAAAATTCGGCCCGGTCATCGTCCCGCCCATTTGCGCCGTGATCATCGCAGTCTGGGGATGGCGTGAGATTTTCTACTTCTTCGCGATTCCCGGCATCATTCTGGGTCTGGCTTGGTACTGGCTGGTCACAGATCATCCAAGTCAAAGCCGCTTCGTCAACAAAGCCGAACTTGACTACATCACCGCAGATCCCTCGCAGCCTAAATCGGATGCACAGACAGCCACGCGTCCTGCACGTAACTTCAAGACTCTTGATCGTTTCATCCGTGCCCGCCGCGTCCAAGAATTGGATACCAACCGCAAGATCTTTACCTCCTGGAATATCTGGGGCTGCGCGCTTGGCTACTGCTTCCAACTGGGTATTTCCAGCGTGCTTCTGGCCTGGATCCCTACTTATTTGGTGACGGTGAAAAACTACTCCCTGGTGAACATGGGTTTGGTTTCCGCTGCACCATGGGTAGGCGCCGTGATTGGTAACGTACTCGGTGGATTCCTGTCCGACCGTGTTCTCGGGAAGCGCCGCAAACCGGGGATGATGCTTTCGGCTCTCGCCACCGCTGGGATGATGTATCTGTTGATCAACTCACCAGCTGACCCTCTCCAGTACGGTTTGCTTCTGCTCCTCACCGGCGTCTTACTCTCCGTCGGCTACTCCTCCTACATGGTCTACCCGATGGCCCTGGCTTCGAAGAGTAAGTTCCCCATTTCCAGCGCGGTAGTGAACATGGGTGGACAGCTGGGCGGAGCAGCTACGCCGTTCATCACCGGGGTGCTACTCGATAGCTTGGGCTGGAATTACGTCTTCATGTTCATGGCTATCAGCTCGCTTATCAGCTTCCTCGTTTTGCTCACCATTGCTGAGCCCATGGGGCTTGAAGAACCTCAGCCCACTACGCCTGCTAGCTGAATATTTCCTCGCCCTGGCCAGGCGTACACAGCGCCTGGCCCCCTTACGCTAAGTAAGGAAAAATCGCCCATGTCCCCGCCACGTTTAAGAATTAACCCTGCGAAAGGGTTGGCCCAGAGGTACATTTAAAAGGTTGAGCTCCAGAAACGGGGCTCTTTTGGTTCTACTGAAATGCGACCTCGAAACCCCAGACACATGGAGCCCTAAGTGCCGGCACACGTCTCTTCAGTAAAATCGTAAAGCCGACACGCATTGTCACGCAGAATTTGGTTACGCACTGCTTCGGATGGTGCCCATGCCAGTAGCAGGTCTGCCAGTTGCGCATCGTCCGGTTTCGTACCGCTCTCAGTGACATGCGGCCAGTCAGATCCCCACACCAATCGATCAGGCCGTTGAGCGACCAGTGCCATAGCTATCTTACCGACGTCTGCGAAACCAGGAGCCCTCACTGCAGAACTGATGTAGGCGCCAGACAACTTCACCCAGACATGATCAGTATCCAACAGCCGCTCTAAGACTTTGAACGGCTCCGATGTGATACCGCCCGGCTGAGAGATTTCGCCCATGTGATCGATCACCAAGGGACTTGGCAATCGCCGAAAGCGGGCTTCCAGCTCTGGTAGAAAACTCCCCGGAGACACAAATTGTACGTGCCAGCCTAATTCATTCACACGGGCGGACATGCGCTCCATGTCTTCGATACGAGCACCACCAAAACTCAAATTGACGCGGATACCACGTACACCAGCGGTATGCATTGCCTGCAGTTCCGCGTCGCTTACCGTAGGCTGGATCACCGAGACGCCACGTGCCGCCCCCTCACTGCTAATCAAACCATCCATCATCACCTGGTTGTCGAAGCCATAAGTCGATGGCTGAACGATGACCATGCGAGTCAGCCCCATACGCCGCTGTAATTGGCGATAATCCTCCAGCGAAGCATTTGCAGGTCGCAGCTTTGCTCCAGGAACAGCCGGGATACGATCGTCGAAGAGGTGCATGTGGCAGTCAACGCTGCCAACGGGAAACTCAAGGTTCGGCCTCTGCTCGCCTGATGACCAAGGTACAGCAGCCCACGCGGGCATTGTGGCGGCTACACCTGTCACAGCAGCGGTAGCGGCAACGAATTGACGACGGGTCAGGTTCATTTTCGATCCCTTTATTGTTATGGGGGCAATGGCTGGGCGCCCCACCAAGAGGCTCTCTACATGCGTGCCGGCGCCCTAACCTAGATCAAACTGGCTCAAATTTAGTCGCAAGGCCGAGGATCTGTTCACGTCGTTTCAAGAAACGCTCCCAAACCTGAGGGTTGAGAAGGTGCGGGGGGCGCGCGCCATCCACCATCATCAGAATTTGCTCGGCGGAGGATCGTGCTACATTTCGACGACCGCCGTGGCTGACTCCGGCTGTGTGGAAAGTAGCTACGACGTTCGACAGACTCAGCAGCGGCGCCTCGTGGGGTGGTGGTTCAACTTCCCAGACATCCAGCCCTGCGCCTCGCAGGCGTCCGGAGCTCAATGCCTTGTATAGGGCCACTTCATCGTGGATACCGCCACGCGCAGTCGAGATGAATACTGATCCAGGCTTCATCGCTTCGAACTGTTCGGCACCAATCATGTGCCGCGTCTGTGCGTTCAGAGGGCAATGCAACGAAACAAAATCACTCTTGTTCAACAGTGTGTCGAGACTCACCGGCTCAGCACCGCGAGCTCGAATTTCCTCAGCTGAAACATTGGGATCATAGGCAAGAACCTTGAGACCAAAGCCTGCAGCAATCTTGGCGGTGCGGGTGCCGATTTCCCCGATACCCACAAGTCCGATCGTGCAGCCATGGATTTCGTCGCCCATCAGATCTTCGCGCTTGAAGCTCGACTCCGTCCGTAGCTTCCTGTCAGATTCCACTACCCGCTTGATGACAGCCAGTAGCAGCGCAAAAGTGTGCTCCGCGACAGAGTGAGCGTTAGCGCCTGCCTGGTTAACGACCGGGATACCCGCTTTGGTACAGGCATCGACATCTACCGTGTCATACCCGGCGCCGCCGGCTGACACGCACAGCAGGTTGGGACTCTCGTTGATCAGATCAGCGTTTACCCACCACCGCTTTGGCAGATCATCCTTGGCCGCACAGACATGGTAAGCATGTGCGCTCGCAAGAGCCTCCCGGGTGGCAGTGCAAGAAGGATCACTGGATGCCACATCGAGATGTACTTCTGGATTGCGCGCCAAAGTTTCGTCAAAGATGGGGTTGATCCAAAGATCCAGGCGACACACTCGTACCTTGAATGATTCAGTCATTTCAAGTTCCCTTTGCAAAACAACAAGCTTTAGTTTTAGGTAAATTCGTACTGGCTATTAGCCATTGGACGGTTTCATCGCAGCCTGCTGAACTGGAATATCAGTCGGCTCATCTACTGGAGATGTTGGGGGGACGGGTTCCTTAATTGTCAGCAAAATAAGGAAGCTTACGAACGAAGCGATTGCCATGCCCAAGAAGACCTGCGACCAACCGTAGCTATCCAGGAGCAGCCCCACTAGGAACGGCGCCGCTGCCCCCCCGAGCTGCCCCCCTGTGTTTACGATCGAGCTCGCAACTGGGAAGACTTTCTTGGAAGCCAGGCCCATCGGGTAGACCATATAGGAGGAGTAACCAATGCTGATCAGTGTACCGGTGAGGAACATCAGGCACGCATAAAGCAGCGGATCGTTAGGCGAGTTGATCAGCGCGTACATCATGCCGGCGGTCGCCAATGCAGAGAGCATCATGCCTGGTTTACGACGCTTGCCCAGCACCCGGTCTGAGAGGAGTCCACCTAGCAGGTTCCCGAAAATGGCACCAACCCACGGTGCTGCAGCTACGAAGCCCATGTTCATAATCGAGAAGTTTTTGACGCTGACGAGGTAGGTTGGAATCCAGGAGAGGAGAATCATGGAGATTCCGACTTGGAAGCTGTACCCCAACGAGCAGCCAATCAAGTTCCAGGAACGGAACAACTCTTTGCTGGTGGTAATTGGGGTTGCCGGCGAGACGCGGATAAATTTGTCCAGCTTTTTGAAATCTCGCGCAACAGCTGCTTTCTGCTGCGTAATGGTGTTATTAGCCTCGTCAGTGATGTACTCCAGCTCCTTCTGATTTACAAACTTGCTTTCTGCCGGCTGATTCGCAACCAAGAAGTACCACATGATCGCCAGTACAATGCCTGGGATCGCGAAGAGGTAGAAAATTTCGCGCCATCCCCACATTGCAACGATTGCCACACACAGTGGAGGTACCAGGACTGGGCCGAACTTTACAGCCGCGAGAAAAATCCCGGTCGCGGTGCCTTTTTCTTTAGCAGGGAACCAGTTGTTGATGGTCGAAGCGATCCCGATCGGCAGAGGGCCTTCCGCGATCCCGAGTAAGAAGCGGCAGATTTTCAATCCAATGACCGAACTGACTGTGCCCATTAGACCGGTAAGAACCGAAGTAGCAATCATCGAGAACGAAAATATCTTCCTCACACCCCACTTACTAGATGCAAAACCTGATGGGATCTGTGCAAGCGCGTAGGCCAGCAGGAACACACTGAGCAATGCTCCGGCTTCTGCGTTGGTCATTGGATATTCTTCACGAATGAACGGCAGCGCTACGCCTAAGTTCGCACGATCCGCCGACGCCACGGTATACACAAGGAAGAATAAGCCTGCGACAACCCAGCGGAACCGAGACGGTTTTTCAGATGCATCAATAGCGTTTTTCATACCAACACCTGCTTTTATTATTAAAGGTTGCGGGTTCAAAACTTAACTTTCGGTTTAGTGCAGCAACACTCCGCCCCCGGATTTGCACCCGCGCGCCAAGTGGTTCTGTGCCGTTCAATCAGACGCGGTTCAGGCGCCGCGCTGTTCGAGGTCAGATAGGGGGAAGGGGCGGCGCCAGAACAAGCTGGCTCAGATGCTGCCGCTGGCGAAACCCTTGAGGCTGGTTACCGCTTCGCTGCTCAATGAGCGAAAGCGACAAGCGCGGGAGAGAGACGCTGCTCAGATCGAGACTCGACGAGACTGGCAGATCCAAGGCTTTGCTGAGAAAGAAAGGGCTCATGGCTCCTCCGAAACTTGTTGTTATGGAGCCACTATAACCCAGATTGTTCTGTAATTGTATTTTTTCTAGCCGGCCACTGGATTCTACGATCGATGAGCCATGAACCGGCGATACGCCATGCGGATATGGGTGGTCATGGCTTGCCGCGCGAGTTCCCCATCGGCGATCTCAACGGCATAGGTGATGTCCTGGTGCTGCTGCAGACTGCGGTTGAAATCAGCAGTGCCGTATAGAAAGAACGAGCGGGTGATCACAGGCATATCGATCAACGTGTAGAGCATGGTCTTCAACCGCTGCGATCGAGCCGTCTCCAGTAACTGGTGGTGAAACGCCTTGTTTGCAGCCTGCACCCCAAGCTGCACCCCCCCCCCTCCCAGACTGATTGCCTGGGCCATATCGTTATTGATGCGGTGAAGCGCCTCCACATCGCCTGGCGTTGCGCGTTGAGCCGCAAGCATGGCCGCGTGAGGCTCCAGCAGCTCCCGCAAACTGAACATCTCCTCCACATCCCACCGCGTCCAGCCTGCGATAAACACACCTCGGTTAGCCTCCACTACAGCTAACCCGTCATCAACCAGACGCTTCAATGAAGCCCTGACAGGGGTACGGCTGAGTCCGAATTCACGGCTCAGCGGCTCTTCCTTTAACTGAGTGCCTGGTTCGTACTGCCCAGCGATGATGCGGTTTCGCAGAGTTTCGTAGATATGCTCTGTAGCCATGTAACCCCCATCAGCTTTTCCGACTCATTTCTCCAGGGCTTGTACCTGCAACAGGCCCTATTCCATGTGCGCATTATCGCGAGGCAAATGATCGTTTGTACGAAAATTGTTTACAAAGGGCTTATTGTACTTTTATTGTATTTACGAACGCAGCTAGCGGATACACCCACCCATCACGAACGCAGGAGTGGGCTAGTCGCCCGAGCTAGTAATGACTGCGCCGTGAGATTGATCAGCCAGACGGAAAACGCCATGCCCATTCAACAAGAACAAATCAATGCACTGAAAAAACTCGGCTCGGCCACCATTCACGAAGCACAGGGCCAAACGGGCGCTATCGAGAGCTGTATTCGCCCTGTCGACCCTTCTCAACGGCTTTGCGGCCCTGCCCTCACTGTCGACTGTCGTCCCGACGACAACTTGGCCATCCACTACGCACTGACCAAAGCCAAGCCTGGGGACGTTTTGGTTGTGGACGCTAAAGGTTTCACTGAAGCTGGCCCATGGGGCGATCTCTTGACCCTCGCGGCTCAGCGTCTGGGCATTGTGGGCTTAGTTATTAACGGTGCCGTGCGCGATGCTGACTCGATTATCGTAATGGGCTTCCCTACGTTCTCGCGCGGGCTGAGCATCAAGGGTACCAACAAGTGCCAGCCGGGCAAGGTTAACGTACCCGTCATGATCGGCAATGTCCTGATCAATCCAGGTGACATCATCGTCGGGGATCGAGATGGCTTGGTAGTTGTAGAGCAGCATCGGATTGAGGAAGTGATTCAGCTCAGCCACGCGCGAGAAGATAAGGAAGAAGGCATTCGTCGTGGGATCGAATCCGGCGTGAGCACTGTTGAGCTACTCGGACTGGCTCCAACTCTCGAAAGACTGGGTATGAAATAAAGCGTTGGACGCTAAGGCTGGCCTTAAGAGCAGCGCCATTGCTGCAGCCTTGAGGGTATGGTCGGGCCGACAACCCCGAAAGATAAGTGGTATCGGCCCATAGTTCTGAGAGCATCCCAAGAGAGTCAAGGAAGCGGCAAGCACTGAGATCTCGCCGTCGCCCAATTAATTGTAGCTGTGGATTACAGCGTTGAGATGGTGCCGCCGTCGATACGGTGCTCGGATGCTGAGATCGAGGCGGCACGGGGGACGCGAGGAAGACGACCAAGTCGGCAACCTCTTGAGGTTCGGCCGGCCTGCCCAGTGGAATTCCGCCAATCGACTCCATGACAATTCGTTTGCCTCCTTCGTAGTCCGTTCCTGCCTGGCCAGCCAACTGCTCTGCCAGTCTTATGGACGCCGCGGCCTCAATCCACCCGGGCGCGACGCTCAGCACACGCCCCCCCTTTGGCGTCACTTCCCTTGCAAGGCATTTGCTGTAGGTGGCCAGCGCTGCCTTGTCGGCGCCGTAGGCGGTGGTGGACTCAGGCAGAGCCATCATGCGCTGAATCGAGCTAACATGGATGATAACGCCTGAGCCCTGAGCAAGCATGGACGGCAATAGCGCACGATCCAGACGTACGGCAGGCATCAAATTAAAGTGTTGGAGTTGGGGCACACGCCACGTGATAGAACTGAACGATGTTGTTGCCCAGCGGTGCCTGAACAGATTTGAAAATGAGGCCGTCTATGCGCATACCAGCACTCTCATGGAAGCGCTGATTAGCTCGGTGGTGCGCAAGCCTGTCGTTAGCGACGAAAACCTGCTGAGGTCGCTTGCTGCAGGCTTATAAAAAGGTGAACGTTGTCTCCGTAACTCTGAAGGAAATGGCTGGAAAGTCGAAGGTGGTGGAAAACATCGTGCTCAAAATCTTGGCCGATCAGACCTTCCACAACGTCGCCAATATCAAGGAGGTCTTGAGCGCGACGTTGATGTTTGGCGAGCACATGAAAGACCCAAACCTGGCGGGAGCTGGCCGCATTTGCAGCAAGCGACATGACATCGTCCATCGCAATGGCAAGACCGTCGATGACAAGCCTATAGAGCTGTCACCAACAGAGGTGGATCAGGCCATCAGCAGCGTAAGTGAGTTTGCTTTGGATGTCAGGCGCAGAGTTGATACGTGAGAGACGGTAGTGCGTGACCATCTCTGGCCAACCGACTTCAACAACGCGCTGAATCGCCCTCGAAAGTAACGTACAACCACCGCCCAAGAACGAAAGATAGACGCAACCCACTTTTTCATTGCGTCGACGCTATTTTGATCAAGGCCACCCTTGCCACCTACGACTCGAAGGCCGAAGCCCTCAATCAACGTTGGCATATAGGGGTTGAATCTTGTACAGGTAGTAGGGTTGATGTAGAGCATCTCGAAAGCATCCCCTCACCTTGGCTGCAGCCGCCAAGATGAAAGAGAGCTTGGCCGCGTAATTCGACTGGCGGTGCTTCACCGCTTTCCAGACATCTCATCATCCTCTGGTGAGTAGGGAAGCCTGCGGTGATCACCACATCGCCATCAACCACCACCAAGTCGCCAGCACGTAGGGAGCGGATAGCTTGCTCCTCAAATGGCGCTTGGATACGTTTCATAGCCTGTCAGCGTGCTGATCATCACCCTGCTGCCGTTCTTCTTGAGGTTTGCTGTAGCGCTTTATCCAGGCATAGAGGCTATGCGTCGACACGCCGAGACGGGCCGCCACCTCAGCGACAGGCAGCTTCCTTTCGGTCACTTGATTGACTGCTTGGATTTTGAATTCTTCGGGATAACGCGGGTTGCTCATGGCACCTCCTGATTGGCCTCATTTTAAGGCATGGAGGTGTCTACGAAACCCGGGGCGATTCAGGCTGTGGGCATCAACCACTGCCGATGTTAATTCCTGCAACAAACTCAAGCAGGTCACAAAAGCGACCAGCCCCACTACGATCCAGATGGTAGCCTTGGATGCCGACTACTCGGGGGCCATCAGCATCACATCGCCGGGAGTCTCCGATCATCAAAACGTTAGGCGCGTTCGATCCTGAGAGCTGGTTGGGTGCAACATCGAGCTGGGTGCAGATGTGTTGGTACATGGCCCTATCAGGCTTCATCAGCCCAACCTCGGCACTGAGCGCATAGCCATCAAGCCCCGGCAGCAGATTCCGGGCTACCGAGCAATACGGGCCACCCAGGTTTGAGCACACGCCAATTTTTATTTGGCGGTCTCGCAGCAGATCGAGCGCCGGCAGCGCCTCCTCGAAGAGTGTGATCGATCCAAGTTCGAGCTCTAGGCAGCTCTGGAGCTCAGTGAGTTGAATGGAAGACAGCTTGATTCCAAAAAAATCAGCAGCCTCCTGCAACCCGCATGCGTTGGTCATGATCCAGCGCAGGTCACCAGGGTACGCGGCGCGCCCCTGCTGTGAGCCCAGGCGGAGGAGTCGTCGATAGGGGTTCTGCCGGTTTCGAATTTCCAAAAGCGTACCGAAGAGGTCAAAAATTACCGCGACTGTCATTCGTTGCTCCTCGTCGGTACGCAGCCTAGCAGCTGTTCGGACTAGCCGCTACTGCACAATCACTCCATGCGCGGCGAGCTCGTTTACCAGCGTGTCCCGGCGCAGCATCCGTGGGATTTTAAAGAGACTTCTATATGCATAGAAGAGGCACAAAGGCGTAAACAGTAGTCCGATGCCAAATGTCGCTGTTGCGATGATCAAGCCCGCAGGAATTGCCGCCACCGCCAAAACGATCCCTTTGAGAATGCTGGATTTAGCAACCTCCCGCAGGTGATCAAGGTCATATTCAACCTTTCCATCTGCTTTTTGGAACGCCACCAGAACGATGGTTTTCTTGTTCAAATGCTTGTAGTACCACGTACGAGGCTTGTCAGTAACAATTGCCCCATGCCTTTTCAAGTAGTCCAGCATGCAAACCTCCTTGAAATAGAAGGTTTCCCCTTCACCGTCTTCACACCGAACTTGGCTGTAGAGCGTATCAATGTCAGCAGAGTTTTTAATGTTGTAGTTCTTGACGGTAAGCTCAATTTTTTTCAGATCCGACATGCATTTTCCTTAGTGCATTAAAAAGGCCACGTGAATACGAGCGCACACGAAGCCGTCCAGCGAGCTGGTCAGCGGGATACATAAAAATTTAAATCTAAGGTGGTCACCGCGGCTTGCCAAGCACTACAACGTGAAAGCGGCCTTCATGCTGGGTGAGCCAACCCAACTGGATGCTCACCGCGGCTCGCTGAACTCGCTGGCGATAACGTAATAGTCTCTGCCACTGAGGCTGCGCATTAGCTTGAACCCCGCCCTTGTCTCAACCATCTGAAGTGGAGGGGTAGCAACCGTCATTCCATTCGAGCTTACGTTTGACTGATCGTTGTAAACGAGCGCCGCATAGCTCTGCCCTACCCTTGCTGCGTTGACAAGGTAAGCGTCGACCACCACACCCCAGGAAATGCCCTGTGCCTGGATGACCTCCGAGGGAAGATCCTGATCGAGCTCTATCGGCTCGACGGCGTGGTAAAAAAAGTGCTTCATCGCCGAAGTGGCCATTAGATTTGGATCTCGAAGTAAGGGTCAAAACCGGTGTTCTCTCCGGGGTAGCCACGGGGGTTTGAGATCACCCGGCAGCCGGCCAGCTCAACATCTATAGCCTCATGCGTATGACCGAACACCCACACATTGGCCTGCTCGGTTAGGTGCTGCCAGTCGTTGGTGTACGCTGCAGTAAGGTGCCCTTCATGCTGCTCACCAATCACCACGGGAGATGGTGAGTGATGTGTCACCACTACCGTTTTGCCGCCAAACGGTCGAGCAAGCTCTTGGGTGAGCCAGTCCTTGGCGATGTGATTCCGGGTAACTAGGTCATCCGGTCTCAATCGTCTGTAGTTCGAGTCTGCCCTGATGTACTTGAAGTCGTTCATGCCTTGCCTGGCAGCGTTGGTGGCCGCGACCTGGTTCCCTGTTGACGTGAAGTCAGTCCATGATGTGCTGCCGAGGATTCTGACATCCCCCAGAATCAGCGATTCGTTGTCCAGAACATGCACGTGGCCGGCCGCGGCGTCCTTCATCTTCTGCAAGGTGCGATCAAGGTGCCCGTCGTAATACTCGTGGTTCCCTGTGACGTATACGACTTGGCAGACGAACGTATCGTTGGCCCATTGGACGCCCCTGGCCTTTTTGTTGATGTCGCCGGCGAGGATTACCAGGTCAACTCCAGCATCAAGGGACGGCGGGTCGAAACGGTGGAGCTCGGCGTGTAGGTCTGAGTAAATTCTGATTCGCAAACGCTGGCTCTTGAGGATTTAGCAGTAAATTGACGCACACCGGATCTGTCAGTGCGGCGAGCGCATGGGTTTGCCGATGCGATGGATTGAAGGCTTCCTAGCGCTCCCATCAAAATTCGGACACAGTGCCTTTTTATTCGCTCGGAGCACTATATTGCATGGAGTGGAGACGTGCAATATGGCTTTATCCTCAGCTTTGGATGCTCCCAATGTCGCTGAGAGAACCATTCGCCGCCGTCCTGAGGCTGTCGCGCGCAGCCCAGAATCTCTCCCAGGAAGACTTCCATGGTCGGGTCGAGGCTCGTCAGCTGAGCAACATCGAACACGGCAAAAGCAGTCCTACCCTCTCCACCCTCGAGGACATTTCAACTGTCCTCGACATCAATCTAGTCGCCCTCCTCGCCGCGGCCTCCTCCCATGCCCGCCGTCAAACACCCAAGGAGTTTTTGAAAGACTTGGCCGGCGAGCTTGCCAAGCTGGAAAAGCTAGGTGTCCTGGACAACCTCGACGGCGAGTTCAGGGACGGGAAACTTCACTCGGTGCATCCCCGTATTCGATCAAAAGAGATCAACCGGGCGGCAGTACTCAAGTGCAGGGCTGAGGGCAAGACCCAGGTTGAGACTGCGGGGCTGCTGGGGCTTGGGCAGTCGACGGTTAGCCGGCTTTGGAAGGACGAAGGTTGAAAACATCACCCCGTGTCACCGCGAGCTGGATTTGATGAAGGTGAGCTGCGGAGTCGATCGACAGGCCGCTTCATGGATCAAGTTTTTAAGAAGTCGATCTAGGTATTCAAGGTTCAGGGCCTAGCGCAGGCACAGACGTCCCAAATCTTGCGGTGTACAGATGGCTGCCACCCGACAGTGGCGCGGGATTCCACGGCGACGGTCATTGGTGACCCTGCGCCTGGTTCAGTCCTCCGTATAGTGCGGACTGGCCCCCCCTACGGTATGAACGCTTACTATCACGGCGCCTTAGGTCAGGCTTGCAGTGCCCGATTAGTGGCTCTAGCGCGTCCATTTCTCGACAGTTGCGGCGCCGTGTAAAGCTTTCCACTGCTTCAATAATTTATGGTTAGCCCCGCGAGTCTCTATCACTTCGCCCGTGTGAGGGTTGAGGTAGCTCTTCAGCGGACGGGGCTTTCTTTTTTTAGCAGGTGAATTCAGTTGTCCTGCAGGCACCTTAGAAAATTCTTCGGAGCCAAGACTGGGATCAAGAAGCAGTATTATATCCTTCGAAGCAAACTGATACTTATCAGCAAGTGAGTCCAGGCGAGTCAGGAAGTTAAAAGCCTTGACTACTTCAAGATCATTAATGAGCGGCATTGCAGTAGAGCACTCATTGGCAAGCCGATCATTTACTTCAAGCAGCTTAATCAACTTTTCCATAGCGCTCTCACCTTATGCAATAAAGGCTATCAGGCATAAGAGCTTTCCCGAGCTCGGGATCGCTCATTTTTTGCGGGCTCTGCACAATCGACGAAATTGTTCTCAGTACTTCCATTTGGAATAAGATCTAGCAATGGATTCACACCCTGCTGGGTGAATTTTTCGCGAGCGCGGAGCAATTTGACAACTTGAGGCGTGGTATAACCAAACTCGATCATCAGTGCCTTGAGCTGGGTCTGAAACTCGATGTCCAGCAGATAGTCAGGCTGACCTTTCTTCTTCGACAGAGCGATCAGCATCGTGGCCAATTGATGCTCAGCCAGCCGTAACTCGACAAGGGTATGCGACCTGCTCATATCATCCACCAATCTGCGCTGAGTGAGCCATGTGCGTTGAGTGTAGCCGATGCATTCTCTTGAAGAAACCCAGTCTGACGGTTACCCTCCCGCTGGTTAAGGGCCTTTTCTAAACACCTTTAGCGTCAGTATTTTGGCTGCTTGTAGGCGTGCGAGAACCATCGTGAGCAGGTTGCCTTAAGGAACCAGAACGACTGACGAGATCGAGACGGGATCGATAATTCGTAAAAACCGAACATTCCCGCCAGGTATGATGGCCACCCTTTTAGGGCATGCGCTGTACACCCAGATCAATATAGGCCGAAACCGTTTCAGTGATCAATTTTGGTAGAATCCGTCGATGCGGGTTGCAAAGGCTCTATCACAGGGCTTTGCGCCTGGAAAACCTTCTCACCTGCCTTCGAAGTGAAGGAGAATCTGCTATCTGAGCCTCGGTGGCTTGATATCCCAAAAGGTGCCCAAGCGATGTGACTACCCATGATGTACTGGCCGATACTTATCTGGAAATCGGCGTGCAACTGGCTTGGGCGCCGAAAGTAAATCTTATCCAGCCATATGGCATTTCGGCATTTGCAAATTTGGACGTGATGGTCTACTCGAGCTTGAGCTTGAGCGTGAGCGTGAGCGTGAGCAACATATCTGCGGAGATGGCGATAGTTACTAGAAGTAGGGAGCTTCGTGGCATATTTACTACTTGGGATTTAGTCAGTAGTCTTGGATATACCGTGACGCGCTTTTCAACATAAATATTGGGTCACTTTTCATACTGCGCTTAGTTAGCTGACGGTCATGGCGCGCATGCAAGCAAATAAATAGCGGCGCGAGCTTTTTGACAACAGCAGGAGAAATATCACCCCCTACTTCTATGTTCCTAGCCTAACAATGACCATTTCGACTAGCACTGCCTGATAGCGTCAATAGCAACTACACGGTTTAGGAAACTCTGGATACCGGCAAAATTTTTTCTAACGGGCCTTTCTGCCACCCAAGCTGGCGCAGTATTCTTCACCGCAGCGCGCAACACACGGACAGGGACAAAGCGAGCCGTTGCTAGTAACTCCTGCGCGTTTTCGGATAGACAGCTTGTCAGATAAGGAAAACGAGCAATGAAGCTGTGCAGCCTGCGGATATCCAATTTTCAGTCGTTTGGCCCTGTACCGACCCCGATCACGTTCGAAGACATAACGTACCTCCTGGGCCCGAACGGCGCAGGCAAAACCGCAGTCCTCCAGGCTCTTTGCAGGCTATTCGCATTTGAGCCAGGGTTGCGTCGCGTCCGGCCTTCTGACTTTCACGTCCCAATTGGCTAGAGCAATGCTGAGGGCGGCAGCACGCTGTGGTTGGAGGCAGAGTTTAACTTCCCGGAGACAGCTGACGATGAGGACAACGATACAGTTGCTCCGCACTTCGATCACATGCGCCTCCAGGCTGCGGGCGATGTGCCGCGAGTTCGTTACCGCCTTACTGCCATGGTCGACGACGAAGGTGATGTCGAAGAATCGCTCGTCTACGTCACGCAGGCCGATGCCGATGGAAACCCCACCGTCAGCTCCATAGTTCCCAAGCACCAACGCAACCAGATCCACCTTCACTACATCCCGGCCCGGCGTGATCCATCCGACCACATCGCGTACGGAGCGACGGCTTTACTCGGACGGCTATTGCGTGCAACTCAATGGGGCGGCGATCGCAATACGGTCAAGGAGTTGACCGACCAGATTACCAACTGCCTTGCAGGTAATGCTTCTGTCAAAGCGCTCGGGCAAAGCCTGAATGCGTCATGGAAAGGCCTACACAAAGGAGCTTTCTTCGCCGAGCCCAAGCTCACCTTCGTGAATTCGGACATCGAGATGCTGCTACGCCACATGTCGGTTTCATTCACACCGGGGCATGGAGTGAGTGAGGTAGATTTTTCAAGGCTGAGTGACGGGCAAAAATCGATGCTCTATCTCTCTCTGGTACTCGCTGCCCATTCGATCAACCGTGACGTGAAGTCAGGTAAGAATACGGCTATTGATCCAGCCAAGTTGAAACCACCCGCGTTCACCATCTTGGCTATGGAGGAGCCCGAGAACAGCCTGTCACCTCAGTACTTGGGCAGGATTGTTAATGCTCTGAAAGGTTCCATAGGTGTTGATGCTCAGGCACTGATCGCAACACACGCGCCCTCGATGCTGCGCCGGGTTGATCCTGAAAACATCCGCTACTTGCGGCTCGGCTCGAATCGGTGCTCTATAGTCAATGGCATCACGCTTCCCGCCAAGGAGGATGTAGCCCATAAATTCGTCCGAGAAGCCGTCCAGGCCTTTCCCGAGATCTATTTCTCCCGGCTTGTAGTCTTGGGTGAAGGTGACAGCGAGGAGATCGTCCTTCCGAGGATTCTTCAAGCCAAAGGGGCGCCGGTCGACGAATCGGCGGTGACCATCGCGCCCCTGGGTGGCCGCCACGTGAATCACTTCTGGCGCTTGCTTTCCCAGCTCGGCACGCCGTACATCACCTTGCTTGACCTAGATCTTGCACGGTACCAGGGCGGCTGGGGGAGACTGAAATACGTCAACGACCAACTAGCGCTTTTCCAACCTTTCAAGGTTTTGCCCTATACGATCCCGGCCTGGGACAGCCATGAATTTAAAGTCAGAATCCACAACGGGGTCTCGCCTACATCACCAGAGACCCTATTCGACCTACTTGAACAGCGCGGCGTGTTTTTCTCGGCACCACTTGATCTAGACTTTGCCATGCTGACCGCCTTCCCTCTAGCATTCAATGCACTACCTGCTGTTTCAACTCCAGAAAGCCAGAAGGCGGTTCTCGGAAAAAGCCATCAAGGCGCTGATCAATACAGCCCGCAAGAGCAGGCTTGGTTCGATGCCTACCACCATCTTTTCAAACTCGGCAGTAAACCCGCAGCTCATCTCACCGCGCTCTCCAGCCTCTCTGACGCTGATCTCCTCGCCGGCCTCCCACCTGCACTGGATCGACTCGCTAACGCGGTGATTGCAGCGCTAGAGGAGTCACCGGAGTGATTCACCCTGACCGTTGGACGCCTTCACCTGGCCTGACTCTGGAAACGAACGCTTGGCACGCTATCAAGGACACCCAGCATTCGCTTGTCCTTTTGGCGGGGCCAGGCGCAGGCAAGACGGAGATACTGGCCCAGCGTGCGGATTTTCTCCTGCGCACTGGTAGTTGCCGGTATCCCAAGCGAATTCTTGCGATTTCCTTCAAGTCCGACTCAAGTCGCAATCTTAAGGAACGTGTGAGCCTGCGATGCGGATGGGAGCAAGCAACACGCTTCGACAGCTTCACGTTTCACTCATTTGCCAACCGAATTGTCAGTCGCTTTCGGGTGTTATTGACCGGCCCAGAGGCTCTGAACCCTGATTACTCAATAGGCAAAGAGGCCATTCCTGGCGAGCAGATTACCTTCATGCAGCTGCTTCCCATGGCGCTCAAGATTCTGCGTACAAGCAAGATCGCCCGAAACACTATCCGTCAGACCTATGCGCACGTATTTCTCGACGAATTCCAGGATTGCACCTCAGATCAGTACCAACTGATCAAGCTCCTGTTTGAAGGAACGCCGGCGCTCCTGACCGCTGTAGGCGACACCAAGCAAACCATCATGGGTTGGGCCGGCGCGTTAGACGGCATCTTCAAGCTTTACGCTAATGACTTCGCCGCCCGACCACTACGGCTCTACCGAAACTTCCGATCCAAGCCGCGCCTGCTGCGCATGCAGAACAGCGTCATTCGGGATATCGACCCTTCGGCCCTTATGCCCGACGAATTAATCGACGGAGACAACGGTGTAATCCGCGCAGGAAATTTTTCCTCGAGCACCGCTGAGGCCGTTTCTCTGGCAAACCTGATCCAGAAATGGATTGAGGTCGAAGAGTTAAGACCAGCCGAGATCGCCGTTCTTTTCCGCGGTGAAATCGATCTGTACGCGGAAGAACTCATGGAGCAGCTGACGCTTCGTAACATACCTTTCCGCAATGAGAACACCCTTCAGGACTTACTCAAGGAGCCTGCAGCCAGGCTGATGATCGACTACCTGACCTGCCTCTATACGCGAGGCTCCAATAAGGCTTGGTCGCGGCTGATGGATCTCTTCGCGCCGTTTGATGATGAGGGCACCAGCGACAGAACTCACAAATCGTTCGAGCTTTGCTACAAGCAGCATCAGCAGCAGGTAAAGGCGGCAGCAAAGACAACGACCCCTTACGCCGATTGGTGGAAGCTCGCCAAAGAGTTCTTCGACACCTTGGGGCATCCCGTGATGACGGCTCTTTCTTCAGACTACGAAACCAAGCGACGCCTGAAGGAGATCATTCGCGATACTCGTAATCACATCACCACCCTCCTGCAGACAGAACCCGACTTGCCAAGGGCGCTTGCCCGGTTCTCCGACGACAACGCAGTGAGATTCTTATCCATGCACAAAAGCAAAGGATTGGAGTTTCATTCAGTGATCATCTCCGGAGTCGAGCAGCAAACCTTCCGCGGTAAAATCGAGGACGAGCGACAGGTCTTCTTCGTCGCAGTCTCTCGAGCAAAGGATCGCCTGATCATCACCACGGCGAATCAGAGGCAACGTCCAGCGGGAATATCGGCGGGCAAAAGATGGGATGTCGCGAGACAGCCGCACGTGACCTTCGTCACCTACGTCACCGAGCATCTGTCGCCCAAACAGCCGCAATGAGGTCGGTTAGTGGGGATGACACAGGTGCCAGAGGCCTAAATGTGGTATCCGCGGTCAAGGCTGATTTACTTGAATGCGCATGGCATAAAGATGCACGAGTTAGCTACGGTGCGCCCTTTGACCTGAGCAGCCGAACAAACACCCATGAGATCGCCTGAAATTGTTTGGGGGTCAGCGATTTGATCGCTTCCTCCAGTATCCTGGCCAACCCTTCCTCTAGATAGTTTCGGGTGGTAGCCGCCGCCACCTGCAGCTTGGTAGTAGGGAACTCGGCACTTTCAGATCGGGTGATCTGGTTTATAAGCTTGCCTTCTTCCGGCGTGATCAGCCCGTACGCGATTCCCAGCAACCAATACGCTACCGCAATTTCCCGCGGGCTCGCGGTGTCAATCGATGCCTGAGGCGATGTGATCTTTTCAGTTATGCCGATACTGGGGGATTTGAAAGGAACGTGAAAATAGGTTCGCGCAATGCCTGGGCTCAACCGATAATGGGTTGATGAGTGAAGCCATAATCCCATCAAGAACTGTAAGCCGCTGCCCACTTGTCCATCCCCGGCTTTATCGCCAGCTTCATCGCAGAGGACACGTTGGTACCAGTGCTGAACCCGCTGAGTCAGCAGCAACAGCTTCCGGTTATTCGCGACTACTGCATTAGGCGCTGCCCTTCGCAGGGCAAAATCAACGTCCAGTCGAGACAATGGGCTATCTAGATACTCCTGGTAGCCCTGCCATCCCCGATCCCGTAGATCCTTTGGCCGCTCGATTAGCCGGGAAAGGAGGACAGGACGATCATGAAGTACGCACACAGATGCGCCGCGCATTTTCCATGACTTTCGCCAGATTGGTGTCTGGCAGGCGCTGATGTCGTTCTGAAAACACAACCGGCAATATTTATCGTCTACTTCGGACGGGACTGTGTGGGATTCAACCATCTCAAACTGAGCAAGGATTTGGGGCCTATGAGTGCACTTGAACAGATCTAGAAATGCAGAAGATTTGTAAATCAGGTCTAAATCACCCTTCACTCCGGGGTCTCGGGCCGCCAGGCGTAGGATTTCAGTCTCGAAAGTCGAATCGACGTAATGTAGATGGAACATCCGGGTCAGCCACGACGACAGTGATTCGTCGTGCAGTGGCTTCAAGAGCCCGTAAAACGCACGCACCGTCGAGCCCCTACTCATTGCTTACGGGTGGGCCGTTGCCAGCCCCGTCTTCGAAATCTTCGTCGCGCTCGTTCTCGACGAGCAACTGCTGATAGACCTTGCTCCGTGAGGCTCGAGCGATGGCGCCACGCTGCAGATACAACCACTGAATAATCCTGACTGTGAGGCCTATCAGTCCATGTGATTCGCGATACAACTGGCAGATATTAAGCGACATGAGGAATTCTGAGCCCAACGAATATTCCTGACAGACACTTTCCACGAAAGCTTGGTAGTCCTGATCAAGCTTCATCGGTTGCAGCACCTTGATCTCGCTAGGAATGCCAGCATCCACGAGTCTTGCATGGTGGAGCTCTACTGCGTCAGTAAGCCCACTCAGTATGAGCAAGGGCGGACGTCGCAGGCGGGGAATGCTCAAAAGTGTCTCCATGTTAGGACGGACTCCCCGATGTTCAACGTCTTTGTATTTCTGCGCATCCTCCATGACTAATACATCGTACTGCCGCAAGTCTAAAATTCCGGCGCACATGTTCGATAGGCCATGGAAGCAGGGTATGGAACTTACCGTACCCACCCCCAGGCAATGGAGCAATTTAGCGTGCAAGTATTTGTTCCCAGGAAAGGGGGTGTCATCCAGCATCAGCACTCGCTTTCCATCCTTACGCGCTCGAGCGGATACTCTTTCCATCAGCATGGACGCCCCAGCCCCCGATAGTCCGGTGATGCAGATGGCCCGGGGCATCGTTCCTTGATGCTCGGCAATCGCAGCCAGACAGTCCCGTAAGACCGAGTCATTGCTAGTATTCGCAATCCACGGGGACAAGTCCCCAACAGGTCTGATGGCTCGCATTCATCACTCACTCGTTGCCATGGTGATCCGCGCATTCTGGATCAAGAGGGCCTGAGCATCGGCTTTCCCGTGAAGCCTATCTGCTGCAGTTTGGAGGCTCACGACATCGATGTACTCCTCACCCGAAATAACGGCGTAGCGACATGCCTCCTTCAAAATGTCGATCATGGTTCTCAGTGAGCTGCACTTGCTACGAACCTTGTATTTTTTACCCTTCTGCGTCTTGGCTCCAACACGCGCAGGCGACGCCAATTCGTACAGTTTGTCGCGGAAAATGGTTGATGACACTTCGGATGGAAGTCGCAGGGGCATGTAGCACATGAAGGACGCAATGAAGGATGCAAGCAGATTGTCATTTTTCCATTCAGGCAGCTCAGTCGTGCGATGCCCGTAACGCGACTGAATCTGATCGTCGAGCTCCAGCATATCCTGGAGCTCGTTGGTACCGCACAGGATCACATTCAAGCCCCAGTCCTGATTAGAGAAGCCCTTCAACGCCTCGAACATATTGTGGAGCCGCTGACTCGTCACGCGCCGGTCAAGACCATGGGCTTCGTCGAAAATGACTGCGCGGATGTTGAGCCGTCGGACAGCCTGCTGTGCTTCTGCGTAGTCTCTGGGACTGAAGGTGTAAGCCTTACCACGGACAATCATCCCCAGTTCTTGCAGGAACCTTTTCTCCAGATCGACGCCCTTCTTGCGATTGGACAGATCGATGTACATGACCTTTCCTGCCCAACCTCCCTTGTCCGAAAAGCTCTCCTCGCTCCACCGCTGAGCGAGCCTGCTTTTACCGACGCCAGGAGCCCCGATAACGGCCATCCCGGGATTCGCCTTTACCCTAGGCAACGACACCAGAAGCTTGGCGCATTCAGTCAGCGCGGTGCCGTATGGATGGGGCACCCACACATCTCGGTAGCACATGAGCGCGCGCTCTTCGGGTGGCAGGAGTAAATACTCGCGGGTCTTCCTGGTGAGGTGCTCGTTCATATGTCCTCATCCAACTCGGCGATGATGATGGGCATGGGCGTAGTTGGCTCCGCATCATCGGGTTCACTGGGCTCTTGGGTAGGCCCGAAATGCCCCATACGCTCGAGCTGGGCGACATCCTCCTGAGCCCTCTGGATGGCTTTAGCCTCCTTCTTGCCCTTCGCCTTGATGCTGTTGAGTTGCTCCTGAGCATCCAGGCGCTTGTCATCAGCGTCGGGGTCTTCACGTCTTGCCTTCAGGATCATCTTTTGCTCAGCTAAAGTGAGTGGCTCAGTGTGTGAATTGACCAACCAGAGCGGATGCCAGTGATCTTTATAAAGCCCCCATATCCTGTGAAGATTATTTGGATCAATCTTGATATAAATCTTCTCGCCGACCATCTTGGAGAAAGGGCCGAACTTATAAACCAATTCGCGCGTAACAACGCCATTACGCGCTACGGTTACCTCACGCCCTTCTAGAATATCAATAACAAATCGGCCTGGGTCGGAGACTGTCGGCGGTGGAATTATTAAGCCGTCGTGCAGACCATATTTTCGCTCAAAGCGCTGATTGGGCGACAACTGATCTTTGCGACTTTTCTTGTTATTAAATTTACATATCCAGACGATTATGAGCTCGGTCAGCCTCTCTAATGTGTAAATTGCTTTTTTATGAGGTTTATAACCAGGCCCCTTCTTAGTGGCGGAGGCTGTGGCACCATCCAAGGTTTGGACGAAGCTCCGGTTTAGTATTCCTAATCCCCGCTCTATCCCGCCTCCCGATGCAGGGCGCAGTCGTGGGATGTGCTTGATATCTTCGTGGTCGCAGGCAACCCTGAAACTTTCGGCCATTAAATCAGATCCATGATCTACGACATATTGCACCGGCTTTCCATAAAGTGGCCAATGGAGATGAGAAAGTCCGAACTTAGCCAAAAGCGCCGTCTTGGGGCATAAGGCCATATGTACGGCTGCAGATATGCTAGCGCGTTTTGGAGCGCCGAATAATAGTGCAAACCCCATGATGCCCTTTGTGTCTCGATCACGTACGAGCGTAAGAAAGGCCCTGCCCAAAGGCGCACCCGTGGAAGACATCGCATGACAGTCTAATGGTGTGTGGTCAATTTCATGAATTCTCCCGGGATAAAACTCTTCCACAGTGGGTGTGGGATAATTACCGAACTTTGCTTGCGCTGCTTCGGGCCCATCACTTGCCTCAAGCCGGTCTCTCTCCGAAAGTGCATGCCAACGTCTCCACACAGTGGTACGACTGGGAGGACGCTTGTTGATATTTTTGCACTGCAGCTGGATCTCATCCAGCGCCTCAGCGTCATTGGCACCATAGTTAATACGATGACTACCAAACACTACAGTGATTATCGCATCCACATCGGGATCGATGCGTTTTTCCCCTGGGCGTCTGCCATCTTTACCCGCCATCTGCGCTCGCCAATCAGGGTTGAGGAGATGGATGCGTTTTATTTTGTGGAAGATAGTCGGGCCGACCTTCAATTCCGCCATAGCCTGGCGCTTGGAAATCGGATCGACCTTCGCGCAGTGCTGACGCATTATATCCGTTCGCCGTTGGGCCTCCGTTTCGGCCTCGCTCTGAGCTTCAGTAACCGGAACTGGCTCATGGTCACCCAGACTTGCTCGAAAGTGCTCGTGGTGCTCAGCCAATGCTGCGATGGCTGCTTTGTCAAAATGGCCGTCCATTTTGACGACGTTCTTCTGAGAGACAGTACGGAAGGTCTCCACGCCAATTATCGTTTTGAGCCTGTAGGTGTTAGATGTGAGGTCGTAGGTGACCACTTCGTAAACCGAGAACGCCGGACTAGGGTTTGATACTTCTTCAGCGGCCATTGGATCGTCGATGACCGGATTGCCCTCAACAGGCGTGGAATCCTGCCCTTCGCTGAGTACGAATTCCCCTGGCGCTCTCGCGACTTTAGCGTCGATGGCTTCACTGACTTCATCAACCGTAACTAGCTCACCGATACGCACCTGGGCGGTCATGGCTCCATCCCCTTGATGTCAAAGATCAGTCCACGCGGAGTGGCGATCATTGTAGGGTCAGGGTCGCCCTGTGAGAGGTATGTCGTGATGTCACGGATTCGACGGAGCATGAGGGATTTCGTGGGTGCGCTCACCCCTGCTGTTGCGCAATAGATTTGGATCAGCCGGCACAGATCGACTTTGGTGCCCAAGACTTCGATTTGACCTGCGTCTGTGAGAACCAAGTTTGATGCCACCATTTCGGTGATGACACCTTCCCTGATGAAGTCCTCCTCATAAGGAAGGATCTTGGATGACGGTTCTGACTGTACTGGAGGTTTTGGGTGTTTGGGGTGCTGAGCTGGCTGGGGCTTGTGGGACTTCTTCGCTACGACGCTTGTGTCTACCCAGCCAGCGCTCAAGCTCGTACGCCTAGCCATCCGCGCAGTGTGAAATGCTGACTCGTGGCTGGAAATGTAGGCGTACGCGGCTGCCACCAAATCCTCTTTCCCATCTAGGACATCGTGATTTCCTTTCGGGGTCTGTGCCACGATCAAGATGCGCAGGCGCTCGACCGCAACCAGCGCCGGGATCATCAAAACATCCTTTTGCCTAGCAGTCCTGACTAGACCTTTACCCCACTTGAGGATGCGGACGCGAGCACCCGCTGAGACCTTGCCGGTGACGATGTAAAGCTCGGGGTCATCTCCGTGCGTGACAAATGCGCCGACATAGGTCATTACAACCTACCTCAAGTGAGTAATATTCCTTAAGGTTTAGCAGCAATTAAGGCTGGTGCAACTGGAAATTTCGCAAGTTTGTAAGCTCTTGTTTTAGCTTAAAATATTGAATTTCGTGTTTCGCAAACTTGTGAAATTTGCGTTTTGAAAAATCGGTGGTTTGTGAAATTTTTGCCCGCAGTTGTAATGGCGACAAGGGGTTAGAGGGAATGCGGAGGTTATTGGATACAGACAAGTGTCGTTTCCTCTACTATTTGGACACTCGTGCGTTTTCCAATGCTGATCGCTGCATCACTGCAGCTCAAGAAACTCGGGGCCCCTCAGCCGTATTTGCACGTTATTACGCGTGGCGTCGTCTCATTGGCTTCGCCATACTTCTGCCACGTTCGATGCGCCCTTCAGAAACGCAATCGCTGTGCTTCCATCAGATCTTGCACTAATTGATCATTTTGCTGATGTCTTCCACATGTACCCACTCCGATCTGAATTCAACGGTGAGCATCCTGCCAACCAACCCGGCATACGTCCGCCTGAGTGGACACCGTCCTCGCTAGTTACTTCAGTAAGACCGGGCCTATCCGATAAAAGGCGGCTGAGGGAGCACGCGTCCATGCTGAAGAAATTAGCTTTTCTGCTACGTCGTCGAGATCACTCCAGCCAAGCTAAGGCAAAAATACCCGATCAGCAGGCAAGCAGCAGCAATGCCGGAAACTACGGTGGGTACGAGAAACACCAGCCAAACCCTCTGGGTTCGAGAACTGAAGTCTTGGAAAGCTTTCTCGAACTCCAATAGAACGTTGGGATGCGCCCGCTTACCAAGAATGGCCTGGGTCTTTCGCATATGCTTGGCGCCCCAAAACATTTTGACGATCTCCCAGCTGATGAACAGAGTCAGAGAGACTGTGATCGCGAGGCCACAGGCGTTGAACAGCCAGGTTGGGATTTTCCCGGCCAAAGTTGACCAGAATGCAAAATAACCAGCGTATCCAGCCACCATGATCAGATTCGTGTAGGAAGTGGCGTTGCTCATAAGCTTTTCGTTCAGCTGTATGAAAGCGCTGATCTGCTTCTCGACTGCCTGCTCTTGCCTCATCTGCTCCACCTCTTCGACCAAGCCTTCAACCACACGGTGTATATCACGGCACCATCCATCCAAGTCGCTATTCATCCTCACCTCTCGCTTTCTCCAAAGCTGGAAGGCTAGACCTTCTCTGTACATAGGCGTGCTGCAGTCGATCAACACGGTATATCGCCCCTGTGCTTCTAGACTTCACAGCCTTTGGTCACGAATTAGCTTTGCGCAGCCATGCGCTCTAATTGCTGGATCTCAGGCTTGGGCAAAGCCATGCGAAGGCTTTCACGATACTGCTCTGCCGACGCCTCATGAGTGACCTCGACAACAGCATCATAGTTTTCTCGAATGACCTTCTCGATCTCAGCAATCTCGGCTCTGAAGAACTCTTTTCGCCCGTTGACCTTGTTGAGCCGACCAGGTGCAAAATGCTCGTGGAGTTTCGCTTCTAGTGCAGGAGCGTTGTTCGAGAAAACCATCGCATGCACGTCAAACCAGAACGGTACCGAGGCGTCGCCGAGCTCATCAACTCGATCCATAGGTTCAAGGCGGCGAGTCATGCCGATCTTGTAAATGCCTTCTCCGAACGCGCCCAGGTTAGAGATCACATACACATACCCTGCCTTAGCATTCTGCTCGCGATAATCGATGAGCTTTTCTTCGCTATCGAGCTCGGCTCGACCTGCCTCAACCTCTGCCAGCTTCACCAGCAGCGCTGAACGCTCCTCATCAGATTGCACTTGTTCCAGGCGAGCCTGGAGATCACGCATAGCGGTCGTGAAGTGTTTCCGCTCCTTGGCGATTTTCTCACGCGCAGCGCGAATTTCTTGCTCAAGCTTCTGCTGCTCTCGAAGCTCTTCTCGGGTGCGTTTGGCCTCCTCCTTTTCCTCTTGCTTCTTGATCTGGAATTCATGAGCAAGGTGCAGCTCATCGAGCTTAAGGTCGAGGTAGATACCAGATATCCCGACACTCATTATTTTGCCTAGTCGATTGCATGCCTCATACGATTTGAGGATTCGCTTCTCACCGAGCTCAACGTTGTCGAATTTCACGTTGGCAACGCAGGCATCTGCTTCGTTGTTGAACGACCGGATCACCAGCTTGATCATGTCGTTCACAAGCTTGCGACCTTGGGCCTGGCTGTTGTTCACCGTCCAGTTCGAATTGCTGGTGGCTGCCTGGCGATTCTTGATCAGGACTTTCTGACGATCGCGAACGTGATCCAGCCGAGACTTGTACTCCTGGCTGGTCGTCAGCTTGAACTTAGGCTCATAGAGGGCGAAGCTTTCCAGGAGCACCGTCTCTTCCCAGACGAGTATCTGCCCCTGCAGGTCAGTGGAGCGCTGTGCGAGTGCATCCAACTCTCTCTCTGAGCGTTGGGTTTGCTCGCGTACATCGGCTAGCCTTGCTTGCTCTTTCTCAATCAGCTTCTGAATATTCACTACATCCATGGCGCCGATTGTCGTGACGAGCTCTTGCAGCTGAGAATGCTGCACCTGAAGTTCCGCAAGCTGGGCCTCAAGAGCTTCTGCACGCTGCCGGTGAGCCGGCCCTTTCAGATAGTCACTAAACGACATGGGTTCCTTCCTCGATTTGAGTCGAATGCATAGACCGGAGAAGCACGAGGTAGGTATTTGAACGCTCTACAACGTTTAGCCGCGCAAAGCCCAAATTGCATTAGGTCAATGCGCCCCTTCCCTGCTGAGAATGAGCGTAACCGGAGTGAAGTCATAAAGCCATCACGAGGACAGCTAGGTTTTAGAGGTTTACAGGCGCGCTATGCTGCTCATTCCAACCTGCTACTCTCTGGGCGCACGACCCACGTGGGAAGACTCCACGTACACCGAGTTTGCTCACACCGCGTGCTGTGAGCCCTTCCCTACCGCCAATTCCCGCGTCAGCCACTCAAGATACCCGGCAATCATCACCTCATCACGCTTGCAGTAAGACCACTTGTGCCTCTTCGCCACCGTTACAAACCCGGCCTGCACAAGAATCTCCAAATGCCGGCTTGCAGTCGGCTGAGCGACACCCAGCGCCTTGGCAATAAGCGTCATGCAAACGCCGAGTTCAGCAGGATCTGCCGACCACTGATCTGCAAAGTGTTCATGAGGCTTCGCAAGCAATCGAAGTATCGTTACCCGAACCTCGCTGCTCATCGCTTTCATCTGTATTGATCTGTCCATGCCGGCATCATATAGTCATTTAGCTAAATGACAATATGAGGTGAGCCATGCTGGATCTACCCTACACGTCAATCATCGAAGGCAACGCTGTCAGATGGGGAAAGATGGGATCAGGCGCCCCCTTGGTAGCCATCCACGGAACGCCTTTTTCCTCCCAGGTCTGGAGGCGCATCGTTCCCCTGCTAGCTGACCATCGCACCCTGTACTACTTCGACCTGGTCGGGTACGGCCAGTCTGAGATGAGGGCGGGTCAGGACGTTTCGCTGGCCGTCCAGAACAATGTGCTCACTGCCCTCTTTAAAGAATGGGGCTTGAACCGGCCAGACGTGCTCGCACATGACTTCGGCGGTGCTACTGCGCTGCGAGCGTACTACCTGAACGGCCTGCGTTACGCGTCTCTTACCCTGTTCGACGCAGTCGCTTTGACTCCGTGGGGCTCGCCGTTCGTCCAGCATGTCCGCCAACACGAGGCAGCATTTGCTGGAATGCCCGATTACATGCACCGCGCGCTGCTGGCTGCTTACCTGCAAACCTCAGCAGCGACCCCGTTGAGTGAAGAAGCCCTGCGCATCTACAGTGCCCCTTGGGTGGGTGAAGTTGGTCAGCCAGCGTTCTATCGGCAGATCGCGCAGATGGATCAAGCGTTCACTGACGAGATCCAGCCGCTGTACACAAAACTTGATTGCCCGGTGTCGGTTTTGTGGGGCGCTGAAGACGCCTGGATTCCGTATGCGCAGGGCGAGCGTCTTGCCGAGCTGATTGCCCAGCAGCCCTGTATTCGAGTCGAGAATTGCGGTCATCTCATGCAAGAAGACCGGCCCGAGGCCATTGTGGCGGCGCTGTTGAAACTAATCGGCGCAGGCTGAATAGTCGTTCCCACTGGATGCCGGCATGCCTGGAAGACCGCTGAACACGATAAGCATTAATAGTCCTTTACAGCGAGTCACTGCGACACTGAGCATGGTCAGTCATGTGGCAGTAGCTGCCACTGCTCACCCGGTGCGCTTCCTAAAGCGGCATGACACGGCTATCCCGGCGATGCTGAGTACGGTGACAATTAAGGCACCAGACAACACCTGTAACCAGCAGCGCAATTGCTGCAATTTCGTATGGATCAGGAAGCCGATGCGCCCATAGAAAGCCAATAAGCAGCGCCGCCAATGTCTCTATCACGAGCACTTGCCCACTCAGTGCCAAGGGCAGGAGCCGGCTCGCCTGGTTCCAGCACGCGCCGCCCACCACGGAAGACAGAAAAGCTACCCCGCCAGCTACCAGAAGAAAATCAAGCCATTCAGTGTTGCCGTACGTTCCGGCCTGCCACCCCAGCACAGGTAGCGCCAAGAGCAATGATTGAGCGCCCGTCATGACTCCTGTCAGCAGTGCCCAGTCATTGGAGGAAACGCTGGCGACCTGAACCAGACGCCGAGCGTTACTCACCGCGAACCAGCTCCAGGTCACTAACGCGCCCGCCGCGCACAGAATCCCTGCGATGTTGGTGAGGATATCGGTCCGGTCGCCGTTGGTAATTGCATGCCAACTGATGAGCGTTACCCCGCCCACTGCACAGCACAGCGAAGGAACGAGCTTGCGCAGCGGAACGGCATTTTCGTCATGCCGACCTGCCAGTGTGATGAGCACCGGAATCAGCCCGACAATCAGCGATGTTGTAGCTATGCCAACCAACTGCACGCCGGTGCCCACCAGCGTGTAGTAGATGAGATTTCCTATCAGGCTGAGCCAGAACAGCGACTTCCAGTCGGCCTTGCTGAGCTTGGCGCACACGCGCTTCCAGCGAGGTGCGAGCAGCGCCCCGGAAATCACGCCATAGCAAAGAAACCTCAGCACGGCGAATTGCAGGCCGCTCAGTTCGGGGGTCAGTTGCGGGCCGAGGAAGATCACCCCCCAGCACACACCCGCACACACCCCGTAGAAGATACCTTTCAGCAATAATCGATCTGCACCCATTTCACCCGCGCTCCAAAACCTGATGAGCGAAGTCTGGAGCAGCTGTTTCGGTGCGTATTGTCGGTAACTACGGAATGCTTTACCCAGGCTGTTGCTGCGCACGACGGTAGGCCGCCGGGGTCGTGGCTTTCAGGCGCTGCATGGTGCGTGTCAGCGATGCCTGGTCGCTGAAGCCCGCACGCAAGGCTATGTCAGCAATGGGCAAGGCAGTTCCACGTAACCATCGCTGCGCTTCCTGCACACGCAACTCGGTCAGCCAGGCCTGCGGACTCATGTCGAACACTTGCCGGAATCGCTGATGCAGCTGGCTCACGCTCATGTTGGCAAACCGAGCCATGGCTTCATTGTTCCAATGGGCTCCAGGGTTGCTCCGAAGACGACCAATTAACCGCTCCATAGGGTCGGTAAAACAGGTAGCGTCCGGGCTCAGGGAGGACAACAGCAAGGGCCCCAGCTGGCACGTCGCGATGGAGAGTTGCGCATGACCTATCAACTCGGCGAACTCGATGAGCCGACGCGTTGCGGGGGGGATTGGCACATAGATGTTTCGAGCCAGGCGCTCGATGTGGAGCGTTTCCAGCGTGGAAGGCGCGCAGTCCAGGACCAGAAAGCGGCTATCGATGTCGCAGTGTTGCGAGTGCTCTGAGCCAGGTTCCACAAGTGCCGCCAATGACTGATCGATGCAGCCGCCGCGACCGTTTACGTCTATGTCCATTCGGCCGCGAATCGGCAGGACCAATTGAGCGTGATCGTGGTGATGGTGAGGGGTGTCCCGCTCATAGCTGCGCACTTCGAGGCTTAAAAACATTACTGCACCTTCCGCTCCGGCAGGTTATCCGACGTGTGTGTTACTGCCCTACTCCACAGCCGTTAACACTGTCAGCGCGAGCGGCCTTGGAACTCACCGGATCATATCCCTTTTGCTCATGGCCTGCTTTCCAGGAGGACAGAAGATTCCTCGCGGTGTGCTAACGGATAGTCCAGGGAGATGCGGAAACAATTGAGCCTCCAGCTAATCAGACGGAGGCCCAACAGTAGTACAGTTTGTGTTTAATGCTGGAGCTCGCAGAAGCTCAAGCAATGCCTCTCGCCTTCAACGGCTAACCGGGACAATTACTAGAGGCTCCTGCCTGGACTCAGCGGCGCAGAACGCGATCCAGCACCAACAGGGCAATCGCGCCAATAGCCATCGCAGTCACTGGCTTTTCTTTGACGAAGGTGGACACGCTGTTCATTGCATCGCCGTAGGCCTGGGTCACTTGACCGCATGCCTGGCGGCCCGCACCTTCTGCCTCGAGGCTGGAATCACCAAACAGTTTCCCGACAGCGCTCTGGGCTTTACCGGCAACTTGTTCTACTACGCCTTCAACCTGTTCACTCTTCATGTTCGTCAAACCTTCGTGTGTCAGTGGGGAGGCTCAGGGTCTGCCTGAGCCGGTAGATAGCTGCACAAGGTTAGGGTGACAGGCGTCATGAATAGTTCAACGTCGATGCGCACCGGTCATATCGCCAAACGACTAGCTACGTCGACACCTGCTCAAGGAAGATCAGCTGCAATGGCTCAGCCAGCAGCTCATCAGCGATGCCAGCAAAGTGCTGGAAATACGGCATGGCGAAATGCGCATCGAGCGCGGCCTGATCTGCGAAGGCCTCGCGCATGTAGAACGTGCCACGCTCATCACGCAGCTCGAACAATACGTAGTCCAGGTTGCCCGGCTCCGCACGGGTCGGTTCGACCAACGCCAGCAGTGCATCCTTCAAGGCTTTTCGTTGACCAGGCTTGGCCTTGAGTACGGCAATTGATACCAACGCTTTGGCGGACGCATCCATCATAAGTTCTCCAGAACAATGAGTTTGAGGACCACCGTGGTCCGTGGCGATGATATTCAACTGGCAAGCTCTGCAGAAAAACCCTCGCATTCCGGCAACACTTTCGCTTTAACGGTGAAAATGAAGCCGCAAGGTTTCCGGGTTATCGCGTTCCTCAACGGGAAGGCGTCAAGTTCGGCACGCACGTGCCGATATCCCTCAGAGCGACTGTCCAAGCGCCATCCTGGCCCCTATCAGCGACCTGCTCTATCTACCAGCTCTGAGGCTGTAGTGAGTATTCACGGCAAGACACGGGCGTTATCCGTTTCGCCAGCTACCAATAACTGCTTGATAAAAGCCTAAGCACCGGGTGATGAATGCGCCGTATATCGTTGGGCCAGTGGCTGCGCGCTGGGGCGGCCGTGGCCGCATTGACCGTATTCAACACCGCTCCAGCGTTCGCGCTATCAAATGGCTGTACGGCCATCAACAGCTTGTCCGGCTCAGTTTCACTGGCATTTGGTACGAACAAATATCCCGCCTCGGACTTTCTCCCGGGAGATGCGCTGACGCTGACATTCAGTGACAGCGGGGCGGCGTACCAGGGCAATCCCACCGCTGCTGACAGCCTTAGTCTCGCTCGCTACAGCCTTGCCGGTTTTCAGACCTACAGCGCAGCGAACAGCACCACCAATACGCCGCACACGGTCACCATGACCGTCCCCGCAGGCAGCCTGGAGGCCAATGGTGCAGCCATTCGGGCTACGACCTCCAATGGCCAGATCAGCAACCTGGTGTTCAGTTGCACCAGCCTCAGTGCAGTATCCACGGATGCCACCCTATCCAGCCTAACGCTCTCGACAGGCAGCCTGACGCCAGCTTTCAGCACGGCCACCACCAGCTACAGCGCTTCGGTCGGCAACGCTACAGCCACCCTCTCCCTCACACCGACCACCACAGACAACAGCAGCACGGTCACATTGAATGGCACACCGGTAAACTCAGGCAGCGCTTCCCCGCCCATCGGCCTCGCAGTGGGTTCGAACGTCTTCGCGCTGCTGATCACGGCTGCGGATGGAGTCACTACCAAGTCTTACACCGTCACCGTCGACAGGGCCCAAGCCGCGCCGCAGGCCAGTGCGGTTACGGCCAACGTGAGTGCCAACAGCACAAACAACCCGATCAGCCTGGCCATTACCGGCACCGCCAGCTCGGTCGCCGTCGCTACTGCAGCCAGCCATGGCACAGCCACGGCGAGCGGAACCAGCATCAGTTACACGCCTGTCGCGGGCTATTCAGGCAGCGACACTTTCACCTATACCGCGACTAACAGTTCAGGCACCTCTGCGCCGGCGACGGCCACTGTGACCGTCTCGCAACCAACACTGATCATCACTCCGTCTGCCGGTGCATTGCCCGCAGGCCAGCTCGGCAGCAGTTACAGCCAGACCTTCAGCAGTGCTGGGGGCACAGCGCCCTATGGCTACGCAACCAGCGGACTGCCAGCGGGGCTGTCGCTGAATGCCTCCTCCGGCGTGCTCAGCGGGACGCCCACCACTGCCGGCAGCTACACGCCATCGGTCATCGTCACCGACGCCTATGGCGCGACCGCCACCACCAACTACACCCTCTCGATCGTGGCGCAGGCGCCGGTGGCGAGCGCCGTATCGGCAAGCGTTGCCGCTAACAGCACAGGCAACGCGCTCACCCTCAACCTGTCCGGCGGCCCTGCCGACAGCGCGGCGATCGCCAGCCAGCCCATGCATGGTACCGCCACGGCGTCTGGCCTTGCCCTGCGCTACACGCCTGCAGCGGGCTTCGCCGGGGTCGACAGCTTCAGTTATACCGTCACCAACGCGGCCGGCACTTCTGCGCCGGCGACTGTAACCATTACCGTCACGGCGGTGACGCTTGCACTCAGCCCGGCCAGCGGCCCGCTCCCCGGCGGCACGGTCGCGTCCAGTTACAGCACCTCGCTGCTGGCATCCGGCGGCACTGCGCCTTATCACTATGCCGCGACCGGCTTGCCGAGCGGCTTGACCCTCGACACCAGCAGCGGAGTGATCAGCGGCACACCTACCCTGGCCGGCGCCTATAGCGTTGCAGTCACGGCCACGGATAATGTTGGCAATGCCGGCAGTACCAACTACACGCTGGCCATTGGCACCGCCTTGCCCACGGTCGCGGCGGTATCCGCAGTGGTCGCCGCCAACTCGTCGAACAACCTCATTGCCTTGGGGCTCTCGGGCGGCGCTGCTACCACCGTGACCGTCACATCGTTGCCGTTGCATGGCACGGCGGTCGCCAGTGGCACCAGCATTCGCTACACGCCCCAAGCAGGATTCTCGGGCAGTGACAGCTTCAGCTACAGTGCCAGCAATGCCAGTGGCACATCGGCTGCTGCCAGCGTTTCCATCACGGTCAGCCCTGCTACCCTGGTGCTGGCTCCGGCAGCCGGCACGTTGCCCGCTGCCACCGTGGGCAGCGTCTACCGGCAGAATGTGAGTGCCAGCGGCGGCGTCAGCCCCTATCGCTTCAGTGCGGCTGGGCTGCCGGCCGGGCTGACGCTGGACCCGGTATCCGGCAGCCTGTTCGGCACGCCGACTACTACCGGCAGTGGCTCATTTTCGATCAGCGTGACCGATGCCAACGGCACCCAGATGACGGCCAATTACTCGCTGCTCAGCAACGGCGTCACCCCCGAGGCAGCCGATGTCAGTGCGTCGGTTGCGGCCGGCCAGAGTGTCGCCCTGAACCTGACTGCGGGCGCGAGCGGTGGCCCGTTCACCTCTGCAACCCTGCTCGACACACCGTCGCAGGCGTTGGGCAGCGTGCGCCTGAAGCAGACCGCCCTTGAATTCACGGCAGCGGCCAGGGCCAGTGGCACCGTCACTTTGCGCTTCACCCTGGCAAACGCCTGGGGTGTCTCGCAGGTTGCAACACTGACCCTGCAGATCAATGCACGGCCTGACCCGGGCAAGGACGCCGAAGTGATCGGCGTGCTCAATGCGCAGACCCAAAGTGCTCAGCAGTTCGCCCGGGCGCAGGTCACCAACTTCACTGACCGTCTTGAGCAACTGCATAGCCCGGACGGGCACCGCAACGCCTTCAATCTGCGCTTCAACCCCACGCAGGCACACGCACGGAACAAGCCAGGCCAGGCGGCCGACAGCGAGCAGACCGATCTCGATCTGCTCGCAGCCACACAGATGCTGGCCGACGACCAGCCGCAACTGATGCATGCAGATCCAGCCGACCATGACCCCACTGCGCCTGCCAGCGGCAATGTATCGGTGTGGACAGGGGGCTATGTTGATTTCGGCAATACCGAGCGCGGCGGCAGCAAGGTCAGCAGCACCCTGATTGGCGTCAGCAGCGGGATCGACTTTCGCTTGAGCCGTGCGCTGACAGCCGGAGTGGGTATTGGCTATGGCAGCGACAAGAGTGATATCGGCTCTGCCGGCAGCACTAACCGCGGCAAGTCCTACAGCGTGGCTGCCTATGCCAGCTATCACCCGAGCGCGGTATTTGTCGATGCACTGCTCGGCTACAGCCGCCTGCAATTCGACAGCGAGCGCTTCGTGACTGACTCCGGCGGCTACGCCAAAGGCAGCCGTGACGGCGATCAGCTGTTCGCCTCGCTAAGCTCTGGCTACGAGCTGAAAAGCCGGAACTGGCTGGTATCGCCCTATGGCCGCTTGGATACCTCTACGACCTGGCTGCACGGCTATCAGGAGTCGAATGCGGATGCCAACAACCTCGATTACGCCCAGCAGCGTTTTTCACTGGTGTCGGGCGTGGCTGGCCTGCGTGGGCAGTACGGGATTGCGCTGAGTTGGGCCTACCTGACGTTGCGCTCGCGCCTGGAGTTCAGCCACACCTTCAACTCCGAATCCAGCGCCCGCCTTGGCTATGCCGATGTTGGCAATTCAACCTACACGATCACCACCGAAGGCTTCGGTGACGACACCCTGGCTGCGTCGCTCGGGATGGATCTGCTGTGGGCATCGGGGCTGAGCACCGGGATTGGCTATCAAGGCACGCGGGCACTGGGGCAGCAGTCGCGCTCGGATGCGCTGTCGCTGCGTGCTGCCTATCGCTTTTAACATCCCCCGCGGCCTGGTTGCCCGTCAGCCCTCGGGCAAGCTGACGCCGCAGATGAAATCGCTTGAGCCGATGCGGTGCGAGCCGAACTCCACGACGTAACTGTCGCCGCGGCGTTCGGCTTCTATTCTGGCGGTAGTCTGGTCGGCATATACATCGACCAGATGCCACGGATGGCGGTCGCGCAGCACGCCCCAGCCCAGCACCCAGCCTGGTCTGGCAGGGTCCGCCGGCAAGTTTTTCACGAGGCTGCGTATGCTCATCGGCTGCTCCCAGGACGCTTTGTCTCCTTACCCCCGCAGCCGCTCTAGGCGAGCGCGACCGGCTTCGGTAATGGCGTTCTCCCCTTCATCACTGATGCGATAACGACCGGAAGCCATTCTGGCAATCGAAAACCTCACCAGGTCAGTTTTGGCCAACGCTTCGCCAACTTCGTAACTCATGGCGCGCTCCAGGTCGAAAATCCTGATCGCTCCCATCTTATAACGAGCAAAGACGATCAGCGCCTCATCAATCGCCGCTTGGTTTACCGCTTGAACACGTTCCATGCTGACATCCTAGTTCGTGAGTGGCCCGATCCGTGGGCAGACAGACAACGGACCGTGGCAGTTCGTCGAATGCGCAACGCTACTATGTACACGCCAGGTGGGGTACTGGCTTTGCATCCATGCTGGATGATTGGACAGGCCAAGGATTCGCAAGAATTGACTCTAATCGGGGCCAGCCCGCGGGTATTACCGCTCTTGCAACTCTTCCCGGAGCCACGCGAGCAGCGCCTGCACTTCAGCCCGATCAGCCGCGCCTTGTGCTGTGTAGACAGAAAGGGCATCGGGCAGAGGAATGGATTCAGCGCACACTTGAATTAAAGCGCCCTCCTCGATCAGTTTTCCCGCACTGTGTCGCCATCCAAGAGCCACGCCGTGCCCCGCTACTGCTGCCTGCAGCATCAGCGGGTAGCTATCAAACACCTTACCAGGCGTATCTTCCGCTATCGCCCTGCCAAAAGCGCTTAACCAGTCTGACCAGTCAATGAAGTCCTGTGGTGTAGAGCGATAGTGCAAGAGCGTATGCAGGCGGAGCTCTTCAAGGCTCAACAACGTGTCAGCCGCCAGGTAACTGGGGCTGCACACCGGGAACACTTCATCGGCTGCCGTAAAGCACACTGCGTGCGGCCCGCTCGCGCGTCCGGTAGTTTGCAAGGCTACATCGAAGTGGTCAGTGAATTCGCCAAGAGGTCGCGTCGAGGTGATCACCTGAACCTCAAGGTGCGGGTATTGCTCGTGGAACCTGGCAAGACGGGGCATCAACCAGTAAAAGGCTTCGCATAGCTGGCACAGGAAGACCACCCGGTCGTTGCCATGGGTTTGCCGTAGTGACACGGCCTGATTACTGATGCTTCGCAATGCTGTGCTTACCGCCTCTGCCAGCGCTCGCCCCGCATCCGTCAAGAACACTGCTCGATTGCGGCGGACAAAGAGCTTCACACCCAGGTCGTGTTCCAGCGCCCTTATCTGCCGGCTGATGGCGGCCTGAGTGATGTGCAACTCGTCAGCGGCCTTGGAGAAGCTCTCCAACCGTGCGGCCGCCTCGAACGGCAACAAACTGGTCAGCGGAGGTAATGTGTTCCTGAGCATATTCATAATCAGCTGTTATGAATCCAAGCCTGAAAAGTCGCTTTTAACATACTTGCCGCGCGCGCAACATTGGCTGAACCCTTGATGGATTTCAGTTGATGACAACCTCACCTTCAACGCTTATCGCTGGAGTACTGTTCGCCGTCATGGCGACCCTGGCCTGGGCCCTCAACTTCATAGCGCCTTATGTCACTGGCCCCTACAGCATCTACGACCTGATGGTCATACGCTATTTGATAGCAGGTGCTCTGGGCGTGCTGGGCGTCATGCTGTGCCGCGCCCAAATGCGGTCGTTGCGGTTCTCTCAGCAGGTGCTCGCTGCAGGCCTGGGCGTAATAGGTTATCTAGGCTACGGCAGCTGTATTGCCGCAGGCGTAATTTTCGCCGGCCCGGTACTGGCGGCGGCGTTTGTGGGCCTCGTGCCGGTCTTGCTTGCCTTGCTCGGCAATGCCAAAGAAAAGACAGTGCAGTGGCGTCGCCTTGGATTACCACTGCTGTTCATTGTGCTTGGGCTCGTCCTTTCCAATATCAGCAGCGTGGCGCTGCCGCACGCGGATAGCGCCAGTTGGCTGGCGGGCGTTTTCTTCTCCGTCCCGGCAGTAGCACTGTGGTTGACCTTCAGCCTGCTCAATCAACGCGCTATGGGAAAGATCGCCCCTGCCGCCACACGCGCTTGGACGGGTTTGATGATGGCCGGCGCCGGCATAGCTACACTGTGCGTCCTGCCGTTATTACATTCGCTGGGCCTGCTTGAACTGACGAGTGCGAGTTTCGGTTTCACCACTGCGGCACGCTTTTATGCCTGGGGCTTGGTCCTCGCTGTTGTGTCTTCGGTGATTGGCGCCTGGGCCTGGAACGCTGCGACACGGCGGCTACCGATGGTGCTCTCAGGTCAACTGATCTCACTGGAGTCTTTGTTTGCCGCCCTGCTCGGCTTACTCTTCAACGCCAGACTGCCAACGTTCATAGAGACGTCAGGGCTTATCGCCGTGATTACAGGCGCCGGGTTGGCGGTGCACAGCATTCTCACGCAGGAGCACAGCAATGGATGCACTCACCAGAACGCTCAAAGCGACAATTGAGGCCGCTGATCACGCAATCACCGCCGAAGACTTCGACGAGTTAATGAAGTTTTATGCCGATGACGCAACGCTGGTGGTCAAACCGGGTTTGACGGTCACCGGCAAAGACAGCATCCGCCGCGCATTTGTCGCCATCGCGGAGCATTTCAATCACAGCATTGTTGTCACGCAAGGCGAGATGCAGGTCATTCCGGGGGCTGATGTCGCGCTCGTCGTCATGGAAACCCTGTTGCAGGCTACTGACAAGGCAGGTGACAAAATCGAGATTTCGCGCAAAGCAACTTACGTATTTCGATTCATTGCGGACCAATGGCTATGCGCCGTCGACAACTCCTACGGAACGACACTGCTGGACAACATCGTCGAGCCGTAGGAATCAAGTCAGGGGTGCCGGCAAACTATGCATCAGCCTGCTGCCGGCGCTTCTCCATGCGAATATCGCCTTCAGGCAACTGCTCCACGCAGCGCCAGCCGAGCTTGCGATAAAAACCGCTGGCGCGACTGGCCTCTGCGGTTTCCAGCCATATCGTCTCATGCTGCTGGAAAAGGAAGCACTCTGCGCGTTCCATAAGGCAGCGACCCAGACCCTGCCCCTCGAACTGGGGCAGTACGAATGCCGCGAACACACAAGCATCACCGCTATCAGCCATTGAAAAGCCAGCCGGGACACCATCGACCTCAGCGATCCAGATACACGGCGTTTCAGCGAGTGCCTGCTCAATGGCTTCGGCGGTGATGCCCATCTCCGTCAGTTGCTCACGCGACAGGTGGTTTTCCCGAACGCTTGTGCGGATATGGAAAATTGCATCGATATCAGCGGTGTTGGCCAGCCTGATTGTTTTCTACATGACGATTCCCTTCAGCTACTTTCAAGCGCTGGTACTTCATAGCGCCAGCGGAAGGTCCTTTTACCAGCTGTTGCGCATTAGAGCACTACGTTGACTTCAGTTATGCCGAGTAAAGCCGCCTGCTCGAGAACTTCGGCAGGAGTGGCATCGGCGTCAGGCATGACCAGGCTGTTCTCACCATCACCATGGTGCAACATGATCAAGTGCAGCGCAGCCTCATGGGTGGCAAGGTTATCCTGCTTGAGCTCGAGCTGGTGAGTGCGGCGCTCGCCGTTGAACAGGTATTCCAAGGTAAAGGTATGCATGGTCAGACTCTTATGTGGTGGACTAGACCCTTATCCTGACCAGCGAGACAGCTTTTTGGTTCGATTGGCTTCCAACAACTCTGGGCAAAACCAGACCGGCGCGGTCGCTGGTCTGGTTTCACAGCGCGAGTTAACGTCTCAGAAATGCCCGCTGCTGTTGACGATCCGCAGCGACAGCGCTTCGTAAGGTTCCAGGTTGATCATCAAGCGCCCGTCCTCGCTGAGGTCGCCCTCGACCGTTTCATTGATCATGTCGACCACGGTCCCCGGGGTAAAGCCGGCCAGTGTCAGTTCCTCGCTGATGACTTCAGCACTGAAGTTGAGCGCGCTGATCTGGATACCCTTGCCGGCAGGCAGTTCATGCACCATGACCAGCAAGCCGGGGCTGCTGACTTCTGGCACCAGAATTTGCTTGCTGCTGGCAATGCCATAGGCCTGACGCACAGCGAGGATCTTTTTCACCATGCTGGCAAACGAATCGCTGCGTTGCAGCTGGCTGTCCAGGCTGCCATACAGGTCGCGGGCCTTGGGGATACCCCGCACGGATGCTTGCTCGTCAGGTGCCAGGCCCGCCAGATCATAGCCACCGCGGTGAATCCAGCGCGTGTCGCCATCGAGCATGCGCTCGGCGACAGCCTCGGCCGGCAGTGGCAGTGCGCCGACCATGTCCCAGCCCGACAGCGCGAACACGCCGGGTTGCATGGCGTTGTACATCACCAGCAACAGGTGGATCTTCTGGATCTGGGCGATATCGTCCTCGGTGATCAGCTCCAGGTCACGAATCCCCAGCGTGGCAGTGATCAGGCTCGCGGTGGTGCAGGAGATGCCGTTGGTGACGAAACGCAGGTTGTACGGCGCATGCTCGCCAGACAAGCGCTCATGCATCTCTTCACGGATATGCTCGCGCAGGATGCTGCCGGGGATGGTCTGGCCCTTGTACATGAACATGTCATGGGCATGCAGGGTCCAGAAATGCACCAGCTCGGTGGTTAACTCGTCATGGTTCTGCAGGGCATGGATCAGCGAGGCAGGGTCAATCTTGAACGCATGCATCTGCTGCAGCATCAGGCGCAGGAACTCGGTATCGCCGGTCAGCAACGCGTGCTGGTAGGCCGGCCGAGTAACGAAGTCGTAGGATAGGTCGGCACCGCCCTTGGACATCTGGGCGATGTCATCCAGGGTCAGGTTCAGTTCCTGGAAGCTGAAACCGCCGGCCTTGCGGATCATCCCACCGAGGATCTGGTTGCCGGTGATCGATAACGGATGGCTCTCGGACCAGGCCGGGCCTTCGGCGCGGGCTTCGACGCCGAGGAAGCCGTTGGCATCCAGGCGGATACCGCGTGCGCCATGGCAGTCGAGGGCATACAGCGCATCACCGAGGATCATCTGCTGGGAGGTAAACGATGGGTCGAGCCAGTTCAGCGACGGCTGTCCTTCCTTGAAATAATGCAGATAGACCCAGCGCCGTTCGATGCCGTCGACGCCGGTAATCGCGGGTGTTGCACTCCAGTCGGTGTCCTTGACGCCCGGCTCGAAGAAGATCACCCGTTGCAACTGGCCGACAATGTAATGCCGCGCCTTCAACTCGTCGCATACCGCTGGTGACAGGTTGACGGCGTCGCGGCCCGCGGGCACGTCTGGCAGCAGATGCCAGTCTTCCTGACGAATCTCGACCATGTGATACAAGCCCGGATACAAGCCATAGGCCCGCTCGGCCAGCCTGAAGTCCGCGCCCTTGCCGGTATGTGCGGGGATCAGGTCATCGATGGTCACTGCGTTGTGCGCGGCGGCGATCCTGCTCATGCGCACCAATTCTTCTTCGGTACCGAACAGCGGGTCGACGTCAAAACTGATGCGGTCGAAGTTACCGTCCACGCTTGGCGTGAACTGATCACCGCTGATCCCACCGGCCTGCTTGATCGGACCGGTGTGAATGCCTTGGATGCCAATCTCGGACAACTGCTTCCACAGCGCTTCATGGCCCAGCGCCTGGAGCACCGAAGACCCTTCAGGCGAGACGATCGCGTCGGGGTACACCGTCAACCACACCGAGGATATTTCAATTGCCCGGCGCGGTTGCGACTCGGCATAGGCGTTCATCCACAGCCGCGACTGGCCGCCGTAGAGCTTGGCCCGGTCCTGGGAAATCTTGAGCATGGAACGCGCTTCGAGCCATTTAATGTAGTCGTCCTGATCTGTCATAAGCTCCCCACAAGGCAAAAGTGAATGTACGCAGGCTTTAGGGTATGACGCATGGCAGCAATGAACGTTCGCCTGGAGCGCTTTGCGCGGCGCTGGCGCAATGACACAATGCCGCACCCGTATCCAGAGCTGCGGCCTCACGCCATGAACGCCCCCGACCTTCGCCCCGAGATCACCCAGCACGTCAGGACCGATCGGCTCAAGCAGCTGTTCGTGCAATCGGCGCCGGCGGTGCTGGGCAGCTACCTGGCTGCAGCGATGCTGTGCTGGATGGGCTGGGAGCGCTTTGATCACAAAGCGGTGCTCATCTGGATGAGCGTGCTGACCGCGACCACGCTGCTGCGTACCGAGATGTTCATCACCTACCGCCGCGCCGCGCCCAACCAGAGCTCGCCGCAACAGTGGGAGCGCCGCTACTGGCTGACCTTGGCATTGTCGGCAGGCACCTGGGGCCTTGGCGCGCTTGCGGTGATGCCGGTCGGTGATCTGGTCGGGCAGACGCTGATCATTCTGTTTGCAGTAGGCATGTCGGTCAGCGCGGTGTCGTGTTACTCGTCCTTTCGCAATATGACCCTGGTGTCCGTTGCTCTGGTGCTGCTGCCCTGCACGATCTGGTTGTTACTGCAGCCTTCTGCCTTGCAACAAGGCATAGCCCTGGCGGTGCTGGTGTTTGCCTCGTTTGTCGTCAATGCCACCCGCAGTCTGTCGTCAGCACTGGAGACTGCTTGGCGCCTGAAGCATGAAATGGAACATGCCCACCGGCTGGCCATGATTGCCTCCTGCACAGACGGGCTGACCGGTTTGAACAATCGCCGAGCGTTCTTCGATCATGCCTCGGCCCAGCATGCCTTGTGCGAGCAGCAGAGCGGGCTGGTCGCTGTGCTGATGCTGGACGTCGACTTTTTCAAACAGATCAATGACACCTTCGGCCATGCGGCGGGGGATCGGGTCCTGCAACGCATTGGCACGGTCATCAGTGCCTGCCTGCGCGACGATGACATCGCAGGCAGGCTCGGCGGTGAAGAGTTCGCACTGTTGCTGCCCAACACGCCCCAGGCCGAGGCCGTCGAGATTGCCGAGCGCCTGCGGGCATTGATCGCCCAACTCAACGTCAGCAGCGAGCACGGCGTGACGGCAAGCATCGGCCTGGTCTATGCCACAACTGCCGAAAGTGATCTGGACGCATTGCTGGTCTGCGCCGATAAGGCCATGTACCGCGCCAAGGCCGCCGGCCGCAACCGGGTTGAACTGGTCGAGCACGCTCGCCCCACCGCCTGAGCGCCCCCGTTTGGGGCAACTTCGGCAAAGCCTGGCAACGTGCACCTGTTTGATGCGCCGCGCCTTCCCGCCGTTGATGGGGATTGAGCGTAAAAGCCGTTGGCGCGTCGTTTTTCTGATGCTAAACAGCGCCCAATCGCAATTTCTGCATCAATTCGAGCCCTAGCCACACTGCCCTGCCCGTTTCGGCACCTTCATTGCAACGCTGATCAGGTATGCGACAACGCTGCTGACGATGCGTAGCAAGGAGTGGGTATGTCCCGGGCTTTTTTCGATGAAATGTATGAGGCAAACGGAAGTTGCCGCTCCCACTACCAGGCTTTTTCGCGCTGGTTGGCCAATACACCGCTGGAATTGCTGGAACAACGTCGACGCGAGGCCGACCTGCTGTTCCACCGCGCTGGCATCACCTTTACCCTCTATGGTGACGCGCAGGACACCGAGCGCCTGATCCCCTTCGACATTATCCCGCGCAGCATCCGCGCCAGTGAATGGCGCATTGTCGAGCGCGGCTGCATTCAGCGGGTGCAGGCGCTGAACCTGTTTCTGCACGACATCTACCACGACCAACGCATTCTCAAGGCCGGCATCATTCCGCCCGAACAGGTATTGGCCAACGAGGGCTATCAGGTCGCAATGCAGGGTTTGAACCTGCACCGTGGGCTGTACGCGCACATTGCCGGGGTCGACCTGGTGCGCGACAGCGATGGCACTTATTACGTGCTCGAAGACAACCTGCGCACCCCAAGCGGCGTCAGCTACATGCTTGAAGACCGCAAGATGATGATGCGCCTGTTCCCCGAGCTGTTCGCCGCGCAGCGCATCGCCCCGATCGATCACTACCCGAACATGCTGCTGGACACGCTCAAGAGCGCCAGCCCGCTGGACAACCCGACCGCCGTAGTGCTCACCCCCGGGCGCTTCAACAGTGCCTATTTCGAGCATGCGTTTCTCGCCCGCGAGATGGGCATCGAACTGGTCGAAGGCGCCGACCTGTTCGTGCGTGACGAGCATCTTTATATGCGCACCACCGCCGGGCCGCAGCGGGTCGACGTGATCTACCGACGCCTGGATGACGACTACCTCGACCCGTTGTCTTTCAACCCGGACTCGACCCTTGGCGTGCCCGGGCTGATCTCGGTGTACCGCGCCGGCAATGTGGTGCTGGCCAATGCCGTCGGCACCGGCGTGGCCGACGACAAGTCGATCTACCCCTATGTAGGCGACATGATCCGCTTCTACCTCAGCGAAGAGCCCATCCTCAAGAACGTCCCCACCTGGCAATGCCGCAAGCCTGCCGACTTGTCCCACGTGCTGGCCAACTTGCCCGAACTGGTGGTCAAGGAGACCCAAGGCTCCGGCGGTTACGGCATGTTGGTCGGGCCGGCGGCAACGGCAGCGCAGATCGAGGACTTCCGCGCGCGCATCAAAGCCCGCCCGCATGCCTATATCGCCCAGCCGACCCTGTGCCTGTCGACCTGCCCGACCTTTGTCGAACAAGGCATCGCCCCGCGCCATATCGACCTGCGCCCGTTCGTTTTGTCCGGCAGCGAGACCCGCCTGGTGCCTGGCGGCCTGACCCGCGTGGCGTTGCAGGAAGGCTCGCTGGTGGTGAACTCGTCGCAGGGCGGCGGTACCAAGGATACCTGGGTGGTGGAGGACTGACCGATGCTCTCAAGAACCGCTTCCGATCTGTACTGGATGTCGCGCTACCTGGAGCGCGCCGAAAACCTCGCGCGCATGCTTGAAGTCAGCTACTCGCTGTCGTTGATGCCCCAGGCCGGCCGCTCCGATGGCCACGCTGAACTGGCCATGTCGCTGCTGGCCTCGGGCACCCTTGACGACTACCTGCGCAAGCACACCGAGCTCGACTCCGAGCGCATGCTGCACTTCTTCGCCCTCGATGCGGAAAACCCCAGCAGCATCTATTGCTGCCTACAGGCAGCGCGAACCAATGCCCACGCCGTGCGCGGGCGTATCACCGCCGACATGTGGGAAAACATCAACGCCACCTGGATCGAGATGCGCAACATCGCCAGCAACGGCCTCGGCCGCTATGGCATCAGCCAGTTCTGCGACTGGGTCAAGGAGCGCTCGCATCTGTTCCGCGGCGCCACCTCCGGCACCATCATGCGCAACGATGCTTACAGCTTCATCCGCCTGGGAACCTTTCTCGAGCGTGCCGACAATACCCTGCGCCTGCTCGATGCGCGCTATGAAATGTTCGGCGAAACCTCCGAAGAAGTCAGCGACGACTCGGCCCGCGGCTATTACCAGTGGAGCGCCCTGCTGCGCGCCCTGACCTCTTATGAGGCGTTCAACGAGATCTACCGTAACGCGCCCAGCGCGCGGCCGGTGTCGGAGCTGTTGTTGTTGCGGGTCGACGTACCGCGCTCGCTGCATTCCTGTATCGACGAGCTGGACCAGATCCTCGCCGGCTTGCCGGGCAACACCGGTCGCGCCGCCCAGCGCATGGCCGCCGAACTCAATGCGCGCCTGCGCTACACCGGCATCGACGAAATTCTCGACGCCGGCCTGCACCTGTGGCTGACCGACTTCATCGGCCGTATCCACCAGCTGGGCCAGAGCGTGCACAATTCCTACCTGGAGGTCGTATGAAACTGTCTATCCGTCACGACACCACCTACAGCTACGCCAGCGATGTCAGCAACAGCATCCAGCTGCTGCGCCTGACCCCGCGCAGCAGCGATCGCCAGCGTATCCTCGACTGGCAGCTGGAGCTGCCGCGCAAGGTCAACAGCCAGATCGATCCCTACGGCAACATCCTGCATGTGCTGACGTTGGACAAACCCCACGGGCACCTGGCCCTGACCGCCAGCGGCCAGGTCGAAATCGACTCCGAATGCGAGCAGGAAGCCGGCGAGCAGTCGCCCCTGCCGTTTCTGCGTTCCAGCCACCTGACCAAGGCCGATGACACGCTCAAGGCCTTTGCCATTCAGCATTGCGGCGCGCACCGTGACCGCGCAGCGCTGACCGCATTGATGCAGGGCCTCGCCGACCAGATGCCGTACAGCCCGGGAACCACCTCGGTAGTCACTACCGCCATCGAAGCCTTCAACGGCGGTGCCGGTGTATGCCAGGACCACACCCACGCCTTTCTCGCCTGCGCCCGCAGTTTGGGCGTTCCGGCGCGCTATGTGTCCGGCTATCTGTGCACCGAGGATGAAACCCACCTGGCCAGCCACGCCTGGGCCGAAGCCTGGATCGATGACGCCTGGTACAGCTTCGATGTGACCAACCGCATCACCCGCCCCGAGCGCCACCTGAAACTGGCAGTCGGCCTCGACTACCTGGATGCCTGCCCGGTCCGCGGTGTACGCCGCGGTGGCGGCACCGAGTCGATGCAGGCCAGCGTTCACGTCCATCGCCAGTAGCAACAAAGCCCCGTCAGGTTCGCCAGGACGGGGCCTCTATTCCCACAGCACAAGGTAACCAGCATGACCTATTGCGTCGCCATGCACGTGGCAGACGGACTGGTGTTCATCTGCGACTCACGCACCAACGCAGGCATCGACCAGATCTCCACTTTTCGCAAGTTGTTCGTCTTCAGCGCGCCAGGTGAACGCCTGATCGTGTTGCAGACCGCAGGCAACCTGGCCACTTCGCAATCGGTGGTCAGCCTGCTCGAACAGCGCAGCCGCGGCAGCGGCACCCACTTGCTGAATGTCACCTCGCTGTACGACGCCACGGTGCTGGTTGCCGATACGCTGCGCGAAGTCATTAGCCGCGACCGCAGCAAGCTGACCGCACAGATCGACCTGAGCTGCACGATCATGGTCGGCGGCCAGATCGCCGGCGCCGAGATGGGCATCTATAACGTCTACGCCCAGGGCAACTTCTTCCAGGCCACCCAGGACACGCCGTTTCTGCAGCTTGGCGAGAGCAAGTACGGCCGGCCGATTCTCGATCGCAACCTGACCTACCACACCCCTTTGGACGAGGCGCTGCGCTGCGGCCTGATTTCGTTCGACTCGACCATCCGCAGCAATCTGTCAGTGGGCATGCCGCTGGATCTGCTGGTGTATGCCAAGGACAGCTTTGCCGCCAAGGCGCCGGTGCGCATCCATCAGGATGACCCGTACTACAGCCATATTCGCCGGCAATGGAGCGATGGTTTGAAGAATCTGCTGGCTGATCTGCAGCCGCCGCCGCGTGAGTTCATGGCCGATTGATCCGGCTCAGGGTTCGACGATGCGCAATAGCCTGGCGTCAGGCCCGTCGGTGAGGACGTAGATTGAACCGTCCGGCGCAACCTTCACATCGCGCATCCGCTCCTTCAGGTCTGCCAGCAGCAGTTGCTGCCCGACCACTTGGCGGCCGTTGCGCAATACTCGACGCACCGCCCGTTCCTTGAGCGCAGGTACCAGCAAATTGCCGCGCCAGTCTGGGAACATCGTGCCGCGATAGACGGCAAGGCCGGCCGGTGCGATCGAGGGTGTCCACTGCACGACTGGATCTTCATAGCCCGCCAGCTGACGTAGTGGTGTTACCTGTGCAAACGGATAGTCAACTCCGCCGGTAACGATGGGCCAGCCATAGTTGCCGCCCGGCACTATCTGATTGATCTCGTCACCACCGCGGGGGCCGTGTTCGCTGAGCAGCAAATCGCCGGTTGCAGGATCGACCGCGATGCCCTGCGGGTTGCGATGGCCCAGGCTGTAGAGCTCGGCAGCGGTGCCTGCCTGATCGATGAAAGGATTGTCCGCCGGTGGCCGGCCATCGCGGTCGAGCCTGACCACGCTGCCCAGCGAATTGGCCCGGTTTTGCGCCTCTTCGCGGCGCGTGCTGCCATCGCCTACGGTCAGCACCAGGGTCTCATCGGCGAGAAATGCCAGGCGCCCGCCGTTGTTGCCGGCGCTGGGCTTGAGTGTCGATTTGAACAGCACGCGGACGTCATTCAACGCATTGCCAACCAGTCTGCCCCGCACCAGCTGCGTGCCATTGGCGCCTGCCTTGCCATAACCCATGGTTAGATAAAGCAGGCCGTTGTGCTCGAACTGCGGGTCCAGCACGACATCCATCAAACCAGTGACAGCACCTTGCTGGAACAGCGCCGGAAGCCCATCGAGGTTTACCTGTGCAGTTGAGCCGTCGCTGCTGATAGCCAGCAGGCGCCCTGCCATCTCGGTCACCAATGCGCGTCCATCCGGCAGTAGTGCAACCGACCATGGCTGTCTCAAGCCAGTGGCCACTGTCTGGACTTTGTATCTACTCGCATCAACGACGGCAGGCCGCTCGACGCCAGCCGGTGCGCCAATAAAGAACAGGATGGCCGGGATACCAGCCAGCGCGACCGCCAATAGCGCCTTGGCCCGGTCCTGACTGCTTACAACTGCGAGGGTTGGTGAGGTCAGCTGTGCATACAGCAAACCCGCGACAATCCCCGTCGAAGCCATCAACACCTGGCCGAGCAAGTCTCTGGTGCCGGGGATCGCCGGCATGGGAATGACCGAGCGCATCAGCCAGAACACCGTCCAAAGCCCACACATGCCAGCACCTGCACATAATGCCATGCGTGGCACTGAAACCTTGTTGGCCAGCCAATGCGCCAGCAGCAACGCCGGGGCGAGCGTCGCAACTGCAATAGCCATCATGATCGGCGCGAAGGTCATCAGATCCGTCACGGTCGAGTGCATGCGGATCGATGCCGTGATCGGCGCCCCCAGCCCGATCAACTCACTGAGTATCAGTTGCGTCTGGATGATGCTGGCGAGCAGCGCCGTGACCAAGCTGGCTGCGAGTACACCGAGGATGTGGCGCATGGGTGTCTGCATCGGGTTATTTCCTGCACTAGGGTGGCTGACATCACTTCATATTGGCAAACCAACAACCAGGCTTTGAACTTCAGCCACAATCTGCTTCGTCGCGTCTTCAACGCTACCCTCATTGCGACACAATACCCAGCCATGCTCGGCAACCGCACGTTCAAACGTTTCGCTCGAAGCGACGTGCTCTTGCAGCGTGTGCATCACGGTACTGTTCAAACCACGCGAGCGTGCCGCTGCCCTGGCCCATGAAATGTGCGGGGCGGTGACGACGCCGACGTGCAGGTCGGGCACCTGCACGTCACGCTCAAGGTTCAGCTGAAGGATCTGCGCAAACGGCACCAGACGGCGAAAGGCAGCATCGGAGGGATACCAGCGGTCGATCAGGATGATGCTGTCGGCGGGCTGTTTGGGCAGGACCTGCTTTGAGATCCAGGCGCGGCTGTCTGCCAGGCGTTGGCAGATTTGCAACTCCAGGTCTGCACAAGGGGTTCGCGCTACCTGGTTGACCAGGGCCATGGTGTCGCCACGAAACGGATCGCTCTTTTTCTCGCAAAGGCGGACAACCTTGTTGCCCTCCGCGCGCAGAGCCTGAGTCACGGTTTCCAGAAGCGTGGTTTTACCGGTGCCTTTAGGGCCGTCGAAGGCGACGAACAACGGACGATTCACAGGGCCTGCAGTCAGCAAAGTCACTACCTTCAATGCGCTCATGGCGAGCCGCATTCTACCCTGCTTAATGGGTGACGGTAGGGGCGCTCTGCGCCCCTTTCGCGACACAAGGCCGCTCCTACAGATGTACGCGCTGGCCTGCCGGATGCGGTCAATCTGTAGGAGCGGCCTTGCCGGGGCGCCGGACCGGTCGGAAAGGATTGCGAAGCAGCCCCGACGTTCTCGACCTAAACACAAGTTTCAGAAGTGCTGACCGTACACTCAGCCAAGCCGGCTGGCTATCGCCCGCAACGCCAGCAGATACCCTTCAACCCCAAGGCCTGCAATCACGCCATTGGCCACCGTCGAGGTAATCGAATGGCGATGCAGCTCATCGCGTGCATGGATGTTGGAAATGTGCACCTCCAGCAACGGCGCCTTGATCAACTTCATCGCATCCAGCACCGGGATGGAGTGGAACGAAAAGCCGGCGGGGTTGATGATCACTGCCGCCTCGCGCTCGAAGGCTTCCTGCAACCAGTCAACCATGACCCCTTCATGATTGGTCTGGCGAAACTCACACACCAGGTCCAGTTCGGCCGCCAACTGCTGGCAATCGTGTTTCACCTCGGCCAGTGTCGTCGTGCCATAGATTTCGGGTTCGCGGCGGCCCAGCATGTTCAGGTTGGGGCCGTTGAGGATTAAGACTGAACGATTCATGGTCGGACTCTGCATTTATTTGAGGTACTGGGGTGACGCGTTGGCCTGCACAGTGGCGTCGCCGTCGGCTTGGTCGAGATCGATGCCGCGGGTTTCCGGGCCGATCAGAATCATCGCCAGCGAGACCAGATTGATCGCGGCGCAAATAGCCACCAGCAGCCAGGGTGAATTGCCGGTCTGGCTCATCAGCCACACGGCGAGGATAGGCATCGGCCCGCCGATCAGCAGGTTGGCACCGGTGTAGGCCAGGGCCGAGCCGCTGTAACGCACGTTGGTCGGGAACGCTTCGGCAAAGGCGACGGGCTGGATTCCGCTCTGGAACTGGGTGAAACCGAGGAACAGCCCCATCGCTGCCATGATCACTGCCGGTTGCTGGGTATTGAGCATCGGGAAGTAGACCATCAGGATCGCCAGGGTCATGCAGGAGCCAAACGCCAAGGCCTTCTTGCGCCCCCAACGGTCGCTCAGGTAGCCGCCGGCCAGCGCACCGAAGATGGCGCAGACGTTGGCCACCATCAGTGACATGAAGCCCATGGACTGGCTCATGCCGAGGTTTTTGACCAGATAGCTCAAGCTGAAGATGACGATCAGGTAGAACAGCGCGGCCGGCGAGCAGAAGAACAGCATCAAACGCAGAATGGTCCGCGAGTGCGTCTTCAGCACATCTTTCAACGGGCTGCCTGCATGGGGCGCCTGGGTCTTCTGCAAGGCAACGAAGGCAGGCGTTTCACTGACCTTGAGGCGAATAAAGATCGCCACCACCACCAGCACGAAACTCATCAGGAAGGGTATGCGCCAGCCAAACGACTCGAACTGCTCGGCACTGAGCAACGCGGCCAGGCCAAGCAATGCGCCGTTGGCAAGTATCTGACTGAGTGGCGAGCACAGGCCGAGAAGCCCTGAATAGAACCCGCGCCGATCCGAGCGTGCATGTTCCAGGGCCATCAGCTGCGCGCCAGTCGACTCGCCGCCCAGCGCGAAGCCCTGAATGATCCGCAGGATCACCAACATGATCGGCGCCCAGATCCCCACCTGCGCGTAGGTCGGCAGCAGCCCCATCAGCACCGAGGCCAGGCCCATCAAGCTGACTGTCGCGAGCATCAGGTTGCGCCGGCCGAGTTTGTCACCCAGATAGCCGCAGGTGATCGCGCCCAGTGGCCGCGCCGCCAGTCCTACGCCAAAGGTCGCCAGTGACGCGAGCAAGCCGGAGGTGGGCTCCATGGCCGGGAAGAACAGCTTGGGCAGGACCGTTGCAGCTACCGCGCCGTAAAGGGTGAAGTCGAACCACTCCAGCGCGGTACCGATGGTGGCGGCGGTGACCGCCTTTCTGGACATCTGACTGTCTGCAGCAGAGGCATCTGTCGTATTCATGAGTGTCTCAATCATTATTGTTATCGAGCGCCCGTAGCGGACGGTTGTGCATCTGAGTCGACTCTAGGCGCTTTCACCTGCAAGATAATTATCGAAAACCGGATAAATTCATAAGCTAGCCTTATACAGGTCGAATCATGGAGCTACGTCATCTGCGCGCGTTCGTCTGCGCCGCCGAGTTTCAGCACTTCAGCAAGGCTGCCGAGCATTTGCAGGTTGCCCAACCTGCGTTGAGTCAGCTGATCAAGACTCTGGAGAGCGAGCTGGCCGTCACGCTGTTTCGCCGGGCCAATCGCGGCGTCGAACTGACCGCCGCTGGCGCGGCGTTTCTACCGCATGCGCGGGACGCCCTGCATTCCAGTGAGCTGGCCGTGGCCGCCGCCAAGCGCGCTCGGCGCGGAGAGATCGGTGAAATTACCATCGGCTACCACTCGGCACTGCTCGAGGCCAATCTGCCACAGTTGATTCGGCACTATTTCAGCAGCTATCCGGAAGTCAAGGTGACCCTGCTCGATGCGCGCATTCAGGCTCAGTTCGACAAACTGCTGGAAGGCACGCTCGACATCGGCTTTGCCCGGATCTTCAAGGACCATTTGCCCGCCCGCCTGCGCACCCACTGCTTCAGTACCTCCAGGCTGGTCCTGCTGATGCCTGACAACCATCCCCTGGCAGATACCTTCAACGGCGATCTGGCGAGCCTGCGCCAGGAGAAGTTCATCTTCCTCGAAGACCCGCTCGGCATCGGCCTGACCTCACACATACTGCAGCTGTGCCGGCAGTATCAGTTGCACCCTGCCAACGTCATGCAAGTGCCTTCGTTGATGAGCATTCCTGGCCTGATTGCAGCAGGTATCGGCATCAGCATTCTCCCGCAAACCCTCACTCAACTGAGCATGCCGGGCATCCGTACGCTCGAACTCGAGCAGGCCGACATGCACAGCGAGCTGTCGTTGATCACCCGCGTGGACGAGCGCTCACGGGCAGTCATGCATTTTCTGGATGAGGCGCAAGGCTGGTTGAGCTGAGCTTTTTCGATGCGGAGTACATCTGTACTCCGCAGGCATCTACAGCATTAGCTGGCCAAGCGATGAACCGCCTCGACGGAGCGTGTTCACATCCATAAACTGCTCAGTTAAACGTTTCAGCGTATTTCAACAAGGATCCCGATGTCAGTTCACCAAGCCCCTCCCCCAACCGCCTCCAAAGCCACCGTGGCGAAAATGGAGGCCGCCATGGCCCTGGGCAGCTTCGCCATCGGCACTGGCGAGTTCGCGATCATGGGCCTGATGCCCGACATTGCCAGCAACCTGCACCTGAGCGAGCCTCAAGTCGGCCACGCGATCAGTGCCTACGCCCTGGGCGTGGTGGTCGGCGCACCGGCGCTGGCGATTCTCGGCGCCAAGCTGCTGCGCAAGCACATGCTGCTGTTGCTGATGGCGCTGTATGCCGCGGGCAACCTGGCGACAGCTTTTGCCCCATCATTCGGCGGCCTGGTGGCGTTCCGCTTCATCAGCGGCCTGCCCCATGGCGCCTATTTTGGTATCGCGGCGGTGGTGGCCTCGAGCATGGTCGCGAGTAACCAGCGGGCCGGGGCGGTGGCGCGAGTGATGCTCGGGCTGACCCTGGCCATGCTGCTGGGCAATCCCGTGGCAACCCTGCTGGGGCAGTACTTTGGCTGGCGGTCGGCATTCTTGCTGGTGGGCGTGATCGCGCTATGCACCATTGCCCTGGTCTGGCGTTATGTGCCGCAGCGTGACGATGAAGCACGCAGCGATCCGCGCAAGGAGTTGCAGGCGTTCCGCTTGCCGCAAGTGTGGATGGCGCTGGGCATTGCCGCCGTGGGCTTTGCCGGGATGTTCTGCGTGTTCAGCTATCTGGCGCCCACCATGCTCGAGGTGACCGGCACTTCGGCACAGATGATCCCCTTTGCCCTGGCGGCATTTGGCGCCGGCGGCATCATCGGCAACATTGCCGGCGGCAAGCTGTTTGATCGGCTGCAGTTCCGTGCGGTAGGCCTGGTGTTGCTCTGGTCGATCGGCGTGCTGCTGTTCTTCACCTACGCCGCCCATGCACTGTGGTCAGTCATGCTCGGTATCGCCTTGGTCGGCAGCATGATCGCCCTGGCAGCGCCGCTGCAGATTCGCTTGATGGACATCGCCCACGAGGCGCCGAGCCTGGCGGCGGCATCCAACCACGCAGCGTTCAACCTGGCCAATGCGCTGGGGCCGTGGCTGGGCGGCATGGCGATTACTGCTGGACTGGGCTGGACCAGCACGGGTTACATCGGCGCGGCGACCGCGTTGGTCGGCCTGGGCCTGTATCTGCTGGCGCGCCGCATGAAGGGCGGCCACTAAGCAAACACGTGGGCGCAACAGTACTGACTGTTGCGCCCTGCTTCAATCAGGCATACGGCCTTGGCGCAGGCGTGCGGGCATTGAGTAGTGGCCGCGCCAGGCTGATCAGGCCCAGTCCGGCCAGCGCCGCGCCAACCCACAGCGGCGCACGCAGGCCAAAGCCCGCATCGATCGCCTGGCCCCCCGCCCAACTGCCAAAGGCCAAACCAGCGGTGATGACCGAGGTGTGCAGGGTATTGACCAACGCGCCCGGCTCGGCGGCCTTCATCACCCGCGCGACCATCGCTGGGTTGAGCGCCACGCCGGTAAAACCGATCAGGATAAAGCACAGCAAATTCAACCAGCGATGCTCGCCGCCCAGCGCAAAGCCGGCCATGGCCAGCACCAGCAGCGCCAGACCCCAACCCAAGGCGCGGAAGGTGTGCCGCTCGGCGATACGTCCGATGAACAGGTTGCCAAGCACGTTGGCGACGCCGTACAGCGCCAGCAGCGGTGCGACGTAAGCGGGCAATACACCGACTTCGTTGATCAAGATCGGTGTGATGTAGCTGAATGCGGCAAAGGTCGCTCCGATGATCAGCCCGCTGGTGACATAGGCACCCCACAGGCTGCGGCTTTTCAGATCGTCCAGTTGCCGACGCAGGCTGGGCTGCTGGCCGACGACGTCCTGCGGCAGCTGGCGTGCGACCAGCAAGGTGCACAGCAGCGCCAGGGCAACGATCATCCAGGCACTGGCGCGCCAGCCGGCGACCTGCTCGATCACCGTGGTCAGCGGCACGCCGGCCACCGGCGACAGCATCAGCCCCGCCAGCACCACCGCGATCGCCCTGCCCCGCGCGGCCAACGGCACCAGCCCGGCACACAGAGTCATGCACAGGCCGATGCAGGCTGCACTGGCCACACCCATGATCACCCGCGCCGTCAGCAGGATGGTGTAGCTCGGCGCCACGGCGGACACCCCGGCGGCCAATAAATAGACGACCAACAAGGCGATCAACGCCCGTTTGTTACCGATGCCGCGAGAAATCAACAGCACTGTGAGCGGCGGCCCACCGAGGGCCATGCCCAATGCATAGAAGGCAATCAGGTTGCCGACCTGGGCCAGGCTGACGGAGAAGGCATCAGCCAATGCCGGCATCATCCCGGCAACCATGAACTCGGCGGTGACCAGGGTGAAGATGGTCAAACCCAGCAGGTAGACGGTTGCTGGCAGCTTGTACGGGGTAGTCATAACACGCTCAGACAGAAAAACAGAGCGGGCTACCCTAGGCAGATTTGACTCATCGGTCAAACTTTCATGAGCGCAATCGATAGTCGGCAGGCACCCTCCAGAAGCCCTCAAGACCCTGCGAATGCGCGCAGATAAGGCTCGATATCGACGTCGTCAAGCTGGTCACTGCGCAGAAAACGCTCGCCGTACTCGCGGTACACACCGCTGCTTAAAAATAGGCGGAACAGCCCTGGGTCGATGTGCTGGTCGCGGGCCATGAAGCCGAGAATCTTGACTGACTCCGACAACGTCTTGGCTGCCTTATAGGGCCGGTCAGCGGCACTCAGTGCCTCGAAGATATCGGCAATCGCCATCACTCGTTCGGCGATGCTCATGTCGTCTTTCTTCAAGCCACGCGGGTAGCCGCTGCCGTCCATCTTCTCGTGATGGTTGCCGGCAATCTGCGGTACGCGCTTGAGGTGGCTGGGCAACGGCAAGGTGTTGAGCATGATGATGGTCTGCACGATGTGCTCGTTGATCTTGAAGCGCTCTTCGTCAGTCAGGGTGCCGCGACGGATACTCAGGTTGTGCAGTTCGCCATAGTTGTAGGCATGGGTCGGCAGGCGCATGTCAAAGCCCCAGGTATTGCGTGGGTCGTGTTTGTCGACTGGCGGCTTGCGCTCACCCCATGGCACCAGGTGGTCGACACGGTCAGCCAGTAGTTGCTCAGGCGCCGGCAGCAATGCCGAGGCCACTGGCGCCAGGCGTTCTGCCTCGTCACGGGACAAGCCCAGGCGGTTATCGAAGTTGCGCAGCCACGGGCGCGAACCAATGATACGCAAGCGCTCGATATCGGCATCGGACATGAACTCGCCGCCGATGTTGGCATTGGCGATAAAGGCGAACTCTTCCTGCAACTGCGCCCGGGTATTCTCCAGCGCTACTTGCAGCGCCTGCTGCTCGCCACCCTCAGCCAGGCGCTGCCAATAGAGCAACTCGGCATCGCGCCAGAGCACTTCGAAGCGGGTGCGGATCTCGTGGATGCGGTTGTTCAAGGTCTCCAGCTTGGTCGCCTTGTCGACTACGTACTCTGGGCTGGTGACCTTGCCGCAGTCATGCAGCCACGCCGCGATCCTGAACTCATAGCGCTCCAGCGCGCTCATGTGAAACTGCGCGTAAGGCCCACTGTTTGCGGCGATGACACTGTCCATGAGCATTTGCGCCAGCACCGGCACCCGCTGGCAGTGGCCCCCGGTATAGGGGCTTTTGGCATCGGTGGCATCCGCGAGCAGCTGGATGATGCCGTCGAGCAGGCGTTGCTGGGCCTCGATCAACTGGCGTGTCTCTATGGCCACTGCGGCCGCCCCGGACAGCTCCTCGACAAACTGGCGAAATGCCGGTGCAATGCCGCCCGAGTGCAGCTGCGCCGGGCCCAGTTGCAACACCAACAGCCCAAGGCGCTGCCCGCTGCGGTCATTCAGCGCCACGGCCATGGTCGGTGTCTGGCCAGGCATCGCCTGCTCCACTGCGCTATTGAGTTGATGCGGCTCGTGCACGCCAAGCTGCAGGTCAGCGGGATAGCGCTCATCGCGATAGTGGGCAGCCAGGCGTAATACCTCGCTGTCTTCGCCGGCCAGATAGACAGCACCGCTGGTTACGGCAGTCGCCTCCACCAGTTCACCCAGCACCTGGCGAAGCATATCTTCCAGATTGGTTTCCCGGCTCAGGCTGAGGGTGATCGCCTGGAAGTTGTGAATGGTGCGCGACATGCCGCCGAGCACCTCGCTCAGCGCGCTGACCTCGCTGATCCGCGACTCGACCCCGACGCGCCGGCTGAAGTCGAAACTGGCCAGAGCCTGTACTTGCTCGGTCAGCGCCTGCAGCGGCTGGCCAATGCGCCGCGCCAGGGCCCAGCCGACCAGCAGCAGGACCCCGATCAGAACAATCGCCCAGCGCGCTTCGGCCATCAGCATCTGCCGCGCGCCGCCCAGTAGCTCAGCCGCGGGTACTGCGATCAGCAGGCGGATGTCGTGCTGGGTGAATGACGAAAGCGGAACCTGCACGCCGTACCAGTCCTGGCCGGCCGCCTGATAGTGGACCGGGTCTGCGCTCTGGTAATTGTTGACGAACAGCCAGCTGAGGCTGTCGACCGCCAGCTCGTCCAGGCGCGACAAACGCAGCGCCGCACCGTCCTGGACCACTACCCGCTGCAGGTCTGGGTAAAACACTACCTCGCCGTCACTGCCCACCACCGCCATCTGCGTGCCGGGGGTCGTGCGCAGGTCAGCAACTTCGCCGCCCAGGTCGTTGACCGAGGCGTCCATGCCCAGCACTGCGTGCCCAGTGATGCTGCGTTGGGCAACCGTCAGGCCGATCTCCTTGGTGGTGAAAAAGACATAGGGCTTGGTCAACTGGGTAGTCGCGCTGGCCAGGCCCTCGACAAACCACGGCCGCGTACGCGGGTCAAAGTGGTAGTCCGGTTTGGCCAGCGTTTGCAGCAGCGTCAGCCCTCTGTCGTAAAAGCGCCACTCACCGAGCATCTGCCCACTGCCGTCCAGGCTGATGCTTTGCAACAGGTACGCGGCACCTGCGGGCGCATGCACGCTCTGGCTGTCGGCCTTGTCGCGCAGCGCCCGTAACAGCACGAACTCGCCATTGGCATAGCCCACATACACCGCGCTGAGCATGCTATTGGCGTCCAGGCTGGCCGCGAGCAAGGGCAAACGATCAAGCCGTTGCTGCAGCGTGACGGCCTCGGCAAGCGAGTCATGGGCAAGCAGACGGATCGAGCTGAGTACCGGGTTGATCAAACGCTGCGCCCGCTCGTTGATGGTGCGCGCCAGCTGGCGACTGGTGTCGGCCGATGCAGCCAGCAAGGTGTGCTCGATGCTGCGGTAGCCCTTGTAGGCCAGCACTGCCCCAAGCGTCAGCGTACTGAACATGATTGCCAGGCCAATCAGCACTTGCAGGGAGAAGCCGCGGCGTGAGGTGTTCAAGGGTCTGGACCTTCTTTGGCATTCGTTGTAATCCGCAGCTCGAATGCCCGCCGCGCCTGTTCCAGCTAATCCTAGCCCAACTCTTTACTTACGCATGGCTGGACTATGCTGATTGACGGTTGCCCAGGTGTGCCAAGTAACAGCGCTGTCATGTACTGGACTCGGCTGCGCTCATTACATGAGCAATGCGGGCCACAGGGCAACTCGCATCACCCTGTTTGACACCAATCGCAACGCTGCAGCTCGATAGTTTGAAAGGCCGCGCGACGTGGCGATTCCCCCTCGGCAGTGTGATCTCGTCCGAGATCGGTCCACAAGGAGCAACAACATGAAGTCAAAGTTACTGCTGACCGCGTTGTGCGTGGCAACACTTGCAGTGTCTGGCTGTGCCAGCAAGTACGTCGAGTCCAACCAGTATTCTGGATTCCTCAAGGATTACAGTTTGCTCAAGCAGGAGACTTCACCTTCCGGTGCGCCGGTGATGCGCTGGGTCGATCCGAAGCTCGATGCACGCCGCTACACCAAGGTCTATATCGAACCGAGCCAGCTGTATCCAAAGCCGCAGCCCACGGCCAAGATCCCCGCCAGCACCCTGCAAGGCATCACCCAGTATTACGATCAGGCCCTGCAGCGGGAAATGGCCAAGGTCATGCCGTTGGCCAAGGGACCAGGCCCGGAGGTGTTGATCGTGCGGCCGGCGATTACTGGGGTGAGTGCGAGCACCAAGAGCCTGCAAGCCTATGAAGTGATCCCGATTGCCTTGATCGCAGCCGGCGTGAGCACCGCGACCGGCATCCGTGATCAGGACACCAGCCTCGCCACTGAAGCGGCCTTCATCGACGCGGCCGACAACAAAGTGGTGGCGCAGGTGGTGCGCAAAGGTGCGGGCGCCGAACTGGATAACGCCGACCAGGTCATGCAGACCAAGGATGTGAAAGCGGTACTCGATGGCTGGGCCAGAGACATGGCCAAGTCGTTCGAGCAGGTCAAAGACAAATAGTCCAAGGTTACAACCGCAACAGGGCTGCTCTGGCCTGCAACGTCAGCCAGAGCAGCCCAGTGTGGACTCAAACTACCTGTCGGCGTCCATGCGCTTCAGCCTTGGGGACCTTGCGCTCATGCCCTTGACGCAGGCGCAGGGCAGCCAGCGCGGCGAGCACCAGGATCACCGCGATGATTTTCATCCCGTCCATGGCGTTACCTGTCGTTTGCTCGATCAGGCCCATCACCGACGGGCCGACAAAGCCGCCCAACAGCCCACATGAGTTGACGAAGCCCAGCCCACCGGCCAGTGCAGCGCCTTTGAGGCGTGACGCCGGGTACAGGAAGATGATCGACTGCACCACAAAGAACATCAGCGCCGACAGGCAGAAGCCCAGCAGGCTCAGCACCGGCCCTGCCAGCGAGGCGATACCCAGCCCGGCGGCCATGGTCAGCAACCCGCACACCAGCATCATCCGCGCCCGCTGCGGGGTCGTGGCAAAACGCGGCAGCGCCATGGCACCCACGGCTGCGGCGATCCACGGCAGCGAGGTCAGCAAGCCGATCTGCAGCGTGGTCAACTCTCCGTATTTGCCGATGATCCCCGGCAGGAAGAAGATCACCGTATACACAGTGATCTGATGGCAGAAGTACACCAGGATCGCCAGGAAGATCTGCGGCGTCAGGCACTGCTTGAGCGAATGGCCGCCCTGCCCTGCACCTTCCTCCTGCTCAGCCGCCAGGCCGCGTTCGATCTGCTCGGCTTCAGCCGGGCTCAGCCACGGCGCCTTGCTCGGCCGGTCCGGCAGCTTCGTCCACACGACATAGGCGAAGAACACCGCCGGCAGGCCTTCGAGCATGAACATCCACTGCCAACCGCGCCAGCCCCAGACGCCGTCCAGCTGCATCAGCAACGCGCCCAGCGGGCCGCCGATGATATTGGCGAAGCACACCCCCAGGAGGAAGTAGCCAATCGCCCGCGCACGTTGCTCGCGGCCGAACCAATAGGTCAGATAGAGCATCACGCCGGGGAACAGCCCCGCCTCGGCGACGCCCAGCAGCAGACGCAGGATGTAAAACGAGGTTTCGCCCTGAACAAACGCCATCGCGGCCGAAATCAGGCCCCATGTCACCATGATGCGGGCGATCCAGAAGCGCGCGCCGACCTTGTGCATGATCAGGTTGCTGGGTACTTCCGACAGCGCATAGGTCAGAAAGAACAAGCCGGCGCCCAGCCCATAGGCCGCCGCCGAAATGCCCAGATCCACATCCAGCTGATGCTTGGCCAAAGCGATGTTGGTGCGGTCGAGAAAGCTCAGGATGTACGCCGCAATCAGCAACGGCATCAGCTTGATGAAGATGACCTTGTTCAGCGTGGCTGAATCACGGGGTGTGGCAGCGCTATCGATGTTTCTTGTAATTGTCATCGCACAAACCTCATGGCTTGAGTAGCCGGTGAATGCTGAAGGTGCCGGCAGCCGGGCCCAACGCCCCGCTGCACAGAATCCGCGAGGTGACGCCGGGGCTAGAAGTCGACCTTGTCCTGGCCTTTGAGGTCGAGCATTTCCCGGGCTTCATCCGGCGTTGCTACGCGCGCGCCGAGCGCTTCGATCACTGTCCGGATGCGTTTGACCTGGTCGGCATTGGATGCGGCCAGTTGGCCCGGGCCGTCCCACAACGAATCCTCCAGGCCAACCCGTACGTGGCTGCCCATTGCCAGGCCCATGGTACCCAGCGGGATCTGATTGCGCCCGGCGCCCAGGATCGACCACTGATAAGCGTCGCCAAACAGCCGATCAGCCGTACGGCGCATGTGCGCAAGGTCTTCCGGGTGGCCACCGATACCGCCGCGCAGGCCAAACACTGACTGGATGAATATCGGTGCGTTGAGCAGGCCGCGCTGGAGGAAATGCGCGGCGGTATACAGGTGGCCGATGTCGTAGCACTCGATTTCGAAGCGGGTACGGTTCTCGGCACAGGCGTTGAGTATGTGCGCGATGTCGCGGAAGGTATTGCGGAAGATCCGGTCGTCACTTTCTGCCAGATATGGCCGCTCCCAGTCATGCTTGAACTCGGTGAAGCGCTCGAGCATTTCGTACAGGCCGAAGTTCATCGAGCCCATGTTCAGTGAAGCCAGCTCCGGCTTGAGCTGAGCCACCGGCTGCAGGCGCTCTTCAACGCCCATGGTTGGCGCCCCGCCGGTGGTGATGTTGATGACGACGTCGCTCTTGGCCTTGATCTGCGGCAAGAACTGGCGGAACAGGTCGACGTCCTGGCTGGGCCGGCCATCGATCGGGTCACGTGCATGCAGGTGGACGATGGCAGCGCCGGCTTCGGCGGCACCAATGGCGGCATCGGCAATTTGCTGCGGGGTGATCGGCAGATGCGGCGACATCGACGGCGTGTGAATAGCGCCAGTGACCGCGCAGGTAATGATGATCGGGCGTTTTCTGGACATGCGAATTTCTCCATTCTTGTTCTTGGTGAGAAAGTGAATACGTCAGCAGCAGGGCTGCAGCCCCGCCGTTACTGCATGAGGGTCGAGCCGTTACAGGTACTCGACGTTGCCATCCACGCTGATGGCCTGGCCGGTCACGTTGCGTGCCGCCGGTGAACACAGGAACAGCGCCATGGCGGCGACGTCTTCGGCGGTGACCATGCGCTTGAGCGAGATCTTCTGCAGGTATTCGTCACGCATCGCCGCTTCAGGCACGTTCAACTGCTCGGCCCGGGCGCGAATCACGCCGTCCATGCGTGGCCCTTCGACGATGCCCGGGAGCAAGGCGTTGACGCGGATATCGCTCTCGCCCAGCTCGCTGGCCAGGGACTTCATCAGCCCAACGATCGCCCATTTGGTTGCGGCATAAGGCGTACGCCAGGCGTAGCCGAGGCGCCCCGCCACCGAGGCGATGTGAATCAGGTGGGCATTCGGCGAGGCTTTGAGCAGCGGCACCGCATGGTGGGCGAAGCGATATTGCCCGGTCAGGTTGATATCGACGGTGCGCTGCCATTCTTCGTCAGTGACGGCGTCTATGCCCGCCGTCGGCCCGGCGATCCCGGCGTTGTTGATCAGCACATCGAGGCCGCCGAACTGCTCGCGCTGGACCTTGAACACGGCTTCGATCTGCGCTGGGTCGCCGACATCGGCCTTGGTTGCCAGGCTATTCGGGTAGCGATCACGAAACGCCGCCAGGGCCGCTTCGCTGACATCGCAGACATGCACCTTGGCGCCGGCCTCCATGTACGCCGCAGCCAGCACCTCGCCGATGCCGGCGGCGCCGCCAGAGATCAATACGCGCAGGCCGCTGTAGGGAATCAGTCGGTTAAGAACGCTCATGCTTTTTTAACTCCTGAAGCAGGCGACCTGGAACGGTCGCTCTTGACGATCAGGCGTGCCAGCGAGTCGGCCGCCTGCATGATGTCGTCGGTGACCGCCGCCCGCGCAGCGGCGCCATCACCGGCCTGCAAGGCTTCGACGATGCGGTTGTGCGCCTCCATCGAGCGTTGCAGGTGGGCCTTGTCCGGTGCGACCAGGGCAAAGCATGGGCCCATGTGCAGCCAGAAGTTCTCCACCGCGGCGACGGTCAGCTCGGCGTTGGCCACAGCGTAGATGCGCCGGTGAAAGGCAAAGTTGGTCCACAGATAACGCGCCACATCGACGTTGTCGGCGGCGTGCTGCATCTGTTCGCAGAGTTGGGTGATCTCGCTCAGGTCGCGCTGGGTCAGCAGCACCACGGCTTTCTCGGCCAGCAAGCCTTCCAGCGCTACCCGCGCGTCGCGGATTTCGCGCAGGCGCTCCGGCGTCATCATGCGCACCCGCAGGCGGGCTGTTTCGGTGACTTCAAAGGCGTTTTCGGCACTCAGGCGGTTGAGCGCCTCTCGCACGGGCATCGGGCTTGAACCCAAGGCTTCGGCCAGGCCGCGGATGGTCAGCTTCTGGCCGGGCTGAAAGCGGCCGCTCATCAGCGCTTCACGGATCTGGCGGTAGACCTGGTCCTGCAGTGTGTCGCGCGACACCGGGCGCATTACCGGCAGGAGGGTTGGGCGATCAGTCATGGGCAGACTCACATATTGGCGTTGTTATGGCTTCAATATGTGATCACAAATAACATATGTCAATTGGTTTCAGCACGACAGTGGGTTTGGCCCTAGAACGTCGGGGCGCTTTGCGCCCCCAGCAATGCCGGCTAGCGCATTGCCCAAACCTGCGGATTGACCAGATTCTGTGGGCGCTGGTCAGCCAACGCACAGAGCAAATTGTCTACCGCGCAGCGGGCCATGGCCTGGCGGGTTTCGTGGGTCGCCGAGCCGATGTGCGGCGTCGCCACCACGTTGTCCAGTTGCAGCAAGGGCGAATCCGCCGCCAACGGCTCTTTGACGAACACATCCAGCCCGGCCCCGCGAATGCGCTGCTCACGTAGCGCTTCGATCAGCGCGGTTTCATCCACCACCCGGCCACGTGAAATGTTGATGAGGATGGCCTCGGGTTTCATCAGGCTGAGTTCCCGCGCGCCGATCAAACCCTCGGTCGCGGCACTCAACGGCACCGTCAGGCATACAAAATCCGATTCCTGCAGCAGCCCGTCGAGGCTGCGACAAGCGGCGCCATAAAGGGCCTCGACGGCAGGCTTGGGCTGACGGCTGTGATACACCACGCGCATGCCAAACCCTGCAGCCGCACGCTTGGCCAGTGCTTCACCGATGCGGCCCATACCAACGATACCCAAGGTCTTGCCGTGCACATCGGTGCCGAAGTGAGCCGGCCCCAGGTTGGCCTGCCAGTGCCCTGCCCGCACCCAACTGGCAAGTTCGACCACCCTGCGCGCCGTCGCCAGGATCAAGGCAAAGCCAGTATCGGCGGTGGTTTCGGTAAGCACATCGGGGGTATTGGTGAGGACGATGCCGCGTCGGGTCAGGTCAGCGATGTCGTAGTTGTCGACCCCCACCGAGACGCTGGCCACCGCTTCCAGCTGCGGCGCCAGGTCCAGCAGGCTGCTGTCCAGGCGCAGGCTGGCCCCGAGCAGGCCATGGGCGTGGGGCAAGGCATCGCGCAGACGGGCCAGGCCATCCGCCTGCGCGGTGTCGACGAAGATCACTTCGGCCTGCTCGCGCAGGCGGCCGAGCAAATCATCGGACAAGCGCTTGTAGAGGACTATGGTCTTTTTCATGGCAATTCCTTAATGATTCAGTGCCAGGCCGCCAGCGCGACGCTTGGGCTGAGCCTGGGGTGTACGCAGTGCGACCGTGAGGGCAACCGCCGTCAGCAGCGCACCGCACATGAACAGGTAAGAGGCGCCTGGCCCGCCGGTGGCGCCATTCAGGTAGCCCACCAGCCACGAGCCACCGAACGAGCCCAGTGCGCCCATGCTGTTGATCAAGGCCATGGCCCCGCCTGCGACGTTGCTCGGCAGAATCTCCGGCACGATCGCGAAAAACGGCCCGTATGGCGCATACATGCAGGCTCCGGCCAGGACCAGCAGAGCGTACGACCACCAGAAGTGCTCGCTGCCCAGCGCATACGAGCCGTAGAACGACAGCGCGGCGATCAGCAGCGGTGGCCAGACAAAACGCTTGCGCTTCTGCAGCCGGTCCGAGGCCCACGACACGCCGACCATGGCCAGCACTGCCGCCAGATACGGCACCGATGACAACCAGCCCGCCGTGACGATATCGACATTGGCGGCCTGCTTGAGGATCGACGGCAGCCACAGCACAAAGCCGTACACGCCGATGCTCCAGCAGAAGTACTGCAACGACAGCACGATGACCTGCGGCGAGCGGAACGCCTCGCGATAATTCTTCACCGGTTTGATGCCCTGCTGCTCAGTCGCCAGCGCCGCTTGCAACTGGTCCTTCTCGTGCTGGCTGAGCCAGCTCACCTGGGCCGGTTTGTCCGCCGCCAGGCGCCACCAGATAAACGCCCAGAGCACCGCCGGCAGGCCTTCGATGATGAACATCCAGCGCCAGTCGTAATGCTTGATCAGGTAGCCCGACACCACCGACATCCACAGGATCGTCACCGGGTTGCCGAGCATCAGGAAGGTGTTGGCCCGCGAGCGTTCGGCGCGGGTAAACCAATGGCACAGGTAGATCAGCATCGCCGGCATCACTGCCGCCTCGACCACCCCGAGGAGGAAGCGGATGGCGATCAGAAAGTACACATTGCTGATCATCCCAGTCAGCGTCGCCAGCCCACCCCAGAGGATCAGGCTGACGAAGATCAGCTTCTTGACGCTGCGTTTTTCCGCATAGATCGCCCCGGGCACCTGAAAGAAGAAGTAGCCGAGAAAGAACAACGCACCGAGCAAGGACGACAAGGCCGGGGTGATCTTGAGGTCGTCGGCCATGCCGGAGGCTGCGGCAAAGCCGTAATTGGCGCGGTCCAGATAGGCCAGGCTGTAGGTAATGAACACGATCGGGATGATGTACCACCACCGGCGACGCGCGAGGCTGGTCGTTTGCATGAGGTGTGCTCCTGAGCTTGGTTGTTTTTGTTGCACCAGGTGCCGGCTAACCGGCGATCAGCGTTTCAGGCGCAGCTGCGCCGGTTGTACAGTTCCAGTTCACTGCGCAGCGGCAGGCCTTCCATATCCCCGCGCGACTGCACCGCGCGGCTGCCGCACCAATTGCCGCGGGCAACCGCTTCACCCAGTGGGTAGCCTTCGAGCAGGCCACTGAGCACGCCCACTGCAAAGGCATCGCCCGCGCCGACGGTGTCGACTACCTGCGCAACAGCGAATGCCGGCACCCAGCCCTCAGCCTCTGCGCTGCAGAAATAAGCGCCCTCGCCGCCCAGCTTGATCACCACAAGCTCGACGCCTTGCTGCAGATAAAACGCGGCGATGTCAGCTGGGCTTTGTCGACCGGTGAGCAAACGGCCCTCTTCAAGGCCTGGCAGCACCCAGTTGGCTTTGACTGCCAGCGCGTTGACCTCGCGGATCATGCTGGCCTGGTCAGGCCATAACGATGGGCGCAGATTGGGGTCGAACGAGATGCTCCGGCCAGCGCTGCGCATGGCGTCGACCAGGCCATGCGCCAATGCCCGGCAGCCGGCCGACAGCGCCAGCGGAATGCCGGTGGCATGCAAATGTTCGGCGCTGGTCAACTGTGCGTTCAGCAACTGCGGCGACATATGGCTGGCAGCCGAGTTGCGGCGGAAATATTCGACGGCGGGGTCGCTGCCATCATCGCAGCGGGCCTTGAGCTGAAAGCCAGTGGCATGCTCGGGGTCGACTTGTACCGCCGAGCAATCCAGGCCCTCCTTGAGCAGGCTGTCCAGCACGAAGCGGCCCAACGAGTCATTGCCGACCCGGCTCAGCCAACGCACCTTGAAGCCCAGCCGCGACAAACCGATCGCAACATTGCTGTCGGCACCGGCAATGCGTTTGCCGAACTGGCCGACCTGCGCCAGTTCACCGGTTTGTTCGGCGACGAACATGGCCATGGTCTCGCCAAAGCACAACACGTCATGGTCAGGCATGGCTCACCTCCGCCGTCAGCGCAAGCCGAGCCAGGTTGTTGACCTGGGCACGAGTTACCGCCAGCAGGTCGTCACCGACCAGAGGAAACTCGACCGCGCGCACCACTGCCGGGCTGAACTCGCTGAACATCTGCTCCCAGGCCAGCAGATCGGCTGCGCGTGGCGGCACTGCGACCAGGCGGCCATTGGCCTGGCGCTCGACCGCCTTGCAGTGCACATAGCGCACCCAGCGGCCCAGCTCGTGAGCGGCTTGAACCGCCGACTCACCCTGCCAGCGCCAGTTGCCAATATCGAAAGTCATGCCCAGCGCCAGTGCGATGGATTCACAGCGCAGAAGAAACTGCAGCATCGGTTCGATCCGCCCGCCGTGCGCAGTCTGGTCGTTTTCAACCAGCAGCATTGGGCCATCCGCCGAGAGTTGCGCAGCCAGCGCCGTCAGGTCACAGCCCGGCTGATAGTGACCAAGGGAAACCTTGAGTGCCACCGCGCCCACGGCCCTGGCGGTCTGTAGCTTGGCAGGCAACGCCGGGTTCAATTGGCCGTCCTCCAGCCACAGCTCCAGCGGCGAGGAATACAGGCATTCCATGCCTGAGGTGCGGATTGCGGCAGACAGCTGTGGGCAGTCCGGCGGGCTGGCGAACAGTTCTTCGCGCAGCTCGACTCGACTGACGCCGGCCGCAGCCAGCAACGGCACGAAACTGGCCTGGCCACGCTGGCGGACCAAATCGGCGCCGTAGCTGGAAAGGCTGATGGAAACGGGGTTCGAGCGCATTGTTATTGTCCTTATGAAACCGGTTTCATTTCGATGCAACGCAAACGGACGTTAGTCCGTTGTTCAAATACGAGGGTTGGTCGATCCGCGAATGATCAATTCGGCCTTGAGGTCGATGCGCTGCGCAGCAGCGTTACCGCCACGCAACCGCTCAAGCAGGCAGTTGAAAGCCAACGCGCCGATGCGTTCGGTAGGTTGCGCCAGCGCGGTAATGCCGCTGCCAACCAATGGGTGCCAGTCGAGTTCGTCGAGGGCGATCAGGCCGACATCCTCGAACAATCTGCAGCCGCGCTCGTGCAAGGCGCGAGTGACGGCCAGGGTGGCCACGCCGTTGAAGGTGAAAATCGCTTGCGGGCCATGCCCGCTGGCACCGAGGAAATTGCCCAGACATGCGGGCAAATCAGCCGCACACTCGAGGATCTGCTGGCGCATGCCGGGGCGGCGATTGATCGATGCGGTAAAGGCCTGCACCCGTTCCAGTCGCGAGCTGGTGCCATCCAGCGGCTCGCTGACTGCCAGAATGTCGCGGTAGCCGCGAGCCTGCAGGTGGTCCAGCGCCTGCTCGACTGCGTCGGCGTTATCCAGCCCGACCATGTCGGCATTGAGCTGCGGCACCTGACGGTCGACCAGCACCATGGGGATATCCCGGTGCAACGCCAGCAGCTCGCCCTGGTGGTGGCCGAGGGTGTTCACGATCAGCCCTTCGACGTTGTAGGACTGCAGCACGCGCAGGTGATGGCTCTCTTGCTCGTCATCGCGGTTGGTGTTGCACAGCACCAGGCTGTAGCCGTGCTCGCGACAGGCAGTTTCAACGCCGCGCATCACGGCCACTGAATAGGGGTTGAGAATGTCGGCGACCAGCATGCCGATCAGGCGCGTCTGGCCGCGCTTGAGGCCCCTGGCCATCTGGTTTGGCCGGTAGCCAAGACGCTCGATGACCTCGGCCAGATGCTGCGCAGTGGCATCGGCGAGCAACTGACGGTCGCCACCGATATAACGCGACACGGTCGCCTTGGATACGCCGGCGACCCGTGCAACCTGGCTGATGGTGACCCGCTCACGCGGGCTGGACGGTGTATCGGTCATCTGAGGTCTCTTGTGATTATTGTTTGAGACGGGTTATGAAACCGGTTTCAATACATCAAAAGTCGAGATCTAAGTCACCTACCGTTCGTCGGATCTGCTCTGCACATCACGCTACCCTGTCGCCAAACCAGCGCAGGGCAGCGCGCTGCGGTTAGCCCAGATCGTTGATGCACACCACTTTCGGCTGGGTCATATCTTCATAAGCGAAGCGCACCCCTTCCCGACCGAGGCTGCCGTACTTGAAGCCGCCAAAGGGCATGGCATCGAAGCGATAGTCCGACGAATCATTGATCATCACCCCACCTGCTTCGATCTGCCTGGCAAGCTTCAACGCCTTGGCCAGGTCACGGGTGAACACTCCGGCGTGCAGGCTGTATTCCGGAGCGTTGGCCAGCGCCACTGCTTCGTCCAGCTGGTCGAACGGCTCAAGAATCACCACCGGCGCAAACACCTCTTGCTGCCAGATCTGGCTGGCATGACTGACCTGCTCCAGCACCGTTGGCGCGTAACTGGCGCCCTTGCGCTGGTGACCGCAGAGCAGCTGCGCACCCTCGCTGAGCGCCTCGTTGACCAACTGTTCAGTGCGGCGCGCAGCCTGTTCGGTCACCATCGGCCCGACATCGGTTTCACGCAGGGCCGGGTCTCCCAGCACCAAGGCCCGTGCCTGGGCGACAAAGCGTGCGCGGAACACTTCATAGATCGGCCGTTGCACCAAGATCCGCTGGGTGCCGATGCAGTTCTGCCCCGCCGCCCAGAACGCCCCGGAGACACACGACTCGACCGTGGGTTCCAGGTCGCAATCTTCCAACACCAGCACCGGCGCGTTGCCGCCCAGGTCCATCGCCAGCTTTTTCAGGCCAGCACTGCGGGCAATTGACTCGCCGGTAACAAAGCCGCCGGTGAACGACACCATGCGCACCTCGCGCAGTTCGACCAGCGCCTTGCCCAACTCGACACCACCGGTCACGGCAGTGACCACCGAGTCCGGCAAACCCGCCTGCAGCAGGCATTCGACCAGCTTCAGGGCCGACAGCGGCGCCAGTTCGGACGGTTTCAGGATCAACCCATTGCCACCGGCAATCGCTGGCCCGAGCTTGTGTGCGACCAGATTGAGCGGGTCGTTGTACGGCGTGATCGCGACGATTAACCCCAACGGCTCTCGGCTGAACCAGCCCTGGCGCGATTCAGAGCCCTCATAGGCCTCGAACGGCACCACCTCACCGGCATTGCGCCGCGCCTCTTCAGCCGACAGTTTGAGGGTGTTGATGCAGCGTTTGACCTCTTTCTCGGCCTGGCGCAAGGTCTTGCCGGCCTCGGCGACGATCAATTCGGCAAACGCCTGGGCTTGCTCCTGCACCCGCCGCGCCGCCTCCTCCAACACACGTGCGCGCTGATGGCGCGGCATTGCCGCGGCCTGGCGCACACCTTGGCGGGCACGCTCGAGGATGGCCGGCACCGCACTGGCATCCAGGCACGGCACGCTGCCGATCAGGCGGCCGTCGTAAGGGCTGAACACATCGATCTGCTGCGCTTCGACCAGTTGCACATTGACCTTGCTGGCTACGCTCATGGCTGCTCTCCGCTTACTGCTGCTGGCTGGTGTGGATGGCGACGATGTCCGAGAGCAAGGCAAAGGCGGTTTCGATCTTACCTGCACCCGGGCCGGACACCGTGACTGCACCGACCAGCTCAGTGGTGAACGAGACCGCATTGGTTGCCCCGCTGATACCGGCCAGTGGGTGGCTGAGCGGCAACAAACGTGCAGCGACGCTGGCTTGCACCGAGCCATCGGCCTGGCACTGGGCCGCACCGATCAGCTTCCAGCACTGGCCATTGCGGCTGGCGGTGGCGATGTCTTCAGCGCTGATGTTGCTGATACCCGAGCAGGCGACGTCGCTGATCTGCAGCTTGGCGTTGAGCAGTTCGTTGGCGAGGATCACCACTTTCAAGCGCACGTCATAGCCATCGACGTCGGCGCTTGGGTCAGCTTCGGCGTAGCCCAGTTGCTGCGCCTGTGCGACCGCCGCAGCAAAGCTCAGGCCTTCCTGCATGCGGGTCAGAACATAGTTGGAGGTGCCGTTGAGGATGCCTTCGAAACCTTGCACTTCAGCGCCGGCCAGCGCTTGCCTGGCCAGGCGAATCACCGGCGTACCGCTCATGACCGAGCCTTCGTACTCGAAAGCGACGTTGTTGCGCTGCGCCAGCGCCTTGAGCTCACTGCCGTGCAGGGCAATCGGGCCCTTGTTGGTGGTGACCACATGAATGCCGCTTTCCAGCGCCCAGCGGCAGAAGGTGGTGGCGGGCTCGCCGTCGACAGGATTGGTGAAAGTCGCCTCCGCGATGATGTCAGCGCCGGATTGCTTGATCACTGTCTCGGTGAAAGCTTCGGCGGTGCCACCGTGCAGCTTGGCAAAGGCGCCTTTCTCGGCTGGCAGGGCCACCAGCTGGGCGGCATCGAGACCGTCGCGGTTGACGATCGAGCCAAGGAAGATATCGCTGACGCCAACGATCTTCAGGCTGAACCCCAAACTTGCCTGCCAGCAGGCATTACGTTCGGCAACCAGTTGCGCCAGGCCACGGTTGACCCCACCAAAACCCACCAATGCAATTTTATATTCAGTCATGTCTGCGTTGCTCTCAGGCGTTGTTTGATGGAGTCAGCCTAAGGCTTCACCGCAGTCAGTTGAATTGGTCAGAATGCTGCATTTGTTGGTCGTTTTGCTCGCCTCAGTGCTCGGCCGAGAGCACGAACGAGGTCACTGTGTTTTCCACCCCGGACATGCCGGCGATCTCTTTCCAGACCATGTGCACACGCTCGGGCGAGGCGGCATTGACCCGCAGCATCAGGTCGAACTCACCGCTGAGCACTTCGCATTGGACCACCTCGGGAATGCCGCGCAAGCCGGCCAGCACATCGGCGCCGCGCATGCGGTCATAGCGGTAGACAAAGATCACCGCGCTGATCAATGACGAGGCCCGCCGCGAGTCGCCGAGGCGGATGGTATAACCCTGGATTGCGCCATCGCGCTCCAGCCGCTCGATCCGCTGGCGCACCGCGTTACGCGACAGATTGACCTTGGCGCCCAGCTCGGCGTGGCCGATACGCGCATTGGCGGTCAGCTCGGCCAGGATATGTTCGTCCAGTGGATCAAGAATGCGCTTCATGGCCGCGCCTGCGTTGCTTGGCGCAGCGCCTGGATCAAGCTGGCCAGATCGCCCGTTTGCAGGCCTGTGCGCACCTCGTCCGGTTCGGCCAGGACGGCAACCGGGCCAGGCCACACCCCAAGCTCCGCCAGCAGGCCAGCCGATTTGCTCGGCGCGATTTGCCCGAGGGTGACCATCGGCGCGCCCAGGCTGCGTCGCTGAATCCGCCCAGACAACGCGCCCACGGCAGTATGTGGATCAACCGCCGCGCCGGTCTCGGCAAACAAGCGCAGGACCTCTTCGCGAATCTGCAGCTCCTCAACCGCATGTGAGTCGAACAGCACCCGCGCCCGTAACCATTGCTGATTGCCGATGCTCAGCTCACCGCACCCCTCGAAGTGCTCCATCAACGCCCTCATCGCATGGCCATCATGGTCGTACAGCTCCCAGATAAACCGCTCGAGGTTTGAGTACAGCGAGAAGTCCATCGCCGGCGACGAGGTGCGGCTGCTTTGCCGGGTCGAGTAGCGGTTGCGCTGGATGAAGTGATGCAGGGCGTCGTTGCTGTTGGTCGAAACGATCACCTGGTTGATCGGCAAGCCCATCTTCTGCGCGATGTAGCCTGCGTAGATTTCGGCAAAGCTCGCCGCGGGTACGCTGAAGGCCACCGGCCGCGTGCCGCCGCCAAGCTGCAGCGCGGCGTGAAAGTAATAGACGATCTGCGCCAGCACCCCGACCCAGTTGGTCGAGTTGAAGCAGATCGGCGTCACCTCAGGCAACGGCCACTGGCGCAGCAGGCGCGACACCAGGGTCTGACAGTCGTCAAAACTGCCCGCTACCGGGATCAGCGCGACCTGTTGCGGGTTTGCCTGGTGCAAGGCCGCCAACTGCGCCGGCGGCACACCCTGCTCGGGGTACAACACGGCCAGTTGAGCGTTGGCGCAGCCAGCAAAGGCCTCGATCGCGGCCAGCCCGGTCTCGCCGTTGGTGGCACCGATCACCAGCGCCCTGCCCTGTTGTTGCGGTAGAAAGTGCGCAACCAGGCGCGCCTGCAACTGCGCAGCAAAGTCCTTGGACGACTGCGTCGGGCCATGGAACAGCTCCAGAATCCATTCGTTATGGCCGATCTGCCTTAACGGCGTGATCGCCCGATGATCGAAGTCGCGGTAGCTGTCACTGAGCAGCGCGCGCAACGCAGCTTCGTCCATTGCTCCGCCCACGTAGGGCGAGACCACCCGCCAGACCAGCTCGTCGAACGGCAGCCACGACCAGCTGCCGATCTGCTCTGGAGTGTATTGCGGCACGGCCTGGGGCACGAACAAGCCGCCATCGTCGGCAAGCCCGGAGAGCACTACCCGGCGAAAATCGGCCAGCCCAGCTGCGCCGCGGGTGCTTACGTAATGCATGGTGACTCCTGATAAGAGCTACGCGATAAGGTCTACAAATGGCGATGGGCCTGTGCCACCAGCCAGGTGGAAAATGCGGCGGCCTCGGCGCTCAGGGTTTCGCCCTGGGCGCGGACCAGATAGAACGATTCGCTGGCTTCGATACGCTGGCTGAACGGCGCGACCAGCGCGCCAGACGCGAGCAGATCCTCGACGATGGATGAGCGCGCCAAGGCCACGCCCTGGCCCAGCTCGGCCATGCGCAGGGTGGAAACCATGGTGTCGAACTGCAAACCGCGCGAGTAATCCACGGCATCGGCACCGACTCGCTTGAGCCAATAGCCCCAGCCCTCTTCATAACCCAGCACATGCAGCAGTGCATGCCGGGCCAGGTCGCGCGGGTGTTGCAGGGGAGCGGCGGCGAGCAGCGCCGGCGAACAGACCGGTTGCAGCACATCCCAGGTCAAGCGCTGCGACACCAGCCCCGGCCAGCTGCCGGCACCCCAGCGGATCTCCAGGTCATCTTCACCGTCAGGCTCTTTCACCCACAGGTTGCTGATGAACCGGATGTCGATCAGCGGGTGCTCTCGGCAGAAATCCGCCAGCCGCGGTGCCAGCCAGTACTGCAGAAAACTCAAGCTGCCACGCACCTTCACCGGGCGGCGCTGGTTGTGGCCGAAGATCTCGTTGGTGCCTACCGCCAACCGGCTGATGGCGTCCTGCACCACCGGCAGGTAGGACTGGCCTTCTTCGGTCAGGCCCAGCCCGCGTGGCAGGCGCTTGAACAACGCGACCCCAAGGTGGCTCTCCAGCTGGCGGATCTGCTGGCTGACCGCGCCTTGGGTCAGGCACAGCTCCTCGGCCGCGTGGGTGAAGTTGAGGTAACGCGCCGACACTTCGAACGCCCGCAGCCAATTCAGCGGCGGTAGGGTTTTTTGATTCATCGGCGCAACCTCTTCGGCAATTGACTGCGTGCACTATCGCTTGTGCGGCTCAGGCGGCGCTAGCCGGACGCTGCACGCCAGCCTCGGCGCGCAGGCGTTGCGCACGTTTGTTGCGGGTCACCCAGTAGACGAAGTAGCACCAGGCTATGAACGGCAGACCGAAGTACAGCGCTACCCGTTGCGCCGGGTCAAAGGCGATGCCGATACAGGCCAGCAGGCAGCAAGCGATCGCGCCCAGGGGAACCCAAGGATAGCCACGCACGCGAAAGTGCAGATCTTCGACCCGGCCGCCGTTGGCTACGTAATGGCGGCGGAAGGCAATCTGGCTGGCGGCAATGCTCATCCACACCACCACCACGGCCAGCCCCGAAATCGACACCAGTGCCAGGTACACGGTATCCGGCGCCAACACACTGCTGAGCAACGAGGCCACGGCGCCGGCCATGCTCAGGATGATCGCGTTGACCGGCGTGCCGCGGCGCGACAGGCGTGCATAGCACTTGGGCATATGGCCCTGATCGCTGAGGGTCCAGAGCATCCGCGAGGCGGCATACAGGCCGGAGTTGGCCGCCGACAGCAGCGCGGTGAGAATCACGAAGTTCATGATATCGGCCGAGTACGGAATGCCGATCAGCTCGAACACCAGCACGAACGGGCTTTCGACCAGGCCGGCCTGTTCGCGCGGCAGCAAGGTGGCGAGCACGAAGATGGTGCCGACGAAGAACAGCGCCAAGCGCACGATGGTGGTGCGGATCGCCTTCGGCACACTGGTCTGCGGGTCGGCCGCCTCTCCTGCGGCAATGCCGATCAGCTCGGTCCCGGAGAACGCGAACGACACCGCCAGCAAGGTCATGGCGATCGGCAGGAAGCCGGTGGGGAACAACCCTTCACGGGTAAAGTTGCTCAGCCCCGCGCCCTGCGCATGCTGCACATCGAACAGCCCGCAGATCGCGCCACCGCCGATGGCGATGAACACCACCACGGTCAGGACCTTGATCAGCGACAGCCAGAATTCGGTTTCGGCAAACAGCCGCACCGACACCACATTGCTGATGAACACCGCCAACGCAAACAGCGCGCTCCAGATCCACACCGGCGTTTCCGGGAACCAGCGCACCATCAGGATGCCGGCTGCGGTGAACTCCGAGCCGATGGCCACCGCCCAGGTCAGCCAGTACAGCCAGGCTACGGTGTAGCCGGTGCCGGGGCCCAGGTAGCGAGTGGCGTAGCTGCTGAACGAGCCGGTTTCCGGCATCTGCACGGCAAGCTCGCCCAGGCAGACCATGACCAGATAGACCATTACCGCGCCAATCATGTAGGCGATCACTGCGCCCAGCGGGCCGGCCTGGTTGACGGTGTAGCCGGAAGTGAGGAACAGGCCGGTGCCGATCACACCGCCCAACGCCAGCATGACGATGTGGCGGGTTTGCATGTCTTTGTTGAACGCAGGGCCGCTGCCGGCCTGTGCGTCATTGTGCTCAGAGTGCATGGTTTTATTCTCATGAAAGTGATGGCGAACCCGTCCCGCCGCGATGACGCCACGGTGAGTTCGGCAGCCAGCAGTTGTTGTTATTGTCGGTTTTCATGAAGCGACCTGGCGACGTTTTTATCGCCAGGCCTTGAGCTCACGCTAGGCGTGCACTGCAGTGCACTGAGGTTGCGTACGCTGTCGCTCGCGCAACACGGTGCAGGCATCACGCAGGTCCGCGAGCAGGTCGGCGGTGTCTTCGATACCGACCGAGATGCGCACCAGGCCTTCGGAAATGCCCAGTGCCTGACGCTCTTCCAGGGTGTTTTCAACATGGCTGGTGGTGCGCGCCGGGCCATAGATGGTTTCGACCGCCCCCAGGTTGCCGGCACGGTGGGCGTATTTGAGCAGCGGCAGCAACTGCGCTACATCGCGCATGCCACCTTTGAGCACGAAGCTGACGATCGCGCCAAAGCCACGCATCTGCGCGCGGGCAATGGCATGCCCAGGGTGCTGGGCCAGGCCCGGGTAGTTGACTGCTTCGACCAAAGGCTCGGTGCACAGGTACTCCGCCAGCGCCTGGGCACTCGCTTGCTGCTGACGCAGGCGCAGGGCCAGCGTCTTGATCCCGCGGATGATCAGGTAGGCCGAGAACGGGTCCAGCGCAGCACCGTTGATTTCGCGGTAGTGGCGCACCTTGCTCATCAGTGCTTCAGCGCCGCAGGCAATACCGCCCAGCACATCGCCGTGGCCGGAGAGGAACTTGGTCGCGCTGTGCACCACCACGTCAACGCCAAGCGCCAGCGGGTTCTGGTTCAACGGCGTGGCGAAGGTATTGTCCGCCACCACCAGCGCCCCTACCCGCTTGGCCGCTGCGACCAGGCGGCGGATGTCCAGCACCTTCAGGGTCGGGTTGGTGGGGGTTTCCAGGTACACCACGTTGCAGCCACGGGCGATCTCTCGCTCGATGGCCTCGGTGTCGTAGGTGTCGCACAGAGTTACCTCAACGCCCATTCGCGGCAGGAACTCTTCGAAGATCTTGTTGGTACCGCCATAGCTGTCGCGGGTCGACACCACCCGTTGGCCACAGGCCAGCAGGCTGTGCAGCACGCCACTGATGGCGGCCATGCCGGAGCTGAAGGCGACTGCGGACTCGGCGGCCTCCAGCGCGCACAGCTTGTCTTCAAGCACGGCAACGGTGGGGTTGCTCATGCGGCTGTAGATAAACCCAGGCTGATTGCCCAGCGCCACGTCATACCAGGTATCGATATCGTCGTAGCCATAGGCGGCGCTGGCCACGATCGGTGTCTGGGTAGCGTTGTAAGGGTGGCTGACCTGCTCGCCGCCCCACACTACGCGGGTGCCGGCGCCGACCTTGGCGTCGAGGGTTTTCTTGTTGTTCATAGCCAGTCTCGCATCAAGGGAGCACGTCGGTGCTCCGTTTGGGTATGCGAGGACTATAGGGAAGGCCAGCAGCGCTGAAAAACGATGTAATGCTGGCCTGAGGGCGGTTTATTTTAATGGCTGGAGTGTTTCACAGCTGAAAGCGTTTCATCATCCCGTTCAAACCAATCGACAGGTTGGCCAGTTCCTGGCTGGCTGCGCTGATCTGGTCGGCGCCTTCCGAGGTCTGCAGGGCCAGATCGCGGATGTTCAGCAGGTTGCGATCAACCTCGCGCGCGACTTGCGCCTGCTCTTCGGTGGCGCTGGCCACTACCAGGTTGCGCTCGTGGATGGTCGAGGCGCCGTTGGTGATCTCATCCAGCGCCTCGCCGGCCAACTGCGCCACTTCGAGGGTATGCGCAACCTGCTGACTGTTGCTGAGCATCGAGTCGACCACCCGCGCGGTGCCGGTGCGGATGGCATTGACCATTTCCTCGATCTCCAGCGTCGAGCTTTGGGTACGCGCCGCGAGCGCTCTGACTTCATCGGCTACGACCGCAAAGCCTCGGCCAGCCTCACCGGCCCGTGCGGCTTCGATGGCCGCATTGAGCGCCAGCAGATTGGTTTGCCCGGCAATCGCACCGATCACATCCAGCACCTTGCCCACCTCCTGCGACTGCACCGACAACGCCTCGATCTGCGCCGAGGCCTCCTGCACGTCATGGCGCATCTTGCCAATCGAGCGAATGGCTTCGGCTACCCGCTCGCGCCCGCGCTGGGCCGCTTCTTCGGACTCGCGTGAAATGCTCGAGGTGCTGACGGTGTTGCGCGCCACCTCTTCCACCGCCACGCTCATCTCGGTGACTGCCGTAGCGGCTTGCTGGATCTCGTCGGTTTGCCGGCTGAGGTCAGTGGAGGTCTGCCGAGTGATCGCCGACATCTGTTCACTGGCTGCTGCCAGTTGCTGGGACGAGTCACCGATCAGGCGCAGCGCATCCTTGAGGCTGGCCTGCATGGCCGCCAATGCACGCATCAACTGGCTGGCTTCATCGTTGCCGCTAGCCACCACCGCCTGCGACAGGTCACCGGCGGCGATGTCCTGGGCCACGGCAATCGCCTCACGTAGCGGGCTGACAATGCTGCGGGTGAGCAGCCAGGCCAGGCTGATTGTCAGGAGCAGCACCAGGCCGACCACGCTCGCAGTCAGCCACAAGGCGCGCTGATAGTCCTCGCGGGCCTCGGCGGTATGTGCGGCGGCCGCCTCGCTGCTGAGCTTGACCAGGCTGTCATACAGCTCTCCGGTGCGGGTGGAGATATCCTGCATGGTGCCGCTGAGCATGCCCTGCATCGGCTCCAGCCGATTCTGATCGGACAAGCCCTTGTACTGGTCGAGCAGTACCCGATATTGGCTGATCAATTGCTGCATCTCGGCAAACACCGGCTTGGCCTGCGCCGGCATCACCGCGCTGTAGCCCTGCAAGCCCTTGTCCAGCAGGCCTTTGAGCTCCTCCAGGCGCGCCAGGGTGGGCGCCAGTTGTGCAGGCTGACGGGCGATGGCCATGCGCATGGTGATGATACGCAGCCCCAGCATGTGGCTGCGCACTTCGCCCAGGTAGCGCGTGCCGACGTTGGTCACCTGTTCGGTGTACACCACCGCTTCGCGCATGGTGGAGATCTTGTTGATGGAAAACACGCCGAGGATCACCACCAGTGCGGCGATCAGGCTGAAACTCAAGTAAGAGCGAGTGGCAATATTCAAGTGGCGCAAGGACATGGCTAGACTTCCGAATGCGAAGGGTGAGCTGCACTACCCATTACGTTCGGCGCCTTTTGGCCAAAATTGAGCGCTCAAAAGCGGATCATGCTCGATAATCGAACAGTTCCAGCGTGGCGCTCAGCAATCCGCCTGAGTGTCCTCGCCCGGGGCGCTGCGCCGCGCTCGGCGGCAGCGCTCAGAGCAATATTTCACTTCATCCCAGCACCGCTCCCAGCGCTTGCGCCAGCTGAACGGCAAGCCGCAGACCGGGCAGACCTTTTGCGGCAGATGGGCTTTTTTCAAAGCATTTCTCCTGCGTCGAGCCTGGCCAGCAGCGTCTCACCACGCTGCCACAGCGCTTTCCGGCGTTGCGGGTCCATCCCGGCCAGGCCGCGATAGACCTGCGCCAGCCGCGGGTTGAGCGCCAGTTGCTGTTCATGGCGCATGAGGAAGTGCCAATACAGCGCGTTGAACGGACAAGCCTGCTCGCCCAGCGACTGCTCGACCTGATAAACGCAGTTGCCACAGTGGTCGGACATCCGCTGGATATAGCGGCCGCTGGCGCAATAGGGTTTGGAGCCCAGGTAGCCGCCGTCGGCATGCATGACCATGCCCAGCGTGTTGGGCAACTCGACCCACTCGAAGGCGTCCAGATATACCGCCAGGTACCACTCGCAGATCTGCGCCGGGGCGATGCCGGCGAGCAAGGCAAAGTTGCCGGTGATCATCAGCCGTTGAATATGGTGTGCGTAGCCCAGCTCGAGGGTCTGCCCGATCGCCTGAGCCATGCAGCGCATGCCGGTGTTACCGGTCCAATAGAACTCGGGCAGCGGACGCAGGTTGCCAAAGGTATTGAGCTCGGCGTACTCCGGCATGCGCAGCCAATAGATGCCATGCACGTACTCGCGCCAGCCGATCAGTTGGCGGATGTAGCCTTCGGCCGCGTTCAGCGGCACGCGGCCCTGGCGGTAAGCGGTTTCGACATCGCTGCACAGCTGGCGCAAATCCAGCAGGCCGATGTTCAGCGCCGCGCTGATGCGTGAATGGAACAGAAACGGCTCACCTTCAGCCATGGCGTCCTGATAATCACCGAAGGCGGCCAGGCCGAAGTCGAGAAAGTGCTGCCAGAGCCCCTGCGCCTGGGCATGATCGACTGGGTAGTCGAAGCCGTCGACCTTGCCGTAGTGGCTGGCAAAGCGCTCGCGCACCAGCGCCACCACCGCTTGGGTGATCGCGTCTTGGCTGAACCGCGCCGGGAACGCCCCGCGCAGGGTGCGTGGCAGGCTCTTGCGGTTGTCGCGGTCAAAGTTCCAGGCGCCGCCCAGCGGGCTGCCATCGTCTTCGAGCAGCAGCCGGCAGCGCTTGCGCATCGACCGATAGAATTGCTCCATCCGCAGCTGCTCGCGGCCTGCCGCCCAGCGGGCGAAGGCCTGGCGCGAGCAGAGAAAGCGCCGGTCAGGGTGCCACACCTGAGCTACCGGGCAACTGCGTAACGCTTGCTCAAGGCGCCACTCGCCGCATTCGGTGAAGTGCACTTCGCTTGCACCAAGCTCGGCCTGCCAGCGTTGGACTTCGCCGGTCAGGCTATGGGTATTGCCGGATGCATCGAGTTCAACATAAATCACTTGCCAACCATGCTCACGTAAAGCTTTAGCAAAGTGGCGCATCGCACTGAAAACCATGATTATTTTTTGCGGATGATGCGGCACGTAGCTCGCCTCTTCCTGCACTTCGGCCAGCAGCAGGATGTCACGCTGTGGGTCCAGTGCCTGGATCGAACTCAGGTCGAATGACAGCTGGTCACCGAGTATCAGGCCCAGTCGCGGAGTACTTGCGGCTACCACGTCTGCTCCAGTGACAATGGCAGGCGCAATGGCTCGATCTGGCCTTCGCGCTGGCCGCACATCTCATCGTGGACCACATGCTGGACGAGCACGCAGCGCATTGCCGGGAAGCCCGCGAGCAAACTGCGCAAGTGCGTCGACGAGCGCAGGTGCATCGGCCTGCCGCCCTCACCGGCCAAAGTCTGCAGGCCTGTTGTGGTACGCACCCTGAGCAGGTAAATACCGCCCTCCAGGGACAGCAGCTCAAGCTCGTCGACTGAATCCGCATCAGCAAGACTGCGCAACTGCTGCAAGGTGATCGAGGTAGTACGGGTAGCGTCGGTCATGTGGGAGCTCCCTGTGACAAAATGGCGATTCTTGTACAATTCGCAATGCGTGTATAAGTCTATAGCCTAGACGCAAAGATATCAGCAGCCACCGCGCATGGAGCTCTCATGAACAGGTTCAACCCCCGCAAACTGGCGCTGTCGAAATGGACAGCACGCGCGCCGCAAAACCGCGAGAAGCACTTCATCGTCACCCAATTGCTGTGTGATGACGAAGGCACGCCGCTGCAAGTCGAGCTGCAGGCGGTGCTGACCGGGCGCAGTGAAGTGTTCGACTGGCAGGAACTGCGCGACTCCACCCGGTGGCTGCTGGGCTGGAAGTGAGCCTGACCACGAACGGGACACTTAAGTTCTCATACTTGTACAACAATAAATATTTGTACAATTATTGGCGGTAGTGGCTTAATGGCACCTCCTGTGTGGGCACCGTGCCAACACGCAGATTTTGTCCCCGAGGCCCGCCGCCATGTTTATCCGCGCCAGCACCCACCAGCAGTTGTTGCATGCGGAACACACCCGTCAAGCCGCGCTCGAGGCCGAAGTGGCTGCGCTGCGCAAGACCGTCGCCACGCTTCAGTACGAGCATGGTGTAGCCCAGCAGCACGCCCAGGGACAGGCCAGCTTCATCAACGCCATTGAACGTTCGATGGCCGTCATCGAGTTTGCTCTCGACGGGCGCGTGATCAATGCCAACGCCAACTTCCTCAAGGTCATGGGCTATCGCCTGGATCAGATACGCGGTCAGCATCACCAGATGTTCTGCTCTGTCAGCGAAGCGAAAAGTGACGCCTATCGCGAGTTCTGGGCAGCGCTGAATCGTGGCACGTTCAAGGCAGGCCAGTTCCCGCGCCTGGACAGTCGCGGCGCCACGGTCTGGCTGCAGGCTACCTACAACCCGCTGTATGACGAGCACGGCAAGCTCTATGGCATCGTCAAGTTTGCCAGTGATATCACCCCTGAGATCGAGCAGCGCGAGGCCGAATCGCAAGCTGCACTGGTGGCCTTCGAGACGTCGCAGCACACCGATGAGTGTACCCAGCAGGGTTCTGCAGTGGTGCAACAGACCGTAAACATGGTGCAGAGCATTGCCGACGAGCTCACGCAGATGGGCCAGGCGATCAGTGCGCTGAGTGAGCAGTCCGAGCAGATCGGCACCATTGTCGATGCCATCCGCAGCATCGCCGAGCAGACCAACCTGCTGGCCCTCAACGCGGCAATCGAAGCCGCCCGCGCCGGCGACCAAGGCCGCGGCTTTGCCGTGGTCGCCGATGAAGTGCGCAACCTGGCGCAACGCACCAGCAAGGCCACCGTGGCGATCAGTGAAGTGGTCGGCAAGAACCGCGAACTGGCCCGCCAGGCTGTGGCGAGCATGCAGGCGAGTACGCTGAAGACCGAGCAAGGTGTTGAGCTGGCGCACAAGGCTGGCGCGGTGATCGAGGATATTCAGCACGGTGCGCAGCGGGTGGTTGAAGTGATTGGCCAGTTCGCCCAGCGTCTGGAGCAACGCCAGCAACGCCAGCAACGCTGATCATGGGGCCGCCAAGTGATCTCTCATTGCCATACGAGCGAAACCAGCGGCCTGAATCGTCATGCCTCTTATAGGCAAAGCGCCTAGCCCTATCTGCTCACTCCAGCGCTCAATCAGAACGCTGTTCATCGTCAGACCATCCCTGTAGTTTGCCCGACAGTTCTCCAGTGAAGTGCCCTCCATGGACCCCAAGACTTTGCGCGATGCGTTCTCCGGCCTGAGTGTGTTCTTCGCCGTCGCGCACGCGCGCAGTTTCACCAAAGCGGCAGCGCGGCTGGGTGTGTCACAGACAGCCGTCAGCCACGCCGTACGCGCCCTGGAAGCCCGCCTGGGCGTCAGCCTGCTGTCACGCAACTCGCGCAACGTGACGGTGACAGAGGCCGGCGAGCAACTGCTGGCGAACGTCGCACCGCAATTCGAGGCCATCGATATGCAGTTGCAGGCGCTGACCGAGTTGAGCAACAGCCCTACCGGCACGATCCGCATCACCGCCTCCGATCACGCCGTGCGGGCGGTGCTGATGACCAAGCTCAAGCTGTTTTTGCCGGCACATCCGGGGATCAAGGTCGAGCTGTCGACCAACAGCGGCTTTGTCGACATTGTTGCCGAACGTTTCGATGCCGGGGTCAGGCTCGGCGAGGCAGTGGCGCAGGATATGATCGCCGTGCGCATCGCTGCGGATGCGCCCTATGCAGTTGTCGCTACCCCGGCTTACCTGCAGCATCACGGTATGGCGCAGACGCCAAGCGACCTGTTGCAGCACAACTGCATCAACCTGCGCCTGCCGACGCGGGGCAATTTATGGGCGTGGGAATTTGCAGTCGATGGCCGCGAAGTCAATCTGCGTGTGGACGGGCAACTGGTCTTCAACAACACCTCCGACGCCGTGGAAGCCGTACTGGCCGGGCTTGGCGTCGCCTATCTGCCTGCGGAACTGGTCGAGCAGCATGTGCAGTCCGGGCAGCTGCTGCAGATGCTCGAAGACTTCAGCCCGGTGTGGCCCGGCTTACACCTTTATTACCCCAGCCGACGGCAACCGTCAGGGGCGATGGCCCTGCTGATTGCGGCACTGCGCGTCTAGTCAATTACCCTGCCCGGCTCGCCAAACGTGCTCCAGCCACGCACGCTGCACCGGTATTTATCAACCAAGCTCATAGCTGCATGCAGTTTATGCAGGTTTCTAGTGCCGCCCATCCCGCCTACAGTGTCGTCTCTGCGCCAATTATTAGCGCACACCACTGGATTTCAGGACTGCTGCAATGGCCAGAGAGCACTACAGCCAACTTCAGGCGTTGATCGTTGTTGCCCGCGAGCGCAGCTTCACCCGCGCCGCAGCACAGTTGGCCATGTCGCAATCGATGCTCAGCCACACCATCCGCGACCTGGAAACGCGCCTCGGTGTGCGCCTGCTGACGCGCACAACGCGCAGCGTCTCGGTTACCGAGGCAGGCGAACGCTTGATCGCCGAGGTGGCACCGCGCCTTGAGCTGATCGAAGCACAACTGCACGCGGTCGCCGAGCTCGGCGACATGCCCAGCGGCACCGTGCGCATCACCGCCAGCGACCATGCCATCGACAGCTTGCTCTGGCCAAAATTGCAAAGCCTGCTGGCGCGCTACCCGCGCTTGAACCTGGAGCTGCACAGCGATTACGCCTTCTCCGATATCGTCCAGGGCCGGTTTGACTTTGGCGTACGCCTGGGGGACAGCCTGGGCAAGGACATCCGCTCGGTGTGCATCAGCCCGGACATGCGCCTGGCAATCATCGCTGCGCCCGCTTATTTCGCCGAACGGCATATGCCAGAAACCCCGGAGCAACTCAGCCAACACGCCTGCATCAACCTGCGCCTGCCAACCCAGGGCAACCTGTATGCCTGGGAGCTCAAGCACGGCGAGCGCGAAATCAGCGTGCGGGTCGAGGGCCGGCTGGTGTTCAACGGCATCTACCAGGTGCTCAATGCCGCCCTCGACGGCCATGGTCTGGCCTATGTCCCACACGATCTGGCTGCCACCCATCTGGCGGCTGGCCGGGCTGTGCCCGTGCTTGAAACGTGGTGGCGCAGCTTTCCTGGCTACCACTTGTATTACTCGGCGCAGCGCGAGACCTCACGCGCCATGCAGGTCGTGATCGAAACACTGCGCCTGAACTGAATCAAATGAGCAACACCGCCGACCGCTTGAGCAGCCGCCGGCTGCGCCTTGACCACCTTGTGCTAGTTTTTCCGCATGGGGTGCGCAGGGCCTGGGGCATTGGCGGCCTGATAAAAACTAAAGATCCATCCAACCGACTGATTACGGGTGAGCCATGCAGCTTCGAATCAACCAAAAGACCTACGAGGTCGATGCCGACGCGGATACTCCACTGCTGTGGGTAATCCGTGATGACCTGGGCATGACCGGCACCAAATACGGCTGCGGCCTGGCCCAATGCGGCGCCTGTTCAGTGCTGGTCGACGGCAATGTGGTGCGCGCCTGCGTGACGCCGATTGCCGGCGTGGTCGGGCGTGAGATCACCACCATCGAAGCCATCGAGGCCGACGCTGTCGGCAAGCGCGTGGTCGCTGCCTGGGTCGACAAACAAGTCGCACAGTGCGGCTACTGCCAGTCCGGCCAGGTCATGGCCGCCACTGCCCTGCTCAAGCACACCCCCAAGCCCAGCGATGAGCAGATTTCTGCGGCGATGATCAACCTCTGCCGCTGCGGTACCTACAACGCGATCCATGACGCCGTGCATGCACTGGCCAAGCAGGAGGACGTGGTATGACCAAGCCTGTCGTCTACCCCGCCGATCTGCTCGCGCTCGATCAACCGGTCAACCTGTCGCGCCGGCGCTTTCTCGCCGGCAGCGCCATTGGCGCTCTGGTGCTGGGTTTTGGCCTGCCGCTAGGCGCTTCGCGGGTACAAGCCGCTGCAGCGGCAACCCCAGCGCTGGGCACTCAGGTGCCGGCGTTCCTGGAAATCCGCCCAGACAACAGCATCCGCCTGCTCAGCCCGTTCATGGAAGGCGGCCAAGGCACCTTCACGGCGATGGCGCAGATTGTCGGCGAGGAGCTGGATGCCGATCCTGCCACCTTCCTGGTCGAAGCCGCGCCGCCCGGTGAAGCTTACGTGGTGCTGGAAAACGGCATGCGCATTACCGGCGGGAGCATGTCGGTGCGCCTGAGCTACCCGGTCATGCGGCGCCTGGGCGCCCTCGGCCGGGCCATGCTGGTGCAGGCCGCCAGCACCAAGCTGGGCGTACCGGTCAGTGAGCTGAGCACCGAGCCGGGTCGGGTCATTCACGCCAGCTCCGGCCGTTCGCTGAGCTACGGTGAGCTGGCCGGCGCGGCCATGGACCTGCCGGTGCCCGATCCGGACAGCATTACCTTGCGCGACCCGAGCCAGTTCCGCTGGATCGGCAAGCCGGTCAAGCGTGTCGACGCCTACGACAAATCCACCGGCAAGGCGGTCTACGCCATCGACCTGAAAGTCGACGGCATGCTCCACGCCGCCGTGCAGCACGCGCCACGCCTGGGCATGACCGTAGCTGGTGTGCGCAACGAGGCGCAGGTCAAGGCCATGAAGGGCGTGCACTCGGTGCATCAGCTGCCGGGCGCAGTGGCAGTGGTTGCCGAGCGCTGGTGGCACGCCAAGCGCGCTGCCGAAGCGCTGCAGGTGCAATGGCAGGAGCCGACTGCGGACTCCAAGGTGCGGCCGATGCCGGCGGACTTCTCCAGCGACGGCTTCCGCGAGCACCTGGCGGCGCAGACCGGGCCGCAGCGCGAAGAAGAGCTTGAAGGCGATTTCAGTAAAGCCCTGGACGGCGCCAAGACCAAGGTCGAGGCCACTTACCACAATCAGTTCGTCAACCACGCGCAACTGGAGCCACCTTCTGCACTGGCCCGCTACAACGACGATGGCTCGCTCGAAGTCTGGCTGCCGAACCAGGCACCCGACATGTTCCGCGCCGACATCGCCAAGCGCACCGGCCTCGATCTTGCGCAGATCACCCTGCACTCGCCGCTGCTCGGAGGGTTCTTTGGCCGGCATTTCCTTTACGACAGCGCCAACCCCTATCCGCAAGCGATCGCCCTGGCCAAGGCCGTCGGCCGGCCGATCAAATTGATCTGGAGCCGCGAAGAAGAATTTGTCCGCGACGTGCTACGGCCGATGGCGGTGGTCAAGTTCCGTGCCGGGCTGGACGCCAACGGCATGCCGGTGGCAATCGAAGCAGTCAGTGCTACCGAAGGCCCAACCGAAGCAATCGCCGGCAGCCCAGCGGAAAAAGGCGACCCGACGGCACTCGAAGGTTTGTCTGGCAAGTCGTACGCGATCGCCAACCGTCGCGTCGCGCAGATCTACGTCAAGGGCCCGGCAATGCTCGGCTACTGGCGCTCGGTGGGCAACTCGATGAACGACTTCTTCTATGAAGCGTTCCTCGACGAACTGGCCGACAAAGGCGGCCAGGACCCCTATGCGCTGCGCATGCACCTGCTGCAGGGTAACCAGCGCCTGAGCACCCTGCTCAAGGCGGTGGCCGATCTGTCTGGTGGCTGGAAACGGGGCCCGTTCACCGCCGAAGACGGCAGCAAGCGTGCCCGCGGCGTAGCCATGGCCTCACCGTTTGGCTCGCATGCAGCAGTAATCGCTGAAGTCTCGATCGAGAACGGCCAGGTCAAAGTGCATGACATCTGGCAGGCCATCGACCCTGGCAGCATCGTCAACCCAGCCATCGTCGAGGCTCAGGTCAACGGCGCGGTCTCGCTGGGGCTGTCGCAAGCCTTGCTCGAAGAAGCGGTGTATGTCGATGGCAAGCCCCGCGCGCGCAATTACGACCTGTATCCGATTCTGCCAGCGGCGCGTATGGCCAGAGTGCATGTACGCATCGTCGAAAGTGGCGAGAAGATGGGCGGCATCGGCGAACCACCCTTGCCTGCGGTCGCCCCGGCAGTCGCCAACGCGGTAGCGCAGCTGACCGGCCAGCGCATCCGCAGCATGCCACTGTCACGCTATACCTTCAGCTAAGCTGGCCCAGGACGACCTGCACATGACTCGAAAAAGCCTTGCAAGACCCTTGGCCCTGTTCGCCGTGCCGTGCCTGATAGCGGCCGGCCTGCTGGCCTGGTACGTCACCCGTGAACCGGCCTCGCCGTTTACCGCTACAACCCAGAGCAACACCGATCCGGCCTTGGTCCAGCGCGGGGAGTACGTCGCCCGCCTCAGCGACTGCGTGGCCTGCCACAGCCTGCCGGACGCCGCGCCGTTTGCCGGCGGGCTGAAGATGGCGACGCCGCTAGGGGCGATTTACGCCACCAACATCACTCCCGACCCTGATCATGGCATTGGCAAATACAGTCTGGCCGAGTTTGACCAGGCCGTGCGCCACGGCGTTGCGCCCGGCGGGCGCCGGTTGTACCCAGCCATGCCATACCCGTCCTATTCCAAGCTCAGCGACGAAGACGTGCAGGCGCTGTACGCCTTCTTCATGCAGGGCGTGCAAGCAGCCAACCAGCCCAACAAGCCCGGGGAAATCCCCTGGCCGTTGAGCCTGCGCTGGCCAATTGCACTGTGGAACGGCCTGTTCACCGAGGCCGAACCCTACGCCGCCAAGCCTGAGCAGAATGCCCAGTGGAACCGTGGCGCCTACCTGGTGCAGGGCCCCGGCCATTGCGGCAGTTGCCATACCCCACGCGGCATCGCCTTTGATGAAAAAGCCCTGAGCGAGCGCGGCGCTACCTTCGTCTCCGGGGCCTTGCTCGACGGCTGGTACGCGCCGAGCCTGCGCAATGACCACAACACCGGCCTGGGCCGCTGGAGCGAAGCCGACATTGCCCGCTTCCTCAAGACCGGGCGCAACCAGCATGCGGTGGTCTACGGCTCGATGACCGAGGCCTTCAACAACTCGACGCAGTTCATGAGCGATGAAGACCTGGCAGCGATCGCCCACTACCTCAAGTCGTTGCCGGGCGACCCGAAACGCGATGGCCCGCCTTGGCAATACCAAGCCGTATCGGCAGCGCAGCAGCTGGACAAACCTGGTGCGCACACCTACGTCACCGCCTGCGCCAGTTGCCACGGGCTGGATGGCCGCGGCCAGGCTGAATGGATGCCGCCACTGGCCGGAGCGACCTCTGCGCTGGCCGAGCACAACGCCTCGGCCATCAACATCACCCTCAACGGTGCCCAACGGGTGGTTGCCGCCGGCGTACCGGATGCCTACCGCATGCCGTCATTCCGCGAGCAGCTGAGCGATCAGCAAATTGCCGAGGTACTGAGCTTTGTCCGCAGCAGTTGGGGCAACACCGGCACTGCAGTGCCCGCCAAGGACGTGGCCAAGCTGCGCGAGCACACCGACCCGGCCAGCAGCAGCCCGATCATCCTGCAGATGCGTTGAAAGGAACCTCAAGCATGCTGCGATGCTCAGTAAGACAGGAGTGCTCGCGGGGCGATTACCGTCAGCGAGCATGACTGCATAGTGCACAAACAGATCAAGGAACACCGATGGAAAGCATTGACCTGATGGTCCTGCGCACCGCCCGCGACTGGTTGGCGGCTGGCGAGCAGGTGCTGCTGGCGACCGTTGCCCGCACCTGGGGCTCGTCGCCACGCCCGGTCGGCTCGATGATGGCCCTGCGCGAGGACGGCCGGGTGATCGGCAGTGTTTCCGGCGGCTGCATCGAAGATGACCTGGTCCACCGCTACACCCGCGCCTACGGTGGCAGCGGTGTGAGCGACGGTTTGCCGCAGGTGGTGTGCTACGGCGTCAGCGCCGATGAAGCCCACCGCTTTGGCCTGCCCTGCGGCGGCACCCTGGAGTTGGTGCTCGAATTCAACCCCTGTCATCAAGCCCTTGGCCTGCTGCTGGAGCGGCTGGATGCAGGCGGCCTGGCCCGACGCAGCCTGGATCTGGCCAGCGGCACGGCGACGCTGGAACACACGTCGACCCCAGAGCAATTCAGCTTCGACGGCGCGCGCATGGTCAGCACCCTTGGTCCTGGCTACCGGATGTTGCTGATCGGCGCCGGCGCTTTGGCCGAGTATGTGGCTACCATGGCCCAGTTCAATGGTTTCAAGGTCACCGTGTGCGATCCGCGACCGGAACACATGGCGGGCTGGAGTGTTGCCGGTGTCGAGCAGGTGGTGGGCATGCCGGATGACGTGGTGCGGGCGTTCGTGCCGGACCTGCGCACCTGCATTCTGGCCCTGAGCCACGACCCCAAGCTGGATGACCTGGCCCTGCTCGAAGCCCTGCACGGCCCGTCATTCTATATCGGCGCGATCGGCTCGCGGCGCAATAGCCAGCAACGACGTGAGCGGTTGATCGAGCACTTTGGCGAAACCGAGGCGTCACTCAAGCGGTTACACGGCCCCATTGGCATCTATATTGGCAGCAAGACCCCAGCCGAGATCGCCGTGAGTGTGATGGCGGAGATTCTCGCGTGCAAAAACAATGTCGAACTGCCGGGCGAGCTGTCGGTCACCGAAGCCAAACGCGCGCAAGAGCTTGAGTTGCTGGCCAGTTGAGCAGCACTAAAATTGCAGCAGCAGCTTCACCCGCTTGACCGATCTGACGTACAGTTTCGCAAGTAGACCAAGGCCAAGCCCTTCCGATGGACAAGTACGCCCCACGCCAGTGGCTCCCCCACGAAAAGCCGACCATTCCCGGCTCGCCGTCGACCCCGCTGCATCCACCTCTGACTCGCCTCGCCTACGGCGCGGTGGGCCTGCTGGTGGCTATCACCGGCGGCCTGGGCAATGCTCTGGTGACCGCCAACCTGACCTTTTTGCAAGGCGCGCTCGGTGCCACCAGCGCCGAAATGGCCTGGCTGCCGGCGGCGTTCGTGATGACCAACGTGTCGATGAACCTGCTGCTGGTGAAGTTTCGCCAGCAGTTTGGCCTGCGCGCGTTCACCGAAGTGTTCCTGGTGCTGTATGCACTGGTCACCTTCGCCCACTTGTTCGTCAACGACATAAACTCAGCCATCGCCGTGCGCGCAGCCCACGGTATGGTCGGCGCAGCGCTGAGCTCACTGGGCCTGTACTACATGATTCAGGCCTTCCCCGAGCGTTGGCGACTCAAAGCCATGGTGCTCGGCCTGGGTGCGTCGCAGCTGGCGATACCGCTGGCGCGGATCTTCTCCGAAGACCTGCTGCAGATTGCCGAATGGCGCGGTTTGTACATGTTCGAACTGGGCCTGGCGCTGACCGCGCTGGGCTGCGTATTACTGCTGAAGTTGCCGCCCGGCGACCGTTTCAAGACCTTCGAGCCGCTGGATTTTCTCACTTTTGGCCTGATGGCCAGCGGCACCGCGCTGCTCTGCGCCGCGCTGTCGCTGGGGCGCATCGAATGGTGGCTGGACACGCCGTGGATCGGCATGGCGCTGGCGGCCTCGATCGGTTTGATCTGCGCCGGGCTGGCGATCGAGCACAACCGCAGCAACCCGTTGTTGATGACCCGCTGGCTGAGCAGCGCCGCGGTGATCCGCCTGGCACTGTGCGTGATCCTGATCCGCATGGTCACCTCCGAGCAATCGACCGGCGCGGTGGGCTTTCTGCAAACGCTCAACCTGGGCACCGAGCAGCTGCGCAGCCTGTATGGGGTGATGCTGCTGGGCGCCGTGGCCGGGCTGGTCACCAGTGCCCTGACCATCAACCCCAAGCACCTGGTGCTGCCGCTGTTCGGCTCGCTGGCGCTGATGGCTGTCGGCGCCTACATGGACAGCAGCTCGAGCAACCTGACCCGGCCAGCGCAGATGTACCTGAGCCAGTTCATGCTGGCGTTTGGCAGCACCTTCTTCCTCGGCCCATCGATGGCGTTGGGCATCGGCCACGTGCGCGCCAACCCGCGCAACCTGGTCAGCTTTTCGGTGCTGTTCGGGATCTGCAACAACCTCGGCGGCTTGCTTGGCGCGGCCTTGCTCGGCACCTTCCAGACCGTGCGCGAGAAATTCCACTCGAGCAACCTCAGCGAACAGCTGAGCCGCCTCGAACCCCTGGTCAACGCTCGGGTCCAAAGCGGTGGCGGCAGCTATGCTGGAGTCATTGCCGACCCGGCCCTGCGCACTGAAGTCGGCACCCGCTTGTTGGCCAATGCCGCCACCCGCGAAGCCAACGTGCTGGCTTACAACGATGTATTCCTGCTGATCGCCGGGATTGCCATACTGACCATGCTCTGGATTTCGCTGCGCAGCCTGTGGGTCTGGCACACGACCCGCCAGGCGGCCCTTTCCGACTCAACCCGCGGCGCTTCGAATCAATGAATGAAGAAACACCGATCACCTCTACCAACGCCATTGCCGAAACTCCGGAAGGTCAGACCCCGCCCACGCAGCCGAGCAACCCCGGCGGCTCGCGACGAGTGCGGGTATTGTCTGTGCTGACCTTTGCCGGCGTGGCCCTGGCCGGCATCCTGCTGGTGCTGTATGCCTGGCAACTGCCGCCATTTGGCAGCGATATCGAGAGCACCGAAAACGCGCTGGTGCGTGGCCAGGTCACGCTGATCGGCCCGCAGCTGTCCGGCTATGTCGTCGAAGTGCCGGTGCAGGACTTCCAGTACGTCAAGGCCGGCGACCTGCTGGTGCGCCTTGATGACCGCATCTACACCCAGCGCCTGGCCCAGGCCATTGCGCAATTACAGCAACAGCAGGCCGCGCTGGCCAACAACCTGCAGCAGCGCAAGAGCGCCGAGGCGACCATCGTCCAGCGCCAGGCGGCGATCACCGATGCTGCCGCCCAGGCCGACAAGAGCCAGGCTGACCTGCGCCGGAATCAGGCGCTGGTCAGCGACGGTTCGGTATCGCGCCGGGAGCTGGATGTCAGCCGCGCCAATCATGCAGCATCAGTGGCGAGCCTGGCCCAGGCCAAGGCCGCGCTGGAGATCGCGCGCCAGGACGTACAGACAGTGATCGTCAACCGCGCCTCGCTGGAAGCCTCGGTAGAAAACGCCAAGGCCGCGGTCGAGCTGGCCCGCATCGACCTGGACAACACCCGGGTCACCGCACCGCGCGATGGCCAGCTCGGCCAGATCGGCACGCGCCTGGGGGCTTATGTCAATTCAGGTGCGCAGTTGATGCCGCTGGTCCCGGACAACCACTGGATCATCGCCAACATGAAGGAAACCCAGATGGCCAAGGTACGCATTGGCCAGCCGGTGACCTTCAGCGTCGATGCGCTCGATCACTTGAAACTGCGCGGCCACGTGCAGCAGATCTCACCCGCGACCGGCTCGGAGTTCGCCTTGCTGCAAGCCGACAACGCCACCGGCAACTTCGTCAAGATCGCGCAACGGATCCCGGTGCGGATCACCGTCGACCCGGACCAGCCCGACGCCAAGCGTCTGCGCCCGGGGATGTCGGTGGTGGTCGGCATCGATACCCGCGCCGAGCATTCAAGCGACTAGGCTGCGGGTTACAGCCACCAGGCCAGCACCAGCGGCAACCAGACGAACGACAGGATCGTCGAGCACATCACCAGGTTGGCGACCTCTTCAGGTGAGCGCTTGGCGCGCACGGCCAGCAGGTAGTTGAACACTGCCACCGGCATCGACGATTGCAACACCAGGATGGCCTTGGCCATGTTTTCCAGGTCAAGCAGCTCACCCACTGCCCAGCCAACCGCGCCACCCAGAACGATCCGCAGGCCGCCCAGCAGCATGCCCTTGCCGACCTGTTGCAGGCGGATGCTGGCCAGCGACACGCCGAGGGTCAGCAGCATCAACGGGATAGTCATGCCGCCCAGCAGATTGACAGTATTGGCCAGCCACTTGGGCAATTCCCATTGCAGAAAGATGATCGGCATGGCCCCCGCCAGGCTGATCACGATCGGGTTGCGCAGCAGCGCCTTGAACGAGCTGGCGCCGCCAGCCACGGCAATGCCCACGGTAAACTGGAAGATCGACAAGGTCAGAAAGAACGCCACCGCCAGCGCCAGGCCATGCTCGCCAAAGGCGTACAGGCTGATTGGCAGGCCCATGTTGCCGGTGTTGGGATACATGAACGCCGGCAACAAGACGCGCCAGTGCAGGCCAGACAAGCGACTGACCAGCAGCCCGACCAAGGCCATGCCAGCCATGCACAGCACGCAGGCCAACGCCATATTGGTAAAGGCCGACTGGTCCAGTTTGGTCCGACTCAAGGTCGACAGCACCAAGGCTGGGGTGCCGATGTTCATCACCAGCCGGGCGATGAATTCGGTGGGGTAGTCGATACCGCTGCGGGCCCAGCCGTAGCCAATGCCCGCGACGATAAACACCGGTGCCAGAACAGCGAACAACGAAGCCAGCATGCCTTGCCCTCAACGGCGATCAGTGCCGATCGCCTGGAAAAGATCCCAGTATGCCCCAGCTGCCCCGCGCCCGGCGTTCTGGCGTTGATAAAAGCGCTAACAGGTCAGCGTCAATCAGAGCATGCCCATCGCCGCACGCAAGGCCAGCAGATAGGTGTCGACACCAAATCCACAGATCTGCCCGCGCACCACTTCGGCGAATACCGAGTGATGCCGGAACGCCTCGCGGGCATGGATGTTCGACATGTGCACTTCCACCACCGGCACTTCCAGAATCGCCAGCGCATCGCGAATGCCGTAGCTGTAGTGGGTCCAGGCCCCGGCATTGATCAGCACCGCATCGACCCGCTCTTCGTAGGCCTGGTGAATACGCTCGCACATCGCCCCTTCGTAGTTGCTCTGGAAGCTCTCGATGCGCGCGCCGAGTTCCTCACCCAGCGCCTGCAAGGCCTGATCGATGTCTGCCAGCGTGGCCGTGCCGTACTGGCGTGGGTCACGTTTGCCGAACATGTTGTGGTTGATGCCGTGCAGCATCAGGATATTGGCGCTCATGGCGCTACTCGAGGGGGATGGTCAGTTGGTTGATCACAGCGCGCGTCTCAGGCCGCACCCCGCGCCACCAGGCAAACGCCTCTGCCGCCTGCTCGACCAGCATACCGACGCCGTCAGCCAGGTTCGGCACGCCCTGCTCGCGGGCCAGCCGCAGGAATGGCGTGAGGCCTTTGCCGTAGGCCAGCTCGTAGGCTAGCTGGGCACCGTTCAATACGTCAGCAGGCACCGGCGGCAGCTCGCCGCTGAGGCTGGCCGAGGTGGCATTGATAACGATATCGAAGGTCTCGCCCTGCAGCTCTTCGTAACGGCTGATGCGCAGCAGCGGGTGGTCGACTTCATTGCGCAGCGCCACGGCCTTGGACATATCGCGGTTGACGATGACCAGCTCCAACGGCGCTGCCTGCAGAAACGGCAGCAGCGCACCACGCACCGCACCACCGGCGCCGAGCAACAGCACGCGGCGGTTGCGCAGCGGCTGGCCAAGGTTGCTTTCGATGTCGCGAAGCAAGCCGATGCCATCGAAGTTTTCCGCAACGATGCGCCCGTCTTCGAACTTCAGCGCGTTGGCGGCACCGGCCAACTGGGCGCGCTCGCTGCGCCGGTCGGCCAGCTCGAACGCGCGCAGCTTGAACGGCGCGGTGATGTTCATGCCCAACCCGCCCGACTCGCGAAAGCCCAGTACCTGCGCTTCGAAGCCGTCGAGTTGGCCTTCGATGGCGCCGTATTCAAGTACCTGCTCGCTGACCTGGGCAAACAGGCCGTGAATCAGCGGCGACTTGGTGTGATTGATCGGCCGCCCGATCACTGCATAGCGGTCAGTCATGCTGCATCTCCGTGGCTGAACAAGACCCCATCTGCCTGCATCGCAGCGATCTGTTCAGGGCTGAAACCAAGCCCGGCGGCGATTTCGGCGTTGTGCTGGCCGAGGTCCGGGGCGACCTGGTGAATGGTGGTATCGCAGTCCGAAAAGCGAAACGGCAGGTTGGGCAGGCGCAAGGTGCCGTAGCGCGGGTGCTCCTGCTCGATGACCATGTTGCGGGCTTTGATCTGCGGGTCGGCGAGCACCTCGTCAATGCGCTGGACCTTGGCGCTGGGGATGTCGATGCCGTCGAGCAAGGCGAGGATATCCGCCACCTGCCGCGCGCCGACCCACTCGCGCACCACCGCCAGAATATCCTCGCGATTGGCGTTGCGCCCGTTCAGGCTGTGGAAGCGGCTGTCACTGCCAAAGCCGCTCGGGCCGCCGTTGGCTTCGAGCATGGCGGCGAAGCGCTGCCAGGCGTCGTCCACCTGCGCGGCGATCACCAGGTCACCATCGGCGGCGCGGAACACCCCGTACAGGGTCGACGTCGGCATGTCATGCCCGGTCTGCTCGGGCAGCACGGTGCCGTCGGACAGCGTGTAGCACTGCACGGCGTATTCGTGCATCGACACCAGCGTGTCGTAGAGGGCCATGTCGATATGCTGGCCGCGGCCACTGCCGACCCGGCCCAACAACGCCGCGTTGATTGCAGCTACGGCATGAATGCCGGTGTACATGTCACCCAGCGAAATACGCAGCAACGGCGGCGCCTCGCCGGGTACGCCGACCATCTGCATGATGCCGCTCTTGGCTTCGGCGATCAGGCCGAAGCCTGCGCGGTGCGCATCAGGCCCGGTGTGGCCATAGGCCGAGATCGAGCAATAGACCAGCCGCGGGTTGCGCGCCGACAGCTCGCTGTAGCCCAGACCGAGCTTTTCCAGTGCACCGGGCCGGTAGTTTTCGATGAAGACGTCGGCCGAGTCGGTCAGGCGCTGCATGAAGGCCTTGCCGCGCGGGTCGCGCATGTTGACGCTGACGCCCTGCTTGCCCATGTTCAGCTGCAGAAAGTAACCGCTCTGCTGCTCGTCCAGGGTGAAGGCATGCTGGCGGCCCGCGTCACCTGTGCCTGGGCGCTCGACCTTGATCACTTCGGCGCCCAGCGCAGCCAGGCAGCGGCCAACGTAAGGGCCGGCGAGAAAGTGGCTGTAATCGATGACGCGGATTCCCGCGAGTGGTAATGCCTGACTCATGCCTGCGCCCTCCTTGGGACCATCAACCGGTGCTCGCCACGCTGCACCACTTCGCCGTGCTGGTTGATCAGCTCCGACGGCAAGACCACGATGCCCCAGCCTGGGCGGCTCTTGCTTGCGCGCATCGAGCCGACGCGCATGCGCACGTGGAGCACGTCGTTGACCTTGATCGGCAGGAGGAAGTCCCAGGTCCAGCCCAGCGACATGCCGGGCACGAAGCGGTATTCGCATTGGGTCTTGAGGCCGTCGGCAATCGACAGGCCGAACAAGCCATGGGCAACCAGGCAGCCAAAGTGGCTGGCGTTGGCGTAAGCCTCGTCGACATGGACCGGGGTGTGATCACCGGTAAGGTCGGCATAGGCCAGAATGCGCTCACGGGTCACGGTATAGCTTGGGCTGATGCACTCGTCGCCTTCACGGGCATCGTCCCAGAATTTTTCCACTACGTTCATGCTTGCTCCTGTGCACGTGGGTCAATCGCCAATGCCTGGGCTACGCAGCTGACCGGCCGGGCCTGAATCAGCTCGATCGCCAGGCCATCCGGCAGGCGAAACCAGTTGAAGCCTTGCGGCAATGGCGTGACGCCGAAGCGCTGCGCAGCAGCCAAGCTGGCCTCGAGGTCTTCGCACATGATGCCCAGGTGGGCCATGCGCCCTTCCGGGCCGGCAAAATCCGGCTGATGGATGAACTGCAAACCGCCCAGGGTCCAGTACTGCGCAGGCTGCTCGAGGCTGCCCTGGACTTCACGCATGGTCATGCCGCACACCTCGCTGAAAAAGCCGATGTGCCAGTGGATGTCCTTGACGAAGAATGCAACGTGTTCGAGGTAGGCTTTGGCAGTCACTTGAAGTCCCTCTTTTGATAGTCGGCCATGGCGCGTTCGATGCCTTTGATGCAGGCCACCAGGGTCGCGTTGACCGGCGTGGGCACGCCATGGCGCTGGCCCCAGCGCACGACGGAGCCGTTGATGAAGTCGATTTCGGTGATCGAGCCTTTTTCCAGGCTCTGCAGCATCGAGGTGCGAAAACTCGCCGGCAGGCCTTCGGCAGCCAGTTGCCAGGCAGCTTCTGGGCTGGTCAGGCTGAGGCGGATACCGGCCCGCTCGGCGACCGCGATGGCTTCGGCCACCGCTGCCTTGGCCGTGCTCTCGAGCAGCGGTTCGCTGTACAGCTGGCCATAGCTGAGCATGGTGATGCCGCTGAGCGCGCCGGTGGCGACGTTGACCAACAGCTTGTCCCACATGGTGCCGAGGATGTTGTCGCTGACACTGGTGGCCAGCCCGGCGCCGTTGAAGGCGTCGGCAATGGCTTGCACCCGTGGCGTCAACTGGCCGTCGAGCTCGCCGATAAAGGTCTGCTTGCCGGCTACCCCGGCGCGGATCGAGCCGGGCGCCAGCAGCACGCCACCGACGTAGGTCTTGCCGGCCAATACCTGCTCGCGACCGACCGCCTCGGCCAGGATGTCCTCGTGACCCAGGCCGTTCTGCAGTGACAGCACCAGTGTCTGCGGGCCGATCAAGGCAGTGGCGCCGGCAATCGCTTCAGCGGTATGGAACGACTTGACCAGCACCACCACCAGATCGGCCGCGCCGATCTCTTCGGCATCGACGCTGGCGTTGACCCGCACGTGGCGCTCGCCACGCTCATCGTTGACGTGCAGGCCGTGCTGGTTGATCGCAGCGACATGCGCCTGGCCGCGGTTCAACAACCAGGTTTCGTGCCCCGCCTCGCTCAAGGCAGCGCCAATGGCGCAACCGAGGGCGCCGGCTCCAAGAATGCAGATTTTCACGTCGCAAGCCTCCTGTGCTTTGCGACTACATTAGGCAGGCGGGCTTATTTGGGCTATACAATGGCCTCAATAGCACTATTGAGAATTACAATAATGACCCCGTTGGATGCCCTGCCAGATCCCAAGCTGCTGCGCCTGTTCGATGTCCTCTACAACTGCCGCAGCGTGACCCGCGCCGCCGAGCAACTGGGCCAGAGCCAGCCGACCATCAGCATCTGGCTGGCACGCCTGCGCGAGCAACTGAACGACCCCTTGTTTGTACGCACCCCCGGCGGCATGGCGCCCACGCCGCGGGCCGACCAGTTGATCGGGCCGTGCCGCGAGGTGCTCGAATCGCTGCGCCGACTGACCGCCTCCGAGCCACAATTCATCGCCGCGACCGCGCAGCGGCGTTTTCGCTTATGCGTCAGCGATGCCAGCCACATCACCTTGCTGCCGCGCATCCTCAATCATCTGCGCTCGCACGCGCCGGGCATCCGCCTGGAAGCGGCACGCATCGACGGCAATACCGAAAGCGCGCTGGAATCAGGCGAGGCCGACCTGGCCATTGGTTTTGTGCCCTGGCTGGGCGGCGGCATGTACCAGCAGGTGTTGTTCGAGCAGGACTGGGTGTGCCTGAGCAACCCCAAACATGCCACTGACGGGGAGCCCATGAGCATCACCCGCTACCGGACCGAGGGACACGTGCAAGTCAGTGCCGGCACCGGCCAGAAACTGCTCGAGGCGGCTCTGACCAGGGCCGGCATCGAGCGCCGGGTGATGCTTGAGCTACCCGGTTTTCTCGGGCTGGGCATGGTGGTCGGCTCGACCGACCTGATCGCGACGCTCCCTCGGCATATCGGCCAGACACTCGCCGCCATGCATGGCCTGCAGATGACCGATTGCCCGCTTGCGGTCGACGGCTTCACGGTCAAGCAGCACTGGCACGCACGCTACCACCAGGACAGCGGCAATCGCTGGTTGCGCGAGTTGATTCGGCAGTTGTTTCAGCCGCCACGGCTGGCGGATGGCCACGCCTGACAGCGCGGGCTGCTGCATCAACACGCCGACCGCTGATCCTGCGGCGGATGGTCGCAGGGCCAGCCCCCTTGGCAAATCCAGGATAACGCTTAAAATCGCGCCTCCTTTTCGCCAGTCACCCTGCTACAGGCACCCTCGCTACCGGTCCGCAATGGCCCGGCCCAGCCTGCGCGGCAAAAAGGCACACATCTGCTGATTTCTTCTTGAGGTATGTATGTCTCCGCGTTTGCTGGCCATGGCGCTGGCGCCCCTGCTTGGGCTGTTCATCATGGCCCTGGGCAATGGTTTCATGTCTTCGTTGACCACACTGCAACTGGGTACGGCGGGCGAATCGGCGACGATGATCGGTATCGTCTCTTCGGCCTACTTCATCGGCCTGACCCTGGGCGCCCTGTTCAATGACCGGCTGATCCTGCGCATCGGCCACATCCGTGCCTACAGCAGCTTCGCCGCGCTGATCGCCGCCACCAGCCTGATGCAGGGCCTGTTCTACGACACCATCTGGTGGATGGCCATGCGCCTGATCAACGGCTGGGCTGCCGTCGGCGTGTTTCTGGTGATTGAAAGCTGGTTGCTGATGGCCGGCGACGCGAAGATCCGCGGGCGTCTGCTGGCCCTTTACATGATCGCCTTCTACGGTGCTGGCGTGCTGGCCCAGGCTGCGTTGGGCGAGATCACTGGCCTGGGCGCCAGCGCGCCATACATGGTTGCCGGCATGCTGGCGGCGCTGTCGGTGCTGCCGATCGTGATCCTGCCGCAGGTATCGCCGGTGCTCGATCAGGTCGAACCGCTCAAACCCCGGCAACTGCTGGGCGTAGCCCCTACCGGCCTGGTCGGTTGCTTTGGTTCGGGCGTGGCAATCGCCGCGGTGTATACCTTGTTGCCGCTGTACTTGCAGCGTATCGGGCTGGCGGTAGGTGAAGTCGGCACCATGATGGCCTGGGTGATTCTCGGCGCCATGCTGCTGCAGTATCCGGTGGGGCGCTGGTCGGACCGCAAGGACCGCCAGGATGTGCTGATCACGCTGGCCGCGCTGTGCACCGTGCTGTCGCTGGTGATCGGCCTGCTGCCGGCCAACTCGGTGCTGTTGCCGGCAATGCTGTTCCTGCTCGGCGGCTGTGTGTTCGCGGTGTACCCGGTGTCGGTCAGCAGCGCTGCCGACCGCGCCCCGGCGGATGCGCTGGTGCCGATGATCCAGGGCCTGCTGCTGATCAACTCGCTGGGCTCGGCAATGGCGCCGCTGGCGATTTCGCCGGTGATGACCTCGTATGGTGAAGTCGGCCTGTTCTGGGCCTTTGCCGTGATCAACCTGGCCATGGTCAGCTTCTTCCTCTGGCGCCGTGGCAAGCGCCCGGCACCGGAGCATCCCGCGCCGTTTGCTGCGAGCACCACGTTCTCGCCGAGTGGCGCCGAACTGCGGGTGACCGAAGAACTGCGCCATGCCGTGCAGGAGCACCCGTCGATGGCTGAAACCCAGGCGCCGGCGCCTGCTGCAGAACACGCCTGACCCGCGCCGGGGGCATGACCGCTCGTCGCCCGACGGGCACCCTGCCCCCGCTGGCGTGGCCGAACACATGACGATCATCCTTACAGGAGATTCACCATGGTTCGCTTCCGCCCGCTTCCGTTAGTTCTCGCCCTGTCGTTGGGCCTTGCCTCCACCGTCAGCATTGCCGCCACTGACATGAACAGCGGCAAGACCACCACTGAGCAGTCCTCTGGCGACCAGCCGCGTGGCAGCACCGCCGGTGACGGCAGCAGCGTCAATACGCCCGGCGGCAGCCCGGATAACGACAGCAGCGATACCGGTACCGACTCCGATGGCGCAGATGGCAAGACCCCTGGGCCAAGCGACTCGAGCAGTGCCGAACAAGACGATCATTGATTGCAGGGGCGCTGTGGGGAAACCTGCAGCGCCGCGCTTCAGTTCAATCAGCGCCAGTGGCGCTGTTCTTCGACTACCTGTTCATGCGCCTGGAACATCAGCGGCAGTTGCTCCTTGAGCATGTCCAGCCAGGTCCGCACCTTGGCATCCAGATAGTGCCGGGACGGATAGATCGCATAAATCTCCCGCTGCCGCAGACGATGTGGCGCTAATACCCGGCATAGCCGTCCCTGCTCGATGGCCCTGGTCGCGGAAAAATACGGAATCAAGCCAATCCCCATACCCAGCTCGGTAGCCTGCAACATGGCATCCGCGACGTTGGTCAGGAAGGTCTGCTGCGGTTGAATCACGCAGCTCTCGGCCGCTTGCTCAAATACCCAGTCCTCTTCGAACAATGGGTCGCCCATGCGCATACACACATGCTGCTGCAGGTCCTCTGGTCGCTCGGGCACGCCGTGACGCGCCAGATAGTCAGGTGAGGCACAAAGGATGCTGTAGATGCCGCCCAGGGGGATGGCAATCAGCTGCGAATCCGGCAAGCCGCGGCCGATGGTGATGACCACGTCGTGGCCCTCATCGAGCGGATCGGGGTTGCGCTGCGACAGGGTCAGCTCCATCACCACTTCCGGGCAGGCCGCCTGATAGGCCGCCACCAGCGGCATCATCAGCAGGCCCAAGCCATGGGTGGAGTGCACCCGCAGCCGCCCGCGCGGGGTAAGGTGCGCGCCGCGCGCCTCGTCCATGGCCTCTTCACTGAGCAACAGGATCTGCCGCGCCCGCTCAAGGAAACGCTCGCCCGCCTCGCTCATGCGCAGGCGCCGGGTGGTGCGGTGCAGCAGGCGGGTCTGCAACTGGTTTTCAAGCTCGGCGACGATGCGTGAGACCTGGGCGGCAGAGATGTCGAGGGCATTGGCGGCGCCCGCGAAACTGCCGCAATCGACTACCCGGGTGAAAGTCCGCATGGCATGCAGCATGTCCATGGAAGCGCGCTCCTGAAATTTAATTCGTACATCAAGAGCAGCAATCTATCACGTTGCAGGCCATTTATTGTGAATCGCCAAGCAATGCATCATGGCTCATACGTAAGAGGAGCTCATCATGAAAGCCGTTATCACAATTTTTGCCCTTCTCAGCTCAGTGACTACCACCGTTGCCTACGCCGACCAGGGCAATCAACAACCAGTACCCGCAGCGGTTGAGCAATACCACTACGGCATGCCGTTGGACGTTGCCAAGGTGATTTCCATTACACCGGCAAGCGACATCGAAGACTGCAAGGTGGGCACCGCGCGGATGGCCTATCTGGACCAGCAAGGCCAGCGCCACGACATCAGCTTCCGCGAGATGGGTAACTGCTCGCAGATGTAATCGATCAGGCCCCGGCCAGCAGTTGAGTAATCCACTCGACCTGCTTGCTGAACAGCCGGGCCTTGGCCTGCGGCACCTCTTGCGCATGCTCGAAGTGCGCCAGGGTCTGCTGGCGCTGACGCAGCACGCGGCGCCACTTGCCCAGAAACGCCTCGCTGCGCTGCTCCATCAAGCGCGGGCCAAACAATAGCTGCTGCGGCGTGTAGACCACGTCAGCAGCCGGCACGGCAACGATGATCTCGTAGTCGAAGCGGTTCTCGCGCAGGACCTCTTCATGCTCGATGCGGTAACCGTTGTTCATCAGCCAAGTGCGCAGCTCCTGCTCGCCACCGTTGGGCTGCATGATCAACCGCTCGCTGCCAGCCAGGTGATTCTTGCCGCGCTCGAATATCTCGCACATGGTCTCGCCGCCCATACCGCACAGGCTGACCACATCGATCCGGTCACTCGCTTCGATCGCCGCCAGGCCATCCGCCAGGCGCACGGCGATACGCTGCTCCAGGCCATTTTTACGCACCTTGCGCTGCGCCGAGTGAAACGGCGTCTGCGCCACTTCGCCAGCCACGGCAAACTCGATCGCCCCGCGCAGCATCAACGCCACCGGCAGGTAACCGTGGTCCGAGCCAATATCCGCCAGCCGCGCAGATGCCGGCACGTTCGCCGCGACCCGTTCCAGGCGCTGCGACAGTGTGTGTTCGTTCAAGCCCTGTTCCTTCTGCATAACCGAGGCTGTGCGCTCGGCCAAATGGCCGCGATTCTGACCGGCAATGCCTACTATTTCAATTTCAATGGCCCAGCGGCGGCTCGACCGGCCCGGCTCGCTCACGTAGGCTTGCGCCTTTCCTCCCGTGCTAGGCATCTATTCCCATGGCAAATGCAGACATCACCTTCATTCCAGACCCAGACCCGGAGTCGATCTCGTCCGACGTGACCGGCTTCGGCAATTTGCTGGTGAGCACGCAGATCCCGACCCGGGCAGACGGCAGCCTGGAGCTGGGCGGGATTGTCGAGCAAAGCGAATGCACTCTGCAGGCGCTGAAAACTGCCCTGGAGCGCGCTGGCAGTTCCATGGACCGTGTGCTGCACTTGACCATCTACCTCACCGACATGGCCGACCGGCCTGCATTCAACGAGGTCTACCAGCGCTTCTTCAGCCAGCCATGGCCGGTCCGGGCCGCCGTTGGCGTGGCCGCACTGGCAGTGGAAGGCATGCGCGTCGAAGTAACCGCAATGGCCGCCAAAGCCTGACGCGATCCCCCTGTAGGAGCGGCCTTGTGTCGCGAAAGGGGCGCGTAGCGGCCCCGGCGATTTTGCGGCGTGGCGCAGATCCTGGGGCCGCTACGCAGCCCTTTCGCGACACAAGGCCGCTCCTACGGGGACCGCGTAAGCCGCACTTTTATCACCGTTTCAAGCTGCAGGAAGCCCCATGCGTCGCCATTTCACCGTTCTACTGCCAACCCTCGGCCTGTGCAGCCTGGCCCATGCCGAGCCTGCAACCACCTTCAACCTGCTCGAGCCGGTGGTAGTCACGGGCACCTATGCACCCAACCAGAGCTTCGACCTGCCCTACTCCATCGACACCGTGGAACGCGCGCAGATCGCTGATGGCCAGTTGGGGGTCAATTTGTCCGAGGCGCTCAATCGCGTGCCCGGGCTGGTGGTGCAGAACCGTCAGAACTACGCCCAGGACCTGCAGATATCTTCTCGCGGGTATGGCGCTCGATCGGCATTTGGCATTCGCGGGATCAAGCTGCTCAGCGATGGAATCCCGGCAAGTACGCCCGATGGCCAGGGCCAGGCAGCTTCGCTCAACCTAGATGTGGCCGAGCGCATCGAAGTGCTGCGCGGCCCTGCGTCGGCGATCTACGGCAGCAATGCCGGCGGCGTGATCCAGATGTTCTCCCGCGATGGCGCCGGGGCGCCCAAAGTCGGCGTCGACACCACCTTTGGCAGCGATGGCTTCAACAAGAACCATGTCTACGGTGAGGGTGGCAATGACTATGCCGGGTTCGTCCTCGATGCTTCTCGCTTGGACACCGATGGCTACCGCGACCACAGTGCGGCCCGGCGCGACCAGACCTTTGCCAAGGTGCATGTGCGCCCCGATGAAGACAGCCGCCTGGCATTGATCTTCAGCACTTTGGAGCAGAACGGCACGCAGGACCCGCTGGGGCAGACCTGGCAAGGTTACAAGGCTGATCCGCGCTCAGTGAGCAGCCGCGCCGAAGAATACAACACGCGCAAAAGCATCCATCACCAGCAAGTGGGGATGAATTACGAGCGATATTTCGGTGACGCGACCTTGCAGTTCAATCTGTATGCGGGCAAGCGCAGTGTGATTCAGTATCTGTCCATTCCGAGAGATATCAACGGCGTGATCACTGCGGCAAACCAGCGCGGTGGCGGCGTGGTCGATTTCGACCGGGAGTTCCACGGTGGCACCTTGCGCTGGATTCAACCGGTCGAAGTCGCCTACGGTGCCCTGACCCTCACCGCCGGCGCCGATTACGACCGCAGCACGGACGACCGCCGCGGCTTCCAGAACTTCAGCGGCGACACGCTGGGCGTCAAAGGTGAACTGCGTCGCGACGAGAAAGACACCGCCACCAGCCTCGACCCTTATCTACAAGCTCACTGGGAGCTCGACCGCTGGACCGTGGATGCTGGCGTGCGCCGCAGCAGCATGGAAATGGAGGTCAACGACAAGTACCTGGCCAATGGCGATTCCAGCGGCTCGAAAAAGTATCAACGCACCACGCCGACACTGTCGGTGATGTACGCCTTCACCCCTGAGCTGCACGGCTACGTCAGCGCTGGCAAGGCGTTCGAGACCCCGACGCAGGCCGAGATGGCCTACGCGCCGGGGGATGCCGAGGGCTTCAACTTCAACCTCAAGCCCGCGACCAGCACGCAGTATGAAATAGGTCTGAAGGCCCGCCCGGACGAGCGTACGCGGATCAACCTCGCAGTATTTGAAATCCAGACTGAGGACGAAGTCGTGATCTCCGGTTCAAAGGACGGCCGCACCAGTTACTACAACGCAGGCAAAACGCTGCGCCGTGGCCTGGAACTGGGCGTGCAACGTGAGCTGAGTGAATATTGGCAGGCCAACATCGCCTATACCTTCCTCGATGCCACCTACGACGAGTCATTCGGTAATGTCGATAAAGGCAACAAACTGCCGGGCGTGCCGAGTAACAGCTTGTTCAGTGAGCTGGTGTGGAAACCCCGTCCAGGCATCAGCATGGGCCTTGAAGGTCAATACCGCAGCAAGGTCTATGTCGAAGACAGCAATGAGTGGAAAGCAGCCCCAAGCTATACCGTATTCAACTGGCGCACCCGATTCGAGCAAACCATGGGGCCGTGGACCTTCCATCAACTGATTCGCTTGGACAACCTGACTGACCGCCAGTATGTGGGCTCGATCATCGTCGGCGACAACACCAACCGCCGCTACTACGAAGCAGCCCCCGGCCGCTCCTGGTACGCCGGCGCCGGCATGGAATACCAGTTCTGACCCCTGCCCCGGCTGCAGCAGCCTCGATCCAGGCCGCTGCAGCCGGAGTCAGCCTCAACCAAGCACTCGATCAATAGTCAACGGGAACTCACGCATCCGCTTGCCAGTAGCGTGATACACCGCATTGGCCACCGCCGCCGGCACCCCGACGATACCGATCTCACCGACGCCCTTGGAGCCGAGGGCGTTGACGATCTCGTCCGGTTCATCCACGAACAGCACATCGATATCGGCGAAATCCGCCTGTACCGGAATGTGGTACTCCGCCAGGTTGTGGTTCATGTAGCGGCCCAGTTCATGGTCGATCAAGGTCTCTTCATGCAGCGCCATGCTGACGCCCCACACCACCCCACCGAGAATCTGGCTGCGGGCCATCTTTGGATTGATCACCCGCCCCGCTGCAATCGCACTGACCACCCGCCCAAGACGCACCGTACCGAGCTCCTCATCGACCCGCACCTCAACGAATACCGCTGAGTGCGTTGCCGTTGCATAGCCGTCACGGCGGGCATCGGGCTCGCACACCACCTTCGCCTCCAGGCCACTGCGCGGCAGTATCTCGCCCAGCGGATAACGGCGGCGACCCACGTGCAGCTCACCCTCACTGATAACCATGTCCTCAGCCGGATGTCCGGCCAGCTCCGGATAACAGCTACGCGCCGCCATCAGCAGTTTGCCACGCAGCACTTCACAGGCCTGGCGCACCGCTGAACCGACCGACGACACGGTGAACGAGCCCCCCTGCAACGGTGCGGTCGGCAGCGCCGAATCCCCCAGCAGAAAGGTCACCTCAGCCGGCGCCATGCCCATCGCGTCGGCGGCGATCTGGGTCATCACGGTATAGGTGCCGGTGCCGATATCGGTGGTCGCGCTGCTAACCACCAACTGGCCGTGGGCATCGAGGCGCGCACGGGCGCTGGCTTTCATCTGCATCGCTTCCCAGACCCCGCCGGCCATACCCCAGCCGATCAGCTCATGGCCTTCGCGCATGCTGCGTGGCTGCGGATTGCGCGCGGCCCAGCCAAAGCGTTCGGCACCTTGGCTATAGCAGTCCAGCAGAGCTTTGCTGGAATACGGTTTACCTTCGTTGCCGTTGCTCTCGGCAAAGTTCTGCCGGCGTAACTCGACCGGGTCCATGCCCAGTTCCACCGCCAGCTCGTCCATCGCACATTCCAGGCCAATCAAGCCCAGCGCCGCGCCAGGCGCACGCATATCCAGCGGCGTGTAGACATCCAGCGGCACCAGGCGGTAGTCCATGGCCACGTTGTCACACTGGTAGAGCATGCCGCTCCACTCGACTACGTGCTCGCTGAAGTCTTCGAAGCGCGAGGTCTGGCCGGTAGCGGCGTGATGGATCGCCTGCAGCTTGCCCTGCGCGTCAGCGGCCAGGCGCAACTGCTGCACAGTGCGTGGGCGGTAGCCGAAGGTGAACATTTGCTGGCGCGTCAGGGTGACGCGCACTGAGCGCTGCAGTTGCAGCGCCGCCATCACGGCCAGTGGCAACTGATACTGCGGGCGCAAACCAGAGCCGAACGCGCCGCCGACATAGGCCGCGAATACTCGCAGTTTCTCCTTGGGCAGGCCGAACACGCTGTGCAGATAATCACGGCAATTCTGCGTGCCTTGGGTCTTGTCGTGGACTTCCAGATTACCGCCTGGGTGGTAGATGACCGTGGACGCGTGCGGCTCCATCGGGTTGTGATGCTCGATCGGGGTGCTGTAAGTAGCATCGACCCGCACCTGTGCAGCGTCATAGGCTTGCTGGAAGTCGCCGCGGGGTCTGGGAAGCTCAGCCGGCGCGGGATGGGCCTGCCCGGCGAGCAGATCGGTCTGATGGGCGTCGGTTTCGTATTCGATGCGCACCAGCGTGCCGGCATGCCGGGCCAGTTCGAGGTTGTCGGCGACGACCAGTGCCAGCGGCTGACCGCTGTAGAGCACACGGTCGTTGTATAGCGGGCGAAACGGCGAGCCATCGGCCGAATCAGCGTCTTCGTACTGCTCGTCTTCGCCCGCCAGCTTTGGCCGGTTCTGATGGTGCAGCACCGCCACCACGCCTGGCAGGCGCAATGCTGCCTCGCAGTCGATATGACGCACGCGGCCGCGGGCGATGGTGCTCGAGACCACGCTGCCGTGGAGCAAATCAGGGGTGGGGTATTCGGCCGCGTAACGGGCCTGACCGGTGACCTTGGCCGGGCCGTCGACGCGATCCATGGGCTGGCCGCTAACGGGTTTCAAGGTATTCATCAGGCAACTCCTGTTGCGGCAGCTTCAGTGAAGGCGCGGACGATGGCCGCGTGGGCCAGCTTGATCTTGAAGGCGTTGTGCGCCAGTGGCTGGGCATCAGCCAGGAGCATGTCCGCCGCAGCGGCGAAGCTCTCGCCGGTGGCAGCGCGGCCCTGCAGCATCTGCTCCACCGCTGGGTTGCGCCAAGGCTTGTGGGCGACGCCGCCAAGCGCCAGCCGGGCGCTGACGATCTTGTCGCCGTCCAGTTCCAGCGCGGCAGCAACCGAGACCAGCGCAAACGCATAGGAGGCCCGATCACGCACCTTGAGGTAGTGGCTGTGCAGGCTGAACTGCGGCGCCGGCAGCTCGATGGCGGTGATCAGTTCATCGTCGGCCAGTTGGTTGTCGCGCTGCGGGCTGTTACCCGGCAGGCGGTGGAAGTCCCCAAAATCGATCTGGCGCACGCCAGCCTTGCCCTGCACATGTACCCGCGCCTCAAGCGCTGCCAGCGCCACACACATGTCCGAGGGGTGCACCGCAACGCAGCTGTCACTGGCGCCGAGAATCGCATGGATGCGGTTGAGGCCATCACGGGCGGGGCAGCCCGAGCCAGGTTCGCGCTTGTTGCACGGCGTGCCGGCGTCATAGAAGTAGTAGCAACGGGTGCGCTGCAGCAGGTTGCCACCAGTGCTGGCCATGTTACGCAACTGCGGCGAAGCACCAGCCAGGATCGCCTGGCTGAGCAGCGGATAGGCCTGTTCGACGAGGGGATGCCAGGCCAGTTCGGCGTTGCTTACCAGCGCACCGACCAGCAGCCCGCCCGCCTCGGTTTCGCTGATCTGGTCCAGCGGCAGGCCGGTGATGTCGATCAGGTGTTCGGGCTGGTCGAGGTTTTCTTTCATCAGGTCGAGTAGGTTGGTGCCGCCAGCGATAAACCGCGCCTGTGGGCCGGTCAGGGCCAAAGCGGCGTCGATGCTGGTGGGCTTGCTGTACTGGAACGGAGTCATGGCCGCGGCCCTCCATGAATCAACGGCAAGGTCGCTTCCACGGCATCGAGAATATTGCTGTAGGCACCGCAGCGGCACAGGTTGCCACTCATGGCTTCCTTGATATCGTCACGGCTGCGCACGCGGCCTTCGTTGGCCATGCCCAGCGCCGAGCAGATCTGCCCGGGGGTGCAGTAGCCGCATTGGAAGGCATCATGCTCGATGAAGGCTTGTTGCAGCGGGTGCAGGCTGTCGCCGTCGGCGACCCCTTCGATGGTGGTCAGCTGGTCGCCATCGCACATGATCGCCAGGGTCAGGCAGGCGTTGACCCGGCGGCCATTGCGCAGCACCGTGCAGGCACCGCACTGGCCGTGGTCGCAGCCTTTCTTGGTACCGGTCAGGTCGAGCTGCTCGCGCAGCAGGTCAAGCAAGGTGGTCCAGGGCTGCACCTGCAGCTGCCGGGGCGTTCCGTTCAAGCTCAGGCTGATGGCCTGGCCGCTAGGGTCGGTCGGGGTGTCGCTCATGGTCGGGGCCTCATCACGGTCGGTCGGGCTATGTTTTCAGGTACGACCGGGTGGCAAGCGCAGGCGTTCAAGCTAATTGACCATTACCGACTCACCATCGGGCAGTGCGCAGGTGCCGCGTGAGCGTTTCACCGTTACAATGCCCGCCTAAACCGTGACAGCCCGAAAAAATAAAGCCATGTCCTTGCCCAAGAATCACCTGGAACTGCTCAGCCCTGCCCGCGACGTGGCGATTGCCCGCGAAGCCATCCTGCACGGCGCTGACGCCATCTATATCGGCGGCCCGAGCTTCGGCGCGCGGCATAACGCCTGCAACGAAGTCAGCGAGATCGCCGAACTGGTCGAGTTCGCCCGGCGCTACCATGCGCGGGTGTTCACCACCATCAACACCATCCTCCATGACAACGAGCTGGAGCCAGCGCGCAAGCTGATCCATCAGCTGTACGATGCCGGCGTCGATGCGTTGATCGTGCAGGACCTTGGGGTGATGGAGCTGGACATCCCGCCGATCGAGCTGCACGCCAGCACCCAGACCGACATCCGCACCCTGGCTCGGGCGCGTTTCCTCGATCAGGCCGGCTTCTCCCAGCTGGTGCTGGCGCGTGAACTCAACCTGCAAGAGATCCGCGCGATTGCCAGCGAAACCGATGCGGCCATCGAGTTCTTCATCCATGGCGCGCTGTGCGTGGCGTTCTCCGGCCAGTGCAATATCTCCCAGGCGCAGACCGGGCGCAGTGCCAACCGTGGCGACTGCTCGCAGGCCTGCCGCTTGCCGTACACCCTCAAGGATGATCAGGGCCGAGTAGTAGCGTTCGAGAAGCACCTGCTGTCGATGAAAGATAACAACCAGACCGCCAACCTCAGCGATCTGGTCGATGCCGGCGTGCGCTCGTTCAAGATCGAGGGCCGCTACAAGGACATGGGCTATGTGAAGAACATCACTGCCCATTACCGCAAAGAGCTCGATGCGATTCTGGAGAACCGCCCCGAGCTGGCGCGAGCTTCCAGTGGCCGCACCGACCACTTCTTCATGCCCGACCCGGACAAGACCTTCCACCGCGGCAGCACTGACTATTTCGTCAGCGACCGCAAGATCGACATCGGCGCGTTCGACTCGCCCACCTTCACCGGCCTGCCGGTAGGCGTGGTGGAAAAGGTCGGCAAGCGTGACATGCAGGTGGTCACCGAGGTGCCATTGAGCAACGGTGACGGCCTCAACGTGCTGGTCAAGCGCGAAGTGGTGGGTTTCCGCGCCAACATCGCCGAGCTCAAGGGCGAGTTCGAGGAAGACGGTGCACCGCGCTACCGTTACCGGGTCGAGCCCAACGAGATGCCGGATGGCATGTACCGGCTCAAGCCGAACCATCCGCTGTCGCGCAACCTCGATCACAACTGGCAGCAGGCCTTGCAGCGCACCTCCGCGGAGCGCCGGGTCGGCGTGGCCTGGCAGGCGCAACTGAGCGAGCAGCGTCTGCAGCTGACCGCCACCAGTGAAGAAGGCATCAGCGTCAGCGTCGCCCTCGACGGCCCGTTTGGCCCAGCCAACAAGCCGCAACAGGCGCTCGATCAACTGCATGACCTGCTCGGCCAACTGGGCACCACCCAGTACCACGCCAGCGCTATCGAGCTGGATGCACCGCAGGCGTTCTTCATCCCCAACTCGCAGCTCAAGGCTCTGCGCCGTGAGGCCATCGAGGCGCTGACCGCAGCACGGATCGCTGCCCACCCACGCGGTGCGCGCAAGGCCGAAAGCAGCCCGCCGCCGGTGTATCCGGAATCGCACCTGTCGTTCCTGGCCAACGTCTACAACGAGAAGGCCCGGGCGTTTTATCACCGCCACGGTGTGCAGTTGATCGACGCCGCCTACGAGGCTCACGAAGAGCTGGGCGAAGTGCCGGTGATGATCACCAAGCACTGTTTGCGGTTCTCCTTCAACCTGTGCCCGAAACAGGCCAAAGGCGTGACCGGCGTACGCACCAAGGTCGCACCGATGCAGTTGATCCAGGGCGACGAAGTGCTGACCTTGAAGTTCGATTGCAAGCCGTGTGAGATGCATGTTGTCGGCAAGATGCGCTCGCACATCATCGACCTGCCTTCGCCAGGCAGTGGCGGCGTGCAGCAGGTGGTTGGGCATATCAGCCCGGAAGACCTGCTCAAGACGATCATCCGCGCTCCGCACTGATCGGCCTGCCGCAGCGCTTTGTCAGCGCTGCGGCTCGCTGGGCAATCAACCCAACGATTGCAGCCAAAACCTGGTACGTTAGTACGCAAAATATTTCTGTAAACGAGAATTGTTTCCAGATATGATCCCGCGCATCTTCCCCCTGCCAGGATCGTATCGTCCATGCGTCGTGCGTTCGTTTCCCTTTGTCTGCTCAATGTTATCTCCCCTGTGGCTTTGGCTGATGCCGACCCGGCCCAAACGGTCGAGCTGCAAGCCGTCAACATCGATGCCGCCAGCGAGCGCGAACGCGCCGATGGCCCGGTGATCGGCTACCGCGCCACCCGCTCGGCCAGCGCTACCCGCACCGACACCGCCCTGCACGAGACTCCGCAGTCAGTCAGCGTGGTGCCCAAGGACGTGCTCGAAGACACTGGCGCAACCCGCCTGCAGGACGCGCTGGATTACGCCGGCGGCGTGGGCCGGGCCAACAACTTCGGCGGCCAGGGCCTGACCACCGTCACCGTGCGCGGTTTCACCACGGGCGAGTACTATCGCAACGGCTTCCCGATCAACCGCGGCTACCCCAACGCGCCGGACGCCAACACCGTCGAGCGCCTGGAAGTACTGCGCGGCCCGGCCAGCAGCCTGTATGGCCGTGGCGATCCCGGCGGCACCTTCAACGTTGTCAGCAAACAGCCGTTGCCCGAATCCAAGGTGACCCTGGGCAGCCAGTTCGATGACCAGGGCATGCACCGGGCAACGCTCGACGCCACCGGCCCGCTCAGCGAAGACGGCAGCCTGGCCTATCGCCTGAACGTATTGGGCGAAGGCGGCGAGAGCTTCCGCGATGACGTTGACAGCGAACGCTATGATGTCGCCCCGGTACTCAGCTGGCAGGCCAACGACAGCACCAAGATCGTCTTCGAAGGCGATTTCATGCGCAACAACCACCCGCTCGACCGTGGTTTGACCCGCTATGACACCCAGCGCGGCAGCGCCTCGCGTGACACCAACGTCTGGGAGAAAGGCAGCGACAACCTGCTGCACAACGACAACAACATGGCCCAGCTGCGCTTTGAGCATCTGCTCAATGACAATTGGACCCTGGCTGGCGGTATGCAGTGGCTGGATGGGAGTTTGAAAGGGAATGCGGTTGAGGCCAATGGCCCGCCTGCCGATGGACGCACCCTGCAGCGCAACTTCAACTACCGCAAGCTGGAGTGGACTGATCGTGACTACCAGCTCAATCTGACCGGCCACTTCGAAACCGCAGGCTTCGCTCACACCTTGCTGACAGGTGTTGAGTATGAGGACTATGACTACAAGTCGATCATCGTGCGCTCATCTACAGCCTTGGGCACCTACCCCATTGATATTTATAACCCGGTACTCGGCCAGCCACGTCCTGCTCTGGTAAATCCTCCTACCACCCACGACAAAGAAAATCTGAAAACGTGGGCGGCATTCATTCAAGATCAAGTTGCCCTAACAGAGCGGTTCAAGGTGCTGGGTGGGGTGCGACTGGAGCGATTCGAACACCAATACGAAAACTACGTGCCAAACGGTAAAAGTTGGGATGCAGCTGATAATGCGGTCACCCCCCGTCTGGGCGCAATCTACGACCTCACGGACACCGTTGCGGTCTATGCCAACACTGCACGTTCGTTCAAGCCCAACAGCGGCGCTAGCCTGCAGGGCACTGGGTTCGATCCGGAAAAGGGCAAATCCTATGAGCTGGGCGTCAAGTGGGAGCCCCTTGATCGTCAACTGAGCGTGGACGCGGCGATCTTCCATATCGTCAAGGAAAACGTCCTGACCCGCGATCCGGCAGACCCAACCGGCAACTCCAACATTGCTGCCGGTGAAGTACGCAGCCGTGGCTTGGACATCAATGTGGCCGGTAACCTGACCCCAGAGTGGCGCGTAATCGGCGGCTATGCCTATGTCGATGCCGAGGTCACCAAAGACAACCGGGTACCCACCGGCACCCGCCTGGCCAACATCCCGCGCAACAGCTTCAGCCTGCTCAACACCTACGAATTCCAGGACGGCCTGGCCAAAGGTTTCGGCATGGGCATGGGCGTCAAATACGTGGATGACCGCCAGGGTCAGACGGCCGCCAGCACCTACACCATGGAGCAATACACCGTGGTCGACCTGCTGAGCTTCTATCAGTTGAACGAGCATGTGCGGCTGAATCTGGATGTGCGCAACGTGTTCAATAAAGGCTATGACGAAGGCGCGTTCAACCGCTACGCCTACCCAGGTGAGCCACGCACTGTGCAGGCCGGGGTTGCCTACACCTTCTGACGTTGATCAACCGCGCCCTGGCAGGCGCGGTGCCAAGCGTGCCAGCAGGCTGGCACGCCTTCAAGCAATTACAAACCCTTCTCCCGCGCTTCACGCAGGCGCCGCTCGATTTCTGCGGTCTGCTCATCCAGCTCCTTGATCGAAGTGGGCGTAATCACCTTGTCGATCGTTTCGGTGTCCGGGTCCGGCCGCTCCAGCGGTTTGCCCTCTACGCGCTGGCCTTGCTGGGCCTGCTCGGAGGACAGTGGACGTGGCACCTTGTCGCCGGTGTGTTGCGGGTCGTGGTCGGTCATGGCGTGCTCCTTGAGATATCTACCTGTACTTCAGCAGATCGCACGCTGGCGCAAAAGTTTGATTGGGCCAAAGGTGAACGCACATTGGCGAACACTGCACGCAGCAGGCAACCAATCGGTTGCTCGGCAAGAAACACCTGCTCCAGGCACTGCTCGGCAGCCTCAAGGTGGCTGTGCAGGCGATGGCGCGTCTGGGTTTCGCCGCACAAGGCAAACAGTGTCGACTTGCCGGCGTCCTTGCCCAGGTCCTTGCCGGTGTCCGGGTCACAATCGCGCAGATCATCCTGCAGCTGGAACGCCTGGCCCAGCTCGCTGGCAAAGCGCTGCAAAGGCTGCCGCACGCCTTCATGGGCATGGCCGAGCAGGCAGGCCATGTCCATGATCGCGGCAAACAGCACGCCGGTCTTGAGCTGATTGGTCTCGGTGATCTGCTCGGCACTGCGCACTGTTGCACCGTCACGCAGGTCTTGCAGTTGGCCTTTGACCAGGCCGTGGGCACCGATGGTTTGCGACATGATCGCGATCAGGCGATTGCGCTGCTCCGGCTCGACCGTGTGTAGCGCCGCCACCACGCCAAAGGCGCGCGACAGCAAGGCAATGGCGGCAAGGATGGCCACGTCCTCGCCAAACGCCAGGTGCAGCGTGGGCCGGCCACGGCGCAGCGCTGCGTTGTCCATGCACGGCAAGTCATCGAGCACCAGCGAGGCGGCGTGCACCATCTCGATCGCACAGCCCAGATCCAGCGCTGCCGCTTTACAACCACCTAAGCTCTCGGCAGTCAGCAGCAACAGCAACGGGCGCAGGCGTTTGCCCGGCGCCAGGGCGCTTTCACGCATGGCGGCGGCGAGCAGATCGCGTTCGTGACCGACCTCTGGCAGCAGCGCACTGAGGCGGCTGTCCAGCTCTGCCCGCAGGCGAGCAAGGTAAACAGCGAAGTCGGCGTCAGTGGCCGAGGTTGTACGGGCGATAGTGGTCATCCTGGCCTCTTCGGTGGTGCGGTCTAGGCCGCGAGTTGACGGAACGACTATCAGGGGCCGTTGCCAGAACTGTACTGTTTCCCAGCATAGCTGTACAAAGCTACTAGCGTTGTACAAGGTAAGGCCATGATTTTCACCCAATGATTCACTGGCAGCGGAGCCGGAATGAAAAAAAGCGTGTTGAGCCAGCGCAAGGACGATCATCTTGACATCGTATTGGGCGCAGATAAAACCATCGCGCATGCCGATGCCGGCTGGGCCGCTGTCCGTTTCGAGCACTGCGCCCTGCCTGAACTGTGCCTCGACAGCATCGACCTGAGCAGCTCTTTGCTGGGTATGCCATTACGTGCGCCGCTGCTGATCAGCTCGATGACCGGTGGCGCCGAGCGCGCCACACGCATCAACCGCCATCTGGCCGAGGCTGCGCAGGCGCTGGGGATTGCCATGGGTGTCGGCTCGCAGCGGGTCAGCCTGCGCAGCGCCGACGACCAGGGACTGACCCGCGAGCTACGCCGGCTGGCCCCTGATATCCCGCTGCTGGCCAACCTTGGCGCGGCGCAACTGCGCGAAGCCGACGGCCTGGATCTGGCCCGGCGCGCCGTCGATACGCTCGAAGCCAGCGCCTTGATCATCCACCTCAACCCGCTGCAGGAAGCAGTGCAGCCCGAAGGTGACCGCGACTGGCGCGGCGTGCTGGCGCAGATTTCGGCGCTGACTGCAGCGCTGCCTGTGCCGGTGATCATCAAGGAAGTCGGCGCGGGGATCTCGCCAAGCGTGGCCCGCGACCTGCTCGAAGCCGGTGTGCAGGTGATCGACGTGGCCGGCACCGGCGGCACCAGCTGGGCAGCGGTTGAAGCCGAGCGTGCCAGCACCCACGCCGATCGCGCTGTGGCCATGGCTTTCGCGGACTGGGGCATTCCGACGCCGCTGTGTCTGCAGACATTGCGCCGGGCCTTGCCCAACAGCGTTCTGATTGCCTCCGGCGGTATTCGTGACGGCATCGATGCGGCCAAGGCGATCCGCCTTGGCGCTGATCTGGTCGGTCAGGCAGCCGGCGTGTTGCAGGCTGCCACCGAGTCCACCGAGGCGGTGGTCGAGCACTTCGAGATCATCATTCGTCAGCTGCGGGTCGCGTGCTTCTGCACCGGCTCGCGTGACCTGGCAGCGCTGCGTCGGGCGCGCTTGCTGGCGGCCGGGCTGGACCTGTCATGAGTCACTTTGCGGTGGTCGCCCCGCCCTACCCCAGCCATTTCCAGGCCTTGCAGGCGCTGGCCGGGGAGCTGGTCGAGCGCGGCCACCGCGTGAGTTTTTTTCACCAACCTGCCGCGCAGCGCTGGCTCAGCGACCCACGCATCGGCTTTGTCGCGGTAGGCCACGGGCGGCTTGCCAACGACCATCTTGAGCAGACCTTGCGCCTGGCCGCCATCCCCAGTGGGCCGATGCATCTGCGCCGTTTGATCGACCAGTTGGCGAGCACCAGCGCGATGCTCTGCGCCTGCCTGCCCGAGGCGCTCGCTGCGCAGCAGGTGGATGCCATGCTGTGTGACCAGATGGAACCGGCCGGGGCGCTGGCGGCGGAAGTGGCGGGTATTCCCTGGATATCCATCGCCTGCGCGCTGCCGATCAACCGCGAACCTGGCATACCCTTGCCGGTGATGCCGTTCGACTACGGCCAAAGCCGCTTCAAGCGGCGCCTGTACCGCGGCAGCACCGAGGTCTTCGACTGGTTGATGCAGCCACTGGGGCGCGTGCTGCGCCAGGCCTGCCGCGAACATGGCCTGGTCGAGCGTGAGGGTTTGCATGACTGGCTGTCGCCGCTGGCGCAAATCAGCCAGACCGTGCCCAGCTTTGATTTTCCGCGCCAGGCGTTGCCGGCGCACTTTCATGCAGTCGGGCCGCTGCGGGTGGCGGCGCAGCAGGACGCCGCCGACTGGCCCCTGGACCCGGCGCGGCCACTGGTGTTTGCCAGCCTGGGCACCCTGCAGGGCCATCGCTTCGACTTGTTCAGCAAGATCAGCCAGGCCTGCCAGGCGCTGGATGTGCAGCTGCTGATCGCCCACTGCGGCGGCCTCGATCACGCTCAGCAAGCGCAGCTGCTGCAACAGGGCGCTACCTTCGTGACCGACTTCGCGCCCCAGCAATGGGCGGTGCGCCGTGCCGACGTGGTCATCAGCCATGGCGGCCTGAATACCGTGCTGGATGCCATTGCCGCAGCCACGCCGCTGTTGGTCATGCCGATTGCATTCGATCAACCGGGCGTGGCGGCGCGGGTTGCCTATCATCGTCTGGGCGTGGCGCTGTCGCGGCGGGCCAGTGTCAGTGCCATCCGCAGCGCCCTCACCCACCTGCTGCGCGAACCGCTGCCCAGGCTGACTGCGCTGCAACGCGAACTGGCCACGGCCGGTGGCGCGGCCAAGGCAGCGGACATCGTCGAGGCAGCGTTGCGCAGCCACCAACCGGTACTGGCAGAGAACTCACCATGCATTACGACCTGATCCTCGCCGGTGGCGGTCTGGCCAATGGCCTGATCGCCTGGCGCCTGAGCCAACTACGGCCTGAGCTGAAACTGCTGTGCCTGGAGCGTGATGCCAACCTTGGCGGCAACCATACCTGGTCGTTCCATGATGCCGACCTCACGCCCACCCAGCAGCGTTGGCTGGAGCCGTTGGTGGTCAAGCGCTGGCCGGCCTACCACGTGCACTTTCCGCACTTGTCGCGGCGCCTGGCCAGTGGCTATGCAAGCATCACCAGCGAGCGCTTTGCCGAGGTCATCACCCAGGCCTTGGGGACGGCCCTGCGTACCGGCTGCGAGATCACCTCGCTTGCGCCGGAGCAGGTCACCCTGGCCAGCGGCGAAGTGCTGCAGGCGCGGGTCACCATCGATGGCCGTGGCGCCGAGGCCAGCCCGCACCGGGTGCTTGGCCGCCAGGCGTTTCTCGGCCAGGTGCTGCGGCTTGAGCAGCCCCACGGCTTGCAAGCACCGATCCTGATGGATGCCCGAGTCGCCCAGGGCAACGGTTACCGCTTTGTCTACGTGTTGCCGTTCAGCGCCGATACCCTGCTGATCGAGGACACCCACTACGTCGACCACAGCCCGCCAGTTACAGCGCAATTGCGCAGCAATATCGATGACTATCTGCGTCAGCACGGTTGGCGGGGCGCCGAGTGCCTGCGCGAGGAGCAAGGCGACTTGCCGATCACCCTGGCAGAAGACTTTCCGGCCTGGTGGGCGCAGCAGCATGGGCAGGTCTCATCAGGGCTGCGCGCCGGGCTGTGCCACTGTACGACCGGCTATTCGCTGCCGGAGGCCGTGCGCCTAGCGGACTGGCTCGCAACGCAGCCGTTCGACAGCAGCGCGCAGCTGCACCGGGCCATGGGCAGCTATCTGGCGCAGCGCTGGCGCGGCCAGGGCTTTTATCGGCTGCTCAATCGCATGCTGTTCCTGGCTGGCAGCGCGCAGCAGCGCTGGCAGGTCATGCAGCGCTTCTACCGCTTGCCGGAAGGCTTGATCGCACGTTTTTATGCAGGCCAAAGCTCTGCGGCTGATCGTCTGCGCATTCTTTCGGGCAAACCGCCAGTCCCCGTCGGCCAGGCGCTACGGGCGGCGTTGCGCCATTCTCCACAGCATTTCAAGGAGCAGTCATGACCCAAGGCAAAACCGCGCTGGTGATTGGTGCAGGCCTCGGCGGCCTGGCATTGGCCATTCGCCTGCAAGCGGCCGGGATTCACACCACGTTGCTGGAGCGTCGCGACTTGCCTGGCGGGCGTGCCTACGTCTACCACGACCAGGGCTTTACCTTTGACGCCGGCCCCACAGTGATCACCGACCCGACCGCGATCGAAGCGCTGTTCGAGCTGGCCGGCAAGCCGATGGCCGACTACGTCGAGCTGCTGCCGGTCGCGCCGTTCTACCGGCTGTGCTGGGAAGACGGCACGCAGTTCGACTACAGCAACGATCAAGCCGAGCTCGAGCAGCAGATCCACGCCATGGAGCCGGCCGATGTCGCCGGCTATCAGAGCTTTTTGAAGTACTCCCGAGCAGTCCTCGAAGAGGGCTATATCAAGCTTGGTGCGGTGCCGTTCCTGACCTTCCGCGACATGCTCCATGCCGGCCCGCAGCTGGCACGTTTGCAGGCCTGGCGCAGTGTCTACAGCATGGTCGGACAGTACATCCGCAACCCGCAGTTGCGCCAGGTGTTCTCCTTCCACGCCCTGCTGGTGGGCGGCAATCCATTCGCCACTTCGGCCATCTACACCTTGATCCACGCCTTGGAGCGTGAGTGGGGCGTGTGGTTTGCCAAAGGCGGCACCGGCGCGCTGGTCGAGGGCATGGCGCGGCTGTTCACCGACCTCGGTGGCACCCTCGAGCTGAACGCCGACGTGGTCAGCTTCGATACCCAGGGCGACCGCCTGATCGGTGCGCGCAGCCGCGACGGCCGCCACTGGACGGCCGATGCGATCGCCTCCAACGCCGACGTGGTGCATACCTACGCCGACCTGCTCGGCGCGCACCGGCGCGGCCAGTCCGAAGCACGCCGATTGAAAAGCAAGCGCTTCAGCAACTCGTTGTTCGTTGTGCATTTCGGCCTCAAGCGCCGGCAGCCGCAGCTGCGTCACCATACTGTGTGCTTCGGCCCGCGCTACCGTGAGCTGGTGCAGGAAATCTTCAACGGCCCCAACCTGCCGGAAGACTTCTCGCTGTATCTGCACTCGCCCTGCGCGACCGACCCGGACATGGCGCCGGACGGTTGCTCCAGCCATTACGTGCTTGCGCCAGTGCCGCATTTGGGCAATGCGCCGGTCGACTGGGCGGTCGAAGGCCCACGCTATCAGGAGAAAATCCTCGATTACCTCGAGCGCTATTACATCCCCGGGCTGCGCGAAGACCTGGTCACCTGCCGCAGCTTCACTCCGGTAGATTTTCGTGACGAACTCAACGCCCACCTGGGCTCGGCGTTCTCGCTGGAGCCGGTGTTGACCCAAAGTGCCTGGTTCCGCCCGCATAACCGTGATGCGCAGGTGAGCAACCTCTACCTGGTCGGCGCCGGCACCCACCCAGGCGCTGGCGTGCCGGGCGTGATCGGCTCGGCCAAGGCCACCGCAGGCTTGATGCTCGAGGATCTGCAGCGATGAGTGGCGACGAGCAACTGCTCGCCCACGCCGAACACAGCATCGCCGTCGGCTCGAAAAGCTTCGCCGCAGCCTCGCGCCTGTTCGACCCGGTCACCCGCCGCAGCGCAGTGCTTTTGTACGCCTGGTGCCGCCACTGCGACGACGTGATCGACGGCCAGCAAGCCGGCCATCAGGCTAGCGTGCTGGAGACTGAGGAGGCCCGCCAGCGTTTGGCCGGCCTGTATCAGCAAACCGCAGCTGCCTGCGCCGATCAGCCGGTCACCGACCCCGCCTTTGCTGCACTGCGCGAAGTTGCCCGGCGCCATGGCGTACCGCAGGCAGAGGCGTTCGACCTGCTGGCGGGGTTTGAGCAGGACGTTGCCGGCCAGCGCTACCAGACGCTAGAGCAAACACTAGGTTATTGCTACCACGTGGCCGGCGTGGTCGGCCTGATGATGGCGCGGGTCATGGGCGTACGCGATGACGCCGTGCTCGATCGCGCCTGCGACCTTGGCCTGGCCATGCAACTGACCAATATTGCCCGGGATATCGTTGATGATGCCAAGGTTGGCCGCTGCTATCTGCCGCAAGCCTGGCTGGACGAGTTTTCGGTCACTGCCGAACAGCTTGCCGAACCACGCCACCGCACTGCCGTGGCGCGCATGGGCACACGTCTGGTGCAGCAGGCAGAGCCCTACTATGCCAGCGCCCAGGCCGGTTTGAGCGCCCTGCCCTGGCGTTCAGCCTGGGCAGTGGCAACAGCGGGTTCGGTGTATCGGCGCATCGGCCTGAAGATTTTGGCGGCGGGTGATGCCGCCTGGGACGGGCGCCTGTCGACCAGCAAGGGGGAGAAACTCGCCGCCATTGCCAGTGGCCTGTGGCAGGCCCTCAGCCGCGGCTGGCGTCGCTATCCGCCACGGGCGCTGCAGCTTTGGCAGCGTCCACTCGCTGCTCGCGCAACGGTCCACCGTGACGCGCACGCAGCTGCGCCTTCAACTGCTCAACCGTAGGCGAGTAGAGAAAACCAAACGACACACAGCCGTCCTTGCCCTGCACCGCATGGTGCATCAGGTGAGCCTGGTACAGGCGCTTGAGGTAGCCATGGCGCGGCACGATCCGCAGCGGCCAGCGCCGGTGCACCAGGCCGTCATGGGCGATGAAGTAGAGCAGGCCATAGCCGGTCATGCCGGCACCGATCCACTGCAGTGGATACCAGCCGGCAGTGCCCAACGCGATCAGGGTGATGGCCAACCCGGCAAACACTACGGCGTACAGGTCGTTCTTTTCGAACACACCGTGGCGTGGCTCGTGATGCGAGCGGTGCCAGCCCCAGCCAAAGCCATGCATGATGTACTTGTGGGCCAGATAGGCAACGCCTTCCATGGCGGCAAGGGTGATCAGAAACGTCAGCAGACTGGTGAACATGGCGCGGCATCTCCTGGCAATGCTTGTGAGCATACAGCAAATGCCCCAGCGGATTGCAGCGGCATGCCGCCGCGCCAGCCGCCCGCTTACCAGGTCAGCACAGCCCCCAGGGCCAAGGTATCGGTGTCCTCGTTTTGCGCATCGCCGTCATGGCCATCGATCTCGAACTGGTTGTATTCGGCGACCAGTTTCAAGTTGGCATTGATCTCGCGAAACAGGGCAATGCCGCGGGTTTCATAGTCGGCGCCAGTGTTCACTGCACCGTTGCCGTCATCCTTGGTCTTGCCATACGACAGCGCCAGGCGGTTTTTGCCGAAGGTGTACGAGCCCTGCACCAGATAACCCTGGCTGTCGACCTCACGCAGGGTCGCCTCGCCAGCATTGTTGGTGAAGAACGGGTTGATGCCCTTGGCGCTGAAGCCCGAGCCTGTCAGCGAGAACGCACCCATCTTGGCTTGTACGCCGTAGCCAAGACCTTTGGAGGTCACCGAGTCGACGTTGCTGTCGGTGTTGTCGGAGGTCTGGTAACTGCCGTTGAGCCAGCTGTAGATCTTCGCGCCGCCCAGATCGAACTGGTAGGTGATCTCGCTCTCGGTGCGCGGATTCTTCTGATAGGCCTTGCCGACCGCGCTGTCGTCGTTGGTGTCGACCGGGTCCATTATCCCCACGGCCACGCGCAGGCCGTCCATTACCGGTGTGCGGTAGGTGATCTGCGAGGTCGGGAAAGGATAGGGATAGCCGCTGCCGATGTTGCCGAACGAGACCCCGCCGCCGTCAACCAGGCCAAGTGTGTCGCTGACCTGGCCGTAGCCAGTGAGCAGTTCATCGAGGAGGATGTTGGAGCGGGCAAACAAACCGAAGTCTTTGCCGATCAACACCTCGCCCCACTCCGGGTTGGCCACCGTGCCGTAGAACTGGCGGACATCGATGGCGGTGTCGGTGCCGTTGGTTTCACTGTCGTTGATGCTGACCCAGAACGAGGCACGCCCACCCAGCTTGAGATCGTCGATCTGGCGCGTCATGTTGAAACCAAGGGTATTGGGCAGAAAGCCCATTTTCACCCGTGACTGGCGCCGATCATATTGCTCGCCGGCGCGGTCGATATCGCTGTTGACGTAGAAGGCGTTGATGTAGCCGTCGGTGGAAAAGGTGGTCTGGTCCTTGTCGTAGAGCATGATCTCGGCCCCCGCCAACGGGGCCAAGGCCAGGCTGGCAAGGCCGCCAAGCAGCGGCAGGATACGGCTGTGGGAGTTGTTATTGTTGTTGTGCATGACGCGCTCCGCAATCGGTTGGACAGGTGTCCAGGCGATTATCGAAAGCGCACGCACGCGGCCCTACGCTGCCTTGGCGGCGATTGGCCAGTTCCTTGGCCGGTGCCGGGCGGCTTGCGCCTGCAAGCACTACGACCCGCTCCTTGGGGCGCACTCGGCTAAAGTGGCAGTAACTCATTCGCAAGGCGGGGTGCACAAAGCGGGTACATGGCACATTCATGCAGTCAGCTGCTGCAGATATGTCGATTGTGCAGGACATATTTGCATGGCAGGATCTTTTGATCCTCCAGTGCACTCCAGACTTCACTTGGAAAATCAATAACAAAGCAGGGAGATCGCGATGACCGCGCACGCTCGAATTTCATCCACCGATCATGTGCTGGCTGAAGTCCGCAATCAGATTGGCCACCTCACCTTGAATCGCCCGGCCGGGCTCAACGCGCTGACCCTGGACATGGTGCGCAGCCTGCAGCAGGCGCTCGACGCCTGGGCAGTCGACCCGCAGGTGCAGGCTGTGGTCCTGCGCGGTGAAGGGCCAAAAGGCTTCTGCGCCGGCGGTGATATCCGCTCGCTGTACGACAGCTTCAAGGCCGGCAGCAGCCTGCATGAAGAGTTCTTCGTCGAGGAGTACGCCCTCGACCTGCGCATCCATCACTACCCCAAACCGACCCTGGTGTTGATGGACGGCTTCACGCTGGGCGGCGGCATGGGCCTGGCACAAGGCGCCGACCTGCGCGTGGTTACCGAGCGCAGCCGGCTGGGCATGCCGGAAACCGCCATCGGTTACTTCCCGGACGTCGGCGGCAGCTACTTCCTGTCCCGCGTGCCGGGCGAACTGGGCACCTACCTGGGCGTCAGCGGCTGCCAGATCCAGGCGGCCGATGCCTTGTATTGCGGCCTGGCCAACTGGTACCTGAGCAGCGACAAGCTTGCTCAGCTCGATCAGGCCCTGGACCAGCTCAGTTTTGGTCAGCATCCGCTCAAGGACCTGCAGGGCGCGCTGGCCCGCCTCGGCACCCAGGTACTGGCCGACGCGCCGCTGGCCAAGCTGCGCCCGGTGATCGACCACTACTTCGCCCAGGCCGACCTTGCCAGCATCATCGAACAACTGCGCACGGTGCGGATCGGCGACAGCCAGGCCTGGGCGCTGGCCACCGCCGACCTGCTGCAAAGCCGCTCGCCGCTGGCCATGGCCGTGACCCTGGAGATGCTCAGGCGCGGGCGCAAACTCGGCCTGGAGGCGTGCTTTGCCATGGAGCTGCACCTGGACCGGCAGTGGTTCGCCCATGGCGACATCATCGAGGGCGTGCGCGCCCTGATCATCGACAAGGACAAGCAGCCACGCTGGAACCCGCCGACCCTGGCAGAACTAGCGCAGGCGCGGGTCGACCAATTCTTCGAAGGGCTGTGAGCCTGGGAGTACGCAGATGCAAGACCTGGAACTGAACGAAGAACAGATCATGATCCGCGACATGGCGCGCGATTTTGCCCGCGGCGAAATCGCCCCGCATGCCCAGGCCTGGGAAAAAGCCGCCTGGATCGACGACGGGGTGGTGCGCAAGATGGGTGAGCTGGGCTTGCTTGGCATGGTCGTGCCGGAGCAGTTTGGCGGCAGTTTCACCGACTACGTGGCCTATGCCCTGGCGGTCGAGGAAATCTCGGCTGGCGACGGCGCGACCGGCGCCTTGATGAGCATTCACAACTCGGTAGGCTGCGGCCCGCTGCTGGCCTACGGTACGCCTGAGCAACAGCAGCACTGGCTGCCCCGCCTGGCCAGCGGCGAAGTGATTGGCTGCTTCTGCCTGACCGAACCGCAGGCCGGCTCCGAGGCGCACAACTTGCGCACCCGTGCGGAATTGATCGATGGCGAGTGGGTGATCAACGGCAGCAAGCAGTTTGTCAGCAACGCCCGCCGTGCCGGTCTGGCTATCGTCTTTGCAGTGACTGATCCCGACTTGGGCAAAAAAGGCCTGTCGGCGTTTCTGGTGCCGACCGACAACCCTGGGTTCAAGGTCGACCGTAGTGAACACAAGATGGGCATTCGCGCGTCCGACACCTGTGCCGTGAGCCTCGACAACTGCCGCATCTCCGCAGCCAACATGCTCGGCGAGCGTGGCAAGGGCCTGGCGATTGCACTGTCCAACCTGGAAGGCGGCCGCATCGGTATCGCCGCCCAGGCGCTGGGCATTGCCCGGGCGGCATTCGAAGCAGCGCTGGTGTACTCGCGTGACCGCATCCAGTTCGGCAAGCCGATCAACGAGCACCAGAGCATCGCCAACCTGCTGGCCGACATGCAGGTCCAGGTCAACGCCACGCGCTTGTTGATCCTGCACGCCGCGCGTTTGCGCAGTGCGGGCAAGCCATGCCTGTCGGAGGCGTCACAGGCCAAGCTGTTCGCGTCGGAGATGGCCGAACGGGTGTGCTCGATGGCGATTCAGGTGCATGGCGGCTACGGCTACCTGGAAGACTATCCGGTGGAGCGCTATTACCGTGACGCACGCATCACGCAGATCTATGAAGGCTCCAGCGAGATTCAGCGAATGCTGATCGCGCGCGAGCTCAAGCACTATCCGCTGTAGCCCCGGCCCTCCTCCCGGACCTGCCTGAATGCAGGCCGCGACAGACCTCCACAGGCGCCGATTGAGGCGCCTGTTTTGTTAATAGCGAAATTTCCTACGCATCTATCAGACCACGTCTGATACAGCGTGCTGTTTCCTTGCCGACATGTCAGGTGTCTGGGCCTGAGCACTTTTTCTCACCCCGGATATCGAGTGGCGCCGCTTATTCAGGGGGCGTTGAAAGCACTAGGAGGAAAGTACATGTATCGGCTAAAGATCGCTGCAGTGATCCTGACAGTAGTAGCGCCCATGGCGAATGCCTGGAGCAACACCGTCGTGAGTGTGACGGTGAAGAATGAGACAACTTCCATTGCCACGTTTACCTACCAATATGCGTTTGGTTCCCTCGACCCTGCTCCGGGACCTATCAGCGAAAAATCTTCAACTCAATTCAAATTGAACAGTGCGTCCTCTTCTGCCTCTGGCCTGCGTTTTACCTATAAATCAGGTCGCAAAGAGTGCAAATTCGAAACATCTCACGTCTCATTACCTCTGGTGAAATGGGACAAAAAGGCAACGTCTGTCGGATCAACCCGGGCCACGTGCGAGGCCAAGACAACCCGCATTAACAGTTCGCCGCCCTATGACTACAGCGTGACTTTCACGATCAAATAGTCGCTCATCAATGCGGGAGGAGTGCACGCCTGTGCAACCCTCCCGGTCAAGGGACTCTACGCATGATAGACACGACATTAAAGGGCGTGCCTCGCCCTGTTTTGGCAACGGCGACATCGCGATCCGCGCCGGTGACTGCCAACGTTGCCAGCAAGCCGGAAGCCGGTAGTGAAGTACAACTGTCTGCTGAAGGCATGGCGCTCAGCGCCAAGGCCACACTCACGCAAAAACAACTGGAAGAAAAATTTCAGCGCGTCTATGGCCCAGACAGTTTCATATTCAAGGTCAACGCCGAGATAAAGCGTTTGGGTAATGCGTCTGTGGCACTAAATGAGATTCCTGCAGAGGCTTCACCCGAACGGCTCAAGCAGAGTCAACAGGCCGCGAAGTACATCGCGGGGGTGGTACGGGGGCAGCGTGACACTGCCAACCCCTTTGCTCATCTCTCGCGCGAAGAGGTTGTCGCCATCCTCGAAGACGAAAGTGGCGCCTATACCAGCGTAGAGCGGTACGCCGCCTGGGAAGCTCGACAGGACATGGACAATGCATGGGTCCAGCAAAACGCACTGTTGCGCGACCACGAGTCTGACGGGCGTCTGGATGTACGTAGAACGCTTGAATTCATAGACAACCTGGGCGAACTCGAACTGATGCGCTACCCGCCAGGGCACCGGGACTCGATCGAAGGACTGCTCAAGCAGTCCCAAACCCCTGGTGGCGACTTCGAACAGCCAAAGATCCCTTCGCTGGTAGACATCCTGAGACAAATGGACGAGTCGCAGAAGGCGCAAGAACCGTCCATTGAGCCACCCGACTGAGCGCTGATGCCCCAGGCCGCCCTGCGGCCCTGGCTCCCTCCCCGCGGCCTGCGCATCACAGCAGTACAGGTCGCGGTTCACTCGGTGACATGCACACTGTCCAGATACGTACGCACCGCCCACAGCGCCTCCTGGCTGAGAAAGTCGGCCATCTTCGGCATGTACACCCGCCCGTCGCGCACCGCGCCGTTGCGCACCCGCTCGACAAACCACTCATCACCGACGGCGCCTTCATCGAGCATGCGCAGATCAGGAGCGATGCCACCGGACTTGGCCTCGAGGCCATGGCACGCGGCGCAGTTCTGGTTATAGGCCGAGGCGCCGATCGACAGCGCTTTGTCATGGTCCTTGCTGTTGCGGTAGGGGTTTTCGCTACGCCATTCACTACCCAAGGGCTCCAGCCCATCGGTATTGACCGCCGATGGCGTTACGTTGCCGTGGGCGAAGCTGCCACCGGCGGCGCACAGGCCAGCCAGCAACAGGGAAAGGTGCCAGGCGCTTTTAGGGGTTGTCATTGTTCTGCCCTCGACTGCTGAAGTTGCACGCTGCGCCTCTCGAACGGAGGCGGCCCGACCATCCTAGAAAGCCAGGGCCAGCGGCCACATGCTGCTTTGGGGGTCGCACCCTTATCCCTTGGTAGTAGCGCTTGCGGCGCAGTGCCAAATCATGTCCGGACTGGGAAGATTTCCCGCAGTGACCGGGACTTTTTCCGTATCTCGATCAGCGGCGGCGTTCCAGGCTAACCAGGCACAACCTCACTGGGAACTCCACCATGACAACAAGAACATCACCCGCCCTGCTTTCGCCTCTTTCTGCCGCCCTGCTCCTGGCCAGCCTGGCCTGCGGCGGCGCTGCCCAGGCCAAGCCGGTTACCTGGGAAGATATCGCCGACGACCACAAGACCACCGGTAACGTGCTGCAATACGGCATGGGCACCAACGCCCAGCGCTGGAGCCCACTGGCGCTGGTCAATGACCAGAACGTATTCAAACTGACCCCGGCCTGGTCGTTTTCTTTCGGTGACGAAAAGCAACGCGGCCAGGAATCCCAGGCCATCATCAATGACGGCGTGATCTACGTCACCGGCTCCTACTCGCGGGTATTTGCCCTCGACGCCAAGACCGGCAAGCGCCTGTGGACCTACAACCACCGCCTGCCGGACGACATCCGCCCCTGCTGTGACGTGGTCAACCGCGGCGCGGCCATCTACGGCGACAAGATCTTCTTCGGCACCCTCGATGCACGGGTGGTGGCGCTGAACAAGGACACCGGCAAGGTGGTCTGGAACAAGAAGTTCGGCGACCACAGCGCCGGCTACACCATGACCGGCGCGCCAACCCTGATCAAAGACCAGAAGAGCGGCAAGGTACTGCTGATTCACGGCAGCTCGGGCGATGAGTTCGGCGTGGTGGGTCAGCTGTATGCACGTGACCCGGACACCGGCGAAGAAGTCTGGATGCGACCGTTTGTCGAAGGCCACATGGGCCGCCTGAACGGCAAGGACAGCACCCCGACCGGCGACGTCAAAGCGCCGTCCTGGCCGGATGATCCAAGCTCGCCAACCGGCAAGGTCGAGGCCTGGAGCCACGGCGGCGGCGCTCCTTGGCAGAGCGCCAGCTTCGATGCCGAAACCAATACCATCATTGTTGGCGCCGGCAACCCTGGCCCGTGGAACACCTGGGCGCGCACCTCCAAGGACGGCAACCCGCACGACTACGACAGCCTGTACACCTCCGGCCAGGTCGGCGTCGACCCCACCACCGGTGAGGTCAAGTGGTTCTACCAGCACACGCCGAACGATGCCTGGGACTTCTCCGGCAACAACGAACTGGTCCTGTTCGATTACAAGGACAAGGACGGCAAGCAGTTCAAAGCCACCGCGCATGCTGACCGCAACGGCTTCTTCTACGTAGTCGACCGCACCAACGGCAAGTTGAAAAACGCCTTCCCGTTCGCCGACAACATCACCTGGGCCAGCCACATCGACCTCAAGACTGGGCGCCCGGTGGAAAACGAAGGGCAGCGTCCGGCCAAGCCTGAACCAGGCCAGACCAAGGGCAAGCCAGTCGAAGTTTCGCCGCCGTTCCTCGGTGGCAAGAACTGGAACCCGATGGCCTACAGCCAGGACACCGGGCTGTTCTACGTGCCGGCCAACCAGTGGAAAGAGGAATACTGGACCGAAGAGGTCAACTACAAGAAGGGCTCGGCGTACCTGGGCATGGGCTTCCGCATCAAACGCATGTATGACGACCACGTCGGCACCCTGCGCGCGATGGACCCAACCACCGGCAAGATGGTCTGGGAGCACAAGGAGCGCCTGCCGCTCTGGGCTGGCGTGCTGGCAACCAAAGGCAACCTGGTGTTCACCGGTACCGGCGACGGTTACTTCAAGGCGTTCAACGCCAAGACCGGCGAGGAGCTGTGGAAATTCCAGACCGGCAGCGGCATCGTCTCGCCGCCGATCACCTGGGACCAGGACGGTGAGCAGTACATCGGCGTAACCGTCGGCTACGGTGGCGCGGTACCGCTGTGGGGTGGCGACATGGCCGAGCTGACCAAACCTGTGGCACAGGGCGGCTCGTTCTGGGTGTTCAAGATCCCGGCCTGGGACAGCAAGACAGCCCAGCGCTGAGTTGCCTGGTTGCGGCCACAACCAGCGCCTCGTACGCTGGTTGTGGCTGCGGCCAAGCGCCGTGAACGAGGGCCTTGCCCTCCTCTGAGGAGCCACCATGAACTACCTTCCCTTCGCGTTGATTCTGGCGCTCAGCCCGGTTGTTGCAGATGAACTGGGCGATGCCCCACTGACCATCAATGGCTGCGTGATCGCCGCCGAAAGCAAGTGCGCCAACGCCAACCTGCGCGGCGCCGACCTGAGCAATCAGGACCTGCGCAAGATCGACCTGTCTGGCGCCGACCTGCGCGAGGCCAACCTGCGCCATGCCCGGCTGGATCTGGCCAACCTGGAAAAAGCCGACCTGCGCGGCGCCAACCTGACCCGTGCCAGCCTGCAGCAAAGCAACCTGCGCCTGGCGCAACTGCAGAACACAACACTGGTCGCGGTACAGGCCTGGGGCATGTACGGGCAAGGCGCCAATTTTGAAAATGCCGATTTGTCAGCGGCCTATCTGGAATTCGCACGCCTGTCCGGGGCCAAACTGCACGGCGCCAAGCTGCAGGCGGCAGACCTTGAGATGGCCTGGCTGAGCAAAGCCGACTTGAAGGGCGCAAGCCTGGCCGATGCCAATCTGCAGGAAGCCAAGCTTGGCGAGAGCAATCTGGAAAATGCTGATTTGCGCGGCACCCGTCAGCACTATGCGAATTTCCAGGACAGCAACATGGAAGGCTGCCAAGGCTGCCCGCAGACCTGGAAGTAAACCGGCCTGCTCAGGCGACCGCTTTGAGCAACCCTGCCTGCAGCGCCAGGTGGACCAGCTCCGCTTGGCTGCTGACGCGCAACTTGCTCTTGAGCAGGGTCAGGTGATTGGACACGGTCTTGCTGCTGATACACAGCTGGCTGGCAATGCTGCGCAACGCCGTGCCCTTGGCCAGCAGCAGGAAAATCTCGGCCTCGCGCGGCGTCAGGCCATGCAGACAGTCGGTCTCAGCCTGCGCGGGCTGACAGGCCAACGCGGTCGCCAAGCCCTGCTCGATATAGGCATGTCCGCTAAGGGCCTTGCGCACCGCCTCGACCAGTACCTCAGGGGTGACCTGCTTGGACAGAAAGCCGCAAGCCCCAGCCGCCAATGCCTGGCGCACCAGGCTCAGTTGCGCATGTTCACTGAGGAACAGCACGCGTAGCTGTGGCAAACGCTGGCGCAGACGGCGGGTGGTTTCCAGGCCACTGATGCCCGGCAGCTCGAAATCCATGATCACCAGCCCCGGCACCTGCGCCTGCACCATGGCCAGCGCCTGCTCGCCATCGCTGGCCTGCAGCAAGGGCATCTGCGGCAACGCCTGGGCCAGGGTCGCGGTAATGCCGGCGCGCAGCAACGGGTGGTCGTCTACCAGCAAAATGGCCATGCCTTGTGCCTCCTGTACAGTGCAGGCCTCCATGCTAGAAGCCCTGCCGCTGCCCAGACCTACTACTTTGGTACTGCTTCGCATGGCGATGGTCGCATTCACAAAGCCTTGCTACCGGCTCTTAATAGCGGCATAACGAGGGCTGCTGCCAAGCGAACTGCCCCTGCGTGCGAGCACACATACAACAATAAGGTGCACAGCCATGTACAAGATTCTCATCGCCGACGATCACCCATTGTTCCGCGAGGCCATGCACAACGTGATTGCCGATGGATTTCCAGGCAGCGAGGTAATGGAAACCGCCGACCTCGACAGCGCTTTGGCGATGACCTGCGAAAACGACGACCTCGACTTGATCCTGCTCGACCTGAACATGCCCGGCATGCACGGTCTGGGCGGTTTGATGAACCTGCGCAACGAGGCGCCGACCATTCCGGTGGTAATCGTCTCGGCCGAGCAGGACAAGCAGGTGGTGCTCCAGGCCATTACCTATGGCGCGGTCGGCTTCATCACCAAGTCCTCGCCGCGGGCGCAGATGACCGACGCCATCGAGCAGATTCTCAACGGCAATGTCTACTTGCCACCGGACATCATCCGCACGCAGAAGCCCGGCACCCGCCGCGCGGTCAGCGAAGCGCAGAGCTTCGCCCCGGAGCTGCTGCAGGCGCTGACCCGCAAGCAACTGCTGGTACTTGAGCGGATGACCAAGGGCGAATCGAACAAGCAGATTGCCTACCACCTGGACATTGCCGAGACCACGGTCAAGGCTCACGTGTCGGCGATCCTGCGCAAGCTGAATGTGCACAACCGGGTGCAGGCGATCCTCAGCGCCGGCGATATCGACTTCACCGCCTACCTGCGGCGCTGACATAAAAAAGCGCATTCAGCCATTGAATGCGTCGTTGCAGGTGCAGTAAGCTCGGACTCAATCACTGGAGTGCAACATGACCCACAGCCACCACCACACTGCCACCTGCACCGCACGCACTGCGCGCCGGCTGCTGGCTGTCGTGCCTGGTTCGGTCGTCTCCACCGTTTATTTTGGGTATTGGTTTAGCCACTAGGCGCCGCTGATACCCAACGGCGCCCACTCTTCGAGGGGCCGCCGAACATGAGAATACTCAACCCCCGGTCGGCTTCCCGACCGGGGGTTTTGCGTTTCCAGGCCTTTGAAAAACACCAAACATATCGAGGATTTCAACATGAACTACCGCACTTCCTACCGCGCAGCCACCTATACCTGGCGATTTAGCCAATCCCGTTCGGGCCAGCCTGCCGCCTCCGTTCGGTCGATTTCCGGTGGCGATGCCGCACAAGAACCGCATTTGACGATTTGTCGAACACCTCGATAGGGCCGACCACGCGGGCCTCAACCCGCTGTCCGCCCAGGGAAACAGAACTATGCAAGCCGCTACCCTCGCCCTGCCCCTGACCGAACCTGTTGCTGCCAACTCCGCTGTCAGCCAGCGCCTGCCCAGCCCGCACCTGCTCAAGCAGCAAATGCCACTCACGCCTGAACTTGCCCAGCAAGTGGAGCAGCACCGCCAGGCCGTCCGCGCCATTCTCGAAGGCCGCGACTCGCGCCTGCTGGTGATTGTTGGCCCGTGCTCGATTCATGACCCACGCTCAGCGCTGGAATACGCCGACCGCCTCGCTGCACTCAGCCGCAAGGTCGACGACAAGCTGCTGCTGGTGATGCGCGCCTATGTCGAAAAGCCGCGTACTACAGTCGGCTGGAAGGGCCTGGCCTACGACCCGCATCTGGACGGCAGCGACGACATGCACGCCGGTATCGCCCTGTCCCGTGGCTTGATGCTGAGCATGCTTGAACGCGGCTTGCCGATCGCCACCGAATTGCTCCAGCCGATGGCTGCCGGCTACTTCGATGACCTGCTCAGTTGGGCAGCGATTGGTGCACGCACCACCGAGTCGCAGATTCACCGCGAGATGGTCAGCGGTCTGCGGCTGCCGGTGGGGTTCAAGAACGGCACCGACGGAGGTATCACGGTTGCGACCGATGCCATGCGCAGCGCCGCCCATCCGCATCGGCACTTTGGCATGGACGCTCAGGGTCATCCGGCGATCATCGATACGCTGGGCAACGCAGACACCCACCTGGTCCTGCGCGGCGGCCATGATGGGCCTAACTACGATGCGCAGAGCATCGCTCGTGCGCGTCAGAGCCTGACCAAGGCGGGGCTCGCTGCGCGCATCGTGGTCGACTGCAGCCATGCCAACAGCGGCAAGGACCCAGCTCGGCAGCCAGCCGTGTTCGACGATGTGCTGGCGCAGCGGCTGGCGGGGGATCAATCAGTGGTCGGCATGATGCTTGAGGGGCATCTGTACGATGGCTGCCAGGCCCTGGGCAAAGGCGACCTCGCCTACGGGGTATCGATCACCGACGGATGCCTTGGCTGGGAGGCCAGCGAGCGACTGTTGCAACGCTGCGCCATGCGCCTGCGTCAGTAGTACCCGGCGCGGACACGGCGCGCAGCAGCGGCAGCTGCGGCGCCCTGCAAACGGTGTTGGCTGCCAGCGACAGCAACCATGGCAGACAACCGCGTGTGGTTTGCGCTAGGCTTGCGGACTCATTCAAAAGGAGCATTTCCCATGGCCAAAGCCACCGCCCGCCACATCCTGGTCAGCAGCGAAGACAAGTGCAACGAGCTCAAAGCTCAGATCCAGGGCGGCGATGATTTCGCTGAAGTCGCCAAGGCCAACTCCAGCTGCCCATCCAGCCGCCAAGGCGGTGATCTGGGTTCGTTTGGCCCAGGCCAGATGGTCAAGGAGTTCGACACCGTGGTCTTCAGCGCGCCGCTGAATGAAGTTCAAGGTCCGGTCAAGACCCAGTTCGGCTACCACCTGCTGGAAGTGACCAGCCGTCAGGACTGATCCAGTCTTGCCTGCCCGTCTCTGCAGTTTCGCTGCGGCGCCGGGCCTGGCTCGCGATGGCGACCGACCTGGCGCATGCCGGGGAGGCGCTATCGCGCGTATTGGGCGCTTTTGTCGTCCGGTGACAATGCTGCTTACCGGTTGCCTTGTCACCTTCGCCCAGGCGGAGCCCAGGCACGCCCTTACGGTCTATGACGAAGCACCACGCTACCCCGATACCTTCCAGCATTTCGACTACGTCAACCCTGACGCCCCCAAAGGCGGCAGCCTGCGCCGCTCGGCGATGGAGATTGGCCAGTTCGACCATGTCCTGCCCTATATCGACCAAGGCACCGGCGTCAGCGAAGTCGACGGTTGGCTGTATGCGCCACTGGCAGTACGTTCGTTCGACGAGCCCTACACGGTCTACGGCCTGATTGCTCGGCGTATGGAACGCGGGCCGGACGACGCCTGGTTGCGCTTCGAGATCGATCCCCGCGCGACGTTCGCCGACGGCAAACCCGTCCGCGCAGAAGACGTGCGCTTTACCTATGAGCTGTTGTTGAGCAAAGGCAGCCTGAAGTTTCGCACGCAGTTTGCCGAGGTTGCGGCGGTTGTCATAGAGGGCCCGCGGACTGTCCGCTTCGACTTCAAGCAACCCCATGGGCGCACCTTGGCGCTGGACCTGGCCACGTTGCCGGTACTGCCGGAGCACGACTGGCAGCAGCGCGACTTCGCCACGGGTGCCGGCTTCGGCAAACCGCTGGGCAGCGGCCCGTACCGCATCGGCAAGATCGACAATGGCCGCAGCATCACCTTCGAGCGCGACCCGAACTGGTGGGCGAAGGACCTGCCGGTCAACCGTGGCCGCTACAATTTCGAACGCATGCGCATCGAGTTCTTTGGCGATACCGAGGTCGCCCGGCAGGTGCTGCGTGGTGGCGGTTTTGACTATAACCGCGAGTTCTCGGCCACCGCCTACACCCTCGGTTACAACGGCGCGCAGCTCGACGACGGTCGTTTGCAGCGCGCCCACCTGGGCCCAGCCAAGCCGCAGGTGGCCCAAGGTTTTGTATTCAACCTCGACCAGCCGATGTTCAAGGATCGCCGCACACGCCAGGCGTTGGCCATGCTCTGGGATTTCGAGTGGAGCAACCGGCAGATGATGCGCGGCATGTACATCCGCCAGCAGAGCATCTTCGCCAACACGCCGCTGGCTGCCCGGGAGCTGCCGGATGCGCAAGAGTTGGAGTTGCTTGAGCCGCTACGCGGTCGCGTGCCGGACGAGGTCTTTACGCGGGTGTTCACCGCGCCGGTGACCGATGCTTCAGGGATCGTCCGCCAGCAACAACTTCAGGCACTGGCACTGCTACAAGCTGCCGGCTGGCGGCCGCTTGGTGACCGCCTGGTCAACGCCGAGGGCCAGCCGTTCGAGTTCACCTTTCTCAACGGCCAGGCAGGGCTTGAGCGCATGCTGCTGCCGTGGAAGCGCAACCTGGCGCAAATCGGCGTCACCTTGAACATTCGCAACGTCGACGCGGCGCAATACGTCAACCGGCTGATGGCGCGCGACTACGACATGATCGTCACCGGCTATCCGGTGACCCTCTCGCCCGGCAGCGAACTGTTCAACTACTTCGGCTCGGCGGCCGCCAACGACCCAGGTTCGAACAACCTGATGGTGCTCAAGGACCCCGCCGTGGATAGCCTGCTGGCTGGGCTGGTGCAGGCCGACAGCCAGGTCAGCATGCGCCGTTACGCGCATGCACTGGACCGGGTGATGCAATGGAATTACTACTGGATCCCCAACTACTACCCGCCCGGCAGCTCCACGGTATGGTGGAACCGCTTTGGCCGGCCCAAGGTCCAGGCCGCCTATGATGAAGGCCTGGATACCTGGTGGGAGATCAGCCCGACCGCACTGACCAATGAGCAGATGGCCGAACGGCTGAAGGCTTCGCCATGACCGCTTATATCCTGCGCCGCTTGCTGCTGATCATCCCAACCCTGCTGGCCATTCTGCTGGTCAACTTCGCCATCGTTCAGGCCGCGCCTGGCGGGCCGGTCGAACAGGCGGTAGCGCGCTTGCAGGGTATCGGCGGTGGCAGTACGCCAGGCGCCGGCAGCGAAGTGGTTCATGCACAGTCCCGGGCCACCCGTGGCCTGGATCCGAAACTGATCGAGGAGATCAAGCGCCAGTACGGCTTCGACAAGACTGCCCCCGAGCGGCTTTGGCTGATGCTGGGTCAGTACGCCCGGCTGGATTTTGGCAACAGTTTCTTTCGCGGGGCAAAGGTTACCGATCTGATCGTGGAGAAGCTGCCGGTGACCTTGTCGCTGGGCTTCTGGGCGACCTTGATCACTTACCTGGTGTCGATCCCCCTGGGCATCCGCAAGGCCGTGCGCCACGGTAGCCGCTTCGATGCCTGGAGCAGCGCGCTGATCGTGATCGGCTACGCCCTGCCCTCATTCTTGTTCGCCTTGCTGTTGATCGTGTTGTTTGCCGGTGGCACCTCGTTGAACTGGTTCCCGGTGCGCGGGCTGGTTTCCGAGGACTTCGATCAGTTGAGTGTGCTGGGCAAGGTCGCCGACTACTTCTGGCATCTGGTATTGCCTGTAGGTGCCTTGGTGATCGGCGGTTTCGCCACGCTTACCCTGCTGACCAAGAATGCGTTTCTCGAAGAAATCTCTCGTCAATACGTGGTGACTGCTCGCGCCAAAGGCCTGAGCGAGCGACGGGTGCTCTACGGGCATGTGCTGCGCAATGCCATGCTACTGGTAGTGGCCGGCATACCCCAGGCGCTGATCACGGTGTTTTTCGCCGGATCCCTGCTGATCGAAGTGATCTTCTCGCTCGATGGCCTGGGCCGCATGAGTTATGAAGCAGCGGTCTCGCGGGATTATCCGGTGGTGTTCGGCACGCTGTTCATCTTCACCCTGGCCGGGCTGCTGATTCGCCTGATCGGTGACCTCTGCTACACCGTACTGGACCCGCGGATCGACTTCGACGGGAGGGCGCACTGATGCTCTCGCCCGTCACCCTGCGCCGCCTGCAACGCTTTCGCCGCAACCGCCGCGGCTGGCTTGCCCTGTGGCTGTTTGCCGGCCTGCTGGTGCTGACCCTGGGCGCCGAGCTGGTCGCCAACGACAAGCCGCTGCTGCTCGGCTACAAGGGCGAGTTGTATGTACCGGCCCTCAAGCGCTACACCGAGCAGCAATTTGGCGGCCAATTACCGTTCCAGCCCGACTATCGCAGTCAGTATGTGCGTCAGCTGATCGAGGATCAGGGCGGCTGGATGCTGTTTGCGCCGATCCCGTTCAGTGCCGACACCCCCAACTACGATCTGCAGGTACCCACCCCCAGCCCACCCTCCGCGAGCAATTGGCTGGGTACCGATGATCAAGGCCGGGACGTGCTGGCTCGGGTGCTGTACGGCACTCGCGTGTCACTGCTGTTCGCGTTCGCCTTGACCGCCATCAGCGTGCTGATTGGCGTATCTGCCGGCGCTTTGCAGGGCTATTACGGCGGCTGGGTCGACTTGCTTGGCCAGCGCCTGCTGGAAGTCTGGTCCGGCCTGCCGGTGCTGTACCTGTTGATCATTCTCAGCGGTTTCGTCGAACCGGATTTCTGGTGGTTGCTGGGGATCATGGCGCTGTTTTCCTGGCTGGCGCTGGTCGACGTGGTGCGTGCCGAGTTTCTCCGCGGGCGCAACCTTGAATACGTCAAGGCGGCACGTGCGCTCGGCCTGACGGACATGCAGGTGATGCTGCGCCATGTTCTGCCCAATGCCATGAATGCGACCCTGACCTACGTCCCGTTCATGCTCACCGGGGCGATCACCACCCTGACGGCACTGGACTTCCTCGGTTTCGGCATGCCTGCCGGCAGCGCGTCGCTGGGTGAACTGGTGACCCAGGGCAAGCAGCATCTGCAAGCGCCATGGTTGGGCTTTACCGCATTTTTTGCCTTGGCATTGATCCTGTCGTTGCTGGTATTCATCGGCGATGCGCTGCGCGAGGCATTTGACCCGCGTGCTTAAGCCCGGCACAACTGTCCGCGCCGCGAATCGATTGAACTCTGGACTGCTCCGCCCTCTCCCACTCTAGAGACTTGTCGATTGTCCTGGAGCCATCATGGAGAAGCCCCTGCAGGCGTGCCTGCGTACGGAAACTGCTGGCCAGCCGCAACATCAGTTACCGCCACTGCTGCAGGCATTCGCCGAGCGACCGCTACAGGTGATTGTGGACACTCACCTGCCCGAGCTGATGTACACACTGCAAGCTGCACAGCTCGACCAACTGCCATTGCCCGGCCATGGCCAGACGCTTCAACGTTGGCGGATGCTGGCGCAGATTGGCGGCTGCGACCTGACCCTGGCCAAACTTTACGAAGGCCATACCGATGCCCTGGCGATTTTGGCCGAATGCGGTGCTGCGCGGCTTGCCGGCAATGGCCTATGGGCGGTGTGGGCTGCAGAGCCCCCGGATGCCCGCACGCTTATCAATTCGCGCAGCGGCGAGCAGGTGCGCCTCGCGGGCCGCAAAGCCTGGTGCTCCGGCGCGCTGCAGGTCGACCATGCCCTGATCACTGCCTGGGCCAACGATGACCAGCCGCAACTGGTAGCCATCGATCTGCGCCAGCCTGGCCTGCGGATTGAGCCGGAAAAGTGGCAGGCGGTCGGCATGGCTGCCACAGCCAGCGCCGACATCGTCTTCGACGGAGCTATTGGCGTTGCCGTCGGCAAGCCTGGGCAGTACCTCGCCCGCCCTGGCTTCTGGCAGGGCGGTGGCGGCATTGCCGCTTGTTGGTATGGCGCCGCCGAAGCGCTGGCGGGGTATCTACACCAGCAGCGGCGCAAGCCACGCCCGGACCCCCACGGTGATGCCCATCTCGGCGCCGTTGACGCATCGTTGTGCGCCGCCCGGGCCGCGCTGCACGAGTGCGCCGCCTGGATTGATCAACATCCGCAGGCAGACGCCAGTTTGCCGGTGCGCCGCGTACGCGCCCAGGTCGAGCAGGCAGCAGAGTGCGTCATTCATCATGTGGGCCGCGCCCTTGGTGCGACGCCGTTCTGCCGTGATAGCCACTTCGCCCGGCTCAGCGCCGACTTGCCCGTTTACCTGCGCCAGAGCCACGCCGAGCGGGACCTGGCAACCCTTGGACAACAGCTGGCACAACAGCCAGCAGGAGCCTGGCAGCTATGACCGAAAACTTGATCCAGGCCAGCACCGGCACCGCCTGGGCAGACTGGCAGCACTCTGCGCACCTGGCCCGCAGCAAGTGGATCGACGCTGACACGCTGTGCCCGCCCGGTCGCCGGTTGGTCCTGCTGGCGCCGCACCCAGACGACGAAATCCTCATGGCCGGAGGGCTGCTGGCCGGCTTTCAGGGCCGTGAGGAGGATCTGGTGCTGGTATCGGTAACCGATGGCGAGGGCAGTCATCCGGACTCCGCCCAGTGGAGCGAGCACCGGCTGCGCCGGCAGCGGCCGCTTGAAAGCCGCCACGCCTTGCAGCAGCTGGATCTGGACCTGAACAAGCTGGACTGGCGCCGGTTGAATCTGAAAGACGGTGCCGTGCGCCGCGACGAGGCATTTCTGGTCAACCATCTCAATCAATTGCTCAAGCCGGGTGACCTGCTCATGGCCACCTGGCGCAACGACGGCCACTGCGACCACGAAGCCGTAGGCCGCGCCGCCGCGCAGGCGGCTCAGGCGCGCAGCGCGCAATTGGCTGAGGTGCCGGTATGGGCCTGGCACTGGGCTGAACCGGATGATCCACGCCTACCGTGGTCACGCGCGCACCGCTACCCGCTCGACGACTTGCGCCAAACCCGCAAGCGCAAAGCCATCGGCGCCTATTCAAGCCAACTGGAGGCCGATGACGGCCAGCCGCCGGTGCTGCCGCAACATTTGCTCGACTGCCTGCTGCAACCTTTCGAATTGGTGTTTCTATGAGCGTTGATTCGCAGTATTTCGCCGACCTGTACGCCGGTAATGATGACCCATGGGCATTCCGCAGCCGCTGGTATGAACGGCGCAAGCGCGAGCTTCTGGTCGCCAGCCTGCCGCGCCAGCGCTATGAGCGCGCATTCGAACCTGCCTGCGCCAACGGCGAGCTGAGTGTGCTGCTGGCTGAGCGCTGCGCGGAGCTGGTGTGCCAGGACCTTGATCCGACCGCCGTCGAGTTGGCCCGCCAGCGCACAGCCGATATGGCCCATGTCAGCGTCGAGCGCGGGCGCTTGCCGGGTGACTGGCCAGCTGAGCGTTTCGATCTGATTGTCCTGAGCGAGGTTGGCTACTACCTGGACCCTACCGACTGGTTGCAGGTGCTTGAACAAGCGGTAGCCAGCCTGGACGATGACGGTGGCCTGATCCTTTGCCACTGGCTACACCCGATTGCCGGATGCCCGCAGAACGGCCGCCAGGTGCACGCGATGCTCGCCAGGCATCTACCGTTATACGCCCAGTTTCGTCATGAGGAGGCTGACTTCCTGCTCGAGTACTGGTCATGTCAGCCCCGCGTGGTCGATGTCGACGAGAGGTGCGCATGATTGCCGTGATCATCCCCGCCCATAACGAGGCGCGCCGCCTTGGCCGCTGCCTGAAGTCAGTCAATGCCGCCGCCGCGCTGGCACGCGAGGCCGGGCATCAGGTAGAAGTGCTGGTGGTGCTGGATCGCTGCACCGACAGCAGCGCAGCCATTGCCCGCCGTCATCAGGTGGAGACGCTGAGCGTCAGCGCGGGCAGCGTCGGTGCCGCGCGCCAGGCGGGCGCGGCACTGATGCTGGAGCGCGGCGCGACCTGGCTGGCGTGCACTGACGCCGACAGCCGCGTGCCCGGCCACTGGCTGTTGTCGCAACTGGCCTGCGAAGCGCAGGCAGTCTGCGGCACGGTGCATATCGAGCGCTGGCAGCCGTGGCAGACGGCAGCGCTGCGCAAGTTGTACCTCAGCCGCTATGAAGCTCGTGAGGGCCATCGGCATATTCATGGGGCCAACCTTGGCATCTGTGCCAGAGCCTATACCCTGGCTGGCGGCTTCGCTCCGCTGGCCGCCCATGAAGACGTGCACCTGGTGCGGGCGCTTGAGGCTCAAGGCGCACAGATAGTCTGGACCGCCAGGCACAGCGTAGCCACCAGCAGCCGCCGTGACAGCCGTGCACGCGAGGGTTTTGGCGATTATCTAGCCGGGCTGGAAAGCGTAACTGGCTAGTGCGGGGCAGGCATCTGCAGAGGCGGAAGTGCTACCCTCAAATTCCTCGCCGAGGCGCCCTCCACAAACGCCAGCACTCCAGGAGCTTTGCATGTCTCTACAAGGTAAAACTGCACTGGTCACCGGTTCCACCAGCGGCATCGGCCTGGGTATAGCCAAGGTGCTGGCCGGCGCGGGTGCCAATATCATTCTCAACGGTTTTGGCGATGCAAGCGCTGCCCTTGCCGAAATCAATCAGCACGGCGTGCAAGTCGCCCATCATCCGGCTGACCTCTCTGACATTGCCCAGCTCGAAGAGCTGTTCGCGTTTGCCGAGCGCTTTGGCGGCGTCGACATTCTCGTCAACAATGCCGGTATCCAGCATGTCGCCCAGGTCGAGCAGTTCCCCGCCGAGAGCTGGGACAAGATCATCGCCTTGAACCTCTCCGCAGTGTTCCATGGCACCCGCCGGGTCTTGCCGGGCATGCGTGAGCGCAACTGGGGGCGGATCATCAATATCGCCTCGGTGCATGGCCTGGTGGGCTCGGTCGGCAAATCGGCCTACGTGGCAGCCAAGCACGGGGTGATCGGCCTGACCAAGGTGGTTGGCCTGGAAACCGCCGCCAGCAACGTCACCTGCAATGCCATCTGCCCAGGCTTCGTGCTCACCCCACTGGTGCAAAAGCAGATTGACGATCGCATCGCGGCAGGTGTCGATCCGACGCAGGCAAAGCACGATCTGCTGGCCGAGAAGCAGCCCTCAGGCGCGTTCGTCACCCCTGCGCATCTGGGTGAGCTGGTGGTGTTCCTGTGCAGCGAGGCCGGCAGCCAGGTCCGTGGCGCTGCGTGGAACGTGGATGGCGGCTGGCTCGCCCAGTAACCGTCGAGCGGCCTGCCGTGCGCGCCGCGATCAGGCATAATGGCCGCCTTTTTTTCCCGGTACGCAGGTGTCCCATGAAAGCTCAAGCCCGCCATATTCTGGTCAAGACCGCCGCTGAAGCCGAGCAGCTCAAGCAGCGTATCGCCAAGGGCGAGGCGTTTGACGTGCTGGCCAAGAAGTTTTCAACCTGCCCCTCTGCCAAGCGTGGCGGCGACCTGGGCGAAGTGCGCCCCGGGCAGATGGTTGGCGCGATTGACCAGGTGATCTTCAAGAAAGCCGTGCGCGAAATCCACGGCCCGATCAAATCCAAGTTCGGTTATCACCTGGTCCAGGTGGTCTACCGCGACTGAGACCAGAGGGCGCTGGCGCCGCTAGCGTCGTGCTGCCAACAATCCCAGGCCGGCGCAGCCCAGCAGCGAGGCACTGATCCGGTTGAACAACCGCCGAGGCCGCGGTTGGTTGAACCAGCGCTGCAGATAGGCACCGAGTGCGCCATAGATAGCGATGGCTGCCCATTCCAGCAACAGGAACCACACGCCCAACCAAAGGAACTGCTCGCCTACCGGCGTGGGACTGTCGGTGCTGACGAATTGCGGCAAAAACGCGGTGAACAGCAATATGGCTTTTGGATTGCCCGCCGCCACCCAGAACTCCTGCCGGGCCAGCCGCCAGATCCCGCGAGGCTCGCCGCTTCCTGAAGCAGCCTCACCCACCGGCGCCCGCCACAGCTGCCAGGCGATATAGAACAGGTAGCCCGCCCCGATCAACTTGATGGTCAGAAACAGCCAGGCGCTGGTATGCAGCACCACAGCGAGGCCCATCGCCGCCAGGGCGATCATGCCGCTGAACGCCAGAATTCGGCCGGCCCCGGCCAGGCAAGCAGTATGCAGGCCATAACGGCTGGCATTATGCAGTGACAGCAGGTTGTTCGGTCCAGGCGCCATGTTCAGGGCAAAGCAGGCGGGGACGAATAGCAGCAGGCTCGACATGTCCATTGTTGTTCTCCTCGAATACCTGCGAAGGGTCGCCCCGCTCTGGAACCGGGTCAAGCACAGTCACGCGGCAAATGGCCGACACAGTACCGAGCAGGTAGACTCGCAGGTCTGCACAGCAACTCAGACAGGCCACTGATGCACACCGCAAGCAGCGAAATCTGGCACGACCCGGCGTTGCCCTTCGTCGAGAGCAGACGCGCCTGTCATAGCCGTGCCTGTTACAAGGCACACAGCCATCCGACCTTCTCGATTGGCGCGGTCGATGCTGGTTTCAGCCGCTTCAGCGGTGCCGGTGCAGGCCAGCAACGCTTGAGCCCGGGCGCTCTGGTACTGGTGCCCGCGCAGCGGGTGCATGCGTGCAACCCTGAATCCGGGCAGGCCTGGAGTTATCAGATGGTGCACATCGATGCGCAGTGGCTAAGTCAGTTGCGCGCAGAATCCGGCGTCGTCGCAGGCGACCGTGGCGGACCGGCAAGAATCAGCCGCTGCCCGCAGGCCTATCGACACTTTTGTCAGTTGAACACGCTGCTGTTCTCCGCCGCCGCGCCGCTGCAAAAAGAGGCTGCGCTGGTGCAGTTCATGGCCGAGCACGACTTCTCAGCGTATGCGCCCTCTCCGACAGCCCCTGCACCGTCCTTGAGCGGCGCCGCCCTTGTCGACGTTATCGCGGCTATCGACCAGGCCGAGTTGGCCGAGCTCAATCTGGCCTCTCTCGCAGCCCTAGCCGGGCTTGGGCGTTATCAGCTGATCCGCGCATTCCAGGCGGCCACCGGCCTGACCCCGCACGCCTACCTGCTCAATGCGCGGGTCAATCGGGCACGGCAGTGCCTACGCCAAGGCCTGCCGTTGGCAGAAGTCGCCTATAAACTGGGCTTTGCCGACCAGAGCCATTTTCAGCGGGTATTCAAGGCGCATGCCGGCACAACGCCGGGGCGCTATCGCCTGATGCGCTGACTGCAATATTGTTCAATACGCTGTCCCGGGCGGGCCGCAGAATTGCGCCTCCAATGCCTGAGTAGTGCCGCCCCATGGAGCAATTTCTGATAGTCGCCAGCGCCCACTTCCTCGCGCTGCTGTCACCCGGCCCTGACTTCTTTCTGGTTGCGCGCAGCTCGATCAAAGCCGGCTGGCGGGTAGCCAGCGGCGCCTGCCTGGGTATCGCCCTGGCCAACGGCGTGTTTATCGGTGCAGCGTTTACCGGGGTATCGGTGCTCAAGGACGGCAGTGCACTGTTTATCGCGCTGCAAGTCGCAGGCTGCGCCTACTTGCTGTACATCGGCGGACTGTTCCTGCGCCATGCCGGCGAAAGCAGCTTTGGTGAGGTCGAAAGCGAACCCGTGCAGGCCGCGCAAGGCTGGTTGAGGTGCCTGCTGATGGGCTTTGCTTCGGCCATTCTCAACCCGAAAAACGCACTGTTCTACGTAAGCCTGGCAAGCATGCTCGCCAGTACCAGCACCGCGTGGAAACTTGCCTATGCCAGCTGGATGTTCGGTGTGGTGTTGCTGTGGGACCTGCTGGTCGCCTGCGCCATTGGCAACCGCCGCGTGCTTAGCCGCTTCATCCACGCCTTGCCATGGCTGGAACGTGCCTCAGGGGCACTGCTGATTCTGCTCGCCAGCGCCGTGCTCATTCACTTGTGGCGGGGCTGAGCAGGACCAACCGCTGCATATCCAGCAGGCTGAAATGCCCCTTGTTCCAGCCGCCGGTATCCAGATGCCAGACATTGCCCAGCTGTTTTACCTGCAGCACCGAGGTATGCCCCACCAGTAGCGCTCTCAAGCCCTCTACCGTATGCGTATCGCCCTCGCGCAAACGCCGCCGCGACCATTGGCAGATCTCGCGGACGCGCGGGTCATCCTCGCCCAACAGGCTGGTACGTAACTGTGACCACTCATTGAATGGGCTATCGGCATGCACCAGGCCGATCGGCCCGTCTACGGTGGCCACCTGCAGGGCCAGCGGCAGGGTAACGAAAACACTGGCATAGCGCTGCTGCACAGCACTGGGCAAATCGAGAAACCAGCCGCCGCCTGCCGCGCGGTACATATCCAGATCCAGCGGGTCGCCGCACAGGTAACTCACCGCCAGCGCTTCGTGGTTGCCCTGCACGGCATGAAACCAAGGCTGCCCCAGCCACTCCAGGGCCTCTTCACTGTGCGGCCCGCGGTCGACCAGATCGCCGACGCTGAACAGGCGATCAACCTGCGGATCGAACGCCACCTCATCCAGGCACTGCTGCAAACGCGGAAAATGACCGTGGATATCGCCAACTGCCAAGTCCCTGCCCAGCTCATTGGCGGCTATCTGCTGGAAACGCTGCATTGCAACTACCCCTTTCGCAAACGACGCAAGGCAATCGGTGCTATTAGCCGGTGAAACGGCGCCACGGGCAACATATACAGACGTCCCAACAGGTTGTGGGTTCGCACCACGGTGCTAACCAGTACCTCACACTGCCCGGGCTGTGCTGACGGTCGACGCAGCAAGGCTACATGCACATCCAGATGGCGATCGCTGTCGACCAGCAGCACCTCATCATCAGTATTGGCCAGTAGCGTAAAAATGCCCACCCGCTGCCCTGCTTCATAGCTGCCCGCAGAGCGCTGCGAATTGACTGCCCTGAGCCGGCCCAGATCCTTGAGCCCCACCAGCTGGACCAGCCGATTGCGAAGCACCATCAAATTGTCGATCCAGCGCGGCATGCCGCGCATCATCTGCAGGTAATGCGCCATCGCCGGCAGCCCATGGTCCACGAGCGTGATCGACTGACAATGACTAAAGCTGGCCTGCTGGGCGCTGGGCCAGATCAGTGAATCAGGTGGAATAGCTGCGTGCTGGCTCATCTCGTCTCCGTCCGTGGATCCCACTGGCGTGGGTGATTGCTCCGATAGTATCCTCGGTGGTTCAGCGGCGTCATCCAGGGATTGGTCATGAAACTGTGTGCAGTACAACTGGCAGCGCTCAAGGGTGACCTGGCTGGCAACCTGCGTCGACACCTGTACTGCATCGAGCAGGCGGCACGTGCCGGCGCGCAATTAGTGGTGTTTCCGGAGTTATCCCTGAGCGGCTACGAGCCCGCCCTCGCCCAAGCGCTGGCGCAAACCGCAGACTCGGTCTGGCTAGAGCCGGTGCAAACGCTGTGTGACCAGCTTGGAGTAAGCGTGGCCTTGGGCTTGCCGCTGCAGGCCGCAAGTGGCGTGCAGATCGGTATGCCGATTCTGCGCCCTGCGAAACCTGCACTGGTGTACGCGAAACAGCGCTTGCATGCCGACGAGATGGAGTTCTTTACTGCAGGGGACAATCCGTTGGTGTTCACTGCAGGTGAGCTGCGGGTCGCTCCGGCGATCTGCTATGAGTCGATGTTTGTTGAGCATGCGATGCAGGCTCGCGAAGACGGCGCAGAGGTATATCTGGTCAGCGTAGCCAAATCAGCCAAAGGCATCCGTGAAGGTTTTGCCCATTATCCCGCCGTTGCCAGCCGGCTGAGCATGCCTGTATTGCTGGCCAACTGCGTGGGCCCGGCGGACACCTTTATTGGCGCCGGCTGCTCGGCAGCCTGGGACAGCCAGGGCCGGCTGCTGGCAGCGCTGGATGAGCACAGCGAAGGCCTGATCATGCTCGACACCACAAGTGCCAGCGCCGCGGTAATTGAGTTGGCTGAGCTGTCTGGCGGCCGTTAAAAATCCAGCACCAGGCTCTGGCGCCCTTCCAGGGCCAGCAAAAACTGCTTGGCCTGCAAGCCGCCGGCAAACCCGGTCAGACTACCCGAGGCGCCAATCACCCGGTGGCACGGCGCGATGATCGACAGGGGATTGCGCCCATTGGCCGCGCCGACTGCGCGCACCGCGCTCGGCTTGCCGATCTGTCGGGCAATGTCGCCGTAGCTGCGGGTTTCGCCAAACGGGATGGTCAGCAACGCCGCCCACACCTCACGCTGAAACGCGGTGCCGGCAAAGTCCAGCTCAAGCTCGAAGTGGCGCCGCTGACCGGCAAAATATTCACCCAACTGCAGCGCGGTCTGCTGCAGCAGCGGATGCTCGTCATCACGCAGCAGCTCACCCAAACGCACCCGGTTTGCGCGCTCCTGCTCCCACAGTACCGCAGCTAGGCGGTCATCGCGGGCGACCAGGGTGAGCACGCCAACGGGCGACGGCATGAGCGTGAATGAACTGGGCATAAGGCGGACCATGAGCAAAGAATCAACAGCTTACTGCAATCGATGCCGAGCTAATCAAATTGAATTGTTGCGCGGGTGTGCCAGTCGATAATCATGAGCAAAGTAATCTGAAGAGGTAACAGCGATGACTATCGAAGCAGAGACACTCACCCAGCTCACCGATGTCCTGGCCCAGCAGGGGCTGACCCGTCTGGTCCAGGTTCGGTTTACACGCACCCCGTACCGGTGCAATCACAAGTGGGTCTGCGAAGTGCGCTGACGGCCTTTGCTACCCGCTGGTTTGGAGCGCATAGCTCGCGCTGAGGAGGGTCAGGTCGTGCGAAGGGTGATTGGTGAACCCTTGTGGCAACCCTCACGATCTAATCTTCTTCGGCTATTTCGCATATGCCATTCGCCCCGCCTTTGCCGGTATAGGAAATACTCGGCGTACCATCAGGGCTGATCGATAACGATACGGTCACACCGCCGCCTTTGGCCTCGAAGTAATTGTCATTGATCTTCTTCAACTTGGCTTCTTTGCCATTGATGAACAACGGCCCGCCTTCATCGGTATGAACCTCGAGGTTGCCCGGGCAGGTAGCGTTCACCATCGGGATCTCTGCGTTGGCGACGCCGGCCAGCGATACCAATGCGATGATGCTCAATACTCGTTTCATCGTTTACCTCCAAGCGCGGCCTCACCGCCAGTTCATCAGCAATAGCCCAGTTTGGCCTGAACTGCCAGCGCCGGATCAAGGCGCAGACTTGGCCGGCTTTGACTCCATGTAAGCTTGCACGCACATGGCTTTGGCTTTTTGCACGAAGTCTTCCAGGTCCTTGCGTCGCTCTTGCTCGGTATCGCGCACAGGATAAGCCAACACTTGCCTGGACAGGATGTCGCGCAGGGTATAAGTCGCGGCTGTCGGCGGTCGATACTCATCAGTGCCGTAGTAAGGCGGCTCGTTCGACTGCCGTCCGAGCATGATTGCCCCTGCGTCCATGGCGTAGTCATCGCAATGGCTGATTTCTTCGCGTTGGAAGACGATTTTGTCACCGTCTTTGGTCCAGGCTTGAGCAAACCCGCTGCCCAGCAGACAGGTACAGCTCAACATGGCGGCCAGCAGCTTGTCGATCATGGTGATCCTTCACACAAAACTAGTAGGTTATCAGTTGCCCAAGCCCGTTTGCAGACGTCTTGGCGTTGTCTGGTAGGAGCTCCGCCGAGCGGACCAGCGCGACATGGCGTGCACCCTGCCGTTAGTATGGGTTGCATCGCTAGGTACACCTGAACCCAAACCAACGACGCCAAGCCTTAGCCAGATGATCCAGTCCGACCTCGACCTGTTCGGCCCATCCCCGCAGCGCCTGGCTGCGCAGACGGTCCTGCTTCCAGGTTTTGTCCTGCCTCAGGTCGAAACCCTGCTGGACGACCTGCGGCCAATCCTGCGCGCAGCCCCGTTTCGGCACATGCGCACCCCAGGTGGTCAGGCCATGGCCGTCGCGCTCACCAATTGCGGCTCGCTTGGCTGGGTCAGTGACCAGCAAGGCTACCGCTACAGCCCGCACGACCCGCTCACCCAACAGCCCTGGCCAGCCCTGCCTGAGAGCTTCTTGCAGGTCGCCCGTAACGCGGCTGAAACCGCTGGCTTCGATAATTTCACCCCCGATGCCTGCCTGATCAACCACTACCTTGCCGACACCAAGCTGAGCCTGCACCAGGACCACGACGAAAATGACTTTGCCCATCCAATCGTGTCCATCTCGCTAGGGTTGCCGGCGGTGTTTCTGTTCGGCGGGATGCAACGCAAGGACCCGACCCAGCGCATCACCCTCAATCACGGTGACGTACTGGTATGGGGCGGCGAAGACCGCCTGCGCTTTCACGGGGTAATGCCGGTCAAGCCCGGCACCCACCCACGGATGGGCGCACGCCGGATAAACCTCACCCTGCGCCGGGCGGGTTAACTGGCCGAGCTCAATGTCCAAGAGCAGCAGGAAAGCAACTGCACGTCCCAATCAACGGATCTGGTGTTTGTGCAAGAGTCGATAGAAGGTGGGTCGAGAGATGCCCAGCACCTTGGCGGCGATACTCAGATTGTCAGAATGCCGGTTGAGCACATCGCACAACGCTTGGCGCTCAGCACGGTGCTTGTAATCCTCCAGCGTCGCCAGCGGCTGCTCCTCGGGGACCAGCACCTGCAAACCCAGATCCTGCGCCTCGATCTGCCGGCCCTCGGCCAACACCAGCCCGCGCCTGACCCGATTGGCCAGCTCGCGCACGTTGCCCGGCCACTCATGCCGGCCCATCGCAGCCAGCGCACTGTCGCTGAACGAGCGCGGCCTGCGCCCGGTCTCCAGGCTGTAAAACTGGGCAAAATGGCTGGCCAGCATCGACAGATCACCGTGCCGATCGCGCAGTGGCGCAGTGACCACCTGCAGCACGTTGAGCCGGTAATACAGGTCTTCGCGAAACTTGCCGCGCTCGATGGCTTGCTCAAGGTCCACATGGGTAGCAGCCAATACCCGCACATCAACAGGGATCAGTTGATCGCCGCCAACACGCTCGATGTGCTTTTCCTGCAGAAAACGCAGCAGATTGGCCTGCAGCTCAAGCGGCAGATCGCCAATTTCATCGAGGAACAGGGTCCCACCGTTGGCTGCCTCAATGCGCCCGACTTTACGCTGGTGCGCGCCGGTGAATGCACCCTTCTCGTGGCCAAACAGCTCGGACTGGATCAGATGTTCAGGGATCGCCCCGCAGTTGATCGCGATAAACGGCTTATCGTGCCGCTGCGACTGACGGTGCAGAGTCCGCGCGACAAGCTCCTTGCCGGTACCGCTCTCGCCGCGGATGAGTACTGGCGATTCGGTCGGTGCCAGCTTGCCGAGCAGCTTGCGCAGCTCGCGTATCGGCCGGCTGTCACCCAGCAGTTCATGCTCGGGCTTGTCCACCTGCACTGCGCCCTTGCCACGCAGGCGGGCCATGCCGAAGGCGCGGCCGAGGGTTACCTGCACGCGGGAAACGTCGAACGGCAAGGTATGAAAGTCAAAAAACCACTCGCAGACAAAGTCGCCAACGTTCTGCGCACGCAGTTGTTCGGCATTGAGCACGGCGATCCATTCGGTATTGCTGCGCTTGATCATGTCCTTGACCGCATCAGGCGCCTGCAGGTGCGAGGCTTGCAGGCGCAGTACGCCAACATCGCAAGGATGCTCAAGCGCCGCCGCCAGGGTGCAGCTGTGCACGTCCCAACCGGCACCGCGCAGGCCCGGTAACAGACGGTGGCAGTCGTCGCACGGGTCGACGATCAACAGGCGACGTTGCGCTGCAGCTTCGAGCATGACCGTTCCTTGGCGCCAATCGTTGGTTTTTTAAGTAGAAACAGTACGTTGCAGCGCCCGAATTAACAGTAGCAACGAACTCCAACTTACCCAGTACCGTTGGTCTGCCGGATGCCCGCTGCCAACTCCGCTACACGCGGGCTTTTACAAAGTGTTGCCGTCTGAGCCGGGCAGCTGAGCGGATTCGAGTATTTGCAAAAAAAATTCATCAAGGCTGTGACTTCATCCTACCCAGCGAGCATCAGTATCCATAACCCCGCGCTATTTACCTTGGCACCTTTGATACAGCGCGGACTTACTTTCGCTGTTTGGGACCATAGAGAGACCGAACCATGAATGCCCCGCTCCGTGTCAACGAAGCACTGCTGATTGCCGACCACGCCTTCGAACCCTTCCAGTGCGTTGCCTGGGATGCACCCAACGGTACTGGTGAACTGAGCCTGGCAGTGATCGACCGGACCAACACCCGTATCGGCAGCAAGCAAGTCTCCTCGCGTATTTATTCAGACCCGGCGCAATGGGCCAGCCTGATCGAGGAAGTGCGCGCCGAACTGTGTCAGAAGGGTTATGACTTGCAACCTTGGTCGATGCCCAAGTAAGCATTTGTTCATGCTAAAAGTGCGTGCCTGGCGCGCACTTTTAGCAACTCGCACTGTGCCTTGATGGCAACTCTCTCGTTAGCGCGACATCCTGTCGCAGCCGCCATTCGTGACGTCTGGATATATATCAGCGCAGCTGCTTGAAGTGCTGGATATGCTGATACTCGGCCTGCAATTGCTGCGCTAGCAATCTGCCTTTACCGACCCGCACTGGCGCCAATTCCATGTCGATCAACCAGGTCGTGCAGGGCATCGGCTGCAGCGCGCCCCAGCGTTGCAGGCGACCATCGGTAAACACCAGGCAACGCTGGACCTCCTGCGGATGCCGCTGGTGTCGTGCCTGCAGCCATTGCCGAGCTTGCTCCAAGGCGCTGATCAGCGGCGTGCCGCCACCCGCGCCGAGGGCCTGCAACCAGGGCTGCAGTGCCGCCGAAGCTTTCAGCCCATGCCGCTGCCACTGGGCCGAACGACCACTGGCGGTCAGCAGAGCCAGACGTGCGCGTTGGCGATAGGCTTGATCGAACAGCTCGGCAAGCACGCCCTTGGTCTGGGCAAGCGCCTGATGTCGGCGGGTTGACGCCGAGGCATCGACAATCACCAGCCACAGCTCTGCCGGCTGCCCCTGACGCTGCTGCCAGCACAAATCGCCACGCTGCTTTGGCCGCCCCTTGAGCAGGGTCGCCGGCCAGGCGACACGCCCGGCAGCGGCCTTGCGTGCCTGTCCACGCGCAGCACCGCGCAAGCTGCCTGGCCGGGGCTTGGCATCCGCCGCGGACAAACCTTGCTGACGGATGCTCAGGGCTTTTTTGCCCAGTTTGGTACCTCACGCCGCGGCCCCGCTGCAACCGGTTGGGCTGGCAGTGCACCACTGTCGCCGCCCTGCCCCGCGCTGGCATTGCTGCTGGCTGGCGACTGCGCCGGCGCTGGGCTTGGCGGTTGCTGGGCTGGGGCTTCGCGGCGGCGATGGCGCAAGGCAAACTCGGCTACGGCGGTGACGTCTTCTTCATCGATGTGCTCGCTGCCGCGCCAGGCAGCGTGAGCACGTGCAGCTCGCAGCCAGACCAGATCTGCGCGCAGGCCATCGACCCCAGCAGCAAAACAGCCTTCGGTGATCCAGGCCAGGGCCTGGTCATCCAGCGCAATCTGTTCCAGGCGCACGCGCGCTGCCTGGCAGCGCTCGCGCAGGTCCTGCTGCGCACCGGCCCACTCGGCGCAGAAGCCTTGCGGATCGCTGTCGAAGGCCAAGCGCCGGCGGATGATCTGCTGGCGTGCCTGCGGCTCGGGCAACTCGTCCAGCGACACGTTCAGGCCGAAGCGATCAAGCAGTTGCGGGCGCAGCTCGCCCTCCTCCGGGTTCATCGTGCCGATCAAGACAAACCGCGCCGAATGACGATGGGAGATGCCGTCGCGTTCTATGCGGTTGGTGCCGCTGGCAGCAACGTCCAGCAACAGGTCAACCAGCGGATCGGGCAGCAGGTTGACTTCGTCGACATACAGCACGCCGCCGTCGGCGTGGGCCAGCACTCCAGGGGAAAACTGCGCTTTGCCCTGGCCCAGCGCTGCGTCGAGGTCCAGCGTGCCGACCAGGCGCTCTTCGGTCGCGCCCAGCGGCAAGGTGACAAAGGGTGGCTGCTGCTCGGCGCTGCCGAGCAGGTCTGCCAGGCCACGGGCCAGGGTGCTCTTGGCCATGCCGCGCGGGCCTTCGATCAGCACGCCGCCGATCTTTGGGTCGATTGCGGTCAGGCACAATGCCAGCTTGAGCGCCTCGGCGCCGACCACGGCGGCCAGCGGAAACTGCATCGGTTCAGTCATTTCAGTGGTCTTCCTCACCTTCGAGCAACTGCTCCTCAAGTGCTTCACGGTAACTGCCGGGTTCCTCCCAGAGGCCGCGTTGCTGGGCCTCCAGCAAACGCTCGGTCAGGTCGCGCAGGGCCTCGGGGTTGTGCTCGCGCATGAATTCACGGGTCGCCGGGTCAAGCACATAGGCCTCGGCCAGCGCCTGATAATGATGGTCGTCGATCAGGTGCGTGGTGGCGTCGAAGGCGAACAGGTTGTCGACCGTCGCTGCCAGCTCGAACGCGCCTTTGTAGCCGTGGCGCTTGGCGCCGTCGATCCACTTTGGGTTCAGCGCCCGAGCACGGATAACTCGGTTGAGCTCTTCCTTGAGAGTGCGGATGCGTGGTCGGTCGACCTGGCTATGATCGCCGTGGTAACTCGCTACCGCCTCGCCGTGCAAGGTTTCGGCAGCGGCCAGCATGCCGCCCTGGAACTGGTAATAATCGTTGGAGTCGAGCAGGTCGTGCTCGTGGTTGTCCTGATTCTGCAGCACTGCCTGCACCTGGCCCAGCCGCGTGGCAAACTGGGCACGGGCGGGCGTGCCCTCGTCACTGGCACCGTAAGCGTAGCTGCCGTAGTTGAGGTAAACCTCCGCCAGGTCCTTGCGGTCCTGCCACAGACGGCCGTCGATGGCGTTCTGCACCCCGGCTCCATAGGCACCGGGCTTGGCGCCGAACACCCGCCAACCAGCCTGGCGCGCAGCCTGCTCGGCTTCGATGCCTGTCTCGATCAGGGCCTGGCGCTCAGCCCGCACGCGGGCCGCCAGCGGGTTGAGGTGATCTGGCTCGTCCAGTGCCGCCACTGCCTGCACGGCGGCGTCGAACAGGCGGATCAGGTTACCGAACGCATCACGGAAGAAGCCTGACACACGCAGGGTGACGTCGACCCGTGGCCGGTCGAGCAAGCTCACCGGCAGGATCTCGAAGTCGTCGACGCGCTGGCTGCCGGTGGCCCACACCGGGCGTACGCCCATCAAGGCCATGGCTTGGGCAATGTCGTCGCCACCGGTACGCATGGTCGCGGTGCCCCAGACCGAAAGGCCGAGTTGGCGTAAATGATCGCCATGGTCCTGCAGGTGCCGCTCAAGAATCAGGTTGGCCGAGGCGAAGCCCAGTCGCCACGCAGTGGTAGTGGGTAAGTTGCGCACATCGACGGTGTAGAAATTGCGCCCTGTCGGCAGCACATCAAGCCGGCCGCGGCTCGGTGCGCCACTGGGGCCTGCCGCGACGAAGCGCCCAGCCAGTGCCGCGAGCAGGCCCTCGAGCTCGGCGCCGCCACAGCTGTCGAGGTTTGGCGCGACAACCGAGAGCAGCTCTCCAAGTACCTGTGCCACGCCCTGCCATTGCTCTTCGGTGGGCAGCTTCAGGTTGCCGGCCAGCGCTTGTTCAATCAACGTCAACGCCAGTTGTTCAAGGCGCTCGCGCGTATCACCGTGGGTGCGCCAGGCCGCGTCGTCCAGTGCCTGCAACATGGCCGGCCGTGGCCCTTGCCAAGGCTGACCGAGGTCGCAGTCGAGCGGATCGAAACCGAGCTCGAAGGCTTTGCCCAGAGCACGAATCAGGCTGGCGTTGCCGCCTTTGCCGTCACCACGCTCGACCCGCAGCAACGCCAGCAGCGTATCGCTGCGCAGGCGGCCTTGCGGCGATTGGCCGAACACGTGCAAACCATCGCGAATCTGCGACTCTTTCAAGTCGCACAAGTAGGTATCCAGGCGCGGCAGCCACACGGCAGCATCATCCAGCTGACCTTCAAGCTGCAGCTCTCGGTCAATATGGTTGGCCTTGACCAGCGCCAGGATGTCGCGCTGCAGCTCCTGCGCACGGCGCGGATCAAGCAGCTGGGCTTCGTAGTATTCGTCGGCCAACTGTTCGAGGTCGCGCAGCGGGCCGTAACTCTCGGCGCGGGTCAGCGGCGGCATCAGGTGGTCGATGATCACCGCCTGGGTGCGGCGTTTGGCCTGGGCGCCCTCGCCCGGATCGTTGACGATAAACGGGTAGATGTTCGGCATCGGCCCCAGCAGCGCGTCGGGCCAGCACTGCGCCGACAGACCGACGCCCTTGCCTGGCAACCACTCGAGGTTGCCATGCTTGCCGACATGAATGACGGCGTCCGCTGCATAAGCGTGGCGCAGCCAGAAGTGAAAGGCCAGGTAGCCATGCGGCGGAACCAGATCCGGGTCGTGGTACACCGCACTGTGGTCAACCTGATAACCGCGCGCCGGTTGGATACCGACGAAGGTCTGCCCAAAGCGCAGGCCCGCTACCATCAAGCGGCCGCTGCGGCACATCGGGTCTGTTTCAGGGGCGCCCCAGCGGGCGAGCACGGCCGCCTGGTTTTCTGCCGGCAGCTGAGCGAACGCGGCCTGGTAGTCGGCCAGGCTCAGGCTCTGCGCGCATGGGCGCTGATCGAGGTTGTCGAGGTCGTTGGTCACGCCGCCGAGCAAGTGCTGGATCAGCGCGGTGCCGGTGGCCGGCAGCTCGTCCAGCGGATAACCCGCAGCGCGCATCGCCTCAAGGATGTTCAAGGCCGCCCCCGGCGTGTCCAGGCCGACACCGTTACCAATCCGGCCATCGCGGGTCGGATAGTTGGCGAGGATCAGCGCGACACGCTTTTGCCTATTCGGCAAGCGCGCCAGCGCGACCCAGCGACGGCCCAGCTCGGCGACGAAGTCCATGCGTTCCGGGTGGGCGCGATAGCACACCACATCCGCCTGGCTGCGTTCACTGCGCCAGGCCAGGTCCTTGAAGCTGACCGGCCGGGTGATGATCCGCCCGTCCAGCTCCGGCAACACGATGTGCATGGCCAGATCGCGGCCGCCGAGGCCCTGCTCGCTGGTTTCCCAGCCCAATTGATTGTCCTGCGCGCAGATCGCCTGCAACACCGGTACATCCCGGCGCAGCGGCCGCGCGTTGGGGCGCTCGGGGCTGGACAAGGCAAAGCCAGTGGTGTTGATCACCACCTCGGCCTGGACCTCATCCATCCACGCTTCAACCTGATCGAGACAGGCCCGCTCTTTGAGGCTGGCTACAGCGATCGGCAACGGGTTGAGCCCCGCCATCTGCAGCCGCTGACAGAACACGTCGATGAACGCGGTGTTGGCCGCCTGCAGGTGCGAGCGGTAGAACAGCAGCGGCGCCACCGGCAGCGCAGGATCCCAGTCGGCGTACCAGTCCGGCAACTGCGCACTGGCCTTGGCTGGGTGGTAGACCACGGTACGGGCCAGCGCTTCCGGCTCCTGCCAGGCATAGTCGCGCTGGAACCACAGGTTGCCCACGCGGTTGAACAGATTCAGCGCGTTGGCCTTGCCGCCCTGGCGCAGGTAGTGCCACAGGCGCTCGGCCTGGTCGCTGCTGACCGTGCTCAAACCGGTGAGCTCGGGGTCAGGCCGATCATCGCCCGGGACCATGATCACCTGAACACCGCGCGCCGCCAGCTCGACCAACTGCTCGATGCCGTAGCGCCAGTAGCCAACGCCGCCGTGCAGTGATACCAGGATCAACTTTGCATGGCGCAGCACCTGGTCGACATACAGGTCGACCGAGGCATGGTTTTGCACCTGCATGGGATTGGCCAGGCGCACGCTGGGGTAGTCGCCAGGCAGCTGTTCCGCGGTTTCGGCCAGCAGCGCCAGGTGCGAGTCACCGCTGCACAGAATGACCAGTTCGGCGGCGGTCTGGCCGAGGTCGGCAATACTGTCGTCTGGGACAAAACCACCGGGCTGGGTGCGCAACAGGTGCATGGATCAGGCTTCCAGAGCCTGACGCAGACGGGCTTCGAGCTGAATGGCGTCAAGCTCCTGGCCAATCAGTACCAGGCGCGTGATGCGCGCCTCGTCAGCGCCCCAGGCCCGGTCGAAATGCTTGTCGAAGCGGGTCCCTACGCCCTGGATCAGCAGACGCATCGGCTTGCCCGGGATGGCTGCAAAGCCTTTCACGCGCAGGATGCCAAACTCCACTACCAATTGGTTGAGGGCCGCCAGCAGCAAGCGCTCATCGGCCTCTGGCAAATCCAGCGAGATCGAGTCGAAGGCATCATGGTCGTGATCGTCATGATCATCGTCGTCATGGTGGCTGTCATGATGAGTTCGGCGCCCATCAATGTGCGCTTCCGATTCGGCACCCAGGCCCAGCAGCACATCCAGCGGCAGGCGGCCGCTGCTGGCTTCGATGACCTTGACCGCCGGCGGCAGCTCTTCGGAGACTTCGGCGCGAACCTTGGCCAGGCCTTCGGCGTCGATCAGGTCGGCCTTGTTCAGCACCACCAGGTCAGCGCTGGCCAGCTGGTCGGCAAACAGTTCGTGCAGCGGCGACTCATGATCAAGGTTCGGGTCGAGCTTGCGCTGGGCATCGACCTGGTCTGGGAACGCTGCGAAGGTACCGGCAGCCACTGCCGGGCTGTCGACCACGGTGATCACCGCATCGACCGTGCAGGCGTTGCGGATTTCTGGCCACTGGAAGGCTTGCACCAGCGGTTTGGGCAAGGCCAGGCCGCTGGTTTCGATCAGGATGTGGTCCAGATCGCCGCGACGTGCCACCAGCTCACGCATGACCGGGAAGAACTCTTCCTGCACGGTGCAGCACAGGCAGCCGTTGGCCAGCTCGAAGACACGCCCGTAGGCTTCTTCTTCGGTGCAGCCGATGGTGCATTGTTTGAGGATTTCGCCGTCGATACCGAGCTCGCCGAACTCGTTGACGATCACCGCGATGCGCCTGCCCTGGGCGTTGTCGAGCATGTGCCGCAGCAACGTGGTTTTGCCCGAGCCGAGGAAGCCGGTGACGATGGTGACGGGGAGTTTGGCCAGTGTTTTCATGGATGCGTGTGCCCTTGGCAGAATGGCGCGGGCATGCAGGACGAGCGCCGCAGGCTGTCACAGCCGGGCTTGTTCGCCTCCGGATCACCCCGCCCGGATTAAAGTCGAAATCGTCTCGAGGCAGGTCTCCTGGCTTGCACCGCACCGGCGCCGGGCCGGTTGGATGACGCCTTCCCGCGCAAGGCGCAGTGGCTGTGTCGATCCTGATCAGTGCTTACAGTTGCGGGGGCAGCCGCGGCTTGACCGCGTTCCCGTCTTAGCTCCGGCCACGCCGGAGAACCTCGAAGCAGACAAGGCTACGCACCCCGGCGGCAAGCTGCAAGCGGCTTTAGGGGCTGTCATCTGCCATATATAGGCGGCTGAATGCACGCTGGCGTGCAACTTGTCACTTGCAGCGCGCCGCTGCGGCATGGTTTGCTAGCGCCTTGCGTTCAGGTGCCCCCTATGGGGTGAAACGGGAAACCGGTGCGTCGCTGGCCTCAATGGAGAGCCCGACTACTCCGGTGCTGCCCCCGCAACGGTAAGCGAGCGAAGTGTCTTGACCACTGTGCCAGGATGTAGGGCATGGGAAGGTGACGCTTTTCAAGGAGCCCTGCTCCTCCTCGTGAGCCCGGAGACCGGCCTGCGTAGTCGAATATCAACACCCCGCGGTGGGCGGGCGCTGTCGCATTGCCCTGGGCCATCCATGCCCGGGGCCGGTGCGCTTGCCCCCTGCCTATAACAAGCAGAGGATTGCGTCATGCCCATCACCAGTGCCAAACACAGCATCGCCACCCCCGTCAGCCTCAGTCAACGCCTGGTCATCGCCGTCGGCGCCAGCCTGGTTGGCCTGTGCCTGGTGTACTTCGCCGGTTTCTCGCACATCGAGGCGGTGCACAACGCAGCCCACGATACGCGCCACAGCGCTGCCTTCCCCTGCCACTGAGTAGACTCGCATGATCACGCGCATTGCCCGTACTGCAGGGTTCAGCGGCCTGCTCGCCGCCCTGCTGCTGACCCTGCTGCAAAGCTTCTGGATCAGCCCGTTGATCCTCGAAGCGGAAACCTTCGAGAGCCCAGCGCCGGCTGCCCAGCATGAGCATGGCGACAGCGCCGTTGCTGCCCACGAGCACAGTGCCGAAGCCTGGGCGCCTGAAGACGGCTGGCAGCGCGTGCTGGCCACCACCGGCGGCAACCTGGTGGTTGCAGTCGGCTTTGCCTTGATGCTGGCAGCGCTGTACAGCCTGCGCGAACCCAACCGGGTCGCCACCGGAGCGCTGTGGGGCCTGGCCGGTTTTGCCGTGTTCTGCCTGGCGCCAACGCTGGGCTTGCCGGCAGAGCTGCCGGGCACGGCGGCAGCCGACCTTGGCCAGCGCCAGACCTGGTGGATCGGCACTGCGGCCGCAACTGCGGTCGGCCTGGGCCTGATTGTGTTTGCCCAGCATTGGCTGCTGAAGGTAGTCGGCGTACTGCTGTTGGCGCTGCCACACGTGATCGGCGCGCCGCAGCCGAGCGTGCATGAAAGTCTTGCGCCTGAAGCCCTGGCAACCCAGTTCAAGATCGCCTCGTGGCTGACCAATGCCGCCTTCTGGATTGCCCTGGGCTTGCTCAGTGCGTGGTTGTTCCGCCGCTCGCGGCAGACTTGATGTCTGAGCCGCTACCCGCCGTGTATGTCGGCGTTGGCTGCCGCAAGGGCTGCCCCGCCGACCTGCTTGAAGCGCTGCTGCAACAAAGTCTGGCCAGCCTTGGCTTAACCCTGCATGCAGTGCAGGGCATCGCCAGTATCGAGCTGAAAGTCAGCGAGGCGGGCCTGCATCAACTGGCCGATCGCCTGCAACTGGCGCTGCAGTTTTTTCCCGCAGAGCAGTTGCAGCGTTTTGCCCCACAGCTCAGCCAGCACTCCGCTACAGCCTTCGCCCACAGCGGCTGCTGGGGCGTAGCCGAAAGCACCGCCCTGGCCTTGGCCGCGCGTGCTCACGGCTGCGCGCGGCTGGTGCTCACCCGGCAAACGTTGGCGGGCGCTACCCTCGCCCTCGCCAGTGCTGGATAATCGCCTCCATTTTATTTGCAAGGATTTGCCATGACGGTCTACTTCATCGGCGCCGGCCCGGGCGATCCGGAACTGATCACGGTCAAAGGCCAGCGCCTGATCCGGCAGTGCCCGGTGATCATCTACGCGGGCTCGCTGGTCCCCGCCGCAGTGCTCGAGGGCCACAGCGCCGAAACTGTCATCAACAGCGCCGAACTGCACCTTGAGCAGATCATCGACGCCATGCACAGCGCGCATGCGCTAGGCCACGATGTGGCGCGGGTGCACAGCGGTGACCCGAGCCTGTATGGCGCCATCGGCGAGCAGATCCGTCACTTGCGCGAGTTGGGCATCGACTACCAGATCATCCCTGGGGTAACGGCAACGGCGGCCAGCGCCGCGCTGCTGGGTTGTGAACTGACCCTGCCGGGCATCGCCCAAACGGTGATCCTCACTCGTTACGGCGACAGCTCGCCGATGCCCGCCGGCGAGCAACTCGGCGATCTGGCCCGGCATGGCAGCACCCTGGCGATCCACCTCGGCGTCAAGCACCTGCCACGGATCGTCGCAGAGCTGCTGCCGCATTACGGCGCTGACTGCCCGGTTGCGGTCATCCATCGCGCCACCTGGCCGGATCAGGACTGGGTCAAAGGCACGCTGGCGGACATCGTCGAACTCACCAGTACACGGGATTTTCGGCGAACTGCGCTGATCCTGGTCGGTCACGTACTTGGGGATACACCGTTCGCCGAATCAGCCCTGTATCGCGCCGGCCATGCTCACCTGTATCGCCCCGGCAACGGCTGATTGCCAGCGCCGCCAGCGCGGAGCAGACTCGACCTACCTTGTTGCTATCGGAGCCACGCCCATGCTGGAACTACGCCCCAACTGTGAATGCTGCGCCGTCGAACTGCCCGGCGACAGCCCGGATGCAATGATCTGCTCGTTCGAATGCACGTATTGCCGTAGCTGTGCCGAACAACGTCTGCACGGACGCTGCCCGAACTGCGCTGGTCAGCTGCAAAGCCGGCCGACCCGCGTTGGTAACGCACTGAGCAACAACCCCGCCTCAACTAAGCGCGTCATCAAAGACCACGCGCCCTGCGCCTGATTCCTACCGCCGGCAGGCCGGAAGGCCTGCCGCATCCTGATTGTTACCGTATTTTTTGTAGGAATTTTCCTCAGAATCACCTGGTTTGTTCATCACGCATATACTCGGCATTATCATGGACTGAGAATCGACGTATCTTGCGCGCTGCCTGAGGTTTGCGGATCAACCCTCAGCTACGTTCCTGTGTGATTCAGGCAACGGACCCTCTTCACCACAGGAGCTAGCAATGACAACCGTGATGCTGGTCGATGACCACCCAATCGTTCTAACGGCTGTACGCATGCTGCTTGAGCGCGAACGTTTTCGAGTCATTGGCACCGCCGAAGATGGTAAGGAAGCCGTGGAACTGGCCCGCAAACTCTCACCCCAGGTAGTGATCGTTGACATCGGCCTGCCCGAGCTGGACGGCATGGAGGTGATCAAGCGCCTGCAGCTGCTGGACCCACCACCCAAGATCATGGCCCTGACCGGGCAGCCTGCCGACCTCTACGTCAGGCGTTGCCTGGACGCCGGGATTGGCGCTTTCGTCAACAAGAACGAAGACATCGAGTCGGTGGTATTCGCCCTCAAGGCACTGATCAAGGGCTACTCGACCTTTCCGCAAATGTCGGTCAACAGCAATTCGCTGGAGTCTGAAAACGCCCGACTGGACAGTTTGTCCAACCGTGAAATGGAGGTACTGCGCAGGCTGGCTCGGGGCGAAAACAACAAGGCCATTGGCGAGTCCATGAACCTTAGCGCCAAGACCATCAGCACCTACCGCGGACGCATCATGGAGAAGCTCAAGTCGGAGTCGCTGGTGGAAATGATCGATCTGGCCAAGCGCAACAGCGTCAACTGAAGCTTTACGCCATGACCGGTCTGCGCACACTGCTACTCCTGATCAGCCTTAGCGGCGCGTCTGCGGCCGTGCTCGCTGACAGTCAGCCACGGCAGTTGCTGGCACGCTCGAGCAGCGCTGCTGCTCCACTGGACCTTGCCGTCGATGACCGCGAGTGGCTGAACCAGCACAAGGTACTGGTACTCGGCAGCTCGGGGCCGGATTACCTGCCTTTTGAAATCAATATCACCCCAGCCGATCATGAAGGGCTCAATGCTGACTATGCCGGCTTGATCAGCGAGCAGTTGGGCATAGCCGTTCAAGTGCAGCGCTTTGACAGCCGCGAACAGGCCATCAAAGCCTTGCAGGACGGGCAAATCGATCTGCTGGGCAGTTCCAACGCAACCGAAGCCAGCAATGCCGAGCTTACCTTGAGCCAGGCATATGCAGACGACCTGCCGGTGATCGTCGCTCGACAGGACCAGGACAAGGCCGTGCGCCACGGCGATGACCTGGCCGGGCTGCGGCTGGCGATGGTCGACCATTACCTGCCGGCCAGTACGGTCAAGGCCCAGTATCCGCAGGCACAGCTGCAACTTTATCGCTCGACCTTGAGCGGCTTGTCTGCGGTCGCCATGGGCGACGCCGACGTCTACCTGGGCGACGCCATCAGCACCGACTACCTGATCGGCAAGAGCTACCAAGGCCAGGTGCGCATCGACCATTTTTCGGCGCTGCCCGGCGGCTCGTTCGCCTTCGCCACGCGCCGCGACAACTCGCGCCTGCTCAGGTTGCTCAACCAGGCCCTGAGCCGCATCAGCGACAGCGAGCGGCTGAACATTCTGCGGCGCTGGAGCAGCGGCAATACCAGCCTCCTGCTCCAGCGCCTGAACACCCCGCTGACCCCTGCCGAACAACACTGGATCGAACATAACCGCAGCGTCAAGGTGCTGGTCACGCCGTCCCTGGCGCCGCTGACCTTCAACGACGCCGAGCAACGCCCGAGCGGGATCGCCCCCGATCTGCTCAAGCAGATCAGCTTGCGCACCGGGCTGGATTTTCAGATCAGCGAAGTGGATGCCGTCCAGGAAATGGTTGACCAACTGCTGCGGGGCGAGGCGCAAATGATCGGCGCGATCGGTTACGGCAGCGAGCGCGCAGCACGCTTGCGCTTCACTCGCCCCTACCTGGTCAGTCCGCGGGTGCTGGTAACCCGCGCCGGCAACCCCGCCAGCACTCCGGCGGCATTGATCGACAACCGCCGGATCGCAGTAGTACGTGGCTCTCCGCAGGGTGCACTGGTGCAGCGCCAACATCCACAGGCGAAGCTGGTGGAAGTCGATTCACCACTGGGGCTGATGGAAGCGGTGGCCAACGGTGAAGCAGAAGTCGCCTTGAGCAGCCATATCAATGCGCGCTATTACATAGATCATGTGTTCAATCATCGCCTGCGCATTGCCGCCTTTTTTGGCGAGGAACCGGCGATGGCTGCCTTCGCCATGGCTGCCAATCAGCCTGAGCTGCATGCGATTGTCGACAAGGCGCTGCTGAGCATACCGCCCGACGAATTGGATCAACTGGTCAACCGATGGCGCAACACCACCCTGGTCAGTGACAGCCCGTGGCGCAATTATCGCAGCCTGGCCCTGCAGGTGCTGGTTCTCGGCGGCGTGCTGCTGGCCGGTGTCGTGTTCTGGAACACCTATCTGCGCAAGCTGATCCAGCAGCGCACCGAGGCCCAACGGGCGTTGCAGGCGCAACTGCTCCTCAGTCGGGGCCTGCTTGAGCAGCTACGCCAGGCCAAGGACGCTGCCGAGCAGGCCAGTCAGGCTAAAAGCACCTTCCTGGCCACCATGAGCCACGAGATTCGCACGCCAATGAACGCGGTTATCGGCTTGCTGGAGCTGGCCCTGGAAGATGGCGCTCGCAGCGACCCATTGACCTTGCAGACTGCCCACGATTCGGCGATTGGTCTGCTTGAGCTGATTGGCGACATCCTCGACATCTCGCGCATCGAAGCCGGCCACATGACCCTGACACCGGTGCCGACCGATCTGATCGAACTGGTCCGTGCCAGCTTGCGCGTATTTGACGGCAATGCCCGGATCAAACGCCTGCAACTGCGCAGCGAGCTGCCTGAGCAGCCACTCTGGGTGCTGATCGATCCGCTGCGTTTCAAGCAGGTCCTGGCCAATCTTCTGAGCAATGCGATCAAGTTCACCGACCGCGGCGAGATCCTCGTCAGCCTCACCTGCGCGCCGGCCTCGGCAGAGCTGCTGCAACTGACCTTATGCGTGCAAGACAGTGGCGTGGGTATCAACCCCGTCAACCAGGCGCGCCTGTTCAACAGCTTTGCCCAGGTCGACGGCCCACGCGCCCAGCAAGGTGCAGGGCTGGGTCTGGTGATCAGTCGCAGCCTGGCCCAACTGATGGGCGGCACGCTGCAGCTGCAAAGCGTCGAGGGCCTTGGCACGCGCGTCGAGGTCAGCCTGGCGCTGCCCAGCGCAACGCCTGCATCGCAGCCGCAGATCAGCGAGGCCACCCAGCAGCAACCCGGCCAACCTCTGCGCATTCTGGTGGTCGACGACTACCCGGCCAACCTGCTGTTGCTCGACAAACAACTGAACAGCCTCGGTCATCAGGTGACGTTGGCTGAAAACGGCCAACTGGCCCTGACCAGCTGGCAAGCGGGCGAGTTCGATCTGGTTATCACCGACTGCAGCATGCCGGTCATGGATGGTCATGAGCTCAGCCGCAGCATTCGTGCGCTGGAACGCGCAAGTGGTCAGCCTGCCTGCACCATCATCGGCGTTACCGCCAACGCGCAGGCCGAGGAGCGCGTCCGCTGCCTGGACAGCGGCATGAACGACTGTCTGTTCAAACCGATCGGGCTGCATACCCTCAAGGCGCACTTGCCGCGCTGCGCATTGAATCCGCCAACTCCGCGCCCAAGCGGATTCGACATCGATCAGTTGCGTAATTTGACCCAAGGTGACGAGCAACTGATCAGACGTCTGCTCGAGCAACTGGCACGCAGTGCCGCCGAAGACCTGGCCGCCCTGCACGCATTGGGAGCAAACCCGCCGAGCGCTGCGCTACGCGACCTTGCGCATCGCATCAAGGGCGGCGCGAAAATGCTCAAGGTGCGCGGGGTCGTACGCGACTGCGAGACACTCGAGCAGGCCTTGGCCTCGGACCAACCCAGCGCAGCCGCCCGGGAGCAATTGCAGGCAAGCCTGCACACCCTGCTAGGTGAACTGCGCGCTGGGCTCAATGCAATTGCAGAGTCGAACTGATCTGACCGATCGCATCGACAACGTGCCGCGAGCCTTGCTGAATCTCCAGAATGACCGTGCCCGCCTCGTTGACCAACTGCACGCCGCGCCCTGTGTGCGACAAGCTCGATTGCATGCTGGCGACCGCAGTCAGTGACAAGTCGTGGTTCTGCCTGACCACATCGACGATCTCCAGGGTGGCCTTGCTGGTGCGTGCAGCCAGATTACGTACTTCATCGGCTACCACAGCGAAACCACGGCCATGCTCACCGGCGCGCGCCGCTTCGATTGCGGCGTTGAGTGCCAGCAGGTTGGTCTGGTCGGCAATGCCGCGAATGGTCAATACAATCTGGCCGATGATCTCCGACTGCTTGCTGACAGCGTCGATGGTCCGCGCAGCGTCGCTCAGCTCCTGAGAGATTTGTTCGATCACCTGCACGGTCTGCTGCACCACCTCGCTGCCTTTACGCGCGCAGGCGTCAGTCTGCACGGAGCTGGCGTGGGCGGCATCGGCGGCGCTTTGCTGAGTGCTGACTTGGGCGGTGATGTCGCTGGCGAACTTGACCACTTTGACCAACCGGCCCTTGTTATCGAAGATCGGGTTGTATGAAGCCTCCAGATAGACAACCTGCCCTTGCTTGTTGATTCGCTCGAAACGGTGCGAATGGTACTCGCCGCGGTTAAGCGACGCCCAGAACTCGCGGTATTCGGCCGACTCACGCTCATGGGCGAGGCAAAACAGTCCATGATGACGGCCCACCACTTCTTCGAGGCGGTAGCCCATGGTTCGCAAGAAGTTGGCATTGGCAGTCAGCACCCGCCCCTGTGGTGTGAATTCGATCACTGCCATGGATCGGCCGATCGCCTGCAGCAGGGCTTCGCTTTCGTGCTCGTCGTGGATTCGCTGAGTGATGTCAGAGGCGACCTTGATCACACTGGTGACGCGCTGTTGCTCATCCAGCACGGGCATGTAACTGGCTTGCAGCCAGACCTCGCGGCCAGCCTTGTCGACGCGCTCGAAGGTACCGCTGATAGCCTCGCCTCTGCCCAGCGCTTGCCACAATTGCTGGTAGGCCGGGCTTTTGGCGTACTCCGGATCGCAGAACAGGCGATGATGCTTGCCGGCGATCTCCTGGGCGCTATAGCCCAATGCCTGGCAGAATTTATCGTTGGCGGCAATGATAGCGCCGTCGGCGGTGAACTCGATCATGGCCATCGACCGACTGATCGCGGCCAGTCTGGCCTCCATCCCCACCAAGGCCTGATGACAGCGCTGGATTTCGACGATATCGGATTTGCGATGGTAATCGAACATGACGCCGGGCTCCTTGCATGGACGGGGTGCCCTCAGCATAGATCGCCGGCGAAACGGCGCAAGCCCGCTGATATCACCTTACAATTATCCGCTTCAGGAGCTTTCCCGAACCATCAGCTCAAAGCCCAGATCCTGACGCGTGGCGCTCACCCGCTTGCCATCGAGCATCGCCAGCAGCGCTTGCGCCGCGGCCCGACCAACGGCAGCACGCGGGGTCCGGATCGAGGTCAACGGCGGCACCATGTGGGCAGAACCTGGCAGGTCGTTGAAGCCGACCATGGCCACTCGTTGCGGCACTGCGATGCCTTGGCGCAGGGCCTGCAGGACTGCGCCCTGCGCAAGGTCATCGTTACAGAAGAACACCCCGTCGACCTCCGGCGCCTGTGCCATCAAGCGGCTGAACAGTTCGCCGCCAAGACCAATTGACGAGGGCTGTGCGGCCAGCAGCTCCAGTTCGGGCGCTTGCAATCCGGCCTCAAGCAACGCTTGGCGAAAGCCTGCGGCGCGCTGCATTACCCGCGGGTCGAGCTGCGCGGCAATGAACGCCAGCCGCCGTCGACCCCGCTCGATCAAATGGCGGGCGGCAGCGTAGCCTGCCTGCTGCTGAGAGAACCCTACAGACACCGCATCTGCCTGCTCACCCAGCTCCATCATGTGCACACAGGGCACTCGGCTGGCAGCCAGCAAATGGCGCGAACCTTCGGTGCGATCAAAGCCGGTCAACAGCACGCCACAGGGCTGATAGGCGAGGTAGTTGCGGATCAGGTTCTCTTCTTCATCAACGTCGTAGTGATAGTTGCCGATGAGCACTTCGAGACCGCGCGGCCGCATCACTGCGTGGATCGCTTCGAGGGTATCGATGAACAGCTGGTTGGACAGCGATGGGATCAATACCACCACCGAATGGCTGCGCGCCGAGGCCAGCGCGCGGGCTGCCGGGTTGGCGATGTAACCCAGGGTGGCCGCTGCAGCGAGGACCTTTTCGGCCAGTTCAGGGGCAACGGTGGCGACCCCGCGCAACGCCCGCGAGGCCGTGATCGGTGAAACGCCGGAGAGCCTGGCGACTTCTGCCAGGGTGGGACGACCAGTAGTGCGGGAGCCGGTGCGTGACATGGGTGTTGTAATTTTACTACTTGCCAAGGGTGGGGAACGGCCACTAAGGTAGCGCTGTCCCAGGACACAGGCAATGTAATCTTTATCAATTGCCCTGCGTCGAGCGACCATACTGCGTTAGACAAGACCAATAACATCCGGGAGGGTGGCGCCCACACATCGACGTCCATGTCGAGACAGCGCTATCTTACCTGCAGGAGGTACTGATGAACTCTCCCCTGTCCGCGATCGTGGTGATGGGTGTAGCAGGCTGCGGCAAGAGCTGTATCGGCGCTGCCATTGCCGCCCGCAGTGGCGGTCGGCTGATCGAAGGCGATGCTTTCCACCCCGCTGCCAATATCGAAAAAATGAGCGCTGGCGTGCCGCTCGATGATGCCGACCGTGCCGGTTGGCTGGTGCTGCTCGGCCAGGAGCTACAGGCCACGCTCAAGGCCGGCGAACGACCAATCCTGACCTGCTCTGCCTTGAAGCGCCGCTATCGCGACGCATTGCGTGAAGCGGTGCCTGAGCTGGGCTTCGTGTTCCTCGAGCTGACCCCTGCCGAGGCCGAGAAGCGCGTGCTGGCCCGTCCTGGCCACTTCATGCCTGCCAGCCTTATCGAAAGCCAGTTTGCCGCCCTCGAATCCCCTCGTGGCGAGCCACTGACCCTGGCGCTGAACGCTACCCGGCCGGTGGCCGCGCTGGCCGAAAGCGTACATGACTGGTTAAAGCCCTGCGGTGAGCGGGCACTGGCGCGAATCGCCTGAGCGGCGGTTTACCAGCTCACCAAAGACAGCGCTGTCTCGACGTTAAAAAGCACCAGAAGTTCCATAACGCTACGCCTAACAACAAAGACAAAACCGAGGCTCATTAATCATGTTCGGACTGGCTACCGATACGTTCCTGCTACTCGATGCCCTGGTGACCATCATCGGGCTCATCCTGCTGATCACCCACTTCAAGGTGCATCCTTTTGTTGCGCTGACGCTGGCTGCGGGCTTTCTCGGCCTGACCTCGGGCATGCCCGTGGCCAAAGTCATGAAGTCGTTTCAGGACGGCTTTGGCGGCGTGCTTGGCTTTGTCGGCATCGTGCTTGCACTGGGCACCATGCTCGGCAAGCTGATGGCCGACTCCGGCGGCGCTGACCAGATCGCGCAGACTCTGATCCGCGCCTTCGGCAAACAGAAGGTGCACTGGGCCATGATGTTCGCCGCATTTCTGGTGGGCATCCCGCTATTCTTCGAAATCGGCTTTGTGCTGCTGATCCCGCTGGTGTTCATCGTAGCCCGACGCACCGGGGTATCCTTGGTCAAGATCGGTATTCCGCTGCTGGCAGGCCTGTCCGTCGTGCATGGGCTGGTGCCGCCGCATCCAGGCCCGCTGCTGGCGATCGGCATTTTCAATGCCGACATCGGCAAGACCATCTTCTACGGTTTGCTGGTAGCGCTGCCGACGGCAATCATCGCCGGCCCGCTGTACGGCAATTTCATCTCGCGTTACATCCCGGGCAACCCGTCACAAGAGCTGATGGACCAGATTGCTCGCGAGTCCGACCAGCGCAACCTGCCAAGCTTCAGCATCACCCTGATCACCGTGCTGTTGCCGGTAGTGCTGATGCTGCTGAAGACGTTTGCTGATGTGGTGCTGCCCGCTGAAAACATCGTGCGCCAGTGGATGGACCTGATCGGCCATCCGATCACCGCCCTGCTCGCGGCGCTGCTGCTGGCGTTCTACACCTTCGGCGCGGCGCGCGGCTTCAACCGTCAGCAGATCATGAAGATGCTTGACCAGAGCCTGGCCCCCACCGCCGCCATCGTGTTGATTGTCGGCGCTGGCGGCGGCTTCAAGCAGATGCTGGTGGACACTGGTGTGGGCAACGTCATCGGCCAGATGGCGGTGCAAGCGCAGATATCGCCAATCATGCTGGCCTGGTTGGTGGCGGCGGTCATCCGGATCGCCACAGGCTCGGCAACGGTAGCGACCATCACCGGCGCTGGTATCGTTGCACCGGTGATCGCGCTGGTGCCCGGGGTCAACCGTGAGCTGCTGGTACTGGCCACCGGCGCCGGTTCGCTGATTCTGTCCCACGTCAACGACGCCGGTTTCTGGCTGGTCAAGCAGTACTTCAACATGACCGTAGCAGAAACGTTCAAGACCTGGAGCATGATGGAGACCATCCTGTCGGTGGTCGGCATCATCTTCATCATGTTGCTGGCGCAGTTCGTCTGACCGTTGGTCGGGATACTGGCACCTAGGGTGGGGTGTAAGGCTCAAGTGAGATGAGGGCCTTGCCGCGTGATCAACGTCTGTTCCGCGGCAAGGCTGGCACTTTATCCACGCAAAGGAGCTTGCCCATGAAACGCTTCCTGCTGCTTGCCGTCGTGCTCGCAACGCCTTTGGCCATGGCCGCCGGTACAGGCCCGACCTACCCCGACGACCCGCATAACAGCGCGCCCAAGCCTGGCGCGGACAGCACGCTCAACCCTATCGAAACACCCATGCCACGCAACACTGACCCTCGCCTGAACGGCAATGATCCAGACAGCCCTCCTGCCAGCCAGAGCAACGATCACAAACTACCGGGCATGGGTACTCCCGACGCTCCCGTGGGCACTGGCCAGGGATCTGGCAGCAGTAACCCTCAGCCTTGAAATGACGCTTACCCGACGATGGCTCGCGGCGAATGCTGGCCAGATCGTAGGCAACTGATGACCCTCGCCTGGTAACGCTTGGCCTCAAGCGTTACCCCTCCTCCGCCCTCTAGGGCACGTCTGCGCGCTTGAGCTTCCTCACTTAACTCAGCGCTCAACTCCAAGTAGAGCCTTTCCTGCTTATCCGCAGATGGCGCCCGGGGCTTAATCCCGGCACCACCTGAGGACCACCGTCGCGCTTGTTTGCAGCAGTCCGTGACGGGTGTTCAAGGGACTTCGTAGCGAGGTGCCCAATGAAAATAACTTTCCGAATGTGCCACAGGTTGCACTCATCGCTTGCTCAGCCGTGCGTGCTGCTCGCGCTGGGTACGGTGCTTTACGGTAACGCAGCCCATGCCAGCCTCGAGCCCGTGTTGGAGGCACGCATGACTGTCTGCACGGCACACCTGCAAAGCGTGGAAGAGCTGATGATTAGCCGTATTCAGCACATCGAAAACAGTGTCGGCGGTGAGCTCAGGCGCCTGCCTGAGTTGGAGGCCGCACGCGGGCGTCTGCAGCGACAGCTGCAACAGGAACGCCAGCGCTACCAATCCCTACCTTGGCGACCTGAACACGACCAGGCTCTGCGCGGCATCAGTAACGAGATAGCGGCTGTCCAATACTGCATTGCCATCGGCCGCTCGGCCGAGCCCCAGATCGCAGCAGTCAAGTCGCTGTTGGCCTCGTCACGCGAAACCAGGCAGAGCATTACCCACGACGTTGACGATTTCCTGTTTGCCGGCGACGAGTGCGCAGCAAACACGGCCAATCCGCGCAAATGCCAAGCCGATGCCCTTGCCCTGCTTGAGCCGCCTGCTCAAGCCAACCTGATCGCCGCCCGGCGTCTTCTGGAAAAAGCCTGGTCGCCTTTACGCGACCAAGGCGTGCGCTTCCCGACCTCCTGGGAAGTGGACTGCAGCCCCGATAACCCACCAAAAAGGCCATTCCCATGAGCGAAGTCATTCCATTCATCAGCCGCAATGCTCGTATCGATAGCGCTATAAGCAGCCATATCGAAGCGCTGAGCACCGCCACACCGCTGCGCTTACCTGTCGAGCAGACTGCGCTGGTCGCCAACTATGTCGAGAAGATCGAAGGCACCTATGACACCAGTCGGGCCAAGCACGATACCGACCATGCCATCGACCTGCTCTACATCGCCTACAACACCACGCCCCAGGAGCAGGGAGACATCCGCGTCAGGATCGGCTCGATCATGAATGACTTGATCACCGCTCAGCAGGAGAGTGAGCGAAGCATCAAGAGCGCTATTCGCGTCGCCAATAGAATCGGCACTACCTTGCGCAACTGCCTACCCGACTGGCTGGACGTGAAGGAAGGCGGTGACCCGGAGCAAATCAAGGAATTCGTCACCGCTGATTTGCTGGCCATGGCCAACGAAATCACCCAAGCGGCAATTACCGTGCGCGACAGCCTTACCACGATCGCAGACAGATACGATGTCATCATCCGTAACACCGCCGAAGCGACCGCACGCAGCGAAGTCGCGCTAAGCGATACCATTCAGGCAGATAGCAAGCTGCAGAGCGAACTCGTCATCGCTAATGCTCGGCGCGAGATGCTCGAGGGTCTGGTCACCGACTTGCAGCAACAGGTTGCCCGCTATGAAAAGCTGGCGCAAGAATACGGATCACAGGCGAAGACCGCCGAGCAAAAATCGTTCTGGGCGTCGCTTTTGAAGACCGGCGCACAGATGCTGGGGGGGCTGCTGCCCATGATAGCCATGGGAGCTACCGGCGGCGCATCGGCCGTGATTGGCGGCGCCTCGATGGCGGCCGCAGCGGGGCTTGGCCAGCAGAACCAGGCCGATGGCCTGCACAAAGATATCCAGATGAAAAAAGCGCGCTCCGAGCTTCGTGCGGAGCAAACGCTGCTCAACGAGCAGCGTGACAAGTTGAAGTCAAACCTGGATGACTTGAGCAAGCGCAACGCCGACGCCGCTGATCCGGCCAAGGGTACCCTCGATGGCCGTATCAGCGATGTCCAGGCCGACCTTGAAAAGGTAGCCGCACGGCAAGGCGAACTCAGCCAGGAGCTGTCACGACTGGAGGAGGCGCTCAAAGCCATCGGCGAACATGCCGCATCGCTGAGTGATGAGCAACGCAAACAAGCAGGCAATTTGCGCGACATGCAGATGCAGATGCTCGTTAAAGCCGAGGAGTACGAAAATACCCGCCGTGAGCAAGCTTCCGAGCTGGTAAACCTCACTGCCCTGCTTGCCGGCCAGAGGAACGAGAAACAGAACATCGAACTTGCCGTCCGATCGTTGAACCTGAGCGTGAGCGCACTCAAGCGGACCAAAGAGATCGTTGAAGAAATGGCGTTTTTCTTCAAATCATTTTCCGACTTTATGCAGGTCATCCTTGACCAGGCGACGGATCAGGTTTCCAGCTATGAGAGTGCCGGCGATAGCGCACGGCTGCGTGCCAATCGCCTGGCCCAGTTGGTCCGCTCTACCGACGAATTCTTTATCAGCCAGGCAGGACAGTGGCTGGCGGTTGGCGTGGTATCGGACCGATTTGCCCAGACTTTCAAGGATGGCTGGAGCAAACTCAACCAGCTGTCAGGCACGTACATTACTGGCCAGGAGCTGCCAGCGTATCTGGACCAGGCTTCTTTCACCCTGAAAATGATCATCGACGATCGTGAGAAGGCCAGTCATCAGCGCTTGGTCTACTTGGCCAGCTACCGCGACGAATTGAGCGCTTGATCCCGCAGCGCTGATAGCCCGCTGGTAACCAACCCTACTGGTCGGCCCCTCGAGAGCCGACCAGTTGCTGCAGCCATGACTGATGGCGCTTGTGCCTTACGCCCTGACACCAAGCATGCCGCGCTCGACGATAAAGTCGATCACCGCTTGCAGCCCTTCGCCCTTTTTCAAGTTGCTGAACGTCCAGGGCCGCTCTGGACGCATGCGATTGGTATCACGTTCCATGACCTCAAGCGATGCGCCGACATAGGGCGCCAGGTCAGTCTTGTTGATCACCAACAAATCCGACTTGGTAATCCCTGGGCCGCCCTTGCGCGGAATCTTCTCGCCCTCGGCAACATCGATGACGTAAATGGTCAGGTCGGCCAGCTCGGGGCTGAAGGTAGCGCTGAGGTTGTCACCGCCGCTCTCGACGAAGATAACCTCAAGGTTACCGAACTTGCGCGCCAGTGCCTCCACCGCAGCCAGGTTCATAGAGGCGTCTTCGCGGATCGCCGTATGCGGACAGCCGCCGGTCTCCACGCCGACAATCCGCTCGGGCTCCAGGGCGCCGGCTTCGGTAAGAATGCGTTGATCTTCCTTGGTATAGATGTCATTGGTGACCACGGCGATCTGGTAGTGATCACGCATGGCCTTGCACAGGGCCTCGAGCAGCGCAGTCTTGCCGGAGCCGACCGGGCCACCGACACCGATGCGCAGGGGTTGCTGATAGCTTTGCATGTTGGCAGTCCTCAAGAACGGAACAAACGGGTGTATTGGGTTTCGTGACGCGACGAGGCGATGGCCAGCAGCGGCAGGCCGCCGCCCAACTGCTCGTCGTCCAGCTCCAGCGCCATGTCCAGCACCGCCGGCAGTTCGGCGGCCAGGTCGCGCAGTACGGTCTGCGCCGCCTGCTGGCCAAACGGCACCAGCTTGACGCCGGCCATGACCGCGCCTTCCAGCCAGGCAAAGCCGAGCCCCAGCGCCAGCTGGCGTAAAGGGATTGCCCAGTGCACGGCGAGCCATGCCATCGCGCCTAACTGGGTGAGTTCAAGCTGCGGCCGCCAGGCAAGGTCTTGCCCGAGCTGCCAGCCGTCAAGAATGCGCGCCAGCGCGTAACCCCGCTGGCGCTCTTCAAGGCGCAGCTCGGCGGTCTCGCGATTGGCCAGGAGAAACTGACTCCAGTGCCCGAAAGCCTCGACGTCAGCACGCTCGCACGCGCGGTACAGGCGGGCCAGCAGCGGCCAGTCGAGATAACCGAGGGTGTCGTGCAACTGCTCACGCTGCCAGTTGCAGAAACCTTCGGTGGTGCTTACCCAGCCGGCCTCGACCGCCCATTCCAGCCCTTGCGAGTAGGTGAAGCCGCCCACCGGCAAGCCCGGGCTGGCCAGCTGCAGTAAACGCAGCAACGCCAGGTCGCTGCTCATCAGCCGACCAGCATGACAGCGGCCGACGCCAGCAGGCCGCCGCCACAGGCTTTCTGCAGCTTGGCGTGGCGGCGTAGCAGGCAACCGACGGTAAAGCCCGCGGCGAGCAACAAACCGCTGACGGTAACGAACCCGGCACTGAACAGCCAGAAGGCGCTTGGGGTTGCTTCAACGCCATGTGCCCAGCCGTGGAACAGCGCGAACAGCGGCATTGCCAGGGCCAGTAACACTTGCCGGCCAGGTACCAGCAACGCCGCTGCTGCCACCAATAGCGAGCCGACGATCATGCTTTCCATGCCCAGCACCCCACCGAACAGATGGCCAAACACAGCACCGGCAAACATCGCTGCCAGGGTTGCCAGCGGCAATAGCAGGTTGCGCCGGGTCAAGGCCGCCAGCACGCCGGTACCGAGCAACATCAGCAAGTGATCAAGGCCGGTCAACGGATGCAGCAGGCCATCGTGCAGCGGGCTGCTGTCATGACCGGGGTGCGCGAAGGCCGGTACGGCCACCAACAGCAGGGCAAGGGCGAGTGTCTTTTTCATCTGGGTTCCTTATTAGTGGGCAGCGGGCATACGCACGAAGGGGTGATCATTGCCGTGGGCATGGCTGTGTGGCGCACTCTGGTAAGCGCCGGCTTCAGGCTCGAACGGTGCCTGCTCGACCGTGACCTGCAGGCCAAGGCCACGGACCATGTCGTCCAGCACATAGTCATGCTGATAACGCAGCAGGCCCGCATCGATCTGCAACGGCACGTGGCGGTTGCCCAGATGATAGGCTGCCCGCGCCAGCAGCAACGGGTCGCTGCAGCGCACGGTCGAGACCGACTCTGCAGCAGCCAGCACGCGCACCAGGTGCAAGCCGTCGGCATCGCCGAGTAGCTCGCCGCCACGCAGCAAGTGGCCACGCTCAAGCATCAGGCCGGCATCACGGCCATCGTCCAGGGTCACCCGCAGGCGGCTCTTGATCCGGCTATCGACACTCAGGGTCACGGTGCCGGTAATCGTCTGCTCGGCGCTGTCGGCGGCACTGATGCGCCGGTTGAGAACAATCATGGGTGCTCCTTCAAAACAGAAAATAGCGCTGCGCCAACGGCAATTCGCTGGCTGGCTCACACACCAGCAGCTCGCCGTCGGCACGCACCTGATAGGTTTGTGCATCGACTTCGATCTGCGGTTGCAGCGTGTTCAGGATCATGTCGCGCTTGCGCACCTGGCGGCAGCCCTTGGCCACGCCGATCAGGCTCTGCAGGTTGAGCTGCTCGACCACGCCCTGATCGAGCGCTGCCTGCGACACGAAAGTCATGCGTGTGGCATGGCGAGCGGCGCCCAGTGCGCCGAACATCGGCCGGTAGTGCACAGGCTGCGGTGTTGGAATCGAGCCGTTGATATCGCCCATCGGCGCGGTGACGATCATCCCGCCCTTGATCACCAAGGCCGGTTTGACCGCGAAGAACGCAGGTTTCCAAAGCACCAGGTCAGCCAGCTTGCCGACTTCCAGCGAGCCGACTTCATGGGCGATGCCGTGGGTCACTGCCGGGTTGATGGTGTACTTGGCGATGTAGCGCTTGACCCGGAAGTTGTCACTGTAGTCGCTGTCGGGTGCCAGCGGGCCGCGGCGCAGCTTCATCTGATGGGCTACTTGCCAGGTGCGAATCACCACTTCGCCAACTCGGCCCATGGCCTGCGAATCGGACGAGGTCATGGCAAATGCGCCCATGTCATGGAGGATGTCCTCGGCGGCAATCGTCTCACGGCGAATGCGCGACTCGGCAAACGCTACGTCTTCGGCAATGCTTGGGTCGAGGTGATGGCAAACCATCAGCATGTCGAGGTGTTCGTCGACGGTATTGACGGTGTACGGCAAGGTCGGGTTGGTCGACGAAGGCAGCACGTTGGCCTGCCCTGCTGCGCGGATGATGTCCGGGGCATGGCCGCCGCCGGCGCCTTCGGTGTGGAAGGTATGAATGGTGCGGTCGCCGATAGCGGCAAGAGTGTCTTCGATACAGCCCGATTCATTGAGTGTGTCGGTGTGGATCGCGACCTGGATGTCCATCTCTTCGGCCACGCTCAGGCAGCAGTCGATCGCAGCCGGAGTCGATCCCCAGTCTTCATGCAGCTTGAGCCCGACTGCGCCAGCGGCGATCTGCTCGCGCAGCGCTTCAGGGCACGAGGCATTGCCCTTGCCGAGCAGGCCGATATTGATCGGCAGGCTGTCGGCCGCTTGCAGCATGCGCGCCATGTACCAAGGGCCAGGTGTGCAGGTAGTGGCGTTGGTGCCGGTGGCCGGCCCGGTCCCGCCGCCGATAAACGTGGTGACGCCACTGGTGAGAGCCTCTTCGACCTGCTGCGGGCAGATGAAGTGGATATGCGAGTCGATGCCGCCAGCGGTGACGATCTTGCCCTCGGCGGCGATGACCTCGGTGCCAGGGCCGACCGGTACGGTGACGCCAGGCTGAACATCCGGGTTGCCGGCCTTGCCGATCATGGCAATCCGCCCGTGTTTGATGCCGATATCTGCCTTGACGATGCCCCAGTGGTCGATGATCAGTGCGTTGGTCAGGACCAGGTCCATCGCCTCGGCCGCCAGCATCTGGCCCTGACCCATGCCGTCACGGATGACCTTGCCGCCGCCGAACTTGACCTCTTCACCATAGATGGTGAAGTCTTTCTCGACCTCGACCCACAGCGCCGTGTCCGCCAGGCGCACCCGGTCGCCCACGGTCGGGCCGAACATGTCGGCATAGGCGCGACGCGACAGCCGGCTCATGCGCTGCCCTCCAATGGGCCCATCACCTTGCCCTGAAAACCATATATCTCGCGCTTGCCGGCGTAGGCCACCAACTGCACGGTACGCGCCTGGCCGGGTTCGAAGCGCACCGCGGTGCCGGCCGGGATATCCAGGCGAAAGCCCAAGGTCGGCTCACGCTCGAACACCAGTGCGTCGTTGACTTCATAGAAGTGGTAATGCGAGCCGACCTGTACCGGCCGGTCACCGTGATTGGCAACCTTGACGCTGACCGTTGCCCGGCCCACGTTGAGCTCGATGTCGCCAGCGGCGACTTGGATTTCACCCGGAATCATGCCGGCCTCCTCAGACGATAGGATCATGAACGGTCACCAATTTGGTGCCGTCAGGAAAGGTTGCCTCGACCTGCACGTCATGGATCATTTCCGGTACGCCGGGCATGACCTGATCGCGCCGCAGCACCTCACGGCCAAGGCTCATCAGTTCGGCGACGGTACGGCCATCGCGGGCCCCCTCCATCACCGCGGCGCTGATCAACGCCAGGGCTTCCGGGTAGTTGAGCTTCAGGCCACGGCCCAGGCGGCGCTCGGCCAGCAATGCGGCAGTGAACAGCAGCAGCTTGTCTTTCTCTCTGGGGGTCAGTTCCACGGCGTCTCTCTCAGGTAGCCCAGATGCGCGGCGGGCATGGCGCCAGGCCGAGAACGGCCGGGCGCAGCACATGCCAAAGGCGCTGCAGGGTGTGTTGCAGATGTTGGTTGTCGTGATCGAGCAGGCGGATCACCAGCAGCTCGCCCAGCAGGGTTGCCCCGACCGGGTTGCCAAGGCTGTCGAGCAGCTCGCGGACCTGCTCCAGCAACGCCTGGTCAGCGGGCGCGGCGCAAAAGGTCGCCAGCAGTGGATGCCCGCCGACCTTGTCCAGGCGCCCGCCCTCGATGCGCAGGCGCTCGTACAGGCCCGGATCACCCGGCAGCTCGACGCGCAGGCGGCTGTCCAGCGCGCCTTGCTCGAAGCGCTCGTTCATTACCGGACGGCCCAGGCATAGCGTTTCCCAGGCGAGCAAACGCGCGCCCGGCTCCAGGGTGAAGCGGCTGTCCAGGCTCGCCCTGGCGCCGGAAAAGAAGATGCTGTCCTGAGGCAGCCATTCCAGGGTGCTCCCGGCCTGCAGGTGAAAGTGCTGATGCAAGCGCGCGGTCGGGCCGATGCTGCGGTAGAACTTGCTCGCACCGGGCATGGTCAGCAGCGCGTGGCTGCCGGCTTCCAGCTGGATGTCCAGCTCAAGCCGGTCGCCGGCGACGATGCCGCCTGGCGGGTGCAGGATGTACACGTGGCATGGGCTGCCTTCCGGATAAAACGGTCGTTGCACCAAAAGAGGTCCGAAATGCTTGCGCGCACCAAGGCGGGTCACGCCGTCGCGTTGCACAAAGCGCAGTTGCAGGTAGGCGCTCCACCCGCTGTCGTCGTCTTGCTGCTCGATCTGTTGCGCCAAAGACATCCTGGCCCCCTGAAAATCCCGGCCCTGCGGCCTTGAGCCGATCAGCATGGCGCCGTTACGCGCCGCGTCTGACCAGTCGATCAATTTTGCTTGGGGGATGCTTTGCAGATTGCGGGCCAACTTTGCCCTGGCGCGAGGCACAAACCGCTCTGGCAAGAGGCACCGGGGCGCATGCCGCACACTTAAAGGGCGTCGCCCGGCCCCGTTTCAGTGCTGCCAGGTTGGTGCTGGAGGACGCGAAGCGGGTTACAGTAGCGCCTTCAGCTGACCAAGGAAGTCACCATGCAATTAGCCCCTGCCATCCCGATCCTGCGGATCTTCTCGGTCGACAAGGCCAAAGAGTTCTATCTCGATTTTCTCGGGTTCACGCTCGATTGGGAGCACCGGTTCAGCCCGGATCTGCCGCTGTACGCACAAATCCGTCGCGATGGGCTGATCCTGCATCTGTCGGAACACCACGGTGACGCCTCGCCCGGCTCGACCATCTTTGCCCGCATCGACGACCTGCGCGCGCTGGAGCGTGAACTGCAGGACAAACAGTACGGCTATGCCCGCCCCGAGGCCGAAACCGTCGATTGGGGCTTGCAGATGCAGATCTGGGATCCGTTCGGCAACCGCCTGCGCTTCTGCCAGCAGAGCGAAGACTAACGGTTGCCCTCGGCCAGCCGGCCTGGCCGGGTCAGGCTTTACCCATGCCAGGGTATCCGCTAGGCTTGGCCTTCATCCCTTCAAACAGGTATTGGTCCAATGCGCCATTGATGCCGCCGTCACCTCGACGGCCAGCCTTCAGCCCTCAGCTCTCGCCTGGGGATGTCGCGGCATGAGTGGAGTTGTGCATGACCAATACCTCGATCCTGACGCTGGACGGCGTCACCCTGGCCTTGCCCAATGGCAGGCAGCTGTTTGCCCCTATCAGTGAATCCTTCGACCAACGCCGCACCGGCCTGGTCGGTGTCAATGGCGTCGGCAAGAGCCTGCTCGGGCAGATCCTCGCCGGCTCGCTGGCACCCAGCGAGGGTCGCTGCCTGCGCAGCGGCCGGGTGCATTACCTTCATCAACATTTTGTAAGTCAGTGCAGCACAGTGGCAGAGCTGGCGCAGGTGGGTTCGGTCGTTGCTGCGCTGCAGCGCATAGAAGCAGGCAGCGCTGACCCGGCAGATTTCGACGTAGTGGCTGAACGCTGGGATATCCGCGAGCGAGTGCAAGCCCAGCTGGACCGCCATGGGCTCGGCCAGCTTGAGCTGGAGCGCGATGCAGCGAGCTTGAGCGGGGGCCAGGCGATGCGTGTGGCGCTGATCGGCGCGCTGGTTAGCCAGGCCGATTATCTGATCCTTGATGAGCCGAGCAACCACCTCGACGTGGGTGCTCGCGAGCAACTGCACCAGATGCTGCTGGGCTGGGTCAAAGGCCTGCTGGTAATCAGCCACGATCGCACCCTGCTTGGGCACATGCAGCGGATTGTCGAGCTGACGCCGCAAGGCCTGCGCAGCTACTCCGGTGACTACCGGCACTATGAGCACGCCAAAGCGCATGAACAGGCGTGTGCCCTGCACACCCTTGATCGCCTCAAGCACGAACGGCGCCGTCAGACGCAGGTGCTGCAACAGCAACGCGAGAGCCTCGAGCGACGGCAAGCCGACGCGGGGCGCCAGGCCAGACAGGCCAATCAAGCAAAAATCCTTATCGGCCGTCAGCAGCAGCGCAGCCAGGCCACTGCCGGTAGACAGCAGCGCGAACACCAGGCAGCCGAGGCCAAGCTGCACGCGCAACTGCGCCAGGCCAACAAGCAGGTAGAACGCAACAGCCCCATCGTCATGCACGCGCCGGACGCTGGCCGCAGCCAAGGCAAATCGGTGCTGAGCGTCAGCGGCTTGCAGTTGCCCCGGGGCAGCCAGGCGCCGCTCGATCTACATCTGCGCAGCGGCGAGCACATGGCTGTGATCGGTGCCAACGGGACCGGCAAATCGACACTGTTGAAGGTGCTGGCGGGCCAGCTCCAGGCCAGCGCAGGTAGCTTTCAGGTATCCGGTGAGGTCGCCCTGCTCGACCAACATTACAGCCTGCTGCCCGCCGAACTGAGCGCCCTCGCCTTCCTGCGCCTGGCCAACCCAGGGCTGGCCCACAGCGAGGTGCGGACCCGCCTGGCGCAATTGGGCCTGGACGCGGCAAGGGTGGAGATGCCCACTGCCCTGCTCAGCGGTGGCGAACGGCTCAAGGCCGCTCTGGCCGGGCTCCTCTACCGCCAGCGGCCGGTCGACCTGCTGCTGTTGGACGAACCGAGCAATCACCTCGACCTGCCGTCGCTGCTGGCGCTGGAACGGATGCTCGATCAGTTCTGCGGTGGCCTACTGGTAGCCTGCCATGACCAGGCCTTTTTACAACGCCTGCAACTGCACGATTCGCTACGGCTTGGATGAATCTGAGACTGGACGTTTCCGATCTGCGGCGGATGTATTATCGTGGCGTGGTGCGCAAATAACAGCAGCCCGAGTGATCGGGCATCTGCAAGACAATCGAGGGTGTCATGAGTAACGAGAGCATTAACTGGGACAAGCTGGGCTTCGACTACATCAAGACTGACAAGCGCTTCCTGTCCGTGTTCCGCGATGGCGAGTGGGACAAGGGCACCCTGACCGATGACAACGTGCTGCACATCAGCGAAGGCTCGACCGCCCTGCACTACGGCCAGCAGTGCTTCGAAGGCCTCAAGGCCTATCGCTGCAAGGATGGCACCGTCAACCTGTTCCGTCCGGATCAGAACGCCCTGCGTATGCAGCGCAGCTGCGACCGCCTGCTGATGCCGCGGGTGCCGACCGAGCAGTTCATCGAAGCCTGCAAACAGGTAGTCAAGGCCAACGAGCGGTTCGTGCCGCCACACGGCAAGGGCGCTCTGTACCTGCGTCCGTTCGTGATCGGTACCGGTGACAATATCGGCGTGCGTACCGCACCTGAGTTTATTTTCTCGGTATTCGCGATCCCGGTCGGTTCGTACTTCAAGGGCGGCATGACCCCGCACAAGTTCCTGATCTCCGATTTCGACCGCGCCGCGCCGCAGGGCACCGGTGCCGCCAAAGTCGGTGGCAACTACGCGGCAAGCCTGCAGCCGGGCTATGAGGCGAAGAAAGCCGGCTTCGCCGATTGCATCTACCTCGACCCGCTGACCCACTCGAAGATCGAAGAAGTCGGTTCGGCCAACTTCTTTGGCATCACTGCCAACAACGAGTTCGTCACGCCGAAGTCGGCTTCGGTACTGCCGGGCATCACCCGCCTGTCGCTGATGGAGCTGGCCGAATCGCGTCTGGGCCTGAAGGTCATCGAAGGCGACGTACAGATCAACAACCTCGAGCGCTTCGTCGAGGCCGGTGCCTGTGGCACCGCGGCAGTGATCACGCCAATTGGTGGCATCCAGTACAACGGCAAGCTGCATGTGTTCCACAGCGAAACCGAAGTCGGCCCGGTCACCACCAAGCTGTACAACGAGCTGACCGGCATCCAGAGCGGCGACGTCGAAGCGCCGGCTGGCTGGATCGTCAAGGTCGCGTAAGCGCTAACGCCATGCCCTTGCGGGGCAAGTCTGCTCTCACTTACCGCGTGCGGTTGGGTGAGAGCGGGCTTGCCCCGTAGTGCTTTTTAGCCAGATGAATTTTTCTTAAATCGCCGTTTGGCTATTCTTTGGCACAATCGAACCTCAATTCGCCGCCCAGGAACCAGCATGCCCCGCGTACTGACCATCGAAGACGACGCCGTCACCGGCCAGGAAATCGTCGCTGAACTGACCAGCCACGGCCTGGATGTAGAGTGGGCAGACAATGGCCGCGAAGGCCTGGCCAAGGCCATTGCCGGTGGCTACGACCTGATCACAGTGGACCGCATGTTGCCCGAAGTCGATGGCCTGACCATCGTCACCACCCTGCGCAGCCTGAAGATTGCCACGCCGATCCTGATGATCAGCGCCCTCTCCGACGTTGACGAACGCGTGCGCGGCTTGCGTGCCGGCGGCGACGATTACCTGACCAAGCCGTTTGCCTCCGACGAAATGGCTGCCAGGGTCGAAGTGCTGCTGCGCCGTAACAGCGTACCGATGACCCAGACCCGCCTGCAGGTGGCGGACCTCGAGCTGGACCTGATCAGCCATGAAGCCCGTCGCGGCGAGCAAACGCTGAACCTGCTGCCCACCGAATACAAGCTGCTCGAATACCTGATGCGCCACGCCGGCCAGGTAATCACCCGGATGATGATTTTCGAGGAGGTGTGGGGCTATCACTTCGACCCAGGCACCAACCTGATCGACGTGCACATCGGCCGCTTGCGCAAGAAGATCGACGCTCCCGGCCAGTGCGCACTGATTCGAACCGTGCGGGGCTCGGGCTATGCCATTGCTGAACCCGTCTAAAGGCTGGAGCTCGTCCACCAGTCGCCTGCTGGCGCTGTACAGCTTTCTCTTCGTGGCCTGGAGCAGCATCCTCATGGGAGTGCTGTATTTCGAGGTTTCTAGCTACCTGAACAAGCTCACCCGTCATTCCATGCTGCAGCGTCAGCATCTGTTTGCGCACATGAGCGGCAAGCAGCTGGACGACGCCCTGATCGCCAGCCAGGCTTTCGAAGAGCGCAGTTTCGACGCCTATGGCCTGTTCGACGCACAGCTCAATCCACTGGGCGGGCGTATCCGCGCCATCCCCAAGGAGCTGCGCCTGGACGGCAAGGTGCATGAGCTCAAGCACTGCCTGGACAGCGCCGACCCGGGCATGATCCACGAGACCTGCGACGCGGTTGCGATCAAGGTGCAGGACGGTCGCTGGCTGGTACTGTTTCGCGACAACGGCTCGTTGTTCGTGGTCACGCGGATCATCCTGGATGCATTGCTGTGGGGCATCTCCCTGACCCTCATACCAGGCTTTGCCGGTTGGTACCTGCTGCGCAGGCGGCCGCTCAAGCGGATCCGCGCGGTGCAGGCCAGCGCCGAACTGATCGTGGCCGGCGACCTGACCCACCGCCTGCCACTGTCGGCCCGGCGCGATGAGCTGGACATGCTTGCGGCCATCGTCAACGCCATGCTCGACCGGATCGAGCGGCTGATGCATGAAGTCAAGGGCGTCTGCGACAACATTGCCCATGACCTGCGCACGCCCCTGACGCGGCTACGTGCGCAGCTGTATCGGATTCGCCAGCAGAGCGGCGAGGATTCTGCCCAGGCCGAGGCGCTGGATCAGGCCATCGGCGAGACTGACACGTTGATGGCGCGGTTTCGTGGACTGTTGCGCATCAGTGAACTGGAGGACCGCCAGCGCCGCGCCGGCTTCGTCCAGCTTGATCCACAGGCACTGCTGGTCGAGCTGCATGACTTCTACCTGCCGCTGGCCGAGGACCGCACTATCGAGCTGCAACTGGAGCAGCCAGCGCAGTTGTCGGCGCTGCACGGCGATCGCGAGCTGCTGTTCGAGGCGCTGGCCAATCTGGTCGGCAACGCGATCAAGTTCACCCCTGAAGGTGGCCAGGTGCGCATTGCTGCCAGTCAGGATGCCAGCGGCGTGCATGTAGCGATCGAAGACAGCGGGCCAGGCATCCCGGAACAGGAACGCACCGCCGTACTCAAGCGTTTCTATCGGAGTGAGGAAGGTCATCGCCACCCTGGCTTCGGCCTCGGGCTGTCGATAGTTGCAGCGATCGTTGACTTGCACGGCTTCACCCTTGAAATCGGTGAAAGCCAGTGGGGCGGCGCCAGGCTGGTCCTGCACTGCCCGCTCGCCAGCTGAACACCGGGGCCGCATTGCGCGGCCCCGGTACTGCGGTCAGTCAGCCAGGCGCCAGGTGGTGGCGCCTTTGCTGTCCTCAAGCACCACACCCATCGCCGTGAGCTGATCACGGATACGATCGGACTCGGCCCAGTTCTTGTCAGTCCGAGCCTGCAGACGCGCCTGAATCAGCGCCTCCACTTCAGCGGCGTCGACCTTGCCCTCGGCGCCGGCCCGCAGGAAGTCATCAGCCTCCAGTTGCAGCACACCGAGCACCTCACCCAACTCGCGCAGGCGCCCAGCCAGGCCAGCGGCAGCCTCGACGTCCGTGTCGCGTAGGCGGTTGATCTCGCGTACCAGATCGAATAGCACGGCGCAGGCTTCGGGGGTGCCGAAGTCATCGTTCATCGCCACACTGAAGCGCTCGACAAATGCCTCACCGCCCGCAGGAGCGACCCGTGGCAGGCCGCGCAGTGCGTGGTAAAAGCGCTCAAGCGCACTTTTGGCGTCGCGCAGGCTGTCTTCCGAGTAGTTGATCGCGCTGCGGTAGTGGCTAGCCACCAACAGGTAGCGGACCACTTCCGGGTGATACTTTTCCAGCACGTCACGGATGGTGAAGAAGTTGTTCAACGACTTCGACATCTTCTCGCCATTGATGCGGATCATGCCGCAGTGCATCCAGGCATTGGCGTACTGCTTGCCAGTGGCCGCTTCGCTTTGCGCGATCTCGTTCTCGTGGTGCGGGAACTCGAGGTCGCTGCCGCCGCCGTGGATGTCGAAGCTCTCGCCCAGGCAGCAGGTGGACATCACCGAGCACTCGATGTGCCAGCCCGGACGGCCCGGGCCCCATGGCGAATCCCAGCTTGGTTCGCCCGGCTTGACGCCCTTCCACAGGACAAAGTCGAGTGGATCCTGCTTGGCCTCGTCAACTTCGATACGGGCGCCGATGCGCAGGTCTTCGATCTTCTTGCGCGACAGCTTGCCGTAACCGACGAACTTGCCCACCCGGTAGTACACATCGCCATTACCCGGTGCGTAGGCATAACCCTTGTCGATCAGGGTCTGGATCATCGCGTGCATGCCAGCGATGTGCTCGGTGGCACGCGGCTCCTGATCCGGCGGCAAGATGTTCAGGCGGCGCTCGTCTTCGTGCATTGCATCGATCATGCGTGCGGTCAGCGCATCGAAGGTCTCGCCGTTTTCATTGGCCCGGTTGATGATCTTGTCATCGATGTCGGTAATGTTGCGCACGTAAGTCAGATCAAAGCCGCTCTTGCGCAGCCAGCGAGTGACCAGGTCGAAGGCCACCATGCTGCGGCCGTGGCCGAGATGGCAATAGTCGTACACGGTCATGCCGCAGACATACATGCGCACCTTGTTGCCATCCAGCGGCTTGAAGGCTTCCTTGGTCTTGCTCAGCGTGTTGTAGATGTTAAGCACGGCGATTCCTTAGCTGCCCCAGGAGTCACGCAGGGTGACAGTGCGGTTGAACACCGGGCGGCCCGGCTGGGTGTCTTTCAGATCGGCGCAGAAGTAACCCTCGCGCTCGAACTGGAAACGGTCTTCAGGCTGGGCGTTGGCCAGCGAAGGTTCCGCACGACAGCCGCTCAGCACCTGCAGCGAATCGGGGTTGATGTTGTCCAGGAAGCTGCCGCCCTCTTCGGTTTTCTCCGGGTTCGGCGAACGGAACAGGCGGTCGTACAGGCGTACTTCGCACTCGACGCTGGCCGCTGCCGGGACCCAGTGAATCACGCCCTTGACTTTGCGCCCCTCAGGGTTCTTGCCAAGGGTGTCCGGATCGTACGAGCAGCGCAGTTCGACGATGTTGCCATCGGCGTCCTTGATCGCTTCGTCGGCACGGATCACGTAGCTGCCGCGCAGACGCACTTCGCCGTTCGGCTCCAGGCGCTTGTAGCCTTTTGGCGGCTCTTCCATGAAATCGTCACGGTCGATGTACAGCTCACGGGCGAAGGGCAACGCGCGCACGCCCATGTCTTCTTTGGGGTGGCGTGGCAGCTCGAGGTTTTCGACCTGGCCTTCCGGGTAGTTGGTGATCACTACCTTCAACGGCCGCAGTACACACATGGCGCGCGGCGCGGTGCGGTCGAGGTCATCGCGGATGCTGAACTCGAGCATGTTCATGTCGACCACTCCGTCCGAGCGGTTGGTGCCGATCATGTCGCAGAAGTTGCGGATCGAGGCCGGGGTGTAACCACGACGACGGAAGCCCGACAGGGTCGACATGCGCGGGTCATCCCAACCCTGCACGTGTTTCTCGTCAACCAGCTGCTTGAGCTTGCGCTTGGAGGTGATGGTGTAGTTCAGGTTGAGCCGGCTGAACTCGTACTGACGCGGGTGCGCCGGCACTGGCAGGTTGTCGAGGAACCACTCGTACAACGGGCGATGACCTTCGAACTCCAGGGTGCAGATCGAGTGGGTAATGCCCTCGATCGCGTCCGACTGGCCGTGGGTGAAGTCGTAGTTGGGGTAGATGCACCACTTGTCACCGGTCTGGTGATGGTGGGCATGGCGGATCCGGTAGAGGATCGGGTCACGCAGGTTCATGTTCGGCGAGGCCATGTCGATCTTGGCCCGCAGCACGCGCTCGCCATCAGCGAACTCGCCGGCTTTCATGCGCGCGAACAGGTCGAGGTTTTCTTCGACGCTGCGCTCCCGGAACGGGCTGTTCTTGCCAGGCTCGGTGAGGTTGCCGCGGTATTCCTTGGCTTGCTCCGGAGTCAGGTCGCAGACATAGGCGTTACCCGACTTGATCAGCTCGACCGCCCAGTCGTGCAACTGGTCGAAGTACTGCGAGGCATAGCGCACGGGACCGGTCCAGTTGAAGCCCAGCCACTTGACGTCGCTCTGGATCGCGTCGATGTACTCCTGGTCTTCCTTGGCCGGGTTGGTGTCGTCGAAGCGCAGGTGACAGGCACCGCCGAACTCTTCGGCCAGGCCGAAGTTGACGCAGATCGACTTGGCGTGGCCAATGTGCAGGTAACCGTTGGGCTCCGGCGGGAAGCGGGTGACTATCTGCGTGTGCTTGCCCGAGTCCAGGTCAGCCTGAACGATCGGCCGCAGGAAGTTTGCAGGGACGGCGGGAGCGCCTTTGGCAGCGGCGTTGGGCGCGTTGTCGGCAGTGGGCTTGCTCATAGGATCCTTGAATGCTGGTGTTCAGCCCGGGTAGGCCGATTGAATCAAAGGGCCTATCATAGCCGAAGCAGTCAAGCTGCTGACAGCCGGGCGCCGACAAAGTGGCGCGATTTATCGCAACCCGGGCAAAATGGCGCCGCGCGCGCTGTGTCGCGGCAAGCCAATCCTGCGTCAGCTGATGTACGCGTGCTGCGCGCAGCCAATTTCTGTATGCCTTGAAGAGTGAATTTGAGCATGTCCCAAGTCAAACTGACCACCAACCACGGCGACATCGTCCTGGAACTGAACGCCGAGAAGGCGCCGCTGACCGTCGCAAACTTCCTCGCCTACGTCGAAGCCGGCCACTACAGCAATACCGTTTTCCACCGTGTGATCAAAGGTTTCATGATCCAGGGCGGCGGTTTTGAACCCGGCATGAGCGAGAAGAAAGACAAGCGCCCAAGCATTCAGAACGAAGCCGACAACGGCCTGAAGAACGACAGGTACACCATCGCCATGGCCCGCACCATGGAACCGCACTCGGCCTCGGCGCAGTTCTTCATCAACGCCTCCGACAACGGTTTCCTTAATCACAGCGGCAAGAACACCCAAGGCTGGGGCTACGCGGTATTTGGCGAAGTCATCGAAGGCAAGGACGTGGTCGACAAGATCGAAGCCGTTGCCACCGGCTCCAAAGCCGGCCACCAGGACGTACCGAAAGAAGACGTGATCATCGAGAAAGCCGAGATCATTGGGTGATTCTGCTGATCTCTGATCTGCACCTGCAAGAAGAACGCCCGGAGATTACCCGGGCGTTTGTTGACCTGCTCGAAGGTCGCGCACGCCACGCCAGAGCGCTGTACATCCTCGGTGACTTTTTCGAGGCATGGATCGGCGATGACGCGATGACCCCGTATCAGCGGTCGATCTGCCAGGCATTGCGTAACTTGAGCGACAGCGGTACCGCTATTTACCTGATGCACGGCAACCGCGATTTTCTCCTCGGCGAGGATTTCTGTGCTGCCGCTGGCTGCACCTTGCTCGCCGATCCCAGTGTGGTCGATCTGGGCGGCGAGCCGGTACTGCTGATGCACGGCGACACGTTGTGCACCCGCGACGTCGGCTACATGAAGCTGCGCCGCTATCTGCGTAGCCCGCTGACGCTGTGGGTGCTGCGCCACCTGCCGCTGTCCATGCGGCTCAAGCTGGCACGCAAGCTGCGCAGCGAAAGCAAGACCCAGACCCGCATGAAAAACACCGAGATTGTCGATGTCACGCCCGATGAAGTCCCGCGGGTGATGGCGGCGCACGGCGTGCGCACGCTGGTCCACGGGCACACCCACCGGCCGGCGATCCACAAGTTGCTGGTCGATGGCAGCCCGGCGCGCAGGATTGTGCTGGGCGACTGGGACCGTCGCGGCTGGGCTTTGCAGGTAGATGATCAGGGTTTCCAGCTGGCGCCGTTCGACTTCACCTGAGTCGTCGACGTCGGCTGCTGCACTCACCAAGGCCGCTGTTGCAGATATCTGCGACAGCGGCCTTGTCTATCCCAGCGCTTAATCTGCGCTGCTGACCGGCGCAGCCTTGTCGCGCTCACTGATGACTGACCGCCGATACTGCGGGTCAGCCTTGATCTGCGCTTCAGTGAACGCAAGCGGTGCCAGCTGCTTGCCAGCAAACGCGCGAGTCTGGTCGGCATGGTGCGCCGAGGCCGCTTCGCTGGACTGCGAAAACGCCAGCAAGCCCTGAGCCTGCGGCCCTTGCTCGGTGAAGCTGACGATTTGCAGGTAACTGGTGCCGCTGACGACCAGACGCTTGCCCTGCCCCACTGGCACACTGTACATGGCGTTGTAGACGCCCAGCTCCTGCGGTCCGCCTGGCACCGGGGTGCCGTCCGCCGCCTGTTGGATTTGCCCCCAGCGGCTGTCTGCGCTTATCCCGGATTGGTTTACCTGGTCTTGCGCGGCCAGCGCCGCCTGGTGCAGCAGCTTGCGTACAGCGGCCTGCTCGACGGCCAACCCACGCGGTGTGTGCTCTGGGTCGGCCGGATCATAGGCCACGCGCCAGCTCTGCGGATGCTCGGCCATCGCATCGGCGATCTGCTCGAAATACAGCAGACCCACGCCAGCATCCAGGTCAGCCTTGCCATTCCAGGCCTTGAGGCCTTGGCACAGCTGGGCAACGTCAGCCCCGCCCCCCTTGCACCAATCAAGCAGCTCCGGCAGCAGCAGGCTGGCCAGATAGACCTCATCATCAAACACCATGCCTTGCAGTTCAGCGACGCCGAGCTTGCCACGGCCCTGCAGCCGCTGCAGGGCGAAGCGGCCGCGCATGCTCAGGGGCTGATCATCGCGACTGACCAGCGGCGAAAAGCCCAGCAACGGCTGCGCCGGATTGCTCATCCGCGCCGGGTCATTGGAGTTCTGCACAAAGTCGCGCCGTTCAAGGCTCGGCAACAGTCGCGCCGGAACGATACCTGGCTGCGCCGCCTGTGGGTCGCTTTGCCACTGGCACGTACTGCGCGAGCCATCCAGTACCACCAGCTTGGTGCCGGCTGCCGGGTCGCTGCACTGCGCCAGCGTCTGCTGATCAACATACGGTACAACCGATTGATTGAGGTACAACGACCGCCCGCCGGCATCGACTGCCAGCGTGTTGACCCAAGGAATCCCTTGCAGCTCAGCAACAGAGCCCCTCAGGGCGTCAAGGCTGTCGGCGCGGTTGATCCGATACCACTGCTGCAGCACGCGGCTGTTGTCCAGATTGGCATCGCGCAGGCTGTAGGCGTAGCGGTTGTCCCAGTCAAGCTTGCCTGGCCACTGCACAACCGGGCCGAACTTCGATGTGTAGACCTGCCGCTCGACCTCGCGCAGTGAGCCGTCCTCGCCCTTGACCGTTACCCGCAGGGATTGCCGCGCCAGTGGCAGCGACTTGCCATCGAGCAAATAACGGGTTGCATCCTTGGGGTCCAGCTGCAGCCGGTAGAGCGTGAAGTGCTTGGAGGTATCGACCGTATGCGTCCAGGCCAGATGTTGATTGAAGCCGATATTGATCAGCGGCAGGCCCGGCAGCGCCGCCCCCATCACATTCAACCGACCTGGAATGGTCAGCTGCATCTGATAAAAACGCATACCGCCCATCCACGGGAAATGCGGATTGGCCAGCAGCAGCCCGCGACCATTGCTGGAGCGCTCCGAGCCCACCGCTACCGCGTTACTGCCACGCTGCATGGCGAACAGTGCCTGGCGCTCGAGCGCCAGCCTGAAGTCAGCGGCCTGACGCTGCGCAGCGAGCTTGGGCGGTGATGCGCCAACCAGCGCTTCGACGAACTGCCCGGCGCCGCCCTCGGCCAACAAGCGCCGGGTCAGCTTGACCAGATCCAGGCTGGTCAACGGTCGCACCCACTCACCCCCGCCGCACTCCGCCGGCAAGCCTTGCGCCCGCCGCTCGCCAAGCGCGCGATTGAAGCCGCTGGCATAGCCTTCGAGCAGGTTGTGCACCTCCACCGGCTGAGCCTGCAGAAAGGCACTGACTGCAGCGGGCGTGTTGAGCCAGGTGAAGAACAGATCACTGTCGAGGTTGTTGCGCTGCTCAACGGTTTTGCCCTGGCCGCCGAAATAACGCGAGCGTTCGCCGTTGACCGTCAGCACCTCATTGGCCAGCAGGCACAGGTTGTCCTGCGCATAGGCGTAGCCGATACCGTAGCCAAGCCCTCGCTCGTCGCTGGCCAGGATGTGCGGCACGCCAAAGCTGGTGCGGCGGATTTCGGCGCTGGCAGCAGCAGCGCTTTCACGGGGCTGGGCCAGCAGGCCGAATACCGCCAACGCAACAGCCACGCTCAACTGAGCGGGGCGGCGCAAATATAGCTTCACGGGCGTTCCTTGAGTATCTGAGATCATCCCGTTGAGACGAATAGCTGGACGAAAATTTTACGCATGCAGCCGTGCTGACACGTCTTGAACAGAATCAGCCGTTTATTTTTCCGGCAAAACTGCAGTTTTTCCAATCTCGTTCGTCTTTATCAATGAGGAACCATGATTTCGGGACAGCCCACGAAAAGGAGCATTCACATGTATCAGCCACAACAGGCCCCAGCCAAGCCGAACGGCGCAGCCAATGCCGGCGCTGGGCAACTTGCCGATAGTGAAGAGCGGATTGGCAATGAGCTGATTCGCGAGCTGCTGCGCACATATGGCCTGCGCACCAGCCTGATCCGACTGAAGGTGATCGATGCCTTGCATGCCGCTGATCGTAACGGTCGCAGTGTCGGTGTGCGCGGCATCCATGCGCAGCTTGAACAGCTCGACATCCCGTTGTCATTTCTGAGCGTGCGCGAAGTGCTCAAGCGACTTTGCGCCGAGGGCGTGATCAGCCTGGGCGGCGACAAGTGCTATAGCCTCAACCCAGAGGCACGCGCCGTACTCGAGTCGGCTCAAATGCGCTGAGCCGCCGGCCGGCCAGGATGGCCGGCCCGCTGGATTCAGGGTTTGACCTTGCGCCGCAACAAACCGTTGATCACCACTACGATCACTGCAATGGCAATGGCGCAGTACTGGAACGTCTGCTCGGTGATCGTTCCCTGCTTTTGCAGGTAGGAAAGCCCCAGCATCATGCCCAGTACCACCAGGATGATCAGGATCGAGTATTTCAGGCGCTGAACGTGTGTCATCGGAGTTCCTTGCGACATCAGAGACATTGGGCTCACATGGAGCCGAGGCAATGATACAACGGCATCAGGCGCAGGCGTGTATTTCCTGCTGAGCCACATCCGCGTCTGCTGAAAGCATAGGGGTTCTACCCAGCCCATAGGTGGCCCCATGCTGAATACTTGTCTACGCATCCTCACTCTCTGGTTTGCCGCAGCGTTGGCCCTGGCCGTCGAGCGGCCAGCGCTGTCCGATGATCACCTGCATCAACTGGGTAGCCAACTCGCCCAAAGTGCCGGCTCAAGCCAGTGGCAACAACTGTGGCAACGCGTGCGCAACGCCGGTTACCTGAACCCCGAGGTTGACCAGCTGCATTTTCTCGTGGAGCAACGCGAGCTTCCCCGCCTCGCCCGGGAAACGCTGGCCCACGCCGACCTGGCAGGTCTGAGCGGACACGCGCAAGCGTTATACCGAAAAGACTTTGCGCCGACCGTGACAGGACGCATCAACGATCATCCAATGACCGCCCTGTGTTTGCTGGTCGACTACCGAGCACTCCCAGCAAGCATGGTCGACGCGCCCCACGCCTACCTGGCTGGCGTGAGCCTGCTGAGCAGCTATCCCTGTGACTGAGGGCAACCCTACCCATGGCAACTGTTCTGGCAGCAGAGCAAGAAGTTTCAAGGCGTACAGGCGGGCCCTGTCGCATAGTCCTACACCCCAATCTCTCGATCCCTGCGTCAAGCGCACCCAGGAACTACACACCTCGGTTCGCTTGACGCCTAGGACTGCCTGCACGGGTCATCGACAATCGAATCACGCCACGGGGCAAAAACCCCCGGCACGCTCTATCCAGTCATGGTCACGCACAGCGCAATCCATTACCCCCACGAGGGAGCCACACATGCAAATGCCAGACTTCAGCCGTATCGATATCGCCTTGCTGCCGCATTCACTACAGTCGCTCATTGAGTGTATCGGCATCGAAAATGCCTACAACCTGACCTGCGCCTATGGTGGGCGCCCCAAGTACATTCCCAAGCATCGCGACCGCACCAAGCTTGCAGAAGTGCTTCCAGCCGCAGCCCTGGACGCGCTGATAAAGCGTTTCGCCGGGGTTGCCCTGGAGATTCCCAAGGCCGACCACTTCCTGCGCCAACTGCGCAACTTGCAGATTCAGCAAGAGAGCGCCGATGGCCTCTCGCGCAGCCTTCTGGCCGACAAGTACGGGTTGAGCCTGCGCCAAATCGGCAACATTCGCCGTCAGGAAACCACGCCCGCTGAGCACCCCTAGTGCTAGCCAAGGAGCTGGATAATGTCTATTGATCCCACGCTGGTCGGCTCGGTCATCAACGCCCTGCCCATGGACCGCATGATTTCCGCGCCATTACAGGCGCTGATCCAGGCCCAGATCAGCGCCAGCAAAGCCTACGCAGACTTCCTGATGGGTGTATGCATCCAGAATGGCAAGGCGGTCGCGATCCAGATCGACTACGACGAAACGCTGATCGGCGCAGACGGTGAATACCAGGGCGTAGTGCAAAAGAGCCTGAAAGTGCCGTTGCTGGCCGCCGTCACCCACCCCAACATCGCTATCGAAGAAGGTCGGGTCGAGTTCGAGATCACCATCAGCCAGATGGCTGCACTGAGCACTTCCACCGAGCCCGACGCCAGCCTCACTGGTAGCCTCGGCTGGGGCCCGTTCAAGCTTGAAGTCAAAGGCAGCGTCAGCCAAAAGTCGACTCAGGTACGCAAGACCGATACCCGCGCCCGCTACGCGTTCAACACAACCGTCCGCCGTCAGGATCCGCCGGAGGCGATGATGCGGGTAATCGACTTTTTGACCGAAGCAGCTACCAGGCCGAGCCTTCTGCCTTCGGCAAACGCACGCAACCCTGGCGACATCTCCCAGGACGACACCCTGCCGCCTGTCGAGCAGGCATGACTGCAACGCCCTGCCGTGAATCCAGAGCCCGGCCTTGATGGCGGGCTTGCCGCCTAGAGGAGCGATGAACTTGGATGACACCCCTACCCCGCCCGCGCCCATGCTCTGCAGTGACCTGCGCGACATCACCCGCGGCCTGCAGGAAGCCGCTGCCGCCACCAACAGCTTGATCGCCCAGCAGTACATCACCCTGTTCGATCAGTTTTTCGATCATGACCCCGACGCCCTCGGCGCACCGATGAAAGCCAAAATGGTCGAGGTGGCCATGGATGGTCAGCACATGATCAGGGTGCCGCTGATTACCTTGGTGGCGCCCAAGGGCCTGGCCTTGGAGCGTATGCAGGTAGACCTTTCGGTCCGGGTAAGGAGCACAGAGATAAAAACTGCGCTGGCCGAAGCGGCCGATGCGCATGCGTGCGCTCGCTTCAAGGTCAGCATCGGAGCACAAGCACGCCGCGGCGATGGCCGCGACCCGGACGAAGTGCAGATCCGCATGCAGTTCCAGGCATGCGAGCCGCCTGAGGCGCTCAATCGCCTGATCGAGCAATACACCAACCTCATTGTGCCCACGCCGCGCGGCAACCCGCAGCCACCTGGAGCAGACAGCAACGAGGATGTCGAAGCGGCCAGCGTACGCTGACCCTCTCGATCAGAAGTCGCGCTTGTAGAAGATATCCAACGAGCTGGCCAAGCCACTGGCCGCCTCCAGATATACCTTCTTGCTCAGCTTGTAACGCAGAGCGATGGTGTTGGCCGGCTCGAATACACCCACCCCATAACGCAGGCTCAGGCGCTCGGTCAGATTGCCACTGGCGACCACGCTGGTGGTGTTGCCCGAGCCTTCGGTATCGAGCTGGAAGTCCTCGATGCCCAGATTGGACGCCATGCTGCCAGTGAGCCCGGCGCTGCCGGCAAGGCCCAGACCCAGGGCTGCTTCGGCAAGCATGTTGTTGTCTTCGCCGGAGCCACCCAGCGGCCGCCCCAGTACCAGATAAGACAATGCCTGCTCCTGGCTCATCGCTGGCTCGGCGAACACCTGGGTGGTCGGCTGCTCAGCGCTGCCACTCAGACGAATACCGGCAATCACATCGTCAACCTGGCGAATCGCTTCGATATCCAGGTAGGGCTGATCGATGGGACCTGCAAACAACAACCGTGCACGGCGGATTGTCAGGCGCTGGCCGTAGGCGCGATACCGGCCATCGGCCAGGCTCAGTTCGCCACGGGTATCCATGTTGTCACCAATGTGCACGTGCCCGCGCAAGTTGGCCGTCAGACCAAAACCATTGAACGACAGTTTGTCCTGGCCGACCTCGACATTGACGTCCATGGCGATGGCCATTGGCGGCGTGCCCTGTCCGGTCTGATTACCGATAATGACAGTATCGTCGGACACTTTGACCGTGGAGGGTGGCAGCTCACGTACGGTGATTGCACCCTTGGGTACCAATACCTTGCCCTTGACCGCAAGCTGTTCGCCTTCAAGGCTTATGGTCAGGTCAGGGGCTACTTCCAATGTGGCATAAGGCTCGACCGTGACTGGCAGTTGCTGACCCTGCAAGCGCAGTTGCATCGCCAACGCCTGGCCCCAGGTCAGGTTGCCGCTGAGCTGAGCGCGACCGGCTGTACCGCTGCGCCAGCCGCCTTGCAACTGAACCTGTTCCCCTGCAATCAGCGCCTGCACCGACAGATCCTGCAGGCTGACCGGCAGCTGCGCACCGCTGACTTCGCCGCCAGTGAGGGCCAGAGTGCCATTGACTTGCGGTGCAAGCAAAGAGCCAGACAAGCGGCCGCTGCCGTTGAGCTGCCCGGCAAGGCGCTCGACCATTGGCACGAATGGCCGCGCGATCGCCAGGTCGAGCCCGCTCAGACGAAAGTCGCCAGACAGCGGCTTGTCCTTGCCCAACGGGTCGAGACGGGTTGTCAGCGCGAGCTCGCCAAGGCGCTCGCCGCGGAAGTTCAGCACCGTGTCGATACGACGCGGATTGAGCGTGCTGTCCAGGCGCAGGACCTGGTACGGGAAATCCAGCCAGCGCTGACCATCGCGCACGCGCAAGGTGCCGCCACTGGCATCCACGCGTATCGTGCCTTCGGGTCCGGCGGCAGGAATATCCAGATTGATGTCGGCATTGAGCTGCCCCTGCCAGGCGAAGTCCTTGGGCATCCACTGTGCCAGGCTCTCGATCGGGAACTGCTTGAGGTGGTAACGCAGCCGCGGCTCCGGCGCCAGGCGCTGGTCTTCGCCACACAGACTGGCCTGGCCCGAGCGCCAGCAATGGGCACCGAAATCCAGCTGACCGTTGGCCAAGCGCTGCAAACGGGCCGGCGCCTGCAACTGCCAGTCCTGCCCGCCAGCTTGAATCCGACCACTGGCAAGACGACCACGCCAGTCACCCTTGGCCAGTTGACCGTCGGCAGCCAGGTCGAGCTTGAGCTGCGGGCCCGCCAGCGCCAGCGTCACGGCCTGCTGGCGAATATCGCCTTTGCCGGCCATGTTCAGATCGCCAAGCGAAGTCTCGCCCAGGCGAATATTGCCCGCTTTGAGGGTGAGTTGGCCGCGCTGGGCGCTGTCAAGGCGGGCATCGAGATCAAGTCGTTGCACACGGTTGTCTGCCTGAGCCAGTTGCTGCCCCTGCACACTCAAAGTGCCCTGCGGCGCTTGGAGGGTCCCGGCGAGGTCGAGGCGACCTTTGACCTGGCCCTGCAAGCGGGGCCACAGCTGGCCAAGGCGCGGCATATCCAGATCGATCCGGCCGGCCAGGCGCTGCTGCAGGCTACCGCTGCCGTTGATGCGGTTGTCGCCCAACTGGATGGCCAGGGCGCCAAGTGTCCAACTGTCGCCAGCCCCCTCGGCCTCGGCCTTGAGCACTGCTGGTTGACCGCGCAAGCGGCCTTTGAGGTCGAGCAAGGCGCTCAGTTGCAGGGTCTCGTTGTGCAGTTCGCCCTTGCTGCGCAGCGGCCCGGCGAGCGTGCCTGGCAGCTCGGCAAGCCAGTAGGCTGGATCGAGCGCTGAAAGCTGCAGGTCGACGTCCCAACTGATCTTCTCGGCAAAGCCGACGATGACGCTGCCGGCAGCTTTGCCCTGTCCTGCGCTGAGCAGTAATTGCGGCAGGCGTACGTGGCTCAAGTCACCCTCGAACGGGCTACTCAAATTGAATGCACCGGCCGGGCCGTCCAGATCACCCTTGAACGAACCTTGATAGTTGCCATCGCGGTACTGTACATCCGCAGTCAACCGTTTGAGCACCACTTGCGGCGCTTCTTCAAGCGGATACAGACGCAGCCACGGGAAGTCCTGCCAATCGACTTTAGCGTCGGCAGTCAGCCCCTGCCGCCAGTCGGCAGTGGCTTGCAGCTTGAGCCGTTGGCTGTCGCTGGCGTTCAGGTCCAAAGCATCCAGTCGGGCGCCTTTGGCGTCTACCTTGCCCGCCAACAGCAGACCTATAGGCCCCTGCTCGGCCGGCAGATTGGCCGAGCCGGTGAGCTGGTAGCCCTTGTCCAGATCGCCCACGGCATCCAGCTTGAGTTGCTCGAGCTGCAAGGTATCCGGCAGCGTCGCAACCGGCTTGAAGGCGGCCGACTCAAGCCGCAGTCTGGCTGGCAGGTGCTCCGCCAAAGCCTGCAGTTCACCGGTAAGGCGGGCGCTCAGGTAGCCGGTGCTGGTTGCGTCCAGATTGAGTGTCTTCTGCAGCTCGCCGGTGGCATTCAGCGCCAGTTGCCAGGCCTGCCCCTCTACCGGCGGCAGCTGCACGCTGCCAGTCAGTTGCACTGGCCAGTCGCCCTCGGGCTGCACGTCGCCCTGCACGCTCACATGGAGGTCATCGCGTTGCAACTGCAAGGTATCGATGCGCAGGCCATTGTTGCTCCAGTGCGCCGCAAGCTGCAGGTCACCCAGCAGGTCACTGCCATCCAGGCGCAGTTGGCCAAGTTTCACTTCGCCCAGTTCGATAGCCACTGGCAGGCGCAGCGTCGGCAACTGCAGCGGGTTGCTGTCGGCTACGGTTTCACTGGCGGCAAATGCCATGTCGATGCGCTCAGCCTGCAGGCGCTCGATACACAGGGTGGCCCGTAGCAGGCACAGCGGCGACCAGCTCAACTGCGGTGCCTGCACCTCGACCCGGCTGGCGCCGTCGTCCCAACTCAAGCGACGGGCCTGCCAGTTACTGCCAAGCTGGCCCTGGAAGTCGTCGACCGTCAGCCCTGGCACTAGGCCCAGCGCCCAGCGGCTACCGGCTTGCGTGCCCAATAGCAGGCTCAGGCTCAGTGCGATCAGCAGCGCAAAGCCCAGCAGACTGATTAATATGTACTTCAAAGCACGCGTCACAGCTCAGGCCCCATCGAGAAGTGCAGGCGGATGCCGCCGTCGTCGTCCAGTGCCTTGGCCAGGTCCAGGCGCAATGGCCCGACCGGCGACACCCAACGTACGCCGACACCGACGCCGGTTTTCAGGCTGGGCAGATCCAGCGAGTTGAACGAGTTGCCTTGATCGACAAAGGTCGCGATACGCCACTTCTCGGCCACCGAATACTGGTATTCGGCGCTACCTGCCACCATGTAGCGGCCACCAATACGGTCGCCGTCGCTGTTTTTCGGAGACAGGGTCTGGTAGTCGTAACCACGCACGCTTTGGTCGCCACCGGCGAAGAAGCGCAACGAGGGCGGAATCTTGCTCTGATAGCTGTTGGTGGCGCTGCCACCGAATTGCAGGCGGCCGAGCAGCCGGTGATTCTGGCCCAGGGTAGTCAGGCCCTTGAGCAGGACGTTGCCGTGTAGCAGGTTGGTGTCAGACATCAGCCCTTCCTTGGCCACCTGCACATCGAACTGCAGACGGTAGCCATTGTGCGGGTCGATGCGGTTGTCACTGCGCAGGTACGAGTAACTTACCCCAGGCATCAGCAGCTTGCTCAAGCCGGAGTCATCCCCCAGCTTGTACTCTTCGCGCTGATACTTGAGCGACACCACCCGCTGCCAGCCGCTGGGCAGCTTGCTGTGCCATTCAGGGCCAACGGTGAGCAGCTTGCTGACGGTATCGGTGCCTGCGATCTCTTCATTCTGGTAGCCACCGGCGAAGCGCAGTTTGTCGGTCAGTGGCGGATCCAGCGGTATGTCATACCACAGGCCGACGTTCTGCCGCGGCGCCGACAGTTCGGTTTCCCAACCATAGCTGTGACCCTGCGGGTTGACCCAATGGCGTGTCCAGTTGGCCTTGCCGCGCGGGCCAACGTCGGTCGAGAAGCCCAGGCCCAGGCCCATGGTGCGTGGTTTGCGGGTTTCCAGGCTGACGTCGACCGGGATCTGTTCGCCCACCGCAGCGGTGGGCGCCGCATCGACCCGCACGCCTTCGAAATAGCCGCTCGACTGCAGGTCGTTGTTGAGTTCGGCGATGAGCTCGGAATCATAGGGCGTACCGGCCTTGAACGGCACCATGCGCTGCAGCAGGTCCTGGTCCAGCGGCGTGTCGCCGGCAAAGTGCACGGCGCCAAGCTGAAAGCGTGGCCCGCTTTGATACACCAGTTCGATGTCGGCAACGCCGGCATGCGGATCTACAGCCAGGCGCTGGCTGGTAAAGCGCCCTTTGAAAAAGCCGTAACGCGAAGCCTGATTCTGGATCAGACGCTTGGCGTCCTCATACAGACCATGATTGAGGCGTTCGCCGGGGCGCAGCGCGGCGCTATCAGGTACACGAAAACTCTTCAGCTCGGTGGCCGGGCCCTCGATGCGCACAGTGACATTGCGCAAGCGCACCGGCTCACCGGGGTCAATGCGAATGATCAATTGCGGATGCTGGTCAGGCCCGGCCGGCGCCTTGACCTCGGTGTCGATCTGGGCCTGATAGTAGCCAAGTGCCTGTGCGGCTTTGCGCGCCTGCTCTTCGGCGCCGCGACTGAAACGCAGCAATGCGTCCTCGTCACGGTCTCCCAAGCTGCCAATATAGCCTTCGACATTCGCCTTGAGCGCCTTGTTGGCGGGTTTGACCCGCACCAGCAGTTCGCTCTGGGCCCATACTGTGCTGCTGGCGGCCAGGATGATCAGGCCCCAGGTCAATCTTCCTGAATACGTCATGCCAAGCATGCTACCAGAGCTTGGCGCGCAAAGGAGCCGTCTACCTCGCAGGTCACGCTGTTACTGACCTGGATGACAAAGGATTGGCATGAAAGAACACCCGCTCAGTGACTGGACCTATAGCAATTTCGCCAATCTCCTGATACCCCTGAAGCTTGTAGAACGCCAGATAACGCGCATTGCCGGTATCCAGCACCACGCCATGGCTGCCTGGCTCCTCGGCGCACCAGTCATGAACAGCCTGTAACAATTGTTCAGCGTGCTGCTGACTCCTGAAGTCAGGGTGCACGCCCAGCAGTGGCAGCATATGTACCTGATCTGACGGCAAGCTCCCTACCAACGCTGCCTGATAATCCAGGTAGCGGCGGGTGCAGCGCAGGCCCGTGCCGATGATCATGCGCAAGCGCCACATCCAACTGTCAGCCACGCCAAGGCGCCGCAGCGGCGGCACGATCAGCGCCACCCCGGCCAGACGGTCTTCGACCATCAGGCCCACTGCCGGTAGCTGCAGGTAGAAGTGCTGGCGAACCCATGCCCGAATCATGGCGCGCAGGCGCCGTTCATAGCCAGGGCGCTGCGCCTCGAACAGATAGGCAACGGTCGGCTCTTGCCGATAGACTTCGTACAGCACAGCGCGCACCTCGCGGCGGTAGCCCTTGTCGAGCAAACAGGTGCGAGCGGTTGCGCGGATATCGTCGGGCATTGCAGTTAAACCTTCATGGAGTGAACGTACACCTTGGAGGCGAGGCAGCGCGGGTTGGTTCACCGCTGCGCGCAGGCAGCGCCAGCATGCTGGCGATGAGCGCCGATGTTCGATAGCATCCGCAGTTTTACCGGGGTTGCCTCGCCATGAAGATCGTCTCGTTCAACATCAACGGCCTGCGCGCCCGTCCGCATCAGCTGGCGGCGCTGATCGAGAAGCATCAGCCAGACGTTATCGGCCTGCAGGAAACCAAAGTCAGTGACGAGCAGTTCCCCTTGGCTGACGTGCAAGCCTTGGGCTACCACGTGCATTACCACGGCCAGAAGGGCCACTATGGCGTCGCCTTGCTCTCACGCCAGGCGCCGCTGGCACTGCACAGAGGGTTTGCCACTGACGAAGAGGACGCCCAACGGCGCTTCATCTGGGGCACCTTCGCCGACGCCAACGGCATCCCGATCACCATCATGAACGGTTACTTCCCGCAGGGAGAAAGCCGCGACCATCCCACTAAGTTCCCCGCCAAGCAGCGTTTCTACAGCGATCTGCAGGTGCTGCTCGAAGGCCAGTTCGACAATCAGCAGCCGCTGATCGTGATGGGCGACGTCAACATCTCGCCTGAAGATTGCGACATTGGCATCGGCGCTGACAACGCCAAGCGCTGGCTGAAGACTGGCAAATGCAGTTTCCTGCCAGAGGAGCGTGAGTGGATGCAGCGTCTCAAGGACTGGGGCCTGGTCGACAGCTTTCGCTACCTGAACCCGCAGGTCAGCGACCGTTTCAGCTGGTTCGACTACCGCAGCCGCGGCTTTGAAGACCAGCCCAAGCGCGGTCTGCGCATTGATCTGATCATGGCTTCGAGTGGCTTGCTGCCACGACTCAAGGACGCTGGTGTCGACTATGACCTGCGCGGCATGGAAAAACCTTCCGATCACGCGCCGATCTGGCTGGAGCTGGCCTGATAAATCAGCGCTGCGGACGCTGATTAGCGTCCGCAGATAGGCAAAGCTGACGAAATATCGCGTATCTGATAGTCATTCGCCATTATCTCGGTTCTCGGGACCCCCTTGCCAGGGGTAGAATGCGCAAAACCGGGAGCCGTAATGAATCAGGACCGTTTGACCCCCAACCAGGACGATGCCATCACCGACGCTGCGGCGCATTGGTGCATGCGCCTGCATGCCGATGACTGCACGGCGGCCGAGCGCGAGGCATTTGATCTGTGGCTGGCGGCCGACCCGCGGCACTTTGCTGAATACCGCGCGATGCAGGAAATCTGGCAGACCGCTGACCTGTTGCCACGCCGCACGGCTGTCGTCGAGATTGGCGCCCGCCCAGTACGCAAGGCGCAGCCACGCCACTGGCGGCCATTCGCTTCGGCTGCAGCCATTGCCCTGCTGGCCCTGCCGCTGGCTAGCTGGGTCGGTTGGGAGCAAGGCTGGCTACCCAATCACTACCAGCATTTCGAAGCTACCGATCAGGTGCGCCAGGTGCAACTGAGCGATGGCAGCCAGGTCGAGCTCAACCTGCACAGCGAACTGCGCTTCTTCAATTACAAAGATCAACGCCAGGTCACGCTTACCCGCGGCGAGGCGTTTTTCAAGGTTACCCACGACACCGCCCACCCGTTCATCGTGCGCGCCGGCAACGGCCAGACGCGGGTAACCGGGACCCAGTTCAACGTCTGGAAGTACAACGACGAGGTCAAGGTGACGTTGGTTGAAGGCTCGGTACTGGTCAGCAGCCACGGTGACGATGGCGGCTATCGACTGGGCCCGGGCATGCAAGCCAGTTATCACGCCGGCGATTTCGAGCCGACCCTGGCGCAGAATGATGACGCCGACAACAGCCTGGCCTGGCGCAGTGGCAAGCTGGTGCTGGACAACCTCAGCCTGGCCCAGGCCCTGCCGGTGATCAACCGCTACCTGGAGCGCCCGCTGCTGTTGGCCGATGACAGTACCGGCGCAATCCGCGTCAGCGGCGTGTACAACACCCGCGAAGTCAAGCGCATGGTCGATAACCTGCCCAAGGTGCTGCCGGTCTACCTGACCCGCAGCAAGGACGGCAGCACCGTCCTCAACCGCATCACACCGTTGACCAACAAGGGCTGACGCGGGGCGTCAGAGCACCATCGCCGCAAGCCAGCCAAAGGCCAGCAGTGGCAGGTTGTAATGGAGGAAGGTCGGCACCACGGTGTCCCAAATGTGGTGATGCTGGCCGTCCACATTCAAGCCTGAAGTCGGCCCCAGGGTCGAATCCGATGCTGGCGACCCGGCGTCACCCAACGCACCCGCTGTGCCGACGATGCACACTGTAGCCACTGGATCGAAGCCCAGTTGCACACACAGCGGCACGAAGATCGCGGCTAGAATGGGAACGGTAGAGAACGACGAGCCGATGCCCATAGTCACCAGCAAGCCCACCAGCAACATCAGCAAGGCACCAACGCCCTTACTGTGGTTGATCCACTGCGCAGAGGCCTGGACCAGGCTGTTGACCTCGCCGGTTGCCTTCATCACGTCGGCAAAGCCCGAGGCGGCAATCATGATGAAGCCGATCATGGCCATCATCTTCATGCCTTCGGTAAACAGATCATCAGTGTCTTTCCAGCGCACGATGCCCGACAGCGAAAAGATCAGAAAACCGACCATGGCGCCGATGATCATCGAATCCAGCCACAGCTGAATGATGAACGCTGCTGCGATCGCCAGGCCAGCGACCATCAGCGTCAAGGGGTTGTAGCTGACACTGACCTGCTCGACCTGCTCGATTTTCGCCAGGTCATAGTCGCGTTTCTTGCGGTAGCTGACGAACACTGCCAGGAGCAGCCCGGCGAGCATGCCGGCCGCAGGAATGGCCATCGCCTGGGTAACGTTGACCGCGCTGACGTCGACCCCGGCGCGGCTGACATTGGCCAGCAGGATTTGATTGAGGAAGATGTTGCCAAAGCCAACCGGCAGGAACATGTACGGCGTGATCAGGCCAAAGGTGATCACGCAGGCAATCAGCCGCCGATCGATGCGCAGTCGGGTCAGCACATACAACAGCGGCGGCACCAACAGGGGGATGAAGGCAATGTGAATGGGCAGTATGTTCTGCGACGACACGGCCACCACCAGCATCAGGCCGATCAGCAACCATTTGACCTTGCCACCTTCGCTATGGCCCTGGCGCTCGATCATATTCAAGGCCCGATCTGCCAGCGCGTGAGCCAGGCCCGATTTGGCAATGGCTACGGCAAATGCGCCAAGCAGCGCGTAGGACAACGCGACCGTGGCGCCGCCGCCCAGCCCACCATTGAAGGCCTTCAACGTGCCCTCGATACCCAGGCCGCCGACCAGGCCGCCGGTCAGCGCACCGATGATCAATGCGATCACCACATGCACGCGGGACAGGCTCAATATCAGCATGATGCCGACCGCGGCAATGACTGCATTCATGGTGTGGACTACCTCGTTACGACAGACGGAAAGCATTGGCACCGGCGTCAGGCTGCACACAGGCAGCGGCCGGTCCAGAGGGGTGCAATGCGAAGGGCGCACACTCTGAAGGGCGAGTCGACAGATGTCAAATCGGCCAACGCCGAATTCAATTGAACGTTTGAATAAAGAAAATCCTGTGGTCGCCGACACAGAGTGCAGACCTATTACAAGGGACTTTCCCAAAATGCCTCTGCGACAACTGTCCATCCAGTGGAAGATCACCCTGCTCGCCGGCTTGTGCCTGGCCGCCATCGTCACGCTACTGGTCGGTCTGTCCCTGTACCGCATGGACCACAGCTCCGACCTGGTAAAGGCCAGCAGCATGAAGATGCTCTCCGACTCAGCTCAAGCCCGCATCGAATCGCAGGGTGAAGTACAGGCGCTGAACATTCGCCGCCAGTTCATGGACGCCTACCAGTACGGCGCAGGTTTTGCTCGGCAGGTGCTGTTCTTGCGCGAGCAGGCGGAAAAACGCTATCTGGACGCCTTTGACCTGCGCGAAGACATGACCGCACAAGTGCGCAGCGCCCTGCTGGCCAACCCTGAGCTGCTCGGCCTGTCGCTGGTGTTCGAGCCTGACGCGCTGGATGGCAAGGACAGCCTGTTCACCAATCAGCACGAGTTGGGCAGCAACGAAACTGGCCGTTTTGCCTTGTATTGGTCGCAACCGCAGGCCGGCAAACTGACCTCCATGGCCTTGCCTGAACTGGACATGGCCAACATCGAAACCGGCCCCAGCGGGCAACCGGCCAACACCTGGTGGGTATGCCCGCGCAGCACCGGCAAGGTCTGCGTGGTCGAGCCGTATTTCTATGCCATCGACGGCCAACAGGTGTTGATGACGAGCATCGTCTTCCCGCTGTCGGTCAAGGGCAAGGTGATTGCCACGCTGTCGGTGGACATCAACCTGAGCAGCTTGCAGGCCATGAGCGAAGAAGCCAGCCGCGGCCTTTATCAAGGCCAGACCACGATCGGCATCCTCAGCCCGGTCGGCCTGCTCGCAGGCTACAGCGCCGACTCAAGCAAGCTGGCCCAGCGTTTCGACCAGGTCGATACCGCGCAAGGCGCTGAGTTGGTGCGCAAGCTGGCGGACGGCAAATTGCAGATTGTTCACGCTGAACAGCGTTTGAAAGTGCTGGCAGCGTTTCAGCCGATTCCCGGCAGCAAGCCGTGGGGCGTATTGCTCGACGTGCCGCAAAGCGCCCTGACCGGCCCTGCCGAAGCGCTGAAGAACGAGCTCGACGCACTCAATACCAGCGGCACCTTGCTTGAGCTGGGGCTGGGCCTGGGCGCTGCGTTGGCCGGCTTGCTCCTGGTCTGGCTGATGGCGCGAGGCGTCACCCGGCCGATTCTGGGCGTGGCAGCGATGCTCAAGGACATCGCCAGTGGTGAAGGCGACCTGACCCGTCGCCTGCAGTACGACAAGCGTGATGAACTCGGTGAACTGGCTGGTTGGTTCAACCGTTTCCTCGACAAGCTGCAGCCCACCATCGCTGACGTCAAACGCTCGGTGCAGGCCGCCCGCGGCACAGCTGACCAGTCTGCTGCGATTGCCAGCCAGACTAGCGCCGGTATGGAGCAGCAGTACCGCCAGGTCGACCAGGCCGCCACGGCCTCGCATGAGATGAGTGCTACCGCGCAGGACGTCGCGCGCAGCGCAGCGCAAGCTGCTCAGGCCGCCCGCGAAGCTGACCTGGCCACCCGTGAAGGCCTGGCCGTGATCGGCCAGACTACCGACAGCATCGACAGCCTGGCGGCCAACATGAGCAGTGCCATGGCCCAGGTCGAAGGGCTGGCCGACAACAGCGAAAAAATCGGCTCAGTGCTCGAGGTGATTCGTTCGATCGCCGAACAGACCAACTTGCTCGCCCTAAACGCGGCGATCGAAGCAGCCCGCGCCGGCGAAGCCGGGCGCGGCTTCGCCGTCGTCGCTGATGAAGTGCGCAATCTGGCCCGGCGCACACAGGAATCGGTCGAAGAAACTCGCCAGGTGATCGAGGCGCTGCAAGCTGGCACGCGTGAAGTAGTCGACGCCATGGACAGCAGCCACCGCCAGGCCCAGGGCGGCGTCGAGCAAGTCGGTCAGGCGGTCACTGCGCTGCAACGGATCGGTCAGGCAGTCACGGTGATCACCGACATGAACCTGCAGATTGCATCCGCTGCCGAAGAGCAGAGCGCAGTGGCGGAAGAGATAAACAGTAACGTCGCGACCATTCGCGATGTAACCGAGTCGCTGTCAAGCCAGGCCAACGAGTCGGCGCGGGTCAGCCAGTCGCTCAATCAACTGGCCAACCAGCAGCAAGCATTGATGGACCAGTTCAGAGTCTGACTGCTGCGTCTGGCCCATCACGCAGCCCGGACCATAGCTGATCCGAACCGCTACAGCTCGTCGTGGGCGCGGAAACTGCCGCCGCCGAGCAGACGGTCGAGCAACGCCAACGCGGCTTCCACGTTCGGCCTACTGCCCATCGGCAGGACGTCGGTCAGAGGCAAGGTCGCGTCTTGATAACCTGTCGCCATCACCAGCAAATGCATCTGGTCGGCATTCAGATAAACATGATGCTGGCGCATGGCGTAGGACTGAATCAGGCTCAGGGCACCCGTCACCAAAGGGGTTGCGCTGGAGGTGCCACCGTAGCTGTTGGTGTAGTCTCGGTCATCCCCTTTTTTGTCCTGTAGGTTGCCGTAGCCCAGTGTGGTGACACTATCACCCCACGCGTTGAGCATTCGATAGCGGTAGCCGTAATTGGAGTACTGATGAGGCTTGCCGTCCCACGACTGGCAGGCGCCTACCAAAATGGTCGAGGCATCGCCATGGTCGTCGAAGTAAGGCCATTGGCCTAGATCGACACCGTGCCCCCGCGTCGTGCCCTTGTCCGCCAGCGACTGATTGCTGCCATTGGCGGCGGCATTGACCACGACCGCGCCGCGCGCGGTCAGCGCCTCGCACACATCCCACCAGTCGCGCTCGTGCAGCGACGGCAAATAGGTGCTGAGTACATGGATGCTGGCGCTTTGCCTGTTGATGGCGACGATGTCGCCTGCGCGCACCTGGCGCAGCAGGTCTGCGGGCGTGCGGGGGTATTTGCGGTGGTCGATGGCCCGATTGTCGTACAGGTATAGCTCACAATCATGGCAGATCCCGTTCATGCCGAACGAATTGGCCTGGGCAAACAGCAGGCCCACCGATGCGGTACCGTGGGCCGGGTCGGCGTTGGGTTGGTCGCTGATCACGTGTAGCCGTTCAGTCCCGCGCAGGTCCTCATGTCTGGCGAACAAGCCCGCATCGGAAAAGTGCACGCGGGTGCCCTTGCCGGTCACCTGTTTGCTCCAGACGCTGCGGATGTTCATCCCTTTGTGCGAGGCGGCCGGTGCATCCAGGTAAGTCTGCAGCGCATCGAAGTCCGGCGTCGGTTGCGAATCGTCGTGAGCGTCATCACCCGCTACCACCGCCGCCCCCGTGATCAGTGTCGCCACTAGCGCAGCGAGCGCCGCGGCAATGAGGTTGCCGGGTTCCTGCTCGGCGGGCGGGAAGGATAGCGACTCGACGTAGTCCAGCGCCGCCAGGGTTCGTAGTAGCGCGATGAAGGTATCGTTGAACATGCTTGCTGGCTGTGCGAGCAGGTAGTAATCGCGCAGCACTGCAAGCGCGTCGTCGTCATGCTCTTCAGCGCTCAGCACCGGCTGCAGCTGGATGACCTGCTTGAGGTTCGGCCAATGACGGACCAGCCTCGAGCGGCTGTCCGGCTCAAGATCGGCAACGAAGGAGGCAAAACCGTCCTTGCCGAACTTGACCAGCAGCGCCGGCAGAGCCTTGTCGGCAGCGCCGTCGGGCAGTCCGCTGAACACGGGCAGCAGTGGGTCGTAAACAGGCCTGGGCCCAGATTCAGGCGGCGCTGCAGAACGTTTGACGCGTAACGAGGCTCCCGTCAGCGGGACCCGATCCAGGATACGCCGTTCGGTTTCTTCGGGCTGGATCTCGATGACCATCGTTGGCCAAGTGATGGTGGCATCAGCATCGGAGGGCAGGTCAAGCTGGATGATCTGCTCGTCGGTCAGGGTGATGCTTGCGGTTATCTCGAAGCGGCCGTGCCTCAGATCGGTGCCTAGAATGGCCGGACAGCCATGGTCAACCAGCAGCCCGCTGTCAACCTGGGAGCTTGAGGTGGAGGAGTCCAGTCGCTTGGGCCCTCGCGCGTTGATGACGCGTAGCACGTAGCGAATACGCTTGATCTTGTGCAGGTCTGGACCGATACAGCGCAAGTGAAACTTGCCATCGAAATTGAAGTTTCGGTAGTAGAGGATTTCGATATTGATGCTCATCAGGCGGCTTCCCTTCAAGTGCAGCCGACTCCTTCGCGAGCGGCCGAACAACAATGATTGCGCCGCATCCCGCCGCCTCCCAGCACGAAGCGGTTCCTCTGCAGCCCGCAGTTGAGGTTGCGGCAGCCCAACGCAGCGGCAGCTAGACTGACCTCCAGCACCCACCTGCGAGGCTCGTCATGCGCGCGTCAGCGATCATTTTTGCTTTGTTCATGGCCCTGCTCGCAGGCCCCACCCTTGCCGCCGATGCACCCACCGCCGCGGTCGCCGAAGACAAGGCCGAAGCGCTCGAGAAGAAGGTCGTCAACGACGCACCGCCGCCGAAAAAAAACGAGGCGCTGACTTCAGGCGAGGTCATGGCGGTCGATCCCAGTGGCCAGGCGCCGATGGACGACAGCATCACCTGCCTGGCCCGCACCATCTACTGGGAGGCCAAACAGGCCGATGCCAAGGACATGAGCGCAGTCGCCAGCGTGGTGCTCAATCGCCTCGGCCAGGACGGTTTCCCTGACACCATCTGCGGTGTGGTCAAGCAGGGGGTCGAAAGCAAGAGTTGCCAGTTTTCCTGGTGGTGCGACGGGCGCCCTGACCAGGTCGAGGAAAAGGACCGCTACGACATTGCCAAGGAAATCGCCCGCAAGGCGCTCAACCAGCAGCTCAAGGACCCTACCAACGGCGCCCTGTATTTCCACGACCGCTCGGCGCGGCCAGCCTGGGCCAGGGCTTACCGCAAGACTGCCGAGACCAGGCTGTTCCTTTTTTACAAGCCTAACCCAGCACTGGCGCGCTGAGCTTTATACCGCGAGGCGGCGCACCCACAGTGGCTGCGCAGGTGGCAACGTCGGCACCGCATCCAGCAGCGCCCGGGTATAGGCATGGCGCGGCTGGCCCAACACCTGAGCGGCGCTACCCTGCTCAACCACCCTGCCCGCTTGCATCACCAGCACATGATCGCTGACCTGCTCGACCACACCCAGATCATGGGAAATGAACAGGCAGGCCAGGTTCAGCTCGGCCTTGAGTTCAGCCAGCAAGGCGAGGATGCGAGCCTGTACCGACACGTCCAGCGCCGACACCGGTTCGTCGCAGATCAACAGGCGCGGTTTCATCGCCAGTGCACGGGCAATGGCAATGCGCTGACGCTGGCCTCCGGACAGCTCCAGCGGGCGCCGATCAAGCACGCTGGCAGGCAACTGCACGCGCTCCAGCAACGCCACCGCCTCGGCCCGCTGCAAAGTGCGCGGCACCCCGGCCAGCGCAAGGGCTTCGCTGAGTACGCGCAGTACGCTGTAGCGAGGGTCGAACGAAGCCAGCGGGTCCTGGAACACTACCTGGATGCCCTGCCGTGCCCGCCGCTTCTGCTCGGCGCCGAGCGCCAACCAGTCGCTACCGGCGAACTCGACCCGGCCCTGGTCGGGTTGTTCCAGGCCGAGCAAGATGCGCCCCAGGGTGCTTTTGCCAGAACCGGACTCACCGACCACACCCAGGGTTTGCCCGGCGCGCAACTGCAACGACACCTCGCTCAACACCTGGCGGACGCTGCCGTCGGGGCCGGCAAAGGATTTGCCCAGCCCGCTTGCAGCAAGCAATACCGGCTGTTCAATGCTGCTCGCACTCGGCTCAACCAACCCCAGCGCAGGCTGCGTTGGGCGCTGCAAATGGACGGCACGCGCGGCGCTGAGCAGGCGCTGGGTATAAGGGTCTTGCGGGTCCTGCAGAATCTGTTCGGCACTGCCCTGCTCCACTACATGTCCGCCGCGCATCACCACCACCCAATCGGCCAACCGTGCCACCACCGCCAGATCATGGCTGACCATCAACAAGCTGTTCTGCTCATCGCGCAGTTGTTCAAGCAGGCGCAGAATCTGTGCCTGCACGGTCGCGTCAAGCGCCGTGGTCGGCTCATCAGCGATCAGCAGGCGCGGCCGGCAGGCCATCGCCGAGGCGATCAACGCGCGCTGACGCAGGCCACCCGACAACTGCCACGAATACTGCTGAGCGCGCACCTGCGGCTCAGGCACGCCGACCTCGGCGAGCAACTGCAGGACCCGCAGACGACGTGCCTCCGCGCCCAGGTCAGAGTGCAGCAGCAGTGCCTCTTCGATTTCGCCACCCACCCGCCGCAACGGGTCGAGCGAACCCAGTGCGTCCTGCATGATGAAACCGATCTGCGCGCCGCGCAGGCGTTGATAGTCAGCCTGGTCGAATACACGCAGGTCGCGCCCGGCAAACTCCAGCCGTTGCGCCTGCACCTGCGCGCCGGGGCCCGCCAGGCCGACCAGGCTGCGGGCGGTGACGCTCTTGCCCGAGCCCGACTCGCCAACCAACGCCACGCACTGCCCCGCGCGCACCTGCAGATCGACTCCGTGTACCACCGCTACACCGTCGAAGCTCACTCGCAGGTCGCGGATGTCGACCAGTGCCGACGCCGTATTCAAGCCACTCATAGGCCTTTGCCCTCACTGCGCCGTAGCCAGTCTCGGCCGATGGCGCTGATGGAAATCACAGTCAAGGTAATTGCCAGCGCCGGCCAGGCCATCAGCCAGGGCGCGTTGGCCATGAAATTGCGTGCCACTGCCATACTTGCGCCCCACTCGGGTGCCGGTGGCGGAGCGCCAAAACCGAGAAAACTCAGCGCGGCAGCGGCGGTGATAGCCCCGCCAAGGCCGATGCAGGCGAGGATCAGGACCGGTTGCACCGCATTGGGCAGGACATGGGCAAACACCACAGCCAGCGGCCGCCGACCCAGGGTCAGTGCCGCCTCGACGAAGCTGGCATGGCGGATGCTCATGGTCTGCGCGCGCACCAGCCGGGCATAGCGCGGCACTGCGGCGATGCCGACGGCAATGATCAAGTTGGTCGTGCCCTGACCAAACAGCGTGATCACCACCAGCGCCAGCAGCAGGTCGGGAAATGCCAGCAGCACATCCACCGCGCGCATCAGCAGGTTATCCAGCCAGCGCGGTGCGAGGCCGGCAAGCAATCCGAGCAAGGTGCCCAGGCCCAGCCCGAGCAGGGTTGCGGTGAAACCGATAAGCAGCGATGCACGCGCCCCGTGAATAACACGGCTAAGCACGTCTCGACCATTCTCATCGGTACCCAGCCAGAACTGGCTGCTGGGCGGTTGATAGGCCAGGCGCGCATCAGCCAGCAAAGGATCGGCCGGCGCCAGCCAGCCAGGCAGTGCCACCGCCAGCAACAGCAAGCCGATGGTCGCCCAGGCCAGGCACAACCCTGGCCGCGCAGGGCGCCAGCGCGACAGTCGCGCACTGGTTGCCAGCGTCGGCACCTGGGCAGCGGGAATGATCGCGTTCATGCAACCTCCTGGCTCAAGGCGCCGGATTTGGCGTACGCCGATGCACAGCCTGAATCTCGGCCAGCAGTTCGTCATCCAGTTGCAGCTCCAGCGCACCGAGGTTGTCGTGCAACTGCGCCAGGCTGGTCTGGCCAGTAATGGCACTGGCTACGAACGGCTGACGGATGACGAAGGCCAGCGCCAGCTGCGCTGGGCTCAAACCTCGCTTGGCGGCGATCTGCACATAGCTGGCGATGACGCTGTTGGCTTCACTGCTGTCGTAGCGGTTGAAGGTGCGGTACACCGACGACAGGCGCGCGCCTTCGGGGCGTGCGCCATCGAGGTATTTGCCGGTCAGCGTGCCGAACGCCAGCGGTGAATACGCCAGCAAGCTCACGCCGTCACGGTGGCTGAACTCCGACAAGCCGTTCTCATACAGGCGGTTGAGCAAGCTGTACGGGTTCTGGATGCTGGCAATGCGCGGCAAATCGCGTTGTTCGCTGTGCCGCAGGAACTGCGCCACGCCCCACGGCGTTTCGTTGGAAACGCCGATATGGCGGACCTTGCCGGCTTTGACCTGTTCGTCGAGCACCGCCAGGGTTTCAGCGATTGCAGCGCTGTCCGGGTGGTCATCCACGTAGGGGTATTCACGCGCGCCGAAGAAGTTGGTGGTGCGGTCCGGCCAGTGCAACTGATACAGGTCCAGATAGTCGGTGCGCAGGCGCTTGAGACTGCCATCCAGCGCGGCAACGATATTGCGCCGATCATGGTGCGAGAGGCCGTCACGAATGTGCGTCTGCCCTGCAGGATCACGCGACGGCCCGGCAATCTTGCTTGCCAGCACCAGTTTGTCGCGGTTACCGCTTGCAGCAAGCCAACTGCCGATGAAGCGCTCCGTGGTGGTCCAGGTTTCGGCCCGGGTCGGCGTTGGGTACATCTCGGCGGTATCGATCAGATTGATCCCGGCGGCGATGGCGGCGTCCAGTTGCTGGTGGGCATCCTGCTCGGTGTTCTGGTGGCCCCAGGTCATCGAGCCAAGGCTGAGCAGGCTGACGTTGAGGTCGGTATGGCCCAGGCGGCGATACTGCATGATGTGATCCTTTTCGATAAATGACTGAAGGCGATGGTCTCAGGCCAGCCGCGCGAGGCCCGCGCTATTGGCCTGGGTGTACTGGTTGACGGCCTTGGGCAAGCCGAGGTGATCGCGCAAGGTGCGGCCCTGGTATTCGCGGCGGAACAAACCACGCTTCTGCAGTAGCGGAACAACCTCTTCGACGAACACCTGCGCGCCTGACGGGAACATGTCCGGCATGATGTTGAAGCCGTCGCCGGCGCCAGCCAGGAACCATTCGGCCAAGGTGTCGGCAACCTGCTCGGGCGTGCCGACGGCCAACCGGTGGCCCACCAGAATCCGCCGCGACAGCTGGCGGATGGTCAGGTTCTCGCGCCGGGCCAGGTTCAGTTGCGCCTCGAGAAACCCATGCGAGCCGCGCTCGAAGTCCGCTACAGCGCCGATTTGCGCCCAGGGCAGCGGCGCGTCCGGGTCCAGTTCGCGGGCATCAATGCCGATCCGCCCGGCCACTTGCTGCAGCAAACCGTGCTCACCGTGCCAGGCATTGAGCTGGTCGAAGCGCGCGTGGGCCTCGGCCTCGGTGCAGCCGATTACCGTCGACAGCCCGGGCATGATCTTCAAGTGCTGCGGGTCGCGGCCCCAGGCTTGGGCGCGTTGTTTCATCTCGCGATAAAAGTCCAGGCCGTCGGGCAAGGTGGTCTGGGTGGTGAAGATCGCATCGGCGTAACGTGAGCCAAGCGCTTTGCCGCCTTCGGACGAACCGGCCTGGACCAGCACTGGCCGGCCTTGCGGCGAGCGTGGCAGGTTGAGCGGGCCCTTGACCTGGAAGTGCTCGCCCTTGAAGTCCACCGTGTGCACTTTGCTCGGGTCGGCAAAGCGGCCTGTGGCGCGGTCGCCGATGATCGCGTCGTCCTCCCAGCTATCCCACAGCTTGAGGGTTACATCGACGAACTCCTCGGCACGGCCATAGCGGTCGACATGCAGCGGCGCGCCGCTTAGGCCGAAGTTTTGCGCGGCGGCATCGCCGGCGTTGGTGACCACGTTCCAGGCGGCACGGCCGCCGCTGATGTGATCCAGCGAGGCGATCCGCCGAGCCAGATTGAACGGCTCGTTGTAGGTACTGGAACAGGTGGCGATGACGCCAATATGTTCGGTGGCCGCCGCCACGGCGGTAAGCAGCAGGGTCGGCTCCAGGCGCCCGCCCGGTTGGCTGGCGACATCCGGTGGCAATGCCGGGCCATCGGCGAGAAAGATCGCGTCAAGGCAGCCACGTTCGGAGATGCGCGCGATGTTGCGGTAATAGTCGACGTCGATATAGGCATTCAGCGCAGCCTCGCCCTGACGCCAGGCGCCGGAGTGTGAGCCAAAGCCGAGAATGTTCATGCCCAGGCTCATCTGTTTTGCTTGCGTCATGGGGTTGCTCCTGTTCAGACAGCGCTGGCTTCATCGAAGGTGGGCTGCACGTCACTGGCTGCCAACTGTTTGGCCCGCCAGGCGGCAGCCGGGCTGATGCCGTTGAGGTAGTAGTTGCCCAGCGCCTGCTCGCGATAGATCGCTGGATTGTGCGATGCCAGGGTGCGCGCGTTGCGCCAGTGGCGGTCGAGCCGACGCTGGTTGCTGGTGGCCGAAGCGCCGCCGACTTCGAACAGCAAGCTGGTCGCCTCAAGTACTTGCGGCAAAACGATCTGTTGCGCCTGGAAGGCCTGCACTTCGGCATCGGTGTAGAGCTGCTCCGGCACCGCGCCGAGCTGGCCGGCTGCAGATGCAGCCTGCAGGCTCTGGGCAACCGCGCCAACCTGCGCTTCGGCACTGAAGGCCAGGCTCGACAGGCGCCCGACCACTTGTTGCACCAGTGGGTCGTCAGCCGGTCGCGACTGGCCGGGCAAGCCGAACGCGCGGGTGCGGCCCTGTACAAAGCCCACGGCATCCGCCAGGACAGCCCGGGCGATGCCTGCCAGGGTGGCCAGGTGAACGGCCTGGTAGAACGCCGTCAGGTACGATTCGGCGCGCAGTTCGCGCTTGGCAAAACGACGCAGAATGTGCCGTTCGGGGACGGCAACCTGGTTGAAGCGGGTGGTGCCGCTGCCGGTCAGGCGCTGGCCAAAGCCGTCCCAGTCATCGACCACTTCAACCCCGGCCGCGCGGGTCGGCACCGCCAGGCTGACGAAGTCGTCGCCATGGTTGGCCACGGCTGCAACCCAGTCCGCGTAGAGCGTGCCGGTGCAGTAATACTTTTCGCCATCGAGGCGATAGCCGCCCTCCCCACTGTCGCTCAATTGCACCGTGTTGCTGGTGCTGTCAGTGCGCTCGGCCATGGCCGCACCCCACAGCTCACCGGCGGCAACGCGGGCAAACCAGTACTGCTGCGAATCAGCATCGGCTGCCGACAGGCGACCTTCGACGAAGCCAAAGTGCGCGCGAAAGATCTGCGGCAGATTCGAATCAGCCTGTCCCAGGCGCACCAGCTGGCGCAGCAATTGCGGCAGCGAGGCGCCCAGCCCGCCGTGGACGTGCGGGACCCTGAGCGCGCCAAACCCCGCTGCGCGCAACCAGGCCACTTGCTCATGGGCCAGGGCTCGTTGCTGCTCGCGTTCAACAGCGCCGGCGGCGATGCGGGTGTAGATCGGGCCGAACCGCGCGTCCAGTTCGGCATCGGTGATTGCAGTGTTCGATGGGTGACTCATGACGGTTCCTTTCACGGATTCAATGATGGGCAGTGCGCGGGTCAATGGCCTGGGTCAACAGGTCCACCAGCAGATTGACCAGCACGTAGATGGCAGCAGCCAGCAAGGTCACGCCGAGCACCAGCGGCACGTCCTTGTTGGCAGTCGCGTCGAGCATCAAGCGGCCGATGCCCTGGCGGCCGAACAGCAGCTCGAGCACCACCGCCCCGCCGAGCAGGCTGGCGAATACATATCCGGCCAGCGTCACCAACGGCACCAGCGCGTGACGCAAGGCATGGCGCAGGCGCACGCCGGTATCGGACATGCCGCGGGCGCGTGCCTGAGTGATGAAGGGTTGCTCGAGCACCTGTTCCAGTGACTGGCGCAGCACCTGCGCCAGCAGCGCAGCGATGGGCAGACCCAGCGCCAGACTGGGCAGCAGCAGCGACCGCCAGCCGGCCGAGCCGGACGGCGGCAGCAAGTGGAAATAGAAACTAAAGGCGAGCAGCAGCACCGTCCCGATGACGAAATTGGGTACCGCCGAGAGCACCAGCTCGACCCCCGATACCAGCGCCCGCAAGCGCCGTCCGCGGTTGGCGGTGAGCAGCGCCGACGCCAGGGCCAGCACTACCGCCAGCAACGCTGCAGTGCTGGCCAGGGCCAAGGTCGCACCGAGTTGCTCGCCGATCGCCTGCACCACCGGGATGCGCAAGCGGTACGACTCGCCAAGATCACCCTGAGCAAGGCGTCCCAGGTAGCTCAGGTACTGCCGCCACAGCGGCTGATCAAGGCCGTACTCGGCGCGCACCTGGGCCAGCAGCTCGGCGCTGGGCATTGCATCCGGGCCGCCGACAATCGCCAGCGCGGTATCACCGCCACTGTGCTGCATGCCCAGAAAAGTCAGGCTGGCTGCCGCCCACAGCACAATCACACCATCGCGCAGGCGGCGCAGTACCGTCGCCACTAACTTCATGGTTGCTCCTTGGCCAGCCACACGCTGGTGAACAGAGGGACATTGTGCGAGCCGTCGAACAGCACGCCGGCGACGGCCTTGCGGTAGGCCAGCAGCATCTGGCTTTCTACCGACGGCACTGCCGGCACGGTCTCGCCGAGCCGTTGCTGGGCCAGCCGATAGAGCTCGCGACGCCGCTGCGGGTCGGTGCTGCGGCGCGCCTCGCCCAGGTATTGGTCCAGTTGCGCATCACGAAAATGGCCAACGTTCTGACCAATCAAACGGGCGCTGGGAATGGCATTGCTGTGATAGAGGATGTACAGGCCGTCAGCCGTATTGGTGTGCCAGTAGCCGCCACCGATGGCATCGAACTCACCGGCGTAGCGCAGCTGCATGACCCGCGTCAGCGGCAGTACTTCGATGGCCATGGCAAAGCCGATCTTGCGCAAATCGGCTTGTACCGCCACTGCAACGTTGGCCGGAAACGCCGGGTTGTCATAGGTGAGCAAGGTCGCTTGCAGGCGCTGGCCGTTGCGCATGCGTACGCCATCGGCAGCGCGCTCGGTCCAGCCGGCCGCATCCAGCAGGCGATTGGCTGCGGCCGGGTCGAACGCCAGTGCGTCCTGCGCAACCGGGTCGTAGCCTGGGGTATTCACGGCGAGATAGTCGCCCTTGGCGAGAAATTCGCCAAAGCCCGATATCCATGCCAGGCCGTCGCGGTCGATGGCTTTGGCCATGGCCTGGCGCACCCGCACATCGTCAAACGGCACCCGCTCGACATTGAAGGTGATGCTGCGCGCAGGATTGCCTTTGCGGATCCGGCTGCGCAGGGTCAATTGCGGGTTGGCGCGGATCGCAGCGGCGTTCTGCGGCGGTGCGTCGAGGGCCATGTCGCTGTCGCCGGCTTCCAGTGCGGTGTAGCGGACCATCGCCTCGGGCACATAGCTCAGTTCGAGCCGATACAGATAAGCCTCGCCCTGATGTTTGATCGCCGCCGGCGACCAATCATAGCCAGCGCGACGGCTGAACACCGCGCCTTGGTCGCGCACATAGCTGTCGAGCACGAACGGCCCGCTGCCGATCGGCCGGGTCGCGATGCTACGAGGCGCCTCCAGGATCTGCTTCGGCGAAATCATGCCCAGCCATGCCTGCGAGAGCACGTCGAGGAACGGCGCGTAAGGCTCGCGCAGGGTCGCCTCGAAGGTGAACTCGTCGATCACCCGGCCCTTGAGGTAAGGCGCAATATAAGCGGCCGCCAGTGGAGATTTGGTCGCCGGGTCACGCATGTGCTCAAGGTTCAGCCGCACCGTCTCGGCATCGAACCGCGCGCCGTCGCTGAAGGTGACGTCATCGCGCAGGTGAAAGGTATAGGTCAGGCCATCGGCACTGATATCCCAGCCTTTCGCCAGCCAGGGCGTCAGCGTGCCGTCTTCGGCCTGATAGACCAGGCAATCGAACAGGATCCGCCCCAACCACTGCATGTTGCCGTGGGACAAGCCGTGGATGTCGAAGCTGCCCGAATCGGTGGCGGCAGACACGCGCAAGGTGCCACCGCGCAGGCCCTCACGCTGCTCGACAAAATCACTCGCCGGGTAGCGCATGATGCCGTTGACGGCCGTCACCGCCTCGCCTTTGAGGCTGCTTGCCGTGTGCGGCGGCGCGGGTGGCGAGCAGCCGCCGAACAGCAGCGCGCTGGCCAGCAGCATCGGCGTCAGCACGTGCCTTTGGGCAGCCGCCATCAGAAGCGCACCGCTACGCCGGTGGTGACTGAGAACGCATCACCCGGATAAAAATTGGCAGAGTCGCGACCGTTGGCGTTGTAGGCGGTGTTGGCCGCACTGGCGTAGCGCTGGTCGGTGAGGTTGCGCAGGTCAGCAAACACTTCCCACTTGCGGCTCGGCGCCTGGAAGCCGACCTTGGCCCCCCACAGCAGGTACGACGGCGCCTGCCAGGTGTTGGCGTAATCGATGTAATAGCTGGAGGCTGCGCGCAGGTTGAGCGAGGCGTAGAAACCGCTGGCCTGGCGGTAGGCCAGTTCAGCCTGGTACACCTGGCGCGGCAGGCTTGGCAGTTCGTTGCCGCCGAAGGTGTCGTCGTCGCGGTACTTGAAGTCGTTGAGGGTGTAAGCCTGGCGCAGGTCGAGGGTGTCGCCGCTGGCACCGGTCCAGAGCAGCGCATTGAGGCCGGCTTCGATGCCTTGGTGAATCGTCGGGCTGGCGTTCGAGGTCGCCGTCAGTTGGTCCTGGGTGGCGCTGGCCTGGCGCACCACCACAGTCAGCAGCTCATCCTGCACCCACGAGCGGTACAGGGTCAGGCTGCCATCGAAGATGCCGTGACTGCCGCGCACACCGACTTCGAAGGTGGTGGCTTTCTGTGGCCGCACATCATAGAGAAACGGGTTGCCAGTACTGCCCAACTGCCAAGTCACCGGCGGGTCGATGCTGCGGCTGACATTGCCGAACAGCTGCAATTCGGGGTTGATCTGATAGCGCAGGCCGAGCCGCGGCGCCAGGTCATTTTCGACATATTCAACGCGGGTCGGCAGGTTGCTGGGGTTGGCCGTGGTCAGCGTGGTGCCTTCGATCTCGGCCTTGCGGCGGATATTGACGAACGACAAGCCCGAGGACAGCCACAGCGCATCGGTCAATTGCAGCTCGTTGCCGAACGTCAGCACCGTGTCCCGCGAGCCGGTGTAGTTGGTCTCCTGGATTTTCGCGCCGGTGCTGCGATTGTGCGACTTGACGTCAGCCAGCGAAGCCCGGGTGTTGCTGAAGATGATGCTGCTGTCGCTGGGCAGGCCGAACAGGCGATCGCCGGTACGGAAATAGCGCAGGGTCAGGTTGATGTCCTTGGAGCGCCAGTCCTGCGGCGTGGGTGAGTAGCGCCAGCCGTTGAGCAAGGGGTAGTTGTTGTATGAAGCGCCGACTTCGAGTTTGTTGCCATCGTCGAAGGTGTAGGTGGTCTTGTTGCCGATGAAGGTGGTGCCGTCCTTGCGCCGCCCGGTCGGGGCGCTATTGCTGCGCGGGTCGTGCTTGAGCTGTTGGCGGGTCAGCGTGTTGCCGTTGGTGAGTTGCTCCTCGCGGTATTTGACGAACAGCCGGGTTTCCAGCTTGGGGCTGAACACATGACCGAAGTTGGCCGCCAGGCCGCGGCCTTCGTTGTTGGCCTGGTCCTGGTAGCCGTCGCGCTCGTTGTGCAGCACGTTGATGTAATAGTCGCTGTCGCCGACTACGCCACCGGTGCTCAGCTGTTGCTTGCGGTAACCGTAGCTGCCCACCTCGAAGCGGGCGTAATTACCCGGGTCGGTGCGCCCGGTCTTGCTGACGAAATTGATCGCGCCGCCCAGCGACAGCGCTGCGTACTCAGAGGCGTTGCCGCCGTACAGGACCTCTGTGTGGTCGATGCCCTGCATGTCGAGGAAGTCTTCCTGGGTGCCGCCGGGACCGGTGATCGGCAGGCCGTCGAAAAGAAACTTGGTGCCCAGCACGTAGCCTTGATAGAAGGTATTGAGCCCGGAACCGCGGATCGAAATCTTGTTCGCGGCGGTGCCGCTGGTGCCTTGGGCGAACACCCCCGGCTGCAGGGCGAGGACGTCTTCGGCATTGGCAGCACGGCCCTGCTCGACCTGACGGTTGTCGATCACTGCAGTATTGCCGGCAACCTTCTGCAGGCGCTTCTGATCCTTCTGAGCGCCACTGGCTGCGGCGCCGGTGACGGTAACTGTGCCGAGAGTGGACTCCCCGGCAGCAAATACCGAGGGGCTGAGCAGCGCCATCAGCACTGCCACACTGGCGGCGTTGCCTAGCGGGTGACCGGTAAGTCGAACTTTCGCACGCAATGCTGATACTCCCTTTATATATATCACCGCCGCACCTCGCTGTTTCGAGGGCCACCGTTGAATGCTTGTAAAGTGAGTACTGCAGGTGTCGTGCCAGCTATTAAAGTACCTGTTTACTGGCCTTCAGGCGCCTTGCCTAGTTGTGCTCCAGCACAAACTGTTGCCGCTCTGTTGCTCAGCCAACAGTTGCCCGTATCTTTCCAATAAGCGCTCAAGCACGGCCATCAGAGCAGTTTCGCAAAGACCACATCACTCCTTGATTCGAGTAATTAACATATAACCTTGAGTGTTTGAATGCCGACAGCCGAGCAACAATTAAGGTGCTTTTCACTCACGCATCGAAGACTGAATGACGGCGCGCCCCGCCCCGCAGTGTCTTTCCCAAGCTGGCATAAAACCTGCTCTGCAATTTGTGACAGGCCTGACTATGCCCATAGAACGCCGAGGCAACTAACTAATGAACTTCAAGGATTACCCCAATGCCCGTGCTGCAACCCAATCAACTGCGTGTGGCTGTCCGCCACGCCACCCTGGCCACAGCCCTTAGCGCCACCCTGGCCAGCCCACTGTATGCTGCAGAGACCGAACGGACCCTGGGTACCGTCACCGTCCAAGGGGCAAAGCAGACTGCTGCGCAAGCGGCCAGTAGCCAACTGGCAGAGGTCCCTGGTGGCACCAGCGTGGTCGACAGCGAAGAAGTCGCCAAAGGCCGCACCGGCAACCTGCAGGACACGCTTGGCTATCAGCCGGGGGTATTCGTGCAGTCCACCGGCGGCAACGATGCGGCCAAGATCTCCATTCGAGGCTCGGGCGCAAACACCTCGCCGGGCTACTTTCGGGAAGGCATCAAGTTTCTCTTCGATGGCCTGCCGCTGACCGGTCCGGGCGGCACGCCGTATGAGTTCCTCAACGCCGCAGGGGTCAACTACACCGAGATCCTGCGCGGCGCCAACGCCTTCCAGTACGGTGCCTTGACCCTCGGCGGCGCGGTCAACTTCGTCAATCACAGTGGCTATACCGCGCCCGGCCTGCGCCTGCGTGGCGAGGCCGGCAGCTACGGTTACCAGAAGCAGAGCATCAGTTATGGCGGGGTCGAGGGCGACCTGGATTACTACCTGCAAGCCGACAACTACCGCAACGACGGCTACCGCGACTACAGCCTGTCGCGCAGTTCAGGCATCGTTGCCAATGCCGGCTACCGCTTCAGCCCCAAACTTGAAACGCGGGTATTGCTGCGTTACCGCGACGAATTCCACAATGACCCAAGCGCGACGACCCTCGCCGCGGCCAAGCACAACCCACGCCGGGCCAGTGCGACCGCCGAAAGCAGCGGTGCTGGAGCGCGCCGCCCCGGCAGCATCTGGCTGGGCAGCAAGACCACCTACACCTTCGACGACGATGCCCGGCTGACCGTCGGTTTGTCCTACCACGACTACCGCCACACCAATAACCCGCGCAGCCCGACCAACCCCAGCTATTGGGACTGGCACGACCTCGGCCTGCTGCTCGGCTATGACCGCATCGACACCTTGTTCGGCCATGAAAGCCGCAGCAGCATTGCCTTCACCTCGACCCAACACCTGCGCGGTGGGGTCAATTCGACCAATGACGACAAGGTCAGCTTGAAGAAAGTCGACTATCAGGATTCGTTCGACCGGGTGATCGCCCTGGGCAATGACCTCAACCTGGTCGATGGCCTGTGGCTGACCAGCGGTGTGTCGTTCGTCAACGTGCGACGCAAGGCCGACATCGACTACGCGGTGAACCCCAACCGCACCGACTTCCCGCAGCATGTCGACTACGACAACTGGAGCGTCGCCCCGCGGGTCGGTTTGCGCTATGAGTTCAGCCCCAACCTGCAGGTATTCACCAACCTCAGCCGCAGTATCGACCCGCCGGCATCCTGGGAATACTCAGGCTCCGGGCCGACCCTGCCGTACATTCGCCCGCTGGTGGAACAGAAAGGCAACACCTTCGAAGTCGGCATCAAAGGCTCGCACGGGATCTTCGACGGCAGCCTGGCGCTGTACCGCTCGTGGATTCATAACGAGTTGCTCAACGTGCAGATCATCCCGGCCAGCAATGGCGCGGCGCCGGTCACCGGCGCGTTCAATGCCACGCCGACCATTCACCAGGGCATCGAAGCAGGCCTGAACACACGCCTGTGGGAAAACCCGCAAGGCGATCAGGTGCGCCTGCGCCAGGTTTACACCCTGAACGACTTCTACTACCGCAACGACGATACCTTCGGCGACAACCAGCTGCCAGGCATCCCCAAGCATGTCTATCAAGGCGAGTTGCAATACCAGCACCACAGCGGCTGGTACAGCGGCGTCAACGTGCAGTCGGCATCGCGCACGGCAGTGGACTACGCCAACACGCTGTATGCGCCTTCGTACACGATCTGGGGCGCAAAAGTGGGTTACGAGGCGCCCAAGGGCAATTGGAAAGTCTCGCTGGACGTGAAAAACCTGGCCAACAAAGCTTATGTTTCGGCCATTACCCCCGTCTACAACGCGCGCGGGCAGGATTCGGCGTCGTTCTGGCCGGGCGACGGCATCGGCGCCTATGTTGGGCTCGAGCTGCGCTACTGACGGCAAACCGGCGTTGCCCCGCGCAAGCGGAGCAACGCCGACGGCTCAGAGGTTCGAGGCGCGCGGCATCAGTTCATAGGGCAACTTGAAGCCGGGCATAGCCTTGATCCGCTGTTTCCAGGCTTCGATATGAGGGAAATCACTCAGCTGCATGCCGGTATCTTCAGGCATGTACACGTAGCCGGCCAGCGATAGGTCAGCGATGGTCAAGCGCCCGCCGACCATATAGGGCGTGCTGCTCAGGTGCTGGTCGACCACGCGATAGGCCGCTTTTGCCCGATCGCGGAAGAACGTCGTGACTTCGGTTTCACCGGTCTTTTTCAAACCGTAGAGAAAACGCAGGGTCGCGTAATAGCTGGTGAATTTGTGGTTATCGAACAACATCCAGCGCCAGATCTCACGGCGCTCGTCTTCACTGTGCCAGCCAAACTTGCCCGTCTGCTCGGCCAGGTACTCGAGAATCAGCGCCGACTGGGTCAAAGTTTTGCCGTTGTGTTCAAGCACTGGCACTTCGCCCTGCTGATTGACCTGGCTGCGCCAGTCTTCATCTCGGGTCTGGCCATTGAAGAAGTCGACCGGCACCGCTTGCCAATCGCAACCGGTCAATTCAAGCATCAGCGCAACCTTGTAGGCGTTGCCGGATTCACCAAAGCAGTGCAGCGTGTATTCAGACATGGTCGACCTTCAGCTTGGGTTGAATGAAACAGCTCGCCCAGCAGTAGAGCATGGCTCGGGTACGTAGACCACTGCGCGCGCGCAGCCAATTGAACTAGTTTCAGTCATTGCCGCTCTTATTATCATGCAGACATTCCCCTAGGCTTCACCCTTCTGGAGGTTTCGCCATGCGTCGTTTGATTGTTGTTTCTTCGCTGTTGGTTCTGCTGCCTGTTGGCTCGGCAATGGCCCGAGTCGATGGCCGTGATATCGCTACTTCGGCGGGTGTATCCGCTTCCCTGTACTCGACCTTCAAGGATGACAAACGGATCATCCCGGCGCGTGACGAGCTGTCGGCATTCGTGGCCAGCGGCGGTGCCATCCGTGGCGCCTACGTTGAATCGGCGCTGGAACAAGCGCGTCAGAGCAATCCTGGCCTGCAGGTCAGTGACGAAGAGCTGGCTCAGGCGATCCTGTCGCAAGACAACTGATCGCTGCTGTATGCGACAAACACTGGACCACGTCTACGCCCAGCGTAACGTGGTCTTTTGCTGTGCGGCTTTGATAATCATCCGTCATTTTCAATAAATCGACGAAACAGTCTCGGCGCGCCACGCCTTGGTGCCCTCACTGCCAGACGCTATGGTTGCTGCAACTCCTCACCACTCAGCGGAACAGCCTCCATGAAAGCCATTGTCTTTACTCAGCACGGCCTGCCGATCAGCGATCCTGCGGCATTGTTCGACACCGAGCTTGAGCAGCCCACCCCTGGACCCCGCGATCTGCTGGTCGAAGTGCAGGCCATCTCGGTCAACCCGGTCGATACCAAGGTCCGCGCCGGCAGCGGCAGCACCGCGCAGCCGAAAGTACTCGGTTGGGACGCCGTGGGTATCGTCCGGGAGGTCGGCAGCGACGTCAGCTTGTTCCAGCCAGGCGATGAGGTCTTCTACGCCGGCGCCATCGACCGACCCGGCAGCTACAGCCAGTTTCACTTGGTGGATGAGCGCATTGTCGGGCATAAACCGCGCCGCCTCGACGCCGCCAGTGCCGCAGCGCTGCCGCTGACGTCGATCACCGCCTGGGAGCTGTTGTTCGACCGCCTGGGCGTTGCCGAAGGTGGCGGCCAGGGGCAGACCCTGCTGATCGTCGGTGCTGGCGGTGGGGTGGGCTCAATCCTTACCCAACTGGCCCGCAAACTGACCGACCTGACCGTGATCGGCACTGCCTCACGCGCCGAAACTCAGCAATGGGTCAAGGACCTGGGCGCGCATCATGTGGTCGATCACAGCCAGCCGCTGCCCGCACAGGTTGCCCAGATCGGCGATGGCCAGGTCGATATGGTCATCAGCCTGACCCACACCGACCGCCACTTCGCTCAGCTGATCGAAGTCCTGCGTCCACAAGGTCGGCTGGCGTTGATCGACGACCCGGCAACTCTCGACGTCGTGCCGCTCAAGCGCAAATCGTTGTCGCTGCACTGGGAGCTGATGTTCACCCGCTCGCTGTACCAGACCGCCGACATGATCAAGCAGCACCAATTGCTGGATCGAGTTGCGGCACTGGTTGACGAAGGGGTGTTACGCACCACCTTGGGTGAGCACTTCGGTGCGATCAATGCACAGAACCTGCGCCGGGCTCACGCCCTGATCGAGAGCGGCAAGGCCAAGGGCAAGATCGTCCTAGAAGGATTCGACGCCTAGGCTTGCTCAGCCAGCGGCTGTACCTGGATCAATCGCCCAGGGCCTGCAGCCGCTGTAACAGGAATGCGCGCAATTGCTGCACCACCGGCGTCAATGACTGCCGGTGGGCACACACCAGGTGCAACGGCGTCGGCTGCCCCCAGGCCCGCGGGAACAGCTCGACCAACCGCCCGGCCTCGAGGTCGGCGCGCACATCCAGCTGCGACTTGAACACCACACCCAGCCCCGCCACCGCCCAGCGCCGCACCACATCGGCATCATCACTGGTGCGATCGCCGGCGACCATCACCGCCTTGACGCCGTGCTCGGTATGAAAGCTCCAGCGTTCATGGGTCAGGTCGCCCATCATGTAGCGCAGGCAGTTGTGCTGGGTGAGATCTTCTGGGGTGCGCGGCGCACCATGCCGGGCGATGTAGGCAGGTGCTGCGCAGAGGATGCGCCGGTTGTTCGCCGCCAGCGGCAGCGCCACGAGGCTGGAGTCGGCCAACTGCCCATAACGAATCCCCGCATCCAGTCGGTCACTGAAAAAGTCCGCAACCTGGTCGCTCAGCCTTAGCTGCAGTTCGATCCGTGGGTGCGCCGCCTGAAACTCATCCAGCCACGGCAACAGCAGGTTACGGCCCAGATCGGAAGGCATCGACAGGCGCAGCGCCCCGGCAATTTCCTCGCGCCCGTCAGCCAGTGCCAACTCACCCTCGCTGAGTGCTTCCAGCACCTGACGGGCATGCGGCAGGTAGCGCTGGCCATCGTCGGACAGGCGCAGTTTGCGCGTCGAACGCACGAACAAACGGATACCCAGGCTGCGCTCCAGGCGCTGCACCGCACCGCTGGCCAAGGCCGGGGAAATATCCAGTTGCCGCGCCGCCGCCGAGAAGCTGCCGGCCTCGACGGTGGTGACGAATACCTGCAGATCGTCCATGCGCACCAGTTTCTTGATCAACCGCCAATCCTCACCTATTCAAGCCAAAGCCTTGCCGTAGAGCGCTGAGGGTCTAGGCTGACAGTTCAAGCCAATAAAAAGAGACCAACAATGCCGATGCCCCGCCCACCCTTTGCCGCCGCCCTCGCCCTGTGCCTGGCCTGCTCCCAGGCCATTGCCGCCGAACCGACCCCACAGGACCTGCTCAAGCAAGCCCAAGCCGAGCAAGCACATTACCTCGACACCCTCAAAAGCCTGGTCTCGGTCGACACCGGTACCGGCACCGAAGCAGGCCTTAGCCAGGTCAGCGCGGAACTGGTCAAGCGCCTCAAGGCGCTCGGTGCCCAGGTTGAAACCCATCCCGCCACACCTTCTGTTGGCGACAACATCGTCGGTACCTTCAAGGGCACCGGCAGCAAAGACTTCATGCTGATGGTCCACTACGACACCGTGTTTGGCCCCGGCACGGTGGCCAAGCGGCCGTTTCGTATCGAAGGCGAACGCGCCTACGGCCCCGGTGTTGCCGATGCCAAAGGCGGCGTGGCGATGATCCTGCACGCGCTCAAGCTGCTGCAGGACCAGCAATTCAAAGGCTACCGGACCCTCACCGTACTGTTCAATCCAGATGAAGAAATGGGCTCCGCCGGCTCCAAAAAGATCATCGCCGAGCTGGCCCGCAAGCATGATTACGTATTCTCCTACGAGCCGCCAGACAAGGACGCCGTCACTGTCGCCACCAACGGTATCAACCGCCTCAAACTCGAAGTCAAAGGCCGCTCCTCGCACGCTGGTTCTGCACCTGAAGAAGGCCGCAACGCACTGACCGAATTGTCCCATCAGATCCTCCAGTTGAAGGACCTGGGCGATGCCAACAAAGGCACCACGGTCAACTGGACCCTGGCAAAAGCCGGCGAAAAGGCCAACATCATTCCTGCCCTGGCCACGGCCGAAGCCGACATGCGCTATTCGGACTTGAGCGAAAGCGATCGCGTCGCGGCCGATGCCAAACGCATCGCACAAAAGCAGCTGATCGCCGACACCCAGACCAGCGTCACCCTCGAGAAAGGCCGCCCACCCCTGGCGCGCAATGAAGGCTCAAGCGCCCTGGCCACAACCGCCGGCCAGCTGTATGGCCAGATCGACCGCACGCTTGAGCCGATTGCGATGCGCTTTGGCACCGACGCCGGGTATGCCTACGTGCCGGGCAGCGCGAAGCCTGCAGTGCTGGAAACCATGGGTGTGGTCGGTGCTGGGCTGCATGGCGATGACGAGTACATCGAGCTGGCCAGTGTCGCACCGCGCTTGTACCTGACGGTGGCGATGATCAGGAAGCTGGCGCAGTAAGCCTTGCAGTCGTGAGGGAGCGTGATGAACATTCTCTACGATGAACGCGTCGATGGCCGGCTGCCGGCCATCGACCAGGCCGAGGTGCTGGGGGCGCTGCGCAGCGCCCTGCCCGACCTGGAGATGCTGCACCGCAGCGAGGACCTCAAGCCGTATGAGTGCGATGGCCTCTCGGTCTATCGCACCCTGCCGTTGCTGGTGGTACTGCCAGAGCGGCTGGAGCAGGTGCAGACGCTGCTCAGGATTTGCCACCAGCGCGGGGTGCCGGTGGTTGCGCGCGGCGCAGGCACTGGTCTGTCCGGCGGCGCCTTGCCGTTGAGCAAGGGCATCCTGCTGGTGATGGCGCGCTTCAACCAGATCCTTGAGGTCAACCCGCAGGGGCGTTATGCCAGGGTGCAACCTGGCGTGCGCAACCTGGCCATCTCTCAGGCCGCAGCGCCGTACGGCCTCTACTACGCACCTGATCCGTCGTCGCAGATCGCCTGTTCGATTGGCGGCAACGTGGCTGAAAACGCCGGCGGTGTGCATTGCCTGAAATACGGCCTTACCGTGCACAACCTGCTCAAAGTCGACATCCTCACCATCGAAGGCGAGCGCCTGAGTCTGGGCAGTGATGCCCTGGACAGCCCGGGCTTTGACTTGCTGGCGCTGTTTACCGGCTCCGAAGGCATGCTCGGCATTGTCACCGAAGTCACCGTCAAATTGCTGGCCAAGCCGCAGGTGGCGCGGGTGCTGTTGGCCAGCTTCAACAGCGTCGAGAACGCTGGCCGCGCGGTTGCCGAAATCATCGGCGCGGGGGTCATCCCCGCGGGCCTGGAGATGATGGACAACCTCGCTATCCGCGCCGCTGAAGACTTCATCCATGCCGGCTACCCGGTGGACGCAGCGGCGATCCTGCTGTGTGAACTGGATGGCGTCGAAGCCGATGTAACAGCGGACTGCGCGCGGGTGCAGGCCGTGCTGGAGCAGGCTGGGGCGAGCCAGGTGCAACTGGCCTGCGACGAGGCGCAGCGGGTGCGTTTCTGGGCCGGGCGCAAGAACGCCTTCCCTGCCGTGGGGCGGATTTCAGCGGACTACTACTGCATGGACGGCACGATTCCCCGCCGCCAGCTGGCGCGGGTGCTCAGTGCGATCGCTGAGTTGTCCGCCGAATATGGGTTGCGCGTGGCCAATGTGTTTCATGCCGGCGATGGCAATATGCACCCGCTGATCCTGTTTGACGCCAATGTGCCGGGCGAGCTGGAGCGGGCTGAAGCCATCGGCGGCAAGATCCTCGAGCTGTGCGTGGCGGTGGGTGGCAGCATTACCGGCGAGCATGGCGTCGGCCGGGAAAAGATCAATCAGATGTGCGCGCAGTTCAACAGCGACGAAATCACCCTGTTTCACGCAGTCAAGGCAGCGTTTGACTCGCGGGGGCTGCTCAACCCCGGCAAGAACATTCCGACCCTGCAGCGCTGCGCCGAATTTGGCGCCCTGCATGTACACCATGGCCAACTGCCCTTCCCTGACCTGGAGCGCTTCTGATGAGCCTTGCCGGTGATCTGAGCCAGGACCTGCTTGATCAGGTCAAGCAGGCGCTGGCTGCAAATACGCCACTGCGCATCCAGGGTAGCAACAGCAAGGCCATGCTCGGCAACCCCGTTGCAGGCGAGCTCATCGACACCCGCGGCCATAGCGGCATCGTCAGCTACGACCCTGCCGAGCTGGTCCTGACCGCGCGCGCCGGGACGCCACTGGCTGAAATCGAAGCCGTATTGGCTGAAGCTGGGCAGATGCTGCCCTGGGAACCGCCGCATCTGGGGCCGGCAGCAACAGTGGGCGGCACGGTTGCAGCGGGGCTTTCCGGCCCACGCAGGCCCTGGGCGGGGGCGGTGCGCGACCATGTTCTCGGCAGCCGCGTCATCACCGGCCACGGCAAGTTGCTGCGGTTCGGCGGCGAAGTGATGAAGAACGTTGCCGGCTACGACCTGTCACGCCTGCTCACCGGCAGCTTCGGCTGCCTTGGGCTGCTCAGCGAAGTCTCGCTCAAAGTGCTGCCGCGACCGCGCCAATGCCTCAGCCTGCGCTTGCATATGCCTGCGCATCTGGCACTCAGTGCACTCGCTGAATGGGGTCAACAGCCGCTGCCGATCAGCGCAGCCTGCCATGACGGCGAGGCACTCTGCCTGCGCCTGGAAGGTGGCGAAGGGTCGGTACAGTCGGCATTTCAGCGCCTCGGCGGCGAGCTGATCGACAGCCGCTTCTGGGACGATCTGCGCGAGCAGCGGCTGGCGTTTTTTGCCGATTCGCAGCCGCTCTGGCGCCTGTCGCTGCCAATTGCCTCAGGCCCCACCGGCCTGCCTGGGCGCGAGCTGATCGACTGGAGCGGCGCCCAGCGCTGGCTGAAGTCCACAGCACCCGCTGCGCAGATCCGCAGCCAGGCCGCTGCCCTCGGAGGGCACGCCACGGCCTATTCAGCAGTTGCTGACAGCTTTACCCCATTGCCCGCAGCGCTGCTGCGCTACCACCGAGCACTCAAACAGCAGCTCGACCCCCAGGGCATCTTCAATCCCGGGCGTATGTATGCAGACTTATGAGGGCAGATCATGCAGACCAATCTGAGCGAAGCAGCCCAAGGCCTGGCCCGCGGCGCAGAAGCCGAGCGCATTCTGCGCTCTTGCGTGCACTGTGGTTTCTGCACCGCCACCTGCCCCACCTACCAACTCCTGGGCGACGAGCTGGATGGGCCACGTGGCCGGATCTACCTGATCAAGCAAGTACTGGAAGGCGCGCCGGTCACCGCCAGCACCCAACTGCATCTGGACCGCTGCCTGACCTGCCGCAACTGCGAAAGCACTTGCCCCTCAGGCGTGCAATACCACGACCTGCTGGACATCGGCCGCGCCGTGGTCGAGGCACAGGTACCCCGCCCGCTCGGTCAACGCCTGCTGCGTGGCGCGCTGCGCGCCGTGGTGCCACGGCCAACCCTGTTCCAGGCGCTGACTCGCAGCGGCCAGGTACTGCGCCCGCTGCTACCGGCGGGTCTAAAAACCAAGTTGCCTGCAAGCGTGACAGCGCCAGGCCTGCGCCCGGCGCCGCGGCACAACCGTCGCGTGCTCTTGCTTGAAGGCTGCGTACAAGCAGCATTTTCACCCAACACCAACAGCGCCACCGCACGCGTGCTCGATCGCCTCGGCATCAGTGTCGAGCCAAGCCCGGCGGCGGGCTGCTGCGGCTCGGTGGAGTATCACTTGAACGCCCAAGAGCAGGGTTTGCAACGCGCCCGGAACAACATCGATGCCTGGTGGCCGGCGGTTGAGGCCGGCGCTGAAGCCATTGTGCAGACCGCCAGCGGCTGCGGCGCGTTTATCCATGAGTACGGCCATTTGCTTGCCCACGACCCGCTGTACGCCGGCAAAGCCGCCCGCATCAGCGCCCTCGCCCGTGACCTGGTGGAGGTTGTGCGCGCCGAGCCGCTGGAGCTGCTCGGCCGGTGCCGCGAACAACGGCTGGCGTTCCACTGCCCCTGCACGCTGCAACATGCGCTCAAACTCGGCGGTGCGGTGGAAGCCGTGTTGACACGGCTGGGCTTAAGCCTCACCAGCGTGCCGGACGGGCACCTGTGCTGTGGCTCGGCAGGTACCTACTCGCTGACCCAGCCCGAGTTGGCCCGGCAACTACGCGATAATCGCCTGGACGCGCTGGAATGCGGCAAACCGCAGATCATCGCCACTGCCAATATCGGCTGTCAGACCCATCTCGACGGCGCGGGCCGCACGCCTGTGCGGCACTGGATCGAAATCGTCGAGCAAGCGTTGACCGCGCAGGGCTGATCAACTCGCTTGATCTGTTTTCAAGAGTGGCGCAAAAACGCTCTGAAACGTACCCTGCAGCCGTAATGCCAAAGTGCCATGCGTCGGTTTTCGCCACGCGCGTCCACTGTTTTTGCATACCATGCGCACATTGATGCAGTCATACCGTATATCGGAGTTGTCTACCTCAGGAAGAGGCCCGCACGTTCAAGCCATTTCCGCCTCTGGCGAGATGTTGATACCCAGCCATCAAGAGGCACCCGCAATGAACATTTCCAGCACCGGCGAAACCCCTTCCCCTGGGTGCCGCCACTGTCGTGACAGCGAACCGCTGCCGTTTGCCATCAGCATGGCCTTCCAGCCGATCATCGACGCGTCAAGTTCGGCCGTATTCGCCTACGAGTCCTTGGTCCGCGGCACCGATGGCAGCGGTGCCAAGAGCATCCTCGACCAGGTCACTCAGGCCAATCGCTACAAGTTCGACCAGTCGTGCCGAGTCAAGGCGGTGGAGCTGGCCACCAAGCTCGCGCTGCCGACCTACCTGAGCATCAACTTCCTGCCCAACGCGGTGTATCAGCCAGCCGCGTGTATCCGCGCCACGCTCGATGCTGCTCAGCGCTTCAACTTCCCTACCAATCGGATCATCTTCGAATTCACTGAAAACGAAAGCATGGTCGACAAGCAGCACCTGCACGGCATTGTGCTCGAGTACCAGAAGCTTGGCTTCAAGACCGCGATCGACGACTTCGGAGCTGGCTATTCGGGGCTGGGTCTGCTGGCAGAGTTTCAGCCAGACATCATCAAGATCGACATGGAGCTGATCCGCGATATTCACCAGAGCCGCGCACGCTGCGCGATTGTCGAAGGCATCGTCGGTATCTGCCGCAAGCTCGACATCACGGTGATCGCCGAAGGTATCGAGCGCGTCGAGGAGTACCTGACACTGCGCAGCCTGGGCGTCAATCTGTTCCAGGGCTATCTGTTTGCCCGCCCTGGCTTCGAGACACTGCCGGACGTGCATTGGCCTGGCCGCGAAACTGTCTGCTAGAGCAGGTATCCTGAGCATTCAGACGCGCTCGGGAACGCTCCATGGAACTGCACATTCGCCTCGAAGGGGGCAAAGGCCTTGCCGATCAGCTCTATCAGCAGCTGCGCGCCGGTATCGACAGCGGCCACCTCGCGGCGGGTAGCCAATTGCCGCCAACGCGCTTGCTGGCCGAGCAATTGGGCGTGTCGCGCAAGACCGTTGCCGAGGCGTATTCGCGCCTGACCTACGACAACTTGCTCAGCGCCGTGGTTGGCCGCGGCACATTCATCAGCCAGCGGCGCGCGCCTCAGGCAACCCCTACGGCGGTGGTCGAACTGGCGGCCAGCGCGTCGCTGCAACGCTGGCAGCAACGGGCAACGGTGCTCGCCAGGCCCGGTTTGGACAGCCCGTCGCGCTATGACTTCATCGGTGGCGCTTCGACCAAGGCACAGTTCCCGTTCGACCAATGGCGCAGCTGCATGCAGTACGCCCTGCGCCGCAGCCAGCGCCACCCCGAACGGCAATTCCATGCCCAGGGCCTGGCGGAGCTGCGCGAAGCCATCGCCCATCACATTGCCTACGCTCGCGGCGTGCATTGCAGTGCGGCGGACATCCTGGTCTGCAACGGTGCCCAGCAAGCGCTGGACCTGATCGCCCGGGTGCTGGTCGAGCCGGGCTGTCGAGTGGCCATGGAAGACCCCGGCTATTCACCGGCGCGCCAGCTGTTTCTCGCTTTGGGCGCTCAACTGCAATCGGTGCCGGTGGATGAGCAAGGCCTGTGCGTTGAACAGATCGAGCCTGGCACGCGGCTGATCTATGTGACGCCATCGCATCAATTTCCGCTGGGCATGCCGATGAGCGAAGCACGCCGCCAGGCCCTGCTGGACAAGGCCGCTGAGCTGGGCGCGCTGATCATCGAAGACGACTATGACTGTGAGTTCCGCTATCAGGGACCAACCAGCGATGCCCTGCAGCGACTAGACCGGCACGGCCTGGTGGCGTATGTCGGGACCTTTTCCAAGACCTTGCTGCCGGAATTGCGCCTCGGCTATGCGGTGCTGCCGCCCGCAGTACTGCGCGCCGCCTGCGTGGCCAAGCACCTGAGCGATCTGCACAGCCCGGCCCTGCAACAGTGGGCATTGGCGCGGTTTATCAACGAGGGCTACCTGAGCAAGCACATCCGCCGTTGCCACGAAATATACAGCGCCCGCCGCGGGCGGATCCTGCAGCGTTTGCAGGGGGACCTGGCGCCATGGTTCAGTGCGGTGCCGGCCAATGCTGGCTTCCACATGAGCGCGCTGGCCAGCCCCACTGTCGATGTCGAGTTGCTGATCAAGCTGGTGCGCAAGGTCGAGGTCGGCCTGTATTCGCTGGCGCCGTTCTTCAGCGAGGTGCCCGTACGCCCTGGCCTGCTACTGGGCTTCGGCGCCATCGAGCTACTGGATATCGACCCGGCGCTGGACCGGGTCGCCGATACCCTGCGCCAGATCAGCTGAGCGGCTGCACCTCGGCACCACGTGCTGGCCGGGCCATCGCGCCAGCGTAGCCCTGCGGGACGAACCGAGCGGTGACCAGCAACATGGCCACTACCGTCAGCGTGAGCAAGGTCCATGAGGCCTCAAAGTCGCCGGTGACATCGCGCAGCCAGCCGGTGATGTACGGCACGATGCCGGTAATGATAAAGCCGATACCTTGCACGAAAGCCGCCAGGCTTCCCGCCTCTGCCGGGTTTTTCAGATGTTCCAGAGTCAAGGTCAGGCTCAGGCTGAAACATGAGCCCAGACCAAAACCGATCAAGCCGACCCACAACCCCATCGCGCTGTTGGGTGCCAGCAGCAGCCCGCTGAAGCCGCACAGTTGCACCAGCAACGCCAGCCACAGGCCAGGCCGGCGATCCACCAGATGGCGCAACAGCCATGGCATCCCCAGCGCGCCGATGACCTGGAACACGGTCATCAAACCGACCAGGTCACCCCCGCCCTGAGCGGTGCCGCCGTGCTCCAGGTGATAGGCCGGCAGCCACGCCACCATGCTCGTGTAACCGCCGTTGATCAGGCCGAAGTACAGTGCGAGCAACCACGCTCGGCGATTGCCGAACCAGTGCCCGCGCGCCGCGCCCGGTGCCTGTGCAGGCGCCTGGCGTGGACGCAACACGCCCCAGGCAAGCATTGCCAGCAGCGCCGGCACTGCCCAGATGCCAAGGCCGACCTGCCAGCGCTGAAAGTACTCGCTGATGTGCGGGCCAAGCACCGCCGCCAGGCCGCCGCCGGTCATCAACGCCGCTGAATAAAGGCCCATGCTGGTTGCCAGCCGCTGCGGGAACCAGCGGTTGACCAACCCCGGCATCATGCCTTGCACCAGCGCCACGCCGATCCCAGCCAGCAATGCACTGACGATCAGCGCCCAGGCGCTGGCCACCTGCAAACGCCACAGGCATGCCGCAGCGATGGCGCCCAAGCCGAACAGCATGCCGCCATGCTCACTCAGCCAGCGTCGCAGCCAGGGCTGGGTCAAGGGCACCAGGCCCATGCACAGCACCGGCAACGCAGTCAGCAGCGCCGCTTGCTGATAGCCAAGGCCGGTACTGGCGCGCATCGCTTCAAGCAACGGCCCGATGCTGGTCAGGATCGGCCGCAGATTAAGCGCCAGGAGCATGATCAGCAGCAGGTTCAATGCACCTCTCATACCTGCTGGGCCTGCTGCCATTGTTGATACAGGCCAGCCTCGCCCTGCGGCTTGAGTGGCCGCAAAGGCAGGCTTTGCTGTTGCGCCGGCTTGGCCATTTCAGCGTATACGGCAGCGGTCGACAGGCCGAAGGCAGCGCCCTCGTCGTTGTCGTAGGCAAACCATGCGCGCTCGATGCCGCACAGGTGCATGGCCGCCAGACACATCGGGCACGGGTGACCGCTGGCGTAGACCTCTGCGCCGTCCAGGCGCGCGGTGCCGAGCACCTGCGACGCCTGGCGGATAGCCTGCATTTCGGCATGGGCAGTTGGGTCCTGGCTGCTGTGGATCTCATTGACGGCACGCGCCACTACCCGACCTTGATAGACCAGCACAGCCCCGAACGGACGGCCGCCGGCCTGAATATTCTCTCGGGCCAGATCCAGCGCTTCGCGCATATGGCTTGGGTTGGACATGAATGAATCTCCGGTAAGCGATGCGCTGATTATCCCGACTCCAGGGTCAAGGCTGAAATGAAGAGATTGGATGCCTGTCAGTGGCCACCTGAATAGCGCCATTGGCCTCCTGGCAAAGCCGGGGATTGGCTATCGGGCGCCACGCTGCCCGGCGCTAAGCTTTGCGCAACAGCCCGCCAGCCGGCGACCTCTAGCACCTACCGGAGCCAAACCATGCACAGTCGCCTTGAATGGGCCAAACACGCGCCCGAAGCCTACAAAGCCATGCTCAGCCTGGAGCAGGCGCTGGCCAACAGTGGCCTGGAAGCCTCGCTGCTCGAGCTGATCCGCCTGCGCGCCTCGCAGATCAACGGCTGCGCCTACTGCGTCAACCTGCACAGCAATGATGCGCGCAAGGCCGGCGAAACCGAGGCCCGTTTACAAACCTTGCTGGTCTGGCAGGAAACCCACTACTTCACCCCTCGCGAGCGGGCAGCGCTGGCCTGGGTCGAGAGCCTGACCAAGTTGCCTGAACACGGTGCGCCGCAAGACCAGTATCAAGCGCTGCAGGAGCATTTCGAGCCTGCCGAAGTGGTCAACCTGACGCTGGCAATTGCCACCATCAACGCCTGGAATCGTTTCGGCGTAGGGTTCGCAATGATCCCGGCCTGAGCTGCGGTTACTCGCGTCCGAGCAGCCGCGAGCGGTAGCTACCAGGGCTGTGCCCGGTCCATTTCTTGAACGCGCGGTGAAACGCGCTGGGCTCCTGGAAACCGGTCTGCTCGGCGATTTCAGCAACGCTCAAGCGGCCCTCGCGCAGGCGTTCGAAGGCCATCGCCCGACGTACTTCGTCCTTGATCTGCTGGTATGAGCGCCCTTCGCGCTGCAACTGCCGGCGAAAGCTGCTGGCGCTCAAACCCTGCTGCTCTGCCAGGCCGACCAGCGTCGGCCACTCGCCATAATCGCGGGCCTTGAGGTGGCGATAAACCTTCGCCACCAGGCCGTTCTGATTGCGAAAGCGAATGACCAGTCCTTGCGGCGCAGTGCGCAAAAAAGTCTTCAGGGCGGCCAGGTCCTGCACTACGGGCAGGCGCAGGTCGGCACTGTTGAACTCCACCTCGGTACGGCCACTGCCCAGGCGCAGGTCAGCGCCCCACAGCAGCGTGTCGTCTTCCAGTGGCGGGCGTGCAATGGCCAGCTCGGTGCGTTCGATCTGCAACCGGCGCCCGCCCAACCAGCACAGCAGACCGACCACCAGCACCAGATAGGTTTCCTCGGCATACCCCCGGGTCAGCGGATCGGCAATGCTCGACTGCACGCTGATCACTGTGCGCGAGCCACGTACGCTGATCGAGCCACGCAGGTCGCGCAGAAACAGGCCGAAATTGCCCAGGCACTGACGCAGTGCCTTGTCCAGGCTGGGCTCCTGGATCAACCCCCGGCAGATCAAGGCAAAGCTGCCCAGCGGCATGCCATGGCTGTCGAGGCGGAAAAATTCGTCGTCCAGCACCTGAATCAAACTTAACCAGAGCTGGGCAAAGGCCTTGGCCGGCACCCGTGCCTCCGGGTCTTCAAGCAGCTCAGGGGGTATGCCGACGGCGCGCAACTTTGCATCGCGCAACTGCGGCTGATCAGCCAGGGCATGCAGCATGGCCTGGAGAAAATACACCGCGACCGAATCGCTATCGCGCATGGCTGGGGTTCGCTTGTCTATGCTGAGTGGCAAAAAACGCCAGGTTGAATGAGCAGATCCGACATAGGCCGCCAGGCAGGCATTGCCTAGACTCGGGCCATCCACAGATGGCGGCCATTCTCGCAGAGCCTGGCCCCGTCCCGCTACGCCTTCGCAACAGGAGCCCGCCATGAGCAGTACAGAAATCTTCGTAGTCAGTGCCGTCCGTTCCGCCATCGGAGGCTTTGGCGGTGCCCTCAAGGACCTGCCGCTGGCCGACCTCGCCACGGCGCTGGCCCGTGCCGCCATCGAGCGCTCCGGCGTCGCTGCCGAGCAGATTGGTCATGTGGTGATGGGCAACGTCATCCCCACCGAAGCCCGCGATGCCTATCTGGGCCGAGTGGCGGCGATGAATGCCGGCATTCCCAAGGAAACTCCGGCCTTCAACGTCAACCGCCTGTGCGGTTCGGGCCTGCAAGCGATCGTCTCGGCCGCGCAAAGCTTGCTGCTGGGCGACACCGATATCGCCCTGGCGGCCGGCGCCGAGTCGATGAGCCGCGCGCCGTACCTGCTGCCACAGGCGCGCTGGGGCGCACGCATGGGTGATCTGCAAGGCATCGATTATCTGGTCGGTGTGCTGCAGGACCCGTTCGAGCATTTCCACATGGGCATCACCGCCGAGAACGTCGCGGCCAAGCACGGCATCACCCGGCAGATGCAGGACGAGCTGGCGCTGACCAGCCAGCAACGCGCCGCCCGGGCGATTGCCGAAGGCCGTTTTGACAGCCAGATCGTGCCGCTGGAACTGAAAACCCGCAAAGGCCCAGTGCAGTTCGCCGTCGACGAGCATGTGCGCGGCGATGTCAGCGCCGAGCAGTTGGCTGCGATGAAGACTGTGTTCAAGAAGGACGGTACGGTCACCGCAGGCAATGCCAGCGGTATCAACGACGGCGCCGCCGGCCTGGTGCTGGCCACCGGTGAAGCGGTACGCCGGCTGGGCCTCAAGCCGCTGGCGCGGTTGGTAGCCTACGCACACGCCGGCGTCGAGCCGGCGCTGATGGGCCTGGGGCCGATTCCGGCTACGCAAAAAGCGCTGCAAAAGGCCGGCCTGACGGTCAATGACCTGGATGTGATCGAGTCCAACGAGGCGTTTGCCGCGCAAGCCTGCGCAGTGGCTCGCGCGCTGGACTTCGACCCAGAGAAGGTCAACCCGAACGGCTCGGGCATCTCGCTCGGTCACCCGGTCGGCGCCACCGGTGCAATCATTGCTACCAAAGCCATCCATGAACTGCAGCGGGTGCAAGGCCGCTATGCCCTGGCGACCATGTGCATCGGCGGCGGCCAAGGCATCGCTGTCGTCTTTGAACGCGTATAAGGAGCGGCTTTGTGAGCATTGAACGGATTGCAGTGATTGGCGCCGGGACCATGGGTAACGGCATTGCCCAGGTGTGCGCAGTGGCGGGCTATCAGGTGCTGCTGATCGACGTCAGCGATGCTGCGCTGGAGCGCGGTATGGCGACCTTGAGCAAGAACCTCGAACGCCAGGTCAGCAAGGGCACGCTGGAGGCCGAAAAGGCTGCTGCGGCAAGTGGCCGGATTCGTACCAGCACCGATTATGCAGACCTGCGCGAGGTGCAGTTGTTGATTGAGGCTGCGACCGAAAACCTCGAGTTGAAGCAGCGCATCCTGCAACAGGCCGCGGCCAACGTCAGTAGCGCTTGCCTGATCGCGACCAACACCTCATCGCTGTCGGTAACCCAGCTGGCCGCCAGCATCGAGCACCCCGAGCGTTTTATCGGCGTGCACTTCTTCAACCCGGTGCCAATGATGGCGCTGGTGGAAATCATCCGTGGTTTGCAGACAGACGACAGCACCTACGCCCAGGCTCTGGTGGTGACCGAAAAGCTCGGCAAGACGCCGATCACAGCTGGCAACCGTCCGGGCTTTGTGGTCAACCGGATCCTGCTGCCGATGATCAACGAAGCGATCTTCGTGCGCCAGGAAGGCCTGGCCAGCGCTGAGGACATCGACACCGGCATGCGTCTGGGCTGCAACCAGCCTATCGGCCCGCTGGCGTTAGCCGACCTGATCGGCCTGGACACCGTGCTGGCGATCATGGAGGCATTCGTCGACGGCTTCAACGACAGCAAGTACCGCCCTGCTCCGCTGCTGCGGGAAATGGTCGCGGCCGGTTACCTTGGCCGCAAAAGCGGTCGCGGCTTCTTCACCTACTGAGGAGCGCCTGCCATGTCGGCCAATGACGCCCTGCGCTGCAGCAATTTTGACGAGCGTCGCGACAAGGCCATGGCACTGTTCGCCGCTAAGGGCTTTGGCCAGGTCAGCATGCGTGAGCTGGCGGCGCATGTTGGCCTGACTGCAGGCTCGTTGTATCACCATTTTCCGAGCAAGCAGGATTTGCTCTATGACCTGATCGAAGAGCTGTACGAGGAGCTGCAGGCGACCCTCGACCAGGGCCGCAAGGCCTTGGCCCGAGGCAAGCCGGCGCTGCCTGCGGTGATCGCAGCGCACTGGCAACTGCACGCCGAACGCGGCTTGCAGTTTCGCCTGGCCGAACGCGATCTGTGTTGCCTGAGCGATGAACAGCAGGCGCGGCTGGCGCTGGTTCGCCTGCGTTATCAGGCGGGCTTGCTGAAGTTGGTGGCACCAAAGACACGTCTCAGTGGTCCGGCGCTGGCGGCCACCGGGCAAGCGCTCGGTACCCTGCTCAATCAACTGCCTGGCTGGCTACAGGGCCGCGGGTTGCCCGAGGATGAGGGCCTGCGCTTGATGCAGAGCCTGCTGCTGGGCGGTATCGAGCGCACCCTCAAAGATGCGGTCATATAGCCGCAACAGAGTCTTATATTCCAAATAAGTCGTTTATTTAGATTTTTTAGTGCGCTTCAATCTAACGAATTCTGTTGGACTGGAGCCGCAACTTGAGCACTTCGCCGCACCCGGGAGCTGATCCCAAGCCTTTGCTGTTTGCCCTGTATGAACAAGCCAGTGTCGGCTGTGGCGGTGCGCCGAGCCTGTGGACCCACCCGGCCGACGAACGCCTGGGCATCAACTCGCTGAGCTACTGGTCGAGCCTGGCGCGAATCGCCGATCAGGCCAACCTCGACATGCTGTTCTTTGCCGATGTGCTGGGCTTCTACGATGGCTATGGCGGCACAGCCGACGCGGCCCTCAAGTGGGCCGTCGAAGCGCCTGCCAATGATCCGCTGATGATCATCCCGGCGTTGGCTGCAGTGACTGAAAACCTCGCCTTCGGGGTCACCGTCAGCACCAGCTACGAACATCCCTTCACCCATGCCCGGCGCTTCAGCACGCTGGATCACCTGAGCAATGGCCGGGTTGGCTGGAACATCGTCACCTCTTACCTGAACAGTGCCGCGCGCAACTTCGGCCTGGAACAGATGATCAAGCACAATGACCGCTACGAGCGTGCCGAAGAATTCCTCGATGTGGTCTACAAGCTGTGGGAAGGCAGCTGGGCGCAGGACGCGGTGGTCGCCGACAAGTCCCGCCAACTCTATGCCCAGGGTGAACGCGTGCGGCCGATCAACCATGTTGGCGAACACTACCGCGTCGCCGGCCCGCACCTCAGCTCACCGTCGCCGCAACGAACCCCGCTGCTGATCCAGGCCGGCTGGTCCGGGCGCGGGCGCGAGTTTGCCGCCAAGCACGCCGAGCTGATCTTCATCGCAAAATCCAACCCGCTGGAAATCCGTCAGGGTCTGGATGAAATATGGGCTCAAGCGCAGGCCCGTGGTCGCCAGGCCGACGATGTAAAGTCGCTGACGGTGCTGCGGATCGTCACCGCCAAGACTGAAATCGAGGCGCAGCGCAAATACGAGCAACTGCAGAGCAACTACCACCTGCAAGCGCAACTGGTGAGCTATGCCGGCGACACGGGCATCGACATCAGCCGCTATGCCGACAACGAACCCCTGGCGACCCACACTGAAGGCCTGACCTCGTACATGATGCGCCCTGACGGCAGCGGCAAGCCGCTGACCGCTGGCGATGTCAAACAGCGCTTTGCCAGCGTCACCCGAGGCACCGACCTGATCCTGGTCGGCACGCCTGAGCAGGTAGCGCAGCGCATCGAGGAGCACGCAGCAATCTCCGGCACCAGCGGCTACATGATCAACCCGCTGATCAGCCCGGGCAGCCTGGAAGACTTTGTCGAACTGGTGATCCCGGCCTTGCAGAAACGTGGCCTGTACCGCACCCAGCCACAAAGCGGCACCTTGCGTTCACGCCTGCGCAATGACGGCTCCAGCTACCTGCCGGCTTCGGCCCATGGCGCGTCGTTCCGTTTTGCCTGATCAGCAGTAGGAGCATGGTGCGCATAGCTGTAGGATGGCGGCTCGTTGAATCATCTGTGGTCTTTGCAATGAACAAATTGATCCTGCCTGTCGCCATCTTTTTCAGCGTCATCCTTGCCGGCAAGGTGGCCGAGCACTACGCCGTCGAGGGCAGCTGGCGCATCGGCTTGCTGTGCCTGGTTGCAGTAGTCGTGCAGATCGTGGTCAGCCGCATCCAGCGCGCCCGACGCGAGAATGCCGAGTCGTAATGCCATTGGTCAGTGGCACTGTCGACACCGCGAAGACGCGTGCGCAACGCGCCAACATCAAGCTACCGCCGGCTGAGGCGTGGCTAATCGCCGTCGAGCGCGGCGAACACCGCTGCGCTCAACTGTTGGACTGACCACGGTTTCATCAGAAAACGCTGGTCAGCGCCCAGATCGCTACTCCGAAGGGCATGCCCGGAAGTAACCAGAACAGGCGTGGCGGGCCAGCGCTGGCGCACCATCGCCGCCAATTCCAGCCCTTTGATATCTCCCGGCAAGGAGTGGTCGACAATCACCAGTGAGTATTGATCCTGACGCTTGAGCAATGCCATCAGGCCATCCTCGGCGTTGGCGAACGCCGAACATTGCGCACCCAGTTCGCTGAGGATTGCGCACATCAACTCCTGCAACAGGGGCTCATCCTCGATCACCAGTATCGACTTGCCGGCCAGTAACGCACCTTCGGACGTGAATTTCACTGGGATTCCTCGATCTCGCTGCTCGCTGACGGCTGTTCGAGAGCAGCTGCCGGGCCTGCCCCTGCGAGCCGCCAGCGCACGTTCTCCAACCCGTAGCGTTCAGCCATGGGCCGGCTGACATGTTTTATATTGTGCTGACCGAAGCGCGGGATGAGCGCAATCCCGGCATCACAGCCCGCCCAGTGCCACGCCAAGGCATTGTCCATCCGCTCCAGTCGGATAACGAAGTTGCGCTCGGCGCCGCGAAGCGTGTATTCAACGATGTATAACTTTTGACCCAACATTGAGCAGTCCTCCCCTAAGTATTTAGGACTGCCTGGCAATTCTGAAAATTCACTAATTTACAGTTTCATTTACATTCTCCAGCGTGCGCGGAGCTTTCTTGTACATAATAAATATATTGTACAAATAATAGGCCCAATTCGTTTCATGAGGGCAGCCCTGGCGTTTGATGAACTGCGCCATGCCAGTCGCGGTCAATCCTAGCGAAGCCAATCGAAATCGAGGTCATGGATGGAGTCGTTCGAGTTGCAACGCATGCTGCTGGGCGACCTGCCCTGGACGTTTCTGCTGGAAGTCGCCTGCCGTGTACTGGCCGCGTTTCTAGCGGTGTTCTTGTTCCTCAAGTTCAGTGGCCGACGTGGGATCAAGCAACTCTCGCGTTTTGAGTTGGTGGTGATTCTGACCTTGGGTTCCGCTGCGGGTGATGTCACTTTTTATGAAGATGTGCCACTACTGCCTGTTGCGCTGGTATTTGTGACACTGCTACTGCTCTATCGGGTAACCATCTACATCATGACGCGTAGTAAAACCTGCGAAGCCTGGATCGATGGTGTACCCATTACCGTAGTGAAAGACGGCATCTATGAAATCCACTCACTGCGCAACTTGAATATCTCGTCCAAAGAATTGTTCATGGAGTTGCGCCAGCAAGGCGTCGAACATCTGGGCCAGGTCAGGCTTGGACTTCTGGAAACGGACGGCGATGTCAGTCTGTACTTCTACACCGCCGAAGAAACCCGGCCCGGCCTGTCGGTCCTGCCTGATGAGCATCGCCCGGAGTACAAGGTACCACCCGGCCCTGGGCTGTACTGCTGTGTAAGCTGCGGCCTGAGCGTATTCCACGACAGCGCCGAACAGCGCTCATGCGCGCGCTGCGGGCATGGCGTGTGGTCACCCGCCCTGACTACCGTGCGCAACCTTTGATGGGCGGGGTGTCGGCCCTGCGTTGGGCGATGAAAATACGCACGCAAAGCCCGCCGCCCTGGCGGTTGCTCAAGAGCAGGCTGCCCTGATGATTTTCTGCGATGCGCTTGGCGATGCTCAGCCCCAGCCCGTAACCGCCGGACTGGCAATTACGCGAGTGATCACCGCGCACGAAGGGCTGAGTGATGACCTGCAGCTGGCTGTCGGCAATGCCCGGGCCGCGGTCGTCGACCTGGATCAGCACGCCCTGCTCGGTCCGTTCCAGTCGCACCTCGACCTGCTGCGCATAACGCAGGGCATTGACCAGTACGTTCTGGATGCAGCGCAGCAACAGCACCTCATTGGCATAGACCGCGCCAGCATGGCCGCTGATGGGCAGGCGCTCTTCAGCACTGCACAGCTCGGCGCAGGCGCTGCGCACCAGCCGGTCGACATCGATGATCTGGCAGGTGTGCTGCTTGGCACTTTCCAAGTAGTCCAGCACCTGGGCGATCATCTGGTCCATCTGCTGGATATTGAGCTTCAGGCGCTGGCTGTCCGGGCTGTCGCCCATGCGCTCTACGCGCAGGCGCATGCGGGTCAAGGGCGTGCGTAAATCGTGGGATACGGCCGCCAGGAAAAAGCTCTGGTCATTGACCATGGCGATAATCCGCTGCTGCATGGCATTGAACGTATGCGCCGCCTGGCGCACCTCTGAAGGCCCTTCTACCCGCAGCGGCGGTTGCTCCAGGCTCTCGCCCAGCGCCCGCGCAGCGTCGCTCATCCTGCGCAGCGGTTGCAGGCACAACCGCACCGCCAGCCAGCACACGGCGAGCACTGCGAGGATGCGCAGGACGTACACCCTGATTACGTAATCGGCTATCAGCGCCCAGGCCGACTCACCACTCCAGCCCTGCAGCTCTTGGCCGCTGACCTGCAGCCAGTGGCCGTCGGCCAAGGCCACGGCAAAGCGCACATGGGCCATGGCCGTCTGCAAACCGAACAGGCTCGGCCAGGTGACCGGCTGCCCTTGCGGGTCGGTGAGCTCGACACTCAGCACCCGCACCCTCTGCTCGCGGCCAAGCTCGTACGCCAGGGCCTGCTCGAGCAACAGACCGGTTCGGCGCAGGCCCTTGTGCCGCTCAGCTGTGCTGGGGGACTGCACGCAGCTGGCCTGATAATGCGCCGGTGCCTGAATGGTCACCACGGGGTCACAGCCGGCCGTGTCCAGCAGCGGCGCAGTGCGGCTGGCGATCAGCCGCACCGGCGCCTCGAGCACTTGGGCAAAGCGCACGTCAAACCAGATGCTGCTCGACAGCAGCTGAATCGCCACCGTACCGCTGACCATGATCAGCGTTAGCTGGCCAAACAGCGATTTCGGCCAAAGCCGCCGGAGTGATCTGCGCAGGCGGGTGCGCGGGTGTTCAGTGTCGCGCATCTGCAGCGCCGAGGCTCAAAAGGTAGCCCTCGTTACGTACAGTCAGTATCTGCACTTCGCCTTGGGGCGCAGCCTTGAGCAGTTGGCGAAGACGGCTGATGCACATGTCGATGGAGCGATCGTCTGCGGTGTAATCGCGGCCCATCGCACTGCGCGTCAGATGCTCGCGGGTCAGCACCTGGTCGGGCGCAGCCAACAGCTCGCGCAGGACCCGGAAGTCCGAGCGCGGCAAGGTGCAGGCCGTACCATCGGCGGCCGTGAGCAGACGTTTGACAGGATCAAGGCGATAGCCGGCAAAGCGCTGTGGCAGATCCGGCCGTTGCTCGGCTGCAGCGTCGGCGCGCGCTGAACGGCGCAGCACGGCCTTGATCCGGGCGAGCAATTCGCGCGGTTCGAACGGCTTGGCCAGGTAATCGTCGGCGCCTACCTCAAGGCCAATGATGCGGTCGAACGCCGTGCCCTTGGCCGACAGCATGATCACGCTCAAGCCAGGTTTGGCCTGGAGTTGCCGGCACAGGCTCAAGCCATCTTCGCCAGGCAGCATCACGTCGAGCACCACCAGGTCCACCGGTTCCCGTGCCAACTGCTGCCACATCTCGCTGCCACTGGCGGCGGCCAGTACCCGATCGCCGCTTTCGCTCAAGTAATCGCAGAGCAGTTCGCGGATCTCGTCATCGTCATCGACCACCAGAAACGTTCTCGCCGACGCAAGCCGGGCGACCTCCGCACGGCCGATAAAACCTTCATTACATTCCATTACATACCCATACAAGCCGCTGATAGAGCGCGCAGAAGCGATGCATAAAATGCTAGCAAAAATCATCTGCGAATACGATGAATTACCAATTGCACAGCAGGGCATCATGACCAGTCATTCCGCGCATACACCGCTTGCGATCGCAAGCAAACACCCACGTCTGTACTGCCGCCGCTCGCCATTGCCCCTGGCAATCGGCCTGGCCCTAGGCAGCCTAAGCCTGCACGCCAACGCCGAGAGGGTCGTCGAACTGGATGCGGTCAACGTCGATGGCCAGATGCCGGTTGAGAACAGCACCGAACAGTTGGGCTATACCGTCAACAGCACCACCAGCTCCACCGGGCTGAAGCTCAAACCCCGCGAGACGCCGCAGTCAGTCACGACTATCACCCAGGCGCAAATGGCGGATCGACAGATCACCAACATCGAGCAGGCGCTGGATACCACGCCCGGCGTCAGCATGAGCAAAATGGAAGTTGGCGGCCGTACCGAGTACCGCGCGCGTGGTTACCCGATCACCAACTGGAAGGCAGACGGCTTGCAGTTCCCCGGCGGCTCAGACTTCAGCGGCGCAGGCACGGCGCTGAACATGGACATGTATGAACGCATCGATATCGTCCGGGGCGCCAACGGCCTGATGGGCGGCACCGGTGACCCATCGGCCACCGTCAACCTGATTCGCAAGCGTCCAGGCAAGGAATTTGGCGGTAGTGCCTACATCACTTACGGCAGCTGGGACAAACGCCGCTTGGGCGCCGACCTGAACCTGCCGCTGACGGAAGACGGCAGGCTGCGCTCGCGGCTGGTGATGACCCAGCAGGATGCCAACTCGTTCCGCGACAATCAGTCCGAGCGTTCGCGCGCGGCACTGGCCAGCTTCGAGTTCGACTTGAGTGATGCCACCACCCTGGGCGCTGGTTACCAGTACGAATACAGCAAGATTGTTGGCGGTGGCTGGGGCGCGAACATTCCGATCTGGTACGGCGACGGCAGCAAGACCAAGCTGCCGCGCAGCAGTAACCTGGTGCCCAGCTGGAGCTTTGGCGAGTACGAAACGCGCACCACCTTCGGCTCGCTGGAGCATCACTTCGACAACGACTGGAGCCTGAACCTGAAGGCGGCGCAGAGCACCACCGACGCGCTCAACCACCGCGGCCTGGCCAAGGTCAACTCGGTCGGCCGCGGCGTATATGGCGGCTACTGGAACCAGGACGGCAGCGGCGCGGTGCTCAACGGCCTGCACAGCTCGACCGACACGACCCAGCAATCGGCGCAGATCGATGTCAGCGGCCCGTTCGAAATGCTTGGTCGCAGCCATCAAGCCATGCTCGGCTACAGCGACAGCCGCACGGTTGCCTGGTCGCCGCAGTACACCTGCAACATGGTCAGCGCCGACCGCACCAGCGCCAACACCCTCGGCTGCCAGTTCCGCGCCAACAACGGCTTCCCGATCAGCAACTGGCATGATGGCGTGGACGACGATTACGCCATCAATGCCTACAAGACCGGCCTGCACAGCAAGACCACCACCCGTCTGCAGGGCATGTACGCGGCGACACGCCTGAGCATTACCGACCCGCTGTCGGTGATTGTTGGCGCCCGCGTCAGCAATTACAGCAGCACTACCCGCAGTACCGCAGGCGTGCGCAGTAACCAGGAAGACAACGGCATCGTCACGCCGTACCTGGGAGCAGTCTATGACCTCAACGACAATTACTCGCTGTACGCCAGCTACACCGATATTTTTACCCCGCAGAGCGAAGAAAGCGTCAGCGGCAGCAAGATCGAGCCAATTCGTGGCCAAAGCTATGAAAGCGGCATCAAGGGCGAATGGCTGGGAGGCCTGGTCAACGCCCAGGCGGCGTACTTCCTGACCCGTCAGGAAAACAAGGCCGTCACCGACAGCGACAATCTGACGCCAACCGGCGCCCAGGCCTACAAGGCCGGTTCAGGGGTGGAAACCGACGGTATCGATCTGGAAGTTTCGGGTGCCCTTACTCCGGACTGGAACCTTTATGCCGGCTACACCTATCTGCATTTGCGCAGGCTCGATGCGGACGGTCGCAGCGACCCGTCGCACCTGTTCAAGGCCTCGACCACCTATCGCCTGTCTGGCCCACTCGATCGTTTGACCGTCGGAACCGGCGTTACCGCGCAGACCAACATCCGCGCCAACTCCACCCCCGCTGGCCAGCCCAGCAACGGCGTAAGCCGCGCTGCCACGGACGTCAACTGGTCGGGTTATGCGATCTGGAGTGCGATGGCCAAGTACGACATCAATGACGATGTCTCCCTGACGCTCAATGCCAACAACCTGTTCGACAAGCATTACTACACCCGCTACGGGTTCTATGCCGGTGCCATCTATGGTGACCCGCGCAGCCTGTCGTTGACGTTGAAGACGGCTTTTTAGGGATAACCCGCTCAGACGCCTTTGGCCATGTCAGCTCACAGACTTCTCGGGGCGCAAAGTGCACGTTTATCGACTGGCTTTATTCAGCCTTGGATTCGACGTCGACGGCCTCACCGATCGCATAGAAGTGGCCGCCAGCGACATAGTGCAGGCTGCGCAAGTTGGGATCAGCAGTCTCGAAGTGCCAGTGCCCGTCACGAAACACCCGCGTATCGGCCCAGGCCGCTACGACCTCGGCAATGAACAGATCGTAGCGATCCTGGTTGTGCGGCTCCGGGATCAGGCGGCAGGCAAGCCAGGCTGAACACCCCGCAACCAATGGCAGATCGTGGCCGGGCACAGCAAACAGCTCGACCGCGCTGCGCGCCAGTTTGTCCGGTTGCTCGAGCAAGCTACGGTGGCCGACCTGGAAGGTAAGCTCAGCCTGCGCTACGGTCGGAATCTGGATCACGAACTGGCCACTCTGCTCGACCAGCTCACGAGTCTTGGCGATTTTATCCAGCACCACCGTCAACTTGGGCGGCGAGAAGTCCAGCGCACACGCCCACGCCGCAGCCATCACGTTGTCCACGCCAGCATGGCGAGCAGAGACCAGGACCGTCGGGCCGTGGTTGAGCAGCCTGTAGGCTTTTTCCAGCGCGACTGCTGCAATGTGTTCATTCATGGGTACATGCTCCAGCTGTCCGAGCGCATCGACTGCGCGCCCGGAGCATTGATTCAAGCCGAAGGCTGGCTCTCGAAATGTGCCAGCAGGCTGTCATGGCCAGCTACGATCAATTCGCGGATAGCCTCGACCTGCTGGCCTTGCGGGTCCAGCCCGCGATGATCGGAGCTGGCAGACCATTGGATCACAGTCTTGCTCTCGGTGCAGAGAGCAGATTCAGGGCGCTACATGGGTGTGGTAAATCTTGCTGATCACTTTCCATTCACCTTCGACTTTCAGCAGATTGAAAAATCGGTGAAGCAGAAACCGGAAATACCATTGGTATCGATCCGCACGCTGGCGGCAGTACCCACAATATCAACATTGACAATCACACCTTGGGCTTCGGGCGAAGGTCGGAAAGATGGTTTGTCGATGGTGTCGAACAACTCCTGAATGGCGCCCCCGACCAACTTGTTGTTGCCATCAAGCCCAAAAATAGTGGCCTGATCGCTGAAGGCCGGCTGCATGATACGGCTGCCCGCTTGCTTGCCGCCTTCGTTGTATTTGTTCAGCACTGCAACGATGGCGCTATATTCAACGACGAAGTTAGATTTGCTCACGGTTATTCAGTATGAGACGGGTCGAAAGCGCTGAAAAAGTCAGTTCAAGAGGTGTTGGCTGTTTGTCATTGCTACATCAAAAGGCTGTTCCGAATGGGTAACCTTGACCAGCAACGACACCTAGCCAAAGCTGATAAATACCTTCAGCCAGGACCGTTGGCGGCGAAGCCGCGCTGATCGAGCCATCCGCCTGGCCTTGCTCGACCATGCTGGTGATTCTCTGCATGCGTCAGTGAATCGACGCGCCCCAGGTATTCGCTGAAGTATTCCTCGAGCAGCGCCTGACCGAACTCCTCCTTGGAGCGGAAGTAGTGGTAGAACGAGCCTTTCGGCACTCCAGCCGTAGCCAGCAGTTCGCTGAGGCCGACCGCGGTGTAACCTTTTTGGATCATCAGCGACCTGGCGACATCGATGATGTGTTGACGCGTGTCTGATTGGGATTCTTCATAGGGCGCAGACGCTACCAAAAATGGCAGTCTTCGTCAGGGCCCACTGCCGCGCCGCCCTACGCAGCTAGGCGACACGTTTGCCGAGCCGCTGCTCCTTGATCAAATGCCGTGCTCGCCCTACCCCCCAGGCCAATGCGTGCGTCATTGATTCTCCAGGACGAGAATCGTAAGCCTCCTCGTGCAGCGACATTCCGCTCGCGGCATAGATCCCGATGAACAACTGCGTCTGGCCAGTGCGTGCCAAGCGCACCTGAACGTCGATCATGACGCCACTCTCGAGCTTTTCGTCATGACCTCGATGGTGCAGCGCGGGGTCGGCCCAACTCCAGAACACATCACCGCGAATTCGCATGGCATCCTCCTGCGACTTTAATCCTATCGTTACCCAACATAGCGCTTCAGGTTGTCGAATCAACTACATCAGTGCAAACAGGGTAACGTTCTGATAAACGGCAAAAAAACTTATACAAAACGAAGAGTTTTGCATAACGCCGGATATCTAATTGATTCACCGTTGCATGCAGTGCAACTCCCGCATAAATATTTCCAACGCCTTGGGACCGATACCGTCGAAGCTGAGCAACTATTGACTCAGCCGAACTGCATCCACTTTGACATTAAGGTCCAAATAGTTAGCCATTGCCCACGACCAGCGCGTGATACGCCGCAAGTGCCACCGACTAACGAATCCGTTTACCAACGAGAAAGCTCGCCAGCAGCCACTTGTACGAGCCGGCATAGTCGTGGCTCAGATCGATGCCCAGGCTTGCGGCGCCGACCTCCATCACCCCTCGCCGCTGACAGCACTTTGAACCGGTCGAATTTGCCATCGTCCAGTTCTGTTGCCTGCCAGGTTCAGCGACACAACAATTGCGGTACAGGGCGCGAATGCCTCAGTCCAGGGCATGCCGCATATCGCACCATGACCATTCGCACTGAACTCCACGAGCAAGCATGCCCTCTCCTGCGTAATCACGCGTGATCCGACCGGGTCTGCATGGCAACTTTCAGCTCAGGGACAGCTCATGGAACATCGACCATCACTTCGAACTGAACGCGCCGGGCCGCCGCTGTCCGCCACAGGTAGCAGTAGCACCGTGCATGACGCCGAGTTGCGCTTCCGCGCACTGGTCAGGGCCAGCAGTACCACCCTCTACCGCATGAGTCCCGACTGGACTCAGATGCATGAGTTGACCGGCCAGGGCTTTCTCGAAGAGACCGCTCAGCCATGCCGGAGCTGGATCGAGAAATACATTCCAGACGCAGACCGCACCCAGGTGTTGGCGGCGGTCGAGCAAGCGATCCGCACCCAATCCGTGTTCGAACTGGAGCATCGAGTGTTACTCGTCGACGGCAGTTTTGGATGGACCCATTCCAGAGCGGTGCCTATTTTTGACCAGTCCGGCGAGCTCATCGAGTGGTTTGGTGCAGCCAGCGACCTGACCGAGCGCCACCGCAGCCAGGCACGGCTCGATGAGAGCGAAGCGGCCTTCGAGCTTCTGGCCAACACCATGCCGCAGCTGGCGTGGGTATGCGATGCCCTAGGCAGTGTGGTGTTCGTCAACAACCGCTGGCAGGAATATTTCGGCGCGGCGGTCGATGGTGCGGGTAACGGGCTGATGACGCATGCTGGTGTTCACCCTGAGGACGTTGGCAAAACAGTGCAAGATTTCGCACTGGCCCGGGCGAGCGGGCAGGACTTCACGACCGAACATCGCCTCTGCGGGCAAAACGGCACCTACCGCTGGTTCATGGTCCGCGCTACGCCCTATCGAGAGCCGCATTCAGGGCAGATCCTGCGCTGGTACGGCACTTCCATCGACGTGCATGACCGGCATGACGCAGAAGACCAACTGCGTAACTTCAACGAACAGCTGGAAGTTGAGGTGCAAGCGCGCTCACGCGACCTGCTCGCCGCCGAGGCGCAACTGCGGCAAATGCAGAAGCTTGAAGCCATCGGCCAGCTCACCGGTGGCGTGGCCCATGACTTCAACAACATTCTAACCATCATCCGCAACGCAGCAGAGTTGCTGCGGCGCAATCCCGGCGCGGGCGACAAGCAACACCGTTTCATCGACCTGATCCTGGAAACTGCTGACCGAGCGACCAAACTCACCGGGCAACTGCTGGCCTTCGCCCGCCGCCAGACATTGAAGCCGGAAACCTTTCTGGCGGCGCAGCGCGTGCAGCAAATTGCCGAGATGCTGCGCAGCATGGTCGGGGCGAACATTCGTATCGAGCTGTCACTTCCAGAGCAGGACCACTACGTCAACACCGATCCAAATCAATTCGAGACGGCGCTGGTCAATCTGGTAATCAATGCCCGCGATGCTATGCAGGGTGCGGGCGACATAACGCTGGCAGTGAGTGCCGCACCTGCGCTTTCTTCGCCAGCCAGTGCGCCGACTGTGATCATCAGCGTTACTGACCAAGGGCATGGCATCGATGCGGCCAACCTTGAACGGGTGTTCGAACCCTTCTTCACCACCAAAGCCGTCGGCAAGGGCACTGGCCTGGGGCTGTCCCAGGTGTATGGTTTCGTCAATCAGTCCGGTGGCCAGGTCAGCGTCGAGAGCGAGCTGGGGACGGGCACGACGATGAGGATCGCGCTGCCCGCAGCAACCCCGCCTCCCCCTTCGCAACAAGAGATTGCAGTGCCATTGGCAGTAAACGACGCTCAGGTGCTGCTGGTGGAAGACAACGCACAGGTTGGCGAAATTACCGTCAGCCTGCTCCAGGAACTTGGCTACAAGACCCAGTTGGTGAGCAGCGCAGCAGCCGCTATCGAGCTGCTGCAAGACCTACACCCGCCAGTTGACGTGGTGCTCTCCGACGTAGTGATGCCGGGCATGACCGGGCTGGAACTGGCTGATGTGATCAGCGAGCGCTGGCCGGGACTGCCGGTGGTGCTTGCCAGTGGTTACAGCAGCGCCCTTTCCCAGGGTTCCCAGCGCCACCCTCAGCTACTGAAAAAACCTTACGCGGTCGACGACCTGCTCAAGGCCCTGAACCGCGCGTTGCAGCGCTGAACGAGCCATGCCAGCGCTGTGCGCTGAACTGGTGCGCCCTGCCCTCCCGTGCAAATTCGGAGTGCAACGTAAGTGAACAGCGTCCAATAGAGTTACTCGCCAGCGCGAGTCGGGCGGGTGCTGGGCGAGTTATGGCCCGCTGTTTGCTAGTTCACCTGCGCAGTCAACGAAGACTGCACCTAATACGACAAAGGCGCCGTGTAGACCCCGTTTCGACGGAAGGTCTCATGGCGCCTTTTTTGTTTCTGGGCCGCTGCGGCGGGCAGAGATCAAGGGGCGAAGATGACAAGCAAAACTGTACGCAGCGTGTGTCCCTACTGTGGCGTGGGCTGCGGCATCGTCATGCAGGTCGAGCACAACCGCGTGGTCAAGGTCAGCGGCGACAAGGCGCACCCGAGCAACTTCGGCAGGCTCTGCACCAAGGGCACCACCTGTGGCCAGGCCATCGCTGATTCTGGCCGGATGGAAAACGCCTACCTGCGCCAGCAGCGCAATCAGGATCCGGTGCGGATCGCCATGGACACCGCCATCAGCGAGACCGCCCGGCGCCTGCGCGCCATCCTTGAACAGCACGGCCCCGATGCACTGGCGTTCTATGTCTCCGGGCAGATGTCGCTGGAGGCGCAGTATCTGGTCAACAAGCTGGCCAAGGGTTTTGTCCGCACCAGCAACCTGGAGTCCAACTCGCGCCTGTGCATGGCCAGCGCCGGCAGCGGTTACAAGTTATCGCTTGGCGCGGACGGGCCGCCGGGCTCGTATCAGGACTTCGACAAGGCCGAGCTGTTTTTCGTGATCGGCGCCAACATGGCTGACTGCCATCCGATTCTGTTCCTGCGCATGATGGATCGGGTCAAGGCCGGAGCCAGGCTGATCGTCGTCGACCCTCGCCGCACTGCCACGGCAGACAAAGCCGGGTTGTTTTTACAAATCAAGCCCGGCACCGACCTGGCCCTGCTCAACGGCCTGCTGCACCTGCTGGTGAAAAACGGCCACACCGATCCGGCGTTCATCGCGGCGTTCACCGCGGGCTGGGAGGCCATGCCGGCGTTTCTCGAAGACTACCCGCCAGACCAGGTCGCGCGCATCACGGGTATTCCTGAGGCCGACCTTCATCAGGCTGCAGCCTGGATCGGTGAAGCCGGCGAATGGATGAGCTGCTGGACCATGGGTCTCAACCAGAGCACCCACGGCACCTGGAACACCAACGCGCTGTGCAACCTGCATCTGGCCACCGGCGCCATCTGCCGCCCGGGCAGCGGGCCGTTCTCCCTGACCGGGCAACCGAATGCCATGGGGGGGCGCGAGATGGGTTACATGGGCCCCGGCCTGCCCGGCCAACGCTCGGTGCTGGTCGAGGCCGACCGGCAGTTCATCGAAGACCTGTGGGCGATCCCGCGCGGCAGCCTGCGGCAGGAGGTAGGCGGCGGCACTGTGGCGATGTTCGAGCAGATGCGCAGCGGCCTGATCAAGGCCTGCTGGATCATCTGCACCAACCCGGTGGCATCGGTGCCCAACCGCCAGCAGGTTATCGACGGCTTGCAACAGGCTGAGCTGGTGATCACGCAGGACGCCTTCCTCGACACCGAGACCAATCGCTACGCCGATATCCTCCTTCCCGGCGCGCTATGGGCTGAGGCTGAAGGGGTAATGATCAACTCCGAACGCAACCTGACCCTGATGCAGCAAGCCGTGCAGGCACCCGGTGAAACCCTGCCCGACTGGCAGATCATTGCCAGGGTGGCTTGCGAGATGGGTTTTGCCGATGCCTTCAGCTACAGCAGCGCAGCCGAGATATTTGAAGAAATCAAGCGCGCCTGGAACCCCAAGACCGGCTATGACATTCGCGGGGCGACCTACGCCCGCCTACGCGAACAGCCGCTGCAGTGGCCGTGCGCTGTGGACCCTGGCGAGACGCGCAATCCGGTCCGCTACCTCAACGACGGCGTCAGCCAGTCGCTTGCACTGGCAGAAGACGGCAGCCGACCTGCCATCGTCTTCCCGACCGAGCATGGCAAGGGCGTGTTTCTGCCGCGCCCGCACTTGCCACCCGCTGAAATGCCCGACCAACACTTCCCATTGCTGCTCAACACCGGACGCGTGCAGCACCAATGGCACACCCTGACCAAGACCGGCAAGGTGGCCACGCTGAACAAGCTCAATCCTGGGCCGTTTATCGAGATCCACCCGCAGGATGCAGCCATGCTTGGCATCAAGGCCAGAGACGCCGTGGAAATACGCTCGCGACGCGGTCGCGCCGTATTGCCAGCGGTGATCACCGAACGGGTCCTGCCGGGTAATTGCTTTGCACCTTTTCACTGGAACGATGTGTTTGGCGACAACCTGGCGATCAATGCCGTGACCAACGACGCTGTCGACCCGATTTCGCTGCAACCCGAATTCAAGTGCTGTGCGATTGCGCTGCAACGGGTCGAGCTGATCGACCACCAATGGCTGGATACGGCGAGCGCTCCCGCACTCACCGCCAGCCCTGCTCACGAAGACCTCGCCATGGGGGCCGAGGAAGACGCTGCCTTGCCAGGCCACGTGACGCTGCTGTGGGCTTCGCAGACCGGCAATGCCGAAGCCCTGGCTGAGCGCTACGCCAAGCGCTTGCGCGACGCAGGGGTCAGCGTGCAGCTGTGTGCGATGGCGGACTTTCCCGCGAGCAAGCTGGCCAGCACGCAGACCCTGGCCTTGATCAGCAGCACCTTTGGTGACGGCGACCCACCCGACAACGGCGAGCGCTTCTGGAGCGCATTGAATGCGCAGCAGATGCAGCTTGAGTCACTGCGCTATGCCGTGCTGGCGCTGGGTGACGCCAGTTATGAGCAGTTCTGTAACCACGGCAAGAGACTCGATCATCGCCTGCAAGCCTTGGGCGCGACCCGCCTGATTGAGCGAGTCGACTGCGATAGCGACTACGAGGTGCAGGCCGAGCACTGGCTGGCGCAGTTGCAGCAGGCACTCGATCTTGCGCCGACAGCGCTGATTGAGGACCCAGCAACCAGCGCGACGCCGAGCAAAGCCAAGCCTTATGCCTCACGCCTGTTGAGCAATGTTCGCTTGAATCAGCCGGGTGCGAGCAAGGATACCCGCTTGTTTTCCTTCGCCCTGGAAGATTCAGGCCTGGCCTATGAGGCGGGAGACGCACTGGGCGTGTGGCCACGCAACTGCCCGGAACTTGTCGGCGAAGTGCTCGAGCTGACCGGCTTGGCTGCGGACACGCCGGTCACCCTCGACAAGCTTGGTGACGTTCCGTTAGGCCAGGCACTGAGCGAACACTTCGAAATCGCCCGCCCCAGCCGCGAAGCGCTGGCATTGATCGCCGAACGCAGCGATAACCCGGAACTCAAGCAGTTGCTCAGCAGCGAGCGCAAAGCGCAGCTGAATGAGTGGCTGTGGGGCCGCCAGCTGGCAGACGTGCTCCATGCCTACCCGATCGACTGCGGCGCCAGCGAGTTGCTTGGCACACTCAAACGCCTGCAACCGCGCCTGTACTCGATCGCCTCCAGCCCCAAGGTCAATCCCCGTGCAGTCGATCTCACGGTTGCAGCCGTGCGCTACGGCAAGCGCAAGGGCGTGTCTTCGACCTTTCTTGCCGACCGCGCAGAACACGCCGAGGTGCCGGTTTTCCTCCAGCAATCGAAGCACTTTCACCCACCGGCCGATGGCTCGCTGCCGATGATCATGATCGGCCCGGGCACTGGCGTGGCGCCATTCCGGGGCTTTTTGCAGGAGCGCCAGGCGCGGGGTGATCCAGGCCGCAACTGGTTGTTCTTCGGCGAGCAGCACGCGGCCAGTGATTTTTATTACCGCGAAGAGCTGCAAACCATGCAGCGCGATGGCCTGCTCACCCATTTGAGCCTGGCATTTTCCCGCGATCAGGCGCAGAAAATCTATGTTCAGGACCGCATTCTGGAGCAAGGCGCCGAGCTCTGGCGCTGGCTGCAAGAAGGCGCGCAGTTGTATATCTGTGGCGATGCCAGCCGCATGGCCAAGGACGTCGATTATGCCCTGCGCCAGGTTGCGCAATGTCATGGTGGCCTGGAATCCGACGCTGCCGCTGATTACTGGCGCCAGTTGAGCGAGCAAAGACGCTACCTGCGCGATGTCTACTGATCCGCCGGCCCCACGCCCTGCCCCGGCTCGCAAGCGGGCGCAGTGCAGAGCTCAAGAAACCGCGCCGCCACCCGCGACGGCGTGTCGGCATGCGGCATCAGGATCGAGAAGCGCCGGGTCAACGCTTCCGGGGCAACCCGCAGGCGCCGCAGCGCTGCGTCCTCATGGCGCATCGACATCGACGAGACAAAACCGACGCCCATCCCTGCCCGCACTGCTTCCTTGACCCCTTCCACACCGGCAATCTCCAGGCCCACCCGCATCGCCACCCCGCTGCGAGCAAATGCTCGCTCGACCAACTGGCGTACGCCCGAACCGCTTTCGCGCAGAACCAGTGGATAGGCGCCCAACGCTTGCAGGGTCTGCCCGTGCTCAACTGCGGCAAGCAGGTGTTGGCTGGGCACGATGGCAACAATTTCGTCCTCGCGCCACGGTGTAACCCCTGTGCCTGCCGGCAAGTCGGGGCCGGGCGGACCTTCGATCAGGGCTATATCCAACGATCCCAGGGCGGCGACGATGTCAGCCGTGTTGCCATTGATGGTCGTCACCAGCACTTGGGGGTAGCGCTGGCGAAAATCGGCAATCAGGTACGGCAGCAGATAGCTCGCTGGGGTCGTGCTGGCGCCGATGCGCAAGGTGCCGCGTTCCAGCCCGCGCAGCGCGTCCTTCAGCGCTTTGGCCTGGACGAAGGTATCGCGCAGCCGTTTCGCGTGGCCGAGCAATTGCTCGCCCGCTGCAGTCAAGCGCACGCCACGGCCGGCACGCTGATAAAGCGGCTCGCCGAATTCTTCTTGCAGCAGCTTTAACTGCCCGGATACGGCAGGCTGCGACAGGTGCAGGGCCAGCGCCGCGTGGCTGATGTTGCCGTGTTCAGCAACGGTAGCGAAAGTTATAAGCTGTTCAGGGGTCATCTGCACAAAGTATCAGCTAGACGGATATTTTCCATCCTGAATCACGATTTTTTATAAGCTTATAACTGAATTAACGTGGACCTATCAAAACGCTACCTCGACCGGAGGACGCATGATGGCTACGGCTCCCGTTACACACTCGCATACGCCTACTCACGACATCCGTGGGCGGCTCAACGGTATCTTGTTTGTCGCCCTGTTCGCCCTGGCAGTGACGCAATTGGCAGCACTGCCCGCCTTTGCCCGCCTGGGCATCAGCCCGCTGATTGTCGGCATCCTTGCCGGCGCGTTGTACGGCAACTTGCTGCGCCAGGGCATACCAGCCGGCTGGGCCAGCGGTATCAACTTCAGTGCACGCAATCTGCTACGCATCGCCGTGGCCTTGTTCGGCCTACGAGTCAGTCTGCAGGAGATCGCCCAGGTCGGCTGGTCAGGCCTGACCGTGTCGCTGGCAATCGTAGTGAGCACCTTGCTGCTCGGCCTGTGGGTCGGCATCAAGTTATTCAAGCTGGACCGCGACACCGCTCTGCTGACCGCCGCCGGCAGCGCCATCTGCGGTGCAGCCGCAGTGCTGGCGTTTGAATCGGCCTTGCGCTCACAGCCGCACAAGAGCGCCATGGCGGTTGGCAGCGTGGTGCTGTTCGGCACGCTGTCGATGCTGCTCTACCCAGTGCTGGTCAACAGCGGCTGGCTGGGCCTGGACACGCTCGGCGTTGGCCTGTTTTTCGGCGGCACCCTGCATGAGGTCGCCCAGGTGGTCGGCGCAGCGAGCAACGTCAGCCCGGAAGTCACGCATATCGCCACCATCGTCAAGATGACCCGGGTCATGCTGCTGGTGCCGGTGTTGCTGGTGGTGGGCCTGTGGATCAGCCGCTCGCGCCAGGCTGGCCAGGCGCAGGGCAACGGCAGGATCAACGTGCCGTGGTTTGCCTTCGGCTTTCTCGCACTGGTGCTGGTCAACTCGCTGCAGGTGCTGCCCACCAGCGTCGTGAGCGCGGTCAATCAGTTCGATACCTTCGCCTTGACCATGGCCATGACCGCCTTGGGCATGGAGACCAAATTCAGCCAGATTCGCCAGGCCGGTCCAAGGGCGCTGGCAACCGGGGCGATTCTCAATCTGTGGCTGGTATTCGGCGGCCTGGGCATCACCTTGGCCGTGCAACGGCTGTTCGGCTGAGCAGCGAACGAGGGATTTTCAACAGCCCCCTCGTTGCGGCGCACATTTGTCGGTATGGTGGTGTCCAAGTAGGAGTTTTACATGCACAGGAAAGACTTAGATGCCCCAACGCAATGTAATCAATGCATCCGTCAGCCCCAAAGGCAGCCTCGAAACGCTGTCGCAACGTGAAGTTCAGCAACTGAGCGAAGCCGGTAGCGGCAGCCTTTACACCCTGTTCCGTCAATGCGCCCTGGCGATCCTCAACACCGGCGCCCATGTCGACAACGCCAAGACCATTCTCGAAGCCTACAAGGACTTCGAAGTACGCATCCATCAGCAGGACCGCGGCGTACGCCTCGAACTGCTGAACGCCCCGGCCGATGCCTTCGTCGATGGCGAGATGATCGCCAGCACCCGCGAGATGCTGTTCAGCGCCCTGCGCGACATCGTCTACACCGAGAGCGAACTGGCCAGCCAGCGCATCGACCTGGAAAGCTCCCAGGGCATCACCGATTACGTCTTCCACTTGCTGCGCAACGCGCGCACCTTGCGCCCGGGCGTCGAGCCGAAGATGGTCGTGTGCTGGGGCGGCCACTCGATCAGCAGCGAGGAATACCAGTACACCAAGAAGGTCGGCCACGAGCTGGGCCTGCGCAAGCTGGATATCTGCACCGGCTGCGGCCCGGGCGTAATGAAGGGGCCGATGAAGGGCGCCACCATCGCCCACGCCAAACAGCGTATGCACGGCAGCCGCTATCTCGGCCTGACCGAGCCGGGCATCATCGCCGCCGAGGCGCCGAACCCGATCGTCAACGAGCTGGTGATCCTGCCCGACATCGAGAAGCGCCTGGAAGCCTTCGTCCGGGTTGGTCACGGCATCATCATCTTCCCAGGTGGCGCCGGCACGGCCGAAGAGTTCCTGTACCTGCTCGGCATTCTAATGCACCCGGACAACGAAGGCCTGCCGTTCCCGGTGGTGCTGACCGGGCCGCGCAGCGCCGAAGCTTATCTGCAGCAGTTGCATGCGTTTGTCGGCGCCACCCTGGGTGAAGCGGCGCAAGCGCATTACCAGATCATCATCGATGATCCGGCCGAGGTCGCGCGGCAGATGGTCGAGGGGCTCAAGGCGGTCAAGCAGTTCCGCCGCGAGCGCAACGATGCCTTCCACTTCAACTGGCTGCTGAAGATTGAAGAGGGCTTCCAGCGCCCGTTCGACCCGACCCACGCCAATATGGCCAACCTTGAACTGCGCCGCGATCTGCCGCCGCACGAACTGGCGGCCAACCTGCGCCGAGCGTTTTCCGGGATTGTCGCGGGCAACGTCAAGGACAATGGCATCCGCCTGATCGAGCAACACGGCCCGTATCAGATCCGCGGTGACAGCGCTGTGCTCGACCCGCTGGGACGCTTGCTGCAGGCCTTCGTTGACCAGCACCGGATGAAGCTACCTGGCGGCGCAGCCTATGTGCCGTGCTACCAGGTCGTGACCTGAAAGCGTGATTGAACGAGCTGGCTCGATGGCATTTTCATGCAATCGGGCCAGTACGCCTGCCATCATCAGCCCTGAACAATTCCGCAACACTTAGCTGACATTTCCCACGCCAGGTGGTGAACCTGCTGACAAAAAAACGGTCTTTGGCTGACGGTCAAGTCACCGACCCGTTCATCGGCCCAGTCATCGGGCCTACTTTTGTCCAGTAGCAGCGAAGATCATCATGCCCGATTCCAGCCCCGCCCTGCCCGTCCGTCCTGCCCTGCGTGGCAGCCTGCTCGCTTGCCTGATCGCCCTCGCCGCGCCGGTTCAGGCCGAACAGCCGAGTAGCGATGCGCGCTGGGTCAGTGACAGCCTGAGCACTTATGTGCGCAGCGGCCCGACCAATGGCCACCGCATCGTTGGCAGCCTCAAGGCTGGCGAGAAGGTCAGCCTGGTCGACACCCAGGGCAACTACAGCCAGATCCGCGGCCAGAACGGCGACCTGGTGTGGATCCTCAACAGCGACCTGCAGGCAGTACCAGGTCAGGCCGAACGCCTGCCAGAGCTGGACGGTAAGGTCACGCAACTGTCCGAGCAGCTCAAAACCATCGACGACAGCTGGAAGGCCCGCGTGCAGGGCATGCAGGAGACCCTCGACTCGCGCAAGACGCTGGCTGACGAACTGGAAGTGCGCAACAAAGACCTGACCCAGCAACTCGACCAAGCCCAGTCCGCCCTGCGCGATGCCCAGGCGCAACTGGGGGACGAGAACAAGCAGGTGATGATGCGCTATATGGTTTACGGCGGCAGCATTGCCGGTGCCGGCCTGCTGTTGGGGCTGATCCTGCCGGCACTGACCCGCGGTCGCAAACGCAACGACCGCTGGTTCTGAGGTTCACAGCGGCTGGTTGGTAATGCCGAACGGTACGTGCACTGACGGCGCAACAGTGCGCGTACTGTTGAGGTGACCAGACTGGTCATCGAAGAAGATATGCGGCTTGAGCACCTGCAGCACCCGGCGCTTCTCGATACCGCCAAGAAAGAACGCGTCGTTGGCCATCACCCCCCAACTCTTCAGGGTATTCAGCGCGCGTTCATGGGAAGGCGCATTACGCGCGGTGACAATCGATACGCGCAGGCGGTTCTCGTAACCGGGATGCGCCAGCTTGTAACCCTCTTCGGCGGCCTGGATGCTGGCAATGCGCACGAAGAACGCCTTCAACGGTCCGGGGTTGTGCGGCTGGGTCACGTTGCTGACCTCATGGGCATGAAAGCCGGTCAGGCCATCGCGCTGCATCACCGTCTCCGATTCGTCCCCTGCCAGCACCCCATCGAAGTCGAACGCAATGCGCAGGCCATCATCGTCCTCGTCATCGTCGAACTGTGAATCGAGCACCTGCCCGGCCGGGTAACCTGCCTTGATCGCCGCATCAACGTGGGCCTTGTCGGCCGACAAGAACAGGGCGATGTTCAGCGCAGGGATGTACTCATAAGGCGAGCGCCCCTGCATGAAGATCGCCCGGGTCATGTTCAGGCCGTAGTGCTCGATGGTCTTCATCACGCGCAGGCCGGTATCCGGATCGTTCTGTGACAGCAAGACCACCTCGACCAGCGGATCCTGCGGGTCATCACACAGGTCATTGAGCGCCAGCAAGCGCTTGATGAACGGGTAGGCAATCCCCCGCGCCAGCGGTACATGCAGATGCTGCTGCTGATATTCGCGGTACTGCGCTTCGCCTTCGCGGCGAAATACCGCGTCTGATTCACTCAGGTCAAACACCGCGCTCGATGCCACGCCGATGACCAGGCGATCGTCCACTTCATAAGCCATTGCCGATCTTTGCCCCTTCTACGCCCAGTGAAAGCCTGACGGTGGCGTTGCCCACGCTGCTTTGCAAGAGATTTCGGCAGCGCCGCCAGTTGAAGGTATTTTTCACATTTGCTTCACCCGACCCCAACAGCCCGACACCTAAATTGCCACCATTGAAAACGTCGGGAGCATCGAACGTGCAACAAGCGGTCTTCAAGCAGTACTCCAGTTCAGCCGGTTTGACCCGGCGCCTGCCGCGCATGGCCTCGGTCGTAGGCGTTGTCGCAGCCACTGCCTTGGCCTTCGGTGCGCTCGGTTGGTTTGCGCTGAGCAACCACGTGCCGACTATCAGCAGCGAGCAGCAGATGCGCAGCAGCGGGTTGTCTGCGGCCTGGGCCGAGGGCTCGGTGCTGGTCCTTATCCGCCATGCCGAGCGCTGTGACCGCTCCAGCAACGTCTGCTTGAACGACCCAACAGGTATCACGGTGGCCGGCAGCCAGGCAGCTGGCCGCGTCGGTGAAGGCCTGCAGAGGCTGGGCCTGGCCAACACCGCATTGCTCAGCAGCACGGAGCTGCGCACGCGGCAAACGGCGCAGTTCATCTTCGACAAGCCGCTCGCCACGCAGCAGTGGCTCAATGACTGTGATGGCCACTTCGCCGATGTGGCGCTGAGCCACAAGCAGCCGGGCCAGAATCTGGCCCTCGTTACCCACAGTGGCTGCATCGATCAGCTCGAGCGGCAACTGCATGTGCCTGGCGGGCAGCGTTCCAGTGCCTATGCCAGCGCGCTGTTCGTGGCTGTCGACGGCCACGGCAAACCCCACATTCTCGGCCAGACCAACGCCGAGCAATGGCCCAGGTTGATTGCCAAGAGAGGTAGTTGAGCCATGCAGCCGTCACCGCGCACCCGTTTCTATCTGATCAATCTGGGCCTGCCACTGTTGCTGGCGGCGCTGGTCTTTGTGCTGTTCGACCTGACCAGCCTCGATCAGTCGATCAGCAACCTGTTGCTTGATCCGGTCAGCGGGCAGTTCCCGTTGCTGCACGATCAGTGGTTCGAGAAGGTCAGCCACAAGTGGCCGCGCATTCTTCCGGACTGGACCGGCGAGGCGGCGATTGTCGGCTTGCTGCTGTCGTTCATCTGGCCACGCCTCACGGCCAACCCCAAGCGCCTGCTGGACGCCATCGGCGCGGCGCCGCTGCTGCGCTTTACCCGCGACCACCGGCAGGACTTGCTGTTCGTGGTCGTCGCATTCGCACTGAGCACGACGGTCATCCACTACCTCAAGAGTCACACCGGGGTGTATTGCCCGGTAGAAACTACGCTTTACGGTGGTACGCACCTGCGCCAGGAGTGGTTCAGCAACTTCAACTGGACCGAGAAGACTGCCGGCGGCCGCTGCTGGCCCGGGGGCCATGCCTCAAGCGGCTTCACCCTGCTGGCGCTGTACTTTGTCGCGCTGCGCCATCAATGGCGCCACGCACGGCTGCTGTTGGTGGGGATTGTCTTGCTAGGTTTGGTCTATGGCACCACCCGGGTACTGCAAGGCTGGCACTTCATGTCACATACGTTCTGGGCCGGCATCTTTGTCTGGTTGACGACCTGGCTGACGGCCCTGTTCTGCTATGGCCGGCCAGCCTTGCACGGCTTGCCCGTACTGACTCCGACGCCGAGGCTTGCACGTTTGCCCGCTTTGAGCGGTTGGCATAAGGCTTCAAGAGTTATCGACACGCGGTTGATGCGCTTCAAACACAAGGGACAGCAATGAGAATTCTGGTTATCGAGGACCACCGCGATATTCACGACAATCTGGTCGAGTTTCTCCAGCTCAGGGGCCACGAGGTCACCGGCGCGCTGGACGGCCTGACCGGCCTGCATCTGGCGGCGTCGAACAACTTTGACGCCATCATCCTCGACATCATGTTGCCAGGCATCGACGGCAATCAGATCTGCCATAGCCTGCGCGAGCATTCGCGCTCGCAGGTGGCGATTGTCATGCTCAGCGCACGCGATGAGCTGAGCGATCGCCTGACCGGGTTCAAGGTCGGTGCCGACGATTACATCGTCAAGCCGTTCGCCATGTCCGAAGTGCTGGCCAGGGTGCAGTCAGTGGTCGCTCGGCGCCAGCAGCGCGCCAGTCGCAAGCTGGTAGTAGCCGACCTGCAGTTCGACCTCGACACCCTCGAGGTGACCCGAGCCGGCACGGTGCTCAAGCTCAAGCCAACCAGCCGCAAACTGCTCGAGGTGCTCATGCAAAAGAGCCCCAACCTGGTCCGTCGCAGCGAGCTCGAAGAAACCATCTGGGGACGTGACGCACCGCAGGGCGACAACCTGCGCAGCAACATCCATATCCTGCGCAGCATCATCGACAAACAGTTCGACAGCCCGTTACTGCACACGGTGCATGGGCTGGGGTATCAGCTGTGCGAGAAGTACTGAAAGGGCCGCCCGCAGCATACGCACTCTGTAGGAGCGGCCTTGCCGGGGCGCTCCTACAGACACCATGTGCGCTTCAAATCACTGCCGCAACCCTTGCAACGCCGCCAGCACATAGCCGGTGGCGCGCTCCATCTCACCAACCCTGCAAGCAATCCCCAGTTGCCGCCACAACCCCGGCCGCAGCGGCCGCCGACTCACTCGCGGATCCAGCGCCGCCACCTGGCCCTCCTGCGGCAACAGCGTCGCACCATACCCAGCACCGACCAGGCTCTTGATCGCATCATTGAAATTCAGCTCGATGCGCGGCTCAGGAAACAACCCCGCTGCCCCAAACCACTGCGTAATCACTCGCGATAACTGAGTACTGCTGTCGTTGAGAATCAACGCCCGCTGAGCCAGCCACGCCGGCGTCACCCGCGCAGGCGGGCGCCATTCACTGGGCACATAGGCCATGATCGGATCCCGCCGCCAAGGCGTAATCTGCACGCCTTTGCCAGCCACCTGCGGCAGTGCCACCAGAGCAATATCCAACCGCCCCTCGCGCAGACCCGCCAACGAAGCCTGCGAAGTCAACACCTGCACCTGCACATCAATCCCCGGATGCTCGACCCGCAGCATCTCCAGCGCCTGCGGCAACAGATGGGCGATGGCACCAGTCGACGCGCCCAGCCGCACCCGCCCAGTCAAGCCCTGCACCTGTCGACGCACCTCCTCCAGTGCCAGTTCGGCGTCTGCCAGCAGCTTTCGCGACCGCACCAGCAGCGTCTCGCCGATGGCCGTCGGGCGCACCTGACCGCGGGTCCGGCTGAGCAGCGGCGCCCCTACCCGCGCCTCCAACTCGGCGACGTGCAGGCTGATGGTCGGCGGCGCCAGGTTGAGCTGGCGGGCAGCTTCAGCGAACGAGCCAAGGTCGGCAATCACCACCAGAGTGCGCAAACGGTCGAGGCTGATCTCACGCATGGGCTGGATGCAAATGGACTGACACGGAAGCGCTCCCTGATTCAGGATTTGTGAACGTGACCATCATGAAATGCAAATTTCCATTCGTCCAGTCGTGAGCGAGCATAGGCCATCTTCCTTATTACACGGACATCGCCCCATGCGCACTCCTCTGGTCTTTATCGACGGCGACCAAGGCACCACCGGCCTGCAGATCCACGCCCGCCTGCACGGGCGCAACGATTTGCGCCTACTGACCCTGCCCGAAACCGAGCGCAAGGATCCGCAGCGCCGCGCAGAGGCGATCAACAGCGCCGATATCGCCCTGCTGTGCCTGCCGGATGCCGCCGCGATCGAAGCGGTAGCGGCGATCAACAACCCGGCGGTGCGGGTCATCGACGCCAGCTCCGCCCACCGCACTGCACCAGGTTGGGTGTATGGCTTGCCGGAACTGGATGCGCAGCAGCCTGAGCGCATCGCCCAGGCCAAGCGTGTAAGCAACCCTGGCTGCTACCCAACCGGAGCCATTGCCCTGTTGCGGCCACTGATCGAGGCCGGGCTGCTGCCCACGGATTATCCACTGACGGTACAGGCCATCTCTGGCTACTCCGGCGGCGGCCGGGCCGCGGTCGAGCGGCATGAACAGCCACGCGCAGAACGCTTGCCTACGCTGCAGCTGTACGGCCTTGATCTGGCCCACAAGCATGTCCCGGAAATACAGCAGCATGCCGGCCTCAGCGCGCGGCCAGTATTTCTCCCAGGCTATGGCGATTACCGCCAGGGCATCGTGCTGAGCATCCCGCTGCAATTGCGGCTGTTGCCTGCTGGGGTGAAAGCCGAGCATCTGCAAGCTTGCCTGCAGGAGCATTATCAAAACGCCCGTCACGTCCAGTTGATGCCATTGCACCAGCACGGGCCAGCCGCAGCACTGGACCCAGAGGCGCTCAACGACAGCAATGATCTGCGCCTGGCGCTGTTCGCCAACCCGGAGCACGGCCAGGTTGTGCTCACTGCGGTATTCGACAACCTGGGCAAAGGCGCCTCGGGCGCGGCGGTCCAAAACCTTGACCTGATGCTGGCGGCGTTCGCCGAGCACAGCTGAACCGGCAAAACCGGGTAGACTGTCACCCCGCGTTGCCGTTGACGCGGGGTGTTTTTGCCAGCCGGAGCTTTGCCTGCAATGTTCATTCTCAGCCGCCTCGACAGCGTGCCGCCCGAATCCTTCCAGAACCAGATCCGCCAGTTGGTGATCGACCATGTCGGCGAGCTGAGTAGTGTCGCCATCAGCAGTGACAACCCGCTCTACCCGCTCTATCAATACGGTGTCGGCCTTGAGGTGCACCAGTACCTGCAAGCCATGGACGGTACACGTGGGCTGGCCGTGCAGTTGTTGCTCGCGCTGGATGCCGATGCGCCTGATCAACTACTGGGTTTCGCGCTCACTCTTCCCGCTCAGGACGACCCGCAGGCCTGCTCGCTGGCGTTCATGGTGGTGCTGCCCAGCCACCGTCGCCAGGGCATCGCTCGCGCACTGCTGGCTGACCTGCAGTCACGCTACAGCTGTGTCGAACTGAACGCCTTTGCAGGGCTGGTGCCCTGGTTTGAAGAAATGGGCATGCAGGTGGTCGCGGCACGTGGCCCGCAAGTGCTGATGAGCAGCACCGGCCACGCCAGCGGCGCGCTGATCGGCACTCTGGATATCGCCCCGATCTATGAAACGCTGGAAGTGCGCCAGATCCATGCCTACCTGCTCAAGCAGCAAGGCGAAGACGCCATGATCGACGCCGAACAGCGCCGCGATGAGCGCCTTGACGAACTGGCGCTACAGGCCCAGGCCTGCGTCAGGCAGCGCCAAGCGGTGCATTGACCGCCCCGCTCAAACCTCGGTCAAAGGGATATCGCCGGCGCTGCCCTTGCCCTCGCGGCGATCGCTCATCCAGTCGTTGAGCTGTTCGCCAAACTGCGCCGGCGCCTTGCGCCCGAAGCGCTGCCCCAGATCAAGGATGCTCTGCTGGGCCAGGGTCTCTTCCATGCGTTTCTGCGCGCTGATCATCACCGCGTGGATTGCGCAGGTGCCCTCGGTCGCCCAGCTCGGCGCCGAGCCCTCGAACAGCACACAGCGCTCGCGGATTTCGCGGCAATCGAAAATCTTCTTCGCCCCGTCAATTGCAGTGGCGATGTCCAACACGCTGATCTCGGCCGCCGGCCGCGCCAGGCGAAACCCGCCGCGCACGCCTTCGGTGGCCGCCACCAGGCCGGCGCGAGCCAGTTTGGTAAAGACCTTGGCCAGGTATTCCTGAGGCACCCCCTGCAGCTCGGCCAGATCACGCACGCTGGCTTCGCGGCTGTCACCCTGCTCATTGAGCAACAGCAGCAGACAATGGATGCCGTATTCAACCCCGGCGCTGTAAAGCGACATATCAATCTCCGACTGGATTAGTCGCAAATGGTACGCCTGTGGCCGCCTGTAGGCAAAGACCGGCTGGTTCGACGCTGATCGCAATCAACAAAACACTTGTGATTTATAACTACGACCAATAGAGTCGTAGTTATTCGAGCGACAACAGGATTGTGCTCGATGGTGTCTCGTCCCTCTCAATCACCCGGAGCAATCCCATGAAAACCGACATCCTGATCATCGGCGCAGGCTTCGCTGGCGTGTGGAGCGCACTCAGCGCTGCGCGCTTGCTCGACCAGGCGCAACGCGGCGAGTTGAGCATCAGCGTCCTCGCCCCTCAGCCGCAGATGCGCATCCGCCCACGCCTTTACGAGGCCCAGGCACATACCCTGCAGGCGCCTCTGACCGCCTTGTTCGATGCGGTTGGGGTGAAGTTCATCGAGGGTCACGCCCGGGCGATCGACCCGGATGGATGCCAGGTCAGCTATGAAGACGGCGCTGGCAACAACCAACGGATCAGCTATCGACGCCTGATCCTCGCCGCCGGCAGCCAAGTGGCGCGCCCGAACATTGCCGGCCTGGCCGAGCACACCTTTGATGTCGACCAACTGGAATCGGCCGTGCGCCTTGAACAGCATCTGCACGCGCTCGCCGCGCTGCCGGGATCCCCTGCGCGCAACACCGTGGTGGTGTGCGGCGGCGGTTTCACCGGCATCGAAACGGCAACCGAAATGCCCGAGCGTTTGCGTGCAATGCTCGGCGCCGAGACCCGCTTGCGCGTAGTGGTGGTCGACCGCGGCGCACAGGTCGGCGCGGCACTAGGCGCCGGGATCACTCCCTCAATCGTCGCCGCCTGCAAACAAGCCGGCGTGGAATGGTTGCCCGGCACCTCGGTGGTGGCAGTCGACAGTGGCGGCGTCACGCTGGACAACGGCGACTACATCGCCAGCAAGACAGTAATCTGGACCGTCGGCGTGCAGGCCAGCCCATTGACGGCACAAATACCCGGCGAGCGCGACGGCCAGGGCCGGCTGCGGGTAGACGAGCATCTCAAGGTCAAAGGTCAGGAACACATCTATGCCACCGGCGACGTTGCCTGGGCGGCCGTCGATGACCTCGGCAACCATGCCCTGATGACCTGCCAGCACGCCATCCCTATGGGCCGCCATGCGGGCAACAACGCCGCAGCAGATCTGCTCGCGCTAACGCCCGTGGTCTATCGCCAGCCCAAATATGTCACCTGCCTCGACCTCGGCGCGTGGGGCGCGACCTTCAGCGAAGGTTGGGAGCGCGAGCTGAAACTGCAAGGTGAGGAAGGCAAGGCAGTCAAACGGCAAATCAACACGCAATGGATCTACCCGCCAGCCGCAGACAGGGCCACGGCGCTGGCTGCCGCCGACCCCGCGATTGCTATCGTCTGAGCGCAATAAAGCTGACAGTTTCGTCAGAAAATGACGGAACTGTCGTAAGTTGCAGTTACATTGAATGAGTGGTCAATAATAGTGGCACTGTGGCATCATCGAAAAAAACAATCAGCACGATTGAGGAACAACCTCACCCTTTCGCAGCGCATCGAGAGCCCGGCGCCTACCAGGTGACGCGGCTTCGCCGAACCAGCTCTTGACGCCTGCCAGCCATCGTCAAGGAGCTTCCCATGCAATTACGGAATATGAAGATCGGCACTCGCGCCGCCAGTGTGTTTACCCTGCTGGGCGTGCTGGTACTGGTCATGGGCTTACTCTCACTGTACGAAACCCGCCAGATGGACCGCTCCACCGATGAGATCCGCGATACATGGATCCCGGCCATGGTTGCCTTGAGCGACGTCGGCACAAATCTGGGCCGCGCCCGCGCCATTACCCTGCGCACCGCACTGGAAACACAGGCAAGTGCCCGCCAGAGCAGCATGGCCCTGGTCGACAGCATCAACCAGCAACTGGCCAGCGGTATCAAGGCCTATGAAGCAACCATCGTCGCTGCTGATGATCGCGCCCTGTTCAATACCTTCGCCGCCGCCGAGCGCCAGTATCTGGATCAGCAGAAGCAGGTACTCGGCTTGATAGTGGCTGGCAAGGCTGACGAGGCCAATGCGTTATTGACTGGCGCCATGGCGCAGTCCGCCGATGTGATGATGAAAGCCCTGGGCGCTCTGCTCGTTTACAACAGCAATGGCGCCGAGGCGGCCTCCCAGCGCAGCAGCGACGTGGCCGATGAGGCGTTTTCGGTGATCGTCGTGTCGCTGTTGATCATCCTCGGTGCACTGGTGGCCATCGCGATTCTGCTCACCCGCAGCATCGTCGTGCCCTTGGCTGATGCCGTCGCAGTGGCAGAACGCGTCGCCACCAACGATCTGACCCAGGATATCCGTGTACAAGGCCAGGACGAGCCAGCCCTGCTGCTCGCTGCCCTGGCGCGGATGCAGAGCAGCCTGCGCGACACCCTGCGCAAGATCTCTGCCTCATCCGACCAGTTGGCCTCGGCCTCCGAAGAGCTGCACAGCGTGACCGAAGACACCAGCCGCGGCCTGCATCAGCAAAGTGCCGAAATTGACCAGGCAGCCACTGCGGTCAACCAGATGACTGCCGCCGTCGAAGAAGTCGCCAACAACGCCGTGACCACTGCCGATGCATCCAAAGGCGCCGACCAGAGCACCCGTGACGGTCGCGATCAGGTCAATCAGGCACTCAGCTCGATCCAGCATCTGGTCAACGACGTCAGCGGCACTTCAACTGAAATCGAACAACTGGCCACCAGTGCCAACGAAATCAGCCGCGTGCTGGACGTGATCGGCGCCATCGCCGGGCAGACCAACCTGCTGGCCCTCAATGCGGCAATCGAAGCCGCCCGCGCTGGCGAAGCTGGCCGCGGTTTTGCCGTGGTCGCCGACGAGGTGCGCGCCCTCGCCCACCGCACTCAGGAGTCCACCGCTGAAATCGAACAGATGATTGCCGGTATCCAGAACGGCACCGAACGCGCCGTGACAGCCATGCACAGCAGCCGCAGCCGCGCCAACGGCACCTTGGAAGTGGCCCAGTCAGCCGGCGAAGCGTTGGAGGTAATTGCTGAAGCGATTGCCTCGATCAACCAGCGCAACCTGGTCATCGCCAGCGCCTCCGAAGAACAGGCGCAGGTGGCGCGAGAGGTGGACCGCAACCTGGTCAACATCCGCGATCTGTCGATGCAGACCTCGGCGGGCGCCAACCAGACCAGCGCTGCGGCGCAGGATCTGTCGCGCCTGGCAGTGGACCTGAACGGGATGGTGGCGCAGTTCAAGCTTTGACAGCACAGGGGGCTGCCGGGCAGCCCCCTCTGTCTATCAGGGGTTGATGCGTAGCGGCTTGCCAGCCCGCTGGGTCTGGCCACGTGTGGCCAGGCAGTAATACAGCGGGCAGGTCACCAACAAGCCAAACAACCACGACAAATCTGCGCCCTCGACCAGATTCGAGTACGGCCCGACATACAGCGCAGTATTGGCAAACGGCAGCTGCACCAGGATGCCGCAGGCGTAGGCAATGATCGCGTGGTGGTTGAAGCGCCCGTAGATGCCGCCATCGGCGCTGAAGATCGAGGCGATGTCGTACACGCCTTTCTTGATCAGGTAGAAATCGATGAGGTTGATCGAGGCCCACGGCACCAGCACCAGCAGCAGTGCCAGGATCAACCCGATGAACTGGCCGATGAAGTCAGCCGACGCGTTCAGCGCAACCATCCCACAACCGAGCAGAATCACTGCAGCGAGGATCACCCGCACCTTGATGCTGGGAGTCCACTGCGCCGCGAAGGTCTGAATCGCGGTCACGATCGACAGCACCGCGCCGTACAGATTGAGGGCGTTGTGGCTGATGATATTGAGCAGGAACAGCACCATCAGGATCGGCCCCAACCAGCCAGTGGCTTGTTCCAGCGCCGCCATGGCATCAGTGCCTTCCGGCACGCACAGCACCGCAATCGCGCCAAAACTGAAGCACAGGATGGTACCCAGGGTGGCACCGAAATAGGTCGCCCAGAACGGCTTGGCGATGCCGATTTCGCGCGGCAGATAGCGCGAGTAATCAGAGGTGTAGGGCGAGAAGCTGATCTGCCAGATGGTGCCCAGCGACACAGTGGCGATGAAGCCGGACAAGTTGAAGCTGCCGCGGCTGAAGAAGTCGGCGGGCAGGTCCTGGACGAACATCATGATGAAACCGGCCAGCAGCGCCGAACCCATGACCCAGGTGCCGATGCGGTTGAGGCTATGAATGAAGCGGTAGCCGATCACGCCGATCGCCGTGGCGCTGAGAGCGCCGATCACGATTGCCGTCGGCATCGGTACGCTGGGGGCAATGCCATGGATCGATTTGCCGGCCAGCACGATGTTGGAGATGAAGAAGCCAACATAGATAAGTGCGGTGAAGAACACGATCAGCAGAGCGCCATAGCGGCCGAACTGGCCACGGCTCTGGACCATTTGCGGAATGCCCAATTGCGGCCCCTGCGCCGAGGCCAGGGCAATCACCACCCCGCCGAGCAAGTGCCCTAAAGCGATGGCGATCAACCCCCACAGCAGATTCAGATGAAACACCTGAACCACCATGGCGCCGGTGACGATGGGCAGTGGCGCGATGTTGGTGCTGAACCAGAGGGTGAACAGGTCGCGCGCCTTCCCGTGGCGCTCTGCAGGTGGAACGTAATCGACCGTGTGATTCTCGACAAACTGGTGCTGCGACGACGATTGGGACATAGGAATTCAGCTCGAAAGGGTCGTTTTTATCGTTGTAGGAAACCGCTCGTGGCGGCCTCTCAGCTGCGGACCATATTATGGTATTCCAAACTTTTGACAACACTGCGCCGCCCTAAAAATCAGTAACTGATCCGGTTCAGCAACTTTCCAAGCCAATCTAAATTGACGGCAAGACCGCGTATTCAAAGGGTTGGCGCCTTTCATCGTGTTTTTTCCAGATGCGTAATTAGCGCTTGCAAAACGAGTATTACGGTATACCATCAGACACATCAACGATAAAAAGCGGACCACCGCTCCCCTGCGAAGAGGATCACTTCATGATCGACGCAACCGTCTACAAGAACGTCCTGGGCTCCTTCCCGTCCGGCGTTACCGTCATCACCACCTTGGATGACGACGGCCAGATCGTCGGCCTTACCGCCAGCGCGTTTTCCTCGCTGTCGATGGACCCGCCGCTGGTGCTGTTCTGCCCTAATTACAGCTCCGACTCCTACCCTGTCCTGATCGCCAAAAAGCGCTTTGCCATTCACCTGCTCTCCGGCGAGCAGCAGGCCGAGGCTTACGCCTTCGCGAAAAAGGGCAAGGACAAGGCCGCTGGCATCGAGTGGACCTTGAGCGAGCTGGGCAATCCCCTGCTGGCCAACGCCACCGCAATCATCGAGTGCGAACTGTGGCGTGAATATGAAGGTGGCGACCACGCCATCATGGTCGGCAAGGTGCAGAACCTGATCGTGCCTGAGCAAGCGCCACAGCCGATGATCTACTGCCGCGGCAAGATGGCCAGCCTGCCTGCCTTCGCCTGAGCACTGCCTATTCTGTCTACGGATGCCAGGCGCGTCCGTTGTGATCACTGACGCCTGCCCTGCCAGGCGCGACATTCAAGCGTTGAGGAATGCCCCATGAAATTTTCGTTGTTCGTGCACATGGAACGTTGGGATGAACAGGTCAGCCACCGCCAGTTGTTCGAAGACCTCACCGAACTGACCCTGATGGCCGAGGACGGCGGTTTCAGCACCGTGTGGATCGGCGAACACCACGCCATGGAATACACCATTTCGCCCAGCCCGATGCCGCTGCTGGCCTACCTGGCCGCACGCACCGAGAAGATTCGCCTGGGCGCCGGCACCATCATCGCGCCGTTCTGGAACCCGATCCGGGTAGCCGGCGAATGCGCCCTGCTCGACGTGATCAGCAACGGGCGAATGGAAGTGGGCCTGGCGCGCGGCGCCTACCAATTCGAATTCGACCGCATGGCCAATGGCATGCCCGCCACTGAAGGCGGCAAGGCTCTGCGTGAGATGGTCCCGGCGGTCCGCGAATTGTGGAAAGGCGATTACGCCTTCGAAGGCGAGGTGTACAAATTCCCTACTTCGACCAGCGTACCCAAGCCAGTCCAAAGCGGCATGCCGCCGATGTGGATTGCCGCACGTGACCCAGACTCGCACAACTTTGCCGTGAAGAACGGCTGCAACGTGATGGTCACCCCGTTGATGAAGGGTGACGAAGAAGTGCTCGACCTGAAAAACAAATTCCAGGCCGCGCTGGACAACAACCCAGAGGTACCGCGCCCGCAACTGATGGTGCTGCGCCACACCCACGTGCACAGCGCTGCCGAGCCAGATGGCTGGAAGATAGGCGCCAAGGCGATTGCGCGCTTCTACCGCACCTTCGATGCCTGGTTCGGCAACAAGACCGTTCCGGTCAATGGCTTCCTCGAGCCGAGCCCGGAGTCGAAGTTTGCCGAAGTGCCCGCCTTCGAGCTGGACAACATTCGCAAGAACACCATGATCGGCACGCCTGAAGAAATCATTGCGCGCATCAAGTACTACCAGGAGCTCGGCGTCGACGAGTTCAGCTTCTGGTGTGACAACAGCTTGCCGCATGCCGAAAAGAAGAAGTCGCTGGAGCTGTTCATCAAGGAAGTCGTGCCGGCTTTCAACTGAATTCCCATTACCTGAATTCATTGCGGGAACAGCCCGCTCCTGCGGGCTTGATCGCCTGCGAGAGCGGGCATTTTTTTGCCGATCATCTACCCCCCCGCACCTGCATCACTGGATTGCCCGGCCTTTCGTCTTCTCGCTGGAGAAATTTCAATCAAGCTATTGCAGAACAAATATTATGGTATACCATCAGACAACAAGACCAGATACCTTTGACAGGAGCCACCCATGAGTTTCGAAATCCGCAAGATCGTCACCTACTCCGAAGAAACCCGCATCGAAGGCGGCAAGGCCACCGACAAACCGGTGACCATGGTCGGCCTGGCTGTGGTGATCAAGAACCCATGGGCGGGTCGCGGTTTCGTTGATGATCTGAAACCGGAAATCCGTGCCAATTGCTCCGACCTCGGCGCGTTGATGGTCGAGCGTCTGATTGCTGCCATCGGCGGCGCGGACAAGATCGAGGCCTACGGCAAAGCGGCGGTCGTCGGTGCTGATGGCGAGATCGAACACGCTTCGGCGGTGATCCACACTCTGCGCTTTGGCAACCATTACCGCGAAGCGGTGCAAGCCAAGAGCTACCTGAGTTTCACCAACAAGCGTGGCGGCCCAGGCACCTCGATCCAGATCCCGATGATGCAGAAGGATGACGAAGGCCTGCGTTCGCACTACATCACCCTGGAAATGCAGATCGAAGATGCACCACGTGCCGACGAGATCGTGGTGGTACTGGGCGCCGCTGACGGCGGCCGCCTGCACCCGCGCATCGGCAACCGCTACATCGACCTCGAAGAACTGGCAGCCGAAAAAGCTCAATAACAATTAGATCAACGGGCCGGGGCGTGCGCACAGCGCCACGCCTCACGCTCAAGGAGCGCCCTCGATGATTCAGCCTGTTGCTGAACGCACACCCGCCGGCACCAGCTACCTGGTGACTGGCCAAGGCCAGCCTGTGGTACTGATCCACGGCGTCGGCCTGAACAAGGAAATGTGGGGCGGCCAGATCGTCGGCCTCGCCACTGACTACAAGGTCATAGCCTACGACATGCTCGGCCACGGCCAGAGCCAGTTGCCTGCCGCCGATACCCCACTTGAGGGCTACGCCGCGCAACTGGCCGAGCTGCTCGACCATCTGCAGATCGCCCAGGCCACGGTTATCGGCTTCTCGATGGGCGGCTTGGTGGCACGGGCCTTTGCCCTGAATTATCCGCAGCGGTTGACGGCCCTGGTGGTGCTCAACAGCGTGTTCAACCGCTCGCCCGAGCAGAGCGCCGGGGTCATCGCCCGCGCGGCACAAGCGGCCGAACTGGGCCCGGACGCCAACGTCGACGCCGCCCTGGAGCGCTGGTTCAGCCGCGAGTACAAGGCCGCCAACCCGGCTCAGGTCGCCGCGATCAAGCAGATCCTGGCCAGCAATGACCCGCAGGGCTACCACACTACCTATTCGCTGTTCGCCACCCAGGACATGTACCGCGAAAGCGATCTGGGCAGCATTCAGGCACCAACCCTGATCGCCACCGGCGAACTCGACTCCGGCTCCACTCCGGCCATGACCCGCCAGCTCGCCGCACGCATCCCCGGCGCACATTGCGTGGTCCTCGCCGAACAACGGCATATGATGGCAGTAGAAGCGCCGCGTGAAGTCAACAAGATGCTGCTGGACTTCCTCAGTCAAGCGCGCACCCTCACCGAATCCGCCAAGGGGATAGTTGCATGACCCTCGTTCGTTTCCAGATGTGCATCGATGGCCAATGGTGCGATGCCCAGAACGGCAAGACTTTCGACAGCTTCGACCCGGCCACCGCGCAGGTCTGGGCGCAACTGCCCGACGCCGACGAAGCTGATGTCGAGCAGGCCGTGCAGTCGGCCCAGCGCGCCTTCGACAGCAAGGCCTGGCGCGGCCTCACCGCGACTGCGCGGGGCAAACTGCTGCGCCGGCTTGGCGACCTGATTGCCGAGAATAAAGAACACCTGGCCCAGCTGGAAAGCCGCGACAATGGCAAGCTGATCCGCGAAACCCGCGGCCAGGTCGGTTACCTGCCAGAGTTTTTCCATTACACCGCGGGCCTGGCCGACAAGCTCGAAGGCGGCACCCTGCCGCTGGACAAGCCTGATCTGTTCGCCTACACCGTGCATGAGCCGATGGGCGTAGTGGCCGGCATCATCCCGTGGAACAGCCCGCTGTACCTGACCGCAATCAAGCTGGCACCGGCGCTGGCCGCGGGTAACACTATCGTCCTCAAGCCGTCCGAGCACGCTTCGGCAACCATTCTCGAGCTGGCCCGCCTGGCCCTTGAGGCCGGTTTCCCACCTGGCGTGGTCAACGTAGTCACCGGTTACGGCCCAAGCACTGGCGCTGCCCTCACCCGTCATCCGCTGATCCGCAAGATCGCCTTCACCGGCGGCGCTGCGACTGCCCGCCATGTAGTGCGCAGTAGCGCCGAGAACTTCGCCAAACTGTCGCTGGAGCTGGGTGGCAAATCGCCCAACATCATCTTCGCCGACGCCGACCTGGACAGCGCCATCAATGGTGCAGTGGCCGGTATCTATGCGGCCTCTGGGCAGAGCTGCGTGGCCGGCTCGCGGCTGCTGGTGCAGGACGAAATCTACGACGAGTTCGTTGCACGGCTGGTCGAGCGGGCCAAACGCATCCGCATCGGTAATCCGCAGGACGAGCAGAGCGAAATGGGCCCGATGGCCACCGCACAGCAGCTGGCAGTGGTCGAAGGCCTGGTCGCCGCAGCCTGCGCCGAGGGCGCCAAACTGCGCATGGGTGGCAAGCGTGCCGAGGTCGAGGGCGATGGCTGGTTCTACGAGCCCACCCTGTTCGAGTGCGACAGCAACTCGCTGAAGATCATGCAGGAAGAAGTATTCGGCCCGGTTGCGGCGGTCATTCGTTTCAAGACCGAAGAAGAGGCCCTGGCGATCGCCAACGACTCGCAGTTCGGCCTGGCGGCAGGTATCTGGACCCGCGACCTGGGCCGCGCCCACCGGCTGGCCCGTGACGTGCGCTCGGGGATCATCTGGGTCAACACCTACCGTGCAGTCTCGGCCATGGCGCCGATCGGCGGCTTCAAGAACAGCGGCTACGGCCGTGAAAGTGGCATCGATTCGGTGCTGGCCTATACCGAGCTGAAGACCGTGTGGATCAACCTGTCCACCGCGCCCATGCCCGACCCCTTCGTGATGCGCTAAGGAGCACTGCCAAGATGATCGAACCTGGCATCTACAAAGACGTGATGGGCTCGTTTCCCTCGGGCGTCACGGTCGTTACCACGTTGGACGCCGACGGCGGCATCGTCGGCATCACTGCCAGCGCCTTCAGTGCGCTGTCGATCGAGCCGGCGCTGGTGCTGTTCTGCCCCAACTACGCTTCGGACACCTATCCGATCCTGCGAGACAGCAAGCAGTTTGCCATTCACCTGCTGTCGGCCGGGCAGACCGCCGAAGCCTATGCCTTTGCCGGCAAGGGCAAAGACAAGGCCAAGGGCATCGAGTGGCAGCTCAGCGAGCTGGGCAACCCGCTGTTGACCAAGGCCACCGCGATCATCGAGTGCGAGTTGTGGCGCGAATATGACGGCGGCGATCACGCGATCATCGTCGGTGCGGTGAAAAACCTGGTGCTGCCGGCCGAGCCGGTGACGCCGATGGTCTACCATCGTGGCAAGCTCGGCGCCCTGCCATCGCTGGGCTGACCTGAGTGCCACCGCGCTGCCTGGCGCAGCGCTGACTTTTTGGGGGCCGCGGCGAACCTCACCCTTGTTCGCGGCCCCTGTTTTATTGCGGAGCACTGCCATGAGCAACGACAAGTATCAAAAGGGCCTGGAGATCCGCACGCAAGTGTTGGGCGAAGAGTACGTCAACCGCTCTCTGCAGAACGCCGATGAGTTCACCAAGCCGCTGCAGGACCTGGTCACCGAGTACTGCTGGGGGCATGTCTGGGGCCGTGATGGTTTGTCGCTCAAAGAGCGCAGCATGATAAACTTGGCAATGATTTCCGCGCTCAATCGGCCCCATGAGCTTAAGCTGCACATCCGCGGCGCCTTGCGTAATGGCCTGAGCCGTGAACAGATTCGCGAGATCCTGCTCCAGGTCGGCATTTATTGCGGCGTGCCGGCGGCGGTAGACAGCTTCCGGCTGGCCCGCGAGGCATTTGCCGAAGCCGACGCGGAGTCAACCCGTTAACAGCGGGCTGTTCGAACCACTGCAAGGAGCGCCCCGGTTCGTGGTGCTTCGCGAGGTTGGCGCAACAGCCTCATAAAGAGCGCACCTGATGAAACGCCAGCCACTCGACGACAGCTTCAAGGTCAACCGCAACCCCGTTACCCTGCGCGAGATCGTGCTCGACAAGCTGCGCAACGCGATCATGAACTTTCACCTGTTACCCGGTGACCGCCTGGTCGAACGCGACTTGTGCGACCGCCTCGGCGTCAGCCGTACTTCGGTCCGCGAAGCACTACGCCACCTCGAATCCGAAGGCCTGGTCGAATTTGCCGACGCCAAGGGCCCGCGGGTCGCGATCATCACCCTGGAAGATGCCCGTGACATCTACGAGCTGCGCTGTGTACTCGAGGGCCTGATCGTCCAGCTGTTCACCCTCAACGCCAAGGCCAAGGACATCCGCGCCCTTGAGCGCGCGCTCGAAGTCAACCGCGAAGCGCTTGAAGATGGCGAGTTGCAACAGGTGATCGACTCGGTGCAAGGCTTCTACGACGTGCTCCTGGAAGGCTCCGGCAACCATGTCGCGGCAACCCAGTTGCGTCAGTTGCAGGCACGCATCAGCTACCTGCGAGCGACCTCGGTGTCGCAACAGAACCGCCGTGGCGCCAGCAACAAGGAAATGGAAAAGATCGTTGCGGCGATCAAGAGTGGCGACCCGCTGGCCGCACACCAGGCCTCGGTCGACCACGTACGCGCTGCCGCTGCAGTGGCGCTGGACTACCTGCGCCAGAAGCAGGACGACAATACCAAGGTGCGCGAGATCGTTGCGCCCCTGGCCCTGAAGGACCCTCGCATAGGCCGCTGACCATGCCCAACGCCCCGCGCTATTGCCCGTACTGCACTACCGAGCTTGCCCGGGGCGTACCTTCCGGTGATACCCATGAGCGCCTGTACTGCGGCGCTTGTGGCTACATCCATTACATCAACCCGAAAATCATTGCCGGCTGCATCATCGAGCGCGATGGCAAGTACCTGTTGTGCCAGCGCGCGATCCCCCCGCGCCCTGGCACCTGGACGCTACCGGCAGGTTTCATGGAAGCCGGCGAAACCACCGAACAGGCGGCGCTGCGTGAAGTCTGGGAAGAAACCGGCGTACAGGCCGAAATCGTCTCGCCCTACTCGATCTTCAGCGTGGCCAAAATCAGCGAGGTGTATATCGTCTTCCGCGCCATCGCCACCGCTGAAACCGGCGTGTTCGGTGCCGAGACCCTCGCCTACAAGTTTTTCGAGCCTGACCAGATCCCCTGGGACGAGATCTACTACCCGGCCATCCGACAGATTCTCGAGCGCTATATCCTGGAGCGTCAGGCGGGTGTGTACGGGATCTACATGGGCAATGACGACACCGGCAAGGTGCATTTCATTCGCTGACTTCGGTGTTGTCTAGCGACGCCCACGCGCCCTCCCGCATTGCATTTAGCCGGCGGCTGGCCCAAGCTCAGTGCTACCTGACCACCGGACCTGCCAATGCCCAGACACCGCCTGTACCTGATCGCCGTGTTCGCTCTGATCCTGGTATCGGCCACCCTCGGCTACTGCTCGCGTGATGTCGAAATTAGCGTCCCGGCAGTCGCGCCGCACAGTTATGGCAAAGCGCTGCGCCAGGCCCACGACGGCCTGCCAGGAGCTGCGCGGGTGCTCTATCAACAGTTGCAGCGTGACGACCTGACGCCCATCCGGCGCGCAGCACTGTATGCCGAGTTGCCCAACTATCCCTCGCCAAAAGCGCTGGAGCTGGCCAGGCTTGACCTGCAACACGATGACCCGATGGTACGTCGCGCAGCCATCGAGAGTATTCGCCGCCTGTTGCCTGCCGGCCAACGCAGCCTGGCGCTTGGGCCTATGCTTGATGATGACGAGCCAAGTGTGCGCTTCGCGGCAGTAGATGCCCTGCTCGGCCTCGACGCGGACGCCATCGGCTTGTATTTCGGGCCGCTGCAACAAGCCCTCGAAGCCTACCAACGAGCCCTTCTGGCGCAACCGGAAGACAGCGCTGCGCAAGTGCATCTGGCCCGGTTGTACCTGCATGAGGATGATTACGCACATGCCGCTTTGGCCCTGCAGCGCAGTCTGCAGCTGAGCCCGCAAAACCTGGATGCCCTCGCCGTCCAGGTACGCCTGCTCGAACGCCAAGGCTTGCACGACGAGTCTCGCCAGGTTTTGGCCAAAGCGCTGGCGCTGCAGCCAGACTCGGCCTTTCTGCAGCACGATCTCGGCCTGTGGCTCAATCGCCATCAGCAAACCGAATATGCCTTGCTGGCGTTTGCCCGCGCGGTTGAACTGGAGCCGGAAAACACTGATTACCGCTACATGCTGGCGGTCACCTTGCATCAGCTCGAGCAGGTTGAAGCCGCCCAGAAGCAGCTGCAAACCATCCTCGACCGGCAACCTGCCAGTCGCAACGCGCGGCTTTTGTTGATCCAGTACTGGAAGGAGACCGGGCAACTGCAGAATGTGCAAGTGCTGCTGGCCGAGCTAGAGCGCCAGAACCCGGACGATCCGATTCTGCAACAAGGCTTGTAGCACCTGGCAACCAATAGCACTCTGTCCGAGGCTTCAGGACTGGGGTTAGAGGCGACGCGGACTGTACAAACTGTTAGCCAAGGCCTGCTCGATCGGGTGATCGCTGTAGCCGGTTATGAACAGGATCTTCTGCTGCGGTTGCAGCCGCAGCATCGCCTGCGCCACCTGGCGACCACTGGATCCGCCAGGCAGGCCAATGTCGGTGATGGAATGGTCACTGTGCCCGCAAGATTGCAGGCCTCACGGGCATTCGATGTCACTGCCCACCACGGTCACAAACTCAGTCAGCTCACGCCACTCGCCCGGCGGTTCGACGCTGGCTGTGGCGTTGATGACGGTATGCAGAAAACCCGCGACGCGTGCCTGCTCGTCTCTGATCGGCGTATAACCCAGGGCGCACCAGACATTGCCGGCCTCGGTGCTAATGCGCATGATCTGCTGGAAGTTGATCCACTGCAACGCCGGATTTGCGAGGCAAGCAGGAGACCTCTGACCCCGCTTTGCTCCGAGCTCCCACAGCGTAGCTGGTGTTTCCCCAAAGCTGAATCGACATAAGCCTACATCTGCGGTGTCGCGCCCTACGTAATCTGATCTGCCAGTTGTCCAAACGCGGACAGCACCAGAGGGAAGGATGTTGCCGATGTCAAAACTCATGCACACAGGGCGTAGTTTGCTGGAGCTGCTGTTAGTCTCGGCGGTCGGGCTGATACCGATCGTTTCCGGGCTGACCGTGATGTACTACCAGCTGGAGCGCAAGTTGGACGAAAACGCGCGCATATCGGCCCATGAGGCTTTGTTCGCGATCGATCGACGCTTGGACAGTCTGTTGCTCACGGCCAGTACCGCCAGCCAGTTCAGCGGCCAGGCGTGTGACAACGTGATCGAACAACTGCGAGCGATGACCGCCAGCGACCCGCGAATCCACTCACTGGAGCTGACCAAAGATGATCTGGCGTACTGCAGCACCTTGCCAACGATCATTCCGCATCACATCGACATCACCGCCGGACGCACGGTCAGGCTGAATTTCGACTCGCCGACAACGCCCAATGGCGTGATGGTCGAATACCGGTTGAGCGACGATGGCCCAGGCATCATTGCGACGAGCTATGGCATTGAGCTGCGCAGAGAACTGCAGGGTTTTCAGGATGGGCTTGTGTTGGTACTGGAGTTCGAGGACGCTTATCTCTGGAGTCAAGGCGATAGCCGCGATCAGCAACAACCTTCACAGAGCGAATTCTTCCGCAGTACGCCGTCGACTCGGCATGACTATCGGGTGAACGTGGGCTATCCAGCGGGGTACACGCTGTCAGAGGCGCGTATGCTGATGGTTCAGGTCTTGCCCTCGCTGACGCTGGTAGGTCTGCTGACTGCCGCCATTACCTACTGGGGCATACTCCGCGCTCGGCGCAAGCGAGAGCGCACCACTGCCTGAACCACAAGCAGGGTGCGCCAGCCGTCATTGCACGTCGAGAACGCCGCGACGCACCTGATCCCGCTCGATCGATTCGAACAAGGCCTTGAAGTTGCCTTCACCGAAACCGTCATCACCCTTACGCTGGATGAATTCAAAGAACACTGGTCCCAACAAGGTCTCCGAGAATATCTGCAGAAGCAGGCGCTTGTCACCTGATTCAGCCGCGCCGTCGAGGAGAATGCCGCGCGGCTGCAGCTGGTCCACCGGCTCGCCGTGGCCTGGCAGCCGCTCTTCAAGCATCTCGTAGTAGGTCTGTGGTGGCGGGGTCATGAAGCGCATCCCCAGAGCTTTGAGCGCGTCCCAGGTCTTGAGCAGATCATCGGTAAGGAAGGCGACATGCTGGATGCCCTCGCCATTGAACTGCATCAGGAACTCTTCGATCTGGCCGGCGCCCTTGGACGACTCTTCATTCAGCGGAATACGGATCATGCCATCCGGCGCAGTCATGGCCTTGGAGGTGAGGCCGGTATATTCACCCTTGATGTCGAAATAGCGAATTTCGCGGAAGTTGAACAGCTTCTCGTAGAAGTTGGCCCAATACGACATGCGCCCACGGTAGACGTTGTGGGTCAGGTGGTCGATGATCTTCAGCCCCGCACCGACCGGATTGCGCTCGACGCCTTCGATGAACTTGAAGTCGATGTCGTAGATCGAGCTGCCTTCTTCGTGACGGTCGATCAGGTACAGCGGCGCACCACCAATGCCCTTGATGGCGGGCAGTCGCAGCTCCATCGGGCCGGTTTCGATCTCCACCGGCTGCGCGCCCAGCTCGAGTGCACGCGCATAGGCTTCATGGGCGTTGCGCACCTTGAAGGCCATGCCACACACCGACGGACCATGCTCGGCCGCAAAGTACGAGGCAATGCTTTTGGGCTCGTTGTTGAGGATCAGGTTGATGTCGCCCTGGCGGTACAGGTGGACATCTTTGGAGCGGTGCGAAGCGACCTTGGTGAAACCCAGTATCTGAAATACAGGTTCCAGCACGCCCGGCGTCGGCGATGCCAGTTCAATGAACTCAAAGCCCATCAGGCCCATCGGGTTTTCGAAGATATCAGCCATGTTCGTGTCCTCATCTACTGCGTAATAACGATTATTCAGTTGCGTTCGATGGCGGACAGCCGGGTGGCGAGCAGGGGATGCCACGCACGCTGCGGGCGAGGAAAGTACCAATGATCAATTTGAACCCATGGTGTGGCATAGGGGCACATTCTCGGCGGCTTGGCCCTCAGCATGAGAGGACTTTATTGTTTTATTCGTAATTGGATTCTATAGGGCGTAAATGGGTTTGTCGCGCTTTTAGTTGTCCGCTCAGCCCGACCAGCGGCTATCCTAGGCAGGTCATCGTCACATTCAGGTCCACATGCCCCTTTCAAACAAACATCCCGGCCGCCGCCGTTGGCATGCCCTGCTCCCGTGGCTGGTGGGCCTTCTGCCTGTGTTGTGCGGGGCTGGTGTAATGGCTTGGCAAAGCCAGCGTGACATGTATCAGGCCAGCGAGAAAACCAGCCGTCTGGTCGTTGCCCATGTCGAGCACATTCTTGACAGCCTGGCAACGGCAGCCCAGGCCCTGCTGCCACTGGCAGGGCAGCCGTGCGCGCAGCTTGCGGTCGCGCTGCGCAGTGAGGTCACGCGCAATCCTTTTGTGCGCTCAGCCAATCTGGTCAGCGACAACATCCTCTACTGTACGTCATTGTTTGGCGAGCATCAGGAGGATGTCAGCCCCATTCATTATACTGACGACCGTCTGTGGCTGATGGATGGCAACTCTGTCACGCCAGGGCATGCCTTGCTGGTCTATCGTGCAGGCAACGCACAACGCGCGGCGCTCACCATTGTCGACAGTGACCATCTGCTCACTGCCTTGAGGCTCATTGGCAGCGGTCAGCAACTGTACCTGCGCGTCGGCGGCAATTGGATGGGCCAAGATGGCATAGTTCACCAAGGCACTCCGCCTGCATTGCCCAGCGCCGCAGTAGAGCAGGCCTCGACGCGTTATCCGTTCAGTGTCCATGGCGGTTTTGCCGCAGGCGAGCAGGTCGAACTGATCAGTCAGCAGTACCCTGCGGTGATGGCCCTTTTACTGCTGCTGGGCGTCGCGGCCGCAGGTGTCTGCCGCTGGCAACTGCGCCGTGCATCGTCCCCACGCGCGGAGCTGGATCGGGCGCTACAGGCCAACGAATTCGTACCATACTTCCAACCTGTAGTACGCAAGGGTGATTACCACTGGGCCGGGTCCGAGGTGTTGATGCGCTGGAACCATCCGCGCGAAGGTCTGGTGCGCCCTGACCTGTTCATCCCCTATGCAGAACACAGCGGGCAGATCGTCGCGATGACCCGCGCCCTCATGCTGCACACCGCTCAAAGCCTCGCGCCCTACGCCGCCCTGTTGGAAGACGGCTTTCACATTGGCATCAACATCACTGCCGACCACTGCCAGGATCTGAGCTTGCTGGAAGATTGCCGGACGTTCCTGCAGCACTTTCCTCCTGGGCGAGTTGCCTTGACCCTGGAGCTCACCGAACGCAAGTTGCTTGAGGCCACCCCGGTTGCGCTCGAGCTGTTTGCCAAACTGCATGACATGGGCGTGATGATCGCCCTCGACGACTTTGGCACCGGCCAGTCAAGCCTTAATTACCTGCGTCAGTTCAAGGTCGATTACCTCAAGATCGATCAGAGCTTTGTCGCCATGATCGGCGGTGACGCGCTGTCGCAGCACATCCTCGAGAGCATCATCGAACTGTCGGCCAAGCTGGGCCTGGGCATTGTCGCCGAAGGTGTCGAAACAGCCACGCAGCGCGATTATCTGCAAGGTCACGGCGTGGACTTTCAGCAAGGTTACCTGTTTGCCCGGCCGATGCCGCTGGAGGACTTTCTCCAGGCGTTGGCGGCTCGTCCGCAGTTGCCCAAGGAGGTTCGCCCTGAGATCATGCGCAGCTGACCAAACCGTTCATCCACTGTAATTGAGGCATTCGTGTCAAAAGGAATTGTTACATCGGTCACGGCGTCCTGCTTGTTCGCCGTGATGTACTTCTACAGCTCGCTGCTGGCGCCGCTCGACGGCGAAGAGATTTTTGGCTGGCGGACCCTGCTGACCCTACCCTGCCTGACCTTTTTCATGCTGCTGAGCAAGGACTGGCAGCGTGTCGCCGAGCTGTTTGCCCGGGTGCGCCGCAGCCCGGCGCTGCTACTGGGCATGCTCGGCACTTCCTGGTTGATGGGTGTGCAGCTGTGGCTGTTCCTCTGGGCACCGTTGCACGGGCGCAGCCTAGAGGTGTCGATGGGCTATTTCCTGTTGCCGCTGGCGATGGTCATGACCGGGCGGCTGGTCTACGGCGAACGGCTTTCACGCCTGCAAAAAGTGGCAGTGGCGTGCGCAGCGCTGGGGGTAGGCCACGAGCTGTACCAGCATGGCAGCTTCGCCTGGGAAACCCTGGTGGTGATGATCGGCTACCCGATCTACTTCGTGCTGCGCAGGCGCTGCCGCACCGATCACCTGGGCGGTCTGTGGTGCGACATGTTCCTGCTGTTGCCGTGGGCGCTGTACTTCGTGTTCCACGGCCCACTGTCGGCCGCCGACCTGCGTGCACACCCCGGGCTCTACGGCTTGATTCCGCTGCTCGGGGCAATCAGCGCCGGTGCACTGATTGCCTATGTACTCGCCAGTCGGCTGTTGCCGTTCGGCCTGTTTGGCCTGCTCAGCTATGTCGAACCGGTGCTGCTGGTCGGCGTCGCCCTGCTGCTGGGCGAAACCATTGGTCGTGACCAGTGGTTGACTTACCTGCCTATCTGGGCGGCAGTACTGGTGCTGGTGCTCGAGGGCATCAAGCACCTGCTCCGTCAACGCCGCCGCTCTGTGTAAGGCGCACCTGGCGCACGCGCCGCTCCTCCACCGCAATCACGGTCATGGTCCAGCCGTTCCAGGCCAGACAATCACCGACCCGCGGCAAGCGGTCCAGCAAGCTCATCACCAGGCCCGCGAGGGTCTGGTAGTCCTCGGTAGCGCGGGCACTGAAGCCGGTCCGCGCCTGCACCTGGCTAAGGTTCAAGGCACCGCTGACCACAAAGCCGTCAGCCTCCTCGACAATGGCCGGGCCTTCGACCTCACTGGCGTCTGGCAACTCACCGGCAATCGACTCAAGAATATCGGTCATGGTCAGCAAACCGGTGAAGTCACCGAATTCGTTGACCACAAAGGCGATATGGGTCGACTGGCCGCGCATCTGCTCCAGCGCATTGAGGATGCTGAAGCTCTCCAGCAGATTCAGGGGCGCCCGCACCATCGCCTCAAGGTCAGGTCTGTTGCCCTCGAGGTACTCCTTGAGCAGCTCCTTCTTGTGCACGAAACCAAGCGGCTCCTCGATACGCCCGTTACGAATCAGCGGTAGGCGCGAGTATGGCGAGTTGGCCAAGGCCAAGGTTATGCTCTCGGCAGGCAGTGCCAGGTCTAGCGCATCGACTTCGGTACGCACCGTCATCACCGTGCGGATCGGCCGTTCGGCAAGGTTCAGCACACCGCTGATCATGACCCGCTCGCGGCGATCGAACAGCACCTGCTCCTGACCACCCTCAACCAGATCGGCAATCTCTTCACCAACTTCGTCCGCTTCTACCCGGCGACCGCCCATTAGGCGCAATACCGCATGCGCAGTGCGCTCACGCAGTGGGCGATGCTGTTGCAGGCTGCGCTTGCGACGAGCCCGGGCGAGCTGGTTGAACAGCTCGATCAGGATCGAGAAACCAATCGCCGCGTACAGGTAGCCTTTCGGGATATGGAAGCCCAGGCCCTCTGCGGTCAGGCTGAAGCCGATCATCATCAAGAAGCCCAGACACAGCATGATCACGGTCGGATGGGCGTTGACGAAGCGGGTCAGCGGCTTGCTGGCAACAATCATGATACCGATCGAGAAGATCACCGCGATCATCATGATCGACAGGTGTTCGACCATACCCACTGCAGTGATCACCGCGTCCAGCGAGAACACCGCATCGAGCACCACGATCTGCGCAACGATCGGCCAGAACGCCGAATGGCGGACGCTGCCGCTGGACTGCGCAACATGCCCTTCCAGTCGTTCGTGCAGTTCCATGGTGGCCTTGAACAGCAGGAACACACCACCAAACAGCATGATCAGGTCACGGCCCGAGAACGTCTTGCCGAAAAGTTCGACCAGCGGCTCGGTCAGGGTGACCATCCACGAGATACTGGCCAGCAGGCCCAGGCGCATGATCAGCGCCAGGCTCAAGCCGATCACCCGCGCGCGGTCGCGCTGATGCGGGGGCAGCTTGTCAGCCAGGATGGCGATGAACACCAGGTTGTCGATACCCAGCACCAGCTCGAGGACGATAAGCGTCAACAGGCCTAGCCAGGCCGTGGGGTCGGCAAGCCATTCCATTAGCGGGTACTCACAAGGGATGTGTTACGGGAGGGGGTGCAAGATGGCCGGGACGACCAGGAACTGGGGGGCTCCGAGAAGGTGTTCATAGATACCTGAATGGGAAATTGGGATGGAGATCCTACAATTACAGTCGTATTTTCTGACAGCGGGAAACTATTACAAAACCTGTAACAGGTGTTTCCGAGGCAAACCGCAGGGGACTTTGGTTCAATACGCAGGCCGGGTGGGCGCGCACCATCAGCGCACCTCAACTCTGGAATCCTGCTCATGAGCCTGTCCTTGTCCATGGCTGCCTTTGCCCTGGCAGCCTCGATTTCACCCGGCCCCGTCAATATCGTAGCCCTGGCCAGCGGCGCCCGCCACGGCCTGCGGGCGAGCCTTGGCCATGTCGCAGGTGCGACGCTGGGTTTCTGTATGCTACTGCTGCTGTGCGGTTTGGGTGTGCACCAGCTGTTGCTGCGCTGGCCAGCGCTGGGCCAGTTGCTGTTGTGGGGCGGTGTGTTGTTCCTGCTGTACATGGCTTGGCAACTGGCCCGCGACAACGGCGAACTAGCGGCTGAACAACAGCTGCAGGCACCCTCAGCCTGGCAAGGCGCGGCCATGCAGTGGCTGAGCCCGAAGGCGTGGCTGGCGGCTGTTGCCGGCGTGGGCGCCTATACCGGCGGGGATCAGCCACTGCTGTGGCTGTTCAGCGCAATTTACGCGCCGATCTGCTTTGTCTCGATCGCCAGCTGGGCGTGGGCCGGCAGTGTGATCAGCCACTACCTGGACAAGCCGAAGCGCTTGCGCTTGTTCAATCGCCTGCTGGCGGCATTACTCGTGGCCAGCGCTGTGGTGCTGCTGCGCGCCTGAGGCGTTACGGTAGTGCCCGGGGGTTGCCGCCAGGTGCCGCTTGAACGCGCGCTGCAAATGCGCCTGATCAGCAAAGCCTGCGTCCACCGCCACCTCGGCGATGGGCCGGCCCAGGCGCAGTTGGCTGCGCGCATATTGCACGCGCTGGTCCAGCAGATAACCATGCGGGGTCAACCCAAAGCGCTGACGGAAGGCGCGAATCAGGTAGGCCCGCGACAATCCGGCAGCGGCGCAAATCTCGGCGAGGGTCAACGGGTCCTGCCGGTGCGTGCGGATGAACGCTGCGCCAGCGTCCAATTGCGCATGCTCATCATTGGGCGTCGCTACCTCAGGTTGCAGATAGCCGGGCAAGTCCCGAAAAAAAGCTGCCAGCAAGGCTTCGCGCTCGGCCGTCGCTTCATCGAACAAGTCCGCGAACAACTGTAGTACCCGGCTGTACAGCGCTGTGGAATGGCTCAGGGTTGCCTCTGGCAACTGCACGCCTTGCGCACTCAGCCACGGCATATCGACAAACAGCATCAGGTACGACCACGCCTCGCCAGCAACTGGGTTGCAACTGTGCACCACGCTCGGTTTGATCAACACCGTGCTGCCCGCAGTCACCTCATGACTGACCGCTCCGGTCATGTAGCTGCTGCGCCCACCCGTAATCACTCCAAGCGAGAAGCTCTCATGGGAGTGTGCCGCGTAACACACCTGGCGGCCGTCACCCACGCGGCGCGCTTCAACAAAAGGCAATGCCGGATCGCGCCAGAACCGTGAGACCTCGATCATCGCCCCGCCCCCTTACTCGCCGCCCTGCACGACCACCAGCAACTGCGCCTGCTGCGGGCCAATCGAGCGCAGCCGGTGGGGAGTCTGGGCGTTGAAATGCAAGGCATCGCCCTGCCCCAGGAGCACACGCTCGGTCATGAAATCGACCTCAACCTGGCCACTATGGACGAACAGAAACTCCTCGCCCTGGTGCTCTTTGAAGGTCGGATCGCTGAACTCGGTGGGCGGCTGGATCAGAAACGGCAGCAGGCTGCGCTGGCCGACCTGCGAGGTCAGCACGGCATAGCCGGGACCCTCGCCGCTGCCGACCAAGGACTGCCGTTCACCCTGGCGGACCAGGCTGTAGCGCGCCTGATCGCTGGCGTCTTCGGAGAACAGCTCCTCGACGTTGACGTTCAACGCCCGCGCCAATTTCAGCGCGCTGGCGATCGACGGTGTGTTCAGCCCGCGCTCGACTTTGGACAGGTAGCTTTTGGTCATCCCGGCCTTGTCAGCCAGTACCTCAAGCGTGATACCGAGTTTTTTTCTCAGCAATTTCAATCGGATAGACATGAATTTCGGTATTCCCAAGAAACGCTGTTGCTTATGACACTTTGTGTCATATAGGATATCTCGTGTCATTGATTGCGTCATCGAGCTCGGACCACACCACACAGCCGAGCACAGACCGCTGACCTTCATCATTCGCCACAGAGGATAGTCGCCCATGGCCACAACCCTGTCACACAGCAAAGAGCAACTGGTGCGCCAGGCGCTGACCCAGATGCAAAGTTCGCTCGCCGATAATACGTGGACCGTGCGCGAAAAGCTGGCACTGACCTGCCGAATTCTGTTCGACCACGGCCATGACTCCGGCCTGGCTGGGCAAATCAGCGCCCGCGGGCCACAACCCGGTACCTTCTACACCCAGCAATTGGGCTTGGGTTTCGACGAGATCAGTGCGAGCAACCTGCTGCTGGTCAACGAGGACCTGGAAGTGCTCGAAGGACAGGGCATGCCCAACCCGGCCAACCGTTTTCACAGCTGGGTCTATCGCGCCCGTCCAGACGTCAACTGCATCATTCACACGCATCCGACTCACGTCGCAGCGCTGTCGATGCTTGAAGTGCCGCTGCAGGTCTCGCACATGGACCTGTGCCCGCTTTACGAAGACTGCGCCTTTCTCGAAGGCTGGCCAGGTGTCCCGGTGGGCAACGAAGAAGGCGAACTGATCAGCAACGCGCTGGGCGACAAGCGCGCCATTCTGCTCTCGCACCACGGCCAGCTGTCGACCGGTGCCAGCGTCGAGCAAGCCTGCGTCTACGCCCAATTGATCGAACGCGCCGCCCGTCTGCAATTGCTGGCGATGGCTGCCGGCACCATCAAACCGATCACTCCCGCGTTGGGCCGCGAGGCACACGACTGGATCGACCGGCCCAAACGCCACACTGCTGCCTTCAACTATTACGCCCGCCAGTGCCTGCGTAAGCATGAAGACTGCCTGAACTGATCAACCCTGCCTTGTTTGCGGAGCCTTGCACCATGACTACACAATTCCACGGCATCATCGGCTACACAGTTACCCCGTTCAGCCATGCCGGCGAACAGCTTGACCTGCCCGCACTCGGCCAGTGCATCGAGCGTTTGATCGACAGTGGCGTGCACGTGATCGCGCCGCTGGGCAGCACCGGTGAAGGCGCCTACCTGAGCGACAGTGAATGGCAACAGGTCGCCGAGTACAGCCTGGCCAGCATTGCCAAGCGCGTGCCGAGCATCGTCAGCGTCTCTGACCTGACCACTACCGGGGCGATCCGCCGTGCCCGTTTTGCCCAGGCACATGGCGCCGATGCGCTGATGGTGTTGCCGACCGCGTACTGGAAGCTCAGCGAGCGCGAGATTGTTCAGCACTACCGCGCCATCGCAGCTTCGGTAGACCTGCCGATCATGCTCTACAACAACCCGGCCACCAGCGGCACCGACATGCCAGTCGAGCTGATCCTGCGCATCGTGCGCGAAATCGACAACGTCACCATGGTCAAGGAAAGCACCGGCGATATTCAGCGGATGCACAAGCTGCATGTACTCGGTGAGGGTCAGGTGCCGTTCTACAACGGCTGCAACCCGTTGGCGCTGGAAGCGTTCGCGGCGGGTGCCAAGGGCTGGTGCACGGCGGCCTGCAACCTGATCCCGGAACTCAATCTGGAGCTGTACCACGCGGTACTGGCGGGTGACCTGGAACAGGCCAAAACGCTGTTCTACCGGCAGTTGCCATTGCTTGAGTTCATCCTCAAGGGCGGCTTACCGGCTACCGTCAAGGCCGGCCTGACCCTGACCGGGCTGGATGCGGGTGAACCACGCCGGCCGGTGTTCGCGCTGGATCAACAGAACATCGAAAAACTGCAGGAACTGTTGGCGCAACTGCGCTGAGCGGTTTGAGCGGGTAGCCACACTCTGCACAAGCGCCTGCCTAAACCTCAACAGAGGTCAGCCAGGCGTTGTCGATTCAGCGCACCAGCAAACAGGCAGTCATCAGCACTCGATGCCAACGATCCACTGGGTTTTCGCAGCGTTGCTCTTGTCCAGATCCGGACGACGCGCCACGGGCTGGGTGCAGCCACGTGTTTCGATGTACGGCTGTGCGACAGCTGCCGCCTCGGCGATGGTCAGCGGTTTGCCGTCATCGCGCTGGACGCTGATGAAGTATGGCTGGTTGAACGGGATGATGTAGCTGTCGAGGGTATAACGCGCGCCGTTCGCTTCAAGGTTGGCGTGGTTCTCATCGACCTTGGTGAGTCGGCTGGTGTCGAGGTGGTCATTGCCAGCGCAGCCCGCCAGCCCGGCCAACAGTGCGGCGCCGAGACACAGAGAAATCTTCTTCATTACAGCTCCTGAGTAAATATGTGCCCGGCTGTGACCGCGTTTAACCGTTTAAGTGCCCGCACCCGCTCACGGCATCACCGGTGGCGTGTACTGCAAGGTCGAGCCGAGTGCCCACAGCAGCACCAGCACCAACGGCGCATGCACCAGCAGCTGCACGAACGAGAAGCCGATCAGGTCCCGCGCCTTGAGCCCAAGCACCCCAAGCAGCGGCAGCATGTAGAACGGGTTGATCAGGTTGGGCAAGGCTTCGGCCGCGTTGTAGATCTGTACCGCCCAGCCGAGGTGATACTGCAGGTCGTTGGCCACCAGCATCACGTACGGCGCTTCGATGATCCACTTGCCGCCGCCCGAGGGGATGAAGAAGCCCAGCACCGCCGAGTACACACCCATCAGCAAGGCATAGGTGTCGTGCGTGGCGATCTGCACGAAGAAGGTCGAGATATGGTGAGCCAGAGTCTGCTCATCGATGCCCTTGACCTGAGTCAGCACCGCGGCGATCGAGCCATACAGGGGAAACTGGATCAGCACCCCGGTGGTGGTCGGCACTGCGCGGGTCACGGCATCGAGAAAGCTGCGCGGCCGCCAGTGCAGCAGAGCGCCGAGCATGATGAACAGGAAGTTGTAGGTATTGAGCCCGGAAATCGCGGTAATCGCCGGTTTGCTGGCGAACTCCTGGTACAGCCAGCCTGCAGCCAATGCCACCAGCAACAAGGTCAGCACCGGGCTGTGTTCCAGCCATTCGCCGGGACGGGTACGCTGCGCCGGCGGCGGCGCGGTGAAGCTGGGGTCGATACCGCATTGCTCGGCAGTACGCGCGCTGCTGGCGCCGGGTGCGGTGGCATAGGCCACGATCAGCGAGACGATCACCAGCGCCGCCAGCAGGACGCCGGACTGCCAGAGGAAGATGGTCTCGGTGAAGGGAATCACGCCGGTAATCGACAGGATCGACGGCGGCAGGCTGGCCGGGTTGGCCTGCAGCTGCGCCGCCGACGACGACAAGCCCAGCGCCCATACCGCGCCCAAGCCAAGGTAGGCCGCTGCGCCTGCAGCGCGATAGTCCATTTTCAGATCGGTGCGGCGGGCCAATGCCCTTACCAGTAAGCCGCCGAACACCAGCGACAGGCCCCAGTTGAGCAACGACGCCACCATCGAGATCAGCGCCACCCAGCAGACTGCAGAACGGCCGTTTTTCGGGATCCGTGCCAGCCGATCGATCAGCCGTGCCGCCGGCGGTGAGCTGGCGACCACATAACCGCCGATGACCACAAAGGCCATCTGCATGGTGAACGGGATCAGGCTCCAGAAACCATCGCCAAAGGCCTTGGCAGTGTCGGTCGGCTTGGCGCCCATGGCCATTGCGGCCACGCACACCAGCACCACCGCCAAGGCGGCAAATACCCACGAGTCGGGGAACCAGCGCTCGGCCCAGTTGGAGCAGCGCAGAGCGAACCGGGCGGAGCGGCTATCCTGAATTTCAGCGGCCACGGTAGTTTTCCTTTTATTGGTCTTGTCAGGGGATTTCAAGGCACACGCAAAAAACCTGCAGCAACGGGCCTGCTCGGCAAAGGGGTCGGCCTTTGCAGAGCAAGCCCACCACTACAGGGGGGGCTGGGGTAAACCAGTGGCGATCAGAAGGTCATTTCTTTCACATCATCGGCAACGATCAGCTTGCCGGCGGTTTTGGCGATCACTTCATCGACAGTCACGCCCGGCGCGGTTTCGCGCAGGATGAACGCCCCGTTTTCGATTTCCAGATAGGCCAGGTCGGTCAGCACCTTGCGAATGCAGCCAGCACCGGTCAACGGCAGGCTGCAGCGCGACAGCAGCTTGGACTCGCCGTCCTTGGATGCATGGGTCATGGTGACGATGATGTTGTCGGCGCCTGCGACCAGGTCCATGGCGCCGCCCATGCCTTTGACCAGCTTGCCGGGGATCATCCACGAGGCAATGTTGCCTTCCACATCTACTTCAAAGGCGCCGAGTACGGTCAGGTCGACATGGCCGCCGCGGATCATCGCGAACGATTGTGCCGAATCGAAAATCGAAGCGCCGCGGCGGGCGGTGACGGTTTGTTTGCCGGCGTTGATCATGTCGGCATCGATAGTGCTCTCGGTGGGAAACTCGCCCATGCCGAGCAGACCGTTTTCCGATTGCAGCATCACGTCCATGTCGGCGGGGACATAGTTGGCCACCAGGGTCGGGATACCGATGCCGAGGTTGACGTAGAAGCCGTCCTGCAGTTCACGGGCGACGCGTTGGGCCATCTGTTCGCGGGTCAGTGCCATGGTCTGGATCTCTTTGTTGTTCTATGGGCGGCGTTCAGGCCTTGACGGTGCGCTTTTCGATGCGCTTCTCGAAGGTACCGACGATCACACGATCGACGAAGATCCCTGGGGTATGGATCTCGCTTGGCAGCAACACGCCGGGTTCGACGATCTCCTCGACCTCGACCACGGTGATCTTGCCGGCGGTTGCGGCCAGCGGATTGAAGTTCTGCGCCGTGTTGCGATACACCACGTTGCCGTAGTGGTCGGCCTTCCAGCCTTTGACGATGGCGAAATCGCCGGTGATGGCTTCTTCGAGGATGTACTTTCGGCCATTGAACTCACGCACTTCCTTGCCTTCGGCAACCGGGGTGCCGTAGCCGGTGGCGGTGAAGAACGCCGGTATGCCAGCGCCGCCTGCGCGCATTTTTTCTGCCAGAGTGCCTTGGGGGGTCAGTACCACTTCAAGTTCGCCGCTGAGCAACTGACGCTCGAACTCGGCGTTTTCGCCGACATAGGACGCGATCATCTTGGCGATCTGCCGTTCTTCGAGGAGGATGCCCAGGCCGAAACCATCGACGCCGCAGTTGTTCGAGACCACGGTCAGGCCCTTGACCCCGCTGCGCTTGATCTGGGCGATGAGGTTTTCCGGGATGCCGCAGAGGCCGAAGCCGCCGGCCAGTACGGTCATGTTGTCGGTCAGGCCTGCCAGGGCCTCTTCGTAGGTTGCAACGCGCTTATCCAGTCCGGCCATGCTGATTCGCCTTTATAGTTGTTTGTGCGTGCAGCCATCTTCACCGCTGCCGACTGATTTGTTAATTTTGTTTTAGTCATCGATTGATAATTTTTCTAAAACAAAAGGCCCACCCCCGCATGAACGTCAAGCAGTTGCGTGCCTTTGTCACCGTAGCCAAGTACCTGAGCTTTGCCCAGGCGGGCGAGCATCTGCATGTGTCGCAGCCGGCCTTGAGCCTGACCATCAAGGCGTTGGAGGACAACCTCGGCGGCGCCCTGCTCGCCCGCACCACCCGCAGCGTCAGCCTGACCCCCGAAGGCGAGGTGCTGCTGCCGTTGGCGCGGCGGCTGCTGGCCGACTGGGACGACACCGAAGAGATGCTGCGCCAGCGCTTTACCTTGCAACTGGGGCGGGTCTCGGTGGCGGCGATGCCGGCCTTTGCCGGCAACCTGCTGCCGCAGGCATTGAAGGTGTTTCGCCAGCGTTATCCGCGGGTCAACGTCACCGTGCATGACGTGATCAATGAACAGGTGCAGGAACTGGTACGCCATCGCCGCGTCGAACTAGGCATTGGTTTCGAGCCGGACAACCTCGACGGCCTGCGCTTTGTGCCGCTGTACATGGACCGCTTCGTGGCGGTGGTGCCAGCAGACTCACCGCTGGCGCTGCAGCATGAGGTGAGCTGGCAGGCATTGCTGGCCGAAGATTTCATCGCCCTGCAACGACCGTCTGCGGTGCGCCTGCTGCTGGAACAAAACGTCGCCGCCGGCCACGGCAAGTTGACCGTGGCGTTCGAGAGCCATCAGTTGACCACCATCGGCCGCATGGTCGCCAATGGCCTTGGCGTCAGCGCTGTGCCGGCCCTGTGCATCAAGCAGATGCAGGAGCTTGGCGCCCGCTGCGTCGCCTTGGTTGAACCCAGCGTCGAGCGGCGTATTGGCGTTATTTCGCTGAGTGAACACAAGCTTTCAACCGCAGCCGAGGCGCTGCTGGATGTCGTCATTGCCCACACCCCGCCACAGGAGTTGACATGCGCACAGTAGAACTTGCAGACCGCCGCGTTGCCGCCATAGGCCAAGGCACTTGGTACATGGGCGAAGACCCGGCGCGCAAGGCCGCCGAGGTGGCGGCCTTGCAGCAAGGCATCGAGCTTGGCATGAGCCTGATCGACACCGCCGAGATGTATGCCGAAGGTGGCGCCGAGGAAGTGGTCGGCGCCGCCATGGCTGGTCGCCGTGACCAGGTGTTTCTGGTCAGCAAGGTCTACCCGCACAACGCTAGCCAGCGCGGCGTGCCGCAAGCCTGCGAGCGCAGCCTGCGCCGGCTGGGCACCGATTGCATTGACCTGTACCTGCTGCACTGGCGTGGCCAGTATCCGCTGGAAGAAACCGTCGAGGCCTTCGAGCGTTTGCGCGAACAGGGCAAGATTCGCCGCTGGGGTGTTTCCAACTTCGATCTGGATGACATGATCGAGCTTGATAACGCGGCCTGTGCAGCCAACCAGGTGCTGTACAACCCGGCCCAACGCGGCATCGAGTTCGACCTGTTGCCCTGGAGCCAGGCGCAGCAGATGCCGATCATGGCCTACTGCCCACTGGCCCAAGCAGGTCAGCTACTGCAGCATCCGCTGATAGCCGAAATCGCCGAGCGCCATAACGCCACCCCAGCGCAGGTCAGCCTGGCCTGGGTTACCCGCCATGCGGGAGTGATTGCCATCCCCAAGGCCGTCGACCCAAGGCATGTGCAGCTCAATGCCGCGGCAGGCGAGCTGTGCTTGAGCGCTGCCGACCTGCAAGCGATTGATCAGGCCTTTGCCCCGCCTACGCGCAAGCAGCACCTGGCGATGGTCTAGGCGGGCCTCAGTGAAAGTCGCGGCTGCGCACGTCCAGCCCTTGCAATAGCGGGCTGACGTCTTCCAGGCGCCGGGCAATCAAGTGCCTGACGCCCTTCTCGTGTTCCAGTCGGCCACTGACCTTGAGCAACTGGGCGCCAACCAGCGCCCGCCGCTGACGCTCGGCCAGGTCGCGCCAGACCACCACGTTGACCATGCCCGCCTCGTCTTCCAGGGTGACAAACGTCACCCCGCTGGCCGTGCCAGGACGCTGCCGGCCAACCACCAGACCGGTCACAGCAATGGCATCGCCATGCTCGACGCTGTCCAGCTCCGCCGAACTGCGACAACCCAGCGCGCGCAGACGCGGGCGCAACAGACTCAACGGGTGCGGCCCAAGGGTGGTGCCAAGGGTGGCGTAATCGGCTACCAGGTCCTGCGCCACGGTTGGCCTTGGCAACGCCACGGCCTGCTCGCCTACGCTGCCGATATCGGCGAACAAGGGCAGTTGCGCCTGCACGGCAGCCACCTGCCAGCGGGCCTGATGACGATCGCTGGCCAACCCGCGCAACGCCCCGGCATCTGCCAGGCGCGCGCGGGCACGGCTGTCGAGTTCGGCGCGCAGGCACATGTCTTCGACATCGCGCCAAGGTCGTTGCTGCCTGGCCTGTGCCAGGCGCAAGGCATCGGCTTGGGTAAACCCGCGGATCTGGCGCAAGCCCAGGCGGATCGCCAAGGCGCCGCCGGCCAACGGCTCAAGGGTGCAGTCCCACTCGCTGTAAAAGACGTCCACCGGGCGCACTTCGATCCCTTGGCGCCTGGCGTCCTGGAGCAACTGGTCAGGGCTGTAGAAGCCCATTGGCCAGCTGTTGACCAAGGCACAGGTGAAGATCGCCGGCTCGTGGCACTTGAGCCAGCTGCTGGCGTAACACAACAAGGCAAAGCTGGCAGCGTGCGACTCAGGGAAGCCATAACTGCCAAAGCCCTTGATCTGCTCGAAGATGCGCTCGGCAAAGGCCAGCTCGTAGCCGTTACGCAGCATGCCCTCGAGCAAGCGCACGCGATGCGGTTCAAGGCCGCCGTGCCGCTTCCAGGCGGCCATGCTGCGGCGCAACTGATCGGCTTCGCCAGGGCTGTAGTCGGCGGCAACCATCGCCAACTCCATGACCTGTTCCTGGAACAACGGCACACCCAGCGTGCGTTTGAACACGGCCTCGAGCGCTGGCGACGGATACGTCACCTCTTCCTGCTTTAGCCGCCGGCGCAGATACGGGTGGACCATGTCGCCCTGAATCGGGCCCGGGCGGACGATCGCCACTTCGATTACCAGGTCATAAAACGTCTTGGGTTTGAGCCGCGGCAGCATGGCCATCTGCGCGCGTGATTCGATCTGAAACACACCGATGGTCTCGGCGCGGCTGATCATGGCGTAGGTCGCTGGGTCTTCGCTGGGAATGGTAGCCAGGGTCAAATGGCGCCCACGGTGCTGCGCGAGCAGATCGAAACAACGGCGAAGCGCGCTGAGCATCCCCAGCGCCAGCACGTCGACCTTGAGCAGGCCGACCATATCGAGGTCGTCCTTGTCCCACTGGATCACCGTGCGCTCGGCCATCGCCGCGTTTTCCACCGGCACCAGCTGGTGCAGCGGTTGCTCGGAAATGACAAAGCCCCCAGGGTGCTGCGACAGGTGCCGGGGGAAACCGATCAGGTCGCCGGCCAGCACCAGAATCCGCCGCAACGACGGGCTTTGCGCCTCGAAGCCCGCCTCGGCCAGGCGCTGCGCATCGGGGATGCGATCCGTCCAGCGGCCGCAGCACTTGGCCAGCGCATCGACCTGATCGGCCGGCAGCCCGAGCACCCGCGCCACATCGCGCACCGCGCCAGCCGCGTGATAGGTACTGACCACGGCGGTCAGTGCCGCACGGTGGCGACCATAGCGGCGGAACACATACTGAATGACCTCTTCGCGGCGGTTGTGCTCGAAGTCCACATCAATGTCGGGTGGCTCGTTGCGCTCGCGTGAGAGAAACCGTTCGAACAGCAGATGATGCTGCATCGGATCAAGCTCGGTGATGCCGAGCACAAAACACACCACCGAGTTGGCCGCCGAACCGCGGCCCTGACAGAGAATGCCTTGCTTGCGGGCGAAATCGACGATGTCGTGCACGGTGAGAAAGTAGCTCTCGTAGTGCAGCTCTTCGATCAGCGCCAGCTCCTTGTCGAGGACCTGGCGCACCTCGGCACTGGCGCCGTCCGGCCAACGCCGGGGCAGGCCCTGTTCACACAGGTGGCGCAGCCAACTGGCCGGGGTTTGCCCTGGCGGCACTACTTCGCGTGGGTACTGGTATTTCAGTTCACTCAGGTCGAAGTGACAGCGCTCGGCGATCAACTGGCTTTGTTCGAGCAAGTCTGCAGGGTACAGCTCGTTGAGCTGAGCCAGGCTGCGCAGGTGGCGTTCGCCGTTGGCGAACAGGTAACGCCCGGCGCTGGTAATCGTGCAGTGATGGCGCACGGCGGTCATGCAATCCTGCAGGGCGCGCCGTCCACGGCTGTGCATGTGCACATCACCACAGGCCACAGCGCGAATGTCTAACTGGGTAGCCAGCGTGCGCAAACGAGCCAGGCGCGTAGTGTCGTCAGCGCCACGGTGCAGGTGCACGGCCAGGTACAGCCGTTCGCCAAACAGCTCACGCAGCCACTGAGCGGCGTTCGCGTCGTCAGCCTCATCCGGTATCCATAGCGCCAGCAAGCCCTCGCAATTGGCCTCAAGGTCCGCAGCAAACAACTGATACTCGCCTTTGCCCGCCCGCCGCCGGGCGCGGGTGATCAAGCCACACAGGCTCTGATAGCCGCGCAGATTCTCGACCAGCAAAACCAGTTTCGGCCCGTCCTGCAAGCGTACTTCGCTGCCGACGATCAGCCGCAGTTGGTGCGCTTTGGCGGCTTGCCAGCCGCGTACGATACCGGCCAGGGTGCACTCATCGGTGATCGCCAGCGCCGTATAGCCTTGCTCGCGGGCACGTTTGAACAACTCATCGGCACTGGAAGCGCCACGCTGGAAGCTGAAGTTCGACAGGCAATGCAGCTCGGCATAGCCGCCGGCGCTCATGCGAACCACCCCTGCAACCACAGCGGACCAGGCTCGGCGAGGTCTTGATAGGCCCAGCCGCGCAAGCCTTCACGGGTTTCGATGCGGTAGTAGTCACGGCGCACATCGCCGCCATCCCACCAGCCCGATTCGATCCGTTCGGCTCGCCCCAACAGCTGCACATCGGCCTCGCTCAAGCGCAAAGGGGCCGCCAACAACCAACCCGGGCGGCTATCTACAGCAGCCTGCAGCGGCCCGGACGCACCTTGGCTGGCAAGTTGCCAAGCGCACTCGGGGCGATGATCGGCTTCGGCACGCAGGCCCTGCACCGCTTCATCACCCAGCCGCGCGCGCAGCCGTTCGCGCAGTTGCTCCCACGGCTGCGCCTGTTGCGCGCGCGGGTCGAACAGCGCTTGATGCTGCGGCACAAAGGCCGGCAGGTCTGCTGCCAGCAAACGCAGGTTGCGCACCGGCGCAGTGATGCGCAGCGGCTCGAGGCGCCCGCGGGCCAGCTCGAACAGCAGGGTCGCATCACGTTCGGCGGCCAACAACCCGACCTTGAGCACGGTGTCCGGGCCCTCAACATGCTCAAGGTGCAGCTCGAAGCGCTGCACGCCACAGTCGCGCCCGGCCAGAAACGCCGCCAGGTCGTTGATCATCCGCCGCAACGGGAACAGCAAGGCCTGATGCGATTCAACGTCGAAGTTGAGCTCTAGACGCGTCTCGAAGCGGTCCGGCGGCAGGTAGAACTCGAGACCCAGACTGCGCAGCCCCAGCAGTTGATCCAGATGCAGCTGCACCCCGGCGGCAAAGCGCCGGGCCAGCGCATCACGCGGCAGGCCAAGCACCTCACCGAGCTGACGCAGGCCCATCCGCATAAAGGCCTCGCTGGCCTCGGTGGGCAGCCCGACCTTGTTGATCGGCAGCTTGGCCAGGGCCGCGCGGGTGTCGTCGGCATCGCTCAGGGCAAGGCCGTCATGACAGTTGGCAAGCATGCGAGCAGCCACCGGGTTGCTCGCCAGCACAATGCGTTGGCGCAGCCCCAGAGCATCCAGCTCTTCGCGCAGGCGCGCCTGGAGCACAGGCCATGGCCCGAACAACTGCAGGCTGGAACCGACCTCGAGCAGCAAGGCCCGCGGATAATGCAGGCTGACCTGCGCGCTGTAGCGGTAGGCCCAGGCAGCCAGCAACTGCTGAACCTGCTCGACCTGGGCCGGGTCGGCTTCAACGCAGGTGAAACCATCGGCCAATGCGCGGGCGGCCGTCAGCGTCTGCCCGGCGCGCAAGCCGAGCCTGGCAGCAGCCGGGTTGACCGCTTGCAGCACCCGGCGCTGAGTCGGCCCGCCGATCAATACCAGCGGCGTATCCGGGTCATCGCGTTCACGCAGGACGCTGTCCAGCGTCAGCTGCGGCAATAAAATGCAGGCCCACAACATGCTGCATCAACCCTGCCCGCGACTGGCAATGGGCACAGCAGGCGGCATGCCGCCGCGGCACTTTAGCACCCGCCATTGTGCGGGCCGGGTATCAACAGCAATACGTAGCGCCGCCGGTGACGGGTTGTGCGCCGCGTGCTGCGGGCGGCAGGCAAACGCCAGCGCCTGGCCGGTTTCGGCAGCCACCTGCAAGCGGCGCAAGGCGCGATCATCGGCCCGTTCGGGCCAGCACAACACCGCTGCACAACTGCCCGAGCGCAAGCACTGCTCGGCAGCCCACAAGGCATCGGTAGGCGCAGCCTCGACCTGGGTCAGCCAGCGCAGATCAACCCCGGCTGCCTGCCACGCCGGCGCAAAAGGGATAAACGGCGGTGCAATCAGCACCACCCGCCCGGACTCTGCGGTGAGCCGGGCCAGGCTCGGCCATAACAATTGCAATTCACCACAGCCTGGACTGGCCAACAGCAGCTCACTCAGCGCAGCGGCAGGCCAACCGCCGTCGGGCAGGCGCTCATCGAGCTGGGCATGGCCGGTTGGCTGCAGGCCGAGCGGGCGCGCCTGGGTTTGCCGGCCACGCCAAATTCGGCGCTGGTCGAGCAGGCCGTCCAGATCGACCACGGCGCCCATCAGTCGCGCCTCAGCAGGCCGCAGAAGACCCCTTCGATACAGAAGTCGCGCTCAGGGCCAACCTCGATCGGCGCATAGGCCGGGTTGCGCGGCAGCAAACGAAAGCCGCCGGGGATGCGCTGCAGACGCTTGATAGTGACCTCGCCATCCAGCCGGGCGACCACGATCTGGCCGTCGTCGGCTTCGCCTTGCTGGCGGATGCCGACCAGGTCACCGTCAAATATGCCGTCGTCGATCATCGACTCGCCGCGCACCTTGAGAAGGTAGTCGGGCGTGCGCCGGAACAGGCTTGGGTCGAGCAGCAACTGCTCGTGGATATCCAGGTCAGGCCCGATCGGCGCACCAGCAGCGACTTGGCCAAGGACCGGCAGCTCGAGGATTTCTGGCCGGCGCAAAGGCTCGGCCAGGCGGATACCGCGGGCCTGATTGGGCGTGACGTCGATGTAGCCGCCCTGGCACAGCGCACTGATGTGCTTGCGGGCAACGCTACGAGAGGCAAAACCAAAGCGCTCGGCGATATCGGCGAGGCTCGGAGGCTGGCTGTGATCGGTAATGCGCTCGCGGATAAAAGCCAGAATCGCGCGGCGTTTGGGGGTCATATTGTCCATGGAGCACATTTGTACTCTTTTCTGCTAAAACTGAACAGCCCCCTTCGTCGTGCGCATTGGTTATGATTCCCCGCACGATGTTCAAGCTTATGGATAACCGATGCTGACCGCCCTGCTGTTTGACCTCGATGGCACCCTGACCGATACCGACACGCTGCACCTGCAAGCCTTCCGCCAACTGCTGCACGAGCAGGACGGCCGCGAGCTGACTCAGGCCCAGTTCGATGAACAGATCAGCGGTCAGGCCAACGGTGAGCTATTCGCCAGGCTGTTCCCAGATCAGAGCCCGGCGCAGCGCCAGGCGCTGGCGGAGCGCAAGGAAGCGCTGTTTCGCGAGCTCGCCCCTGAACTGCAACCGTTGCCTGGGTTACTGCGTTTGCTCGATTACGCCCAGGCAGAGGCCATCGGCATGTGTGTGGTGACCAATGCGCCGCGCTTGAATGCCGAACACATGCTTGGCGCAATGGGCCTGACCCAGCGTTTCACGCAGGTGCTGGTAGCCGACGAACTGGCGCGGGCCAAGCCCGATCCGCTGCCCTACCTGACCGGCCTGGAGCGGCTGCAGGCGAATGCCGAGCATGCGCTGGCGTTTGAAGACTCACTGCCCGGCGTAACCGCTGCCAGCGCTGCCGGGATCTTCACCGTGGCCATAGCCACCACCCAGACGGCCGAACGCTTGCAGCAAGCCGGCGCGCAACTGGTTATCGATGATTTCAACGACCCGCGCTTGTGGCACCTGATCGAACAGATGCGCGGCTGACAGCAACCGCTACAGGCTGACGCCAAGGACTTCACGCAGCGACTCGCTGCGCTGATCGTCAGCGTCGCTGACCAACGCGAAGTTGTAGGCGCCATGCGACCAGTAGCGCGCTTCCAGCTGGCCATCGGTGCGTTGACCGGTCGGCATCTTGGCAAAGTGCTCGCCGGGCAGGCGCATGAACAGGCTGACCCGCTCGCCCTGCTTGTCTTCGAACACCACCAGCGCCGCCGGCCCTTGCTCGTTGCTCAGCAGGCGCGCACCCACTGGCTGAAAGCCCAAGCCGGCCAGGTCGGGCAATTGGCCGACCCGATTGAAATGGCTGCCCAGCCAGGCGCGCAGCTGGCCAGGGTCGCTGGCCTGAATATCCAAAGCGCTGCTGCCGACAAACAACCGATGGGCCTGCAGCGCATCGGCCATGGGCAATTCGATTGATGCCATGCTCATTTGCCGCGCCTGCCAGCCGCCCATGCCGCCGACGCCCAGGCTCAACAGCAACGCCGCAGCCGTCGCCAGCCGGCGTACATGCCGTTGACGCAGACGCCGTTGCAACTGGCCAAGCTCCAGCTGCGGGCCAGGGGCCAGTTCGCCAAAGCCGGCCAGAGCCGCGCGCAGGCGCCGGGCGTCGTTGCGCCAGGCCTCGATACGCGCAGCCTCCTGCGGATTGGCGGCCAGCCACGCGTGGACTTCAGCGCGGCGCACAGGGTCGAGGCGCTCGTCGATATAGGCGTGCAACTCGTGCTCGGTGGGGGTCAGGCGTGTCATTTCAATCTCCGCAAGGCCGGGGACGCTGGGCTGCCCTCGGTCAGTTGGCGCAATGCTGCACGGGCCCGCGACAAACGCGACATCACCGTGCCGATAGGGATAGCCAAGGCCTCGGCGGCCTCCTTGTAACTCAAGCCCTCGACGCTGACCAGCAACAGCAGCGCGCGCTGCTCGGCCGACAACTGGGCAAATGCCTGCAAGTCGGCCTGGGCGAAGATGATGTCTTCGGTATTGTCGCCGATCGGCTCGCTGATCTCCTGGCCGCCGCTGAACCAGGCCAGCCAGCGCCGGTGCAGCCGGTCGCGGCGCTTGCTGTCGAGAAACAGCCGATAGAGGATGCTGAACAGCCACGCCCGCAGCGCCTCGGCCTCGCGCTGCTGGCCACTACGGCTCAAGGCGCGTTCGATGGTGGCCTGGACCAGGTCGTCGGCACTGCCCGGCTCGCGCGTCAGCCACACGGCAAAGCGGCGCAGGCGCTGCAGCAGTTCGCGCCATTGCGAGTCGTCGAGATCGTGCATGCTGTGATTCCGGCCCATGGGCAGTCAGTGTAAGGGGCAGACGCAGCGCCACGAAATTTATTCCCGGGCGGCTGGAATAAGTTGCACCGCGCCCCGTCGTACTCGCATCTTCACTGATCCGGATGTTGCCTATGAACACCCCCGTGCACGGCCCCGCCAAGCTTTGGCGGCTGACGGCCATTGCCGCCGGCCTGCTCGTCGCCGGCTGCGCGTTTGCCTACACCGCTGGCTGGATCGGCGGCCCCAAACTCAGCCCGCAACGCATCATCGACACCTTCGAAGCCCAGGCCGGGCACCACCCCGGGTATCGCAAGAACCACGCCAAAGGCCTTTGCGTCACCGGCTACTTCGAGAGCAGCGGGCTGGCCGCGCCGTTGTCCAGCGCGCGGGTCTTCGAGCAGGCGCGGGTGCCAGTGATCGGCCGCTTCGCCATTGGCGGCGCCAACCCGGCCACGCCTGACACCGGTGTGCCCGTGCGAAGCATGGCGTTGCAATTTGCCACCGACGACGGCCAGCTCTGGCGCACCGGCATGAACAACCCGCCGGTACTGGCAATCGGCACCCCAGAGGCGTTCTACCAACAGGTGCTGGCCATGACCCCGGATCCTGCCACCGGCAAGCCGGACCCGGCGCGTATGCAGGCGTTTTTTGCCGAGCACCCGGAAAGTGCGGCGTTTCGCCAATGGGCGGCCTCATACAAGCCCAGCGACAGCTTCGCCAGCACCCAATACCACAGCATCAACGCCTTCCGCCTGATCGACCGCCAGGGCAAAGAGCAGCCGGTGCGCTGGCAGGTCGAGCCGCAAACACCCTATAGCGCCCTCCCCGCACAGGTCAGCGACACGCTGTTCTTGCAGCACGACCTCGCCCAACGGCTGAGCCAGGGCCCACTGCGCTGGACCTTGCGCCTGGTGCTGGCCGAGCCGGGCGACCCGCTGGAAGACCCGTCCAAACCGTGGCCGGCGCAACGGCGCAGCATCGATGCCGGCACGCTGGTGATCAATGCCGTCGATGCCCCCGAGCAAGGCGCCTGCCGTGACCTCAACTTCGACCCGCTGATTCTGCCGAGCGGCATTCAGGCCACTGCCGATCCGATCCTGGCAGCACGCTCGGCGGCCTACTCGGAGTCCTTCAATCGGCGTAGCCGCGAGTCTCTCAACACTGGAGTACGGCCATGAAACCTGCTGCCTTTCACCCCTTCGCGCGGTTGCTGCACTGGCTGATGGCGGTGCTGATCCTGGCCATGCTGTTTATCGGCGTGGGCATGGTCAGCGACCTGTCGACCCGCCATCCGTTGCTGGTGGAACTGCACAAGGCAACCGGCCTGTTGCTGTTGCTGCTGGTGCTGGTGCGCATCGCTGTACGCCTGACAGTTCCCCATCCACCGCTGCCGGCAGACCTGCCCGCGCTGCAGCGGCTAGCCGCCAAGGCCTCGCACATTGCCCTGTATGGCCTGATGCTGAGCATGCCGCTGCTGGGCTGGGCGATGCTCTCGGCCGGTGGTTATCCACGCCCCTTGCAGTTGCCGGCCATTGCCCCGCACGACCTGCAGCTGTATGCGCTGCTGCGAGGCGCACACAGCTGGGCTGGCTATCTGCTGTTTGCCACGGTGCTGGTGCATCTGGGTGCGGCATTGATGCACGCCTGGGTCCGCCGCGATGCTGTGTTCAAAAGCATGTGGCCGGGGCCGCTGCGCGACGGCAAATAAGCTGCAGCAGGCGCTGGCCGTGACTCAAGCCACCACGACCAGCGCCGTTTAGATGCGCAGCGCGTTGCTGACAAGAGTGTGTTTTAATGCGTCGCTTATTATTTTTTACACCACTCATCAGTACAGACAAGGCGGCTAATGGACACGGGGACACGACTCAAACTGGTGCGTGAACGCAACGGCCTCTCGCAACGAGAACTGGCTCGCCGCAGCGGCCTGACCAATTCGACCATCTCGCAGATCGAGCAAAACCGCGTCAGCCCCTCTGTCAGTTCCTTGAAAAAGCTGCTTGAAGGCATCCCCATGTCCCTGGCGGAGTTCTTCAGTTTCGATACCCCGGTGCGCGAAGAGCGCTTTGTCTTCCGCGGCGGCGACCAGCCCGACCTGGGCCGCAACGGCCTGCGCATGCTGCTGGTCGGTGCCAGCGTCGAAGGCCGGCAGATGCGTATGCTGCGTGAGTTGTATGCGCCTGGCGCCGATTCCGGCGAGCCGATCGTGCATGCCGAAGGCGAAGAATGCGGCCTGGTTACCCGCGGCACCATTGAGCTGTGGGTAGACGGCCAGGTCAGCGTGCTCAATGCCGGCGATGGTTACTACATTCCCACTACCCTGGCCCACAGCTTCAAGAACATCGGCCAGGACGAGGCTGAGATCATCAGCGCCAACACCCCGGCCAACTTCTGATCGACAGCATGCGCGCGCCCAGCAGCCGTGAGGTATACCAATGCCTGCGTGATGTTGCGATGGGGGTGGAGCCGTTGCAGGTCTGTGCGCGCCCGCGCCCAGACCTGATCGAAGTCAGCAGCGCCGGCTGGCAACTGAGTTTGATCATCGATCCCGAAGGCCTCGCCCACTGCGCCAGCTGCTGCAACCCGCAAGGTGTCAGCAGCAACGGTGACAGCTGGCAGCGCTACGGCACCAACCCGGTCGAGCTGCTAAGCATCTGGGAGCGCCGACAGATTGAGCTACTGCTAGGCCTGGATAGCTAGCGCAAGGCCTGTTCGACAAAGTCCAACCGGTCCTGACCAAAGAACATCTGCCCCTCGACAAAACAGGTCGGCGCGCCAAATACGCCGCGCGTAACTGCTTCCTCGGTTGCCGCTTTCAATGCCTGTTTGACCTCGACTTGCGCTGCCAGCTCGGCGAACTGCTGTGGATCGAAACCGCCAGCAGCCAACGTCTGCTCCAACACCTGCGCATCGCCCAGTGCGCGTTGCTCTGCCCAAAGTGCGTTGAACAGCAACGCAAGCAAGGCCTCAAAGCGCTCAGGTGCCTGCAATTGCATGCCCGTCACCCCGCGCATCAACCCCAGGGTATTGAGCGGAAAGCCAGCTGGCAGCCCGAATGCCACGCCATAGCGCTGCGCGAACCGCTGCAGGTCGAGCATCATGTAGCGGCCCTTGGCCGGGACCATGACTGGCGATGCGTTGCCGGTCGCCTGGAACACGCCCCCCAACAGCATCGGCCGATAGACCAGTTGCACAGCATGGCGCGCACATAGCTCGGGCAGTTGCGTCCAGGCCAGATAACTGGCTGGGCTGCCGAGGTCGAAGAAAAACTCCACGGATTTACTCATCGCTCGATCCTTTGCAGGGCAGTTTTACCAGCGTTCGATCCACGGCCGCAGGTCCAGCTCGAAGGTCCAGGCATCCCGGGGCTGGGCATGCAAAAACCAGTAACTGTCGGCAATGTGCGCAGGGTCGAGGATGCCGTCCTGGTCTTTTTGCGCATACCGTTCAGGGAAGTTGTCGCGAATGAACGCGGTGTCGATGGCCCCATCGACCACTGCATGGGCAACATGGATATTACGCGGCCCCAGCTCCCGCGCCATGCTCTGCGCCAGCGCCCGCAGGCCATGCTTGGCGGTGGCGAACGCGGCAAACCCCGCCGCGCCACGGGTGCCGGCGGTGGCGCCGGTAAAGATGATGCTGCCGCGCTCGCGAGTGACCATGCGCCTGGCTACTGCCTGAGCGGTCAGAAAACCAGCAAAGCAAGCCATCTCCCAAATCTTGTAGAACTTGCGCGGGGTTTCATCGAGGATGCTGCACGGCACATTGGCGCCGATATTGAACACGAAAGCTTCGATCGGGCCGATATCGCGCTCGATGGTTTCGATCAGGCTGGCGACCTCCTCCTCGCTGCGCGCATCGGAGCCAAAGCCATGCGCCCGGCCACCCTCGGCATTGATCTCGCCCAGCAACGGCTGCAGCTTGGCCGCGTCGCGACGGGTCACACAGGCGATATAACCCTCGCGGGCAAAGCGCTTGGCAATGGCTCCGCCGGTCGCATCGCCGGCACCAATCACCAGCACCACCTTGTCTTGTTCCGCCACGGCCACCTCCATTGGTGAACGATCATTTAGTAAACGAACGCTATGTTATGATCCGACCACCGTCAAGCCCGGGCGCGGAGATCATCTGGATGCGCTACTCCACTGAACACAAACTGCAGACCCGCGAAAAACTCATCGCCAGCAGCGGCGCACTGGCCAAGCGCGGCGGCTTCGCCAGCACCGGCGTGGCTGATTTGATGAAAGCTATTGGCCTCACCGGCGGCGCGTTCTACAACCACTTCCCGTGCAAGGACGACCTGTTCAGCGAGATCGTTCGCCGTGAGCTGAGCAACAGCCCCCTCGCCCGCCTGGCCGCGCGCGGCGCCCAACGCCAGCGTCTGGCCCGCTGCCTGGAGCAGTACCTGAGCCTGGCCCATCTGCACAACGCCGAACAAGGCTGCCCGCTGCCGCCACTGGCGGTGGAGATCGCCCGCGCCGACCAAACCGTACGCCAGGAGGCAGAGCACTGGTTGGTCGTACTGCATGCAGCCTGGAGCGAGACCCTGGATGATCCTGAACTGGCCTGGGCCTTGATCAGCCAATGTGTCGGCGCGGTGGTGGTCGGGCGCATGTTGGCCAGCGAAACCGTGCAAAGCGAACTGCTGCAGGCCAGCCGCAGCCTGGTCGCCAAGGTGCTCGCTTGAGGCCTGCCCTGCTGCTGTGGCTCAGCCTGACCCTGGCCCTGGCCCGACCTGCAGCTGCCGCAGACACCTGCCCGGCGGGCCAGTATCAAGTGTGCTTGATGGGTTGTTTCTGCACCCCCTTCGACCCCGGCCAGGCTGGGCAGATCCTGCAGGATGTCGAACACATGGCCTCAAGCGGCCTGGTCTTCGCCCTGCAACAAGCTCAGGCCGACGCCACTGCACTCGGCACCGAGCCGATCCCGCTGCATATCCGCGTTCAGTTAGACGCCTGGTACGACTTTGCCGTGCTCGACGCCGTGCGCTACCGGGTCGGTGACCAACAGCAGGTCAGCGCCGCCAATGCCCTGCTGCAAAACCCCGATGTGAACGCGGTGACCTTGATCGACACGGTGATCTTTCGCCATGCCAGCGATGCCGAGAACAATGTCGCGTTGTGGGCCCATGAGCTCAAGCATGTACAGCAGTATCAAGAGCTGGGCGTCAGCGAGTTCGCCCGGCGCTACACGCGCAACTACAACGAGCTGGAAGCCCCGGCCTACGCGATCGAGGCCGAGGTGGCGGCTGCCTTGCGTAAAAAACAGTCTGGGCAGGCGCACTGATTGCGTCAGCCCCTTACCGCCTGAAAGGGCTCCGGGCCAGCGCCGCTACCAGTCGTAGCTCAGGCTGGCAATCACGTTGCGCCGGTTGCCGTAAAGCACCGAGTCTTCGTAAAAGCCTGGCTGGAAGTAGTGCTTGTCGAACAGGTTGCTGGCCGTAACCGACACCCTCATACCGTCCAGCCCGTTACCCGCCAGGTCGTAACGCAAGGTGACATCGGTCAGCAGGTAATGGGGCGTCTTCGCGGTGTGCTGCACGTTATATGACGAGCCAACATAGCGCTGTCCAAGCCCCATACCTACGCCTTTGAGCGCACCGTCTGCGATCGTGTAGTCGAGCCAGAGGCTGGCGGTATTGCGCGCAGTCGCCCGCGGCGCGTTGCCCTCGAACCTGTTGTCCTGGGTGATCTCGGCATCCAGGTAAGCGTAGGACGCCAGCACGTTCAGCTCATGGCTGAGGCTGGCCTTGCCTTCCAGCTCGATGCCACGTGAACGCACTTCGCCGCTCTGCACCGAGAAACCGGGATTGACCGGATCGGTGGTGGAGACATTCGTCTGCACCAGATCAAACGCCGAAAGGGTGATGAAAGCGTCATAACCGGGCGGCTGGTACTTAACGCCAATCTCGTACTGGCGGCCTTCAGTCGGCTCGAACAGCGTGCCGTCACGGTAGGCTTCCGGGTTGGGCTGAAACGAAGTGCTGTAGCTGGCATAGGGTGCGATGCCATTGTCGAACAGGTAGGCAAGGCCCACGCGGCCGGTGAATTTGCGGTCACGCTGCACGGTATCGACCTGCTCTGTACCGAAGTACAAGCCCTCCTCCCAGGCGGTGGACCAATCCTGACGGCCACCCAGGGTCAGCGCCCAGCGGTCGAGCTTGATCTGATCCTGCAGGTACAGCCCGACCTGTTGCAAACGGGTGTCGGTAGAGCGCTGCAAAGGGTCGTACCAGATGGCCGCACCACCGTAGACCGGGCGATACAGGTCGATCATCTCGACCTCCGGATCGGGGTCGCCGTTACGGCGCGTTTCGCGGGCCTTGTAATGCGAATAATCCAGACCGGCCAGCAACATGTGCTGCAACGGACCCGTGTCGACCAGCCCCTGCAGATGATTGTCAATGAGGAAGGTATCGCTGTTTTTGGGCCGCAGTTGCAAACCGATGTCCTGGGTACGGCCGTCGGCGTTGAGTACCACATCAGGACCACTGGACAGGTAACCAACATTGGAATGCATGTAGCGCAGGTTTTGCTGCAGCTTCCAGCCATTGTCGAACTGATGCTCGTACTGCACGCCGATGACCGTGTTTTCGCTGTGGTAATAGCTGCCCTTCCAGCCCAGGTCGGTGTCTGAATCAATATGGCCATAGGGGCTTTTGCGCACGGTACCAATCAACGGAAAACTCTGCTCCGAGCCACCCGTACGGCTCTTGCTGTAACTGCCAAGCAGCGTCAGCGTATTGGCATCGTCGGGTTTCCAGGTGAGGGACGGCGCTACATAAGTGCGGTCATCTGGGGCGTGCCTGACCTGGGTGTCGCTCTCGCGCTGTAGCAGGACCAGCCGACCGAACAGGGTGCCGTCGTTATCGAGCTGATCACCGACATCAAGACCCAGCTGGCGCCGGTCGAAGCTGCCGTACTGCACTTCGAGATGACGAATCGGCGTTTCCTGCGGGCGTTTACTGGTCATGTTGACCACCCCACCCGGCGCCATCTGCCCGAACAGCACCGAAGCGGGACCTTTGACCACATCGACTCGCTCCAGGCCAAAGGTTTCAAAGTTGGTGTCGTACTGGTTGAAGCCGGTGCGCAGGCCATCCTGATACAGACCGAACAGGTTGAAGGCACGAAAACCGCGCAGGAAGATATCCGGGGCGCCTTGCCCGCCTGCGTAGTCCAACGCGCGAATCCCGGGGGTATAGGCCACAGCGGCATTGAAATCCTGTACACCACGCTGGTCCATTTCATCGCGGGTAATCACCGAAATGCTTTGCGGGATTTCATTGATTGGCGTGTCGGTCTTGGTGCCGACCGTGGTGCGTTTGGCCACATAACCCGGCACTGGTCCGTCGCCAATGGTGCTACTGAAGCGGGTGTCGACGACCTGCGTGGCGTCGAGTTCCAGCGCTGCGTCCGTTTGGGGGATCGGCGCCAGTGCGTACACGCCGTTGCCGTGATCAACCGCCCGCAAACCGCTACCGGCCAATACGCGTAAAAAGCCCGCCTGCAGCGCAAATTCACCTTGCAGGCCGGCACTCTGGCGTCCCTCTACCAGAGCCGGTTCGATGGCGAGATTGATGCCCGAATGTGCGGCAAAGCTCGACAGCACCTGACCCAGCGGCCCTGGCGAGATGGTGTAGTGCAGGTTGCTGGCGGCAAACAACGAGGGACTGGCGCTGAGGCTCACAGCCAGAGCTGTGACCTGCACGGCGCAGGCAATTGGTGAGCAACGAAATGACAAAGGCATGCAGACTCCGAATCGAAAAGATCTGTGTGCCTGGAGGACACGCGAGCGCTGGCAAAGCGGACAGGCGTTGCAGACTTTTTTTCAGACGGTTCGCGCCTGCAAACTCACCCAATACCGCGTGCGATACACCACCTGCACTGGCAGCGCCCGGGACACTGCGCTGAGGATCAGGTCGGTGTCGCGCAACAGGAACGCGCCGCTGATCAGCAATTGCCCGACCTGTGCATCGCATCGCACCCAGCCGGGTCGGTAGCGGTTCAGTTCTTCGACGAAAAGGTTGAGGGGCATCCGCTCGACGCGCAGCACACCGCTGGCCCACTCGCCAGCGCCGGTAAGCAATGGCGCTGGGCTCGACACCTGACGGCGGTCGAAATGGGCGCTCTGCCCAGCGCTCAGGTGTAAGTCGCTGCCGCCCTGCACAGGCTGAATGGCGACGGCGCCGGCGAACACGCTGACCTGGCTGTCGTTGCCCTCCTGACGCACGCTGAAGCGCGTGCCCAGTGCACGGATGATGCCTTGCTCGGTCTGCACCGATAGCGGTCGGCTCAGGCTGTCCGGGTGCGTGATAACGAGGATCTCCCCGCCACGCAAGCGCAGCAGCCGCTGGCTGGCATCGAAAACGATGTCCACGCCAGTTTGGGTATTGAGGGCCAGGCGCGTACCGTCGATCAGGGTCAGCTCGCGTTGCTCGCCAATCGCGGTACGTTCATCGGCCAGCCAATCGGTCTGCCGCCAGGCCACCAGCGCAGCAGGAGCGGCGGTCATCAGCACCATCAGCGCCTTGAGGCCAGCACGACGGCTGAGCCCATCGGCTCGTTCCAGGGTGGGTAACGCGACGCCCTCGGGAACGCCTTGCCACTGCTCACTTACCCGCTGCGCCAACTGCCAGGCGCGCGCGTGGTCCGGGTGCTGATCGCGCCAGCGCTCGAATCGGAGTTGTAGTGCAGGACTATGCTCGGCGCCGTTCAAGCGTATGTACCAGCGCGCGGCCTCGCGAACGATGTGTCGCTCCAGCGGCCGTTCGCTCACCGCTCATCGGCCATGGCGAGCAGCATGCAATGCTCCATCGCCTGGGTCAGATAACGCCGCACGCTGCGCACCGTTACCCCCAGTGCCATGGCAATTTCCGCATGGCTGTGGCCTTCGAGCTGCGACAGCAGAAACGCCCGGCGCACCACCGAAGGCAGGCCGTGCAGCAGCGAATCTATCAGTTGCAGGGCTTCCTGGATCAGATACTGCTCTTCGGCCGACGCAGCCCACTGCTCAGGCATCTGTTGCAGGGTATGCAACCAGGCTTGCTCAACCGAGCGGCGACGATACAGGTTGAGCATCAAACGGCGCGCAACAGTGGCCAGGTAAGCACGGGGCTGGCGCAGGTCGGATGCGCGGGGCGCAACTGCGGGGCGAAACAACCGCAGGAAGGTGTCCTGAGTAAGGTCGGCGGCATCGCTGCGACAGCCCATCCGCTGCCACAGCCAGCGCTTGAGCCAGGCGTGGTGCTCGACATACAGGCCGTGGATGTCGCCATGGGCGGATAAGTCGCGGGAAGAAGCCGAGCCCATAACGCTGGAGTCCTGTGAGCGATGCAATCGCATTTGAGAATTGATCGCACTATACCGGGACGGCCTTGACAGGGCAATTACCCTGCTATCACCCAGGGTTACTGCATCGCTACAGAGTCTGAAACCTTTTGATGATCAAGAAAACTCGCGATCCGCAGTGCTGCCGCTGCCGGATCTTCCTGCATGAAGCAATGCCCTCCCGCCACCGCCTGGCTGCTCACCTGCGGATTGAGCGCAGCCAGCCGCTGCACCGACGCCACTACAAACGGGTACGTCTGCTCACCATAGAGAATGCACGTAGGCGTGCTGATCCTGGCCAGATTCGACCACAACCGCTGCGGCGACGAACTGAAAATATCGACCTCACGCGCAGGCCGGCATTTGAGCACCACCCCCTCGCCGCAATCACCGATCGCATGCTCGACATAGGCCCGCAGCGCAGAGTCGTGCCAGCCTTTGAAAATCCCCCTGCCCTGCAACGCAGCGAAAGCCGCGTCGCGGTCAGGCCAGTGGCTGCGCCGGGTGGCCGCCTTGCGCGCCAGTCCATGACTGCGGTGCAGGCCAAACAGCCGGGCAGCGCCCATGGTGACGAGCATGCGCTGGCTGAAGATAACCGGGTCGAGCAGCACGGCGCGCTCGAACAACTGCGGATGATCAGCCACGATCAGCCCAGTCAACACGCCACCAAAGCTGTGCCCCAGCGCGTAGCGCGGCACCGCGCCGTACTCTCCGCGGCCGGCCTCGAATGCTTCCACCGCCAACTCAGCCGAGCGGTTCCAGCCGCGAAACACCCCACCGTGGTCACTGTCGCCATGCCCCTGCACATCGCTCAGCCACAGATCATAGTGCTCACCCAGGTGCATCAACAAAGGTTGATAAGCCAGGCTGCAAAAGCCGTTGCCATGCAGAAAGTGCAGCAACGGCTTGCCACTGGCTGGTGAGCGCCAGCCGCGCAAGGTGAAGCCTTCGGAGCAGTCGTGAGACCAGGGGATCAATTGCATCGCTTGGCTGTACTCGCCGGTTCAGGAAAACGCCGATTGTACAAACAGCAGCGGGTAAAGCGATATCACCAGCAGCACGGCCATCAGGACATTGAACAGCATCAGCCAGCGCGGATTCTGCAGCAGGTTGCGCAAGGCACTGCCGAACATTACCCAGATCCCGACGCTAGGCAGGTTGACCAGGGCGAATACGGCGGCAATCACGATCACGTTGACCACGTAGCCTTGCGCTGGGGTGTAGGTGGTAATGGCGCCAACAGCCATGACCCAGGCTTTCGGGTTGACCCACTGAAACGCCGCAGCGCCGAGAAAGGTCATCGGTTTGGCCGTGCTTTTGCCGTTGGCGGAGATCGGCCCGGAGGTAGCGATCTTGTACGCCAGGTACAGCAGATAGGCAGCGCCGACATAGCGCAATACCGTGTACAGCACAGGCCAGGCCTTGAACACTTCACCCAGACCAAAGCCCACTCCCAGCACCATCAGCATGAAGCCGATACTGACCCCCAGCGCGTGGGGAATGGTCCGCAGCGCGCCGAAGTTGACCCCTGAGGCCAGCAACATGGTGTTGTTGGGCCCCGGAGTGATGGAGGATACGAAGGCGAACAGTACGAACGCCATCAACAGGTCGAAGGAGGCAAACATGAGCAAGTGTCCCGAGCGGGTAGATGTTGTGCACCCACAGTAGCCCAGCGCCCTCGCCCGCCCACCTATACAGTTAGCCTCAAATAAGCAGATACACATTTTGTACTGCTGCGGGATAGATCACGGTCGCCGCCACACTGCCGGCGCAATTTGCACCTGCCTGGGCAGCAAGCGGTTGTCGAAAAACAACTGTGCCGTGCGCTGCTGCGCGGCGATGATTTCGTCACTGACGGCAAGCACTGGCGACGCCGGACGATGGCTGAAACTGCGCCGCACGACCTCTTCGGGCATGCCCATGAAGTCCGCCAATGTGCGGATACTGCCGGCCTCGTCACTGCGGGTCAGCGCCTCGGCCTGGCTTATCTGCTCAAGCAACTGGCCGACGAATTCGGGGTTGGCTTCGACATAGCCCCGCGCGCCGAGCATGAACGGGCCGATCAGGCCCAAACCCTGCCCGTCCGCCAGTACCCGCGCCTTGCCTTCGACGTCGATGGCCGAATAGAACGGGTCCCAGATCGCCCAGGCATCGACACTGCCGCGCTCGAACGCCGCGCGGGCATCGGCCGGGGCCAGGTACACCGGTTGCACGTCGCGGATGCTCAAGCCGGCCTTGGCCAGGCTGCGCAACAGCAGGTTGTGCGCGCTGGAGCCTTTCTGCAGGGCGATGCGCTTGCCCTTGAGCTCGGCAACGCTGGCCAGCGTGCTGGCGTTGGGCACCAGAATCACTTCTGCTCGCGGTTTGGCCGGCTCGGCGCCGATGTAGAGCAGATCGGCACCGGCCGCCTGGGCGAAGATCGGTGGGATATCGCCGGTCGAGCCGATATCCAGGCTGCCGATGTTGAGCGCCTCGAGCATCTGCGGCCCGGCCGGAAACTCGATCCATTGCACCTTGGTATTGGCAAAGCGCTGCTCGAGCAAACTGTGCTGTTTGGCCAGCACCAGGCTGATCGAGCCCTTCTGGTAGCCGATGCGCAAACTGGCCGGATCTGCCGCTTGCACAGTCCCCGCGAGGGCCAACAGCAGTGCTGCGGCCAGGCGAACAATAGTCATGGCTTACTCCTTCCAGTCGGTCGAGGGTTTTTCCCAGAGGTTGATCCCGCCTTCCACGGCGAACTGGTCGATCTCGGCCAGCTCCTCGGCGCTGAACGCGAGGTTGTCCAGAGCCGCAACGTTCTCGATGATCTGCTCGGGCCGGCTGGCGCCGATCAGGGCCGAACTCACGCGTGGATCGCGCAGGGTCCAGGCCAGTGCCAGTTGCGCCAGGCTCTGGCCACGCCGGTGGGCGATCTCGTTGAGCGCCTGGGCGCGAGCGATATTGGCTTCGGACAAATGCTCGGCGCGCAGCGAGCTGCCGCCGGCACGGTTGACTCGCGCATCAGTCGGCACGCCCTGCAGATACTTGTCGGTGAGCAGCCCCTGGGCCAGCGCAGTGAACACGATGACCCCGGCGCCGACCTCTGCGGTGGTGTCGAGCAGGTCCTGTTCGATCCAGCGGTTGAACAGATTGTACGAGGGCTGATGGATCAGCAGCGGCACGTTCAGCGCTTGCAGCAATGCTGCGATCTCTCGCGTTTTGCCCGCCGAATAGGACGAGATACCGATGTACAGCGCCTTGCCCTGGCGGACGATATCGGCCAGGGCAATCGCAGTTTCTTCCAGCGGCGTGTCGGCGTCGAAACGGTGCGAATAGAAGATATCGACGTAGTCCAGGCCCAGCCGCGTCAGGCTCTGATCGAGGCTGGAGATCAGGTACTTACGCGAGCTGCCGCCCTGCCCGTAGGGCCCAGGCCACATGTCCCAGCCAGCCTTGCTGGAGATGATCAGCTCATCGCGATGGGCGCGCAGGTCTTCGCGCAGCAAGCGGCCAAAGTTGCTTTCGGCGCTGCCGTACGGCGGGCCGTAGTTGTTGGCAAGGTCGAAGTGATTGATGCCAGCATCGAACGCCGTGCGCAGCAGCGCGCGCTGGGTATCGATCGGCGTGGCATCGCCAAAGTTGTGCCACAGGCCCAGTGACAACGCCGGCAGGACCAGGCCACTGCGGCCGACGCGGCGGTACGGCATGCGCGCATAGCGCTCGGGGTGGGCGGTGTAGCTCATGGTTGACCTCGTTTGGCAAAGAAGGGATTGGCCGGCACTTGCAGGCCCAGATGCTCACGCAGGGTGCGGCCCTGGTATTCACGGCGGAACAACCCACGGCGCTGCAGCTCGGGCACGATCCAGCGGGCGACGTCTTCCAGGCCCTGCGGCAAGTGCGGCACCAGCACGTTGAAACCGTCGGCGGCGGCGCCTTCGAACCAGGCCTGCAGCTCGTCGGCGATCTGCGTCGGCGTGCCGATCAGGCTGTAGTGGCCGCGGCCACCGGCGATGCGCTGGCCAAGCTGGGCCAGGGTCAGCTGTTCGCTGCCGGCCAGCTCGGTGAGCAACTGCTGGCGGCTGCGCTGGCCGTCCTCAGTCGGTGGCAGCTCCGGCAACGGGCCGTCCAGCGGGTAGCCGGACAGGTCGAAGTTACCGAGCATGCGCCCGAGCAAGGCCACGCCTACCCGAGGGTCGACCAGCGCCTGAAACTGCTCGGCCTTGTCCTGCGCCTCGGCCTCGCTCTGCCCCACCACGATGAACACGCCAGGCATGACCTTCAGCGCATCCGGTTCGCGCCCGTAGCGCGGCAAGCGGCCCTTGAGGTCGGCATAGAACGCTTGCGCCCGGGCCAGTGAAGGCTGCGCGGTAAACACCACTTCGGCAGTTTCGGCCGCCAGCTCGCGTCCGGCCTCGGACGAACCGGCCTGCACCAGCACCGGCCTGCCCTGCGGCGTGCGAGCGACATTGAGCGGGCCTTTGACGCGAAAGTGCTCGCCAACATGTTCAAGGGCACGCACGCCATCGGCGTGATGGAACACGCCACTGGCCTTGTCGCGGACAAACGCATCATCCGCCCAGCTGTCCCACAGCCCCTGCACGACCTGCTGAAACTCGCGAGCGCGGGCATAGCGTTCGCCATGCGGGATGTGTGCACTGCGACCAAAATTGCCAGCCTCGGCGGCGGCATCCGAGGTCACCAGGTTCCAGCCGGCGCGGCCGGCGGACAAGTGATCGAGCGAGGCAAACTTGCGCGCCACATGGTACGGCTCGTTGTAGCTGGTGGTGGCCGTGGCGATCAGGCCGATGCGCTCGGTCACTGCGCTGAGTGCTGACAGCAATGTCAGTGGCTCGAAGTACACCGAGCGTGCGCTGTGGCTGGCTAGGGCATCACTCGGCGCGGCCACGCTGTCGGCGACGAACAGTGCGTCGAAGCAGGCCGCCTCGGCAGCCTGAGCTACGCGCCGGTAGGTGGCGAAGTCCAGCGGATCAGCCGGCACGTCTGGATGACGCCAGGCGGCGACGTGGTGCCCGGTGGCCATGATGAAGGCGCCAAGGCTGAGTTGACGGGGTGCTGTACTCATCGGAGTTACTCGCTGATCGGTGCAAAGAGGCGGCCACAGGACTGGCCGCTCGGTTAGAAGTCCTTGCGCAGTTGCACGCCGAAGTAGCGGCCGTCATCGCGCGGCACCGAGCGATAGATATAGTCGCCGCCGCTGGAGAGCATCTGTGCGTAAGACTTGTCGCCAAGGTTCTTGCCCAGCAGTGCGACCCGCCAGCCCTCGTTGTAATCGGCCAGGGCAACACTGGCGTTCCAGATGCCGTAAGCACCCTGTACGGTGTCGGGGTTCTGGTCGAGGCTGAACTGCACCGAGTCCTGCCAGCTGTAGTCACTGGCCAACTCGATATCCAGGCCGTTGTCCAGCGGGATCACATAGTCGGCGCGCAGGTAGGTCTTCCAGTCCGGGGTGAACGGCAGGCGGCCGCCGTCGATGTCGCAGCTGGCAGCCGCGCCCGCTGGGCAGTTGAAGTGGTCGACGCGAGCTTTGGTGTAGGCCGCTGCGGCAGACAGTTTCAGCTGCGAGGTGACCTGCAAGCTGGCATCCAGCTCGACGCCCTGGGTCTTGACCTTGCCGGCGTTGACCAGGCGGGTGACCACCTGGTTGGCCACGGTGTCGAAGAAGTTGGCCTGGTAGTCGTCGTAGTCGGTATGGAACAGCGCCAGGTTGGCCACCAGGCGGTTGTCCAGCGCAGTGCTCTTGAGGCCGATCTCGTAAGCGTCGGAGGTTTCTGGCTTGAGTGCACCGGTATCGCGCGGCTGCATGTTGAAGAACACGTTGTAGGCCGGCCCCTTGTAGCCGCGTGAATAGGTCACGTAGCCGGTCAGGTTGTCGTTGAAGTCATATTGCAGGCCAGTGCGACCGCTCCAGCCGTCTTCATCGACCGAGCCCTGACTGGCAGTCGAGGGCTGGATGCCGGTCACCGAGGTCGGCGAGGTGGACACCCGGCGGTGATCGTATTCGAGGTCATCGTGGGTCCAGCGCAGGCCGAAGATGGCCCGCAAATCATCGGTGAAGTTGAAGGTGTTTTCACCGAACAGGGCAACGCTGTCATTGGTCGTCGAATAGTCGGCGCGGCCACTGTTGGCTACGCCGCCGTTGACCGACAGCCGCTGGTAGGTTTCCCGCGAGGTGCCATGCATGTAGAACGCGCCCAGTACGTACTCGTTGAACTGGCCCTTGGGCGAGGTCAGGCGAAACTCCTGGCTGTACTGGTCGTAGTCGACAGTGCCTTTGTCATGGGAGGCGGTCAGCGGCAACAGCGCACGGCGGTCACCGTCCTGATACTGGGTGTTGTCCCAACCGCGCCAGGCGCTTATCGAGGTCAGGGTGTAATCCCCCAGTTGCCAGTCAAGCTGGGCCGAGAAGCCCTGGTTTTCGTCCTCGACGTGGGTCTTGAAATCACTGCTGATGTCGCGGTTGTGCGCGCTCGGCCGGACCGCGCCCAGCTGGTTGCGAAAGGCCGTGCTGGCCTGGGTGACGACGCCACTGGGCAAGGTGTCTTCACCCTTCATGTAGTCGCCGATCAGGGTTAGGCGCAGCTCATCGCTGGGTTCGAATTCAAGCTTGCCGCGCAGGCCTTTGCGCTCATAGCCATTTACATCATGGCCGTTGGCGAGATTCTCCACGTTGCCGTCATAGTCGCCCCACAGCGTGCTCAACGAACCTTTGAGCTGCTCGTTCAAGCGGCCTCCGAGGCCAAAGCGCAGGCGGTTTTCGTCGCCACCGCCAAAGTGCGAATAGTCGACATAGCCTTGGGTCTGCTCGGGGATAGCTTTGCTGACCACGTTGAGCACGCCGGCCGAAGCGTTTTTGCCGAACAGCGTGCCCTGCGGGCCGCGCAAGACTTCAATGCGCTCAAGATCGAGCAGGTCGAGGGTGGACTGCCCCGGCCGGCCAAACACCACCCCATCGACTACCGTGGCGACGGTCGGCTCGACGCCTGGTGAGGTCGAGATAGTGCCGACGCCACGGATGAACAGCGAGGTGTCCTTGTTCGACGCACCCGCACGGTAGTTGAGGGTCGGCACCTGCTGGACGATGCTGGCGACGCTGTTGCGGTTATCGCGTTCGAGCTGCTCGCCCTGCACCACAGAGACCGCAACCGGCACTTCCTGCAGGCTCGCCTCGCGGCGTGTAGCGGTCACGGTGACGGCGCTCAGCGCAGTGGCCTGCGGGTTCTGCTGGTCGTTATCAGCAGCCTGTGCCGACTGACCGATGGCCGCCAGCAACAAGGCTGTGGCGAGAGGCGAACGTACGGGGAAACGGCTGGCGCGCGCAACGGCGCCTCGGATCTGATGTGTGTGCATGATGCTTACTGCCCTGAAAGACCAGACTGAATTGAAGTGCTGTCGATGTCTGGTCTCGCTCGTGCGAGTGGCAGTCGGTGGCCAACAGCAGCGCTGTGTTAGCGCTAACATGGACCGAGTATCCAAGCCCGCCGCTTAGCAGGTCAAATACTTAAAAAAACTTTTGTTATTCCATAAAGCTATTTGCGTAGCATGCCTGGGTTAGCGCTAACATCGGCGCTCATTCATTCGAGATGCCCCTGTGAGCCAGCTCAAGGACACCCCTCGTAAGCGCCGCGGCGCGGGCCGCGTCACCCTCGCCCAAGTGGCGCGCGAGGCCGGCGTGTCATCGATCAGCGTGTCTCGCTACTTCAATCAACCCGAGCAGGTTTCGCCGCCCCTGCGTGAGCGCATCAAAGTCGTGGTCGAAGCCTTGGGCTATGTGCCCAATCTGGTGGCCGGCGGGCTGGCTTCGGCACGCGGGCGTATCGTCGGTATGGTCATCCCAAACATCTCCGGGCCAATCTTTGCCCAGACCATCCAGGCCTTCAGCGACACCCTGAGCAAGCACGGTTATCAGTTGCTGCTGGCGTCGAGCTATTTCAGCGAAGAACAGGAAGAAAGCGCAGTGCGCGCGTTTCTCGGTTGGTCGCCGGCAGCACTGGTGGTCACCAGCCAGTTTCACAGCCCGGCCACCGAGAAGATGCTGGCAGAGGCCGATGTACCGGTCGTGGAAATCTGGGACTACTGCCCCGAGCGGGAGCCATTGCAGGTAGGTTTTCTGCACTTCGAGGTCGGCGTGCAGGCCTGCCGCTATCTGCTCGACAAGGGCCACCGGCGCATCGCCTTCGTGCAGAACAGCGCGGCCGGCGACTTCAGTGCGCTGCAACGGCGCGATGGTTATGCGCAAACCTTGCGCGATGCCGGGCTGGAGCCGTGGTTCTTCGTGCCGACGGCGGACAGCGCTCCGTTCGAGGCGGGCAAGCAGGCGATGCAGGCCTTGATCCGCCGCGAGCCGCGCCCGGATGCGATCATCTTTGCCAACGACAACTTGGCCGCCGGCGCCGTGCTCGCCGGCCAGCGCGCCGGCCTGAAGCTGCCCGAAGAGATGGCCATCATGGGCTTTGGTGACTACGCCTTCGCTGACATGCTGCTGCCAAGCCTGACCACCCTGCGCCCGCCCTCGCGGGAGATCGGCGAGATCGCCGCGCTGCGCGTGCTGCAGCACCTGGGAGCAATCGCCGTGGATGGCGATGTGCCGCGGCTGAACCTGTTGCACTGCGAGCTGATCGCGCGCGAAAGTGCCTGACATCCCGCATAAAGCACTCGCAATCAGCCCTGCCAACGGGCAACCTTGTGCTCCCTGCAAACGGATCGACCTAGCAATGGCTAAATGGCTGGAAGGCGGCGGATTGATGGCCGAACGCATCCGCGCCCACGATTGGGCGCAAACTGCGCTCGGGCCTATGGAAAGCTGGCCCGACGTGCTCAAGACCACCCTGTCGCTGTGCCTTAACTCACGGTTCGCTCAGGCCGTGCTATGGGGCGAGCAGATGCTCACTCTGCACAACGATGCCTTCAGCGATATCTTGGGCGGCAAGCCACTGGCCTTGGGCATTCCTTTCAGCGAAGTCTGGCAGGAGGCGTGGAGCGACATCGGAGTACTTGCCGAGCGCGCCCTTGCCGGCGAAGCGGTGTTCATCGATAACTTTCCATTGCTGATTGATCGCCAGCGCGGTACCGAACGCGCTTACTTCACGTTCTGCTACAGCCCGATCCGCGACCACAATGGCGAATTGGTCGGCATGCTCGATACGGTCACTGAGACCACCGCGACAGTGATCGCCAATCAGCGCCTGAATTTTCTCGACGGTCTGAGCCGTACCCTGGCCGACGCCACCGAGCCTGACCTGATCATGGCCACCACCACCCGTCTACTGGTCGGACATCTCGGCCTGTCCAGCTGTGCCTATGCCGTCATGGACGCAGATCAGGACGGTTTCACCATTTGCGGCGATGCCGTCGCGACCGGCTCACCACGGTTGGTGGGCCACTATCGGCTGGCCGATTTCGGCAGCCTGGCGGTCAGCCAGCTGCGCGCCGGTCGGGCGCTGGTGATCGACGACAACCTCAGCCAACTGCTGCCACATGAGGCCGCGACGTTCCAGGCCATTGGCATCACTGCGACCATCTGCATGCCGCTGATCAAGGACGGTCGGCTGACCGCACTGATGGCCATCCATGACCGCCAACCGCGCCACTGGACGGCTTACGAGCAGGGGCTCATCAGCGAAGTCACCGAGCGCTGCTGGGCGCATATCCAGCGGGTCCAGGCCGTTGCCGAGGTGCGCGCCAGCGCCGCCGCCCTCGAAGCACTCAATGTCAGCCTGGAACAGCGTGTCGAAGAGCGCACCGAGCAATTGCTGCAAACCGAAGCAGTCCTGCGCCAGTCGCAAAAGCTCGAAGCGATCGGCCAGCTGACCGGAGGCGTGGCGCACGATTTCAATAATCTACTGACCATCATTCGCTCGTCGCTGCACTTCCTGCAACGTCCCGACCTGGAAGACAGCCGCCGCCAGCGCTATCTGCAAACCATGATCGAGACGGTTGAGCGTGGCTCGAAACTGACCGGCCAGCTGCTCGCCTTTGCCCGGCGCCAAGCGCTCAGCCCGCAGATATTCGAGGTTGGCCAACGCCTGCAAGCCATGGCCGACATGCTCGATACCGCCACTGGTGCGCGGGTCAAGGTGGTATTGGAACTGCCCCAGACGCCGTGTTTTGTCCATGCGGACCCAGGCCAGCTGGAAACCGCAGTGCTTAACCTGATGATCAATGGCCGCGACGCGTTGAATGGAGTAGGCACGCTGGTACTGCAACTGGTTGCCAACCAGCGCATGCCCGCGCAACCGGGTGATCATCTGCAGGCGGGGGCGTTTGCCGCGATTTCGGTGATCGACAATGGCACGGGTATTGCGCCAGAGCTGCTGGAGCGGATTTTTGACCCCTTCTTCACCACCAAGCCGGCCGGTGAAGGCACCGGCCTGGGCTTGTCGCAGGTATTTGGCTTCGCCAAGCAGTCAGGCGGCGATGTGCAGGTAATCAGCCAGCCTGGCCAGGGCACCACGTTTACCCTGTACTTGCCTCAGGAGGCTCCGTCAGTGGGCGGTTGAGCGCGAGCAACTGGGCCAGACTCTGAGCCAGTTCGGCCCGGCGAAACGGCTTGCGCAGAACAGCAAAACCATTGAGTTCACGCGGGGTCAGGTTGGCATAACCGGTAATGATCAGCACCGGCAATTGCGGTTGCTGCTGGCGCAGTTGCTGAGCGAACCTGGCGCCGGTCTCATCGACCATGATCTGGTCAGTCACCAGCACATCCATCGCCAGCCCCTCTGCCAGCATTCGCCGCGCCTGCGCGGGGCTGGCGGCTTCGGTTACCCGATAGCCAAGGTCACGCAATTGCAGGGCCGTTGCGTTGCGCACGATGTCCTCATCGTCAACCAGCAAGACCTGCATTTGCCCTGGTGCCATGATGGCGTCGCCAACTTCGGCAAGCGGCTCACAGACCTGGCCGCGACTGACTGGCAGCCACAATGTCGCCCGAGTGCCCTGCCCCGGCTGCGAATCGATGGCAAAGCCACCGCCTGACTGAGCTGCCAGGCCCTGCACCATGGGCAGGCCAAGGCCGGAGCCTTTGCCGACCTGTTTGGTTGAATAGAACGGCTCAAAGCAACGCTCCAGCACTTCTTCACTCATGCCGCAGCCGCTGTCACGCACCTGCAGCCAGACCTGGCGGCCGTGCACGCTTTCCGGCCAATCCGGGTCATCTTCACCAACCCCGGCGGCCAGATACACACGCCCGCCATTGGCCATGGCGTCGCGTGCGTTGACCACCAGGTTGAGCAAAGCAAGCTCAAGCTGATGGGGATCGACCAGCACATTGGGCAACTGTGGATCGATCTGCACCACGACCTCAATGGTCGGCCCCAGCGAGCGCGCCATCAACTCGTGCATGTCATTGACCAGTGTTGCCAGGCACACGGCTTGCGGCTTGAGTGTCTGCCGGCGAGCAAAGCTGAGCAGGCGCCCGACCAGAATTCGCGCACGTTCAGCGGCCTGCAGCGCACCATCGATCAAGCGCACTGAACGCTGAGCATCCTCTGGCCGTCGACGGATCAGCTCCAGGGAGGCAATGATCGGGGTGAGCATGTTGTTGAAATCGTGGGCGATACCGCCGGTGAGCTGGCCAATCATCTCCATCTTGCCAGTTTCATGCAGCTGCCGATTGGCTTCCTCGCGTTCGGCCAGCATTGCCGACACACGCTCTTCGAGGGACTCATTAAGCGCCAGCAGTTCGGCAAAAGTTGCCTCAAGGTGCGCACTGCTGGCGCGCAACGCCCGCTCGGAGCGGGCGTGGGTGATTGCCTGCCAGACCCGCTTGGCGGTCTCTTCGAGCAGCAGGCACTGGTCCTCGTCGACAAAATGCGGCGCGGCAAACTCGACGCCGAGGATGGCATCAATGCTGCTGCCGCGCAGTACCGGCACATACACGCTGGCGGCATCTGCACCCTGCACGGCGAACCCGCGACCGAGCTGTTCGGTCAGTCGCACTGGACTCTCGCCGCAGGTCAGATCACCAACCCTGGAAATCGCACCATTTACCCAATCGCGGGCGATGCGCATCTGCTGATTATCTCCTTGCGATTCGGCTAGAAAAACCCGCACGGCGCCCAGTTGCTGGCCTACGCGTTCGATGGCATAGGCTTCGATCTGTTCCGGCTCGGTCAATTCCGGAAGCGCCTGACCCAGTTCGAGGAGAAAGCTCTGACGCCGTTCGAACTGCACCTTTTGCGTGGTTTCAGAGACGACGCACAATACACCGCCAACGCTGCCGTCGATTTCGCGAACGGCAGAGTAGGACACGTCGAAATAAGCCGTCTCGCCGTGGGCGCTACGCTCCAGGTAAAACGGTCGGTCCTTGGCTGAAAAAGTTTGCCCAGTGTTGCGCACGCCGCTCAGCAGCGGTTCCAGGTCATCCCACAGCTCGGTCCAGTTTTCCTGTGCAGGTCGCCCTAGCGCGCGCGGGTGCTTGTTGCCAATTGTGGTCGAGTAAGCATCGTTATACAGCGCCACGTATTCAGGACCCCAGAACAACACGATCTGCGCTTGAGCCGGCAAAATGGTTGCCATCAGGGTCTTCAGACTGAGCGACCACTGTTGCGGCGCACCCAGCGGAGAGCCTGACCAGTCCATGGTCTGGATCTGGCTGCCAATGCTGCCACCCCCCAGCAGAAAAGGCAGTTTTGCCTGGTCTGGGTGATTATTCTGACCTGACTTCATCTTGTGCTGACCGTCAATTGCCCAATACGTGTTGTCCTCTATCTGCTGAATAGGAGATCAAACCGGCGCAGACGTTCCGTGGCATTTTGTACCAGGTCGGACAAACGGCCGTCAGTAGCGATCACCAGGCTGGTGCAGGGCGTCACAGCGCGCCCCATTGCCTTGCACAGACTCTCCACGCATGGCCCTTTACTCGCGTGCCTGCGGGCATTTGCCAGGCCGGCACGAAGCTTGCTCGCCAAGACCTTTCAGGCCGAGTTCAGCCTTAGGTTTTTTAACGTTCATGAGTACATATTTACTAATTTCTCGTAGGCCAGCCAGCCGCCATCATCCACTCCAACAAGAACACGTCGCCCATTGCCGGCGCGTACCCGGGGATCTCCCGACGCCCCTCCTTGCCTTGGAGTCAGTCATGACCAGTGCAGCCAATTCGGCCGCTCTGATAGAAAAACATACAATCGGCTACGTACCGCCGCAGGATCGCCACGGAAAGGTCAGGGATCTGTTCACCCTCTGGTTCGGTGGCAATATCGCGCCGCTGCCGATCGTCACCGGCGCGCTTGGCGTGCAGCTGTTTCACCTGAACCTGGTGTGGGGCATCGTCGCCATTCTGGTTGGCCACTTGCTCGGCGGCGTGCTGATGGCGCTGCACTCGGCGCAGGGGCCACAGATGGGCATCCCGCAGATGATTCAGAGCCGCGCCCAGTTCGGCTCGCTCGGCGCCCTGCTGGTGGTGGTGATTGCCGGGGTCATGTACATCGGCTTCTTCGCATCCAATATCGTTCTTGCCGGCAAGTCACTGCACGGTGTCGCGGAGTCGATTCCGGTATCGGTCGGCATCGTGATCGGGGCGCTGGGATCGGGCATCATCGGCATCATCGGTTACCGCTTCATCCATGTGCTCAACCGTATCGGCACCTGGGTATTGGGCATCGGTATCGTGGTCGGCTTTGGCTATATCTTCAGCCATGTGCAAAGCGACGACTTCCTCACCCGCGGCGGCTTCAACCTGGCCGGCTGGCTGGCCACCGTCTCGCTCGCCGCGCTGTGGCAGATCGCCTTTGCGCCGTATGTGTCCGACTATTCGCGCTACCTGCCCGCCGACGTCAAAGTCTCCTCGACGTTCTGGACCACCTACCTCGGTTCGGCGCTCGGCTCCAGCCTGTCGTTCGTGTTCGGCGCCGTGGCCGTGCTGGCAATCCCGGCCGGGATGGACACCATGGACGCGGTGAAGATGGCCACCGGCGCCATCGGCCCGCTGATGCTGGTGCTGTTCCTGCTCAGCGTGATCAGCCATAACGCGCTCAACCTGTACGGCGCGGTGCTGTCGATCATCACCCTGATCCAGACCTTCGCCTGGCGCTGGATCCCCACCGCCAAGAGCCGTGCGGTGCTGTCGCTGATCGTGCTTGCGGCGTGTTGCGTGGTGGCAGTGTTTGCTTCGGCGGACTTTATCGGCCACTTCGTCGACATGGTGCTGGTGCTGCTGGTGGTACTGGTGCCGTGGACCGCGATCAACCTGATCGACTTCTATGTGATCCACAAGGGCGACTACGACATCGAGTCGATCTTCAAGGTCGATGGCGGTATCTACGGCCGCTACAACCCGCAGGCGCTGCTGGCCTATGCCGTAGGCATCATCGTGCAGATCCCGTTCATGAACACCCCGCTGTACGTCGGCCCGGTGTCCGAGCACATCAACGGCGCCGACCTGTCGTGGCTGGTGGGGCTGCTGATCACCTCGCCGCTGTACTGGTGGCTGGCCAGCCGCGACAGCGCCTATCGTCGTCGCCAGACCGGCGCCAAACTGGCCGCAACTGCCTGAGCCAAGGCCATAACGGGCTGGCCTCGCGCCGCCCCGGTTTGGCTACAGCCGCTCGCGCAGAAACTCGACAAAGGCCTGCACCGGCCGAGCGATTTGGCGGTGCTGCGGATACACCGCCGACAGCTGTAGCGGCGGCGGTGTCCAGGCCTCGAGCAGCTTGACCAGACGCCCATCGGCCAGCGCCTGCTCGACGATGAAAGCCGGCAAGTAGGTCACCCCCATCCCGGCAATCGCCGCATCTCTCAGTAGCTCGCCATTGTTGGCCCGCATGCGCCCACTGACGGCGATCGCCTGCAGTGTCTTGCCCTGCCCCTTGAACTGCCACTGCACCTGGCGTGAATGACCATAGGGCAGGCAATCATGCTCGCGCAGCGCTTCGGGTTCGAGCGGTGTGCCGCGCGCGGCTAGATAGGCCGGGCTGGCACAATACACCCGCTCGATACTTGCAATACGCCGCGCAACCAGGCTTGAGTCCTCTAACGTGCCAATCCGCAGCGCCAGGTCGTAGCCCTCACCGATCAGGTCCACTGCGCGGTCGCTCAGGTCGATCTCGACGATCAACTGCGCATGCAGCTGCAGAAACTCGGTGAGCAAGCTGCCCAGATGGCTGATGGCGAACGACAGCGGCGCGCTCAGGCGCAGGGTCCCGCGCAGAGCCTGGGTCTGGCCGCTGATGTCCTGCTCGGCCTGCTGCATCTCGCCGAGCAGGCGCACGGCAGAATCGAAGTACTGCTGGCCCAGTGGGGTGGCGTCGAGGCGCCGGGTCGAACGGTTGAGCAAGCGCACGCCGAGGCGTTCTTCAAGCTGCATCAGGCGCCGGCTGACCGACTGCTTGGACATGCCCAGCAGGTCGGCTGCCGCGGTGAAACTACCGGCCTGCATGACCTGGGTGAAAATGCGCATGTCTTCGTATGGGTTCATCGGGTTGCTCTTGGTGACGGTCGAGCGCTTTATAGCGGCTTTTGTCTGCCTGGGCATCTATTGGTTTATTGGTTGATCGAAAAGCCTCGAGATCATTGAACTGAATCAGTCGGTTGATGATAGATCCAGATAAAGCCCACCTCGCTCTATTGGCGCACGATTGTCAGCCTGAACCTGACAGTTAATCTCTGAGAAGCTAGTTTTTCATGATACTGAGTGACAGTAAGATTCATCCATCAACAGCCCAAAGCCTTCCCGGCGCAGGCTCACAGGAGAATCACCATGCTCACACTTCGCAAAGCACAAGACCGCGGCCTGGGCTTTCATGGCTGGCTGAAATCGTTTCACACCTTCTCCTTCGGCAGCTATCGCGACCCTGAAGAGCAAGGTTTCTCCGACCTGCTGGTGATCAACGACGACCGCGTCTCGCCCGGCCAGGGCTTCGGTCAGCATCCGCACCGGGACATGGAGATTTTTTCCTACGTGCTGGAAGGCGCGCTGGAACATAAGGACACGCTCGGCACCGGCTCGGTGATCCGCCCCGGTGACGTGCAGCTGATGAGCGCCGGCCACGGTGTTGCCCATAGCGAGTTCAACCACAGCCATGACGAGTCGGTGCATTTTCTGCAGATCTGGATCGTGCCGCAGGTCAAAGGCGCCGAGCCGCGCTATCAGCAGCAGCACTTCAGCGCTGCTGACAAACGTGGCCGCTTGCGCCTGATCATCTCGCCGAATGGTGCACAGGGCTCGCTGCAGGTGCGCCAGGATGCCAAGGTCTATGCCGGGCTGTTCGACGGTGATGAGCGTGCCACCTTGAAGCTGCCGGACAACCGTCATGCCTATGTGCATGTTGCCCGCGGCAGCATCGAGCTGAACGGCCAGCTGCTCAGCGAAGGTGACGGCGTGCGGCTACGTCAGGAGCAGGTGCTGAGCCTGGCCAACGGCCACGACGCCGAAGTGCTGGTATTCGACCTGCGCCCGAACGAGCTGCCTGAGATGGCATGAGCAGAGGGGCCATCAGTGCTGGCCCCTCACCTGCTTCACGCAGTGCTCAACCCTCGAACCCCTCAACAATGATTACCTCAGCCTTGGCCACCCCTTGTCGGTGGCTGCAGGCATCTTGATATTCCGCCGAGCGATAGCAGGCCAGTGCCTGCTCATAAGAATCGAACTCGATCACCACACTGCGCTGCGGTGTCGGCCTGCCTTCCAACGCTTCACTGCGCCCGCCCCTTGCGAGGAACTTGCCGCCGTACGCCTTGAACGCTGCCGGCGCGCGCTGGGTGTACTGTTGGTACTGCTCGAGGTCGCTGATATCGACGTGGGCGATCCAGTAAGCCTTCATCCGCTGCTCTCCAGTTTTTCAGATTGTTGTGTATGATGGTATACCACAATAATCGACAAACTACAGCGAGCGTGCAGCATGGCTTTCAACAGTATCGAAGAACTTCTCGAGGACTATCGGCAAGGCAAGATGGTCCTGCTGGTGGACGACGAAGACCGTGAAAACGAAGGCGATCTGCTGATCGCGGCTGAACGCTGCGACGCCCAGGCGATCAACTTCATGGCGCGCCAGGCACGCGGGCTGATTTGCCTGACGCTTACCGACGAGCACTGCCAGCGGCTGGGCTTGGAGCAGATGGTGCCGAGCAACGGCAGCGTGTTCAGCACCGCTTTCACCGTTTCCATCGAAGCCGCCAGCGGCGTCACCACCGGTATCTCCGCCGCTGATCGCGCGCGCACGGTAGCGGCTGCGATGGCGGCCGATGCTCGCCCCGAGGACCTGGTCCAGCCGGGGCATATCTTCCCCCTGCGCGCCCGCGAAGGCGGCGTGCTGACCAGGGCCGGGCATACCGAAGCCGGCTGCGACCTGGCACGCCTGGCCGGGTTCAGCCCGGCCTCGGTCATCGTCGAAGTGCTCAATGACGACGGCACCATGGCCCGCCGCCCCGACCTGGAAGTGTTCGCCGCCGAGCATGGCATCAAGATCGGCACCATCGCCGACCTCATCCACTATCGCCTGAGCACCGAGCAGACCATCAAGCGCATCGGTGAGCGCGAACTGCCCACCGTGCACGGCACCTTCCGTCTGGTGACCTATGAAGACCGGATCGAAGGTGGCGTGCACATGGCCATGGTCATGGGCGATATCCGCCGCGAACAACCCACCCTGGTACGTGTGCATGTAATCGACCCGCTGCGCGACCTGGTCGGTGCCGAGTACGCCGGTCCCGCCAACTGGACCTTGTGGGCCGCCCTGCAACGGGTCGCTGAAGAAGGCTCCGGGGTAGTGGTTGTGCTGGCCAATCACGAGTCTTCGCAAGCGCTGCTGGAGCGTGTGCCACACCTGACCCAGCCCGTGCGGCCCTATCAGCGAGGCCAGTCCAAGGTCTATTCGGAGGTCGGCACCGGCGCGCAGATTCTGCAGGACCTGGGCGTCGGCAAACTGCGCCATCTGGGGCCGCCGCTCAAGTACGCGGGTTTGGCTGGGTATGAGCTTGAAGTGGTGCAAAGCATCCCGTTCGAGCCCGCTGTGCCTTGAGCAATCGCTGACCGCCGGTACACGCATGCCTCTTGCGAAAAGTTTGGAATACCATAATATGATATCCCGTAGACCTTAAAATCCTGGCCGGCTCCTACACTCAAAACCGGCCGCACTACATCGTTGAAATTGCTGCTCCCGAACATATTGGCGGGTGACAGAACCCGCCTCGAATAACAAAAGTAACGAGGGCGTAACCATGCTGTTGAGCAAACGTGTAAGCGCAGTGCTGTCCGCCAGCCTGCTGACCCTGGCCTGTCAAGCCACCCAGGCCGCCGACAGCCTCAACTTCGTCAGCTGGGGCGGTACGACCCAGGACGCGCAGAAGCAGGCGTGGGCCGAGCCGTTCTCCAAAGAGAGCAACATCAAGGTGGTGCAGGACGGCCCGACCGACTACGGCAAGCTCAAAGCCATGGTCGAGAGTGGCAACGTGCAGTGGGATGTGGTGGACGTCGAAGCCGACTTTGCCCTTCGCGCCGCAGCAGAAGGCCTGCTCGAGCCGCTGGATTTCAACACCGTCAAACGCGACCGGATCGACCCGCGATTCGTCTCCGACCACGGCGTCGGCTCGTTCTTCTTCTCGTTTGTGCTCGGTTACAACGAAGGCAAGCTTGGTAGCAACAAGCCGGCCGAGTGGTCGGCGCTGTTCGACACCAAAACCTTCCCCGGCAAGCGCGCCCTGTACAAGTGGCCAAGCCCCGGCGTGCTGGAACTGGCCCTGCTGGCCGATGGTGTAGCCGCCGACAAACTGTACCCGCTGGACCTGGACCGCGCCTTCAAGAAACTCGACACCATCAAGAAAGACATCGTCTGGTGGGGCGGCGGCGCCCAGTCGCAGCAACTGCTGGCGTCTGGTGAAGTGTCGCTGGGGCAGTTCTGGAACGGCCGCGTGTATGCCTTGCAACAAGACGGCGCACCAGTCGGTGTGAGCTGGAAGCAGAACCTGGTAATGGCTGATTTTCTGGTCATTCCCAAAGGCGCCAAGAACAAGGACGCGGCGATGAAGTTCCTGGCCAACGCCAGCAGCGCCAAGGGCCAGGCCGAGTTCGCCAACCTCACCGCCTACGCCCCGGTCAACCTCGACAGCGTCAGCCAGCTCAAACCTGAACTGGCGCCGAACCTGCCCACCGCCTACGCCCAGGATCAGGTCACACTGGACTTCGCCTACTGGGCGAAAAATGGCCAGGCCATCGCTGCGCGCTGGAATGAGTGGTTGGTCAAATGAAAGTCGCCATCAACGCCCTGCACAACGCGCAAGGTGCCCCCAGCGGCACCGGCGCCCCCGGCACGGCCACCCGCCGCAGCGGGATGGGTCAACGCTGGCGCGGTAGCCGTAACCTGCTGCCCGCGCTGGTGTTCCTAGGCCTGTTCTTCTTTGCGCCACTGATCGGCCTGCTCCTGCGCGGCGTGCTCGAACCGGTGCCGGGGCTGGGCAACTACGAGCAGCTGTTCGCCAACTCGGCCTATGCACGGGTGCTGTTCAACACCTTCTCGGTGGCCGGCCTGGTGACCTTGATCAGCGTGCTGCTGGGCTTTCCGCTGGCCTGGGCGATCACCTTGGTACCGAAGGGCTGGGGCCGTTGGCTGCTGAACATCGTGCTGCTGTCGATGTGGACCAGCCTGCTGGCACGGACTTACTCGTGGCTGGTGCTGCTGCAGGCCTCCGGAGTGATCAACAAGGCGTTGATGGCGATGGGCATCATCGATGCGCCGCTGGAAATGGTGCACAACCTGACCGGCGTGGTGATCGGCATGAGCTACATCATGATCCCGTTCATCGTGCTGCCGTTGCAGGCAACCATGCACGCCATCGACCCGATGGTGCTGCAGGCAGGCTCCATCTGTGGGGCCAGCCCGTGGACCAATTTCTGGAAGGTGTTCCTGCCGCTGTGCCGTTCAGGGTTGTTCTCCGGGGCCTTGATGGTGTTCGTCATGTCGCTCGGTTACTACGTCACCCCGGCCCTGCTCGGTGGTGCGCAGAACATGATGCTGCCCGAGTTCATCGTCCAGCAGGTGCAGTCGTTCCTCAATTGGGGCCTGGCCAGCGCTGCCGCCGCACTGTTGGTGTTGATCACCCTGGTGCTTTTCTACCTGTACCTGAAGCTGCAGCCGGAATCCCCGGTCGGCAATGCGAGGTAAGCCGCGATGCTCCTGACTCCAAATGCCATGGGCCGCCCGCTGCGGTTTGCCCTGTATGCCACCACCGGTGTGATTGCCGCGTTTCTGCTGCTGCCGATCCTGTTCATCGTGCTGCTGTCATTCGGCTCCTCGCAATGGCTGGTATTCCCACCGCCAGGCTGGACCCTGAAGTGGTACGGCCAGTTCTTCTCCAACCCGGAGTGGATGGACGCCGCTCTGGCCAGCCTCAAGGTTGCCGTGCTCACCACCGTGTGCGCAGTAGCACTGGGCTTGCCGACCGCCTTCGCCCTGGTGCGCGGGCGCTTCCCCGGGCGGGAAATGCTCTACGGCCTGTTTACCCTGCCGATGATCGTGCCGCTGGTGATCATCGCCGTGGCGGTCTACGCGCTGTTTCTCAAGCTTGGCTACACCGGGACGCTGTTCGCCTTTGTCGTCAGCCATGTGATCGTCGCCCTGCCCTTCACCATCATCTCGATCATCAACTCGCTGAAGCTGTTCGACCAGTCGATCGAAGACGCTGCGGTGATCTGCGGCGCCTCGCGCTTGCAGGCGATCTTCAAGGTGACCTTCCCGGCGATTCGCCCGGGGATGATCGCCGGCGGCCTGTTCGCGTTTCTGGTGTCGTGGGACGAGGTGGTGCTCAGTGTGATGATGGCCAGCCCCAACCTGCAGACCCTGCCGGTCAAAATGTGGACCACCCTGCGCCAGGACCTGACTCCGGTGATCGCCGTCGCTTCGACGTTGCTGATCGGCCTGTCGCTTCTGGTCATGCTCATCGCCGCCGCCCTGCGCCGGCGCAATCCAGTCAGCGCCTGAGTGCCCGGAGACAATAACAATGAGTGCAGTGATGAAAGACAACGCGCCGAACAAGACCCTTGTCAGCCTGCGTAATCTGAACAAGCATTACGGCGATTTCGCCGCCGTCGACAACATCAACCTGGATATCCAGAACGGCGAATTCCTGACCTTCCTCGGCTCCAGCGGTTCGGGCAAGTCGACCACCTTGTCGATGCTGGCCGGCTTCGAGACACCGAGCAGCGGCGAGATCCTGGTCGACGAGCAATCGCTGGTCAATGTGCCGCCGCACAAGCGCGACATCGGCATGGTGTTCCAGCGCTACTCGCTGTTCCCGCACCTGTCGGTGCGCGACAACATTGCCTTCCCGCTGGCGATCCGCAAGCTCAGCGCCAGCGAGATCAGCAAGCGCGTCGACGCCATGCTCAAGCTGGTGCAGCTCGAGCAGTTCGCCCACCGCCGCCCGGCGCAGCTCTCCGGCGGCCAGCAGCAGCGCGTGGCGATTGCTCGCGCGCTGGTCTACGAGCCCCGCATCCTGCTGATGGACGAGCCGCTCGGCGCACTGGACAAAAAGCTGCGCGAAGACCTGCAGGACGAACTGCGCCAGCTGCACCGTCGCCTCGGTATCACCATCGTCTACGTGACCCACGATCAGGAAGAAGCCATGCGCCTGTCGCAGCGCATCGCCATCTTCAGCCACGGCAAGATCGTCGGCCTGGGCAGTGGTTATGACCTCTACCAGAACCCGCCGAATGCCTTTGTGGCGTCGTTCCTGGGCAACTCGAACTTCTTCCGGATCAAGGCCAGCAGCAACGGCGCCGGCAGTTTCGAAGGGCAGCCATTGGCGATTCGCCTGACCCCAGGACTGGTCGCCGGGCAGGACGCGCTGATCATGGTGCGGCCGGAAAAAGCCCTGGCCCTGAGCGCCGAACAGGCAGCGCGGGAGCCCTTGCCGGCAGGCTGGAACGAAGTCAGTGCCAAGGTCAGCGAAGTGCTGTTCCTCGGTGAAAGCCAGACCTGCCATGTGGTCAGCGCAGGCGGCACCGAGATGACGGTCAAGGCCTTGTCGGCAGCCGGTATGCCGATGCAGCCGGGCGACACGGTCAAGGTGCGCTGGGCGGTGGCCGATGCCTGCATCTACACCGAGTGGGCCGAGAGCGACCTGAGCAAGGCCGCCGGCGCGCACTGATCGAGCAATGGACGGGGCTGCTGTGCGGCCCCGTTCAATCAGTTGGCTAAACGCCGGAACACCAGACCCGAGAGCACACACAGCAGCGCCGACAGCAGCATCACTGCAGCGATATCTTCGACAGACGTCTCGACCCGGCCATCAGCCGCGGCCAGGATCCCCAGCATCACCCCAGCCAGACTTACCGACATGGCCATGGTCAACTGCACCGACATCGCCGACAGCGAGCTGGCCGCCGCCGAGCGTTCGCCTGGCACATCCTGATAGCTCGCTGCACCCAGGGTGGAAAACTGCAACGAGCGCACCAGGCCTGCGGCAAACAGCACCACCGCCATCAACCACACTGCCGTATCGCGGTCGAACGCTGCGCACAAGGCGATGCCCACGCCGCTGAGCAGTGCGTTGCAGCTGAGTACCCGGCGGTAGCCGTAACGGCGTACCAGCGGCACTGCCAGCAACTTCATCAACAACGCGCCGACGCCGCCGCTGACCATCAACCACCCCGCCGCCAGTGGGCTCATGCCCAGGCTGTTCTGCAGCAACAGCACCAGCAGAAACGGCTGCGCCGCCGAGCCCAGCCGGAACAGCCCCCCGCCCGCCTGGGCAACACCGAAGCTGCGCAGGCGTAACAGGCTCAAGTCGACCAGTGGGCTGGCATGGCGGCGGGCATGCAGCCAATAGCCGAGGGCAAACAGCCCGCCGGCGGCGATCAGCGCGAGGGCCCATGGCCGCGGCAGCTGGCCAAGGCCTAGCGACTCCAGGCCAGCCACCAGCAGCGCCAACGCGCCGCCGCTGAGCAGCAGGCCGCGATAGTCCAGTGGCGGTACGCTGCGCGCCGGGAAGTCCGGCACATGTTTGAGAATCAACCAGCAGCCAAGCAGGCAGATCGGCAGGTTGACCAGAAAGATCCAGTGCCACGACAGCACCGTCACCAACAAACCGCCCAGCATCGGCCCCAGCAACGGCCCGACCAAGGCCGGCAACGCCAGCCACGACATCGACTGCAGCAACTGATCGCGGCTCGACCAGCGCAGGATGATCACCTGCCCCACCGGCGTCATCAGCGCTGCGGCAGCACCTTGCAGCATGCGCCCGAGGCACAGTTGCCAGAGCGTGTCAGCCAGCGCACAGGTAAGCGAGGCGCCGGTAAACAAGCCCATCGCCAGCAGCATTACCTGCCGTGGGCGAAAACGCTCGGCCGCCCAGCCGCTGATCGGCACGCACAGCGCCAGGGCCAGCATGTACAGCGAGACCACCAGGTTCATGCGCAGCCCCGGCTCGCCAAAATCGGCGGCCATGCTCGGCAGCGCGGTCATCACCGCCGTGCTGTCGAGCAGTTCCATGAACAGCGCAGCGCCGATGATCACCGGCACCTTGGGGCTTTGCAGATGGCCGACCAAAGCCGCCGGCTGAGCCGTCAAAACAGCCCCGAGACGGGTGGCCGGGTGCCCTTGAGCTGCCAGGCGCCGACTACCGCCGCCTTCCAGTGGCGCGGGTTGTGGTTGGCCACCGTGCGCGCATTGCGCCAGTGCCGGTCGAGGTTGTGCTGACGGCCAGTGGTCGAGGCACCGCCGACATCGAACAGGGTTTCGCCGGCTTTCAGCGCCAATTCGGCTGCCAGGTACTGCGCTTGGGCGACTTCCAGTGCAGCCTGCTCGACGGCACTTTCATCCAGCTGCGCGGCCCAGGCGCGATCGATACTGGCGGCGGCCTTGAGCACCAGTGCCTCGGCACCGAAAGCCCTGGCGGCAATATCGCCCACCGACAATTGCACGTACGGGTCATCGACCGACTGGCTGGCGCTGCTGTGCTTGATGGGCCGTGCATGCTCACGGGCAAACTGGCCCGCGTCGTTCAGGGCATTGCGGGCGATACCAGCCAGCACGGTGCCGAGAAACAGCTGCAGGAACGGCGTGACGATGGTGCGTTTGCCCTCCTCCACGGTGCGCGTGCGGATGTCGCTGGCCTCGACCCGCACGTTGTGCAGGTGGGTGGTGCCGCTGGCTGTCAGGCGCTGGCCCATGGCATCGAAGTCGTCGACCAGCTCCAGCCCTTCGCGGTCACGCGGCAGGATGAACGACACCGGCTGCTCGTCCTCGTCCAACGCCACCGCGCTGACGTAGTCGGCAAACAGCGCCCCGGTGCTATAGAACTTGCTGCCGTTGGCGCGGAAGTGATCGCCCTCGCGCACCAAACGCGCGGCAATGGCGCCATTGGCACCGCCCAGCTCCCAGCCGGCATTGCCGATCACCGCACCTTGCAGGTACACGGCAAACCAGCGCACGCGCTCCTGTTCGGCACCCTCGGCGCTGGCCGCGAGCAGGCCTTCGACAAAGGCGAAGCCCGGGCGCAGCGCCTGGGCGACGTTGGAGTCGGCGGCGGCCACCTGCAGCAGCAACTCGATCACATCACTGACGCTGCCACCAGGGCCGCCGTACTGCTGCGGGATACGCACGGTGTACAGGCCGGCTGCGGCCAGCTCGGCGATGGCCGCATAGAGTAGCCGGCGTTCGCGCTCACGCTCGGCAGCGCCGGCGGCAATCGCCGGCAGCAAGGCGCTGACACGGGCCTTCAGCGCGGCGACGGTATTGGCTGGGGCTTGGGCAGGCAAACGTTGAAAGGTAGTCATGGGGCAGTCCTTAGATGGCAATTTTCCACAGTCTTGCTTCGTCGAACAGGTCGAAGGCCTCATGCTCTAGGTCGAGCGGCGGTACGACCAATTCAGTGCCCGCGCCGGGCAGGCGCGGTACTGAGCCAAGCAGACGCTGGGTGTATTTATGGGCCGGCTGCCGGAACAGTTGCTCGACCGGTGCATGCTCGACGACCTGGCCGTGACGCATCACCAGCACATCGTCGCTGACATGGCGGATCACCCCCAGGTCGTGGGAGATAAACAGGTAGGCCAGGCCCAGTTCGTCCTGCAGATCAGCGAGCAGATCCAGCACCTGCGCCTGCACCGAAACGTCCAGCGCCGATACCGGCTCGTCGCAGATGATCAACCTCGGCTCGCTTGCGATGGCGCGGGCGATCGCCACGCGCTGACGCTGGCCGCCCGACAGCTGCAAAGGACGGCGCTGGGCCAGGTCCGCGGCAAGGCGCACCTGATTGAGCAGCACGGCAATCCGCGCCGGCCGTGCTGGCGCCTCGACGCCGGCGACCTGCAAGGCATCATCCAAAATCTGCGCAACCGTCCAGCGCGGGTCGAACGAACCGAGCGGGTCTTGATAGATCACGCTGATTTCGCGGCGCAGCGGCCGCCGGCTGGCCTCGGCGATGGCATCGTCGGGCAGGTTCCAGGGTTTGCCGCGATAGAGCACCTGGCCTTGGTCTGGCGTCAGCAGGCCCAGCGCCAAGCGGGCCACGGTGGTTTTGCCCGAGCCGGACTCACCAACGATGCCTAGCGTGCGGCCGGCATGCAGGGTGAAGCTGACGCCCTGCACCACTTGCCGCGCCAGCCCGTCCGGGCCGGTGTAGCGCTTGCCCAGGTCACGGCCTTCGAGCAGGACCTCGCCCAGGCCACGGTTGACCAGCCTGGGCGTGCTGGCCACGCGTTGCGGCGACAGCCGGGTGCCCCGCGGATGCTCGGCTGGCACCGCCGCCAGCAACGCCATGGTGTAGGCATGTCGAGGCTCGCGCAGCACCTGCTGCATCGGCCCCTGCTCGACCACTTCGCCATGGCGCAGCACCAGCACCTCGTCAGCCAACTGGGCAACCACGGCCAGGTCGTGGCTGATGATCAGCAGCGACGCACCGCGCGCCTTGATCTGCTGAAACACCTGCAGAATCTGCGCCTGCACCGTGGCATCCAGCGCGGTGGTTGGCTCGTCGGCGATCACCAGCGCCGGCTGCATGGCCAGCGCGCTGGCGATCAGGGCGCGCTGACGCAAGCCTCCCGACAGCTGTCCGGGGCGCTGGCGGGCGCGTAGTGCAGAGTCCGGCACGCCGACCAGCTCAAGCAGTTCATGCACCCGCGCCGCACGCTGCTGGCGGTCGCCGTAGCCATGGGTCTGCAACACTTCAAGGATCTCTTTGCCGACCGGTCGCAACGGGTCGAGCGAGACCAGCGCATCCTGCAAGACAAAGCCGATGTCTTTGCCGCGCACCTGCCGCCACTGACGCTCGCTGAGATCAAGCAGGTCGTGGTCGGCAAAGCGCAACTGACGCGCCGACACCACGGCGCCCGTGCCGGTCAGGCCGACCAGGCTCCGGGCGCTGACGCTCTTGCCCGAGCCGGACTCGCCGACCAAGGCCACGCAACGCCCGGGCGCCAGGGTAAAGCTCAGGTCGCGGACCACACTCTGGCCGGCGAACGACACCGTCAGGCCGTCGACGATCAAGGTCTTGTCACTCATGCTTGGCGGCCCTCCAGGCGTTGTTGAATGAAGCGCCCCGTGACCGTCGTGGCCAGGGTGGTAAGAACGATGAACAGCCCAGGGAAGAACGTCAGCCACCAGGCGCTGGCGATGAAGTCGCGGCCCATCGACAGCATGGTCCCCCACTCCGGTGCCGGCGGCCGGGCGCCTAGGCCTAGAAAACTCAGCGCCGAGGCCCAGACAATGGCCTGGCCGACGCCCATGGTCATGGTCACCACCAGTGGGCGCATGGCGTTGGGCAGCAGTTGGCGCAGCACAATCCGCGAGGTGGGATGGCCGAGCGCGCGCGCCGCTTCGATGTAGCCGGCATTGCGCACCGCCAGCACCTGGCCGCGCACCATGCGCGCGTAACCGGGCGCACCCCCCAGGCCGGTGGCAACGATCAGCGTGCCGACGCCGCTGCCGAACACCGCCACGAACAGCAACGCCAGGATCAAGCTGGGGAAGGCAAACAGCACCTCCAGCAGCCAGCCGACAGCGCGGTCGACCCGCGCACCACCGAGGCCGCCAAGCAAGCCCAGGCTGATTGCGATGGTCATCGACAACGCCGTGGCGGCGACGCCGATCAACAGGCTCTGGCGGGCGCCGTGAATGATCCGCGCAAAGATGTCGCGTCCGGATTGATCAGTGCCCAGCCAGTGCGCCCAGCTCGGCGCCTGGAACGCATCGCGCGGCACGATTGCCAGTGGGTCGACGTGGGTAAATAGCTGGGGAAACAGCGCAGCCAGCAGTAACGCGGCCAGAAACAGCAGGGCCAGGCTTGCGCCGACTGGCGGCAGGTTGATCCGGCGCTGACGGCGCAGCGGCGCCTGCACACGGTCAAGTATCAGGTCGCTCATGGCGTGGCCTCCTGTTGGCGGGGGTCGATCCACTGGTAGAGCAGATCCACCAGAATGTTGGCCAGCACATAGCCCGCGGCAACTACCAGGCTGATGCCGATCACCAGCGGCATGTCCTGGGCCTGCACCGCCTGATACAGCTGGCGGCCGATGCCCTTGCGGGAAAAGATCACTTCGCACACCACCGCGCCGCTGATCAGCGCGCCAATGGCCCAACCCGACAGCGAAACCCCGGGCAACAAGGCGTGGCGCAAGGCATGCCGGAAGCGCACGGCCAGGTCACTCAAGCCACGGCTGCGGGCAGTGAGAATGAACGGTTGTTCCAGGGTCAGCTCGAGCGACTCGCGGGTCACCTGGGCAATGAAACCCGCCAGCGGAATGGCCAGAGAAAATGCCGGCAATACCAAACTGGCCAGGCTGTCGCTGCCCGCCGGCGGGAACCAGCGCAGGCCAAAGGCAAATACCGCCAGCAGGACCACGCCAAGCCAGAAGTGCGGCAAGGCGGCGCTGAGGGTTTCCGCCAGCGAGGCCAGCCCGCCGATCAGACGACCGCGCCCGGCGGTGATCACCGTCAGCAACAACACCAGCACCCAGGCCAGCAACAACGCGGCGATGGTCAGCTCAAGCGTCGCACCGCCCTGCTCGGCCAGCACCCGCGTCACCGGCAGGTGCTGCGAGTAGGACAGGCCAAGGTCGCCTTGCAGCAGGCGGCCCAGGTACAGCAGGTATTGCACGGCCAGCGGTTTATCCAGACCGAACTCGATGCGCGTGGCTTCGATGGTTTCCGGACTGGGGTTGCCGCTGGGACCACCGAGAATCGCCAGCACCGGGTCGCCCGGCATCAGACGCAAGGCAAAAAACGTAAGCGTCGCCACGGCCCACAGCACCAGCAACCCGCCACCGAGGCGGATTACAGCGCGGCGGCCGAGTGCGGCCAGGCGCCCGCGGCGCGGGTCGGCTATTGCCAGTTCAGTTGCACTGCTCATTTGATCACCCAGGCGTCATACAGGTAAGTGACCGCCAACGACGGTTCCAGGCGCACGCCTCGGGCGGTCTTGTAAATGCCCAGGCGGGTGCTTTGCGGATAGGTGGTGAGCTGCAGGTATTGCCCGGCGGCTTGCGCCTGGGCCTGCTGATACAGCGCGCGGCGCTGCTCCGGCTGCTGCGTAGCCAGGGCCTGATCAAGCAGGCTGTCGAAGCCGGGATCGGCGTAGCCTGAGGAATTCTGGTGGTAGCCACCGACCCCTGCCGGCTGGACGAAGGCCGAGCTGAAGATGATCCGCAGCACGTCCGGGGTGTTGGTGTTCCAGTAACCAGTGCGGATGTCGTAGTCCCAGGCGGCCTGCCGGGCCGTGACCTGCACATCGCTCATCTGCTCCAGCACCAGCTCTATCCCGGCCTCGCGGGTGGTGGCCTGGACCTGCTCCCACAAGGTCAGCTCCGACGGCGGTGTGCGTGCTCCGATCAACACCGTCGCGCGCAGGCGCTTGCCGTCTTTGCTGCGGTAGCCCTCGGCATCGCGGCTGGTCCAGCCAGCATCATCGAGCAGCTTGCCGGCGCGGGCCGGCTGGTAGTCCTGGCTGTGCTCGAAATCGGCACTGTAGAACGGCGTGGCCATGCTCAGCGGGCCGCCGGCGCGGGGGAATTCACCGAAATAAACGCTCTTCAGCGCGCCCTCGATATCGGCGCTGCGCACAAAGGCTTCGCGCACGCGGATGTCATCGAACGGGGCGCGACGCAGGTTGAAAGTGCCGTTGGTGGGGTTACCTGGGCGTTGGGCGACGATCAGCTCGACATCCGGGTTGCGCCGTGCGGCCTCGTGGGATTCGGGCGGGAGGGTTTCGATCACATCGACTTCGCCTGCCTGCAGCGAGGCAAAGCGTACCGACGGCTCCTGGATGAACTTCCACACGATCCGTTCCAAGTAAGCCGGGCCCTGGTGCTGGGCGGTTGGCGGCGCCCAGTTGTAGTCCGGGTTGCGCACCAGCTCGACCTGGTTCTGCCGGTCCCAGCGCGCCACCTTGAACGGCCCGCTGCCGACCGGGCTTTCGCAGTTGACGTCACGGCTGCGCTTGAGCGCAGTAGGCGACTGAATACCGAGAAAGCCCTGCGCCAGCACTTCGAGAAACGCTGCATAGGGCGTTGCCAGGTGGACCACAGCGGTGTACTCGTCGATCACATCGGTGCCACGATACTGGCGGATATAGCCACCGGCGGTACTCGACTGGGTCTTGGGGTTGGCCATGTGATCGAGGTTGGCCTTGACCGCCTCGGCATTGAACGGCGTGCCATCGGTAAAGCGCACATCGCGGCGTAGCTGGAAGGTGTAGCTGAGGCCATCCGCGGCGACCTGCCAGTGCGTGGCCAGCCACGGGCCGATGCGCCCTTGGCTGTCCATCGACACCAGCGAGTCGAGGTATTGCTGAGCAACGAATACCTGCGGCATGTCCCCGGCGACGTGCGGGTCAAGGCAGGTTGGTTCGCGGTCGGTGGCGTACACCAGTGTGCCGCCGTGGACCGGCTGATCGCCATGGGCGTTGACCTGCTCGGTGCGTTCGCAGCCGACCAGCATCAATGCTGCACTGAGCAAGGTCAGGGGAAGGATGGAGTTATTCAAGGATGCTCCTGCACGGGCCCAAGGGGTGTGCAAGGGCTATTGCAGGACTTGTGCCTGGTTTCAACGCCCTGATTTTGCTGGGTTTGACCTTATTGGCAGTGAATGGCGACGGGCAAACTGTTGCACTGCTGTTGGCCTGCGGACAGTAACGGCCAGCGGCCTGCTGAGAATGCAAATAATTCCCAGCAAGTACCGCACTTTCTTCAGCAAGAAAGGTCTACTCCCTCTTTTGCCGATAATGTTCGACAATCGGCCGTTCAATTGCACCGCACGACGCAGGGCCAAAAGCCAGATGCTTGTGTAGGATGAGCAGCGCCGAGTCTCGCGCTGCCAGATAGGGAGATACACATGCGCGTCCTGTCATCCGTTGCCTGTCTTACCGTGCTGACGCTGGGCCTGGGTGTGTCTTGTGGCGCCCAGGCGTTCACCAGCGAGGAAGGGCAACTGATTGCGTCGATCAACGCCTACCGCAGCCAGCCGCAGAGCTGCGCCGGCGAAGGTTCGCTGGAGCTGCCGCCGTTGAGCAGCGATACCCGCCTGGCGCTGTCGCCGGAAGGCACCCGCGACCTGCAGCAGGCAATGTCCCGCGCGGCTTACCCGATGGTCAACGTGCAGGCGATCAGCCTGTCCGGGCCGCGCGATGCGCCGGCGGCGATGAAGGCCATCGCCGAAAGCTTCTGCCAGGTGGTGCTCGACCCGCAGTTCGTCGATATAGGCGTCAGCCAGGAAGGCCGCGACTGGCGCATCGTGCTGGCTCGGCCGCTGCTCAGTGGTCGCCTCGGTGACTGGCAGGCAGAGGGCCAGAAGCTGCTGCAGGAGATCAATGCAGCGCGCCAGCTGCCCCGCCAATGCGGTGGCCAGCCGTTCGCCGCCGCCGCGCCGCTCAGCTGGAACGCCACCTTGGCCGGCGTTGCTGCCGACCATACCCGGGCGATGGCCAATCAGAACTTCTTCGATCACATCGACCGTGATGGCCGCACTCCGGGTGACCGCGCCGAACTGGCCGGCTACTCCTATCGGCTGGTCGGCGAAAACATCGCGGCCGGTCTGGACACTCCGCGCAAGGTCATCGATGGCTGGCTGGCCAGCCCAGGCCATTGCGCAACCCTGATGAACCCGGATTTCAGCGAACTGGGCGCGGCCTACGCCGTGGACCCCAAGAGCGATGCCGGGATCTACTGGACCGGCTTGTTTGGTGCGCCGCAATGATCGCCTGAGCTGAGTCCGCTCGCTCTGCAGTCATTGAAGCGGCGCCTTCAACCGCGCCGGCTACGCAGCACGAATATGCCCAGCGCCAGCAGTGGCAATGTGGCGCCCACCAGCGCTACGCCATGCCAGCCGAGCTGCTCATACAGTGGGCTGGCCAGCGCCGAGCCCGCTGCGCCGCCGACGAAGATGCTGGTCATGTACAGCGCATTCAATCGGCCGCGGCTGGCCGGGTCCAGCGCATACACCTCACGCTGGCCGATCACCATGTTCATCTGCACGGCGAAGTCCAGCAGTACCCCGCTTAGCGCCAGGCCGATCACGCTGAACCCCGGCGCGCTAAGGCCCAGCAACAGCGCCAGTGGCGCCAGCACCAATGCCAGCAGCGAGCCGCGGCGGGCATGCCCGGCATCAGCCAGCCGCCCCGCCAATGGCGCAGCGACTGCGCCGACTGCTCCGACCAGGGCAAACAATGCGATCTGGCTCTGCGACAGGCCATGCTCCCCGCTCAATGCCATCGGCACCGCCGTCCAGTACAGGCTGAACGCGGCGAACATCAACGCCTGATACAGCGAGCGCTGACGCAGTACCGGGTAGCGGCGCAACAGCCCTGCCAAAGAGGCCATCAGTTGCGCATAGCTGGCTTTGTGCTCGGGCACCCGCCGCGGCAAGGTCAGCGCCAGCAACAGGATGATCGCCAGCATGATCCCGGCGGCGCCGACAAACACTGTGCGCCAGCCGAAGTGGTCAGCAACCACGCTCGCCAGTGGCCGTGCCAGCAGTATCCCCAGCAACAGGCCACCCATGATATTGCCGACCACGCGCCCGCGCTGTTGCTCAGGGGCAAGGTGCGCTGCCAGAGGAATGAGCATCTGCACCGACACCGAGCTGAAGCCGATCAACAAGGCATAGCCAAGAAACAAGCCACCCTGGCCATTGCTGCTGGTGCCCGCCAGGACGAGGCTGACGCAAGCCAGCACTGCGGTAGCAACCATCAGCCGGCGGTTTTCCACCAGGTCTGCCAGAGGCACCAGTAACAGCAGACCAAGCGCGTAGCCGAGCTGGGTCAGCGACACGATCAGGCTGGCGTGCTCGGCTGACAGGCCAAGGTCTGGCGCAATCAGGCCGACAATCGGCTGGGCGTAGTAGATATTGGCGACGATCGCGCCACAGCAAAACGCCAACAGGGTTACCAGGGCCCGACTCAGGCCTGCGGTGGAGGGCTGGCTGGCAGCGATGGATGGGCTCATGTGCAGGTGCCTCGGTGGATGATCAGGGAAGATGCTGTGCACGTTACCCAGCGGTGCAGGGCAAGAGAATCCAGCGGCTGCGCAAGGGGTCTTTGCGCGTAGCGCAACGCCCTGCCCTCACTCGCCCAGCAGTGCCTCGCAAAAGCCGACAAACGCCTGTACCCGGCGTGAGCCGCGGTGGTTGGGCAGGTACAGGGCATTGATCGCGTTGCTGGCGGAGCCGGGGCTGATCTGCCAATCAGGCAACAGCCGCAGCAAACGCCCGGCGGCGAAGTCTTCGCGCACCAGCCAGTCGGCCAGCAAGGCAATGCCGGCGCCACTCAGTGCAGCTTCGCGCAGCACATCGGCGTTACTGCTGCGCAGCGGCCCGCTGATATCCAGCTCCAGCGTCTGCTCGTCACGTGACAGGCGCCACGGCCGTGCGGACTGCCCATAGCGAAAACGCAGGCAGGCCTGTTCATTGAGTCCTCGTGGATGCTCCAGCGGCGCGTGCCCGGCGAGGTACGCGGGGCTTGCCACCAGCCAGCGCTGAAAGCGTCCGAGCGGACGGCAGATCAGTTCGTCGTTGGGCGCGGCCTCGCCCAGGCGAATACTCACATCGTAGCGGCCCTCGAGCAGGTCATCGAAGCGATCACTCAGGTCGATGTCCAGCTCAAGCCCCGGATGCGCGGCGAGAAAGCGCCCCAGATGCGGCGCTATCACCCGCCGGCCGAACTCGACGGGCAGGCACAAACGCAGCACCCCGACGGGCTCCTCGCCACGGTCGCCGACATTGGCATCGGCCTCGGCCAATGCCTCGAGCACCTCGCGGCAGCGCTGGTAGTAACTGGCGCCCGCCTCGGTCAGGCTGACTTGCCGGGTGGAGCGGTTGAGCAAGGCGGCGCCCAGTTCAGCCTCCAGGGCATCGACCAGGCGCGTCACTGAAGAGGTGGCGACCCCAAGGTTACGCGCTGCAGCCGAAAAGCCGCGTGCGTCGACGGTTGCCATGAAGGCCTTGATTGCCAGCAGCTTGTCCATCGCAGTTGATGTCCGCCAAATCGGCCAACCTTGCTCCAAATGGAGCCTGGGTGCAATCACGGCCAGCCTTACCTGACCTGTCCGCCAGCTTGACCGCAGGGGGCAGACGCAAAAATCTAAGTCGACAAAGCCAGATCAAGCTTTTTCGCGAAATTTTCACATTATTGATTTCGCCGTTTTTAAGCTGGAGTTGGCGACTTGATCTAAGCTTTTCGAGGCATCTTGGCAAGCTCAGCCCTGCGACAATAGGTCTCAAGGGCAAATGTACCAACTTGTTAATTAGCTTGCTAAGGGCTTAAACTCCGCGTATTCCACCTGCGAGATCCTTGGCATGAACGACTCACCGCGCGCCTCAGGCGCCTCGAAAATCATTCTGGTTGGCCTGGGCGTGATCATCGCCCTGCTCGGCCTGCTGCTGGCTGCCGGCGGCATCAAGCTGGCCGGTCTGGGCGGCTCCTGGTACTTCCTGATCGGCGGCCTGGCCATGGCCATCGCCGGTATCCTCATCGCCCGCCGCAAGGTCGCCGGCGCCTGGCTGTATGCCGCGTTCCTGCTCGGCACCGCGCTGTGGGCAGTGCTCGACACCGGCCTGGTGTTCTGGCCGCTGTTCTCGCGCCTGTTCATGTTTGCCGTGATCGGCACCTTAGTTGCGCTGGTGTACCCGCTGCTGGCCCGCGCCAACGGCACCGCCACTGGCCGCGGCGCCTACGCCGTCGCTGGCGTCATGGCGGTAGCAGTCGTGGTCGCGGCCGGCAACATGTTCGTCGCCCACCCAAGCGTTGCCCCAACTGGCAAAGGCCCGGGGTTGACCGCCGTCGAACCTGCGCAAGCGCAGAAAGACTGGGCTCACTACGGCAATACCGAAGGTGGCAGCCGCTTCGCCGCCCTCGACCAGATCAACCGTGGCAACGTCGACAAGCTGCAGGTCGCCTGGACCTACCACACCGGTGATGTCGCCCTCAGCGACGGCAACGGTGCCGAAGACCAGCTGACCCCATTGCAGGTCGGCAACAAGGTGTTCATCTGCACCCCGCACAACAACCTGATCGCACTCGACGCCGACACCGGCAAGGAGCTGTGGAAAAACACCATCAACGCCCAGTCGAAAGTCTGGCAGCGTTGCCGTGGCATGGCCTACTTCGACGCTAGCGCGCCGCTGGCCCAGCCCTCCCAGCCGAACAGCTCGCCGGTCGTTGCAGCCACGGTTGCCCCTGGCGCCAACTGCCAGCGCCGCCTGCTGACCAACACCATCGACGGTCGCTTGATTGCAGTCGACGCGGATACCGGCGAGTTCTGCCAAGGCTTTGGCAACAACGGCCAGGTCAACCTGATGGCGGGCCTGGGTGATGTCCCGGATTCGTACTATCAGCTGTCCTCGGCACCGCTGATGGCCGGCACCACCGTGGTGGTTGGCGGACGTGTTGCCGACAACGTCCAGACTGACATGCCAGGTGGCGTGATCCGTGGTTTTGACGTGATCACCGGGCAAATGCGCTGGGCCTTCGACCCAGGCAACCCTGAAGACCGTAACGCCCCGACTGACGGCAGCACCTACGTGCGCAGCACGCCGAACAGCTGGGCGCCGATGTCCTACGACCCGGCAATGAACACCGTGTTCCTGCCGATGGGTTCGTCGTCCACCGACATCTATGGTGTAGAACGCAGCAAGCTCGACCACACCTACGGCGCATCGGTACTGGCGCTGGACGCTACCACCGGTAACGAGAAGTGGGTCTACCAGACCGTCCACAACGACCTGTGGGACTTCGACCTGCCGATGCAGCCGAGCCTGATCGACTTCACCAAGGACGACGGCCAGACCCTCCCTGCGGTGGTGATCGGCACCAAGGCCGGGCAGATCTACGTGCTCGACCGTGCCACTGGCAAACCGCTGACCCAGGTCGACGAAGTGCCGGTCAAGCCAGGCAACATCCCCAACGAACCGTACTCGCCGACCCAACCGAAGTCAGTCGGCATGCCGCAGATCGGCGCGCAGACCCTGACCGAATCGGACATGTGGGGCGCAACCCCGTATGACCAACTGCTGTGCCGCATCGACTTCAAGAAGATGCGCTACGACGGCCTCTATACCGCGCCAGGCACCGACCTGTCGCTGAGCTTCCCAGGCTCGCTGGGCGGCATGAACTGGGGCAGCATCTCCACCGATCCGGTGCATGGCTTCATCTTCGTCAACGACATGCGCCTGGGGCTGTGGGTCCAGATGATCCCGTCGCAGAACCAGGGCAAAGCCGCCGGTGGTGGCGAAGCGCTGAACACCGGCATGGGCGCGGTACCGCTGAAAGGCACGCCGTACGCGGTGAACAAGAACCGCTTCCTGTCGATTGCCGGCATCCCTTGCCAGGCGCCACCATTCGGCACCCTGACCGCGATCGACATGAAGACCCGCCAGGTCGCCTGGCAAGTGCCGGTCGGCACCGTTGAAGACACCGGCCCGCTCGGCATCCGCATGCACCTGCCGATCAAGGTTGGCCTGCCGACGCTGGGTGGCACCTTGTCGACCCAAGGCGGCCTGGTGTTCATCGCCGGCACCCAGGACTTCTACCTGCGCGCTTTCAACAGCGGCAACGGTGAAGAGGTCTGGAAAGCCCGCCTGCCCGTCGGCAGCCAGGGTGGCCCGATGACCTACGTCTCGCCCAAGACCGGCAAGCAATACGTGGTCGTCACCGCTGGCGGTGCCCGCCAGTCGACCGACCGTGGCGATTATGTAATGGCCTACGCCTTGCCATAACGCGCGTCACTCCCGTGCGGCATGAGGCCGCTCCTGCATACCCGTTGCAGGAGCGGCCTCATGCTTTCAGCGGCGCTATTTATCACCACCTCGCGATTCCCAGGAAAGCTGCGCAATGTCCTCCGTGTTCCGTTTTACCCCTACCCGCATCACCGCCAGCCTGCTGCTGGTACTGGCCAGCAACGGCGCCATGGCCGAAGCCGATCTGCTCCAGCGCAGCACCCTCAGTGGTGACTGGGGCGGTTTGCGCCATCAACTTGAAGACGATGGCGTCAAGTTCAGTGCCGACTACAGCGGCGAGACCGCCTACAACGCTGATGGCGGCCTGCACCGCTCGGCGCGCTATTCGCAGAACATCAAGCTGGGCGTGCAGTTCGACTTGTCCCGCTTGTATGGGGTGGATAACGCCGGCAAGGTCCAACTGAGCATTAACGACCGCCGCGGCCACAGCGCCTCGGAGGAACTGGTAGGCAACCGCCTGCCGATCCAGGAAAACTTCGGCGGCCTGTACACACGCCTGACCGAGCTCAGCTACGAACGCAACTTCACTCCGGCGCTGAACATCAAGCTCGGCTACATGGCCATGGGCAACGACCTCGGCGGCCTCGACAGCGGCATCCTGTGCAACTTCATGAACGCAGGTTTCTGCGGCCATCCGCTGAACATGTCCGGCGGCAGTGGCTGGACCAACTACCCCAATGCGCGGCTCGGTGCGCGGGTCAAATATGACCTTTCGCCAGCCTGGCAAGTGCGCGTGGCGGCGTTCAACGTTGATCCCGAAAGCAACGGCAATTCCAGCCGTGCCTGGAAGCTGGGCCCCAAGCACACCACAGGCACGGTGGTGCCGGTAGAGCTGGTGTACAAACTGCGAGGCGAACTGCCGGGTGAGTACAAGCTGGGTTACTACTACGACAGCTCCAACGTCAAACGCATTGGCAGTGATGACGAAGTGGCTGGCCGAGGTGGGCACTACCTGTTGATTGATCAGGCGGTATGGAATGACCCCGCCCTGGCCGGCCGTAGCCTGCATGCGTTTGGTCAATACTCGGCGTCGAGCAAGGCGGCATCGCCGTTTACCAAGTGGTATGGCACGGGCGTGGTGCTGTACCAGCCGTTTGCAGGCCGCCCGCGGGACACCTTGTCGTTGGGCTATGGCCGAGCAGTGCCGAATCCACGTAGTCGGGATGTGCTGGAGGATGCCGCTGCTGGCAGTGATCGCGAGTTCCCGAATATCGACAGTGCTGAGCAGTTGATCGAGCTGAGCTATGGATATCAGGCCACGCCCTGGCTGAATCTGCGGCCGGACGTGCAGTACATCATCGAGCCTGGAGCGTTTTCCGGGACTGATATCGACAATGCGCTGGTGGTGGGATTGCAGGTCAAGGCCAGCTTCTGATTGGGGCTGGCTTGGTGGGCTGTGTGGGGTTTGCGGTTGTTGGCTTATCCTTTCCTGGTGTTGGCCAATGCTGCCCCTTTCGCCTTTACCGGCCATCCCTTTCAAGGTCTCTGCATGTTTCTGAATTTTTCTCTGCTTTGAGATTGCTGGGCCCGCTGCGCGGCCCTTCGCGGGCAAGCCCGCTCCCACAGAGTTCGCGATACTTTCAGGTCAGCATTAATCCCTTAAGTCCGTCGCCCCGGCAACCTCTATCAACACTGACCAAGCCACTCTCAGGCAACGCGGACCCTGTGGGAGCGGGCTTGCCCGCGAAGGGCTGCAAGGCAGCCCCGCTGTTGATGTGCGCCAGCGCAGCGAGGCGTGCTTTTGATCTTGATCTTGATCCTTCAGCGATTCAGAGGCAATACCGGAGCAAGGGAACCCCTAGCAGCGCAGAGCTAGCCGATGTCGCCACGCCCGCACATCACCATTTATGCAGGTTATACAGGCCGACCACACATAGCACAATCAAAGCTGCGCCATACATCATTGCGTTCGCTATAAAAACCCGTCGCCTCAGTGTTCTCGGAAAACTATCCAGTTCCACCAGACGGATATGCCAAGGCAAGCTGGCGCCACTCAAAGCAGCGCAATCATCAACCCCGCAAATAATCCACCAACCGCAACATCATCCCATCGCACCCACGCAGTTGCTCGACACTGACAAACTCATCCGGCCGATGCCCCTGCTCCATGCTCCCTGGCCCACATACCACCGTCGCTATCCCCGCCTGATCAAACAACCCTCCCTCAGTCCCAAACGCCACCGTGCCAAACTCACTCGACCCACTGAGCAACGCCACCAACCGCGCAGCCTCGCTATCAGCCGCCGTAGCCAACCCAGGATACGCACTCAAAGGCCACAGCCGAATATCACTCGCGGCACTCACCGCCCGCATCCGCGGCAGCAACTCGGCCTCGGCGTAGGCCTGCAACTGATCCGCCACAGCCTCTGCAGCAAACCCCGGCAACGCCCGCACTTCAAAGTCGAACTCACATTCCTCAGGCACGATATTCAATGCCCGGCCACCTTTGATGACCCCCGTCTGCACCGTCGAAAACGGCGGATCGAAACGCGCATCCTGATCCTCGGCCAACGCCTGCCCAATCTCGCCCAACTTGCCGATCATCCGCGCCGCATACTCGATGGCATTCACCCCGTAAGGTGCATAGGCCGAATGACAGGCCGCGCCATGCACCTGGCAACGCATCGCCAGCTTGCCCTTATGGCCAAGCACCGGTTTCAGCTCGGTCGGCTCACCAATCAGGCACAAACGCGGTTTGTGCGGCCGCTGGGCCAAGGCGTCGAGCATCGAGCGCACGCCCAGGCAGCCGACTTCCTCGTCATAGGAAAACGCCAGATGCACCGGCGTGTGCAGCGGCTGCGCGAGAAACGCCGGGACCGCCGCCAGTACCGAGGCGATAAACCCCTTCATGTCCGCCGTGCCGCGACCATACAAGCGGCCATCGCGTTCGGTCATGACAAACGGGTCGACGCTCCACGCCTGGCCATCGACCGGCACTACGTCGGTATGCCCCGACAGCACCACGCCGCCGCGATCGGTCGGGCCGATGCTGGCGAACAGATTGGCCTTGGTGCCCTCGGCGTTGAAAAACAGCTCACTCGCTACCCCCAGCTCAGCCAGGTAATCACGAATGAAGCCGATCAGTTGCAGGTTCGAATCACGGCTGACCGTGGCAAAGCCGATCAGCCGCCTCAACAGCTGCTGGCTGCTCAGCTCATTCATCGCCCGCCACTCCGTAACTCGGTGCACGGGTCGGATCGAGTGCGCGGGTCACGTAGTCGTTCATCTGCGGCCGGTAGGCTTGCCAGAGACCATCGAGCTGGCCAATCGGGTCGTGCTCGGCCCAGTCCACACGCAGATCAACCAGCGGCCAGGTCAGCTCACCGGCAATCTTCAACGCCGCCGAATGGATCGGCCCGGCCTCGCCACCTGCCGCGACAGCCGCGTGCATGGCGGCCAGCAAGCGATCCGCCAGGTGCCCACCGGCCTGCTCGAAGGCGTCGACCATGGCCTGGATCACCTGCTGCGAAGCGAGCAGATTGCCCGCCGCCGCGCACTGCTCACCGGCCACGGCATTGTGTACGCCCAAGGCCTGCTTGCCAGAGAACAGCGCGACCTGGCCATGACTGTCGATCACCGTGACCTGGCGGTATTCACTCCAGCCGTTGGCCGTCAACACCTGGTCCAGTGCAGCGGGTGGTAGCTGGCCTCGCTCCAGCGCATCAAGAATCTGCGGGCCAAGGGCAGGCAGGGTGATGTTCTGGCTGGCAACTGCACCGACCCCAGCGCGCACCCATGGGCAGCGGGCACCTACCGCGATGCTGGAAGAACTGATGGCGATACCAAGCTGGCCGGTTTCGGCGCAGCGGCCAATGATGGAAAAGGTCATGGTGCAGCTCCTGTATCAGGCGAAAACCAGGCGGAAGACAACTGCCCGCCACTCAATACCGAGCATTCTGGACAGCCCGCCCAGCCCACGAAACGACCTTTTTTGTTGCCCCTGCACAGGAAAAAACTCACGGCCAACAAAATCACCCTGACAGCACTGCCAAACCGCGCTGCAGCCCTTGCTGCACCTGGCCTTCGCCAATTTATCGGCAAGCCCCAGCTAAATAGTATTTTCGCCGCTATTGAGCAGTCCCTAGTCTGGCCCCAGGCAAAGGCGGTCTCCCACCGACCTGATCAAATCGCCTTCCAAGAAGGGCTCGAACATGACATTGAACAACATCGAAATCGACACGCTGATCGTCGGCGCCGGCCAGGCCGGGGTCGCCATGAGCGAACACCTGAGCAAACTCGGCGTGCCGCATCTGGTGCTGGAGCGCAACCGCATTGCCGAGGCCTGGCGCAGCGGCCGCTGGGACTCGCTGGTAGCCAACGGCCCGGTCTGGCACGACCGTTTCCCCGGCCTGGAATTCGACCTGGACGCCGACGCTTTCGCCGGCAAGGAGCAGGTGGCCGATTACTTCGAGCGCTATGTACGTAAATTCAATCTGCCGGTACGCACTGGCGTTGAAGTGAAGAAGGTCGTACGCAATGCCGACCGCCCAGGCTTTGTCATCGAGACCAACCAGGGCACCATCCGCGCCAACCGCGTAGTGGCTGCCACCGGCCCGTTCCAGCGCCCGGTCATCCCCGCCATTGCCCCGCAGGACCCACGCCTGCAGCAGATCCACTCTGCCGCCTACTTCAACCCTGAGCAGCTCCCTGAAGGCGCGGTACTGGTAGTAGGCGCGGGCTCTTCCGGCGTACAGATCGCCGAAGAGCTGATGCGTGCCGGGCGCAAGGTGTACCTCTCGGTCGGCGCCCACGACCGCCCGCCGCGCGCCTACCGCAACCGCGACTTCTGCTGGTGGCTGGGGGTACTGGGCGAATGGGATGCAGAAATCGCCAAACCTGGCCGTGAGCACGTGACCATCGCCGTCAGCGGCGCCCGTGGCGGCCACACGGTGGACTTCCGCGCCCTCGCCCACCAAGGCATGACCCTGGTCGGCCTGACCGATTCATTCGACAACGGTGTCGCCACCTTCCAGAACAACCTGGCCGACAACATTCGCCGCGGCGACGAAAACTACCTGGCCCTGCTCGACGCCGCCGATGCTTACATCGAGCGCAACGGCCTGGACCTGCCGGAAGAACCCGAAGCCCGCAAACGCCTGCCCGACCCGGCCTGCATCAGCGAACCGATCCTGCAGCTGGACCTGATCGCGGCCGGCGTCACCAGCGTCATCTGGGCCACCGGCTACGGCGTCGACTTCAGCTGGCTGCAGGTCAATGCATTCGACAGCAACGGCAAGCCAGTACATCAACGCGGCGTGTCGCAGGAGCCTGGGGTGTACTTCCTCGGCCTGCCGTGGCTGTCGCGGCGCGGCTCGTCGTTTATCTGGGGGGTGTGGCACGACGCCAAGCACGTCGCCGGCCATATCGCCACGCAACGCACTTACCTGGCCTACCGCGACCGTCATCAGCGCGACGCCGATGCCGCCGCCCAACCTCACAACGTCAGCACCCTCGGAGCCCACTGATGCCTACTCATACCCGCGTACGGATGTTCAACACCAAGGTCACCTACCCTAACCAGTCGCTCGACAATGACCTGTGCCAGGCGGTGCGCGCCGGCAACACCGTGTATGTGCGCGGCCAGGTCGGTACCGACTTCGAAGGCCGCCTGGTCGGGCTGGGCGACCCGCGTGCCCAGGCCGAGCAGGCCATGAAGAACGTCAAGCAGCTGCTTGAAGAAGCCGGCTCGGACATGTCGCACATCGTCAAGACCACCACCTACATCACTGATCCGCGCTTCCGCGAGCCGGTGTATCAGGAGGTCGGCAAATGGCTCAAGGGCGTGTTCCCGATTTCCACCGGGCTGGTGGTCGCCGGGTTGGCGCAGGCTGAGTGGCTGATGGAGATCGATGTGATTGCGGTCGTGCCGGACTGAGCGGCATAGCTGAAGTTGCTGGGGCCGCGTTGCGGCCCCACACCCTAAAGGCTGGCCAACTGCTCACGGCAAAACTCGACAAACAACTGCGCCGGCTTGGTCAACTGCACCCGTTTCAAGTGCGCTGCGGCCAACCCGGACAGCTCGACTGGCTCGGCAATGTCGACCGTGACCAGCCGCTGGCCATCGTAGGTGCACTCGGAATGCGGCCGAGTCACCAGCAGCGAAAAACCAAACCCCTGCCCGACCATCCCCCGCACCATCTCGATCGACGGCGAGCTGAATACGATATTCGGCGTCAGCCCCAACTCATTGAACAGGCTAACGAAGTAGGTCCTGCTCGGCGCGACGTCGAGCAGGATCATCGGTTCTGGGCACAAATCGCGTAACGACACCTGCGCCTGACCCGCAAAGCGGTGCTTCTCCGGCAACAACACGTATGGTTTCTGGGGTGCCATCAACGGCTCGGCCTCGATGGTGCCATCCAGGTCATGGTCGTAGAGAAACGCCAGGTCAAAGGTGCCAGCAGTCAGCCCCTGGATCAGCTCCTGCTGTTCACCGTCGCGCAGGCGAATGTCGACCCCCGGATAACGCTCGCGAAACCCAGCGATCAAACGCGGCAGATACAGCGGTGCCACCGTTTCAAAACAACCGATGTCGATCTGCCCAGCCACCGTGTCGTTGTCGGCCAGTGCGTTCTGCTCGAACTCGTGGGCCATCTGCAGCAGCGACTTGGTCTTGGCGTAGAAACGCTTGCCGCTGGGCGTCAGCGACACGCCCTGGGCGTGATGGCGGATAAACAGCTGCACGCCAAAACTCTCTTCCAGGTTCTTGATCGCGGTAGAGATCGACGGCTGGGCGATATACAACTGGCGCGAAGCCTCGGCAACGCTGCCGGCCTCCACCGTGGTGACGAAATACTTCAACTGACGCAAGGTATAGGAAGCCACAGGCACCTCTGGGGCGCCGTCGGCGGCGCGCTCTGATTTATCCCTGCTACCTTACCTCAGCCCCTTGCTGCAGCGCCGCTGGCCGGGCAAGCATTTGCCTAAGGCCTGACGTTATTTTGCCTATCCGCGCCTCAGCGCGGCATGCTGGCCATGCGCAGTATCGATGGCGGCAGTGGGTTTATCATTCTGGATGATAATAACCTTCGGCCCATTCGATTCGTTCCCCACCCGCGCGCCGCGCAGAATCCGCCCCACTATCCATATACATTGGCGGATTTCTCCATGGAACAATCACTCAAACCCTTGCGTTATCCCCTCGCTGCCCTGGCAGTGCTGGTGATCAGCGCCTGCGGCCGTACCCCAGACGCCGTGCAGGCTCCGACCGCGCCGAAGGTCACCGTCGCCAAGGTGATCGAGCAACCGATCAACGAGTGGGACGAGTTCACCGGGCGCCTCGAAGCGCCAGAAACCGTCGAAGTCCGCCCACGGGTATCGGGCCAGATCGATCAGGTGGCCTTCACCGAAGGCGCCCAGGTGAAAAAGGGCGACCTGTTGTTCCAGATCGACCCGCGCCCGTTCCAGGCCGAAGTCCGCCGCCTCGAAGCACAACTGCAACAAGCCCGCGCCAGCGCCCAGCGCAGCGAAAACGAAGCCCGCCGCGGCGAGCGTCTGCGTGACAGCAACGCCATCTCCGCCGAGCTGGCCGAGTCGCGCAGCAGCGCCGCCGCCGAAGCCCGCGCCGGGGTTGCCGCGATCCAGGCACAACTGGACCTGGCCCGCCTCAACCTGAGCTTTACCCGGGTCACCGCGCCGATCAGCGGCCGGGTCAGCCGCGCCGAGTTCACCGCCGGCAACATCGTCAGCGCCGATGTCACCCCGCTGACCTCGGTGGTGTCCACCGACAAGGTTTATGCCTATTTCGACGCCGACGAGCGCGTGTACCTCAAGTACACCCAGCTGGCGCGTGAAGGCCAACGTGGCCAGAGCACTCCGGTGTACCTGGGCCTGACCAACGAAACCGGCAACCCGCACCTGGGCCAGATGAACTTCGTCGACAACCAGGTCAATCCGCGCACCGGCACCATCCGCGGCCGCGCCGTGTTCGACAACACTGACGGCCAGTTCACCCCGGGCCTGTACGCCCGCCTGAAGCTGGTCGGCAGCGCCAAGTACGACGCAGTGCTGATCAACGACGAAGCGGTCGGCACCGACCTTGGCAAGAAGTTCGTGCTGGTCATGGACCAGGACAACAAGGCTGCCTACCGCGCCGTTGAACTGGGCCCCAAGCTTGAAGGCCTGCGCATCGTCCGCAGCGGCTTGAACAAGGACGAGCGCATCGTCGTCAAGGGCCTGCAGCGGGTGCGCCCAGGCTCGCAGGTGACTCCAGAAGAGAGCGCCATGGCCAGTGAGCAGACCCTGACCAACCTCGCCCAGCAGCGTCAGGCGCTGGAAGCCAGCAACCCGGCGCCGCGCGTGGCCGGCCCCAGTGTGAAAGTCGCCAGTGCCCAGGCACCGCGCGGTTAAGGGACGACACCGATGAACTTCTCCAAATTCTTTATTACCCGGCCGATCTTCGCCGCCGTGCTGTCGCTGATCCTGCTGATCGCGGGCTCGATTGCGCTGTTCCAACTGCCGATCAGCGAATACCCCGAAGTGGTCCCGCCTACGGTCGTGGTACGCGCCAACTTCCCCGGGGCCAACCCCAAGGTCATCGGCGACACCGTTGCCGCGCCACTGGAACAGGCCATTACCGGTGTCGAGAACATGCTCTACATGTCCTCGCAGTCGACCGCCGACGGCAAGCTGACCCTGACCATCACCTTCGCCCTGGGCACTGACCTGGACAACGCCCAGGTACAGGTGCAGAACCGCGTCACCCGGACCCAGCCCAAGCTGCCCGAAGAAGTCACGCGCATTGGTATCACCGTCGACAAGGCTTCGCCCGACCTGACCATGGTCGTGCACTTGACCTCGCCGGATCAGCGCTACGACATGCTCTACCTGTCCAACTACGCCATCCTCAACATCAAGGATGAGCTGGCCCGCCTGGGCGGCGTCGGTGACGTGCAGCTGTTCGGCATGGGCGACTACTCGCTGCGGGTCTGGCTCGATCCGAACAAGACCGCCTCGCGCAACCTGACCGCCACCGATGTGGTCACGGCGATTCGCGAGCAGAACCGTCAGGTCGCTGCCGGCCAGCTCGGTGCGCCACCTGCGCCAGGTTCGACCAGCTTCCAGCTGTCGGTCAACACCCAGGGCCGCCTGGTCAATGAGGAAGAGTTCGAGAACATCATCGTCCGCGCCGGTGCCGATGGTGAAATCACCCGCCTCAAGGACATTGCCCGGGTCGAACTCGGCTCCAGCCAATACGCCCTGCGCTCGCTGCTGAACAACCAGCCAGCGGTGGCGATCCCGATCTTCCAGCGCCCTGGCTCCAACGCCATCGAAATCTCCGACGAAGTCCGGGCGAAGATGACCGAGCTGAAAAAGGACTTCCCCGAAGGGATGGACTTCAGCATCGTCTATGACCCGACCGTGTTCGTCCGTGGCTCGATCGAAGCCGTCGTGCACACGCTGTTCGAAGCTTTGATTCTGGTCGTGCTGGTGGTGATTCTGTTCCTGCAGACCTGGCGCGCCTCGATCATTCCGCTGCTGGCCGTGCCGGTCTCGCTGATCGGCACCTTTGCCGTGATGCATCTGTTCGGCTTCTCGCTCAACGCCCTGTCACTGTTCGGCCTGGTGCTGGCGATCGGCATCGTGGTCGACGACGCCATCGTGGTGGTGGAAAACGTCGAACGTAATATCGGCCTGGGCCTGAAACCACTCGAAGCCACGCAAAAGGCCATGAGTGAAGTGACCGGGCCGATCATCGCTACGGCGCTGGTGCTGTGCGCGGTGTTTATCCCGGCAGCGTTCATCTCCGGGCTGACCGGGCAGTTCTACAAGCAGTTCGCCCTGACCATCGCTATTTCGACAGTGATCTCGGCCTTCAACTCGCTGACCCTGTCGCCAGCACTGGCGGCGGTATTGCTGCAAGAACACGGCGCGCCCAAGGATCGCTTCTCGCGTGCCCTGGACCGGATTTTCGGGCGCTGGTTGTTCAACCCGTTCAACCGCTTCTTCGAGCGTGCCAGCCTGCGTTACGTGGCCGGCGTGGGCCGGGTCATCCGCTCCAGCGGCATCGCCCTGTTCGTCTATGCCGGGCTGATGGCGCTGACCTACCTGGGCTTTGCCTCGACCCCGACCGGCTTCGTCCCGGCGCAGGACAAACAGTATCTGGTCGCCTTCGCCCAGTTGCCCGACGCGGCCAGCCTCGACCGCACCGAAGCCGTCATCAAGCGCATGAGCGAGATTGCCCTGAAGCAGCCCGGTGTGGCCGACTCGGTAGCCTTCCCAGGCCTGTCGATCAACGGTTTCACCAACAGCCCCAACAGCGGCATTGTCTTCACTCCGCTCAAGCCGTTTGAAGAGCGTACCGACCCGAGCCAGTCGGCGGCGGCCATCGCGGCTGCGTTGAACGCGCAGTTTGCTGATATTCAGGATGCCTACATCGCGATCTTCCCACCGCCGCCGGTACAGGGCCTGGGCACCATTGGCGGCTTCCGCCTGCAGATCGAAGACCGCGGCAACCTCGGCTACGAAGCGCTGTACGAAGAAACCCAGAACATCATTGCCAAGAGCCACAACGTACCCGAGCTGGCAGGGCTGTTCACCAGCTATCAGGTCAACGTGCCGCAGGTCGATGCCGATATCGACCGGGAAAAGGCCAAGACCCACGGCGTGGCGATCAACGATATCTTCGACACCCTGCAGGTCTACCTGGGCTCGCTGTACACCAACGACTTCAACCGCTTTGGCCGCACCTATCAGGTCAACGTTCAGGCTGAACAGCAGTTCCGCCTAGACGCCGAGCAGATCGGTCAGCTGAAAGTGCGTAACAATCTGGGCGAGATGATCCCGCTGGCGACCTTCCTCAAGGTCAGCGACACCTCGGGGCCAGACCGGGTGATGCACTACAACGGCTACATCACCGCAGAAATCAACGGTGGCGCCGCCCCAGGCTACAGCTCCGGCCAGGCCGAGGCGGCTATGGAAAGACTGCTCAAGGCCGAGTTGCCCAACGGCATGACCTACGAGTGGACCGACCTCACCTACCAGCAGATCCTGTCTGGCAACACCGCGCTGCTGGTGTTCCCGCTCTGCGTACTGCTGGCGTTCCTGGTGCTGGCGGCGCAGTACGAAAGCTGGAGCCTGCCGCTGGCGGTGATCCTGATCGTACCGATGACGCTGCTGTCGGCGATTACCGGGGTGATCATGTCGGGCGGTGACAACAACATCTTCACCCAGATCGGCCTGATCGTGCTGGTGGGCCTGGCGTGCAAGAACGCCATCCTCATCGTCGAGTTCGCCAAGGACAAGCAAGCCGAAGGGCTCAATCCCCTGGCCGCAGTATTGGAAGCCTGCCGCCTGCGTCTGCGGCCGATCCTGATGACTTCGATTGCCTTCATCATGGGCGTGGTGCCGCTGGTGTTCTCGTCCGGCGCCGGTGCCGAGATGCGCCATGCGATGGGTGTGGCAGTGTTCTCGGGGATGATCGGGGTGACCGTGTTCGGCCTGTTCCTGACCCCGGTGTTCTTCGTCCTGATCCGCCGTTATGTCGAGCGTCGCGAAGCCCGCAAGGCCGCGCAAGCCAAGCCGCTGGAGAACCACGCATGAACCTCCTCAAACCACTGACCCCGAGCCTGTTGGCGCTGGCCCTGGCGGCCTGCGCGGTGGGCCCGGACTACCAGACGCCGAACACCGAGCCGGCGCAGCTGGGCAACCAGGTGCAGGTCAAGGCCTTCGACCGTAGCCGCTTTGAAAGCGTGTGGTGGCAGCAGTTCGACGACCCGACCCTGAACCAGCTGGTGCAGGCTTCGCTGCAAGGCAACCGCGACCTGCGCGTGGCCTTCGCCCGGCTCAAGGCGGCGCGCTCGATCCGGGAGGATGTCGACAACGACAACCTGCCGGTGGTGAGCAGCCGTGCCAGCAGTGAGCTGGGCAAAGGCCAGATCCCGGGCCAGACCGAGCGCCGGGTCAACAGCGAACGCTATGACCTGGGCCTGGACATGGCCTGGGAGCTGGACCTGTTCGGCCGCATTCAGCGCCAACTGGAAGCCAGCGAAGCGCAAGAGGCCGCCGCCGCGGCCGACCTGCAGCAGTTGCAGGTGAGCATGATCGCCGAGCTGGTCGATGCCTATGGCCAGCTGCGTGGCGCGCAGTTGCGCGAAAAAATCGCCCTTGCCAACCTCAAGACCCAGCAGGACTCGCGCAGCATTACCGAGACCCTGCGCGATGCCGGCGTCGGCAACGAGCTCGACGTGGTTCGCGCCGATGCCCGCCTGGCGGCAGTCGAGGCCACCGTGCCGCAACTGCAGGCACAGCAGGTGCGCGCACAAAACCGCATCGCCACTCTGCTCGGCCAGCGCCCGGATCAGCTCAGCGTTGATCTGTCGCCTAAACAGCTGCCGGCAATCGCCAAAGCACTGCCGATCGGCGACCCCGCTGAACTGCTGCGTCGGCGCCCGGATGTTCGCAGCGCGGAGCGCCAGTTGGCAGCGGCGACCGCCAACGTTGGGGTAGCGACCGCCGACCTGTTCCCGCGGGTAAGCCTGAGTGGCTTCCTTGGCTTCACCGCCGCGCGTGGCTCGCAGATCGGCTCGTCCGCAGCCAATGCCTGGGGGCTTGGCCCAAGTATCACCTGGGCAGCGTTCGACCTGGGCAGCGTACGTGCGCGCATCCGTGGCGCCAAGGCTGACGCCGAAGGCGCACTGGCTACCTACGAACAGCAGGTGCTGCTGGCGCTGGAAGAGTCAGCCAATGCATTCAGTGATTACGGCAAGACCCAACAGCGCTTGCAGGCCTTGATGCGCCAGAGCGATGCCAGCCGCAAGGCCGCCGACCTGGCTTCGATCCGCTATCGCGAAGGCACCGTGGATTATCTGGTACTGCTGGATGCCGAGCGCGAGCGGCTCAGCGCGGAAGATGCCCAGGCCCAGGGCGAAGTCGAGTTGTATCGCGGCATCGTCGCGATCTACAAGGCTTTGGGTGGCGGCTGGCAGCCTGAGACGGTAGCCAGCCTGCGATGACGCTGGGGGGCGCTATGCACCCCTTTCCGACCGGTCCGGCGCCCCGGCAAGGCCGCTCCTACAGGGACCGCGCATCAGCGGCTTACGCGGTCACTGTAGGAGCGGCCTTGTGTCGCGAAAGGCCAGCGCAGCTGGCCCCGACGTACTCAAGCTAAGCGCAAGTATCTGAAAAGCGGATGGCCTAGCAACAGCTCCTTTGGTTGGCTCCTCCCCCAACCGTTTGCCCCGCAGGCCTGGCCCGCGGGGCTTTTTTTGCCCGGTATAGAGCAGGACCTGCCTCAACCAACCAGATGCAGATAATGCATATGCCGCTCGAAGTGATCGAGAATGTCGCCGATCACCTCATCCTTGGACCAGCCCATCACGTCATGGTCCTGGCCGCCTTCACGCAGGTGCACCTCGGCGCGGAAGTACTTGCGCTCCTCGCCCGGCGGCGCATCGCTGGCGGTGACAAAGCTTGGCGTGGCATACGCCTGCGGCCTGATCTCGTAGACGAAGGTGCCCTCGCTCGGGCCGACCTTGAGCATCACGCTGCCCTCGCTACCTTGCTCGACGCTGCAGTCATAACCCTGCCTGCGCCACTCATCAGCCACCGCCTCACATGCTGGCAAGCCAACGTCGGCGATAAACCGCGCGACGTGGGCACGCCGCGGGAACATCGCCAGGGTGCGCAGGCGCCGTTGCCAGTTACCGGCAGCACGCGAGGCTGTTGGCGAAATCGCCAGTGCCTGATAGCGCAGATCACGTTTGGTAGCGTCCAGCTTGAGCGCCTTGAGCAGCCCGCGGGTACTGAACAGCAGCGCCAGGGTGAACGGCAATGCACTGGCGATGGTTGCCGTCTGCAACGCCTTGAGGCCGTCGGCCAGCAACAGCGCAATCGCCACCAGGCCCATGCTCGCCGCCCAGAACACGCGCTGGCGCAACGGGGTGTTCTCCTGCCCACCAGACGCCAGCATGTCCACTACCATCGCCCCGGTATCCGCCGAGGTGACGAAGAACACCACCACCATGATCACCGCCAGGGTGCTGATCACGCTGGCGAACGGGAAGTGCTCAAGGAAGGCAAACAGTGCCAGCGAGGTGTCCTTGTCGACCGCCATGGCCAGGTCAGTCAGGCCCTCGTCGAGGATCATGTGGATTGCGGTATTGCCGAACACGGTCATCCACAGCAGGGTAAACGCGGTCGGTACCAGCAGCACGCCGGTGACGAACTCACGAATGGTCCGGCCACGGGAAATCCGCGCAATGAACAGGCCGACAAAGGGCGACCAGGCCAGCCACCAGCCCCAGTAGAACAAGGTCCAGCCGCCGATCCAGTCGGTTGGCTGGTAGGCATACAGGTTGAGTGTGCGGCTGACGATCTCGCTCAAGTAACCGCCCGTGTTTTGCACGAAGGTCTGCAGGATCAACACGGTCGGCCCCAGCAGCATGACCATCAGCAACAGCAGCACCGCCAAACCCAGGTTCAGTTCGGACAGGCGGCGGATGCCTTTGTCCAGGCCAGACATCACCGACAAGGTGGCGAGGAAGGTGGTGCCGATGATCAAGGCGATCTGCACCCCGGTCGACACCGGCACACCGAACAGCGCATTGAGCCCGGTATTGATCTGCGCCACGCCAAAGCCCAGCGAAGTGGCAACGCCGAACACCGTACCGATGATGGCGAAGATGTCCACGGCATGCCCCAGCGGGCCGTAAATGCGCTCACCGATCAGCGGGTACAGCGCCGAGCGCAAGGTCAACGGCAAGCCCTGGCGATAGCTGAAATAGGCCAGGATCAGCGCGACGATGGCATAGATTGCCCAGGCGTGCAGGCCCCAATGGAAGAAGGTGATGCGCATCGCCTCCCCCGCCGCCTGGACCGTGCCGCCATCACCAATGGGCGGCTTGAGAAAGTGCATGACCGGCTCGGCAACGCCGAAGAACATCAGGCCGATGCCCATGCCGGCCGAGAACAGCATGGCAAACCACGTGGTGCTGCTGTAGTCGGGGGTGCTGTGGTCAGGCCCGAGTTTGATGTCGCCATAGCGGCTGATGCCGAGGAACACCACGGTGCCGAGGATGATTGCCACGGCCAGGATGTAGAACCAGCTGACGTTGCCGATGATCCAGCCCTGGATGTGCGCAAACAGGCTTTGCGCATGGGCCTGGAACACGCTCGCGTAGAGCACGATCAGCAACAGCAGAACAGAAGAAATCCAGAACACAGGGGGATTGATGGTAGCTTTTGGTGTTTTGTCAGGCGGTGTAGACATCAGGCAGTTGGCTCCAGCGTGGCGCATCGTGCGCACTTTTTCTCAGGTCAAGCGTAGACCGTGCATGTTTCGTCCGACAATGTCTGTCGGAAAACGATCAATGCTCAGGGCAAATAGGGCCAATAAATGCCGCCCTGCAACAATGCTTTTCCCCGCTGCAAGCCTGCTTCCCCCCAATCCTTCTTGTACACTCGCGCCACTAGCCCCCACCTGTATACGTTTGGTGACAGCATGATCGAGGTAACCGAGGTTTCCATTGCCGAGCTGCGCGCCGCGCTCGAAGCTGGCCGCACCACAGCGGTCGAACTGGTCAAGGCCTACCTGGCACGCATCGATGCCTATGACACAGCCGACAGCGCCAGCGCGCTGAATGCGGTCGTGGTGCGCAACCCAGAGGCGATCGCCGAAGCCCAGGCGTCCGATGCTCGCCGTGCTCGTGGTGAAAGCCGCGGCCCGCTGGAAGGCATCCCCTACACCGCCAAGGACAGCTACCTGGTCAAAGGCATGACCGCCGCCTCCGGCAGCCCGGCATTTGCCAAGCTGGTGGCGCAACGGGACGCCTTCACCATCGAGCGACTGCGCGCCGCCGGTGCGGTCTGCCTGGGCAAGACCAACATGCCGCCGATGGCCAACGGTGGCATGCAGCGCGGTGTGTATGGCCGCGCCGAGAGCCCGTATAACGCCGCCTACCTGACCGCACCGTTTGCCTCCGGCTCGTCCAACGGTGCCGGCACCGCCACCGCCGCGAGCTTCTGCGCATTTGGCCTGGCTGAAGAAACCTGGTCCAGTGGCCGCGGCCCGGCCTCGAACAACGGACTGTGCGCCTACACGCCATCGCGCGGGGTGATCTCGGTGCGCGGCAACTGGCCGCTGACACCTACCATGGATGTGGTGGTGCCGTTTGCGCGGACCATGCACGACCTGCTGGAAATCCTCGACGTGGTGGTGGCCGACGATGCCGACACCCGTGGCGATCTGTGGCGCCTGCAGCCGTGGGTGCCAATTCCCAAGGCATCGGCGGTACGCCCGGCGTCCTATCTTGATCTAGCGCAGGATGCCAACTCGCTGCAGGGCAAGCGCTTCGGCGTGCCACGCATGTACATCAATGCCGACGAACTCGCCGGCACCTCGGAAAAACCCGGCATCGGTGGCCCGACCGGCCAGCGTATCCACACTCGCCCAAGCGTCATCGCGCTGTGGCAGCAGGCGCGCCAGGCGCTGGAAGCCGCCGGCGCCGAAGTGATCGAGGTGGACTTCCCGCTGGTGTCCAACTGCGAAGGCGATCGCCCGGGCGCGCCGACCGTCTACAACCGTGGCATCGTCAGCAAGGAGTTTCTCCACGACGAGCTGTGGGAGTTGTCCGGCTGGGCCTTTGACGACTTCCTGCGCGCCAACAACGACCCCAAGCTCAACTGCCTGGCCGATGTCGACGGGCCGCAGATCTTCCCGCACGACCCGGGCACCCTGCCTAACCGTGAAGACGACCTCGCGGCCGGCATGGACGAATACGTCAACATGGCCAAGCGCGGCCTCAAGAGCTGGGATCAGATCGACACCGTTGCCGATGGCCTGCGCGGCCTGGAGCAGACGCGCAAGCTCGACCTGGAAGACTGGATGGACCAGCTTGGCTTGCACGCCGTGCTGTTCCCGACGGTGGCCGATGTTGGCCCCGCCGATGCCGACGTCAATCCGGCCTCGGCCGACATTGCCTGGAGCAACGGCGTCTGGGTTGCCAACGGTAACCTCGCGATCCGCCACCTGGGCGTGCCGACCGTAACCGTGCCGATGGGTGTGATGGCCGATATCGGTATGCCGGTCGGGCTGACCTTTGCCGGCCGTGCCTACGATGACTCGGCCCTGCTGAGCTTCGCCTGCGCCTTCGAGTCGACCGGCTCGCGCCGCATCGTGCCGCCGCGCACTCCGGCACTGGGCTGAACCACGCGCTGCCGATTGACGCCCTCGCGATAATTCAACAGAATGTTAAAAATTGACATTTTGTTGAATTATCCATGCCCGCTGCACACATTCTTCGTGAACGCCAGATCGTCCTCTCCACGCTGAAAGCCGCCATCGCGGCAATCGGCAGCGTTGCCGGGCGCAATATGGAAATCCTCCTGCACGACCTCGACCAGCCAGAGCAATCGGTGGTCGCCATCGCCAATGGCCAGCTGTCCGGGCGCGTGGTCGGCAGCCCGATCCTTGCCGCGCCGGAGCAGGACCAGGGCTTCAAGGCCCTGATGCAGGCGGCCAACCAGCCTAGCTGCGAGCCGGTGATCCTGCCCGACTACCCCACCGTGATCAAAGGCCGCACCCTGCGCAGCGCCACGGCGATCCTGCGCGACAGCGAAGGGCAGCCGTTCGCCAGCCTGTGCATCAACGTCGACAACAGTGGGCTGGATGCCGCCCTCGCCTTTCTCACCCAGCTGCAGCCACTGACTGCCGCGCCACCTGCAGTGGCGGTGGTTGAGGACGCGGCCGACATGGCGCTGCTGATGACCCAGATCATCGACAGCGCCCTGGCTTCATCTGGTCAGGGCCGGCTCACCAAGCAGGCCAAGGTCGAGGCCGTGCGCCTGATGCAGGAGCGCGGCCTGTTCATCGTCAAGGGTGGGGTCGAGAAGGCCGCAGCCGCGCTCGGCGTGACCCGCTACACCGTTTACAACTATCTGGAGCAGCTGCGTGGCGAGCCCACTGCAGCGCCCCGCCAGCCATAATCCAGCGGAGATCAGCATGCCTTTGCACATCCACACCCCCTTGATCGAATCGCGGCCGATGTCGCTCGCCGCTGGCCGTTCGATCTGGCTCAAGCTCGACGCCCTGCAGCCGTGCGGCTCGTTCAAGCTGCGCGGGGTTGGCCACGCCTGTGAGCAGCACCATGCTCGCGGTGCGCGTCACTTTGTATCTTCGTCGGGCGGCAACGCCGGGCTGGCGGTGGCCTATGCCGGGCGCAGCCTGGGCGTGCCGGTGACCGTGGTCGTCCCCGAGACCACCAGCGAGCGGGCCAGAGAGCTGCTGCGCCTGGAGGACGCCAAGGTCATCGTCCACGGCGGCTCCTGGCAGGAAGCCAACCAGCTGGCGCAAACCCTGGTCGGCGCCAATGATGCCTTCATTCATCCATTCGATGACCCGCTACTGTGGACGGGCCACGCCAGCCTGATCGACGAAGTCGCCGCTGCCGACTGCAAGCCCGATGCGCTGATCTTGTCGGTCGGTGGTGGCGGCTTGCTCAGCGGTGTAGTCGAAGGCCTCAAGCGCAATGGCTGGGACGATGTGCCGGTGCTGGCGGTGGAAACCACAGGCGCGGCGTCATTTCACGCTGCAGTCGAGGCTGGTCACACGGTCGAGCTGCCGGCACTTAGCTCCATCGCCACCTCCTTGGGCGCCAAGCGGGTAGCGGAGCAAGCGCTGGAATGCGCGCGCAGCCATCCGGTTGAAAGCCATTTGGTCACGGACCGCGAGGCGCTGCAGGCTTGTGAGCGCTTCCTTGCCGATCACCGTCTGCTGGTCGAGCCGGCCTGCGGCGCGGCCTTGGCGCTGGCCTATAAAGCAGAAGCGCTGGGCAACTACCGCAAGGTGCTGGTGGTGGTGTGCGGCGGGGCTACGGCGACGCTTGAGCAGATTCAGCTGTGGTTGGCTGCGCAATAGCTCATTCCAGGCGCGTAAAAAAGCCCGTGACGAGCACGGGCCAAGAGCACCACCGCAGAAAACGTCAGTTACTGCCTATCAATGATCCATCTCGTCCTTGGTGACCTTGCCGCTGTACGGGTCGACATGGAAGTCGTACTTCATGCCATCAGCCTTGACGCCCTCGCCTTCCCAATGGCCGTCGTCGGCCTCGATCTTGGTGATCTGGGTGTAGCCGGCGGCCTTGAGGCTGGCCTCGGCCTGATCCTTGGTGACTTTCCAGTCGGCGCCAGGCTGGTCAGCCCAGGCTGCGCTTGCGCCCAGTGCACCTACCAGAGCAAGACCTGTGAACAGTCGAGTCATCGATTTCATCGTTAACGTCCTTTTTGCATGAAGGTATTTGCTGCGACCGGTCGAGTACGGCGAAGGTTCACTCCTTGTGCAAGGCGTCTTCACGGTGCATCGCCAGGTGCCCGGTCTTGGCACTTTTGACCTCGTATTGCGGCTCATCCTTCGAGCAATGGCGCTGCCTGCCCATGAACTCGACATCGTGCAGATGCACCTTGGTCACCGTGCCATGGATGACTCCGACCTCGGAATTCCAGCGCACCGTATCGCCCACTTTGTATTTTGTGCTCATCGGTTGATGCCTCCTCACGACCGTCATATCTGTCTGTTTTACTAGGCCTCAGCTGCGGGAAATAATTCCTCGCCGTTCGCCCAATGGCGACAACAGGCGCAGGGCGACACACAACTCTGACGAAATGCGTCTACGACCCTTTCGATATGCGGCCAGTGAAGGCACAATGCGTGTCCTTTTTTTGGCCGGCCTGGCCGGGGGCCTTAAATGATCAAGACGCCGTACTACCTCATCGACAAACAGAAGCTGCTGGGCAACCTCGAGAAGATTGCCTACGTGCGCGAACACTCCGGCGCCAAGGCGCTGCTGGCACTCAAGTGCTTTGCCACCTGGTCGGTATTCGACCTGATGCAGCAATACATGGACGGCACCACTTCGTCCTCGCTCTACGAGCTCAAACTGGGCCGAGAGAAGTTCGTCGGCGAAACCCACGCCTACAGCGTGGCCTGGGCCGATGACGAAATCGAAGACATGCTCGCCAACTGCGACAAGATCATCTTCAACTCGATCGGCCAGCTGCAGCGCTTTGCCGAACAGTCCGAAGGCAAGGTCCGCGGCCTGCGCGTCAACCCGCAGGTGAGCAGCTCCGATTACCTGCTGGCCGACCCGGCGCGCCCATTCAGCCGCCTCGGCGAGTGGGACCCGGAGAAGATCGAGCAAGTCATCGGCCAGATCTCTGGGTTCATGTTCCACAACAACTGCGAGAACGGCGACTTCAGCCTGTTCGACAAGATGCTTGCGCACATCGAAGAGCGCTTTGGCCATCTGCTGCACAAGGTCGAGTGGGTCAGCCTCGGTGGCGGTATCCACTTCACCGGTGCCGACTATGCGCTGGACGAGTTCTGCGCGCGCCTCAAGAGCTTCTCCGAGAAGTACGGCGTGCAGGTGTACCTGGAGCCGGGCGAAGCCGCCATCACCCAGAGCGCTTCGCTGGAAGTGACCGTGCTCGACACCCTGTACAACGGCAAGAACCTGGCCGTGGTCGACAGCTCGATCGAAGCGCACATGCTCGACCTGCTGATCTACCGCCTCGACGCCAAGATGGCCCCCAACGATGGCGCGCACAGCTACATGGTGTGCGGCAAGTCGTGCCTGGCCGGTGACATTTTCGGCGAGTACCAATTCGATCGTCCGCTGGCCATTGGTGATCGCCTGTCGTTCATCGATGCGGCCGGTTACACCATGGTCAAGAAAAACTGGTTCAACGGTTTGAAAATGCCGTCCATTGTGGTCAAGCAACTCGACGGCAGCGTCGAAGTGGTCCGCGAGTTCGGTTTTGAAGACTACGTTTCCAGCCTGTCGTAAGTCAGGCCTTCAGTAAGGAGCAAGGGATAAATTGAAGAAGAACGTTCTTATCATTGGTGCAGGAGGTGTCGCCAAGGTGGTGGCCCACAAGTGCGCGCAGCATAACGACGAACTCGGTCGTATTGCCATTGCGTCGCGGAACATCTCCAAATGCCAGGCCATCATCGACAGCGTCAAGGCCAAGGGCAGCCTCAAGGTTCCCGCCGATATCCAGGCCTTCTCGCTCAATGCACTCGATATCGAGGCGACCAAGGCACTGATCCGCGAGACCGAATCGCAGATCGTGATCAACGTCGGCTCTGCATTCCTCAACATGTCGGTGCTGCGTGCCTGCATCGATACCGGCGTTGCCTATCTGGACACCGCCATCCACGAAGAGCCGGGCAAGATCTGCGAGACCCCGCCGTGGTACGGCAACTACGAGTGGAAACACCTCGAAGAATGCCAGGACAAGAACATCACAGCCATTCTCGGCGTCGGTTTCGACCCGGGTGTGGTCAACAGCTATGCCGCACTGGCACAGCAGCAATACTTCGACCAGATTGACTCGATTGACATTCTCGACGTCAACGCTGGCTCGCATGGCAAGTACTTCGCCACCAACTTCGACCCGGAAATCAACTTCCGCGAGTTCACCGGGCAAGTGTGGAGCTGGCAGAACAGCCAGTGGACCAGCAATACCATGTTCGAGGTCAAGCGCACCGACGACCTGCCGGTGGTCGGTTCGCAGAACCTGTACCTGACCGGTCACGACGAAGTGCACTCGCTGTCGAAAAACCTCGGCGTGCCCAACGTGCGCTTCTGGATGAGCTTCGGCGAGCACTACATCAACGTCTTCACCGTGCTGAAAAACCTTGGCCTGCTCTCCGAGCAACCGGTCAAGACCGCTGAAGGCCTTGAAGTGGTGCCGTTGAAAGTGGTCAAGGCAGTGCTGCCTGACCCGTCCTCGCTGGCGCCTGGCTACACCGGCAAGACCTGCATCGGTGACCTGGTCAAGGGCAGCAAGAACGGCCAGCCGCGCGAAGTGTTCATCTACAACGTGGCTGATCACGAAGAAGCCTACGCCGAGACCGACAGCCAGGGCATCTCCTACACCGCAGGCGTGCCGCCAGTGGCGGCGGCGTTGCTGGTTGCTCGCGGCGAATGGGACGTCAAGCGCATGGCCAACGTCGAGGAGCTGCCAGCCGAGCCGTTCCTCAAGGCGCTGGACGTGATGGGCCTGCCGACCCGTATCAAGGATGAACACGGCGATCGTCCCTGGGACGCTGAAGCCTAAGCAGTAACACGAAGGGGCGCCATGATGGCGCCCCTTCTGCATTGCGGGTTGTGCTGATCAGGGCTTGAGGTCAGGGTCAGTGGTCTGATGGTCCTGGCTGACCGGGTCGATATCATCCGGGTTGGCCGGGTCCTGGCGCTTGTCGATGGCCGGTGGCGGGGTCAGCTGGAGAATCTCGCTGGTGTAGGCCCACTCCTCCTCGACCCGCTCGGGGCTGTCGTTCAGATGCGTGCCGTACGATGGGATGATCTGCTTGATCTTGTCCTGCCACGGCGCGCTCGCGAGTTTGTCCTTGAACACCTTGTTGAGCAGATCGAGCATGATCGGCGGCGCAGTCGAAGCGCCCGGCGATGCACCGAGCAGGCCGGCGATACTGCCATCCTTGGACGCGACCACTTCAGTGCCGAGCTTGAGCACCCCGCCCTGGTTTTCGTCTTTCTTGATGATCTGCACGCGCTGACCGGCCTGCCACAGGCGCCAGTCTTCTTTCTTCGCCTCGGGGAAGTAGGTCTGCAACGCTTCGAAGCGGTCGTCATCGGACTGCAGTACCTGGCCAACCAGGTACTGCACCAGGTCGAATTCACGCACGCCAACACGCACCATCGGCCAGGTGTTGTGCAGGCTCATGCTGGCCATAAGATCGAACAGCGAGCCCTGCTTGAGGAACTTGGTCGAGAAGGTCGCGAACGGGCCGAACAGGATCATCCGCTTGCCATCCAGCACACGGGTATCAAGATGCGGCACCGACATGGGCGGCGCACCGGTTGCCGCGATGCCGTAGGCCTTGGCCATGTGGCGCTCGGCGATAGCTGGATTGTCGGTCACCAGGAACGAGCCACCCACGGGGAAGCCTGCGTAATCCTTGGCCTCTTCGATGCCGGACTTCTGCAGCAGCGGCAGCGCTGCGCCGCCAGCACCGATGAACAGGAACTTGGCATCGGTGGCCGACTTGCTGCCATCCTTGAGGTTCTTGTACTCGACGTGCCAGGAGCCATCGTCGTTGCGGCTGATGTCCTGCACTTCGCTGGAGAGCTTGAGGCTGAAGTTTTCGCGTGACTGCAAATACCCTACGTACTGGCGGGTAATTTCACCAAAGTTGACGTCGGTGCCGAGCGGCGTCCAGGTCGCCGCAAGCTTCTGATTGGGGTCGCGCCCTTCCATCATCAACGGCACCCATTGTTTGATCTGGGCAGGGTCTTCGGAATACTGCATCCCTCTGAATAGCGGGCTGGCCTGGAGCGCGTCGTAGCGTTTTTTCAGGAAGCGAATGTTGTCATCGCCCCAGACGAAACTCATGTGCGGCGTTGAATTGATGAACGAGCGTGGGTTTTTCAACACACCGTTCTTGACCTGCCAGGCGAGGAACTGGCGAGTGATCTGGAACGACTCGTTGATCTCCACCGCCTTGGTGATGTCGATCTTGCCGTCTTTCTCGGGGGTGTAATTGAGTTCGGCCAGCGCAGAGTGCCCAGTGCCGGCGTTGTTCCAGCCGTTGGAGCTTTCTTCGGCGACCTTGTCCAGGCGCTCGACCATCTCCATCGACCAGCTCGGCTCCAGTTCGTTGAGCCAGATCGCCAGGGTCGAACTCATGATCCCGCCGCCAACCAGCAAGACGTCCACCCGCTTGGTTTCGGCAGCCTGGGCGTTGGCCAGCCCACAACTGAGGGTGAAACCTGCGAGCAGCAGTTTCGAGGTGTTCGTGATCGTCATGTGGTTCTCCAGCGAGGCCAGACGCGCCTCTGTCTGTAGGTGAATGAATGACCCAGCCTTATCAGTGTTAGCCCAGGTTGGGTGCTGCCTCCACTCAGGGGTGTCTGGTTTCGAGGCGAGCCAGGCGGGATCAGTTCAACCGAGTGCCCGGGGTCGCCTCTGGCCGGTTTAATCTGAACGCGCCGGGACAGAGCCAGTCCCAACCTTCATCCACGCATCAATGAAGGAGAAACCGATGGCTATCACCGTAAGTGACTTTCTCGTCGAGCGTTTGCGCCAGTGGGGTGTCACGCGCATCTTTGGCTACCCCGGCGACGGCATCAACGGCGTGTTCGGCGCCCTGCGTCGGGCCGGCTCGATCGAATTCGTGCAGTGCCGCCACGAAGAAATGGCCGCGTTCATGGCCAGCGCACATGCCAAGTTCACCGGCGAGCTGGGAGTGTGCATCGCCACCTCCGGGCCCGGCGCCTCGCACCTGCTGACCGGTCTGTATGACGCACGCATGGACCATATGCCGGTCCTGGCCATTGTCGGCCAACAGGCGCGCACGGCGTTGGGCGGGCACTACCAGCAGGAGTTGGACCTGGTGTCGATGTTCAAGGACGTCGCCGGCGCCTTTGTTCAGCAGGCCGCCGCGCCGTCGCAGGTGCGCCACCTGGTCGACCGCGCCGTGCGCACCGCCATCGGCGAGCGCAAGGTCACTGCATTGATCCTGCCCAACGACTTGCAGGAGCTGGCGTATGAAGAACCAGCCCGGGCCCATGGCACGCTGCATTCGGGTATCGGCTTCAGCAAGCCCAAAGTAGTTCCGTACGATGCCGATCTGCAGCGCGCAGCCGATGCGCTCAATGCTGGCAAGAAAGTTGCGATTCTGGTCGGTGCCGGCGCCTTGCAGGCGGGTGAGCAGGTGCAGGCAGTTGCCGAAAAACTCGGTGCAGGTGTTGCCAAAGCCCTGCTCGGTAAAGCGGTCCTGCCTGACGACCTGCCCTGGGTCACTGGCTGCATCGGCCTGCTCGGCACCGAACCAAGCTTCAAGCTGATGGAGGAATGCGACACTTTGCTGATGATCGGCTCGGGCTTCCCCTACGCCGAGTTCCTGCCCAAGGAGGGCCAGGCTCGGGGCGTGCAGATCGACCTTGCCCCAGACATGCTCAGCCTGCGCTACCCGATGGAAGTGAATCTGGTCGGTGATGCCGCCGACACCCTCGCAGCCCTGCTGCCACTGCTGGAAGAAAAAAGCCAGCGTACTTGGCAGCACAAGGTCGAAGGCTGGCGCAAGGATTGGGACAAGAAGCTGGCCAAGCGAGCGCTGACCTCTGCCGACCCGATCAACCCGCAGCGAGTGGTGCACGAATTGTCGCCACGCCTCCCCGACAACGCCATCATCACCAGCGATTCCGGCTCGTGCGCCAACTGGTTTGCCCGCGACCTGCAGATGCGTAAGGGCATGCAGTGCTCGCTCTCCGGCGGGCTGGCGTCCATGGGCGCAGCGGTGCCCTATGCGATTGCCGCCAAGTTCGCCCATCCGGAGCGCAGCGTTGTCGCGCTGGTAGGTGACGGCGCGATGCAGATGAGCAACATGGCCGAGTTGATCACCGTGGCCAAGTATTGGCAGCAATGGGGCAATGGCCGCTGGATCTGCGCGGTGTTCAACAACCAGGACCTCAACCAGGTGACCTGGGAGCAACGGGTGATGGAGGGCGACCCGAAGTTCGCCGCCAGCCAGGACATCCCTGATGTGCCCTATCACCTGTTCGCCATTTCGATCGGCTTGAAGGGCATTTATGTAGGCCGCGAAGAAGACGTCGCGCCCGCCTGGGAAGAAGCCCTGGCCAGTGATGTGCCGGTGGTGATCGATTTCCGCACCGACCCGGATGTGCCACCGCTGCCGCCTCATATGACCCTTGAGCAGGCGAAGAAATTTGCCTCGGCATTGCTCCAGGGCGATCCCAATCAGGCCGGGATCATCAAGCAGACTGCCAAGCAATTGCTCAGCGGCGTACTGCCTAAACGCGATTGATGCCTATGCCCTGAAGCCGCTGCGGCGCATTTGCCGCAATGGTTTCAGGGCCATTTGGCAATTGCCGACGGCCAACACTTGCAACCAGACCGATCTACAAATACTGTATGAATATTCAGTACATCGAGATCGACTAATGGAGCTCATCGCCAAGCTCGGCATCCTTGCCGACGCCGCCAAGTACGACGCCTCGTGCGCCAGCAGCGGCGCGCCCAAGCGCAGCTCGCGCGGTCGCGACGGGCTTGGTGCGACCAATGGCATGGGCATCTGTCACAGCTACACGCCGGATGGCCGCTGCGTCTCGCTGCTCAAGGTGCTGCTGACCAACTTCTGCCTGTACGACTGCCAATACTGCGTCAACCGCCGTACCAGCAACGTGCCGCGAGCGCGCTTCACCCCTGAAGAGGTGGTGCGGCTGACCCTGGATTTCTACCGGCGCAACTGCATCAGCGGGCTGTTTCTCAGTTCCGGCATCATTCGCTCGGCCGACTACACCATGGAGCAGTTGATCGAAGTTGCCCGGCTGCTGCGTGAAGAGCACGAGTTTCGCGGCTACATCCACCTCAAGACCATCCCTGACGCTGACCCGCTGCTGATCGAGCAAGCCGGTCGCCTGGCGGATCGACTGAGCGTGAATGTCGAACTGCCCACCGATGAAAGCCTCAAGCGCCTGGCCCCGGAAAAACAGGGCCACACCATCCGCCAGGCCATGGGTACTATCCAGCGCGGTCAACAGGCCGTAGCTGGCGAGCCGCGGGCGCCGCGTTTTGCCCCCGCAGGGCAAAGTACCCAGGTCATTGTCGGCGCTGATGACACCGATGACCGGACCCTGCTTGGCAATTCCGAATCGTTGTATCAGGGGTTTGGCCTCAAGCGCGTGTATTACTCGGCCTTCAGCCCGATCCCCGACAGCCCTGGCAGCGTGCCGCTGGCCGCCCCGCCATTGCTGCGCGAGCACCGTCTGTACCAGGCTGACTTCCTCATGCGCGGTTACGGCTACAAGGCTGGCGAGCTGCTCAGCCAGGCTGGCAACCTGGACCTGGATATCGACCCCAAGCTAGCTTGGGCGCTGTCCAATCGCGAGGTGTTCCCGCTGGATCTCAACCGCGCCGAGCCCGCCTTGCTCGCGCGGATTCCCGGCATTGGCCTGCGCAGCGTCGAACGCTTGGTAGCGCTACGCCGGGAGCGGCGCATACGTTATGACGACCTGATCCAGCTGCGCTGCGTACTCGACAAGGCGCGGCCTTTCATTGTCACCAGCGATTATCGCCCGGCGCAGGCCGATTTGCGCAGCGGCCTGCTGCGAGCGCGCCTGCGCGAACCGCAAGCGCCAGTGCAGATGGGCCTGTGGGGATGATCGCGCTCGACTGCGACCAGCAATTCAGCCTCTGGCGCGAACAGGCGCGCGCGCTGCTCGGGCATGGCATCGATCCCGCCGACGTCACCTGGGCGCAAGGGCCGATGGACGATCTGCTGGCAGTGCCGGCGCCCCTGCCAGAGGGCCCGGGGCCGTTTCGGGCAAAGGTGCCAGCGGCGTTGCTGGTTCAGCTGGAACAGGCCTCGCGCTACTGCGGCGAGCAGCGCTGGAACCTGTTGTATGAAGTGCTCTGGCGGGTCGCCCATGGCGATCGTACCGCCATGCTCCCCGGCGACCGCCTCGGCAGCGAGCTGCACCGGCGGATCAAGCAGGTCAGCCGCGAAGCCCATCACTTGCATGCGTTTGTGCGCTTCGTGCCGCTGCCGGCAGCACTGGCTGCGCAGCTGCAACTGGACCTGGTCGCCTATCATCAGCCGGCCCACGACATTCTTGAAAGCGCCAGCGGCCACTTTGCCGAGCGCCTCGGCCGCCAGCGCTGGTTGATCGCCACCGACCGCGACGGCATTCGCTTCGACGGCCATACACTGGACTACCGACGCCACTGCCCCGAGCCCTGGCGGCAATGGGCGCAGCACGCCGACGACCCCGGTGCGGATCTGTGGCGCACCTACTACCGGCACATCTTCAATCCGGCCCGGCTCAACCCCGATGCAATGCGCATGCACATGCCGGGCAGGTTCTGGCGGCACTTGCCCGAAGGCATGCTGATCCCGCAACTGATGGGCCAGGCCCGACAAGGCAAGCAGCGCGATGGCCAGGCGCTGGAAGTTGCTCAGCAGGCCGGCAAACGTATCGGCAAAGGCAAAGACTGAAACGGTCGCGGCCCCCACTGCATCTACTGATCAGCCAAATGTGAAAAATTCATTGGATTTTTTGCAGCCCTTGGCTGTTGCTGCTCGGAAAATCCTGACAAACTAATTGGTAATGTTTCTCATAAGCATAAACATTTACTAAAAAGACCGTCAGGAACCGCAACCCATGTCGCGCCTTATCCCGCAACGTCGTTTCAGCCCGTCGCGTACTCTCTTGGCTTCCGCCATCTGCATGGCCAGCATGGCCCATGCCGTAGCCGAAGAAGCCGTCAAGCCCAAGGATGGGGCGCAATCGACTGTCATGGAATTAGGCGCAACCGAAGTCAGCTCGGACCGGCTGGGCAGCACCACCGAAGGCTCCCGCTCCTACACCACAGGCGCCATGGCCACGGCGACCAAACTGCCGCTGACCATGCGCGAGACGCCACAGGCAGTCACGGTGATTACCCGCCAGCGCATGGACGACCAGGCGATGACCAGCATCAATGACGTGGTCAAGGCCACGCCGGGGCTGTTCCTCAACTTCTCCAGTGGCCCTGGCCGGCAGACCTATACCGCGCGTGGCTTCGACATCGACAACATCATGTACGACGGTATCCCCAGCGGTTACTCGGGCTGGACGGCCGGGGTGCAGCCAAACCTGGCGATGTTCGACCGGGTTGAAGTAGTACGCGGCGCCACAGGTTTGGTGACCGGCGCGGGCAATCCGTCGGCGGCGATCAACATGGTACGCAAGCGGCCCTTGGCCGAACAGAAAGTCACCCTGACCGGCGCTGCCGGCAGCTGGGACGACTACCGCGGTGAGGTCGATGCCTCCAGCCCGCTGAACGACAGCGGCACTCTGCGCGGCCGAGTGGTCACCTCCTACCGCGACGCCAACAGCTTTGTCGACGATGCCGAAGAAAGCCACGGCCTGTTCTACGCGGTGACCGAAGCGGACCTTAGCGAAGACACCACGCTGACCGTAGGCCTGTCGCACCAGAAGGACAAGACCAACTACTTCTGGGGTTCTTCGATGGTTGGCCTCGATGGCCACCACCTCGACCTGCCGCGCTCGTACAACCCGAGCACCGACTGGGAGAACAAGGACCAGGAAATCAACACGGTGTTTGCCGAACTGCGCCAGCGCCTGGCCAATGACTGGAAGCTGCAGGTCAATGCCAATTATGCCGAGCAGAATGCGCTGTTCTCGGGCTCGTATCAGTCGCGTTGGACCGGCACTACGCTGGGTCGAACGGTTTACCAGTCCAAGCACGATGAAAACCAGGCAGGCGTGGATGTGTTCGCCAGCGGCCCGTTCCAGGCGCTGGGGCGCAGCCATGAACTGGTGGTCGGCACCAGCCGCCGCATCTACGACATGACCAACCACAACTACAGCCCATACGACCCCAACTGGCCCATCAACGCCGGCAAACCGAACTTCCTGCATACCACCAACGACCGCTCCGTCACGACTCAAGACGGCGTGTACCTGACCACCCGCCTGAGCCTGGCCGACCCGCTCAAGCTGATCCTCGGCGGCCGGCTGGACTGGTATGACTACGATGACAAGGATGGCCAGGGCGATTACAAGGTCACCCGCAACGTGACCCGCTATGCCGGCCTGATCTACGAGCTCAATGACAATCACTCGGTGTATGTCAGCTACAGCGATATCTTCCAGCCACAGACCGAGCGCGGCTCAAGCAATTCGCCGGTGCGTCCGATTGAAGGCAAGAACTACGAGGTAGGCATCAAGGGCGAGTACTTCAACGGTGCCCTGAACGCCAGCCTGGCGGTATTCCGCGTCGACCAGGAAAACCGTGCGGTGGAAGTGCTCGACCGTACTGTCTGTTCGTCGACTCAGCTTACCTGCTACGAAGCCTCTGGCGAGATTCGCAGCCAAGGTATCGACATGGAACTGCAAGGCGCACTCACCGACAACTGGCAGATCGGCGGCGGTTACACCTATGCTCGCACCCATACCACCAAGAATGCCGCGCAGCCGGCGCTGGTCAACAAGCAGTTCGACACGGACACCCCTGAGCATCAGTTCAAGATCAGCACGACCTACCGCTTCCAGGGCCCTCTGGAAAAACTGCGCGTCGGCGGCAGCGTCAACTGGCAGAGCCGGATGTACAACGACATCGCATTGGTCGACGGTGGCAACTACCGTCTTGAACAAGGTGCCTATGCAGTCACCGACGTGATGGCCGGCTATCAGGTCAACCGCAACCTCGACCTGCAGCTCAATGCCAACAACATCTTTGATCGCAAGTACTACTCGGCGATCTCGCAATCCTGGCAATACGGCGGCGATGTCTATGGCGCGCCGCGCAACATGATGCTGACCGCCAAGTACAGCTTCTAAGCGAAGACGTGCAAGGGCCACACGCCAGATTCAACCTGGCGCGTGGCCCCTGCCTGCATCAGGCGACGCGGTGTTCGTCTTTGATCAGTTTTTTCTGCGCCTGCATGGCGTCGCCCAGTTGCTCAAGGGTTGCCTTGTCGAGCAGCTCCTTGGCGCGCGGGAACATATCCGACTCCTCCTCTTCGATGTGATGCTCGAGCAGTTCCTTGAGCACCTTCATCCGCCCGGAAAACTCCAGGGTATCGGGTGGCGTCTTGAGCAAGTCAGGCAATACCAGCGCATCCACCGTGCGGTGCTCCTCCTTGGCCTCGTGGTACATCTTGACGTCTTCCTTGTCGCCGGCCTGGGTCAGCGCAGGGTAGAAGATCTCTTCTTCGATGGTGGTATGCGCCTGCAGCTCCAGCTCGATCCGCGCCAGCAGCTCGGTGCGCTTTTTCAGCGCCCGTTCAGTGGTGTTGGACAGCTCTTCGAGCAGCTTTTTCACCGTCTTGTGGTCTTGTTCCAGCAGTTCGATAGCGTTCATTCAGCACCTCATCAGTACCTGGTTGGAATCACGGCGTTGCGTAGGATTGAGTGGCCGGCAATCTTCCAGGTTCAATGCGTTTCCCCAGCGGCAGGCGGTGCTGAATATTTTTCGGCATGGATGATAGGTTTTCTCATTCCCATTCGACTTAATCAGCGAAGGGCAGATAAGCCCGCCTGCCACCCACAACGAGATTTCACGCCATGACCGCCCCTTTCCCGGTTGGCCGCCTCAGCGCCAGCCTTCGCAGCGCCCTGCTCCTCTCCACCCTGCTTGGGCTGGGCCTGGCCATGCCCGCCAAGGCTGCCGACAGCAGCGAGCGCGATTACCACATCCAGGCCGGCGACCTCGGCACTGCGCTGACCCGTTTCGCTGCTGAAAGCGGCGTGGTGCTGTCGTTCGACCCAGCGCTGACGCGGGGTCTGGCTACAGCTGGCCTGGATGGCAGCTTTGCTGCCGATCAAGGCCTGCAACGACTGTTGCTCAATTCCGGCCTGCAAGCGGTGCGCGAGGGCGACGGTCGTTACTCGCTGCAACCGATCGCACAGGACGGCGCGGCCCTGGAGCTGGGCGCCACCGAAGTGATTTCCAATCAGTTGGGTACCGTCAGCGAGGGCACCGGCTCGTACACCCCAGGCTCGATCGCCACCGCCACCCGGCTGGTACTGACCCCGCGCCAGACGCCACAGTCGATCACCGTGGTCACCCGTCAGCACATGGATGACTTCGGCCTCAACAGCGTCGACGACGTCATGCGTCACACCCCGGGCATTACCGTTTCAGCCTTCGACAGCGAGCGCAGCAACTACTACGCGCGCGGCTTTTCGATCAACAACTTCCAGTACGACGGCATCCCCTCGACCGCGCGCAACGTCGGCTATTCAGCCGGCAACACCCTCAGTGACATGGCCATCTACGACCGCGTCGAGGTGCTCAAGGGCGCGACTGGTTTGCTCACCGGCGCCGGCTCGCTGGGTGCGACCATCAACCTGGTACGCAAAAAGCCTACGGCCGACTTCCAGGGCCACGCGACGCTGGGCGCAGGCTCGTGGGACAACTACCGCAGCGAGCTGGACGTCAGCGGCCCGCTCAACGACAGCGGCAACGTGCGTGGGCGAGCGGTAGCGGCCTATCAGGACAAGCACTCGTTCCTGGACCGCTACTCGCGCAAGACCCCGGTGTACTACGGCATCCTCGAGTTCGACCTGTCGCCAGACACCCTGCTCACCGTCGGCGGCGACTATCAGGACAGCCTGCCCAAGGCCTCGTCGTGGTCAGGCAGTTTCCCCCTGCTCAACGCCCAAGGCCAGCACAACAACATCTCGCGCTCGTTCAACAATGCGGCTGACTGGAGCAGTTGGGAGCAGTACACCCGCACCGTGTTCGCCATGCTTGAGCACAACTTCGACAACGGCTGGGTGAGCAAACTGCAGGTCGATCACAAGATCAATGGTTACCACGCGGTGATGGGCACCATTCAGGGCACCACGCCGAATGCCGACGGCACCTCGGCGATCGTCCCCGGCAAGTTCACCGGCGAGACTGTCAGCGACTCGGCCGACCTGTATGCCTCCGGCCCGTTCAGCCTGTTTGGGCGGGAACACGAACTGGTGGTCGGCGGCTCCATCGCCCACTCCAACTGGGATGGCAAAGGCTACTGGAACTACACCCTGCGCGAGCCCAACGTAGTCGACTTCAACAACTGGCACGGCAACATTGCCGAACCGGACTGGGGCAGGCCGTCGCAGCGTACCGACGATACCGTGCGCCAGACCGGCGCCTACTTCACCACCCGGCTCAACATCACTGACGACCTGAAAGTGCTGCTCGGCGGTCGGGTGGTCAACTATACCATCACGGGCCTGAACCCGACCTACAGGGAAAGCGGCCGCTTCGTGCCCTACGTCGGCGCCATCTACGACCTCAACGACACCTACTCGGTGTACGCCAGCTACACCGATATCTTCATGCCGCAGGAAGCCTTCAATCGTGATCGCGACAACAAGATGCTCGAGCCGGACGAAGGCCAGAACTACGAGATTGGTCTGAAAGCCGAGTTTCTCGATGGCCGCCTGAACGCCAGCGCCGCTTACTTCGAGGTGCATGAGGACAACCGCTCGATTTCCGATGACGAATACAACGATCGCGTGCCCACGCCAGACAATTATGCCTTCAAGGGCACTCAGGCAGTCACCAAAGGCTACGAGATCGAAGCGTCCGGCGAGCTTGCGCCGGGTTGGCAGGTCCAGGCCGGCTACACCCACAAGATCGTGCGTGATGACAACAACCTGAAGATCTCCACCTTCGAACCTGAAGATCAGGTCACCCTGTACACCAGCTACAAGCTGACCGGTGCACTCGACAAGCTGACTATCGGCGGCGGCGCGCGCTGGCAGAGCGTAGCCTGGCAGGACATCTACAACACGCCGCAGGCGCGCTACGAGGAGTTTTCGCAAAAGGCCTACTGGCTGGTCGATGCCATGGCCCGCTACCAGTTCACCAAGCAGCTGTCCGCGACCGTCAACGCCAACAACCTGTTCGACAAGACTTACTACACCAACCTTGGTTTCTACAAAGCGGGCGCCTATGGCGAGCCGCGCAACTACATGCTGACCACCCGCTGGGACTTCTGACCGCGCCCCGAGGACGTGGCGCCCGCAACGGGCGCCCTGGTGCGGCAGGCTGCCGTCGGTCGCCCAATCATGAGCCTCCTTGCACGCTTGCATGATGCAGACTAATAGTTAATGCATCTGCCTGGGGAGGCACTCGACATGCAGCCGCGCTTTGTTGTGGTTCCGGCTATGCCAAAAGAAAAACCGTGCCCGCAGCACGGTATTCGTCTTTTTACAGGGGCGGCCTGCAGCGGCTTCAACCTGTACGACAACGTCGAAAAGCTGCGATTGCAACTGACCTTCAATCAGCGAGCTGAGGCTGAAGCGGAGTGCTCGCGGCTTAACGTGAGTGCGCCTGGCTGAAACGTTCAGGGCTTGCCAGGCAACGTTCCGGGCTCGTTCTGACTGCGCCAACGCTGCAGGTTGTGCATGACCCACTGCGCGGGCAACGGCCCGGCGGCCACCTCTTGCATGCTCGCCGCCAGCCGCTGGCGCAGCTCGGCCACGTTGCATGGCGCATTGTGCGACACGGCCAGGTACAAACCCTCGGCAGATACCGGCGGCTCAAGCATCTGCAGCTTGTGCTCCACACCCAGCGTGCGCGCCAGTGCCATGCCGGGATAGCGTTCGAACAGCACGTAGTCGTTGCGTTTGTGCAGCAGCTTCTCGAACGCCTGGTGGGCGCTGGGCACGGCTTCCAGGTTGAGATTGGCGCTGGCGAAGTCATCGAACGCCTGGCCGTGGCTGTTGTTGACCAGGGTGCCGCCACTGCGTCCTTTCAGGTCGTCCCATTTGACGTAGGCAAAGCCGTCATCACGACGGACCCAGACCATACTGGCGGTGGTCAGAAAGGCCGGCTTGATGAAGTCCATGGTCTGTTCGCGCGTTTGCGTGATGAACAGACCGGCAAGCAGGTCGATACGGCCGTTGCGTACCTGCTCTTGCGCCCGCGACCACGGCCCGCTGTAGACCACGGCGATGTCGATGCCCAGTTGCCTGGCCACATGCTGGAGCAAGTCGACATTGGCGCCGATCAGCAGTGCCGGGTTGTCCGGGTCGCGCCACAGGTACGGTGGATATTCCGGATTACCGGTAGCGGTCAGGTGCCGACAGTCGTCCGCTGCCATCGCAGCCATCGGCAGCAGCAGAATCAGCGACAACAAGCAGCACCGCCAGCGACAGCGTTCGAGCATTGGCGACCCTCGGCAAGGATGACGGTGCGTCTGCCCAAGCAATCCCGGGAGACTGACGACGCCCCGTCAGTCTGGCCCAGAATTGCCCGGGCGCCAATGCGCGCGTGGCGGGTTTGCATGCCGCAGGTCAATCGTTGGCAACAATCCCGTCAATAGGTGGCTCGGCCGCCACTGAGGTCGAACACGAAGCCGGTGGTGAAGCTGCACTCTGGGCCGGCGATCCAGGTGACCATGTTGGCGATTTCTTCGGCCTTGAGGAACCGCCCCATGGGGATCTTGGCCTTGCTCGCGTCGATGTGCTCTTGGGTCATCTCGGCCATCAGTGGCGTCTCGACCATGGCAGGTGCCACACAGTTGAGCAGCACCCCGTCCTGCGCCAGCTCCTTGGCTGCAGCCTTGGTGAAGGCGATCACACCAGCCTTGGCCGCCGAATAGCCGGAAATGTACTGCACGCCGTCCTTGCCGGCCATCGAGGCGATATTGACGATGCGGCCGTAGCCGCGTTCGCGCATATGCGGGATGACCGTGCGGCAGCAATAAAACACGCCGTTCAAGTCAATCGCGATGACCTTGTCCCAGGCTTCTACCGGATACTCCCAGGACGGCAGCACCGGCCCGTTGATGCCGGCGTTGTTGACCAGAATATCGACCCGGCCCAGGTTCTCGATCAGTTCGGCAAAGGCCGACTCGACCGAGGCCAGCGAGGCGACATCGACGGCCTGGCACATTGCGGGCTCCAAGCCAGCGGCAGTGCTGTCCCAGCTATCCACCGCCAGATCCCAGATGACGATACGGGCGCCTTCGGCATGCAGCCGGCGGGCAATGGCCAGGCCGATGCCGCGCATGCCACCGGTCACAATCGCGGTTTGTCCTTCGAGGTGCAGGCTCACGGTGTTGCTCCTTGGTTGAGATTACAGGCGGTGATGGCCGCGGCTCAGGCAAAGCCGAACAGCCGGCGTGGGGTGTCCCACATGATCTCGCGGCGCAGTTGCGGGTCTGGCATCAGCCGCTCGGCAAGCTTGAGCAGCGGGCCGTAGTCGATCCGCGAGTGCTGACGAATGAACGGCCAGTCCGAGCCCCACACGCAGGCGTTTGGGCCGAATGCCTCGATCAAGGCCTGCACATAGGCATGGCTCTGGGCGTGCAAGGCATCGGCCGCGGCAAACTTCTGCATACCCGACAGCTTGACGCTGGCGCGCCCGGAACGCGCCAGCTTGAGCAACGCCTGAAAGCCCGGTTGCCCTACCCCGGCCGCAGCGTTCGGCCGGCCACAGTGATCAATCAGCAGGCGCACCGGGCTACGTTCGAGCAGTCCGTGCAGCTCCAGCAACTGGTCATCACACACCTGAATCTGGGCAAACATGCCCAACTCGGCCAGCTTGGCCAGACGTGCTTCGGCACCATCCATGGTTTGCAGGCCGTACAGCGCCGGGTTGAAGGCAACCCCAACTACGCCCTGGGCCTGCAGCGCAGCCAAGGCGTCGAGGCTGATAGCGTTGTCGACCACCGCAATGCCCTTGAAACGGCCCTGACCAGCTGCCAATGCCGCCAGCAGACAACGGTTGTCGGTGTGGTAGCCACTGTTGGGGCCGACCAGTAAGGCATTGCATACGCCGTAGGCAGCCATGACCTCCTCCCACTGCGTCAGCGTGGCCACTTCCTGGCCGGAGGGCGCATACGGCGCATCGGGGTGATAGGGGTAAGCTACTGGATCAAACAAATGGTTATGGCAGTCGATCTTTGGCTCGTCGAAAATACTCATGCGTTTCTCTCTCCAGACGCCGCAGCGCGGGCCCGCAAATCTTGGTATTGTCGCCACCGACATGGCGCCAGGCAGGAGCTAACGATACTGCGCAGCCGCCACCAGCGCTCATACCTGGATGAGCAAGACCATAACCAAAGGTAATGATTATGCCCTCAGACCGACCGAGTGCAGATCACATGCTGTTCAAGCTGCGGCACATGGAAGTATTCCGCGCGGTGATGCTGACCGGCTCGATCAGCGCCGCGGCCAAGCTGCTCTATGTCTCGCAACCAGCGGTGAGCAAGCTCATGGGCTACATCGAAGGGCGCCTGGGCTACCGCTTGTTCGAACGGATCAACAATCGCCTGGTACCGACCGGCGAGGCGCAGGTCCTCTATCGTGAAGTCGAGCGGGTGTACCAAGCGGCGTTGGTAGTCAACGACTGTGCGCTGGCACTGGCCAGCGGTGCCCAGCGCACCTTGCGCCTGTGCTGCAGTGCCTCGCTGTCGACCGTGGTCATCCCGGCAGCGCTGGCCCAGCTCAAGCGCGAGGTGCCGGCGCTGAATATCGAATGGCAGACCACGCTCATGGTCGAGATGGCCAATCAGATCCTGTCGAAAAAGGTCGACCTGGCCATCGCCGCCCTGCCGCTGCCGCACGACCACCTGCACTCGGTGCCCTACATGCGCGGGCGCATGGTTGCGCTGATGCCGTTCGACCACCCGTTGGCGCATCACCCATCCCTGTCATTGCAACAACTGCAGGGCTATCCCCTGCTGCTGTTCCGCCCGGACATGGCATTCGGTCAATTGCTCGGCGAGGCCTTCAGCCGCTGCGGCGTGCAGCTTGATTCGCTGTTGTCGTTCACCAATGCAGTGGAGGCCGTGGCACTGGTCAAGCAAGGCATGGGTATGACCATCATCGACGAGTTCGTCGCCCAGGACAGCGGCCTCAAAACTGTGCCGCTAAGTGATGAGATCAGCTTCGATATCAGCTTTGTCTACTCGCGCTTCGAGCCACCAGCCCAGGCCACGCTGCAATTGATGCGTATCTTGCAGGCGCAGGCAATGCAGCTGGGCCGGGCGATCGAACCAGTCGAACCGGCGCTCACCTGAGCTACGGGCGATAGCGCATCGCCTCGACAAAGGCGGTAAATGCTGGCGAGGGCTGGCGCCGATTCGGGTAATAAAGGTGAAAGCCCTGAAAGTACGGGCACCAGTCCGCCAGCACTTCCTGCAAGCGCCCCTCAGCGATCAGTGGCGCCGCCAGGGCGTACGGCACGTAGCCAAGGCCGATACCGTCAACCGCGCTGTTGAGCACGTGCATGATGCTGTTGACCACCAACTGGCCCTCGCCCTTCACGGTAAAGGCCTGGCCATCCTTCTCGAATTCCCACGCATAGATCGATCCATCAGGGCGGTGGCGGATATTCAGGCAGCGGTGCTCAGTCAGCTGGTGTGGCGTCTGCGGTATGCCGTGAGCGGCGAAATATTCGGGTGAAGCAACCACCGCAAGGCGCCAGTCCGGGCTGATGCGCACGGCGATCATGTCCTTGCTGATCGACTCGCCCATTCTGATCCCGGCGTCGAAACGCTGCTCGACCACGTTGGTGAAGCCGTAGTCCACCATCAGCTCCAGGGTGATATCCGGGTAGGTCTGCAGAAAGGCCTTCAGCTTGGGCCGGATGTACAGATCGATGGCGTCATCGGTGCAGGTGATGCGCAGGGTCCCGGCAGGCTTGTCGCGCAGCTCGCCGAGCGCCTCGACCTGCTCGGCAATCTGCTCGAACAGCGGCGCCAGCGACTGCAGCAAGCGCTGCCCGGCCTCGGTGGGCGCGACATTGCGGGTAGTCCTGGCCAGCAACCGTACGCCCAGGCGCTGCTCCAACGCACGCATCGCATGGCTCAACGCCGACGGCGTGACGCCCAGCTGGGCCGCTGCCTTGGTAAAACTCTGTTCCTGGGCGACAGCGATGAACGCTTGCAGGTCGTTGATCTTGGCGTGCTTCATTGCTGAGATTTTCTCACAACCACATTCAGATTCCCTCTACTAATCAGCAGACGCTCTATCAGTCAAGATTTAAACCACGACACGTCAGCTGCATTGTCCTTCAAAAACGGAATCCATTATGTCCAGCCCAACCATCGAGGCCTCGCCGGGTATGCACCGCAACGACGGCCAGGGCAGTGCGCCCGCTTACTGGAGCGGCATCTTTGCCATGACCCTGTGCGTGTTCGCGCTGATTGCCTCCGAGTTCATGCCGGTAAGCCTGCTTACGCCAATCGCTCGCGACCTGAGCGTCAGCGAAGGGCTGGCCGGCTACGGCATTGCCATCTCCGGCGCATTCGCCGTGCTGACCAGCCTGACCATCGCCAGGCTGGCCGGCTCGCTCGACCGCAAGGCCCTGCTGCTGTTATTGACCGCACTGATGTGCGTATCTGGGCTGATTGTCGGCTCGGCCAGCAATTACAGCGTCTACATGCTCGGCCGTGCCCTGATCGGCGTGGTCATCGGCGGCTTCTGGTCGATGTCTGCGGCGGTTGCCATGCGCCTGGTGCCCAAGGCCAGCGTGCCCAGGGCGCTGGTCATCTTCAATAGCGGCAATGCGCTGGCCACTGTCATTGCCGCGCCATTAGGCAGCTATCTTGGTGGTGTCATCGGCTGGCGCGGCGCATTCTATTGCCTGGTGCCGGTGGCATTGCTCGCGCTGGTCTGGCAATGGTTGAGCCTGCCGTCGATGCCGACGCATGAGCGAGCTGGCCCGTCGGGCAGCGTCCTGGCGCTATTGAAAAGGCCCATCGTGATACTGGGCATGCTCGCTGTCGGCGTGTTCTTCATAGGCCAATTCATGCTGTTCACCTACGTGCGGCCCTTTCTGGAAAGCGTCAGCCGGGTAAATGTGACCACCTTGTCGATGATCCTGCTTGGCCTGGGCGTCTCGGGTTTTATCGGCACAGTGCTGATCGGCGCCTTCCTCAAGCGCAACCTGTACCGGCCATTGATCGTCATCCCGTTGTTGATGGCTGTCATCGGCGTAGGCCTGGTCATGTTCGGCACTTCGGTACCCGCCGTGTCCGCCCTGCTCGCCCTGTGGGGCCTGTTTGCCACTGCTGCACCGGTGGGCTGGTGGGCTTGGCTGGCCGAGTCGCTGCCCAATGATGCAGAAGCCGGCGGCGGGCTGATGGTGGCGGTAATCCAGTTGTCCATCGCACTCGGCTCGACCGCAGGCGGGGTACTCTTCGACAGCAGTGGCTATCGGCTGACATTCTTTACCAGCGCCGCACTGCTGGTCCTGTCAGCGCTGCTGACCCTGCGCGCCGCTCGGGCCAGCGGCTGAATCGAACACAGATCAGCTTGAACCTCTGGCGTGCTGGCCTGCTCAGAAAACCATTACTTGAGGAGAACATCATGACCCAGACAGCTTTGGTAGTCGGCGCCAGCGGCATCGTCGGCAGCGCCATCACCCAGCTTTTGCTCGACAATCACTGGCAGGTGGCAGCGCTTTCGCGTACGCCAACGGCGGCGCCGGGGATCATCCCGGTGGCCGCAGACCTGCAAGACCCTGCCTCGCTGCAGGCGGCGCTGGCCGACCTCAAGCCTACCCACGTATTCATCACCACCTGGTCGCGCCAGGCCAGCGAAGCGGAAAACATCCGCGTCAATGGCGCCATGGTGCGCAATGTGCTCGCGGCGCTGCGCCCGGCAGGCAGCGTCAAACACGTCGCTCTGGTCACTGGCTTGAAACACTACCTTGGCCCCTTCGAGGCCTATGGCAAGGGCAGCCTGCCGCAGACGCCGTTTCGTGAGGAACAAGGCCGGCTGGATGTCGAGAACTTCTACTACGCCCAGGAAGACGAACTGTTTGCCGCTGCCGAGCGCGATGGTTTCACCTGGAGCGTTCACCGCCCGCACACCGTCACCGGCGTGGCCGTCGGCAATGCGATGAACATGGCAACCACCCTCGCCGTATACGCCAGCATCTGCAAGCAAAGCGGCCGCCCGTTCGTGTTCCCCGGCTCGCGCGTGCAGTGGCAGAGCCTGACCGACATGACTGACGCCCGCCAGCTCGCGCAGCAGCAACTATGGGCGGCGACTACCCCTGAAGCCGCCAATCAGGCGTTCAACATCACCAATGGCGATGTGTTCCGCTGGCAGTGGATGTGGGGCCGGATCGCCAATTACTTCGGCCTCACACCCGCGCCCTTCCCCGAGTCGCCGGCGCCGCTGGAGGCGCAGATGGCCGATGACCAGGCGCTGTGGAGCCAGATCGTCGCCGAGCATGGCCTCAAAGAAGCCGACATCAGCCGCCTGGTCTCGCCCTGGCACACCGATGCCGACCTCGGCCGGCCGATCGAAGTCGTGACCGACATGAGCAAGAGTCGGCTGCTGGGCTTCAGTGCCTATCAAGCAAGTGATCGGGCGTTTTTCGAGGTGTTTGATCAATTGCGAGAGGCACGTTTGATTCCCTGAGGTTTACGCTTCAATCGCTCTGTGCGCCGGGCAGCCGGCGCACACGCGCGAGCCGAAATCGCGATATCATGCCGGCGTCCACTCGCAGGTAGAAAGCACATGAACCGCCAGAAAAAACTGCAACAGCTGTTCAAGGCCAAGGCGCAAAAAGCCAACGCCAAACTCGCCCCGAAAAAACCTAAGTACATCTGCAAGGCTGACCGTCTGAAAGCCGCTGCCGAAGCAGCTGAGGCCGCCGTATCCAGCCCTGAATAAAGCGGGCAGACAGCTCTCGCGACCGGCATCCATCACTCAGCTGGTGCATTGAAGGCCTGCGACGATAGCGACATTGACATCCGTCGAGAAATGTTTTGTAACATACTCGGTAGCTTGCTATGCTTCTCGCTACCCGTGATGTCCAAATCAGGCCTAATGACGCCCTCGAGAGGGTCGTTCATTCAAGCCACGCGACTGCCAGGCTTCATACAAGAGCAGCGCCCAATTCAGTCTCCCCACACTTCGTAGAGCCGTTTTTGCTGTAGTGCCTGACCAGGCGCACTGAAAGATAGCGCTATCTCATCTGAGACTATCGCGGCTCCTACAGGTAACGGATTACCGGATACATCTCGGGTTCCTCGTGAATAGTCATAGGTGAACCCGCATGCTGATTGCCACGCAAACATCGCGAAGAAAGTTTCTGCTGTCCTCGCTGATCGCCTTGCCCGCCATGGGCATCGCCCTCAACGGCCTGAGCGCCGCTGCCGCCGCCGAGCTCGCCGCGCCGAGCCTGGACAGCTACACGCCGATCTTTTTCACTGCAGCCGAATGGACCTTCATCCTGGCTGCCTGCGACCGCTTGATCCCTGCTGATGGCCGCGGCCCCGGTGCGCTGGAGACCAACGTGCCGATCTTCATCGACCAGCAACTGGCCGGCGACCTGGGTAGCGAGGTGTACCTTGAGGGCCCGTTCGACGTCAACGCGCCGGCCACCCTCGGCTACCAGCTGCCGTTCACTCCGCAGCAGATCTACCGCCAGGGCATCGCCGCGCTCGAAGGCTGGTGCCAGGCCAAATACGGCCAACACTTCGCCCTGCTGTCCCTGAGCGATCGCGAGCAGGTGCTCAAGCAGATGCAGAACGGCCAGGTCGACTTTGCCGCCCACGGCGAGCCTGTGCTCAAGGCCAAGCTGCTGTTCAGCGAACTGCTCAACATCACCCGCCAGGGCTGGCTTGCCGACCCGATCTACGGCGGCAACAAAGGCATGAAGGCGTGGATTGCGATCGGCTTCCCCGGCGCGCGTGCTAGCTACCTGGAATGGGTAGCCCAGCACAACGTCCCCTACCCGCTCGGCCCGGTCAGCCTGACCGGCCAGCGCGGTTGAACCCTTCGCCAAGCGACAGAGCATTCAAGGTTACCTATGCCAAACATTACCAATGACGAAGTCGATGTAGTCGTGGTCGGCCTCGGTTGGGCCGGCTCGCTGATGAGCATCGAGCTCGCCCAGGCCGGTCTCAAGGTGCGCGCCCTGGAACGTGGCGAAGACCGCAGCAATGCCGACTTCACCTACCCCAAGCCCGCCGACCAGTACGCTTACGGCGTGCGCAACAAGATCATGGTCACGCCCAAGGACGGCGCCCTCACCGTGCGCCACAACATGCAGAGCACCGCTCTGCCGACTCGCCAGTGGGGCGCATTCGTGCCCGGCACCGGCGTCGGCGGCTCGGGCCTGCATTGGACCGGCGTGCTGATCCGGCCAACGCCGACCGACATCAAACTCAAGACCTACGCCGACCAGGCCTACAAACCCGGCGTGCTGGGTGAAGGTATGCAGATCCAGGACTACCCGTTCACCTGGGAAGAAATCGAGCCGTACCTGGATAAATTCGACAAGATCTGCGGTCTGTCGGGCAATACCGGCAACCTGCAGGGGCGCATCGTCGAAGGCGGCGACCCGTTCGAAGGGCCACGCTCGAGCCCCTTCCCGCTGCCGGCGCTGGAAGACACGCTGAACAACACGATGTTCGCCGAAGCCGCGCGCAAGCTGGGTTATCACCCGTTCCCCAACCCTTCGGCCAACGTTTCGCGCGCCTGGAAAAACCCCTACGGCAACCAGATCGCGCCGTGCAACTACTGCGGTTATTGCAGCAAGTACCCGTGCCTGAACTACTCCAAGGCCTCGCCGCAAACCGCGGTGATGGACTCTCTCAAGCGCATGGACAACTTCGATTACCGCACCAACGCCAACGTCCTGCGGGTTGAGCTGCACGCCGACGGCAAGACTGCCAAGGGCGTGACCTATGCCGATGGCCAGGGTAACGAAGTGTTCCAGCCGGCCAAGATCGTCGTACTGGCGGGCTTCCAGTTCGTCAACGTGCGCCTGATGCTGCTGTCGGGTATCGGCCAGCCGTACAGCCCGCTGACCGGCAAGGGCACCATCGGCCGCAACTATGCCTTCCTCAGCGTTGGCGGCAGCACCCTGTTCTTCAAGGACAAGACCTTCAACCCGTTCGCCACCGCCGGCGCCACCGGGCAGATGTTCAACGACATCTCGCCAGGCAACTTCGACGGCCCGGCACTGGGCGTGATCGGCGGCGCCAAGATCCACAGCTCGCAGGCCACCGGGACGCCGATCGGCACCGCCCTGCCCGCCGGCACCCCTGAGTGGGGCCAGGGCTGGAAAGAAGGCATGCAGGACTGGTACGGCCATTCGATGAAGGTCAGCATCTCTACCGGCTGCATGTCCTATCGCGAGCACTACCTGGACCTCGACCCGACCTACAAGGACCCGTGGGGCCAGCCGCTGTTGCGGATCACCTTCGACTGGAAGCCCAACGAGCTGAAACTGCAGCAGCACCTGCGTGGCATCGTTGGCGACATCACCAAGGAGCTCAACCCCGACAGCGTCAGCGAAAGCTACCTGGACATGGATTCGCACTGGGACATCACCAAGTACGTCTCCACCCACAACGTCGGCGGCGCGATCATGGGCGACTCGCCCGAGACCAGCGCGCTCAACCGCTATCTGCAGAGCTGGGACGTGCACAACGTATTCGTCCCCGGCGGCAACGCCTTCCCGCAGAACTTCCAGGCCAACCCGACCGCGCTGATCGGCGCGCTGACCCTGTTCGCCGCCCAGGCGATCAAGGACCAGTACCTGAAAAACCCTGGCCCGCTGGTGCAGGCATGAGGAGCGCTTCGATGAAATCGACCCTGATCCGTCTGCTCCTGCTCGCGGCCCTGCTGGCATTGCTGGCCTGGGCCGTGAGCCTGTGGCTGAACCGCTCCGGCGACGCCAGCGCGCAGATGCCACAGCCGATCACCGAACAGTTGATCGACAAGGGCGCCTACCTGGCCCGGGTGGGCGACTGCGTGGCCTGCCACACCAGCCACGATGGCGGCAAGGCGTTCGCCGGGGGCCTGGGCATTGCCTCGCCAATCGGCACCATCTACTCCACCAACATCACCCCCGACCACAAGACCGGTATCGGCGCCTGGAGCTACGGTGAGTTCGAACGGGCCATGCGCCGCGGTATCGGCCATGACGGCAGTGCGCTGTATCCGGCGATGCCCTACCCGTCCTATGCCAAGGTCAGCGATGCCGACCTGCAGGCGCTGTATGCCTACTTCATGAAGGGTGTGGCGCCGGTGGAACAGGCCAACAAAGCCAATGGCATTGCCTGGCCGCTGTCGATCCGTTGGCCGCTGGCGTACTGGCGCGCGCTGTTCTCGCCTACGCCCGAAGCGGCTGCGGCCGACGCCGTGAGCATCGACGATGCCCAACTACAGCGCGGCGCCTACCTGGTTCAGGGCCTTGGCCACTGTGGCTCATGCCACACGCCACGGGCACTGACCATGCAGGAGCAAGGGCTGGACGAGCGCACTGGCAGCTATCTCAGCGGCGCTGAGCTCAATGGCTGGGCGGTACCGGCGCTGCGCGGCATGCCGCACTGGAGCGAGCAGCAGATCGTTGACTACCTGGGCACCGGGCGCAACAGCATCGCCGCTGTGGCGGGCGAGATGAAGGATGTGGTCGCCAACAGTACCTCGCACATGAGCGACGAAGACCTGCTGGCGATGGCCGCCTACCTCAAATCGCTGGAGGCCACCGGTAAAGGTGAGTATCAGCACGCCCCGCAGCGCAGCCAGGCCACCATCGCCAAACTGACGGCGGCCAAGGACCTGGATCTGGGTCAGCGGCTGTACCTGGACAACTGTGGCGCGTGTCACTTTGTCACCGGCCAGGGCGCCGAGCAGGTTTTCCCGCGGCTTGACGGTGCTTCGGTGGTCAATGCCGAGAACCCGTCGGCGCTGATCCAGGTAATCCTCGCGGGTGCCATGACGCCGTCCACCGAACGTGCCCCTTCGGTGCTGCCGATGCCCGGCTTTGCCGAGCGCATGGACGATGCTGAAGTGGCCGCGCTGGCGAGCTTCCTGCGCCATGGCTGGTCGAACCAGGCCTCGAAGGTGACTGCGGCACAGGTCCGTGAAGTACGCGCCGCGCTCCAGCATCACTGAGGTGCCATAGCGCAATTGTCGCGGGCCGTCCTGGCCCGCGATAGCCGCTTGCTCAGGTCTGCAAACCCTCATACCACTGCGCATAGGGTGTATTCCGGACCTTGTGCCGATTGAAGTCGGCACTGCCATCGTCCCACCACACCGGGCCGCGTTCGCCCAAGGCTACCTTGGCCGCCTGCACGCCTGCTCTAGCCTCGCGCAACGCCTCTGCATCCACACTGCCCTTGGCCGCTTTCACAGCCCGTCGAGCAGTCATCAGCTCATTCACCAAGCGTTGCCGCTCTGGCTCGGCCAGGCTGGGATTGGAGCAGCGCCAGAGCACCCCATCGATCACGAAATAACGACCATCAGGTGTGGTTGGCGCGGCCATCAGTCGGCCTCTTCTGGCTCGACCGGATCGATATCTTCCTCTTCCTCAACCACCTCGGTGTGGCCATGGTTGGCAGGCTTTTGCGGGTCGTTGATGAACGGCACGCCGCTGGGCCCCTGTTCTTCCAAACCTTCCGTTGCTGGGTTCATTGTCAGTACCTCTCCAGTGATCAATGCGTACCGTTAGAGACCCGCGCGCCGGCCAACGTTCAACCCTGGCGCACGAACAGGCGCCGGTCGCGAGCCCAGACAATGGCCTCGCTGCGGCTGTGCACATCGAGCTTGGAGTACACCGTCGCCACGTGGTTACGCACGGTGTTGGGCGCCAGCTTGAGCCGCGCGGCGATTTCCTTGTCAGCCAGGCCTTCGCAGATCAGGCCCAGCACTTCGCGCTCGCGCGCGGTCAGGTCGGTCACTGACGCCGGCGGGAATTGGCGGGTGTTGAGATTCTTGGCGTTGGCCAGTTTTTCGATCAGGGTCTGGCTGAACCAGGACGCATCGTGCATCACCGTCTCAATGGCTTCCACCAGCTCAAGCTCGGAGCGTTTGCGCTCGGTGATGTCCATCACCACCAGCAGGTAGCACGGCGAGTCCTGCAGGCTGACGGTGTCGGCGGCGAGCACGCAGTCGATGATCTCGCCGCCCTTCTTGCGCAACTTCAAGTCCAGGCCCTCGATGCGTCCGGACTTTTCCAGCAGGTCGAACAGCTGAGTGCTCACCTCGCGGCCTTCGACCACATCCAGCTCATCAACGGTACGGCCGATCAGCTCCTGCGCGGTGTAGCCCAGGGTCGCCAGGAACGCCTCGTTGGCGTCCACCACCTGCTGGCGGTCAGCACTGCACACCAGGGTCGGCACCGGGTTCAGGCGAAACGCCTTGGCGAAGCGCTCTTCACTCTGGCGCAACGCGGTTTCGGCCTTGCGCCGTGGCTCAAGGTCGGTAAAGGAAAACAGCATGCAGTCTTCTTCGTGCATGTCCAGTGGCTGGCCGGCAACGATCACCAGCTTGCTGCCGCCTTCAGGCAGGCGCAATTCGGCCTGCATCTGCGGGATGGTACCGCCGCTGGTCAAGCGTTCGATGGCAAGGTCCTTGCGCTCGGCGTTTTCCAGCACGTCGACCTCGTACACCGAGCGGCCGATGACGTTCTCCCGGGTGTGCCCGGTCATCTCCAGAAAGCCCTGGTTGACCCTGATGAAACGCAGGTCGCTCAAGCGGCAGATCACCGCCGGTGCCGGGTTGGCGTTGAAGGTCTTTTCAAAGCGTTGCTCGGCACTCGCCCACTGGGTGGCATCGGCGATGATCAGCACCAGTGACTCCGGGGCGCCCTTGCTGTCCTCCAGGACCATGCTGCGGATGCGCTGCACGCGCATGCGCTCTTCTTCATCGCCTATCCGCAGCACCTCGACCAGCACATCACTGAACACGTCACCGGCCGTGACCCGGCTGATCGGGTATTGCTCGGGCTCCAGCGGGTGGTTGTTGCGATAGCGCAAGGCAAACCGCTCGCGGTACTCCTCTGCGTTTGCGCCCAGCTCGCTGATCTCGCTGACACCGTGCATCTGCAGGGCAGCTTCGTTGGCCCAGAGGATGGTCTGATCGACCTCGACCAGGATCACCCCATCGGACAACCCGGAGATGATCTGCTGCAACTGGCGGCGGTTAGTTTCTCGGGCAAGCACAGCGTCGCTCATGGGTCGATCTCCAGTGGGTCAAGGCGCACCCGGGTTAGAAGCACGCCGTGGCAAAAGGTGCCCGCCCAGCTTAGTGCATCGCCTGCCCGTGCAGATTAGTGCGAATGCACCAGATCGGGGGGTGCAGATGCGTCATTACAGGCCTTGGACGCCTGGGCAAACTCAAATCACGGTCCACCCACGGGTGACTGAACTGGAATCTGCCTTGCTGAGGATGCATAGATGACTGACATGACTGACGCGTACGCAACCACTACCGCAGTGCCTGCCCAGCCATTGCGGGTATCGTGGAGCTCGGTGTTCGCCGGTGGTGCAATTGCCCTGGTGACTTATCTGCTGTTGAGCGTGCTCGGTACCGCGATCGGTGCTGGCGCGGTTGATCCGCTCGAAGCCGGCAACCCGCTGCGCGGATTCGGCACCGGTGCCGGTATCTGGTTGTTCGCCAGCACCCTGCTTGCAGTAGCTGCTGGTGCGTGGGTGGCAGGCCGCACGGCCCCCACTCGCGGCGGCCTGCATGGCCTGTTGAGCTGGACCATCACCACCCTGCTCACCACCTGGCTGCTGGCCTCGCTGGCCACCGGTGTGGTCGGCACCGCCGGCAATATCGCGGGCAAAGGCTTGTCGCTGGCCGCTGATGGCGTAGCCGCAGCAGCGCCGGGGGTTGGCCAGAGCATCAAGCAGCAGCTCGACAAGAACGGTATCAGCCTGGACTGGGACAGCCTCAAGGCTGAGCTGGACAAAACCCTGCAACAGTCCGGCAAAGCAGGCCTGGCGCCGAATAATGTTGACCAAAGCGCTGCCCAGGTGAGCGCCGAGACCGAACAGGCTGCGACCACCGTCGCCAATGACCCGACTCAAGCCATGGAGCAACTGCAGCAGTGGTTCGACCGCATCAAGCAGGCTGGCGACCCAGCGCTGAGCGCCGCTGACAAGGATGCACTGGTCAACATCGTGGCTGCTCGGACCGGCAAGAGCCGCGAAGAAGCCCAGCAGGTCGTCGACAACTACGCCCGTGCTTACCAGCAGGCTGCAGAGAAAGTCGAAGCCCTCAAGCAACAGGCTGAGCAGCAAGCCCGCGAAGCAGCTGACGTAGCCGCCAAGAACCTGTCCAAAGCAGCCTGGGGCACCTTGATCACCCTGCTTATCAGCGGCGCACTGAGCTTTGCTATCGGTCGCTTTGCGCTGACCAGCCGTAACCGCCAGATCGCAACGCTGCGCTGATTAGTTGATGGCAATGAAAGCGAAGAAGATGAAACCGAATTTATTTTCGCCAGGAGGTGCAACTGTTGAAAGCGGCAAGCGGTCATTAAAGATGTCGACGACACACACATACTATTGAGCTAGGAGAACGTCCATGAGCGGTACTTCTGACAAAATCAAAGGCATGGCTAACGAAGCTGTTGGTAAAGTAAAACAAGCCGTTGGCAAGGCCACCGACAACACTGAACTGGAAGTCAAAGGCAAGGTTCAGGAGAAGAAAGGTGAAGCTCAGCAAGTGGTAGGCGATGTGAAGAACACAGTGGACAAACACTGATAGTGTCGCCAACGTAACCCAGAACGGTCGTCCTCGGACGGCCGTTTTTTGCGTTTCCGAGGTAGTCAATGAAACTGATTCCCGCGCTCGCTGCCCCTGCCAGTGCACTGATCTGCGGCGCCAGCCAAGGCATTGGCCTGGCTCTGTGTCAAAGCCTGCTCGCCCACCCTGACGTCGAGCGGGTATACGCAGTAGCGCGGCACGCCAGTACCAGCGCTGAGCTGGAAGCATTGGCCCAGGAGCATGGCCAACGCCTGCTGCGGTTTGACTGCGACGCCCGCGATGAGCAAGCGCTGGAACAGTTGGCGCGCGAAGTTGGCGCGAGCTGCCAGCACTTGCACCTGGTGATCAGCACTCTGGGTATTCTTCAGCAGGACGGCGCCCGCGCCGAAAAGAGCCTGGCGCAACTCGACCTCAGCGGCCTGCAAGCCACTTTCGCGACCAATGCCTTTGCTCCCGTCTTGCTGCTCAAGCACTTGCTGCCACTGCTGCGCAGGCAACCGACAACCTTCGTTGCGCTGTCGGCACGGGTCGGTTCGATCGACGACAACCAGCTTGGCGGCTGGTACAGCTACCGCGCCAGCAAAGCCGCTCTCAATCAATTGCTGCGCACCGCCAGCATCGAACTGCGCCGAATCAACCCCGCATCCACCGTATTGCTGGTGCACCCTGGCACCACTGACACACAGCTGTCCCGGCCCTTTCAGGCCAATGTACCCGCCGAGCAGCTATTCACCACTGCGTTTGCCGCCAAGTGCATCCTCGAGCTGGCACGCCAGCATGGGCCCGAGCAGAGCGGTAGTTTCTGGGCCTGGGATGGCAAGCCGATCAGTTGGTAAGTCATGAACGGCGCCAACCGATAGACAGTTCATCGGGAACTGCCCGCCACTCCTCATCCTCGAGTTCATGCAGCCGATAACCTCCATGAGCCCTTTCGAGCAGCGCAATCCATGTCCAACAGCTCTTCCAATGCTGTCAGCCCTTCCAGCGTACGGTTGGCCAGTGCGCCACTTTTCAAATTTGTTGCGCTGCTCGCTGGCGTGTTTTTGCTCGCCGCCATTTCGCTGGTCTATCTGGCGCAGGATCTCGACCGCACTGAGCAGGAAAAAAACGCCTTCTACGTGCGCAAGGCGGTGCAGTCGCTGGAAAAATCCTTGGCCGTAACGGTTCAGGATTATGCCTTCTGGGGCGATGCCTACCGCCATTTGCACGCCGAGGTCGACACCGACTGGGCCTACATCAATCAGAATATCGGCCCGACGCTGTACGACGACTTCGGCTTTCAGGGGCTGTTCGTGGTCGATGACCAGAACCGCACGGTGTATTCGGTAATCGATGGCAAACAGCGCAGTGAAGAAGCCAGCGACTGGCTGCGTCAGCCCATTGCCGGCATCGCCGGCGTGGCCCGGGCCGGTGCCGAGGCGCAAACCTCCGTTACCCGCTATATCAATATTGGCGGTGCGCCCGCAGTGATTGCCGCAGCGGCCATCACCCCAGGCACCGATCCCACCGTCACGCCAGACAACCGAGCACACTCGGTGCTGATCTTTGTCGATGTGTTGGACCCAAAAAAACTGGCTGCCCTGGGTACCGACTTCGGTGTAGCTCAGCTGCGTGTAGCAAGCCATGGTCAGCATTCCGTTGATAGCGTAGTAACGCTGGCCGATGGCGGCGGCACCCTGCAATGGACCCCAGCTCAGCCGGGTTGGCGCCTGCTGGCCGGTGGCCTGCCGCTGATCGGCCTGGCCGCTTTGCTGGTGGCGCTGATGACTTGGGTGATCCTGCGCCGCACCACCGCCGCCGCCCAGGCGCTGGACGCCAGCTTTGCCTCGTTGCAACACAGCCAGGCTGCCCTGGCCACCAGCGAAGCGCGCTTTCGCGATGTTGCCGAAGCCAGCTCCGACTGGATCTGGGAGGTCGACGCGGCCCTGCGCTTCACTTACCTGTCGGAGCGCTTTCAGTGCGTGACTGGACTGTCCAGCGACACTTGGCTGGGCGCCCACATCGACGATCTGCTGACCACCGAAATGGGTCTGCTATCGCAGTGGCTGAGCATTCCCAACCGCCGCCCCGAGATCAGTGTGCAATGCCGCTACCTGGATGCCCGCGGGCAAGCACGGATCACCCGCCTGTCAGCACGCACCTTGCCCGACGGCGGCGTGCGCGGCACCGCTACCGATGTCACCGAAGAAGTCGAAGCGCGCCGGCGCATCGAGTTCCTGTCTCAGCACGATGCCCTGACTGGCCTGCCCAACCGCACCCGCCTGCAGGCCTTCCTCGACGGCAAACTGAAGGCCCAGCCCACTGTCGAGCAGCCGCTGGTGATGCTCTGCCTGGACCTGGACCGCTTCAAACCGGTGAACGACCTGCTCGGCCATGCCGCCGGTGATCGGGTACTCAATGAAGTGTCCAGTCGCCTGGCCGATTGCGTACGGCATGCCGACCTGGTAGCGCGGGTGGGCGGCGACGAATTCGTCCTGATCGTGACCGATGTCAGTTCTCAGGAAGAGGTCGAAACCCTGTGCCGGCGGCTGATCGCCTCCATCGAAATGCCGATCGCAATCGAAGACCAGGAGGTGTTCATCAGTGCTAGCATCGGCATTGCCATGGCCCCGCACGATGCCTGCGAGGCGACCGCACTGCTGCGCTATGCCGACATCGCCCTGTATGAAGCCAAGAGCGGGGGGCGCAACACCTGGCGCTTCTATGCCGGCGACATGAACGCGCGGATCATCGAGCGCAGACGCCTGGAAAGCGACCTGCGCCAGGCGATCAAGAACGGCGAGCTGGAGCTGCACTTCCAGCCCCGCTACCGCATCGCCGACGGCCAGATGGTCGGCGCCGAAGCCCTGGTGCGCTGGCAGCATCCGCTGCGCGGACAGATCGCACCGGATGTGTTCGTGCCGATTGCCGAAGAGTCCGGGTTGATCCTGGCGTTGAGCAACTGGGTGCTCGAACAGGCCTGCCGCAATGCCGCCAACTGGCCCGCGCAGCTGTTTGTATCGGTCAACCTGTCGCCATCCGAATTCAAACGCGGCAACCTGATCGAGCGGATCCAGCATGTGCTGAGCGCCAGCAACATCGCCCCTGCTCGGCTTGAGCTGGAAATCACCGAAGGGGTCATGCTCGACGATGCTGCGGGTGCGCTAGAAATCATGCGCACGCTTAAACGCTTGGGCGTGCGCATCGCCCTTGATGATTTTGGAACGGGTTATTCGTCGTTGAGCTACCTGCGCGCGTTTCCGTTCGATGGCTTGAAGATCGACCGAAGCTTTCTTAGTCGGTTGGACCAGAGCGACAACAACGAAAGTGATCAGGCGATCATTCAGGCCATCGTTGGCTTGGGCCGGGCGTTGTCTCTCACGGTTACCGCTGAAGGCGTGGAAACTACGGATCACCTGAAACTGCTGCAGGCGGTGGCGTGTGATGAAGGTCAAGGGTATTACTTGAGTCGGCCGTTGGGCAGTGATGCGTTCAGGGCTTTGTCTGCGATTGCCGGTGGGGTGGATGCTTGAGGTTGGCTCGCAGCGCCTCCCAGCTGTTTCTGGGCTCATGGCCGGAATCGTTGAACGTCTGCGCCAGCCAAGCCTCTGAAATAAACGCACCTACACATCCAGCTCTGGAGGACAGCCTCACATGAAGATTCTGATGGTCCTGACATCCCACGACCAACTCGGCGACACCGGCAAGAAAACCGGCTTCTGGCTGGAAGAGTTCGCCGCCCCTTATTACACCTTCATCGACGCCCAGGCCGAGGTCACCCTCGCCTCGCCCAAAGGCGGCCAGCCGCCACTGGACCCGAAAAGCGATGAACCCGACGCACAAACCGAAGCCACCCGCCGCTTCGCCGCTGACAGCAAAGCGCAAGCGCTACTCGCCGACACCCTGCCGCTGGGCGAGATCGACCCGTACGACTTCGATGCAGTGTTCTACCCAGGCGGCCACGGCCCACTGTGGGACCTGGCCGAAGACCTCGATTCGAAAACCCTGATCGAGGCCTTCTACGCCTCGAACAAACCGGTAGCCGCCGTGTGTCATGCCCCAGGCGTGCTGAAAAACGTCAACGCAGCTGATGGCAGCCCGGTCGTCCAGGGCAAGCGCGTAACCGGCTTCACCAACTCCGAGGAAGAAGCCGTCGGCCTGACCAAGGTGGTGCCGTTTCTGGTCGAAGACATGCTCAAGGCCAAAGGCGGCAACTACTCCAAAGCCGCCGACTGGGCCAGTTACGTGGTCGAGGACGGCAACCTGATCACCGGCCAGAACCCGGCATCGTCGGAAGCGACGGCAGAGGCGCTGCTGGCGCGACTGCGCCAGGAACAGGCTGACTGAGCCAAACGTTCGCCGCTATCGCTCAGGCGCTGGCGGCGAACTACCCTCAGCTACAAGGTCATGATCGGCCGCAACAACGCCTGGCCCTCGTACAACGCCGACAAATAGCGTTCGCGCATCTGCTCGGTGGTCATTCGCGAGGCATGGGTGGTGATGGTCAGGACCGCCTGCAACCGCCCTTCCCGATCGATCAGCGGCACGCTCAGCACACGCATCCCCACCTCGTATTCCTGATCCAGCAACACATATCCGCGCTCGCGTGCCAGGTTGATCTGGGCGCGCACCTCTGTCTCGTCGATCAAGGTATACGGGGTAATCGCCCGCAGCGGGTTACGCGCAAAATAGCCCGCCAGCGCTTCTTCATCGAGGCTCGCCAGCCAGAGCCGACCGCTGCCGGTGCAGTACATCGGCACCCGCGAGCCGGGACGGATCGACAGCGACGCGATGTGGCTGTAGCGGCTGCGTACGATATGCACGATGTCGTCGCCATCACGCACCCCGACCGAAACATGCTCCTGAGTGGTTCGCGCGACCTGCTCGACGATCGGCCGCAGCATGCGCGGCAAAACCGCCGAATCGACGTAGGCCTGGCCGATGCGCAGGGCTTTGGCAGTCAGCCAGTAATAGCGGCCATCAGTTTGCGCATAGTCGTCATGCACCAGGGTCAGCAGGAAGCGCCGGGCGGCGCTATGGGTCATGTCGGCGAGCCGCGCCGCCTCGGGCACGCTCAGGCGCGGGTGGTCCTGGGAAAACAACTGCATCAGTGCCAGGCCTTTTTGCAGCCCGACGATCAGATCGCGCGAGTGGATAGTTGGCTGCTTCATGGCGCCTGCGCTCATTAAAGGGATGAGTGCGATTATCGCATCGACAGCGCGATTATCAACCGATCTGGCGTTCACCTTGATTGTTGCTGCAAACCGCAGCTCGCACTATCGGCTCACAACAAAGCCAACCAGCGAGTGCTGCATATGATCAAGGGATCGACCCAACTGGTCGCCATCGTCGGCTCACCTATTGCCCAGGTGAAGTCACCGGAAAACTTCAATCGCTGGTTCGCCGAGCAAGGTCAGGACACCGCCATGCTCGCCATCGACCTGCAGCACACCGCCCTTGATGGCTTTGTGACGATGCTGCGCGGCTGGCACAACCTGCGCGGATGCGTGGTCACCGTGCCCTACAAGCAGCAGCTGGCCAGCCGCCTGGACGGCCTCAGTGAACGCTCCCAGGCGCTGGGCACGGTCAATGTGATTCGCCGTGAAGCCGATGGCCGTTTACTCGGCGACATCGTCGATGGCGAGGGCTTTCTCAATGCCGCGCGCAAGCAGGGCTTCGATCCGCGCGATCAAAACGCACTGGTGATCGGCACTGGTGGCGTTGGCAGCGCCATCGCCTATTCGCTGTGCCAGGCCGGACTGATCCGGTTGGCCATCAGCGACCTCGACGGCCGGCGTGTCGAAGCGCTGGCTGAGCTGCTGCGCACCTCCTTCCCGCATATCGCCATCAGCGCCAGCCCCGCCTCGCTGGCCGAATTCGATCTGGTGGTCAACGCCTCGCCGGTGGGCATGGGCGCTACTGGCGACGGGCCGATGCCACTGCCGATCGCGCTGATGCAGACCCTGCGCGACACCACCCTGGTCGCCGACGTAGTCACGGCGCCGGCGCTCACGCCGTTCCTGTCGTTTGCCCGGGGCATGGGCTGCGCCATCCAGACCGGCCCGGAGATGGCGCTGGCGCAGTTGGGCAATCTCGGCCATTTCATGGGCGTGACTCCGCTGGATATCTGACCCGCAGGGTCAATCAGGTGACAGACATGAACAACAAAAATTATGACCTGATCGTGCTCGGCAGCGGCGCTGCCGGTTTCGCCGCTGCGGTAAGTGCCAGCAGCCTTGGCTTGAACGTGCTGCTGGTGGAAAAAGCCGACCGTTTTGGCGGTACCTCGGCGATTTCCGGCGGTGCGGTCTGGCTGCATGACACCGACCAGGCGCGCGCCGCCGGGCTGCAGTTGCCGGCCGAGCAAATGCGCCTGTATCTGCAGCAGGTCATCGGCGCCAACTATCAGCCCGAACTGGTCGACGTCTTTATCGAACATGGCCGTGAGGCGCTGCGTTTTCTGCAACAGAACAGCGAACTCAAATACAGCCTGCGGCCGTTGTCGCCGGATTATTACCCGGACCTGCCCGGCGCGACCCAGAGCGGGCGCGCGCTGGAGATCGACGAGTACGACGGGCGCCGCCTGGGCGCGCAGTTCAGGCACCTGAAACAACCACCGGACGGCATGCTGCTGTTTGGCGGGATGATGGTCAATCGGGTCGACATCCAGCATTTTCTCAGCTGCAAGCGCTCGCTGCGTTCGCTCGGCCATTGCCTGAAACTGCTTGCGCGTTATGGCCTGGATCGTCTCAGTCACCCGCGCGGCACCCGCCTGACGGTCGGTAATGCGTTGATCGCGCGGCTGGCCACCACGGCATTTGCCAATGGTGTCGAGCTGTGGCTCGAGGCTTCGGCGCAGGCGTTGATCGTCGAGGACGGTGTGGTCAGCGGCGTGCGCATCCACTGGCGCGGCGAGGAACACACCGTGCGCGCCCGGGGCGGGGTGCTGCTGGCCATGGGCGGCTTTGCTGCTGGCGAACACGCCGGGCAGTGGCGCCCGGCCAGTGCTGCGCCGCACTTGAGCATGTCGCCGCCAGCCAATGTCGGCGATGGCCAGCGCCTGGCGGCATCGGTGCAGGCAGCGCTGGGCGAGCAACTGGCAGCCAACTTCTTCTGGGCGCCGGTCTCGTGCCTGCGCAAGGCCGACGGCAGCGAGGAGCGCTTTCCCCACCTGGTCACCGACCGCGCCAAGCCGGGGGTGATTGCGGTCAATCAGGACGGCCAGCGCTTCGTCAACGAAGCCGACTCCTATCACAGCTTTGTCGAGGCGATGTTTGCCAACGGCGGAGCCAACGCGCCCTGCTGGCTGGTCTGTGACGGCGAGGCGCTGAACACCTACGGCCTGGGCCTGGCGCGACCGCGGCCGGTCGACAACAGCGCATTGATCGCAGCCGGCTACTTGCTGCGGGCCGATAGCCTGGCCGAGTTGGCCGCGCGGCTGGCGATCGACCCCAGCAAATTGGCGCAGACCGTACAGCGCTTCAACAACGACGCCGCGGCAGGCGTCGACCGCCAGTTCGGCAAGGGCAGCAATGCCTACAACCGCTATATGGGCGACCCGTTGCACACGCCCAACCCCTGCCTGAGGCCGCTGAACAAGCCGCCCTACTACGCCATTCGCCTGCACACCGGCGACCTCGGTTCGGCACGCGGGCTGATCACCAACGGCCAGGCCAATGTGCTCAACGCACAGGGCGAACCGATCGCCGGGCTGTATGCCGCCGGCAACGAAATGAACTCGATCATGGCCGGCACCTATCCAGGGCCGGGCATCACCCTCGGCCCTGCCCTGACCTTTGCCTATCTGGCTGCCAAAGACATCGCCGGCCGCCTGAATGGCGCCACCGCAACCACCTCAACCCACTCAACACAGCCCTCTGGAGAGCAGCATGTTCTATGAACTACGCACCTACACCCTGAAACCGACCAAGTTGGCTGACTGGCTGGCGTTGTACAAAAGCGCTGCGCTGGAAGTACAGCAAGAGCACCTGGGCAATCTGGTCGGCTTCTTTACCACTGAAATTGGCGAGGTCAACCAGGTGGTACACCTGTGGGCCTACACCAGCCTGGATGAGCGCACCGCCCGCCGCGCAGCAATGGCGGCCGACCCGCGCTGGCTGGAGTTCGCCCGCCAGAACAAAGCGCTCGACGCGGTAGTCACGCTGGAGTCGCGCCTGCTGCGCCCGACCGATTTCTCGCCGCTGCAATAACCGCGCAGGTCCCTAAGGCTCGCGCCCGCTCGGGCGCAGCCGCTTCTTCAAGCCATTACAACGGAGGCTGCCTTGAGCGCTTCGCCGTCGAACACTGCTGCCCTGTCGGCCAGTCAAACCCTGCAATGCGATGTGCTGGTGGTCGGCTCCGGCGCCGCGGGCCTGGCTGCAGCCGTCACCGCTGCCGAGCTGGGGCTGGAGGTCATCGTGGTCGAGAAGGCGCCGGTTTTCGGCGGCACCAGCGCCTGGTCCGGAGGCTGGTTGTGGGTCCCTGGCAATCCGTTGGCGGGCGCTGATGGCGGGGCCGCCGATATCGAGCAGGCGCGGCTCTACCTGTGCAACGAATTGCATTGTGATCAGCTCGATACGCGCCTGGAGGCGTACTTGCGCCACGGCCCGGAGATGGTCGGTTTCTTCCAGCAGCACACCGAAGTGAAATTTTTCTGCGGCAGCACGATGCCTGATTTTCACGCCAGCGCGGGCCATGCCAAAGGCGGCCGCTCGGTCTGCGCCGAGCCCTATGACGGCCGCGAGCTGGGGCCGTGGATCAACAAGCTGCGGCGCCCACTCGACCTGATCAGTCCGGCCGGCATGGGCATTGCCGGCGGCGCTGACCTGAATCATCTGCTCAATGCCAGACACCGCTGGCGCTCACTGCGCTACGCCGGCATGCGCGTATTGCGCCATGCCCGAGACATGCTTTGGCATGGCCGCGGCATGCACCTGGTCAACGGCAATGCGCTGGTCGCACGCCTGCTGAAGAGCGCCCTCCAACGCGATGTGCAGCTACTTGCCGAAACCCCTGTCCGCGCATTGCTCAGCGACGGCCAGCGCGTGCTCGGAGCGACGGTTGAGCAAGGCGGGCGACGTGTCCAGGTACACGCCAGGCGCGGAGTAGTGCTGGCATGCGGCGGCTTCCCCCACGATCGCCACCGCAGCGCCCAGTTGCTCGCTCACTGTGCCGACGGCAGCGAGCACTTGAGCGCCGCGCCAAAGGGCAACAGCGGTGATGGCCTGCGCTTGGGTGAAGGCGTCGGTGCGCAGGTGAGCGCCGACATGGCCCATGGCGCTGCCTGGGCACCGGTGTCGCGGGTGCCGCGTGCCGATGGCGGCTTCAGCGGCTTCGCCCACCTTATGGAACGGGCCAAGCCGGGCTTTATCGCGGTGCGGCAAAATGGCCAACGCTTCGTCAATGAGGCCGACTCCTACCACGATTTCATGTGCGCGCTGTTTGCCGCCACCGCGTCGAATGAAAGTCCGGTGGCCTGGCTGATCTGCGACCACCGCGCGCAGCGCCGCTATGGCCTCGGCTGGTCAAAGCCATGGCCGTTTCCGACCACCCCCTACGTGCGCCAAGGCTACCTGCACAAAGCGCCCACATTGGCGGCACTGGCCGGCCAGTGCGGGATCGATGGCGAGCAATTGCAAGCGACCGTGGCCCGCTTCAACCAGCATGCAGAACAGGGCCGCGACCCGCTGTTTCAACGTGGCGAATCAGCCTACAACCGAGCCCAGGGTGAACCCTTGCACGGCCCCAACCCGTCATTGGGCAGTGTCCGGCAGGGCCCGTTCTACGCGGTCAAGCTGGTGCCGGGCAGCCTTGGCACATTCACCGGGCTGGTCACCGATGCCCAGGCCCGCGTGCTCGACCAACAGCAAACGCCGATCCCTGGGCTGTTCGCGGTGGGCAATGACATGAACAGCATCATGCGCGGCTATTACCCCAGCGGCGGCATCACCCTCGGCCCCGGTATGACCTTTGGCTACCTGGCAGCGCGGATGCTGGCGGGCCAGAACCTTGGATAAACATGGCTGCAAGCCAGCACCCCTGCATGGCCAAAGGGTGTTTGGCTGTAGGCATAAGCCTGCCCTGATGTAGGCAAGATAGACAGGTTTCGTGCGTATAATGCGCGCCCCAATCTGATAAGCCTGACTGATAAGCCTGACCATGAAAAAACTGCTGTATGTCCTCGGGCTGAGCCTCGCGGTCATTTACCCCGCCTTCGCCACACCACCTGCCACCTTCACCGAAGCCAAAGTCGTCGCCAAACAGAAGATCTATCTGGACCAGGCCAGCAGCGCCATGGGCGAGCTGTACTGTGGCTGCAAATGGACCTGGGTCGGCAAGTCCGGCGGCCGCATCGACCCGGCGTCGTGCGGCTACCAGACCCGCAAGCAACAAAGCCGCGCCGAGCGTACCGAATGGGAGCACATTGTCCCGGCCTGGACCTTCGGCCACCAGCGCCAGTGCTGGAAGAACGGCGGCCGCGAAAACTGCGCCAACGACGATCCGGTGTTCAAGGCGATGGAAGCCGACCTGTTCAACCTCTACCCGGCCGTGGGTGAAGTGAATGGCGACCGCAGCAACTTCAATTACGGCATGGCCGCAAGCGTCGGCCCGCAATATGGCCAGTGCCAGACCCGCGTCGACTTCAACCAGCGCGCCGCCGAGCCGCGTGACGAGGTCAAAGGCCTGGTGGCACGCACCACCTTCTACATGTTCGATCGCTACAACCTGAACATGTCGCGGCAACAGCAACAGCTGCTGATGGCCTGGGACAAACAGCACCCGGTGACGGCCTGGGAGAAGGAACGCGACCGGCGCATCAGCGCCGTCATGGGCCATTCCAACCCGTTCGTGACCGGCGCCCGCAGCTGGAAGCCGGGCTACAAGCCGGTGGCCGATGGCGTGGTCAGCAGTGTTCCGAGCAAAGCAGCGCGCCCTGCTCCACAACCGTCACTGGCCAGTGCCAACACCGGCACAATCATCGGTAACCGCAACAGCCACGTCTATCACCTGCCCAGCGGCTGCCCGAGCTACAGCCAGGTCGCCAGCAAGAACCAGGTGACGTTCGACTCCGAAGCCCAGGCGCAGGCTGCCGGGTACCGCAAGGCAGGCAACTGCAAATAGCCGCTGGCTACTGCGCCAGGTGCTCCATGGCAATCTCCAGCCGGGGGTCATGGCGATACCCGGTCTGCCCTGCCGCTGGCGCGTCCTGCGTCGCTGAGGTGAGCCGCGAGTGTGAGCGATAGGCCAACGGGCTCACGCCGAGCTGGCGCTGGAAGCTACGGCGCATGCGCTCTTCATTGCCGAAGCCGCTGGTTTCGGCAATCCGCTTGATCGGCTCCTGGCTGGTCTCGAGCAAGCGGCAGGCAGCCTCGAGGCGCAAGGTCTCGACCGTCTGTGCCGGGGTGCCGCCGGTGGCTGCGGTGTAGGCGCGGGCAAAATGGCGCGGGCTCATACCGAACTTCTCGGCCAGGCGCTCGACGCGCAGATCACTGTCGAGGTTCTCGGCAATCCAGCCATGCAGGCGCACCAGGCGCTGATCACGGTCGCTACGCAGGGCATCGCTCTGCGCCTTGAGCGGTGCGCTGAGCTGGGCCTGCTCGGCCGAGCGGCGCAGAAACAGCGTGAAGTAGCGGGCCAGGGCCAGCGCAGCATGGGGGCCGAGGTCCTCCTCGACCAACGCCAGCCCTAGATCGATCCCGGCACTGGCGCCACCACAGGTCCACAGCGCGCCGTCGTGCAGGTAAAGCCCGTCGTGCTCGACGGTCAATGCCGGGTAACTGCGCTGCAGGCGCTCGGCAAACTGCCAGTGGGTGACCACCCGCCGCCCGTCGAGCAGGCCGGCAGCGGCCAAGGCAAACGCGCCGCTGCCAATCGAGCAGACGCGCCGCGCACTCGGCGCACGCCGTTGCAACCACGCAATCACCTCGGGGTCACGCTCCAGCGCGGCCACCCCCGGCCCGCCAATCACGATCAGCGTGTCCAGCACTGCCTCGGCCTCGACCTCCTGCAAAGAGCGGGTCATGACCCCAATACCGGAGATCGTCTCGACCTCGCCCCCTGCGGGCGAGGCCAACACCACCCGATACGGCGGGTTACTTGCCAACTCGCCAGCAAGTACCCGTGGCGCGGCGGCGAACACCTCCAACGGCCCGGCGGCGTTGAGCAGCAGTGCGCCGGGGAAGGCCAGCACCAGTACCGTTCGCGGCGCCGTCATGGCAGAAAACGAGGGGTGTTTGACATGGTGGGGACGAGGCCGCGTGGACATACTGAGTGCACTTTCCAATTCAAGAGCCCAGACGATGCCGACAAAATCGTTGCCTGCCAAGTACCTTGCGCGCCCCCTGGCACAGCTGTTGTTGACCAGCCTGCTGTTCGCCGCCCTGCCCGCTCAGGCAGAGTCGGTGGCCGAACTGGAGGTGGGTGACCAGAGCGGCTTGACCCAGGCCCTGCTGGCGGCAGCGGGTGAGGATCAAGGGCTGCCTTATCGCCTCGACTGGCATCCTTTTGCGGCCGGCACTGCATTGCTGGAAGCCCTGAACGCTGCGGCAGTCGATGTCGGCGTAGTCGGCAATGCTCCGCCCGTCTTCGCCCAGGCCGGCGGCTTCGATGTGCGGGTGGTAGCCGCTGCCGAAGGCGCGCAGAACAACAACGCCCTGCTGGTTCAGGGCAACTCGTCGATTTGCCAGGTAGCCGAGCTCAAGGGCAAACGGATTGCCGTGGCCAAGGGCACCAGCGGTCACTATCTGCTGCTGGCAGCGCTTGCCCAGGCCGGGTTGCGCAGCAGCGACGTCGAGCTGATCTACGCCAGCCCGGTCGATGCGCAAAACGCCTTCGCCAGCGGCAAGCTGGATGCCTGGGCGGTGTGGTATCCATTTGTCGGCCAGGCCACCTCGCGCGGTGCGCGCAAGCTGCTCGACGGCAGCCAATGGCCAGAAACCGGCCTCAACTTCACCGTCGCCAGCCTCGCCGCGCTGCAAGACCCGGTCAAGGCCGAGCTGCTTGGCGACTTCATCCAGCGCCTGGCGCGCGCGCAGGACTGGGCCACCGCGCATCCCGACGCCTGGGCCGCGCAACTGGCCACAGTCACCCGCCTGCCGTTGCCCTTGCTGCAGGAGATGCTCGCCAGCCAGCAGCTGCACTACGTGGCGCTGGACCCACGGGTGACCGACCTGCAGCAACGTCTGGCTGACCGCTTCACCGAGGCGCGCTTGCTGCCCCGCCCGATCAAGGTCGCCGAGGCCTTCGACGACCGCTACAACCCGCTGTTGCCCCACCGCCCCTGACCTGAACCCCGCGCAGCATGCCGCACTCGTCGGCAGGGCCGCGCTCATCTGGAGAAAAGCCATGCCCGCACTCGACCGCACTACCTTGCGTCGCCATGCCACCGGCCTGATCGGCATCGACGCCGAACGTTCGGCTGGCGGCTACACCCTGTTTGCGCCGCAGACCGCCGACGGCAACGTGTACCTGATCAACCTGCGCGGTGAGCAGGTACACCACTGGAAACTGCCGCAGCGGCCCGGCCGCGATGCGGTGATCCTGGCCAATGGCAACCTGGGCTACAACGGCAACCACCCAGACTCGGCTGAGCTGTTCGGCGGCTGGTCGGTCTGGCATGGCGGTGCCTTCAGCGAGGTTACGCCGGACGGCGAGGTGGTCTGGGAGTACACCGACCTGGCGCACCACCACGATGCCCAATGGCTGGCCAACGGCAACCTGCTCTACACCACCGTCGAGCCACTGCCGGCAGCGTTTGCGCAGCGCATCCAGGGCGGTATCCCCGGCAGCGAGGCCGCAGGCGGGGTGATCTACGGCGATGTGGTCAAGGAGGTCGACCGCAGCGGCACGCTGGTCTGGCAATGGCGCAGTTGGGAGCACCTGGCGCCGGAAGACTACCCGCTGCACGCTTGCTTTGAGCGCTATCACTGGCCGATGACCAACGCAGTTACTCCGGGCCGCGACGGCAAGGTCATTCTCAGCCTGCGCAGCGTGTCGGCGGTGATTGCCGTGGACAAGGCCAGCGACCGCGTGCTCTGGCGCCTGGGTCACGATGTGGTAGCCCAGCAGCACTGCCCAAGTGAACTCGAGGACGGGCGCATCCTGATCTTCGACAACGGCATCTCACGGCCACACGTGTCGATGCCGCATTCGCGGGTCATCGAAGTCGACCCGCATACCCAGCGCATTGAATGGCAATACGCCGACAGCCCAGGCTATGCCTTCTTCACCCCGTTCATGGGCGGTGCCCAACGCCTGCATAACGGCAGTACCTTGATCACCGAAGCCAACTTCGGCCGGCTGTTCGAGGTAACCCGCGCCGGCGAAGTGGTATGGGAATACATCAATCCGCACTTTGCCGCGTACCCGGACGCCGCCTCGCGTGCGTACCTGCCCGGTGAAAACAACGCGATCTTCCGCGCCCATCGCTATCAGGCCGCTGATATCCCCTGGCTGCGCGACTGAGCCAATACCCCCCAACCCTTGCGATCACGCTTACGCAAACCACGCGCAGCGAGAGGTGCCTCATCACTGGAGTTACCGATGAACCTGCGTTTTTCTCATCAGCGCCGCGCGTGCCTCTGGCCCCGGGTTATCCCCGGCCTGTTCGCGCTGGCGTGCAGCCCAAGCCATGCCGCAGAGCCGCTCGCAGCCTCGGCGCACGCCGACGACACGAGCCTGCAAACCGTTACCGTCAATGCCCGGCGCCGCGAGGAAGATGCGCAAAGCGTGCCCTCAGCGATGTCGGTGTTGTCAGCGCAGACCCTGCAGAACCAACGGTTGTACCGGCTGCAAGACCTGCAACAAGCCATGCCCAGCGTCAACGTCGCGTTCATGCATGCCCGTCAGTCGAGCCTGTCGATTCGCGGCCTGGGCAACAATCCGGCGAGCGACGGCCTCGAGGGCAGCGCCGGCATCTACCTCGACAACGTTTATCTCGGCCGACCAGGCATGGCCGTGTTCGACCTGCTCGACATCGAGCAGCTGGAGCTGCTGCGCGGCCCGCAAGGCACTTTGTTTGGCAAGAACACCACCGCCGGAGTGCTCAATATCAGCACTCGGCGGCCGACCTTCAGCCCCGAGGGCAGCGTCGCCACATCGATCGGCGAAGGCGGCTATCAGCAGACACACGCCAGCCTCGGCGGGCCATTGAGCAGCACCTTGGCAGGGCGCCTTTCTACCTACCGCAGCGAAGAAAATGGCTATGTCGATAACCAGTTCAATGGTGAAACCCTGGGTGGCGGCACCCGCCAGGGCCTACGTGGGCAGTTGCTGTTCGAACCCAACGACAGCTTCAACCTGCGCTGGATCGCCGACTACAACGAAGAAGACTCCAGCGCAGGCACGCGCTCGTTGTTCAGCACCGGGCCGACCATCAACGGCGTCAACCGCTATCAGCAGCGCGCAGCAGCCGTGGGCGCAACGTTGGTCGAGGGCCGTCGGGTCAATCTGGATGCCGAACAGAACGTGCGCGTATTTCAGGGCGGCAGCTCGCTGGAAGCCAACTGGACCCTGCCGGGTGATTACACCCTGACCTCGATCACCGCCTGGCGCTGGTGGGATTTCACCCCGCGCAACGATGACGAGCTGAACGTACCGGTGATGCGCAATGTCGGCCAGTCGGCGCGCGACCGCCAGTATTCGCAGGAGCTGCGCCTGGCCTCGCCGCGCGGGGAGTTGTTCGACTATGTAGCCGGGGCTTACTACATGCGCCAGGAAATGCGCAATGAAGTGTTCACCGACTACGGCCCGCTCGCCGACACCTGGAACGGCACGCCTCAAGGCGCCTTGAACGATGTCTCCAGCCTGGGTAAGGGACGCATCGATACCGACAGCTTTGCCTTGTTCGCCCAGGGCACCTGGCACCTGACGCCGCGTCTGGACCTGAGCGCCGGTCTGCGCGGCACTTATGAGGTCAAGCAGGCGCGGGTCAACCGTTTTGCGCCCAGCGGCGGCGCATCGGTGACGGGTGCTGCTGCCAACGTGCGCGCGGCGCGGCTGGGTGCTTACGACTCGGGAGACCTTGGCCTGTACAGTTTCAGCCCCTCGGCGCTGGTCAGCCTCGCCTACCACTTCAATGATCAGGTGATGGGATACGCGTCGTTGTCCCACGGCGAGAAGTCCGGCGGGGTCAACCTCAGCGTCGCCAGCGCGCCGGTGGCCGGCGCCGACTCGCTGTTGATTGGCAGCGAACGCGCCAACGATGCCGAGCTTGGTCTCAAGAGCAGCCTGTTCGATCAGCGCCTGCTGCTCAATGCCAACCTGTTCTGGACTGAGGTGCATGGCTACCAGACCAACGCCTACGATGATGCCAACCTCACCAGCTACCTGACCAACGCCGGAGCGGTGCGCAGCCGCGGGCTGGAGCTTGAGTCGACGTTGCTGCCGACCCGCGGTCTGACCTTGAACCTCAACGGCTCGTGGAACGACGTGCGCTATCGCGACTACGCCGACGCGCCCTGCCCGGCTGAGGTCGCCTTGCAACCGGGCGCACCGGCCTCCTGTGATCTGAGCGGGCACGCGGTGGTCGGCGCCTCGAAGTGGATCTTCAATGCCAACGGCGCCTATGAATGGCAGGCCGGGATGTTGCGGCCTTACGTCAATGCCAGCTATGCATTCCGCTCGCACGCGGTCGGCACGGTGGATGACTCGCGCTTTGCGCAGTTGCCCAGTTATGCGGTGGTCAATCTTTCGGCGGGCGTGCGCGGCGACCTCGGCGACGGCCAGTGGGACCTGTCGCTGTGGCTGCGCAATGCCGGCAGCAAGACCTACTACAGCACCTTGTGGAACTCACCGAACGGTGCCTACACCGGGGTGTTGGGAACACCCCGCACACTTGGCGTCACTGGCCGCTACGACTTCTGAGCAACCGTCGCCACCTGCAGCGGGATACGCACGTTGAAGGTGGTGCCTTTGCCCGCAGTCGACTCGACCTCGATGTTGATCGAGCATTTCACGCTGGTGTGATGCATCGCATCACAATAGACCATACCCACCGGGTACGACGCCAACAGCGCCTATCTTGATGCGTAGCGGTCCCTGTAGGAGCGGCCTAGTGTCGCGAAAGGCTCGCGCAGCGGGCCCGACATTCTACGGTGCTGCACAAATCATGGGCCCGCTGCGCGAGCCTTTCGCGACACAAGGCCGCTCCTACACGTGCGCGTCAGCGCGGCTGCCACCGGTCGGCCTAGTATTAGTCTGCTTGCTTAGTACCCCCAATATGACTAATAGTTTGGCATTGCCATCGGAGGCACCAGCATGCGCGCACGTTTCGTCGTGGTTTCGGCTTTACCGATCAAGGAATATCACTACCGCAGAGCGGTAGGATTTTGTACCGCGCCGTCGTGCAACGGCTTTGACTTGTATGACACTGTCGCCAAGTTGCGTTTGACCCCCACCTACGCCAAGCGCGCAGATGCCCAGGCGGAATGCGTCAGGCGTAACGAAACCGCCTGCGCTTGAGCCATTCAGGCCATCAGGGCAGGCAGCGCACGGGCCATCAAGGCTGAAGCGCTGGGGTTGAGTTGGGTCTTTTTAAGCGCAACGCGCTTGACCCATTTGCAGGCGACAATCTCGTTGCCGGGTGCGGGTTTGGCACCCTCGAACAGTTGCGTGGTAAAGATGTGATGGAGCACGCTGCCCTCTTCCAGGGTGCATAACTCCAGCAGTGCTTCGCAGTCGAGCCCAGTCTCCTCGCTCATCTCCCTTGCAGCCGCCTGAACCGGTAGCTCGCCCTGCTCGATCGCGCCGCCAGGAAAATTCCATTTGCCTCCCGACTTGCGCACCAACAGCACATTGCCTTCACGCAGGCAAATGACCGTGGCGCGGGCGCGAAGCTTAGCGGAGCCTGGCACAGGCCACTCCAGCTTGGAGCAAATCGGTGAATGAAGCTGCTGAATCAATCATGGCAAAAACCCATCATGTAGATGGCCTATTGAGTCAGTTGTAGCTCAATTGGTTCGGCTCGTATGACTCAGCACCATCATCTGCTCTGCGCAGCATGCAGACCTGCGACGTAACCGAAGGTCATGGCCGGCCCGAGGTTGATCCCGCCTGACGGATACATGCCGCCCATGATGCTGGCCATATCGCTGCCCACTGCATACAGACCTGCAATAGCCACGCCTGCGCTGTTCAGCACCTGCGCGTTGCCGTTGGTTTTCAACCCGGCAAAGGTGCCGAAGCTGCCAGGGCGGACCTTGACCGCATAGAACGGGCCATGCTCGATCGGTGCCACGCACGGGTTGCCCTTTGTCACCAGCGGGTCACCTTGCTTGCGGTTATAGGCACTAAGTCCACGGCCAAACTCCGGGTCCTCACCCTTGCGGGCATGTTCATTGAAGCTGCTCACGGTTTCGAGCAAGCCTGCCGGGTCGATCCCGCAGGCTTTCGCCAGCCCCTCGAGGGTGGCGCAGCGTTGCAGATAGCCGCTGCGCACCGACGGCCCAACCGGCAGTGGGAACGGCCGCGAATGGCCAAGACCGAAGCGGCGCTGGAAGCGATGATCGCAAATCAGCCAGGACGCAACCTCCTCACCTGCTGGCGCGGCAGCCACCATGGCTGCGGTGTAGTCGTAGTAACCGTCAGCCTCGTTGACGAAGCGCTTGCCGTTGGACAGCACGCCGATCAATCCCGGCTTGGCCCGGTCGATGATATGCGGGAAGTGGCCGCTGCTGCCGTCCGCATGGCGCACCAGCGACACCGGCGCCCAGGCTGCCGCTGAAGCAACGTCGAGTTCGAGCACGCCACCCACCGCCTCGCCCAGCGAAATACCATCGCCGCTGCACTGAACCGGCGGCAGGGCCAGGTGATCTTCAGGGGCCGATGTGCGCGGGAACAGCGCTTGCCGGCGCTGCAGATCGTTGGGGAAGCCACCGGCAGCCAGCACCACCCCGCACCGCGCATGAATCTCGGTGGGCCCAGCAGGCGTCTCGACCAGCGCGCCGATCACTCTGCCCTGCTCCTGCAGCAAGCGCTGCGCCGGCGCCGACTCGATCAGCGTCACGCCCAGGTCTTCGGCTGACTTGGCCAGCCGGCCCACCAGTGCCACGCCATTGACCAGGTGCATGGCCCGGCCATGCACGGCCAGGTCGCGCAGGTGCCGGAACATACGCTTGCTGACGTGCAGCAGTGACTTGAACGAGCGGGTCATGCTGAGGAAAGCCGACAGGTCAGCACCGGCCATGATCGGCATGCCCATGAACGAGGTCTCGCGCATGGTCTTGCGCATGCGCTTGATCAGCGGGCCCATGGCGCGCGCGTCATACGGGGCGGCGATCACCTGATGTCCCTGCGTCGCCGCGCCCGGCAAGTGCCCGTGAATATCCGGGATGCCATTGCCATCGGCCCATTGCAGCGAAGTGTTCTCTTCAAAAAACGCGACCATCTTCGGCGCATTGTCGAGAAACGCATCTACCCGCTCGGCGTTGTAGCGGTCGCCGAGCTGGTGTTTGAGGTAAGTGCGTGGATGTTGCGGGTCCTCATGGATACCGGCGCGTTTGGCCAGCGGATTGCCCGGCACCCACAACCAGCCACCGGACCACGCCGTAGCGCCGCCAAAGGATGAGTGTTTCTCTACAACAATGACCTTCAGCCCCTGCGCCGCAGCAGTGACTGCCGCCGCCAGCCCGGAGGCTCCCGAACCAATCACCAGCAGGTCGCAGTCCAGACGTCGCATGCTCATGCCTGGCCCCCCGGAGTGAGGCTTAGAGCGGTCAGGCCTGGGCTCATCAAGGCTGGCGAGCCTGGTATCAACTGCTGGATCTCTGCCACCGCGGCGATCAGCGCCGGCGCGATCTGGTGCAGCCGTGCCTCGCCAAGGCGAAAGACCGGCCCGGCAACGCTGACCACGCCGATCACCTCATGGGTGACCGGATGATGCAATGCCACTGCGATGGCCGACATCCAGTCGGCAAAGGTCTGTACAGCCAGCGCGTATCCTTGCTCGCGCGCGGCCTGAATATAGGTCAGCAGCGCTTCCACCGTCTGTGGTGCGTTCGGACCATAATTCTGCACTTGCCCCAGGCCCTGCCTGAGAATCAGGGCCAGGGCCTGCTTGTCGGTCATGCTCGCCAACCACGCATAGCCACTGGCTGAACAGGACAGCCTGGCCTCCATGCCCATGTCCGGGTCATAGCGCAGCCCGGAACGTGCGCCTTGCGCACGGGCAACCCAGGTCAGGCGCTGCTCGTCCACCACCGACAGCCGCACCAGCTCGCCGACCTCGGCCGCAAGCCGGTTGAGCACCGGTTGCACAGCATCGATCGTGCCGTCGGCAGCCAGGTGAGTAAACGCCAGCGCCTGCAGTTTGGAGGTCAGCACGTAAGTGCCGCGCTCGTGCTCCTGCCGGGCATAGCCGGTGTCGCACAAAGTGCTCAGCAGCCTGTGGGTGGCGCTGCGGGGGATCTGCAGTTGCTCGGAAATGTCCGTCAGCGAGCTGCCCTCGGCGCTGCTGGCGAGCAGTTCCAGCACCGCAAGCCCGCGATCGAAGAGGCCTGCGTAGGGTGATTCTGCGGTGCTTGCGACGTTGCTCATCAAGGTCTCCTGGTCCCGGGCTACATATGTCAGCCTAAATGGATTTTCTATGGCTGGAAAACTATTCCAGCAATGCAGGAGGGTCAATCAAAGGGCAGCATTAAGCGGATTAATGAGGGCGATTATCGAACGAAAGCGCCGCCTGGGCGCGCTTTTCAGGTAGTCCCCAGGGAAGAATTTGATTACAACTGGAACTCGATTCTAACCGGCGCACACCAGACCAGCGCCGCTATACAATTAGAGAGCCAAGCATGAGCGACCAGATATTCTCCCTTGCTGCCCTGACCGTACTTGAGCTGTCCCCGCCCGATATGGTCGAGGTTGCAGCGCGCGCCGGCTATAGCCATGTGGGCCTGCGCCTGGAGCCTGCAACCCCTGAAGAGCAGCACTTCCCGCTGGTAGCCGATGCGCAGTTACGGCGCCAGACCCTTCAGCGCCTGCGCGACACCGGGACCAAGGTGCTGGATATCGAGATCCTGCGGCTCAAGCCAGACACCCAGGTGCAGGCGTTTCTGCCCGTGCTGGAGGCCGGCGCCGAATTTGAAGCAAGCGACCTGCTGATTGCCGGCAACGATCCGGACCCAGTGCGCACGGCCGACAATTTCGCCGCGCTGTGCGAGCTGGCCCTACCCTTCGGTATCCATGTCAATCTGGAGTTCATGCCTTGGACCGATGTGCGCAACCTGGCCGAGGCCTGGCACATCGTCGAGCAGGCTGGACGCAGCAACGGCGCGGTGTTGGTCGATGCCTTCCACTTCGATCGCTCAGGCTCGTCGCTGCAAGCACTCGCTGCCGCCAGCGCAACTGCGCCGCAGCGCCTGCGCTACGCCCAGCTGTGCGACGTGGTGGGCGCACGGCCTGCGGAGATGGCCGAGATCCTGCGCCAGGCTCGCCAGGAACGACGCTTCCCAGGGGATGGCGATTGTGACCTGCACGGTTTGCTCAAGGCACTGCCGAGCGGTATCCCGCTGAGCCTGGAGATCCCCACCCGGCAACTGATGGAGCAAGGCGTCCGTGCCTATGACCGCGCCAGACTGGCATTGGACAAGGCACGCGAGGTGCTCGCCAGCCTGCGCTGAAATTGACGCCAAGCCTGGGCTGCCGGCGGTCAACGCTTACTACGAGCGGTTGAGCACGCGGGAAGGTTTTCGCTCGCATGGGCGTAACGGCACGCCGTGATCCTGCCCTGCACTCACTGCGCGGATGGTACCGCAGCCCGCGCGTGGTGCAGCAGGTTGGTCAGGTGCAGGCGCATGGCTGCACGCGCTACGTCGGCGTCCTTGCGGGCAATCGCAGCGTAGATCTGCTCACGTTCGCGCACTTGCAGCGTGCGCAACTCGCTCTCTACCGCCCGCGCTGGCGGCGCAGCACTCATCAAGGTGCTGCCGACATGGTTCATGGCATCGATGAAGAAGCTGTTGCCGGTGCACAGGGCGATCTGCAAGTCGAATTCAAAGTCGATACGGGTGCTCTGCGCACCTAGCTGCTGCAGGTCATTGGCTTCGTCCAGGGCGGCGCGAATCGTCGCCAACTGACGAGGACTCGCGCACTGGGCGGCGATCGCAGCAGCCTCCACTTCAAGGCTCAAACGCAGTTCGATGATCGCTACAACATCGTAGGCACTGCCCTGCTGTGGCTTGCTCTCGTGAAACTGGGCAGGTCGCATACTGTCGACGACAAAAGTGCCGATGCCGCGGCGAGTTTCTACCAGGCCCTCGGCCTGCAACCGCGACATCGCTTCGCGGACCACCGTGCGGCTGACTTTGCGCTGTTCGGTGAACGCCTGTTCGGTGGGTAGTTTGCTACCCGGCGGCAGCTCGCCGGCGAGGATCTGCCGGGAAAGGTCAAGTACCAGTTGCTGGGCCAGGCTCACGCGTCGGTCAGGGGCAGCAGGGGCCATTGCTTGGATCCATTGAAATCAGACGATGGCAGCATTATACCCGCTGCTTTGCCGTGGAAACCCTTTATAATGGCGATTGTTCACACGCGAGCAGAACAATGCCGGATCAAACTTCAACCGCCCCGCAAAAGCCACGCCGCCTAGCCGAGTCGCTGGTCGAACGCTTCGCTCAGCGCATGCGCGACGGCACCCTCAAACGTGGCGACAAATTGCCCACCGAAGCCTCCATCATGGCCAGCGAAGGCGTCAGCCGTTCGGTGGTGCGCGAAGCCTTGTCGCGGATGCAGGCGGCCGGTCTGGTCGATACCCAGCACGGTGTCGGCACTTTTGTCCTCGACATGCCGGCGCCCGAAGGTTTCAACGTCGGGCCCGCCACCATCGTCCTGTTGACCGATGTGCTCGATCTGCTCGAGTTCCGCCTGAGCCTTGAAGTGCAAGCCGCCGGCATGGCTGCCGAGCGCGCGTCGGCGCAAGCGCTGGAGGAGTTGCAGCAGGCGTTGCAGGCGTTGCTGCAGGGGCCGGAGAAGTCAGGCAGCACCACCAATGCCGATTTTCAGTTCCACCTGAAAATCGCCAAGGCGGCAGGCAACCATTACCTGATCGACATCATGAAACACCTGGGCACCAAGATGATCCCGCGCACCCGGATGAACTCCGCTTACACCGGGCAGAGCAACCGCAGCACCTACCTGGCCGGGATCAACGCCGAACATCAGCAGATCTTCGACGCGATTGCCAGCCGCCAGGTGGATGCCGCGCGCGCGGCGATGTTCCTGCACCTGAGCAACAGCCGCATGCGCCTGCGCGAGGCGCAGCAGGTTCAGGCGTTCTACAGCGAGTAAGCAGATATCGGCTCAGGGCTGCGCCGGCGCGGGCTCGACATCCTGAAACGCCAGCCCGTCGCTGTCTTTGACCTGCCACGGGTTGGTGCCGCCGGTTTCACTAAAGCGGATGGTGTCAAAACGTGAGTCCTTCAAACCATCGATTCTGGCCAGCGCCGGACCACTGAAGCGGACCCGTTCGAAGCTCAAGCCCTGGTGATAGGCACCATGCTGGCTGTCGCCCTTGACCTCGATTGCCGCCAGTTGCGCGTTTTCGACACTGACATCACTGACCCGCACATCCCGGAACTGCCCGGCGATGGTCGAGCGCTGGTAGTCGAGCTTGGCGTTTGGGTCGTGGTAATCAAGGGTGAAGATGAACGCCTGCTTGACCGTGTTGCGTATCGCCGAATCGCGGAAGGTGACATTGCGCGCGCCGCCGCCCATGAAGTTGGTGCTCTTCATGCGCAGCCCGGCGTCGGTGCCATCGGAGACATTGTCCTCGGCGAGGATGTTCTCGATCCAGGCGCCGGTGTGACTGCCGGCGACGACCATGCCATGGCCCTGGCGGAAGAAGTTGTTGAAGATCCAGGCATCCTGCTGGGCCTTCTGCTTGACTGCTTCGGCACCCGTGCCGGCCGCGAAGTTGACGCAGTCATCGCCGGTATCGAAGAAGTTGTTGAACACCATCGCCCCACGGCTGTTGGCGAACTCGATGCCGTCGCCGTTGTTGGCGTCGTAGGTCTTGTGCGTGGTGTTGGCCAGCACCACGTTCTCGGTTTCTAGGTTCATGATGCCGTGGTAAGCCGGGTTGAGCACGGTGAAGCCGCCATAGAAGACGTTTTTCACATCACGCAGGGTGATCAGCGACGAGCGCATCTGGCCGTAGGCGTCCTTGACGTTCATGCCTTCGGCCACGGCGCGCTCGACCTGAGCCTTGGCCAGCAGCCCGTCGAGCATATAGCGGGTATTGTCGCTGGCCAGGTACACCGGTAACGGCTGGCCGCGCTCATCGATGGCGTCGGCCTTGCGCTTCCAGCCATTGCCGTCGATGGTGCCCTTGCCGACGATACGGATGTTTTCAAAGGCCTGGTGCTGGCGCGGATCACGTGGCAAGGCATTGATCAACGAGGCCGGGCGCACCGTGGTCGAATACGGGTACTGGATGTAACCCTCACGCGGGTAGTCTTCGGCGCGTTCGGAGCCGAGCAAGGTCGCGCCTTCAGCGATCTCCAGGGTCATGTTGCTCTTCAGGTACAGGGCGCCGCTCTTGTAGGTGCCCTTGGGCAGCAGCACCTTGCAGCCGGCCGTGCAAGCATCGATGGCGCGCTGGATAGCGGCGGTGTCAAGGCTGCTGCCATCGCCTTTGGCACCGTGTTTCTTCACATCGAACAACGCCGGCAAGGCGGTGGTACGTTGCACAACCACCGGGCTGTCGCCTGACTCCTTGCCGTCGCGCCCCACTGAACGCACGCTGAAGCGGTATTCGGTATCGGGTTTGAGACCGTTGGCGGTAAAGCTGTGGATGGCGATACGGTGGTGGAAGTTGCGCGTGTCCTGCTGGTAGAAGCGGTCGATGTAGGGCTTGGCGGGCGACACCTGGTCGTTGTTGGCGTTGCTGCTGCCGAGCAACTGACCATTGGCGTAGACGTGGTAATCGCTGATGTCGGCATGACCGGCGGGTTTTTCCCAGACCAGAATGATCTGCTGGTCGTCGTAGGCCAGAGTCGGCACCTGGACCTTGCTCGGCGCTTCCAGCGCCCATAGCGGCAGGCTGCAGCCCAGGCTCAGTGCGGCGAGGACCGCTTGCGCCAAGGGCTGTTTGCGGACAACGGCAATGCGTACGTACGGCATGTTTTTATCTTCCTTGTTTTTTCGTATTCAAGATTTTTGGGGCTGCTTCGCAGCCCTTCGCGGGTGAACCCGCTCCTACAGGGTTCACCGCAGTCCTTGTGGGAGCGGGTTCACCCGCGAAGGGCCGCAAGGCGGCCCCAGAGATTTCAGGCAACTGCAGGGCGAGCTGACTCAGCACTGAAATCGCGGCTGGCCTGGACCAGCATGCGGGTGTACTCATGGCTGGCGAGGTCCTGGCTCAGGGCCTGGCTGTCGAGGCGCTCGACGATGCGCCCTTGTTGCATCACCGCGACCTTGTCGCACAGGTGGCTGACCACACCGAGGTCGTGGGTGACCATCAGGTAGGTGAGTTTCTCGCGCTGGCGCAGGTCGGCCAGCAAGTTGAGAATCTCGGCCTGCACCGAGACGTCCAGCGCCGAGGTCGGCTCATCCAGCAACAGTACCCGCGGCTGCAGAATCAGCGCGCGGGCAATCGCCACGCGCTGGCGCTGGCCACCCGATAACTGATGCGGATAGCGATAGCGAAAGCTGTCGTTGAGGCCGACCTTGAGCAGGATGTCGTTGATGCGATCATCACGCTCGCCGATGCCATGAATGGTCAGCGGTTCGCGCAGCGCGGTATCGATGGTGTGGCGCGGGTGCAGCGAACCGTATGGGTCCTGGAACACCATCTGGACCTTGCGAAAGTGATCCTTGGGGATCTTCTGCTGCAAGGGCACACCGGCAATGCTCAGCGCCCCGCTCCAGTGTCGGTACTGCCCGGCCAGGCAGCGCAGCACGGTGGTCTTGCCGGAGCCGGACTCGCCGACCAGGCCGAACGACTGGCCGTCCTCGACGGTCAGGTTGACGTCATGCAGCACCTGGTTGACGGCAGCGCCGACGCCAAAGCTGAGGTTCAATGCGTGTGCTTGGATCATGGACATGGGCAGTTACCTCAGCAGGTGAGCCAGAGCGGGTCGCGTTGCAGTACCGGCAAGCGCGGGCGACGGTTGTCCATGCTCGGCAAGGCTGCCAGCAGGCCACGGGTATAAGGGTGTTCGGCGTACTGCAGGTCACACGCGGCAAGTGACTCGACCACCCGCCCGGCGTACATCACCAGCACCCGATCGCAGTAGTTGCGCACCAGGTTGAGGTCGTGGCTGACGAAAATCAGGCCCATCTGCTGCTCGACCACCAGCTCTTCAAGCACGCTGAGCACCTGCTGGCGTACCGAGACGTCCAGCGCCGAGGTCGGCTCGTCAGCGATGATCACTTCCGGGTTGGTGATCACCATCATGGCGATCATGATGCGCTGGCCCATGCCGCCGCTGACTTCGTGCGGGTACAGGTTGTAGACGCGCTTGGGGTCACGGATATGGACTTTTTCGAGCATCAGCATGACCCGCTCACGGGCCTCGCTGCGGCTGGCCTTGTGGTGCGCCAGGTAGGCTTCGGCGATCTGCTCGCCGACCTTGACCACCGGATTGAGCGAGTATTTGGGGTCTTGCATGATCATCGAAATGCGCTGACCACGGATCTTCTGCATGGCCTTTTCACTGGCGCTGAGCAGGTCGACATCGCCGAACTGCAGGGCCTTGGCGGTGATCTGGGTGCTGCCCGGGTGCAGCTTGAGCAGGCTGCGGCCAACCGTGGACTTGCCCGAGCCGGACTCACCAACAATCGCCAGCTTCTCGCGGCCCAGGGTGAACGACACATCGCGCACCGCGTGCATTTCTTTCTTGCCATTGACGAAGCGCACATTGAGCGAATCGACATTGAGTTTGAGCGTCGACATAAAGCCTCCAGTTACTCGCTACGCGGGTCGAGAATGTCCCGCAGGCCATCGCCCAACAGGTTGAACGCCAGGCTCACCAGCATGATCGCGGCGCCCGGTACGGCTACCAGCCACCAGCACTCGAGCATGTAGCGGCGCCCGGTCGAAATCATCGCGCCCCACTCCGGCAGCGGCGCCTGCGCGCCGAGGCCGAGAAAGCCCAGCGCTGCGGCGGTGAGGATGATCCCGGCCATGTTCATGGTCAGGCGGATGATCACCGACGACATGCACATCGGCACGATGTGCCGGAGGATGATCCGCGTCGATGACGCGCCCTGTAGCTCGACGGCAACAACAAAGTCAGCCTTGCGCAGCGACAGGGTTTCAGCCCGTGCCAGACGCGCGATTGGCGGCCACGACGTCAGGGCGATCGCCACCACCGCATGCTCCAGGCCAGGGCCGAGGGCCGCAATGAACGCCAGCGCCAGAACCAGGCTGGGGAATGAGATGAAGATGTCGGTGATGCGCATGAACACCGTATCGACGATGCCGCCGAAGTAGCCGGAGACGGTGCCGATGAACAACCCGATCGGGCCGACGATGATGGTCACCAGGGCAATGATGTAGAGGGTGATCCGGGCGCCATAGACCAGCCGGCTGAAGATGTCGCGGCCGTACTCGTCAGTGCCGAACCAGTGCGCCGCACCCGGTGCCTGCAAGGCATTGGCAAGGTTTTGCACGACCGGGTCGTGGGTGGCGATCCACGGTGCGAACGCAGCCACTACGACCAGCAGCAGCGCGACCATCAGGCCAGCCAGGGTCATCGGGTTGCGCAGCAGGTGGCGCAGCACGCGCAGGCTGCTTTTGTAGAGGGCGTCGAGGCTGGACGCCGGGGTGTTGTCGGCCTGCCGTTTGGCAGCGGTTTCAGTGGTAGAGATGTTGGCTATCATCGGCATGCTCTCTCGGTGCAATCATGGCCCGGCAGGACACCCGCAGGCGTCCCGGCGGGGTTCAGCGTTGCTTGTAGACGCCCAGGTAACGGGTCGCCTCGGCGTCGTCGCCGGTGAAGCCCTTGACGTCGGCCGCGCTGACCGCGGTGTCGGTCATCTGCGAGATCATCATGATCGGCCCGACCTGCTTGTCGTACAGGGTCTGCGCCTGGTGGTAGAGCTTGAGACGCTGGTCGGCGTCGCGCTCGACCCCGGCTCGATCGATCAGCTCGTTGAGCTGCTGGTTGAAGAACGATGCGCGCCAGCCCTGGAAGTTAGGCAGGCCGGCGGCGTCACTGTTGTCGGGGTTGTAGACGAAGGTGCGCAGGCTGAAGTACGGGTGCGGGTAACGCTCGGCACCGCGTGCGACGATCATCTCGAAGTTGCGCGCGCGCATGGCGCCGTACACCTGGTTGCCGGTGCCGGTGACGATGGTGGCCTTGATCCCGCCCTCGGCCAGGGTCGCCTGCATACGTGCGGCAATGTCGATGAACGGCGGCTCGGACAAGGTCCGAATGGTCGTATTGAAGCCGTTCGGGTAGCCCGCTTCGGCGAGCAGCGCCTTGGCCTTGGCGACGTTCATGGTGTAGCCAGGGTCAGGCAGGCGGGCAGCCAGGCCCAGTTGCATCGGTTGCTGGTTGAGGGTGCCGTAGTGCGGCATGACCTGCTGGTCGATGCCCTGATAGTCGATCAGGTTGCGCACCGCTTCGCGCACTTGCTGTTTGGCGAACTCGGGCTGTTTCATGCTCATCGCCACGTAGTACATGGTGCCGCGCTGCAGCGCCTGGACCTGCAACGCGTCCGAGCGCTCGATTGCCTTGATATCCGGCGCAGCCATGCCGTAGGCCAGGTCGAGGTCGCCGCGCTCGAGCATCAGGCGCAGCGACTGCGATTCGGTCATGTGCCGCACCAGCACGCGCTTCATCTTCGCCGGCCCGGCCCAGTAGCCGTCGAAGCGGGTCATCACCAGGCTGTCATTGGCGCTCCATTTGCTCAATGTGAACGGGCCGCTGCCGGCTTCGTTGGTGACCAGCCAGGCAGCACCGAGGTCGCCGTTTTTCTCGTGTTGCAGGGCCTGCTTGCGGTCTACGACGACCGCGCTAGGCGAAATCGCCAGCGAGTCGATCACCAGCAAAGGATCGGTCGGCTGCGGCAGATCGATCACCAGCGTGTGCGCGTCGGTGGCGCGGATAGACGCCTGAATGTTGTCGAGGTTGTAGCCGTAGGCCTTCCAGGTGGTGGCCAGGCCGAAGTTGAGCTTCATCACCCGATACAGCGACCAGGCCACGTCTTCAGCGGTCAGCGGGTTACCGGAGTGGAACTTGACGTCGCTGCGCAGCTTGAAGGTGATCTGCTTGCCGTCTTCACTCACCGTCCAGCTTTCAGCCAGTTGCGGCACGTGCCGCTCGGGGTTGCCGTTGTCGCGCTTGACCAGGGTGTCGTAGAGGTTGGCGTTGATCCCGGAAGCGTCCAGGCCAGGCGCGTTGGCCGGGTCGATGGAGAACAGGTTGACCATGCTCATGCCGACGATCAACTGGTCGGCGGGGGTTTTCGCCTGGGCTGCCAGCATCGGGCTCAGCGCCAGAATCGCGCCGAACAGGCTGTTGCGCAGGGTCGCAAATACAATATTCATGGGGCATCCTTTTTTATAGTTATGGGTTCGCGCTTGCCGCGCAGGCTTAGCGGGTCCTTGGATCGAACACCTTGTACAGCGCGTCGCTGATCAGGTTGAGGGCAACGAAGATCAAGCCGATCACCAGCACACAGCCCATCACCGCATTCATGTCGCCGAGCATCAGGCTGCTGGTCAGGTACTGGCCGAAGCCCGGCCAGGCAAACACCGTCTCGATCAGCACCGCGCCTTCGAGCAATGAGCCGTAGGCCAGTGCGACCACGGTCAGCAACTGCACGAGGATGTTGCGAAAGGCATGGCCCCAGACCACCTGACGGCGCGACAGGCCCTTGACCCGGGCGGTGATGATGTACTCCTGAGACAGCTGCTCGAGCATGAAGCTGCGGGTCATGCGGCTGATATAGGCCACCGAGTTGAGGCCCAGGATCAGCGCCGGCAGGACGATATGCCGCAGCGCGCTGGTGAAGGCTTCCCAGTCGCGGGCCAGGGCGGTGTCGATCAGCAGCAGGCCGGTGACGTCCGGCACCATGCCGTCGTAGGCAAGATCGATCCGCCCTGCTCCGCCAGCCCAGCCGAGCCAGGCGTAGAACACCAGCAGGCCCATCATGCCGACCCAGAAGATCGGCGTGGAGTAACCGAACAGAGTGATTACCCGCGCCAGGTGATCGCCCATACGGCCCTGATTGCTGGCCGCGACAACACCCAGTGGCAGGCCGATGAGGATGCCGAACAGGATCGCCAGGGTGGCCAGTTCGATGGTCGCCGGGAACACCCGTTTGATGTCTTCCAGCACCGGGTGACCGGTCAGCAGGGCGTTGCCGAAATCACCGTGCAGGAGGTCGTTGAGGTACATGCCGAACTGGGTCCAGATCGGCTGATCCAGACCCATCGCCCGATAGACCTGGTCATAGGTGGAGCTGTCGGCGTCTGGACCGACCACGGCCAGCACCGGGTCCAGCGGCATTACCCGACCAATGAAGAAGGTCAGCGCCAGCAAACCGAGCAGGGTCACCAGCACCGTACTCGCCCGGCGGGCAGTACCGGACGCGCGCGCGCCCAGCACAGAGGCAGTCGAAACAAACATAACAGGCTCCTGAAAAAGCGTTTACCAATCACCGGCCGGCCTGGGCAGTGCGCCCCGGCTCGACTCAACGCGACTTGTAGACGTCCTTGTAACGGGTGGTGGCCGCGGTATGGCCCTGGTAATCCTGAACATCGTGGTAAAGCACCACGGTGTCGGTCATTTGCGACACGGGCAGGATCGCCCCCACCTGCTCGTCGAGGGTGGCCTGGATCTGCTGGTACTGGGCCTGTTGCCGGGCTTTGTCGGGTTCGACTTCGGCTTGCTCGATCAGGCTGTTCAACTCAGGGCTGTAGAACGACGTACGCCAGCCCTGGAAATTGCTCAGTTTGGCTTCGTCGCGGTTGTCCGGGTTGTACACCAGGGTGCGCAGGCTTGAATGCGGATGGCGCTCGGCCCCGCCGCCGCCACGCCCGACCAGGATGTCGAAGCTGCGCTCGCGCATGGCGCCGTAGATCTGATTACCGGTGCCGGTGACGATGGTTGCCTGGATGCCGGCCTGGGCCAGGGTCGCTTGCAGGCTGGAGGCAATGTTGATGAACGGCGGCTCGGTGAGGACACGAATGGTGGTCTTGAAGCCGTTCGGGTAACCGGCGTCAGCCAACAGCTGTTTCGCCTCGGCGACGTTCAAGGTGTAGCCCGGATCATCCAGCCGCGCCGGCAAGCCGAGCGGCAGCGGGCGCTGGTTGAGCTGGCCGTAGTGCGGCATGACCGTCTGGTTGATGCCCTGATAGTCGATCAACGAGCGCACTGCCTTGCGTACACGGGCATCGTCATAGGGTTTGTTCTTGACGCTCAGTGCCACGTAGTAAAGGGTGCCGCGCTGGACGGTCTGGGTGCGAACCTTGTCGGACTTTTCCAGTGCTTCGATATCCGGTGCTGACATGCCCTTGGCCAGGTCCAGATCACCGCGCTCGACCATCAGGCGCAGCGACTGCGATTCGGTCATGTTGCGCATGACGATGCGCTTGAGCTTGGCCGGACCACCCCAGTAACCGTCGAAGCGGGTCATCAGGATCACATCGTTGGCGCGCCAGTCATTGAGAATGAACGGGCCGCTGCCGGCCGCATGAGTGGTCAGCCAGGCGCCGCCCATGTCATTGCCTTTCTGGTGCTGCTGGACCACTTTGCGGTCGAGGATGAAGGCGCTGGGCGAAGTGGCCAGGGTGTTGAGCACCAGCATCGGGTCGGTCGGGCGTGGCAGTTCGAGGACGAAGGTATGCTCGTCGCTGGCGCGCAGGTACTGCTCGGCGTTGCCGGCATTGAAACCATAGGCTTTCCAGGTCGACGCCAGGGCCAGGTTGAGCTTGAGCACGCGCTGCAGCGACCAGGCTACGTCTTCGGCGCTGAGGGCGTTGCCGGACTGGAATTTGACGTCCTTGCGCAGGTTGAAGGTAAGGGTCTTGCGGTCTGCGCTGACCTGCCAGCTTTCGGCCAGGGCCGGCAGCAGCTGGTCGGGTTGTTTGACATCCTGCACCAGCAGCATGTCGTACAGGTTGGCATTGACCTCGGAAACATCCAGCCCGGTCGCCGCAGCGGGGTCGAGCGAGAGCAGGTTGATCATGCTCATGCCGACGATCAACTGATCGGCCGGGGTCTTGGCGAATGCTGCAGGGACTGAGGTGAGTGCCAGCGACGCGGCAAACACCCCTGCCCAGAATGTGGGGAGTACGTTCATGTGAGATAGCCTTTTTATAGTTATTGGACTCTCGGGCGGCACGCGATGGCGCGTGCCGCCATGCACGAATCAGAAGCTGTGCAGCGTATTGGTCTCGACGTAGTCGAAGTCGATCTCCTCGCCCAGGCCCGGCAGGTCAGACAGGTGCACGAAGCCGTCCTGGTCCATCGGGTCGACCAGGCGCTTGAGGTAGGCCGGGACGTCGTCGTACTCGAGGAACGGGTGCAGCAGGCCGCGCTCGTACCAGCTGCAGTTCTTGATGGCGCCGACCACCGCCAGGTTGGCCGCGCCGTTGCCGTGGATCTCGCAGTCCATGCCAAACGCTTCGGCCATGTGCGCAACCTTCAGGCACGGTGCGATACCGCCGACACCGGCAACCCCGGCGCGGAGAATGTCACAGACATCGTTCTTGACCCAGCTGGCGCGGCTCAGGTGCTTGCCGCCCAGGCTTTCCGGACCAAGGATAGGGATGTCCAGCTGCCCCGCCAGCCAGGCATAGGACTCGGCCGAGTCTTCCATCATTGGCTCTTCGAACCAGGCGAAGTCGAGCTTCTCCAGCGCGCGGCCAACGGTCAGTGCTTCGGTCCGGCTGTACCAGTGGTAGCCATCGATCATCAACGCGATGTCCGGGCCAACCGCCTCACGCACCGCGGCGCAGGCCTTGATATCCATGCTCACGCTCGGCGCGAACGACACCGGCGGCATCCAGGTGTGCAGCTTGATTGCCTTGTAGCCACGCTTGACCAGGGTCTCGGCGAAGCGGCCGTACTCCTCCGGGGTCGACAGCCCACCTTCGAGCTCATCGCCACACATGGTTGAACCGTACGCCGGAACCTTGTCGCGAAAGCCACCGATTAGCTTGTGCACCGGCAGGTTCAGCTTGCGCCCGGCCCAGTCCCACAGCGCCTGTTCGACCAGCGCCAGCGCGCGGTCGGTCAACTGGCTGGCACTGCCGCGCTGCCAGTGTGCCAGGTCGTGCCAGATCTTTTCGCGGTCGAAGGCGTTGGCGCCGACCAGCACTTTGCGCACGAAGCCATCCAGCACATACGGGCGAATCAGCTCGGGTGCGCCCAGTGCAAAACCCTCGTTGCCGCATTCGGTCTTGATCCGCAGCAAGGCCATTTTGGCCTGGGTGACATCGCCCGGATGGGCATGGCCGGCGCTGTCTACGGCGCGTCGGGTGGGGTAGGAAAATACCTGGACGTTTACTGCAGTGATGATCATGGACGTCTGAGCCTTCTTATTGGAATTGTGGCGGAAAGGTCACGCTCTGGGGATGATCCTACGTCATCGTACAACAATTGAAAAGTACCCCTTTGAAACTTTATAAAGCGCGCAAAACCTCCCTTCTCTATACGCCATCAGCGACCTGGCACCCCGCCAACAACCTCTAAAAACCTTGATATAGATGGCCTAATCCATGTCATCAGACAACATTTCAATAAAAAATAGACAACCATAAAGTTGTACGATAACTTATTTGAAAAATTTGCCACGGAGGGCATCCCCCACCCCGCACCCATCCTCACTGCCCGACCTCATAACGACCTCAACAAAAACAAAAAAAGAAGATCGCATGAACACCACACTCCGCACGCTTATCGCTGTCAGCACGCTTGGCCTGTCGCTCTACGCCCACGCAGATTCGGCCAGCATCAACTACCGGCACGGCTTTACCGAAGACGACAGCATTCACTCCGACCGAATCAAGCTGAACTACCGGATGGACAGTGGCCTGGGTTTTGGCGCCGAGATCAAATACAAGACTGCCGGCGACCGCGAAGACGTCGCCTACGACAACATGGTCAACAACGGCCATGAATTCACCGTCGACTACAACCACAAGCTCAGTGCCAAATCGACGCTGACCCCGGCCTTCCAGATGGACAGCTCGAAAGACGCCACCACCTACAAGTTCGGCCTCAAGTACAGCTACAAGATCAGCGACACCTGGTACGTCGCCAGCCGCGTACGGCACGACGCGCGCAGCCTCGACCGTGATCAGATCGATCACAGCAAAGAGCACCGCGCCAAGGACAACCAGAACACCACGCGCTTGGAAGGCTGGCTCGGCTACACCCCCAAAGGGCCGTGGGCGTTCGAGTATCAGTACATCCACTTCAGTACCGATTACATCCGCTACGACAACAAGAAAAGCGACTACGAGCAGAACCTGATCATCAAGTACAAGCTCAACAAACAGTGGGCGCCATTCATGGAGATCGGCGACATCAAGGTCAATTCCTACACCGATGACCGTCAGGCGCGCTGGCGCCTGGGCATCCAGTACAACTTCATGTAAGGCCTCGCTGGCGGGCGGCCACAAGGCCTGCCCGCTGCTACCGAGCACCGCCGAACCTGCACCTCCAACTACAGGCACCCCGCCATGACTGCACCCTCCTCCACCTCGACCAAACCCTTCAACCGCCTGCTGCTGACCGGCGCTGCCGGCGGCCTCGGGCAGATCCTGCGCGATGCCTTGCAGGCGCACGCGAATGTCGTGCGAGTATCCGATATCAGTGAGATGGCGCCCGCTGCCGGCGACCATGAAGAAGTGGTCAGCTGCAATCTGGCCGACAAAGCCGGCGTGCATGCGCTGGCCGATCAGGTGGATGCCATCGTCCACCTGGGCGGTATATCCACAGAGCGCAGGTTCGAAGATATTCTCGACGCGAACATTCGCGGCACCTTTCATATCTATGAAGCGGCGCGCCTGCACGAGATCAAACGGGTGGTGTTCGCCAGCTCCAATCACGTCACCGGGTTTTACCCGCAGGATGTCCAGCTCGATGCTCATTCGCCGCGCCGACCGGACTGCTACTACGGGCTGTCGAAAGCCTACGGCGAAGACCTGGCGACGTTTTATTTCCACCGCTACGGCATTCAGACCGTGAGTTTGCGCATAGGCTCGTCATTCCCGGAACCGCGTAACCTGCGCATGCTCTCGACCTGGCTGAGCTACGCCGACCTGGCCCACCTGGTCGAACGCGCGCTGCTCGCAGAGGACGTCGGCCACACCGTGGTGTATGGCGTGTCTGCCAACCGTGACCTGTGGTGGAACAACCGCTACGCCGCGCACCTGGGCTTTGCGCCGCAGGACAGCTCCGAGCAGTTTAGGGGCAAGCTGGAGCAACTGCCCCAAGCCGCGGCGGACGAGCGCAGTGCCCTGCTGCAAGGCGGCGCCTTTACCAGCGCTGGCCCATTCGATTGAGGCCGGTCAGGTCACAGCGGATCAGCCATGCAACCCGGCAAGTACCTCGGCCCGCGTGGTGACTTGGCGAAAGTGGTGCTGCCACAGCTCGATGCCGAGTTTGCCGGAACGGTCCAGCGACGAGCCGATGGTGAGGTCGGTGACCAGCGTCGGCGACAGACCGGCATCGAACAGGGCAAAGCCTGCGGCGAGCACGCAGGTTTCAGTTTGCAGACCACACACCAACACACGTTCGACGTCCATCTGCTTGAGATAGTCGAGCATCGCTGCAGTGGGCCCGTAGCCGTGCTTGATAAACACCTGATCGACCTCCACCAGGCACTCATCCTGCGCCGCAGGGTGCCAGCCAAGCTGGCGCTCGAAGGGCGTCACCTGCTCGTCATGCAACTCGACCGAGGCAATGGTGGGGATGCGCGCAGAAAACGCCCGCACACCATCAACCAGCCATTCCGGCGGGCTGAACGTGGCCTGAACATCGACAACAAGCAAAACCTGACGCATAGGTTGTTCCGAATACCTGCAGAAGCCGGGCATTATATCGACGGATCGGCATGCCGGGTGTTTCCCGCCGGGATTGCCTCTGTTCTTTAGCTGCGGCGCACGACAAAGCGCTGCAGCATGCGCTGCTCGCCCGCGCGTCAGGAGACCCGAATGCACCACCCCACAACCGCCCACGGCGCAGTCGCGCAGGGCCCGCACGCGCTCTATCGCAGGGTTACCTGGCGGCTTATCCCGTTTCTGTGCCTGTGCTACCTGGCGGCCTACCTGGACCGCATCAACGTCGGCTTCGCCAAGTTGCAGATGCTGACTGACCTGCAGTTCAGCAGCGCCGCGTATGGCCTGGGCGCGGGCTTGTTCTTCGTCGGCTATATCCTCTTCGAGGTACCCAGCAACCTGATCCTGCAACGGGTCGGCGCCAAGCTGTGGATCGCCCGCATCATGATCACCTGGGGCCTGCTGTCGGCCTGCACGCTGCTGGTAACCACCACCACTCAGTTCTACCTGGTGAGGTTTCTGCTCGGCGTGGCCGAAGCGGGCTTTCTGCCGGGCGTGCTGTTCTACCTGACCCAGTGGTACCCAAGCTACCGGCGCGGGCGGATCATTGCCCTGTTCATGATTGGCCTGCCGCTGTCGAGTGTGATCGGCGGGCCGTTGTCTGGCTGGATCATGAGCAGCTTCGACCAGTTGCACGGCCTGCGCGGCTGGCAGTGGCTGTTCTTGCTGGAGGCGATCCCCAGTGTGCTGCTGGGCGTTGCGACCTTGTGGATTCTGCCCAACAGCTTCCAGCAGGCACGCTGGTTGTCTGATGACGACAAGGCGCAGCTGGCTGCCGACCTCGCGGCAGACGATGCCGAAGACACAGGCAGCAAGCAGCGCTTTCGCGATGGCTTCTTCAACCTCAAAGTGTGGATGCTCGGCGGCATCGACTTCTCGATTTTGCTCAGCGCCTATGCCATGGGCTTCTGGATGCCGACCTTCATCCGCGACGCGGGGGTCAGCGATACCTTCCACATTGGCCTGCTCACGGCCATTCCGAGCCTGGCAGCGCTGATCGGCATGCTGCTGATCGGCGCCAGTTCCGACCGCTATCGCGAACGCCGCTGGCACATCATCGTGCCCTTCATTGTCGGCGCGATTGCCATGGCCAGCAGCACCTTGTTCAGCCATGACCTGCTGATGACGGTACTGCTGTTTGCCATCGCTTCAGCAGCGATCATCGGTGCAGTGCCGGTGTTCTTCAGCCTGCCGGCGACCTTTCTCAAGGGCACTGCGGCGGCCACTGCCTTCGCCCTCGCCTGCTCGCTGGCGAACATTGCCGGGCTGGTCAGCAACTCGCTGATGGGAGTGATGACCGACCTGACCGGCAACGCCCATGCCGCGCTGTGGGCATTTGCCGTCTGCCTGCTGCTCAGTTGCCTGCTGGTGATCGCTCTGCCGGCCAGGCTGGTCAACCGTTGATAGCCGCCGTAGCGGCGCGGCGTCATCCCATCGCCAGTTGGGTGGCAATGACCGCGCAAAAGCCCACCAGGCATATCAGAGCAACCGCTTAGCAGATCGTTCGCCACGGCTGCACACCGGCCAGATAGGTCAGTGTTGTGGAACGCCAATAGGCTTAAGCGCAGGTAGCCCTGATAGCAAGAGATCGCAAGCATCTTGAGAAACAGCAGCACAACACTCAGCGCATACACCTGCAGGGCGTCATTCATGCTGGACGCTCACTGCTAACGCCTCGGATGGCCAAATACAGCAGCGGCCCCAGCGAGACGAACACCGCGGTCAGCAGCAAGTAAGGCAGCAGAGCAATCCATGTTCCACGACGGCGACAGTTATCGCTGACCATCCAGCAGCAGCCCAGCCCTGCCATCAGATACAGGTCGATGACGACCTGAGCTGTATCAGGGCGCGCCATCAGTTCCAGGCCAAACGCGACGAGCGACTGCTCGGCATTCAGCAGGGTCCAGCCGGTATACGCCGCAAACGGCACCAGCAAGGTCAGGGCAAGCAAACGCAGGGTCATCAGCCACTCCTTGGGTAGGGTTCGCCGGCAGAGTAGTGATAGTGTTGCGCCCTCTCAATGACCTGACAGGTCATGGACACAAGGCACCAAGGACGGTCAGAGTCGACGTATGAGCCAACCAATTTTCCATCGCCAGCAACCGGCCCCGAGCGCCTCGGCCGGTCAGCAGGTCCGCCAGTGGCGTCAGCAGGCGCGCCTCAGCCAGCTCGAACTGGCGCTGCTGGCCGGGGTTTCGCAGCGTCACTTAAGCTGCGTCGAAACTGGCCGTGCCAAAGCCAGCCCGAGCACTCTGCATGCCCTGCTCTCGGCGCTGGCCGCACCGCTGGAGCAGTGCAACCAGTTGTTCGTCGCCGCCGGCTACGCCCCGCGCTACGCCACATCGCCGCTGGATGCGCCGGAGCTGAAGATGGTCCACGAAGCTATCGAACATATTCTGCACGCGAACAACCCGGCGCCGGCCATCGTCATCGCCAGCAACTGGGATGTCACCGCGGCCAATGCCAGTGCCGGCTTGCTGTTTGCCATGGCTGGTATCGCGCCCGAGGCGACTGCACGGCTGAATTTGCTCGACACACTGCTGCGCCCCGGCGGGTTGGGTGATCGGCTGGCCAATGCCGACGAGATTCGCGCGGTCGCCTGGCAGCGTGCGTCGCGGGAGGCCGTGGCTAGTCCCGAGCTCGCGCAGTTACTACGCGAGCTGCCGGCTCCCGCTGCTCAACTGCACGCGCCCGCAGCCATGCCGGTGTTGCTGACGCGGGTGAATACCGCGGAGGGTGAGCTGAGGTTTCTGTCAACCTTTACCACCTTTGGCATGCCGCTGGACATCACCGTGGAGTCGATGCGGATCGAGCATCTGATTCCGGCAGATGCGCCGACCCGGCAGCGGATGACGGCGGCGTATGAGCACTGGCTCGCTGGTTAACGCGTCGAGCCGCCAGCAGCAGCGCTGAGCAGCAAGCCGCGAAGCTGCTGCATGGCCGGCGTTTCCTGACTGGCCTGGCGTGTAACCAACTCATACGGGTCACTCACCGATTGGATCGCCAGCGGCAGAATGCAGATGCGGTGATGCTGCAGACACTGCTGGGCCACATCGATAGACACCAGCGCGACGAATTCAGGCTGGTTCTGCAACAGCGACAAGGTCGCCAGAATCGACGTGGTTTCCACCAGGTGCAGCGGGAAGCGCAGGCCGGCATCGTGGAATTCACGTTCCAGTTGCACGCGCATGGGCATGTTCGCCCGGTAGACAATCCAGCGGTTCTCGGCCAGTTGCTCAAGGCTCAAGGTCGCGGCGTCCTTGAGCGGATGATCGACGCTGGCGATCACTGCAAGTGTCTCGTGCTGGACGAACTCACTGGCGAACAAATGCGGTGAGCTGCTGACAGAGGTTCGGCACACAGCCATGTCCAGGCGGCCACTCTCAATCTGGCTGAGCAGAAACTGGCTGGTGCCCTCGACGATCTCGAAGGACATTTCCGGCTGGATCGCCGTGAGTTCTGATACCGCCTTCATCAGCAGCGGCACGGCGCCCATGATCGCACCCACCGCAAGCCTGCCGCCGACTCCACGCAAAATCGCATCGAGGTCATGCCGCAGGTTGGACAGGTCGGCCTGGATCACCCGAGCGGATCTGATCGCACAGTGGCCGGCAGCGGTCGGCTCCAGGCCACGGTTGGTGCGTCTGAACAGCAGCGTACCAAAGGTCGTCTCGATCTCCTGCAACGCTTTGCTCGCACCGGGTTGAGTAAGCCCGACGCTGTCGGCCGCGCCGAGCAGCGAGCGGTGCGCATCCAGCTCGATCAACAGGCGCAAATGCCTGGCGTGCAGCCGGGACATGATCGAGTTCAGCGATGGCGTCATTGGCTATGAGTCCTGGTTATAGCTGTATGGATTGTTCTCAGTACCACAGCCCGCAGGGGATTTCTATACTGGCCCCGCACGATGACGCACCCGGTGCGCCAGCAAGGCCCTGAGATTGGCCAAAAACAAAGAAGCCAAAAGGCTCCAGGAGAGCGCATGTCCCTGATCAACTACATCACTCAAATCCAGTTCGAGGTCGGCGCGATTACGCTGCTGCCCGCCGAATGCCAGCGCATTGGTATAACCCGACCTTTGATCGTGACCGACCGCGGCGTACGCGCCGCCGGGCTGGTCGACCGCGCCCTTGACGCCTTCGAAGGCGCTGACATGGCCCTGCCGATCTACGACGCTACGCCACCCAACCCAAACGAGAGCGCAGTCCGCGAAGCAGTCGCCATGTTCCGCGAATGTAACTGCGACGGCATCATCGCCATTGGTGGCGGCTCGGCCATCGACCTGGCCAAAGGCGTGGCCGTCTGCGCCCGCCATGAGGGCCCACTGAAGCGCTTTGCCGTGATCGAAGGCGGCCTTGCCCACATCACCGCCGCCACTGCGCCAGTGATTGCGGTACCGACCACTGCCGGCACGGGCAGCGAAGTCGGTCGCGGCGCCATCCTGATCCTCGATGACGGTCGCAAAGTCGGCGTGATCTCACCGCATGTAGTCCCTAAGTCAGCCATCTGCGACCCTGCGCTGACCGTAGGTTTGCCCGCCGCAATGACCGCTGCCACCGGCATGGACGCTATTGCGCACTGCCTCGAGACGTTCATGGCGCCTGCGTTCAACCCGCCGGCCGACGGCATTGCCCTGGACGGGCTATGGCGCGCCTGGCGCTTCATCACCGCTGCCACCGCCGACCCGCACAACCTCGAAGCGCGGACCAACATGATGAGCGCGTCACTGCAGGGCGCCCTGGCATTCCAGAAAGGCCTGGGCTGTGTGCATAGCCTGAGCCACGCGCTGGGCGGCATCAATCCGCGCCTGCACCACGGCACGCTCAACGCGATCTTCTTGCCGGCGGTGATTGCCTTCAATCGTCAGGCGGCGACGATGACCGCTGAACAGAAGACGCTGCGCATTGCCCAGGCCATGGGCCTGGCTGACGACAGCCAGATCGAAACGGCCCTGCGTGACATGACCCGTGCCCTGGGCTTGCCGACAGGCCTGCGTGAACTGGGCGTCAGCGAAGCGATGTTCCCAGGCATCATCCAGGGTGCCCTGGCCGACCATAGCCACCGCACCAATCCCCGTGAAGCCAGTGCCGAGGACTACCGCTGGATGCTCGAGGCGTCCATGTAAGCCCAAGCCAGCAACTAATCCCCAATAACAATAAAAGTGAACAGCCATGACCAGTAAATATGCGCAAGCCGAGCTTGACCGCACTGCGGATACGGTAGCCAGCCGAAACCCATTCAAGAAATACCAGTTCATCACTGTCAGCCTGCTGCTGGTGATCGGCATCATCAACTATGTCGACCGCAGCGCTCTGTCGATTGCCAACACCTCGATCCAGCGCGACATGGCCATCACGCCTTCGCAGATGGGCATTCTGCTGTCGGCGTTTTCCCTGGCTTATGCCTTCTCGCAACTGCCGCTGGGGGTGATCATCGATCGCCTGGGCAGCAAACTCTCGCTCGGCGCCGCCCTGTTGGGCTGGTCGGTGGCGCAGACCGCCTCGGGCCTGATCAACAGCTTCTCGGCATTCATCGGCCTGCGCATCGCACTGGGCATCGGCGAAGCGCCGATGTTCCCCTCGGCGGCCAAGGCCCTGGCGGAATGGTTCGAGGCAGAAAAACGCGGGACGCCCACCGGCATCGTGCTGTCCTCGACCTGCATCGGCCCGTGCATCGCCCCGCCGCTGCTGACCCTGCTGATGATCAACTGGGGCTGGCGCGGGATGTTCATCGCTACCGGCGTGTTCGGCATCGTCATCGCGCTGTGCTGGTTCGCCTTCTACAAGAGCAAGGAGCGTTACCTGGCTGAATTGCCTGCCGAAGAACGCGAGCGCCTGCTGGCGTCGCAGACTCAGCAACAGGCCAACGTGGCACCAAAGCCAAGTTTGAAATCCCAGCTCAGCGCCTGGGCTGAACTGTTCCGCCACAAGAGCACCTGGGGCGCAGTGCTGGGCTTCATGGGCGTGATCTACATGCTTTGGCTGCACCTGACCTGGCTGCCCGGCTACTTCGAGCGTGAGCACGGTCTGGGCCTGTATCAGACCGCCTGGGTGGTGTCACTGGCTTACGTGTTCGGCGCCTTGGGCACCATCGTCGCCGGCCGGCTCTGCGACCGCCTGGTGAAAAAAGGCGGCACGGTGCTGGGCAGTCGCAAACGGGTGGTGATCAGCGCGTTGCTGGCTGCAGCGGCGTTCACCGTGCCCCTGGCCTTTGGCAGCGGCATTGTGCTCAGCCTGGCCCTGCTCTGCTGCGCCTTGTTCAGCATCAACATGGCCAGCTCCACCGCCTGGATGATCGCCAACACCATCGTCGACAGCCGCCAGGTCGCGTCATTCGGCTCCATTCAGAACTTCGGCGGCTACCTGGCAGGATCAGTGGCACCGATCGTCACCGGCTTCAGCATTCAGCAATCGGGTTCGTTCGCCTCGGCATTCCTCATCAGCGCCGTCGTCGCAGCGGTTGCCGCCATGGCTTACCTGTTGCTGTTGAAGCAGCCGATTTCTTCTGACAAGTAACTGGTTTACGGAGTAGAGCAATGCCACTTACCGGCGAACAAATAATCGGGCATCAACTGATTCGTGGCCAAGGCCGTGAACTGCTGGCGATCAACCCCGCGACTGAAGAGGCCATCCCCACCCCTGTGTTCAACTGCGCCAGCGCCAACTTGGTCAATCAGGCGTGCGAGCTTGCCGACCAGGCGTTTGACAGTTTGCGTTCGACCAGCCCGGAACGGCGCGCGCAGTTTCTCGAAGCGATTGCCGACGGTATCGTCGGCCTGGGCGCAACGCTGCTTGAGCGCGCCCACAGCGAAACCGGGCTGCCTCTGGCCCGCCTGGAAGGTGAGCGCGGGCGTACCGTGGGCCAACTGCGGCTGTTTGCCTCGGTGCTGCGCCAAGGCCGCTGGCAGCAGGCGACCTTCGACTCTGCCCTGCCCGACCGAGCGCCACTGCCGCGCCCGGATCTGCGTATGTGCAAGGTGGCGCTGGGACCTGTGGTGGTGTTCGGCGCCAGCAATTTCCCGCTGGCGTTCTCGGTCGCGGGCGGCGACACGGCCTCGGCACTGGCCGCAGGCTGCCCGGTGATCGTCAAGGCGCACCGGGCACACCTGGGCACCAGTGAGCTGGTCGGGCGCGCGATCCAACAGGCTGTGCAGCAGCTGGAACTGCCCGAAGGCACTTTCTCGCTGGTGGTGGGTGACGGCAATGACGTAGGCCAACAACTGGTCGCCCACCCGGCCGTCAAGGCCGTTGGCTTCACCGGCTCGCGCCGCGGTGGCCTGGCCTTGCTACGGGCAGCCGCGGCGCGTGCCGAGCCGATCCCGGTGTACGCCGAGATGAGCAGCGTCAACCCGGTGTTCCTGCTGCCAGGCGCACTGGCAGCGCGAGCCGAGACAATAGCCGCAGGCTTTGCCGACGCGCTGGCACTGGGCGCCGGCCAGTTCTGCACCAACCCAGGCATCCTGCTGGCCGTTGCAGGGCCTGAGCTGGAAACGTTCGTTGCCCGTGCCGGTGCCTGCCTGGCTGACAAGGCCAGCCAGACGATGCTCACACCGGGCATTCACCAGGCATACCTGACCGGCCTGCAACGGATCGCTGCGCAGCCCGACACAGCACTGGTCGCCGCTGGCCAGCCGCCTTCTGGTGCGACGCAAGCGCAGGGTCATTTGTACCGCACGACCTTCGCCAATGTCGCGGCCAACCCGCAGCTGCTGGAAGAAGTGTTCGGCCCTGCGGCAATCGTCATCAGCTGCCAGAGCGTGGACCAGATGCTGGCCTTCGCCAGGTCGCTTGAAGGTCAGCTGACGGCAACCCTGCAGTTGACGGAGCAGGACCTGGAGGTTGCGCGCTGCCTGGTTCAGACGCTGGAGAAGAAAGCCGGCCGGCTGCTGGTCAACGGCTTTCCTACCGGCGTCGAAGTCTGCGATGCGATGGTCCATGGCGGCCCCTTCCCGGCCACCTCCGACAGCCGCAGCACGTCGGTCGGCTCAACCGCCATCGAGCGCTTCCTGCGACCGGTGTGCTATCAGAACCTGCCGGATGCCTTGCTGCCTGACGCGCTCAAGCAAGACAACCCACTGCAGATCTGGCGCCAGCTTGACGGGGTAACCACAGCGCCGCTTGGCTGAATGAGCTTCGCCAGTAGCCAGCGCGTACGGTGCCCTGGTTACTGGCATCCGCCTGTCAAATACTCACCAGCTCGGTCACCGGCAGTCGATTGGAAGTCTTCAGCTCACGCAGGGAAATATTGGACCTGATACTGGAAACGCCCGGCAGGGTCCTCAGCACTTTTTCGACAAACCGGCTGTAGCTGTCGAGATCTCTAGCCACTACCTGCAACAAAAAGTCGGCCTCCCCAGTGGTGTTGTGACAGCTCAGCACCTGCGGCGCCGATTCGATGATCCGTTCGAATTTTGCAGTCGCTTCCTCACTGTGGTCCGTGCAGGAAATCTGCACGAAAGCCATCACCCCAAGGCCCAGCTTCTTCCTATTGAGCACTGCCTGGTAGCCTTCGATGACCCCACACTGCTCCAGGCGCTTTTGCTTTCGCCAACAGGAGGCTTCGCTCAAGGACAACAGCTCGGCAAGCTTGACGTTGGACAGCCTGCCGTCGCGTTGCAGTCTGTCTGATATCGCAACATCTACCTTATCCAGGCGTTCGGTCATGAAAGGACTCTTCAAAAGAAATGACTTTAAGCGAAGTTAATTTCAGCCAACCCTCAAAGTCAATTGCACTCTGAAAGGCAATTTCAGCTTGATTGCGGATAATTGACCGCACCCCAAGCGCTGAACCAGATTGTGCTGCCATGCACACGGAGATCGTTGCCATGAAAGCTGTAGTGTACGAAGCCTTTAACCAGCCACCGCGCCTGATGAACGTCGCCGACCCAACCCCGGAGCGCCACGGCGTGGTCATCGAGGTCAAGGGCACCGGCGTATGCCGCAGCGACTGGCATGGCTGGAAAGGCCATGATCCCGACATTCAGTTGCCACACGTGCCAGGGCATGAACTAGCCGGAGTCATTGCCGAGGTCGGCAGCCACGTCAGCCGGTGGAAAGTCGGTGACCGCGTTACCGTACCGTTCGTGGGGGGTTGTGGGGCATGCCCGGAATGCAACAGCGGCAATCAGCAGGTCTGCCACAGCCAGTTCCAACCTGGCTTCACCCACTGGGGCTCGTTCGCCGAATACGTAGGCATCCACCACGCGGATCTGAACCTGGTCGCGCTACCCGAATCGATGGACTATGCCACTGCTGCTAGCCTGGGCTGTCGCTTCGTCACCTCATTTCGCGCGGTAGTCGATCAAGGCAAGGTCAGCGCGGGCCAATGGGTCGCCGTGCACGGCTGCGGTGGGGTTGGCCTGTCCGCGGTGATGATCGCTAACGCCCTGGGCGCGAGTGTGGTGGCAGTCGATATTGCCGATGACAAACTGGCGCTGGCACGCACGCTGGGCGCCGTTGCCACGATTAACGCCACTCAGGTGGCGGACGTTGCCGAAGCGGTGATGGAGATTACCAAAGGCGGTGCGCATGTATCGCTGGACGCGCTGGGCCATCCGACTACCTGCTTCAACTCGATCAATAACCTGCGCCGTCGCGGCAGGCACGTGCAGGTGGGCCTGATGCTCGCCGACCACGCCAGCCCGGCCGTGCCGATGGGCAAGGTGATTGCGCACGAACTGGAAATCTGCGGCAGCCATGGCATGCAGGCGCACCGCTACGATGCCATGCTCGAGATGATTCACAGCGGCAAGCTGGCCCCGGATAAGCTGGTGGGCAAGACCATCAGCCTTGAGCAGTCGATTGATGCACTGGTAAACATGGACCGGTTCGAGACGGCAGGCGTGACGGTGGTCACGCAGTTTTGAGGTGGTGTTGAGCCTTGCCTACTGAGGCCGCTGCGTAACTGCCTCAGCGGGCGACCAGCCCCCACCTAACGCTCGCTATGCCGCATCAGAACCAGAGCACCGGGCTGGATCCGTTCGATGCAGTCTGGTTCAGGATTGGGGGCAGCCACGCAGTGTGGAGATAACGACCTGACGATGTGAGCGTGGGAATTTGGGGCTGCTTTGCAGCCCTTTCGCGACACAAGGCCGCTCCTACAGGGACCGCGCAATACCTGCTGACGCGGTCCCCTGTAGGAGCGGCCTTGTGTCGCGATAGGGTCGCGCAGCGGCCCCATTACCCGCGACTAGACCCACCCAGCACAACTGGCTACGCTGCTGCTTCGCTCCCTTGGAGAAGCACATGACCGAAACCCATCGCGGCAGTTGCCTCTGCGGCGCCGTCAGCTACCAGCTACTCACGCCGCCAAAAGCCGTCAGCCACTGTCATTGCAGTCAATGCCGCAAAGGCCACGGCGCCGCATTCGCGTCATACGCCAGCGTGCCACGCGACGCGCTACGCATCCTCAGTGGCGAGTCGAGCATCAGGGCCTATGCATCATCAGCCACAGTAAAACGTGAGTTCTGCAGCGAGTGCGGATCAACGCTGTTCTGGTCGCGCTCAACGGGTGAGTTGGCTGACTGGGTTTCGATTGCACTGGGCACGCTCGACACACCGTTGCTGCCAGCCAAACAGAAACACGTTCATCTCGAGTCAGCAGCACCTTGGTACACCCCCAACCCAAGCGGGGCATAGGATGACTTCTGTGATTCGACCGGCAACCGTGGCGGACGCAGCAGCAATCAGCGCGGTCGTGATTGGCGCATTGCGTGTGTCCAACGCCAGGGACTACTCAGCAGACATCATTGAACAGGTGCAACGCAGTTTTTCACCCGCAGCGGTCGAGCAACTGATTGCCTTGCGTGAGGTGTATGTCGCAACTCTGCAAGATCAGGTAGTAGCTACGGCGAGCCTGGATGGCGGTGTGGTGCGCAGTGTATTTGTGAGTCCTGATTATCAGCGCCGCGGGGTTGGGCAGCAATTGATGCGCAAACTTGAAGCAGTGGCGCAAGCCAGAGGCCTCGGCGTGTTGAGCGTGCCCTCGTCGATTACTGCTCAGGCATTTTATCGGCGCTTGGGCTTCAGCGAGGTTCGCGACGAATTTCACGGTGCCGAGCGCACGATCATCATGCAAAAGACATTGCGATAGAGGCAGAAGCGGCCCAACTCCACGAGCGCACCGTGAATCCTTAGTCGAAACTCGCCAAAAACGCCTGAGTCTCTTGATCAGAACGCAAGCAAACCACCCGGCAACCCCGCGGTGCATCCGCCACCAACTGCTGCATCTTGCGCCGCGCCGACTGCCTGGTTTGCCACATGAAGCGGAAAAACTCAGGCAGATTGCCCAGCAACTCTGGGCAGTCTGCCGGCAAGTCAGGCCGGGTTCGACCACGATTGAGCAACGTCCTCAGCAACACTCGCCAGAACCGTAGCGGAGTCGATCGGTCAATCCAGATCAACAGGTCGGCGCGCGCCAGCCGATTTTCCCAGGTCGCCGAATGCCCTCCTTCGAAGATCCACCGCTCACCCGCCTCGACCTCGCCGCACAGTCGGGTCTTCTCATCCCGGCTGCGCTCAACCCAGCCGGGCTGCCAGTGAATGGTGTCGATGTGCACCACCGGCAAACCAGTGCGTTCACCAAGCTGCCGCGCCAGGGTGCTTTTGCCCGAACCCGGCTGCCCAACAATCATCACCCGTTGCATCGAAGCTCCTTTTCGCTGTGCGTGCTGAATCGAGGGGGCGCGATTGTAAGGGGGTGACCGGCACTGTCAATGCTGATCTGCCAGTTTCAGCCAAGGCCAACGCTGGCGATAACTTGCTGCCTTATCGTTGAACAAACCAGCCAGCGGGTTGAGTGGGTTGAGCCTGAGGACGTTGTGCTGCAAATCATCCAGCCCGTAGGTGCTGTACAGCTCGCCGGTATATACATCAACGCCGACGCAGGTCGAGGCGATCAGGTAGCGGTCTATGCCGTCGGTAGCCTTGCGAAGCTGCGGGTAGTCAGCACCGAATCTGGTTTTGTACCAAAGGTGAATACGGGCTTGATTGCGCACTTCGACGTTGACACCAAGGTGCGCGCAGGCCTCGTGCACACGCTGAATCACGCGATCCTCTGCTTCCCAGGAAAGATCGCTATCGAAGTAGGCAATGTCGTAGTCCTTGATGCCCCATTCGGCGTTCTGACCTGCCTGGTGATTCCAGAAGGTCTGGAACAGACACCCAGCCACCAGCATGCAGTCCGGGAGCTGCAACGTCGGCAGCAGCGTCAACAGTTGCTGGTTGATCGCATTGGTCTGGATGATCGTCAACAGGTGCTGGTTTGTCACTTGATTCATAGTCGCCGTCCATATTGGCGTAAGTCGATGCGCTCGCTCAATTCTACCGCTCCCAGAGCACGCCACGGCAAGCGTGAATACCCGACGCCGGCAGCCGCTCTGTTCAGCACCTTTCATCGATACCACTGATGATTACTATCGAACCGCACGCCTGCCCGCTTGCCGCAGGCGACTTCTATAATGCCCGCCAATCCGCCCTCTCCCGCCTGCTCAAGGCGACCTCATCCTTGGAATCAAGCACCATGCCAAGCGCCAGCCGGGCCCCTAGCGGCCTCCCTGAACACAATCAACAAAGCGTCGCACAGCAGTGGCTGGCGATCCTCTCGGTCGCTGTGGGCGCATTTGCCCTGGTTACCAGCGAGTTTCTGCCAGTGGGCGTGCTCAACGACGTCGCCCGCGACTTGGGCATCAGCGCCGGCCACGCCGGGCTGATGGTCACCGTGCCGGGCATCATGGCGGCCCTCGCTGCCCCGCTGCTGTCAGTCGGCATTGGCACTATGGACCGCCGTTACCTGCTGATCGGCCTGACCCTGATCATGATCATCGCCAACGCAGTGGTGGCTTACGCCAGCGACTTCAGCCTGCTGCTGTTCGGCCGCGTGCTGCTGGGCATCAGTATCGGTGGCTTTTGGGCCACCGCGATTGCCCTGAGTGGCCGCCTCGCGCCCAAGGGTGTCGGCGTGGCACAGGCGACCTCGATCATCATGGTCGGCGTAACCCTGGCCACCGTGCTCGGCGTGCCGGTCGGTACCTGGCTGAGCGGGCTGATGGGCTGGCGCATGACCTTCCTGGTGACCGCACTGGTGGGCATTCCGGTGCTGCTGGCGCAGGTACTTTTGCTACCGCGGCTCAATCCGGAAAAGGCCATCCGCGTCAGTGACCTGCCGGCGTTGTTCATCAATCCGCAGGCGCGGATTGGCCTGATTGCCGTGTTGCTGATTGGCCTGGCGCACTTTGCGGCATACACCTACGTGGCGCCGTTCTTCAAACAGAATGCCGGCTTCGACGGGCCGACCATTGGCTCGCTGCTGTTGCTGTACGGCGTGGCCGGTGTGCTGGGCAATATCTTCGCCGGCTTTGCCGCCAACCGCAGCGTGCGTCATACCCTGATGCTGGTGGCTGTAATGATCGGTATCAGCACTGCACTGTTCCCCCACTTCGCCACCGGCATGACCGGCGCGGCCATCTTGATTGCGCTGTGGGGCTTCGCCTTCGGTGCGTTCCCGGCCTGCGCCAGCATCTGGATGTTCATCGTTGCACCCAAGGACGTCGAACGCGGCATGCCGCTGTTCGTGGCGATGTTCCAGGTGATCATTGCGCTAGGCTCGTTCTTTGGTGGGCAGATCGTCGATCAGCTGGGTACGGCAGCGTTGCTCAGCCTGGCAACTGCTTTGGTCGGCTGCGGCTTCATGACGGTGCTGGTGCTGGGCCGCAAGGTCAGCAACCACCTGGCGGCACAGCCCTGCTAGATTTGAAAGCCGAAGTACTCGCTGCTCGGTGGGTTTGTAACTTGCGTTACGCCTCCCTACCGTGCTCACTGAGCAACCAGCCGGCCTGATCACCGGCACTCTCATGGAGTGAAACCGAATATGCCTTCGTTCGAGCAAATGATCGAAAGCAACCGCGATGCCTGGAACGCCTCTGCCGATGCGCATCGCAACAGTGCCACCTGGCAGAGCTTGGTGACGGAGGTTGCCCATGCGCAGTTCTCCTGCCTGGACCTGACACTCACGGCGCTGCTCAAGCAAGTAGACCTTCGCGGCAAACAGGTACTGCAGTTGGGCTGCAACAATGGCCGCGAAGCGCTCTCGTTGTATGCGCTTGGCGCCGAGCATGTGGTCGGCGTCGATCAGTCCGCCGCATTCCTGCAGCAAGCCCATGAACTCGCCGCAAGGTCGCCCCACGCTGTCGAGTTCATCGAGGCCGACATCCACCAGCTACCAGCCTCGATGAACGGGCGCTTCGATGTGGTGCTGATCACCATCGGCGTGCTCAACTGGATGCCCGATCTATCCGCGTTCTTCCGCCACGCCGCCAGCACGCTGAAGCCGGGCGGGACGCTGGCAATTTACGAAACTCACCCGTTCCTGGAAATGCTCGAACCTGAGTCCAACGACCCCTGGCGCATCAGCGGCAGCTACTTCCAGACCGAGCCTGTGGTTGAGGATAAGGCCATTGTTTATGAGGGCCAGGGTGAGGCGAATGGGGTGACGTCGTATTGGCACATCCACCGCATGAGCGACATCGTCACCGCTGTGCTGCAAGCGTCGCTGCAACTGCAGGCGTTCACCGAATACCCGCATTCGAACCGCGAAGAGCTCTATGACGTTTATGAGAGCAACGAGCTGCAGGTGCCGATGTGTTACACCTTGCTGGCAGTGAAATAGCTGCAACCGCAAGCAGGAACAAGCGCACGCTGATTGCGATAAAAAGCAATGGGCAACCGATAAACGCTCTATAAAAGCAAAATTCAGGCAGAATAAATCCCCCTAAAGAAACATGTTGCAATAAACCACCACCAGCCAACGGTATAATCAGATCCGGTCAAACGGAGCGATCCATGCAAACGCTGGGAAGGGATTATCAACACGGCGAGCACGTTGCCCATCACTGCCACGGCGAAGACCAGCTGATCTACGCCGCCAGCGGCATCATGCGTGTCAGCAGTGACGGCGGTAACTACGTCATCCCCGGCGGGCATGCCCTGTGGGTACCGGCCGGGGTCGACCACGCGATCGCCATGCAAGGCCAGGTGCGCATGCGCACGCTGCTGCTTGAAGCGCAAATCGACCGCTGTCAGGTGATCGTCGTTTCCGGATTGCTGCGCGAATTGATTCTGGCCGCGTCACGCCTGCCCGACCGGCAGGACGGCGAGCACATCCGCGCTCTGATCAAACACGAACTGGCCAACGCGGCCCACCTCGATGCCTTCGTAGCCATGCCGCAGCATGCGCGGCTGCGAGCGTGGTGCGAGCGCTTTCTCGACGACCCGGCCCAAGACCTCACCCTGGAGCAATGCGGCAGTCAGCTCAACCTCAGTGCCCGCAGCGTGGCGCGGTTGTTTCAGCGGGAAGTGGGCATGTCCTATGGCGAATGGCGGACTCGCGCGCGGGTCATGCTCAGCCAGCAGAAGCTCGCCGAGGGCAAGCCGATCCTGACGGTGGCGCTGGAGCACGGTTACGAAAGCGCCAGCGCCTTTGCGGCCATGTTCAAGCGCACGCTCGGTCAGGCGCCGAGCGATTGGCAGTTGCGCCTGCTGGGCAGCAGCGACTAGCCAGCAGGTTGTCCCGTTTGCACGCATGGTTGGCGCGCTTGCGGCAGCGGCGCAGCGGGTGCGCTGAGTAACCTCGCATCACAGCCCCTGATGCGACATTTGTGATGCCTTTACGCCAATCCTCCCCCCGCCCTACCCGGTTTGCCTTGGCCATGCTCTGTGCGCTGACTGCCTGCACCCGGCAACCTGTGCCCGCGCTGCCCCCCTTGCAGCTTGATGCCCTGGCCAGCGCGCCCATCGGTACCAGCAGGCAGGCCCTGCCCGAGGACTGGTGGCGGCTGTTCAATGATCCGCAGCTTGACCGCTGGGTACAGCGCGCCCTGGCGCGCAATCAGGACCTGGCCCAGGCCGAAGCCAACGTACAGGCGATGCTGGCGGGCATTGCCGAGTTCGACGCCCAACGCTGGCCCGCCACTGCACTTGGCCTGGCAGCCACTTACGGTAAAACTGCCGATGATCAGACCCTGGCCAAAGCCACCGACAGCCACGCCTCGGCGCAGTGGCAACTCAATCCGGACATCGAGCTGGCCTATCAGGTCGATATCTGGGGGCAGGTACGCGCTGCCATCGAGCGCGCCGCGGTGCAGGCCGACGCCAGCGCCGCAGCACTGGACCTGGTGCGCCTGAATGTCGTCACTCAAACCAGCCGCGCCTACGTCCAGCACTGCACCTTCAGCGCCCGTCTGAACCAGGCCAGGCAATCCCTGCACAGCCTGGAGCGCAGCGTGCAACTCAGCCAACGTCAGCAGCAAGCGGGCATCGCCACCGAGCTGGACCGTGAGCGCCTGCTCGCACTGCGAGAGCAGCTGCGCGCCGAATTACCGTTGCTCGAAGCGCATCGGCAGATGGCCCTGTACGAGCTGAACATGCTCAGCGGCCAGGCTGCGCCGGCAGAGGCCATAACCTGCGAAAGCCCGCCCACGCTGGCGGCTGCGCTGCCGCTAGGCGATGGCTGGCAGTTGCTCGAACGCCGCCCGGATGTGCGCCAGGCCGAGCGTGAGCTGCGCGCCGCCGGGCTGGACGTCGAGATCGTCACCGCCGACCTCTACCCCAAGGTCAGCTTTGGCGCTTCGCTGACGGCCGCCGACCAACACCTCGGTCACCTCGGCGACAGCCGCGCTGTGATGTTCGGCATCGGCCCGCTGATCACCTGGCAGTTCCCCAACGTGCGCGCCAACCGCGCCCGAGTGCGCAAGGCCGAAGCCTTGCAGCAGGCCCAACGGGCTCATTACCAAGGCGTCGCGCTGGCCGCATTGAAGGATGTGCGCCAGGCCCTCGCTCGCTTCGACGGTGAGCGGCGAAGCCTGCTGGCCGTCACCGCTGCGCTGGAGCACGGTCAACGTGCGCATGCACTGGCCGACTTCAATTACCGCGCCGGCGCCCTCGACGGCCTGGCGTTGCTCGACAGCGAACGCGAGCTGATAGGCCTGCGCGCTCGCCAGGTCGACGCCCAAGGTCGTCTCGCCCAGGCCCAGATCAACCTGTTGCGCGCCCTCGGCGGCCGCTGGCAGGCACCCATCAGTAAAACCGGAACCCAACCATGAACAGTGCCGTACAACCCACCGTGCCCAACGCTGCCGAGCAGCGCAGTAAAACCACAACCCGGCGGCGCCTGGCGCTGACGCTAGCGCTCGCCGTGACCGTGGTCGCGCTGGTGGCGCTGGCCAGTTATTGGTGGGCCACGGGCCGCTATCTGCAGAGCACCGATGACGCCTACATCAAGGCTGACTGGGTGGCGCTGAGTTCGCGCGTGGCGGGCAATGTGGCGGCCGTTGAAGTCGAAGACGACCAACCGGTCAAGGCCGGAGACGTGCTGGTGCGCCTGCACGATCGCGACTACAGCGCCCGCCTTGATCAGGCAAAAGCCGGTGTTGCCCAGGCGCAGGCGGCACTGCTCGCAGCCGCTGCCAGCCAGCAACTGGCGGCCGAGCGGATCACCCTGCAACGCCAGGCCATCCTCCAGGCGCAGGCCGCCCTGCGCAGCGCCAAGGCCGAAGCACGCCGCAGCCAGCTCGATGTCCAGCGTTATCGCGAACTGGTGCGTGACCACGCCGCCACCGCGCAACGGCTGGAAACCGCCACCAGCCAGGCCAGCCAGGCGCAAGCGGGCGAGCAAGTCGCCCAGGCCGCACTGCAGCAACAGCAAGCGCAACTGAACATGGCCAAACTGCGCGCCGCGCAGGTCGATGCCGAACTCCAGCAGTGCCAAGCGACCCTTTCCCGCGCGCAAGCCCAACAACTGCTGGCCGAGCAGGATCAACAAGACACCGTGATTCGCGCCCCGATCGCCGGGGTGGTCGGCCAACGCCGAGTTCGCGCCGGGCAATATGTGGTGCCAGGCCAGCCGCTGCTGGCAGTGGTGCCGTTGCAGCAGGCCTACGTCGTGGCCAACTACAAGGAAACCCAGCTGGAGCACATGCGCCCCGGCCAGCCGGTACGCATCGCGGTCGACAGCTTTTCCGACCACGACCTGCAAGGGCATGTAGCGAGCTTGTCGCCGGCCTCCGGCAATGTCTTCGCGCTGCTCCCGTCCGATAACGCTACCGGCAACTTCACCAAGATCGTGCAGCGCTTCCCGGTACGCATCCTGCTCGATCAACCGTTGCCGGATCTGCCGATCCTGCCCGGCATGTCGGTTGTGACACGGGTCGACACGCGCCCGGGGGCAAGCACCGATGAGCACTGAGCAACCGGTATCGTTGCGTGCCTGGGTGGCAGTGCTGGCGGGGCTGTTCGGCTGCTTCATGGCCGGCATGAACGTACACGTCACCAGCGCGGCGCTGCCCGAGATTCGGGGTTCGCTGGGGGCCAGCTTTGAAGAAGGCTCATGGATATCCACGGCCTATCTGGTCGCAGAAATCGTGATGATCCCGCTGACCGCCTGGCTGGTCGAAGTGTTCTCCCTGCGCCGAGTGATGTGGACCGGTTCGTTTATCTTTCTGCTCGCCTCGGTAGCCTGCTCGGCGGCACCCAATCTGGAGACGATGATTTTCATCCGGGTCATTCAGGGCGCGGCTGGCGCGGTGCTGATTCCGCTGTCGTTCCAGCTGATCATCACCGAGCTACCGGCGCGCAAGATGGCCATGGGCATGGCCCTGTTCAGCCTGGCCAACAGCGTCGCCCAAGCCGCCGGCCCGTCGCTGGGCGGCTGGCTCACCGACGCCTTTTCGTGGCGCTGGATCTTCTACCTGCAACTGGTGCCGGGTATTGCCTTGCTGCTCGCCATCGCCTGGTCGATCGAAGCCAAACCGATGCAGCTGGCGCGCCTGCGCCAAGGCGACTGGCTGGGCGTCGCCGCCATGGTCATCGGCCTGGGCGGGCTGCAGATCGTGCTGGAAGAAGGCGGCCGCCTCGACTGGTTCAGCTCGCCGTTGATTGCCGGCCTTAGCCTGATTGCCGCCGTTGCGCTGGTGCTGTTCGTGGCGACCCAGCTGTTTGGCTCACGTGCCTTCATCAATCTGCGCCTGCTCGGCCACTACAACTTCGGCGTGGCCAGCGCGGCGATGTTCATCTTTGGCGCGGCTACCTTTGGCCTGGTCTTTCTGGTGCCCAACTATCTGTCGCAGCTGCAGGGTTTCAGCGCCCATCAGGTCGGCGTGGCGCTGATTGCCTACGGCGTGGTGCAACTGCTGCTGGCGCCACTGATGCCCCGCCTGATGGGCTGGACCAGTGCCAAGTTCATGGTCGCCAGCGGCTTTTTGATCATGGCACTGGGCTGCTGGTTGGGCGCGTGGCTGAGCGCCGATGCCGGCAACAACGTGATCATTCCCTCGACCGTGGTGCGCGGCATTGGTCAGCCGTTCATCATGGTGGCGTTGTCGGTGCTGGCCGTCGCTGGCCTGGACAAGCGCCAGGCCGGCTCAGCCTCGGCGGTGTTTTCCATGCTGCGCAACCTCGGCGGGGCCATCGGTACGGCGGGGTTGACGCAGATCGTTGCCAGCCGCGAACGGCTGCATAGCGAGCGCTTGCATGAGCACGTCACGCTGTTCTCGCCCGCCCTGCAGGAGCGTATCGGCCAACCGATGCAGAGCTGGCTGCTGCAGCAGCAACAGCTGCTCGAAGGGCTGGCCGGGACGATCCGCCGCGAGGCCTACCTGATGGCCTACAGCGATGCATTCTATGTGTCGTGCCTGGCGCTTACCGCCTGCGCAGTCGCGGCCCTGCTGCTGCGCTCGGAACGGGCAAAGGAATCTACAGCCCCGTAGCCAAGGCATCACTCAGCTTGCGCGCTTGCGCCCGCATTGCCTGGCAGAAACGATCGACCGCCGCCGAGCCGGGGCGGTGGTCTGGGCGAACCAACATCACTTTGTAGGGTACGCAGACACTCAGCCTGCGTATCGACAGGCCACTGCGCGCAGCGTCCAGGCCACTTAGCGGATTGATGACTGCCACGCCCAGCCCTTGCCTGACCATCGCGCATACCGAGGCGGCATTGGTCGTCTCGATGACGGTGCGCCGGTTGACGCCTGCCGCGCTGAAATGCTGATCCAGCTGCTGGCGATAGGTATCCAGGCTGGAGAGGTTGATGAAATCAACCTGGTGAAAGTCACCGAGCTCAAGCTGGCGCTTGTCGAGCAACGGGTGCTGATCCGGCAATAGGCAGACCATGCTTGCGCTGAACAACAACTCAGCGACGGTCCCGTGTGGCGTTTGCTCGACCTCGGTGAGCCCAAGGTCATGCTGTTGTGCAATCAGAGACTCTTCCAGCAGTGGCGACTCTTGCGCTTCGATCCGCACGCTCACGCCGGGGTAGTGTTGATGAAAGCTTTGGCACACCTCTGGCAGTAACGTCTGCGAAAACAGTGGCAGGCAAGTGATCGCCAACCTGCCCTGCTCAAAGTTGCGAATGGCCTGGGCACAGCGATCGATACGCTCCAGAGCGATATACGACCGCTCCACTTCCTCCAGCAGCAGCAACGCCTGCGCCGTCGGCTTCAAGCGTCCTGCTTCGCGGTCAAACAGGCTCAACCCCACCAGTTGTTCGAACCTCGCCAGTTCACGGCTGACGGTAGGTTGCGAGGTGAACAGCAGGCGTGCAGCCCCGGTCACGCTGCCGGCTGACATGATGGCCCGAAAGATCTCGATATGACGAAATGTAAGCTTCACAGCGGCACCGACGCAGCAGAATTGCCATATCAGATATGAATTGCTGACACATAAAAAGCTATTTTTATAAATACGTCGCTTACCGCAACCTTGGGTCCCTCCCGTACAAGGATTACCCCATGCCTGAATCCACCCCCTTCCACTTGCTGGCCAGCGCAGTTCGCCGCCATGGCTCGCCGTTGTGGGCCTACGACGCAAACACCATCAACGCCAGGATCGACCAGTTGCAAGGCTTCGATCTGGTTCGCTATGCGCAGAAAGCCAACCCGAATCTGCATATCCTGCGCCTGATGCGCGCGCGAGGCCTGGCCCTGGATGCGGTATCACTGGGCGAAATCGAACGGGCCCTGGCTGCAGGCGCCACGCTCGATCGGCAGCCAGCAGAGCTGGTACTGACCAGCGATGTGCTGGATCGCGCGACGCTGGCGCGGGTGGTCGAAGCGGGCATCGAGGTCAATGCGGGCTCGATCGACATGCTCCGACAGCTGGGCGAATGCTCCCCCGGGCACCGGGTGTGGCTGCGGATCAACCCGGGCTTCGGCCACGGCCACAGCCGCAAGACCAACACCGGCGGCGAAAACAGCAAGCATGGCATCTGGCACGAGCAACTCGGCGAGGCCCTCGACTGCATCCGCGCTCACGGCCTGCACCTGGTGGGCGTGCACATGCACATCGGCTCAGGTGTGGATTATGCGCACCTGGAGCAGGTCGCCCAGGCGATGGTCGAATTGGTCGGCCGGCTGGACATGGATATCGAGGCGTTCTCGATCGGCGGCGGGTTATCGGTACCGTACCGGGACGGCGACACTCCGGTCGACATCCAGCGCTATGCCCGGACCTGGGCAGCGGCGAAAAGCCAGATCGAAACAATGCTTGGCCATGGCGTGCGCATGGAGATCGAGCCGGGGCGGTTCTTGCTTGCCGAGTCGGGCTACCTGGTGACCGAGGTGCGTGCGGTCAAGCAGATGGGCGGCAACCGCTTCATCATGGTCGACGCCGGCTTCAACGATTTGCTGCGCCCGGCGCTGTATGGCAGTTATCACCGGATGACAGTGCTTGATGCCAACGGCAATCCAGTCGAGCGGCCATTGCAACTGACTCAGGTGGCTGGCCCGCTGTGCGAGTCGGGCGATGTTTTCACCCAGGACGAGCACGGGCTGGCGGCGCAGTTGTTACCCCAGGCCTGTGTCGGCGACCTGCTGGTGATCCACGACGCAGGGGCCTACGGCGCCTCCATGTCGTCGAACTACAACAGTCGGCCGTTGTTGCCCGAAGTGCTGATCGAGGATGGCGATATTCGTCTGATAAGACGCCGACAAACCATTCAGGCGCTATTGGACCTGGAACTGTAAGAACCACGCTGATCGACTCGGGCCGAGCCGATCAGCGACATTTCACCAGCGCCAAGCGACACGCTTGTCCCGCCCTGAAAATAAAACTTGCCCCACTGCATCCAACCCGCCACCCACCGCGTATATCAAGCACGGACAGACCTTCCTGGCCGATACTTCCTGCAAGGATCACCACCATGAAACGCACTGCATTGAAAACGCAGCTGGTCGCCAGCCTGCTGACGCTCGCCTTCGCCGGTAATTTCACCATCAGTACCGCGCAAGCGGCGAGCATGAACCAGGACAGCGTCATGGTGGGCGGCCAGAGCATGTTGCCGAGCAAGGACATCATCGACAACGCGGTGAACTCTGCAGATCACACTACGTTGGTCGCCGCAGTGAAAGCGGCCGGGCTGGTCGACACCCTCAAAGGCAAAGGCCCGTTCACCGTATTCGCGCCGGTCAACTCAGCCTTCGCGGCATTGCCCGCGGGCACTGTCGACACGCTGCTGAAACCGGAAAACAAGGCCAGCTTGAGCAAACTGCTCACCTATCACGTCGTTGCCGGCAAGCTCGACATGGCTGCCCTTGCCGCCAAGATCAAGGCGGGCGGCGGCAAAGCCGAACTGACCACCGTGGCGGGCGGCAAGTTGTGGGCGATGATGAACGGGCCGCACAACATCACCCTCAAGGATGAAAAGGGTGGCGTGGCCGACATCACCACCTACGACGTGTACCAGTCCAACGGCGTGATCCAGGTAATCGACAAGGTCCTGATGCCTAAAGGCTGAACCCTGCCGCCGCGCCCATCGGACGGGGTGCGGCGGTATTGGCCAGGCGCCGCTCAGTGAATGGCCCGTCCCCATTTCCTACACTATTCTCTGACTGCAATCGAAGCCTCGCATCACTCAACCCGATTGCCTGGAGAACAGCTATCTCAATCGCCGAAAGTGACCAGTTGGCGCAGCTCCTGGCATCCACTGCGCTGGGCGACCGACGTGCCTTCGAAACGCTCTATCGCAGTGTAAGCCCGCGCTTGCACGGGATTGCCCTGCGTTTCATGGGGCGCGGCGATCTGGCTGAAGATGTGCTGCAGGAGAGTTTCGTGCGCATCTGGCATAACGCCTCCCGCTACCAGGTGCACATTTCCGCGCCAATGACCTGGATGATCAACATCACTCGCAATCAGGCCGTGGATCACCTGCGCAAGCAACGTGAACGCTCGCTGAGCGATGTCGAAGCGCAGCTGCTGGAGGATCAAGGTCCTTCCGCGCATGAGCAATTGAGCACTGCCCGCGAGGCTAGCGCGCTGAACCGCTGCCTGGACACGCTTGAAGGCATGCAACGCCAGTCGATCGCCGTCGCGTATTTCCAGGGTTTGTCCTGTGCCGAACTCGCCGTCCACCTCAAGGCTCCATTGGGCTCGGTCAAGTCGTGGATCCGCCGCGGTATGGAGCGCCTGCGCAGGTGCCTTGAATCATGAACTACCAAACCCCTGCCCTGCGCCGTGCCTTGGCTGGCGACTACGCCGTCGGTTTGATGCCGGCGCTGGCGCAGCGGCGCTTTGAACGGCTGTTGCTTGAAGACAAGACGCTGCGTGCAGAGCTTGCCCAGTGGCAAACCTGCCTGGCCAGCATGACCGAGACTATCCCAGAGTCGCCCGTTGCCGAGCATGTCTGGCAGCGGATCAGGGCACGCATCGAACCGCAGCCGGTCACTGAACCGGCTAAACGCGGGTGGTGGAACGGGCTGCGTATCGGCGTGGTGGCTTGTGCGCTGGCCGTGGCCGTGGTGTTTGGCGTGATCCACAACCTCGACGACAGCCGCTACCGCGCCACCCTGCGCAGTGACACTGCGCAGGCTGTGTTCCGGATTGACGCTGGTGCAGACCAGTTGCACATCGAAGCGCTGGCACTGACTGCAATTACCCCGGCGCACAGCCTGCAACTCTGGGCGATCGCCGCGGGCAGCAAGCCGGTCTCGCTCGGGGTGATCGCCGCGACTGGCCGCAGCACGCTCAAGCTTGATCAGGCCCAGAGCCGATTGCTCGGCAAGGCCGTGGTGTTGGCGATCAGCCTTGAACCGAAAGGCGGCTCGCCGACCGGTCAACCGACCGGGCCGGTACTGTACAAAGGTGCGCTGGCGGATCTGTAGACCAGACCCGCCACTGGCCCGGCAGGGGCTTCAGAGCTCTCGGCGAACGATCTCTGCACCCGCACTCAGCGCGCTCAGCTTGCCCTGGGCAACCTGCCGGGGCAACGGCGCCATGCCACAGTTGGTGCACGGGTACAGCTTGTCGGCATCGACGAACTGCAGCGCTTTGCGCAAGGTGTTGGCCACGTCCTCGGGCGTTTCGATGGTGTGGTTCGCCACATCGATCGCGCCGACCATTACCTTCTTGCCACGGATCAGCTCGATCAGGTTCATTGGCACATGGGAGTTGTGGCATTCGAGCGAAATGATGTCGATGCTGGACTTCTGCAGTTTCGGAAATGCCTCTTCGTACTGACGCCATTCCGAGCCGAGGGTCTTCTTCCAGTCGGTGTTGGCCTTGATGCCGTAGCCGTAGCAGATATGCACCGCGGTTTCGCACTTCAGGCCTTCGACTGCCCGCTCCAGGGCAGCAACGCCCCAGTCGTTGACTTCGTCGAAGAACACATTGAAGGCCGGTTCGTCGAACTGAATGATGTCGACGCCGGCCGCTTCCAGTTCCCTGGCTTCCTGGTTGAGGATCTTGGCAAATTCCCACGCCAGCTTTTCACGGCTTTTGTAATGGCTGTCGTAGAGCGTATCGATCATGGTCATGGGGCCCGGCAGTGCCCATTTGATCGGCTGATCGGTCAGCTGGCGCAGGTACCTGGCGTCTTCGACAAACACCGGTCTTGTCCGCGCAACAGCGCCTACGACGGTTGGCACGCTGGCATCGTAACGGTCACGGATCCTGACAGTTTCGCGCTTTTCGAAATCAACCCCGCTCAAATGCTCGATGAACGTGGTGACGAAGTGCTGACGGGTTTGCTCACCGTCACTGACGATATCGATGCCCGCCTGTTGCTGCGCTTGCAACGACAGACGCAGAGCATCCTGTTTACCCTCAGTCAGTTCATCGCCTTGCAGCTTCCAGGGCGACCAGAGTGTTTCGGGCTGGGCCAGCCAGGAGGGTTTCGGCAGGCTGCCGGCAGTCGAAGTGGGTAGCAGTTTTTTCACGGTAGATAACCTTGCTTTGTTAACGGCTCAAACCGCGTAGTTGGCGGCCCACTGTTCGAGAACAGCGCGGTGAGGTTTGATGAAGTGTTCGGCGACGAACTGGCCCTGCTCTTGCGCCAGCCGGCTGCGCTCTTCGCGGTCATAGACGATGCGCGTCAATGAATAATCTTCATGTTGCAGGCTTGGCCGGTACGACTTGCCCGCGGCAGAATTGGCGTTGTAGATCTCGGGACGATAGATCTTCTGGAAGGTGTCCATCGTGCTGATGGTGCTGACCAGCTCAAGCGTTGTGTAATCGGCCAGCAGATCACCCGAGAAATAAAACGCCAGCGGCGCAACGCTGTTGGGCGGCATGAAGTAACGCACTTTCAAGCCCATCTGTTTGAAGTATTCATCGGTCAGCGAATAATCATCCTGGCGATACTCGATACCCAGCACCGGGTGGTGATTGTCGGTACGCTGATACGTCCTGCTGGTGGAAACGCTCAGGCAGATAACCGGGGGCTTGGCGAAGTGCTCGCGGTAGGCGCTGGACGTGACAAAGTGCTGGAACAGCTTACCGTGCAGCTCACCGAAGTTCTCCGGAACGGCAAACTCGGACGCGCCTTTGTTGTGCTGCAACAACAGCACACTGAAGTCGTAATCGCGCACGTAGGAGGAGAAGTTGTTGCCCACCATGCCCTGGGTGCGCTCGCCGGTGACGCGATCGACTACGGTCGCTTTCAATATCTCGATCAACGGCAGGCCGCGCGCGCTGTCAGGTGCACCGAGGTCCATTTCAACCGAGATGATGTCCAGTTCGACGCTGTAGCGATCCGCTGTCGGGTTGTCCCAATGGGCCAAGGCATTGAAGCGGTTGTCGATCATCTGCAGGGTGTTGCGCAGGTTCTCCCGGCGATTACTGCCGCGCGCCAGATTGGCGAAGTTGGTGGTAATGCGGGTCTTTTCGCAGGGTTGATAGTGTTCGTCGAAACGAAGACTTTTCAGGGTAAAGGCAAACTGGTTATTCATCGCAACCTGACATCCTGTTGAGCGAGATGAAACCCGAAACCCGAACGCACATTTCCAGCAGTGGGCAACTCGGGCTTCAGTTTTATCGCGTAACTAAGTAGGACGTAGTCTAGGTTGCTAGTTGTGTGCAAACTAATGAAACGATTTCACAGCATCATTAGGCATATTCATGCAGGTATCCAGAGGTCCTTGGATCATGCTCTAAGCAGCAAACCGCGCAGCAGCAACTCCAATGCCGCGCTGGCCCGCTCCAGCCTACGGGAGGCTTGGTCGCCCTCCGCGATCCAGAACGCCGCTTCCGACAGACTGCCATAGATCAAGGATGCCAGCGCTTCCGAGTCTGCCTCGGCTACTACGCCTTGCGCCATCAGTTCATCTATCAACCCCGTCATCGACTCGACACAGTGGCGCTGCGCCTCGGCCGAGGCAGGGCCCAGCACCGCTCGGGCATCACGCAGCAACAGGCGCTGGATTTCCGGCTCGAGGGCCATCTGCAGATAGGCCTGGCAGCGACCGCTGAAGCCTTCCCAGGGGTTCTCAGCGGAATCAGAAATGGCCTGCAGCCGTGCGTCCACCTCGCTGTCGACCTGCTCGACTACCGCCGCCAGCAGCCCTTTCTTGTCACCAAAGTGGTGATATAGCGCGCCGCGGGTAAAGCCCGCCTGGGCGGTCAGGTCATCCATTGAAGTGTCGGCATAGCCACGCTCGGTGAACACCTTGCGCGCGGTGGCGAGCAAGGCTGCGCGGGTTTCTTCCATCTCGACACGGGTGCGACGAACCATCTGCGTTCTCCTGGCTACGGCCTGAATGATGATTTACATACGCAGCGTATGAATATACGATCGCTTTCATACACAGCGTATGTATTTTCCCTGCATGGGCAATGCACATGCAAGTCGGCATTTCAGGAGATCCCCATGGCCCCCACCTATCGAGCACTGTTCACCGCACCTGGCAGCACTGCTTTTACCGCCGCAGGCCTGCTGGCGCGGCTACCTCTGCCAATGACCGGTATCGGCATCATCACCCTGTTATCCCAGCTCTACGGCAGTTATGCCCTGGCAGGCCTGGTCTCGGCGACCTTTGTGCTGACCTACGCCCTGCTCTCGCCGCAGCTGTCGCGGCTGGTTGATCTGCATGGGCAACGCCGCGTGTTGCCGGTCGCGACCGCGATCAGCGTGGTCGGCCTGTTGATGCTGGCCGCCAGCGCCAGGTGGCAGGCGCCAGTCTGGTGTTTGTTCATCGCAGCACTGCTCGCCGGGGTCATGCCAAGCATGTCGGCAATGGTGCGGGCCCGCTGGACCGCCCTGTATCGCGGCCAGCCCTGCCTGCAAACGGCGTATTCGCTGGAAACGGTCCTTGACGAAGTGACGTTCATCCTCGGCCCACCGCTTGCGGTCGGCTTGTCTGTGGCGGTGTTTCCAGAAGCTGCGCTGTTGCTGAGCGCAAGCGTATTGGCGCTTGGCGTGACTGCGCTGCTGCTTCAACGTGCTACCGAGCCAGGCGTTGCTGCTGCCGATAATCTGGCTACACCATCATGCTCGGTCATCCGCCTGGGCAGCGTGCGTCTGCTGACGCTGTTGATGGTGTGCATGGGCATCATTGTCGGCACCGTCGATATCGCCAGCGTGGCATTCGCCGAGCAGCTTCAGCGCCCGGCAGCTGCGAGCGTGGTACTGGCCGCATATGCGCTCGGCTCTTGCGCGTCCGGCTTGCTGTTTGGCGTTTTGCAGACGAACGTTGCGCTGCATCGACAGCTGCTCATCGGTGCAGCCGCTACAGCCGTAACTACGCTGCCGCTGATGCTTGCGGGCAGCATCCCTGCCCTGGCGGCCGCAGTACTGGTGGCGGGCCTGTGCTTCGCACCCACCATGATTGTGGCGATGACCCTGATCGAGCGGTTGGTCCCTGAACAGCAAGTGACCGAGGGCATGACCTGGCTGCTGGCTGGGCTGAATGTTGGCGTGGCTATGGGCGCTGCGGGTGCAGGGCGAATCGTTGACGGCGCGGGTGTCCACGCTGGATTCGCCCTGGCCTTGGGGGCCGCCTGTGCAGTGCTGCTGGTGGCACTGCAGGCATCGAGAAAGCTGCACAGCCAGCAAAGGGCTGCGCTGATGAGTGAGTGAACGGTTCGCGCCACCTAACTGGCGCGCATTGATAACAGACCGTTGGATGGTTGGGGGCTGCCGCGCAGCCCCCCATGTCGAAATCCGGATCACTCCAACAGCGCTAGCAACCGCCCCGCCAGCTCAGCCGCATCCTGCTGATAATCCTTACCCCAGCGCACCGACCAGTCTCCAGGTCGCCCCTGCTCATCCCACTCGGCCAATGCCAGCGCATTGACGATCTCAAGTTCAAACCACAGCGCCTGCCAGGCATCGCTGTCCTTGACCAGCGCAGCGTCCTGCCAGAGAAACTCCGTGGCCGCGACGAACGCCGACCAGGCATAAATATCCTGCGCCGCGCGACCACCTAGCGCTAGCCAATAGGCCCGATCCATCAACGCAGTCTCCTTCATCAAAAGCTCGCCTTCACCGACGCCATGAAGTTGCGCGGCTCACCGTAGTAGTTGCCGAACGCCTCGGTGCCGATGGTTGCATAGTAACGCTTGTCGAACAGGTTATTAGCGTTCAGTGCCAGCGACCAGGTGTCATCGATGCGGTAACCGATCCGTCCATTCCAGACCACGTAACCTGCCTGGGTGATTTTCTCGCCGCTGGCAGGCGACAGGCGGAAATTGTCACTTTGCGCATTCACCCCTGCCCCAACCGTGAAGCGCTCGAGCGCCCCGCCCAAGGCATATTCACCCCACATCCGCAGTACATGCCGCGGCACATAGCTGTTGAACGCTGCGCCGTTGAGGCTGGCGTCGATGTCGTCGAGGGTCTTGGTCTGGGTGTAGGTATAGCCCGCCATCAGTTGCAGGCGCTCGATGACTTCGCCGCTGATTTCAGCCTCGAAACCCTGCGCACGAACCTTACCGGCGTTGACATAGCAATAGCCGTCGGAAGACGGGCATGACGAAAAGTAATCCGTCTGCGCCTGGTCCTTTTGTAGGGTGCGGAACAGGTTGAACGCGCTGTTGAGGCGACCGTCGAACCAGGCGCCCTTGATCCCCAACTCGTAACTCTGGCCTACCAACGGTTTGAGCGCCGATCCGGCTTCATCGCGGTAATTGCCTTGCGGGGTGAAGATATCCGAGTAGCTGGCGTAGGCCGTCAGGTTGTCATTGAGGTCCAGCAGTACGCCGGCAAACGGGGTCACCTGGCCGGTCTCGCGGCTGCGCGAATGCTGTGGGGCAACGCCGTTGAGGAACTCCGAATCGGTCTCTGAGCTGTACCAACTGACCCGTCCACCGACCACCAGCGTCAGCGGATCGGCCAGTTTCAGGCGCAGCGTCGAGTACACGCCTTTCTGTTTGGTAACCGATTTGACCGGGCCACCGCGCGACGCATTGTCGATGAAGTAGCTGTCATCCGGCTCAGGGATATTCTTGTCAGGGTTGAATACATTCTGTCGTTGCGGCAGAAACGCGACCGAATAGAAGTCGTCCTTGTCGGCGCGGCTCGCATTGGCGCCGAACACCAACTCGTGCTGCCGGCCAAACGCTGCGAACTTGCCATCGACATAGGCATCCAGACCATAGTCGACCTGGTCGTAGTCATACATGCTGCCGAGCATACCGGTGGTGTCGACGCCGGGGGTAACAGCGCCGGAGGCGAAAGCGTATTTGATATCCTGGGTGTTTGTTGAATGGACGCTGGCGACCTTGAGCTGCCAGTCATCATTGAACTGGTGCTTGAGGTCACTGAATACGGTAGTGCGTTGGCTGCGCCAGGTATTCCACGAAGGGTCCAGGCAGGTCGAGCGGCTCAGCTTTAGGTCACTGCGATCGCGATAGCGCGGCAAGCCACCCCAGCATGGATTGGCGTCGACGTCTTCATAGGCGACACCGAGGCCCAGGGTAGTGTCAGGGCCGAGATCGAAATCGAGTGCGCCGTAATAGACCTGATCCTTGCGGCTGGCGTCATCGGTGAAGTAGTGCCGGCTCTGCTGCGCGATCACCGCCCTGCCGCGAAGCGTGCCGGACGCATTCAGCGGGCCGCCCGTGTCGACCTGTCCACGGTAATTGTCCCAACTGCCGCCCGACAGGGTGACATCGGTGTGGGCAGCGGCCAGGCCACGCTTGCGCACAAAGTTGACGCCACCGGCGGTGCCGCCCGCGCCTTTCATCATGCCGGCGGCGCCGCGCAGGACTTCGACCCGGTCGTAATAGGCCATGTCACTGCTAAAGCTGTCGGCCTGCACGTACAGGTTGCCCATGTCCAGCGGCACGCCGTCGTACTGGTACTGGCCCGACATGCGGAAACCGCGAGAGTAGAAGTATTTTCCACCCATGGTCGAGTCATACACGGTGATGCCCGGAGTCTTTTCCATGACTTGGTCGATGGTGTTGAGATTCTGGTCATCGAGCAGCTTGCGGGTCATCACCGTGACCGACTGCGGTGTTTCCTTGAGCGAGTGCTCACCCTTGCCGATGGTGACCGCGCCGGTAGTATACGAGCCGCTATTCTCGGTAGTGGCGCCAAGCACCTGGCCGTTGATGGTGGTGGCGCCCAGCTCCATTGCCGAACCAGTAGCGGGCGCAGCACGCAGCACATAGGTGCCGTCAGCCTGCGCTTCGGCCTGCAGGCCGCTGCCGGCAAGAATCCGCGCAAAACCTTCGCCAATGCTGAACTGCCCATTGAGCCCTGGCGACTGCAGCCCGGCTGTTTGGCGGCCATCAAAAGAGATCGCAGCACCCGCTGCGCTGGCGAAGCGGCCGAGTACCTCGGTCAGGCTGCCCGGGCCAATCGCGAACGCCCGCGCCGCGCCTTGCTCCTGCGCCGGAGCGGCGACTGTTGCCGTCGACCATACACTGGCCATGCTTGCGGCCAACAAACCAGCCCTGACTGCGGTCGCCAGACGACCCCGTTTGTGCATTGCAGACATGCCTACCCTCCCCCTGAACATTGCTCAATAAAACGTATTGGGGGATGAGCCGAACGGCGTCGGTAAAAAGTGCACATGCCTGCGAATTTTTTTCAATGGGACACGGCCGCTGCCGAGACATGCACCCAGTAGCGGCTGAAGCGCGTGACCCGCAGCGACAGGCCACTTTCCAGTGCGGTAAGGGCAAGGTCGGTGTCATCGACCGGGAACGCTCCGGAGACCTTCATCCGGGCAATCTGCGGATCGCAACGCAGCACGCCGCGGCGATAACGCGACAGATCCGCCAACAGCTCAGCCAACGGCCGCTCCACGGCAATGATGCTGCCCTGCTGCCAGGCGCCCACGGAGGCATCACTGCGCTGCACAGCCCCCGACGAGCGTTTATTGAAGTCCAGCCGCTGCCCCGCTTCGACCCGAATGGCTGCGCCAGCGCTGGCCGTGCGGACCTCTACCGCCTTCTCGATTACGGCGACCTCGGCGTTCTGCTCGTGAGTGCGAACGATGAAGCGCGTCCCCAGCGCCAGTACCTCGCCGTGACGGGTGTGGATTTTGAACGGCCGCTGCGCAGCGTCAGGGGCCGTGCTGATCAGAATCTCGCCCTGCAACAAATCAAGCAGACGCTGGCTGCCGTCGTACCTCACGTTGACTGCCGAATCGGTGTTCAGCCACAGGCTGCTGCCATCCGCCAACTGAAACTGGCGACGCTCACCAACCGTGGTCCGAAAATCGGCAAACAGCTGCTGCGGCGTATCACTGCGCCAGCTCAGCCAACCCAGTGACGCAGCAGGCACCAGGATCATTACGCTGCGCAGCACCTGTCGGCGCGAGCGCTCGAGGCCACGCAATGCCGGTGCCGCCACCGCACCTGGCACGCTGGCCATCTGCTCGGCAACGGCAGTCATACGCTGCCAGGCCTGCAGGTGAACAGGATCGGCCAGCAGCCAGGCGTTCCAGGCCGCCCGCTCGGCGTCGGTAGCGACCCCTGATTGCAGCGCTGCGTACCAGCGCGCTGCGGCGCTGATCGCTTGCCGTTCAGCGAGGGTCAGGCTCATGCCAGCTGCATCTGGATCTGCATCAAGCAGCAGTGTTCCATGGCCTTGGCCATATGCTTGTTGACGCTGCGCAGGCTGATACCCAACTGCGCGGCGATCTGCGGGTAACTCAGGCCGTCGAACTGCGACAGGATCAGCACCTGTTTGACCTTGGGCCCCAGGCCTTGCAGCAAGCGGTCGATCTCGACCAACGCCTGCAGCATGATCGCCTGCTCTTCCGGAGACGGCTGCAGCGCTTCAGGCATGGCGGCCAGTGCCTGCAGGTAGGACTGTTCGAGCGAACGGCGCCGAAACAGGTCGATCAGCAAACCGTTGGCGATCCTCGACAAGTACGGCCGCGGCTCGCGGATCTCCAGGGCGCTGCGCGCCTTGAGCACGCGCACGAAGGTGTCCTGGGTCAGATCGGCGGCATCGAAAGCATTGCCCAGGCGCTGGCGCAACCAGCGATTGAGCCAGCCGTGATGCTCGCAGTACAGGTCATTGACGGCGGTGTGCAGGGACGCATCATTGGCGGACATGGCAATAGAACGTTTCGCGAGTGGTAATGACTCTTATTGTCGTGCGGTGTCCAGTAGCTTTGCAATAGCCAACCGATTCGCACCTGTTGCGCATCGCCCCGAGCCGTATATATGATAAGCATTATCGTTTGCGACACTTCCCTTCGGCGCCTGCAGATCATGCTCCCATCCTCCCAACCTGCCCTGTGCAACGTGGCTGTGCTCTACCGTCAGCAACACAGCTGGTTGACGGGCTGGCTGCGGCAACGCCTGAGTTGCTCGCACAGCGCAGCGGATCTGGCCCAGGACACCTTCATGCGCCTGCTGGCCAAAGAGCAGCTGCCAGCGCTGCACGCACCGCGGACCTTTCTCGCCAAGGTGGCGCAGAGCGTGCTGTGCAACCATTACCGCCGGCAGAAAATCGAACGCGCCTATCTCGAAGCGCTGGCGGCAATGCCCGAGCTGGTTGCGCCAAGCCTGGAAACCCAGGCAATCCTGCTCGAAACCTTGATCGCCCTCGACGCCATGCTCGAAAGCCTGGAGCGGCCGGTGCGCGAGGCGTTTCTGCTGTCGCAGGTCGATGGCCTCGGCCACGCCGAGATTGCCGACCGGCTCAAGCTGTCGGTAACTACCATCAAGCGCTACATCATCAAAGCCAGCGCGCGGTGCATCGTCCTCGATGACAGCCTGGACCTGCCGTGACCAGCGGCACCGCGCCAATTGCTGCAGAAGTGGCCGAGCAGGCCATGCACTGGCATTTCGAGTTGCAGGAACCTGAGGTCAGCCCGGCCACCCTCGCCGCGTGGATGGCCTGGAGGCAGGCGCAGCCGATGCATGAACATGCCTGGCAACGCGCCGAAGCATTCGCCCAGCGCATGGGCGACCTGCGTAATCCGGGCCAGCGCCGTCTGGCCCAGGCGGCGCTGCGCCCAGGCTCGTCGCGACGCAGTGTGCTCAAGCAACTGAGCGTGTTGATGGCCGCCGGCGCCAGTGCCTGGTACATGAAGGACACAGCCCTGGTGCAAGACTTCAGCGCCGATTATCACAGCCGGGTCGGCGAACAACGGCGCATCAGCCTGGCCGATGACACTGAGCTGCAATTGAACACTGACACGGCCGTCAACGTCGCCACCGAACAGAACCAGCGGCGGATACAACTGCTGCGCGGCGAGCTGCTGATCACCCGTAGCAACGCCGGCGCCCGGCGCATGCTGTCGGTACACACTGCTCAGGGCCGGCTTGAAGCGCAACTGGGGCAGTTCAGCGTCAGGCAACGCGCAGGCGTTACTCAGATCAGCGTCTACCGCGGCACGCTGGTGCTTAGCCCTGCCCTGCTGGCGCAGCCGCCGATCACCCTGCAAGCCGGCGAGCGGGCCAGCTTTGCCGAAACCGGCGTAGTCAGCCGGCAACCTGAACCGCTCGCCGCCCCTGCCTGGAGCCAGGGCATGCTGGTCGCTCAAAACCAGCCACTGGCAGAATTCATCGCTGAACTGAGCCGTTACCGCCGCGGCCATCTGGCCTGTGATCCCGCTTTGGCCAGGCTACGTGTATCCGGCACCTTCCCGCTGGCCGACACCGACAAGGTCATCCTCGCCGTGGCCAACACCCTGCAGCTCGAGGTCGAGCATTTCACCCGATACTGGGTGACATTGAAGCCACGCATCGCCTGACGCAAAAAAATCTGCGCAAGGGTGGTCCCTTTTTGATTCTCGCGAGACTTAACCCCCAGACAATCCATTCAATCGGGGAACAACGCGTGAATCTCAAGCATAAACTGGCCGGCGCCGTGGTCCAGGCCATCACCTGCATGACCGCCACCGCACCGCTGCTGATGCTGCCCACCTGGGCCAGCGCCGCCGAGCAGGCCCAGGCCGACTTCGACATCCCGGCCGGCCCGCTCGCGCCAGCCCTGAGCCGCTTTGGCCAGGCCGCCCATATTCTGCTGAGCTACCCCAGCACCCTCACCGACGGGCGCAGCACCGCCGGCCTGCACGGCAACTTCGACGTTGACCAGGGCCTGGCCATGCTGCTTGCCGGCAGTGGCCTGGAGGCCAGCCGCAGTGCCAACGGCAACTACACCCTGCAAGCCAGCAGCAGCGGCGCGATGGAGCTGAGCGCGGTATCCATCTCTGGCAAAGCCCCCGGCTCGACCACCGAAGGCACCGGCCTCTACACCACCTATTCGTCAAGCAGCTCGACCCGCCTCAACCTGACCCCGCAGGAAACCCCGCAGTCGCTCACCGTGATGACCCGCCAGCGCCTCGATGACCAGCGCCTGACCAACCTCACCGATGCCCTCGAGGCCACCCCCGGCATCATCGTCGTGCGCGACGGCCTCGGCGCCGAGAGCGACTCGTACTGGTCACGCGGCTTTGCCATCCAGAACTACGAGGTCGACGGCGTGCCCACCAACACTCGTCTGGACAACTACTCGCAGAGCATGGCGATGTACGACCGCGTCGAAATCGTCCGCGGCGCCACCGGTTTGATCAGCGGCATGGGCAACCCGTCGGCGACCATCAACCTGATCCGCAAGCGCCCGACAGCCGATGCGCAGGCCAGCATCACCGGCGAGGCCGGCACCTGGGACCGCTACGGCACAGGCTTCGACGTCTCGGGACCACTGACCGACGCGGGCAACATCCGCGGCCGCTTCGTCGCCGACTACAAGACCGAGAGGGCCTGGATCGACCGCTACTCTTCGCAGTCGCAGCTGATCTACGGCATCACCGAGTTCGACCTGACTGAAGACACCCTGCTGACCCTGGGCTTCAGCTACCTGCGCAGCGACGTCGACTCGCCGCTGCGCTCGGGCCTGCCGTCGCGCTTCAGCACCGGCCAGCGCACCAGCCTCAAGCGCTCGCTCAACGCCGCCCCGGACTGGTCCTACAACGACCACGAGCAAACCAGCTTCTTCACCTCCATTGAACAGCAACTGGGCAACGGCTGGAGCGGCAAGATCGAGCTGACCCACGCCGAAAATAAGTTCGATGAAGTGTTCAACTTCGCCATGGGCGACTTGAATACCGACGGCAGCGGCCTATCGCAACTGCCCGTGCGCTTCTCCGGTACGCCACGCCAGGACAACCTCGATGTCTACGCCACCGGCCCGTTCAGCCTGTTCGGCCGCGAGCACGAACTGATCACCGGGGTGACCTTGTCCCAGTACAAGGAAAGCGTGCCCGGCTGGGGCGGTTGGGGCTATGACTATGCCGGCTCGCCTGCCGGCGCGATCGACAACCTGTTCGACTGGGACGGCAACTCGGCCAAGCCCAACTTCACTGAAAGCGGCAAGTCGTCGATCGATGAAGACCAGTACGCGGCCTACCTGACCTCGCGCTTCAGCGTCAGCGAAGACCTCAGCCTGATCCTCGGCAGCCGCCTGATCGACTGGAAGCGCGACACCTCCGAGCGCCCTTACGGCGGCGCCGAGACCGAGGTCAAGCGCAAAGAGAGCGGCGTGTTCATCCCGTATGCCGGGGTGGTCTACGACCTTGATCAGACCTGGTCGCTGTATGCCAGCTACACCAAGATCTTCAACCCGCAAGCGTCGTGGGTGACCGACGAAGGCAACAACCCGCTCGACCCGATGGAAGGCGTCGGCTACGAGATCGGCATCAAAGGCTCGCACCTCGACGGCAAGCTCAACTCAAGCCTTGCGCTGTTCAAGCTGGAGCAGGACAACCTTGCCATCTGGCAGCACGACAACGTCTACAGTGCCGAGCAGGACACCACCTCCAAAGGCATCGAGCTGGAACTGAACGGCGAACTGGCCGAAGGCTGGCAGGCGTCCGCCGGCTATGCCTATTCGGTGACCACCGATGCCGATGACCAGCGCATCAATACCAACCTGCCGCGCAACAGCGTGAAGACCTTTACCAGCTACCGGCTGCACGGGCCGCTGAACAAACTGACAATTGGCGGCGGGGTGAACTGGCAGAGCAAGGTTGGCGCTGACTTGCACACCTTCAGCCAGAGCAGCTATGCGGTTACCAACCTGATGGCTCGCTACGACATCAGCCGCAACCTCAGTGCTGCGCTGAACATCAATAACGTGTTCGATCGCGAGTATTACAGCCAGTCCGGGTTGTATAGCGTGTACGGCGCGCCGCGCAATCTGATGACCAGTTTCAAGTACAGCTTCTGAGGTTGGCCTGGGGACTCAACCCCCACCTACTGCCCTACTCGAATGCGACCAGGGTCATCAGGTATGCTGGAACGCGCCCGCGAGCTGAACGAACCCGCGGGCCAATACCCGGTCCAACCCCTCCCAGCCAACCGCCAAGAAGACCGATCGACCATGCACCTCGACCTTATCCAGAGCCTGAGCCTGGCCGGCAAGCCAGATGTCGCCAACGACGACCGCATTGGCAGCGCAGACCTGCACGCGTGGGTGATCGATGGCGCCACCGACCTCGGCCCGCCTGGCCTGCTCGGCCAACGCGGCGGCGCAGCATGGCTGGCGGCGGCCGCGCAGCGGGCTTTTGCGGGTGCTGAAGGTAACCTGGAGCAGGTGTGTGAATCGGTTTTCGAGCACGTTGCCCATGACTACGAACGCCAGCGTCAGCGCCTTCCGCTCGCGACCTGGGAACTGCCCCGCGCCTCGTTCGCGGCGGTAGCGCTCGAAGGCGATCAGCTGAGCTGCAGCTTTCTCGGCGACTGCGCAGTGCTGCACCGCAGTGCGCAAGGCATTGCCTTCCTCACCCCCGCGCCAGACCGCCAGGCTGAAAGCGCCGAAGCCGCAGCCCTGGGCCCGGGCACTGGCGCCCATGGCGTACGCACACCGGCCATCATCGCTGACCGCAGGCTGGCGCGGGAGCGGCCCAAGGCAGTCCTCAGCGTAGATGCCCAGGCCGCCCGCGCTGCCCTGCGCTACACCCGCACGCCAGTGGCAGCGGGCGACGACCTGGTCCTGATGAGCGACGGTTTCAGCGCGTTGCTGGACAGCTACGCGGCCTTCACCCCCGCTGACTTCATCGCCCATCTGCTGCACCACGGCCTGGCGGATCTGGCACTGCAGCTACGTCGGATCGAAAAGGAGGATGCCGCCTGCCTGCGTTACCCCCGATTCAAAGCCAGTGACGATGCCTCCGCCATCTGGCTCCGGGTAAGCTGAAGCCCCCAACGGCAATGCTTGGGAAACGCCCTACAAACGCTTAGGAAGGATCGGCCCTGTTGGCTCTTCCCAGGCTAAATCGATGCGCCGCATGATCCTCCCTCACACCAAGGCGATGTTTCCGAGGGAGAAATCAGGTTTGTCGGACTATCAAAACAAGCTGCGCCACTTGAGCGCTGAACAGGTCGAAAAGCTCTACCAGGAATACCTCGGTGGCGCCAAAAACGCCGCTCTGATTCAGCGCTATAACCTCGACCTTGCACCCAACTGTCTGATCAAGAGCTTTCCGCCGATCGCGTCGCCGGACGTGACCTGCCCTTACTGCGCCGTGCCGATGTATGAGCGACGCAGGGGCAAGACGGCGACCAGCTGGAATCTTGATCCAGCCTTCTGCAAGGGCTGCGATCATCGTCACTACCCGCCTGGCCGGACCCGCCTGCTGCGTTATTGCACCTGCGCGCCCTGCAAGGCATCACGGATGGCCCAGCAAAAGCAACAAACCCTGGAGCGTCGTCAGCGGATTCGAACACAGTGGTCGCTGGATGATATCCCCGGCGTGCCGCTCGCCTCGCTGGACTTCACCAGCAAAGTGCAATTGCTGGCCTTGCTCATGACCCATGCAGACCAGGCCAACCAGCGCCTGGCGCCCTTGGCCGAGTTGCGCGGCGATGCCCGCCTCACACCCACGCAGGACATGGACAGCGCGTTGTTGCAGACGCTGCGCGAGCGCAAAGTGCTGGTGATCGATCCAGGTTCAGCCGTGGATGCCTTCAGCTCCGGCTCGGCACTGGTACCGCGGCTGGACAAAGTGTGCTGGATCGTCAATGTCTATCTGACCGGCCCGGAGCGGGCGAGCCTGGCGCAACTGCAGCAGGCGCTGCTCGATGACTTGTCACAGGGGCCGCTGGCGGCCTGGCATGGCGAGATCGTCGAAGTACTCCACCGCTTGGCTGTGGAGGAGGTGTATGCCTACATCCTCAGCCGAGCGGCCGATCACGGCCTGCCGTTCGATGCGTGGAAAAAATCCCGTGAGGTGGCCGCGCAGCTCCTGTTACAACTGCCCATACGCAGTATCTGGTCGCTGACCAATACGGCCATTCGCGGCGCGCTGGCGTTTGCCGCGCAGTGTCAGGTAAACAAACACATCGCCTCCAATACCATCCCCGGGCGGATGCTCGCGCTTGGCCAGCGTGCGGTCGACGAGCGCTGGCCGTTTCGTTGGCCCGGCTACGAGGTGAAGGCGCCGCGGTCAGGCTTCAGCCAAGTCCTGCATGGCGTGGTACTGAAACTGGATGACCATGGCCTGGAACAGACCTTGTTTGCCTACATCAGCCAATTGCCCACGCCTGGCGGCGCAGCGGCCGCGTCCGGCACCAGGCTGCACTGCGTAAGCTGCGGTTCAGCGGCTGTGCATGCGCAAGCCAACCAGATTGAAACTGTAGTCAACTGCAAAGACTGCATGGCTCGCACGGTAATCATCAACGCGCAGTGACAGCTTTTCGTCGAGACCGCCCATAACCCGCTCCATCGCAGTCAATTAGTTGGCAGCTGTGCTCAATCGACCACCGGAGTGCCCAGGGTCAAATCAACCAGACTAATGCTGTTGCGCCCTGCCCGCTTGGTTTCATAAAGCGCTTTGTCACCCTGCTCGATCAACGCTGTGAGACTACTGGGCGGCTGATCGAACAAGCTGGCACCAATGCTCAAGGTTACCGCCGCAGGTGTCGCATAAGAGCCTGAGGTCAGTAGCTGGAACTGCTCGCGCAGGCTGTCGCCCAGCTGGTTGACCCGTTCACGACTGGTGTTGCCAAGCAAGATGATGAACTCGTCGCCGCCCAACCGGGCAGCCAGCGCATGGGCAGGCACCAACCCACGAATCATCTCGCTCAGCGCCACCAGCAGGCGATCGCCGGCAGCGTGGCCGAACAGGTCGTTGACCATCTTGAAGTTGTCGATATCGATGATCAACAGCGCCCCCGGGCGCGCGGCGCTGACCTGACCCAGCAGGCGCGGCGCCCGCACCTCCAGAGCACGCCGGTTGTACATTGCGGTCAGCGGGTCGCGCGCGGCCAGGCGGGCGATCTGCTGTTCGCGGCGATAGCGCTCGGTGCCGGTCATCGACAATGCGATCAGCATGATCGCCATCGCCCCTTCAACCAGCGAAATCTGGATGATCTCGCCACGGAACGCCGCCAGGTCAATCAACGTGCCGGGCATCAATGGCGGGATCATCTTGGCCAGGTAGAACAGCCCGTGCAGCAGCAGCACAAAGCGCAACTGCACCGCACCCACGCTCAGCGACAGCCCATGCGGGCGCAGCAGCGAGCTGGCTTTGAGCGTCGTGACCGCCACCAGCAGCGAGTTGGCCAGCAGCATCAGCTTTGACCATTCAGGCCCGTCTGGCAGCAGCAACAGTGCCGTCCAGATGACAAAAATCGAATACCAGCCCCGTGACAGGCGAGTTTCGGTGAAGCGCGCCACCCCCAGCAGGAACAAAAAGTGCGCCGTAACCAGCAGGCCATTGGCGAACCAGATGCCGATCAACAGCATTCCCTGCAAACGCATCAACGACAGTACGCAGCCGACGGTAATGGTGGCGAAGCCTGCGCTCCAATACAGCAATGAAGATTCACGCACGGTGCGCCACTCGACCGCCAGGTACAGCGCCGCAGCGGCGGCAAGGGCTATCGAGATGGTCAACATCGTTGGGGGGTCGAGCGCCATGGATTGACGGGCCTGTATGCAGAAGTGATGAAATGGCACGGTGTAAACCGCTCTGCGCGACCCTGCGCGGTATGCCTAGCGCACGATTTCCGTCGTGGCGATTTGTTCATGCATCATCCGCACCAAAACGCAATTGTCCAGTGGTCTGCTCAATAAAAACCCTTGTACTTCATGGCACTGGTCATCCAGCTCCTTGAGCGGTCATGGTCTGCAACGCGCCCTCGATGTCGTTGAGCACGTTCTCGGTGATCGCAACTGACGACCGGGGCTCTGTGCGGCGCCTCACTGCCCGGTCAGAAAGCTCACCAACAGCCGTCCATGCGAGCTGAGTCCTTCCCAGCTGCGAAAGCACACCCTGAGCTCCAGCGTGGCCCAGCGCTCCTGCAGTGGCAGCCAGCGCACGGCCAACTCCTGCTCGGCGCGCACGGCAGCGGTCTGCGGCACGATGGCAATGCCGGCGTGTTGCGCGACCAACTGCGCTATCGCCTCGAAGCTGGGCGCCCTGACCCGCACCTTCAATGGCATGGCCAGGTTCATCGCCAGCTCCTCGACAAAGCGTTGCATGGCGCGTTCGGCCGGCAGGCAGACAAAAGCAAAATCCAGCGCGTCGACCAGCCGCAACGGGCCGCGCTCGGCCAGCGCATGCTCGGCGGGCACCAGCAGCACAAGCCGTTCGGTACGAAACGGCAGCGACACCACACCGTCATTGACCAGGTTGCCGTCATACACGCCGATTTCGCACTCGCCGGCCAGCACCACGCGCAGTACATCGATGCTTTTGTGCTCGACCAACTGCAGATCGACCTGCGGGTAGTCCGCCAGGAACGGCCCCAGCACCGCCGGCAGCAAGGTGCTGTTGGTCACTGTCGACGCGGCCAGATGCAGGGTGATTCGGCGTTGCCCGGCCAGTTCGTGCAGAGTCGCCTGCAGCTTGCTTGCCTCGCCGAGCACACCACGGGCAGCTTCCAGCACCAGCCGCCCGGAGGGCGTCAGTTGCATACCGTCGGCGCGGCGGTTGAACAAGGTCAAACCGCTGCGTTGCTCGAACAGACGCAGGCGGTTGCTGGCAGCCGAGACGGCTACCGGAAAGGTAGCCGCGGCTTTACTCAGGCTTCCGCTGCTGGCGATCGCCGCGATCAGGCGCAGATCAGCAAGGTCGAAGTGCATCAGGTCTTCTCCAAAAACGAAAGCCTTGTTCGCTAAATAGCGATTCTACAGTGCGCCGCGTTATGCGCAGAATAAACCTTACCAATTGTTTCCGGATTCGCCATGTCTCGCTTACATGCCATGCTCAAACGCCAGATCGACAACGGCAGCCTGTTTGCAGTGCTCGCGGCACTGGGCTTCAGCTTCAAGGCGATCTTCGTCAAACTCGCCTACGCCGCAGCTGCGGTAGATGCAATCACCCTGCTGGCGATGCGCATGGCGTTGGCCCTGCCGCTGTTTGTCTGGTTGCTGTGGCTCAGCCAACGCCAGGGTGGCGAACGGTTGACCGTGGCCGATGGGCTGCGGGTGGCAGTGTTGGGGCTGCTTGGGTACTACCTGGCCAGCTGGTTCGACTTTTATGGCTTGCAGTACATCAGCGCGGGGCTTGAGCGGCTGATCCTGTTCACCTACCCCACCTTGGTACTGCTTATCCAGGCCGTCGCCCTGCGTGAACGGCCCACCTTGCGCACGATGGCGGCGATGGGGCTTTGCTATCTCGGCCTGGGCATCGCATTCGTGCACGATGTCAGCAGTGCCAGCGCAGGCCAGCAGATCATTGTCGGCTCGTTGTGGGTGTTCGCCAGCGCGGTCACTTACGCGATGTATTACTGCGGCACCGGCATGCTGCTCAAGCGCATGGGCTCTATGCGCCTGGCCGGGTTGTGCGGCACGGCTTCAAGTTTGATGGTGCTGGCCCACTACCTGCTGGTGGCGGATGTAAGCCAGCTGGCGCAGTTGCCGGCTGCGGTGTGGGCCAATGCCGGACTGATGGCAGTATTCTCCACGGTGCTGCCGATCTACTGGCTGGCCCTGGCGATTCAGCGCCTGGGGCCTACCCAGACGGCGGCTGTCGGCAACCTCGGCCCGGTACTGACGGTGCTGGCGTCGTGGGCGATTCTCAGTGAGCAGATTTCACTGTATCAAGTGGCGGGCATGGCACTGGTGCTGTTGGGAGTCACCCGGTTGAAGCCGCCGGCGAAGAAATCCGCCGAGGCTCAGGCCGAGGCACCTGCCAGGTAATTTGCGGCGATGACAAGCTGCTGCGCGTGCAGGTCTTCGAGCAGCGCCAAGCCCTGCGCCTGAACCTGCTCGTCGCCCAGCGCCTGCAAGCGCTGCCGTCCGCTGCCGCTGAGCCCGGCCAGTAACTGGTAGGCCATTGGGGTGAGTCGGGCGAAACGCACCTGCAGGTGCTGATCGCGATAAACCAGCAACAAGGTTGGCGATGCAGGTGGCGCTGAAGGCTGATAGCCGGGGCCGATCCGATCGACCGGCCAGCGGTACGCCAGGATCCGCGCCAGGCACGACAGTGTTGGCTCGCCCTCCAGCAGATCGGCTGTATCCAGCTGGGTGAAGGCCTCATCAGCGCTCAGGAAAAGCTGCGCTTCGATCCATTCGTAATGGGCCAGTTCCAGTTGCCACGGGGCGTCCAGATCAGCCTCGTGCAGGTACTCGATGAATGCCCCGCCGACCTCGGTAAACAGCGGCGTCTGGCTACGGTAAGCGGCATAGAAATCACGCACTCTCGCGTGCCAGACCAGCTCGCCCAGGGTTGCTCGCATGACCGGGAAACTGGCTGCCAGCAGCCCTTCGATGCTGTTGTAGAACAGCTCGCGATAGACCCGCAGGCGCCGAGCCTCGATATCGGCCGGCGGCGGGTTGCGCACGGGGTCGCGCACGTAGTTGGCCATCTGCAATTGCTGCTGATGCAGGTTCATGCTGCACGCCTCCCGCGGGCTTGTTGCGCCATTGCAATGCGCGCCGTTTCGGCCAGAAGCTCGGCCAATGGCGGGTAGTTGAAATCGCGTTCAAGAACCGTCGGCTGCACGCCAAAGCGCTCGCAGGCCACTGCGTACAGGTCCCAGACGTGCTCTTTCACCGGCGCGCCGTGAGTGTCGACCTTGAGGTCGGGGGCTTCGTCATAGTGACCCGCCACGTGCATGGCAGTGACCCGCTCGCGGGGCAAACCGCGAAGAAAGTCGACGGGGTCATAGCGATGATTGCAGGCATTGACGTAGACATTGTTGATATCCAGCAGCAGATCGCAGTCAGCCTCGTCCAGTACCGCGCGGATAAACGCCAGTTCGCTCATGGCCTGGTAAGGCGCGGCGTAGTAGCTGATGTTTTCGACCGCGATTCGCCTGCCCAACTGGTCCTGAGCCTGACGAATGCGCGCGGCGACGTGGCGCACGGCTTCATCAGTGAAGGGTATCGGTAACAGGTCGTAGAGGTGACCGTCATCGCTGCAATAGCTGAGGTGTTCGCTATAGTGCCGGACCTCAAAGCGATCCAGAAACTGCCGGGTGCTGGTCAGCAGGGTCCGGTCCAGCGGTGCGATGCCGCCGAGTGACAGCGATAGCCCATGGCAACTGATGGCAAAGCGTTCAGCCAGCTGGGCCAGGCTGCGGCCATGGCTGCCACCGACACCGATCCAGTTTTCCGGGGCGCACTCGAGAAAGTCTACCGCCCCCTGGGGCATGGTCAGCAATTCGGGTAACAGGCCGCGACGGAGGCCTAGGCCGGTGCGCAGATGCGGGTTGTTCATGCTTGGTACTCCGGGCAAGTGCCGCAGGCCTGATCCATACCGAGGATCGAGGCCTGCGGACGTTGGCGGTCAGGACTTGGCTTTGCCTGCCTGTTTCTCGCTGGCACCGCATTTGCCCTCACCGCACTTGCCTTCGGCCTTGCCGGCTTTGGCCTCACCGCCGCATTTGCCTTCGGCTTTGCCAGCCTTCTCACTGCCGCCGCACTTGCCTTCGCCGCATTTTCCTTCCGCGTCGGTCTTGGCGGCGGCCAGTTGATAACCCTGGCTCATCGGTTCGACGGCGAAGGCGCTATTGCCCAGCAACAGGCTGCCGACGACAGCAGCGCCAAGCAGGCCAAGGGTGTTTTTCGACTGTTTCATGGTGGTGCTCCACTTGCGGTTGGTAGTGGAGCCATTGAGCCGCAGTGGTGTGTCGGTGATGTATCGGCACTGCGGTGCTTTTGTATGGGAGTGGGTCAGGAATAGGTGTGGATACAGAGTGATACACGCGGGCGGGTGGACCGCTACGCAATCCTTTCCGGCCGGCTGGCGTCCGGTGAGACAGCTTGGTACCGCGTGTATACCTTTATTTGCGCTCAATCCTCCAGCGGCTTGGGTGGCGCCGCTGGCTTGGCCGGCTTGACAGGCTTGACGTTCTTGGCCTCCTTACCCTTGGGCTCCGGAGCAGCTGCCGCAACCGGTGCCGCAACCGCTGCAGCCTTCTCGCTGGCAGGCAACTCGTCCACCGCCTTGAAGATCACCTGCGGATCAAGCTTTTCGCCGCTGTCGTCATCCTTCAACACATGAAACTCGCCATCCTTGCCCACCAGAATGACCTTGGTGCCTTTGCTCGCACCCAGTTTCAGTTCACGAATCAGGGCCATGGTGGTCTGCTGCTCAAGGTTTTTCCCTTCGCGCGTACCCGCTAGGCCAGCAACGCTGTAGAGCACCAGCTGACGCTCCTCAAAGGCCTTTTTGGTCGCCGATTCATTCAGTGCCTCGTTAAGGCCGCGCAAGGTCGGGTCAGCTGGGCTGGGGGCAATCACCACCAACGGCCTGGCCTTGCCCAGCTCCTTGGCCAACGGCGCATCGCTGTCGGCGGCAAGCAAAGGGCCAGCTACGGCTAGCAACGTGGCGAGGGTCAATGACCGGACAAGCATGCACATCTCCTTATTCTCTCGATGAAACAAAGACTACAGATCGGGGAGAAAGATCCTGTCGGCGAGCCTAAACCAAGTCATCCAACACCTGCTTGGCTCAAGCGTAACTGCCGATTTCCAATACCTTCGCAGATCAGGACGACAGCACCTACGGAAAATGCCTACGCCTCGTTTGAGCATAGCCGATTGCCGCCAGGCGATTAATTTTTCCCCGTGGCCACACGTCCTTCCCCTCATAGCGTGTGGCTTGAGCCACGCCCGGTTACCACCCTGATCCGAGATGGCAATGAACATACGATTGCGCAACAAGGCGCTGTACCTGGGCCTGCCCCTGCTGCTGGCGCTGGGTGGCGGCGGCTACCTGGCCTGGGACCACTGGAGCAACCGCGGCTACCCCGCCGAGGTGATCCAGCAGGCGGACGCGCTGCATGAATACATGCTCACCTTTGACAGCCATATCAGCCTGCCGCTGGACTACGCCAGCGCCGGCAACGAGTTCGATAAAGACGGCGCGGGCCAGTTCGATCTGGTCAAGCTCAACCGCGGTCGGCTGTCGGGTGCCGCGTTGAACCTGTTTGGCTGGCCAGAGATGTGGAACGGCGACAATGCGCCGCACAAGCCAACCGCCGCCTTTGTCGATGAAGCGCGCCACCAGCAGGAAGTGCGCTACCGGATCATCACCGGCCTGGTCCGCGACTTTCCCAATCAGGTCGCCATCGCCTACAGCCCCGACGACTTCCGCCGTCTGCACGGTGAAGGCAAGTTCGTGATCTTTCTGAGCATGCTCAATGCGTACCCACTGGGTAATGACATCGATCTGCTCGACACCTGGGCTGCGCGCGGCATGCGCATGTTCGGCTTCAGCTATATCGGCAACAATGCCTGGGCCGACTCATCGCGGCCGATGCCGTTTTTCAACGACACCCCAAATGCCCTCGGCGGCCTGTCGGCAATTGGCAAGCAGGCCGTGCAGCGGCTCAATGACCTGGGCGTGATCATCGATGTGTCGCAGATGTCGACTCCAGCGCTGGAGCAGGTCGCCCAGCTCAGCCGCGCACCGCTGGTAGCGTCGCATTCAGCGCCGCGGGCGTTGGTGGACATCCCGCGCAACCTCAGCGACCGCGAGCTGCAGCTGATCAAGGACAGTGGCGGTGTGGTCCAGGTGGTAGCGTTCTCGCAATACCTCAAACCGCTGACCCAGGGCACCCGTGACAAACTCAACGCGCTGCGCCAGCGCTTCGACCTGCCGCCCCTGCAAGACCTGGCCATGGCCCTGATGCCTGGCGACCCGATCATTGCCGGCTGGCCCGAGCAGCGCTTCGGCGAGTACGCAGGCGCGCTGTACGGCATTCTCGAAGACGAGCCCAAGGCCACGTTGCAGGATTTTGTCGCGGCCATCGACTATACGGTGGCCAAGGTCGGCATCGATCACGTCGGCATCAGCTCGGACTTCAATGAAGGCGGCGGTGTGCAAGGCTGGGACAACGTCGGCGAGGTCCGCAACGTCACAGCCGAGCTGATCGCCCGCGGTTACTCAGAGGCCGATATCGCCAAGCTCTGGGGCGGCAACTTCATGCGCGTCTGGGCGCAGGTGCAAAAAGCGGCGCTACCGGTCGCCAGCCTGCAATCGGCCAGCTCTGTCGTGGAGGCACAGCCATGAACCCGCGGCGGACCTTTCTCAAGCAGGCCGGGGTGCTCGCCGCCACGTTGCCGCTGGGCCAATACGCGCTGGCCACGGCTGCTGAAAATCCTGCGACCAGCGCCAGCGGCGACAAATGGCGTGACCTGCAGCAGCTGTTCGAGCAGGACCCTAGCTACCTGCACCTGTCCAACTTCCTGGTCACCTCGCAGCCGCGCCCAGTCCGCGAGGCAATCGCCCGCTACCGCGCACAGATCGACCGCAATCCGGCCTTGGCAATGGACTGGGACCTGCAGGAAACCTGGAAGCGCGAGGGCCAGGTCCGCCGCGCCGCCGCTGAATACCTGAAGGTGAGCCCGGCCCAGATCGCCCTCACCGGCAGCACCACCGAAGGCCTGGCGATGGTCTACGGCGGCATCCAGGTACGTCCGGATCAAGAGATCCTGACCACCGTGCACGAGCACTATTCAGCCGAGACCAGCCTCGACCTGCGCACCCGCAAGCAAGGCACCCAGGTGCGCCGCATCACCCTGTTCAAAGACCCGGTGCTGGTCAGCGAAGATGAAATTCTCGGCAATATCCGCCAGGCCATCCGCCCGCAGACACGCGTGCTGGGCATGACCTGGGTGCAGTCGGGCAGCGGCGTCAAACTGCCGGTTGCGCGTATCGGCGCGCTGGTGCGCGAGGCCAACCGCGACCGCGCCGAACAGGACCGCATCCTGTATGTGATCGACGGCGTGCATGGCCTTGGCGTGGAAGACCTCGACGTGCCGAGCATGGACTGCGACTTCTTCATCGCCGGCACTCATAAATGGTTGTTCGGCCCACGTGGCACCGGCATCGTCTGCGCCCGCAGCGCCAAGGTCGAACACCTGACGCCAATGGTGCCAACCTTCTCCGAAGACACCGACTTTGCCACCACCTTTACCCCCGGTGGCTACCACGCATTCGAGCACCGCTGGGCGCTGGATGAAGCCTTCAAGTTGCACCTGCAATTGGGCAAGGCCGACATCCAGGCGCGCATCCATCAACTCAACAGCTACCTCAAGCAGCAACTGTCGACGGTGCGGGGGGTCGAGCTGGTAACCCCCCGCAGCCCGACGCTTTCCGCCGGTTTCTGCTTCTTCCGGGTCAAGGATCGCGACTGCGACGAGGTCGCCGCCTACCTGCAGAAAAACAAAGCCATGGTCGATGCGGTGTACCGCGATGTCGGCCCGGTGATCCGCACCGCGCCGGGCCTGCTCAACGACGAAGCCCAGCTCGAGCGCTTTGTCGCCCTGCTGCGCAAAACGGTGTAACCGATGTATTCGCCAACGAGAATTGCCATGTCCCAACCCACCTCGCGCCCTACCCTCGCCCGCCTGCACGGACTGACCCTGGCGCTCGCCGCCGGCATGCTGCTCAGCAGCGGCGCCCAGGCCGCAGCGCCCGGCACGGTGATCCGTGACTGCAAGGACTGCCCAGAGCTGGTGGTACTGCCCGCAGGCAGCTTCAGCATGGGCACCCCCGAGGGTGAAGTCGGCCGCCAGCCCGATGAAGGCCCGCAGCATGAGGTGACCTTCAAGCGCCCTATCGCCATCAGCCGCTTCCAGGTACTCAAAGGCGAGTGGGATGTGTACCTGCGCGACAGCGGCTACCGCATGCCCAGCGGTGATGACCGCGAAGGCCGCCAGTGCATCGCCGGCATCCCGCGCTACAAGTACGAAGCGCGCAACCCGGCGGTGTGCCTGGACTTCAACGAAGCCCAGGCGTACATCCAATGGCTGTCGAAAAAGACCGGCAAGCAGTACTTCATGCCCAGCGAAGCGCTGCGTGAATACGCCGCCCGCGGCGGCAGCAAAGGCCCGTTCCCGTTCCCGCTGGACCCGGACAAGGAATACAGCATCGCCCTCAATGCCAACACCTACGGCCCAGCAGACGGCTTTGCCAATATCGCCCCGGCCGGCAGTTTCAAGCCCAACGCCTTTGGCGTCTATGACATGCACGGCAACGTTTCCGAATTCACCCCTGACTGCTACCGCGACAGCTATGAAGGCGCACCCAACGACGGCAGCGCCTGGACCGAGCCTGGCTGCAAGGTGCTGTCGATGCGCGGCAACGACTGGATCGAGCCGCCGATCTTCTCCCGCTCCGGCAACCGCAACGCCACCATCCCGTCCGACCGCGGCGACTGGCTGAGCTTTCGCGTTGCCCGCGAACTGTGACCGCCACCCCACCCGTGCCCCGAGGGAGCCCTGCCATGCCCGCACCACTGTTCAGCCTGACCTTGCCTGATGGCCGCCGCGCCAGCACTCACGGCGACACCGCCGAGGGCGTGCTGCAGGTCGGCGACCTGCCCTCGCTCAGCTACCGTTTCGACGGCGAGCGCGTGCTGATCGATAGCCCGCTGCCCGCGCACTACCCCGCCACCGCCTTGCTGGCAGTGATCGGCAGCCACTTTGCCTACCGCAAAAAATCCGCCGTGCTCAGCATCAACCTCAAAGCCCCGCAGGCATTCGCCGTTGCGGCAATCCGCCAGGGCGTGTTCGACACGCAGCTGCCCAGTGCAGATGGCAGCCTTGAACTGCAATGCCGACGCGCCACCTTCTGGCAGAACCCGCTGGCATGGCTGACCGCACCGGCCAGTGTGCACACGGCCCCGCATTACTGTTTCAGCGGCGAAAAACGCCACCCTCAGCGCCCCCCTATCCCTGCCGGCGAAGTCTATCGGCGCCACCTGCCGGGCCTGAACAGCACTTTCAGCCTGCGCACCATCGACCCCGACCGCGACCTCGAAGCCTTCAACCGCTGGATGAACCTGGAACAGGTGGCGTACTTCTGGGAGCAGACCGGCAGCCTCGAAGAGCACGCCGCCTACCTGCGCGAGATGCTCGACGACCCGCGCGTGCATCCGCTGATCGGCTGCTTCGACGATGAGCCGTTCGCCTACTTCGAGGTGTACTGGTGCAAGGAAGACCGCATCGCGCCGTTCTATGACGTGGCCGACTACGACCGCGGCTGGCATGTGGTGGTCGGTGAGAGCAAGCACCAGGGGGTGGGCAAGCTCAAGGCATGGTTCAACTCGCTGATGCATTACATGTACCTGGATGATCCGCGTACTCAGCGCATTCTTGGCGAGCCGCGCATCGATCACACGCGCCAGATCGAATTTCTCAAGTCGCAGGGCTTCGGCCACTTGAAAGACATCCAGTTCGTGCACAAGAAGGCCGCCTTGCTGCGTCTTGAGCGCGAATACTTCTTCGAACGCAGCCTCTGATTTGCGTCGTTAAAGGGTTTGGCCTGCCATCAGGCCGAACCCGCTAAGCAACCGGCTGCCCGCCACCTCCCCCGTTGAATCCCCCGCCTCTGCTCAGGGCAAGCGCCCGCCTGACCGTCCTTCTCCCGCCGTTGCCCTGCACCAGATTCTCCCTGCGCAGTTGTCGCAAGTCGTCAAAAGGATTGCGCATGGACGCTCTCAGAACAGGCGGCGTGAACAGGAAATGGATAATCGGCGGGCCTCCAGTGCGCACTGACGTCGGACTGTTTGCAGCGTTACCGAGAAAACAAGAACAAAGACCTGCAAAATTTCAAGGTGGGTAGTTAATTTATGGCAATGGAAAACAACGCTGAAACCCTCGCACTCGGCGTGACCGACCCCTCCAAAACAGAAGAAGCGCGGCAAGATCGGCATCTAGAAGGCAAGATCGACTGGATCGTGTTCGGCATTACCAGCATCACCGCAATCGCCTTCATCCTCTGGGGCTTCCTCAGCCAGTTGACTCTTGCCGCCAGCGCGTCAGCGGCGCAATCCTGGGTCATCATCAATTTCGGCTGGTTCTTCGTGCTGACCTCTACGCTGTTCGTGATTTTCGTGCTCTGGCTGGCGGCGAGCCGGTACGGCAGGATCCCACTCGGGCGTGACGGCGAGGTGCCCGAGTTTCGCACAGTGTCGTGGGTCGCGATGATGTTCAGTGCCGGCATGGGCATCGGCCTGATGTTTTTCGGCGTCGCTGAGCCGCTGTCTCACTACATGACGCCACCTCCCGGCTCAGCGGCCCCCCAGTCCAACGAAGCGATGCAGGTGGCGATGGCTACCACCCTGTTCCACTGGACGCTGCACCCGTGGGCGATGTACGCGATTGTAGGCCTGGCGATTGCTTACGGTACGTTTCGGCGTGGCCGCTCGCAGCTGGTTTCGAATGCATTTCGTCCCCTGATCGGCAAGCATGCCAACGGGCCGCTGGGGCGGGTAATCGACATGATGGCCATTTTCGCCACCTTGTTTGGCTCTGCCGCTTCACTGGGGCTTGGGGCGCTGCAGATCGCCGGCGGCCTGGAATACAACGGCTGGATCGAACACCCTGGCAAAATCTTTTACCTCGTCATCGTGACCGTGCTGACCATCGCCTTCGTTGCCTCTGCGGTGTCCGGGATTGGCAAAGGCATCAAGTGGCTGTCCAACGTCAACATGATCCTGGCCCTTGCCTTGGCCGTGTTCGTATTCCTGGTCGGCCCGACGTTATTGATGTTGAACCTGCTGCCGACCTCTATCGGCGTCTACATCAAGTTGCTACCGGAAATGATGGCGCGTACCAGCGCCAGTGGCGGCCCGCAGATGGACAGCTGGCTGGCCAGCTGGACCGTGTTCTACTGGGCATGGTGGATTTCCTGGACGCCTTTTGTCGGCATGTTCATCGCCCGCATCAGTCGCGGCCGTACCATCCGCCAGTTCGTCAGCGGCGTGCTGCTGGTGCCAAGCCTGGTCAGCCTGATCTGGTTCACCTTGTTCGGCGGTGCAAGCATCGATGCAGTGCGTGAGGGCAGCCTGCTGCTGGTGGACGGCGTGGTCAACAGCAATACCGCGCTTTACCAGCTTCTGGACGGATACCCGCTGGCAAGCCTGACGTCGGTGTTGGTCATGGTGCTGGTGGCGATTTTCTTCGTGTCCGGGGCGGACGCTGCTTCGCTGGTGATGGGCACGCTGTCGGAGCGCGGGACGACGACACCGTCGCGGTCCACGGTGATTTTCTGGGGCGGCCTGACCGGCACCGTTGCGGCGATCATGCTCGCAATTGGCGACCCGGCGAATCCCGGCGCGGCCCTTACCGGTCTGCAGAACCTGACTATCGTCGTGGCCCTGCCCTTTGTGATCGTGATGGTATTGCTGTGCGTGGCGCTGTATCGCGATCTGCGCAGGGATCCGATGATGCTGCGTCACGTGCGTGCCAGCGAACTGATCGAAAAGGCAGTACTGTACGGCGCGGTGAAGCACGGCGAGGAGTTTTACATCGTCGTCCAGGAAACCAAGTCTGCACCTAAGCACGCGAGTGAAAAACAGCACGCAACCGAGTCGTAACGGCTATCTGAATTGGCTTCAACCTGAGCGGCTCTGCGAATGGTGGACATTTCTGTCCACCATTAGCGCGAGCAGCTCATCCTCCCCTCTCTCCTCGCTAAATCCCCCTCCTCCCGCTTCGTCCTCTCTGCAGGGATACGCCAGCCTTGCGCGCACGGCTATCTGTCTTTTTCTCGCCGTTCGACTCAGGAGTTTCCATGATCAGCCCTCCACGCAGCCGCAGCGCCTTCGCCGACCTGCTGCGCCTGCTCAAGCCGTTCTGGCCCCTCGTGACTGTGTCCATCGTGCTGGGCATGGTCGGTGGCTTGTCGATTACGGTGTTGCTGGCCACCATCAACAATGCCCTCAACAGCGAGGCTGGCTTGACCGGCAATGTCGTTGCCGCCTTCGCCGGCCTGTGTCTGCTGGCGCTGTGCTGCTCGATCCTGTCGGACATGAGCAGCAACCGCGTCGGCCAGTACATCATCCGCCGCCTGCGCCTGGAGCTTGGCGAAAAGGTCCTCAGCGCACCGATTGCGCAGATCGAACGCTACCGCAGCCACCGCCTGATCCCGGTGCTCACTCACGACATCGACACCATCAGCGACTTCGCTTTCGTGTTTGCCCCGCTGGCCATCTCGCTGACCGTCACCCTCGGCTGCCTGGGCTATCTGGCCATGCTGTCGTGGCCGATGTTCCTGATGATGCTGGTGGCCATTGCCATCGGCTGCACCGCGCAGTTCGTCGCCCAGAACAAAGGCCTGAAAGGCTTTCTCGAAGCACGTGATGAAGAAGACAACCTGCAAAAGCACTACCGCGCGATTGCCGATGGCGCCAAGGAACTGCGCATTCACCGCCCGCGCCGCCAGCGCATGTTCACCCAGCGCATCCGTGAAAGCGCTTCGCTGATCTGCCGCAAGCAGATCGAGTCGGTGAACATCTTCATTGTCGCCAAGACCTTTGGCTCGATGCTGTTCTTCGTCGTGATCGGCCTGGCGCTGGCCATGCAAGCCTACTGGCCCGACAGCAACAAGGCGGTGATGAGTGGCTTTGTGTTGGTGCTGCTGTACATGAAAGGCCCGCTCGAGCAGTTGATTGCCAACCTGCCGATCGTCAGCCGCGCGCAAATTGCCTTCCGACGCATTGCCGAGCTGTCCGAGACGTTTTCCTCGCCGGAGCCACATCTGCTGCTCGACGCCCCGGCCAAGCCCGCGCAAGCGGTGCACGAGCTGGAACTGCGCGACGTGCGCTATGCCTTCCCGGTAGTTGACGGCGCTACGCCGTTTGCCCTCGGGCCGGTCAATCTGAAGATCCGCCAGGGCGACATTGTCTTCATCGTTGGCGAAAACGGCTGCGGCAAGACCACCCTGATCAAACTGCTGCTGGGCCTGTATGAGCCGCAGCAAGGCGAAATACGCCTGAACGGCCAGGCGGTAACGGCACAAAACCGCGATGACTATCGCCAGTTGTTCACCACCATCTTCGCCGACTACTACCTGTTCGACGACCTGGTCCAGGGCGACGGCGACCTGCCGGCAGACGCTGCCCGTTATCTGGAACGCCTGGAAATTGCCCACAAGGTCAGCATCCGCGACGGCGCCTTCACCACCACCGACCTCTCCACCGGCCAGCGCAAGCGCCTGGCGCTGGTCAATGCCTGGATCGAAGAGCGGCCGGTGCTGGTATTCGACGAATGGGCCGCTGACCAGGACCCGACCTTCCGCCGCATCTTCTACACCGAGCTGCTGCCCGACCTGAAACGGCTGGGCAAGACCATCATTGTCATCTCCCACGACGACCGTTATTTCGATGTGGCCGACCAGCTGGTAAGGATGGATTCGGGCAAGGTCCGCAGCGATCTGGAGCCGGCCTGAAAAAACTTTTCCGGTTTTCAGCGGGTCATGCGTTCCATTGTAAGTTGAGACGCAATCGCATTAACACTTACGCCATATATAAGAGCCGACACAATGCCAGCACCACACCGCCTCACCCCACTAGGAAAAGCACTGCTTCTGCGCCATGCCTTGCGCCCATCGTTGAGCATGAGCGCTCTTGGCCTGGCCCTGGCCCTGCCCTACGCAACGGTTGCTCAGGCGCAGGACCTGGCTTTCGACATTCCGGCGCAGCCGCTGAGTAGCGCGCTGCTCAGCTTCGGCAAGCAGACCGACATGCAGATCCTGTTCAGCCAGGACACCGTGCAAGGCCGCCGCAGCGCAGCAGTAGCCGGTCGCCTGTCGCCTGAGCAAGCACTGGCGCGACTGCTGCAGGGCACTGGCGTCAGCTACAGCGTGCAGGGCAACGTCGTCACCCTTGGCGCTCCGCGGGCGGCGGATGATTCGGCCATGCAGTTGGGTGCAACGAACATTTCCGGGGCGGCGTTAGGGATCACCACCGAAGGAACAGGTTCGTACACCACCGGTGAAACCGCAGCGGCTACGCGCTTGCCTCTGAGCCTGCGCAAGACGCCGCAGTCGGTCAGTGTGGTCACTCGCCAGCAGATGGATGATCAGAACCTGCAAAGTGTTTCCGATGTGCTCAAGCAGACGCCGGGGATTACTGTTGACCAAGAAAGCTCAGAGGCTTATAGCTTCTATTCGCGCGGTTTCAAACTGGAGAATTTTCAGTTCGACGGCGTTCCCAGCCTCTCCTCCGAAGGCGGCTCTCTGCGTGACAACTACAGCATCGGCGACAGCTTGATCTACGACAGGGTAGAAGTGCTCAAGGGCGCAACCGGCTTGGTCAACGGCACCGGCTATCCGTCGGGCGTTGTCAATCTAGTGCGCAAACGCCCGACCGACAAGTTTCAGGGCAAGGTCGGCCTGGGTGCCGGTTCTTGGGACAAGTACACCGCCGACATCGACTTGTCCGGCCCTCTTACCGACAGCGGTAACATTCGCGGTCGCACCGTGGTGGGTACCCAGAAGCAGCACAGCTATGTGAACTACCTGACCGGCGAGCAAAACACTTTCTATGGTGTGTTGGAGGCCGACCTTAACGAAAGCACGATGCTGTCGGTCGGCTATGACATTCAGAAAAACAACGATAACGGCAGTACAGTCAACGCGATGCCTGGGTTTTACCAAGACGGTCGCATCGCCAAGTTTGATCGCGATTTCAACGCCGCCGACCGTTGGTCCTGGCGTAATCAGGAAACTCAGCGGGCGTTTGTCGAACTGTCACATACCTTCGATAACGACTGGATTCTCAAAGGTGTGGCCAGCGGACGCCAGTATCGCTCGCGTGAGTTGATGTCCGGCGTCAGCGCTGAGGGCATCCGCGATGACGGCAGAATCTCCCACGGCTTCATCGGCGGCAACATCAACCCGGACGGCACGATTAACCAGGAATTCGGTACCGCGTCGAAGTTCAATACCACCAGCAAGGAAAAAGGCCTCGACCTTTATGCACGAGGCCCGTTCACCCTGGGTGGACGCATCCACGAGGCAGTTGTTGGCTACAACTATTCTGAAACCAAATCTCAATCAGTTCGCCAGGACGGCCAAACCAACCCGATTGTCGAGGACGTCTTCCAATGGGATGGATACGGAGACTACCCGACCAATTTCCAGTGGTGGTCAACCTTCGATATCAAGGCACGCCAGAGCGTTGCCTTCGCTGCATCGATCTTCAAGCCGACTGACGAGCTGTCATTGATCGTGGGCGCCCGCGTGGTCAACTACACCTGGGAAATCGATACGATCAACGCCGTGAATCGCAAGCTGCCAGCAGACTCTAAGGTGTCTGGCGAGGTCGTACCTTATGCCGGCGTCACCTACGATCTGGATCAGTACCACACTGTCTACTTCAGCTACACCGACGTTTTCAAGCCTCAGGCATACAACCGCGATGCGACGGGCAAACCGCTTGATCCGATGACGGGCAAGAGCTACGAGATTGGTATCAAGGGCGCTTACCTTGAGGATCGGGTCAACGCCAGCCTGGCAGTGTTCCAGCTGTCTCAGGACAACTTCGCAGTAGAAGTCGGTTACGACGCGCAAAACTTTCGGTCCATCTACGAAGCCAGAGAAGGTGTAAAAACACGCGGCGTCGAGCTGGAGGTCTCGGGCGAGGTCCTCAAGGACTTGAATGTGATGGGTGGTTACACCTTCGCGGAGTCGCATGATAGCGACGACGAGCGCGTGGCGACCAACCAACCGCAGCATCTGCTGAAACTCGCGACCAACTACAGGCTGCCGGGCGACTGGAGCAAGGTCACGGTAGGCGGCAATCTCAAATGGCAGAGCGGGACGTTCTATCAACCGGGTGAGTGGTACACCACCGATGACCCGAACGCCAAATTCAAGCAGAAGGCCTTTACGCTGGTCGGTCTCAATGCGGGTTATGACTTCACACGCGACCTCAAAGGCACGGTTAACGTGAACAACCTTTTCGACAAGCACTACTACAGTGGCCTGGGCAACTATGACTCCGTGTACTGGGGGGCACCACGCAACGTGATGTTCAATGTGAAATACAGCTTCTGACCTGACCTCTAGTCACGCGAGCTCAAAGCCCCCGTCGGGAATCCGGCGGGGGCTTTTTTTTAATGCGTTTTTGCCGCGCAGCGACTTGCTTGCACGTTTCAGCTAGCAGACAAGCATCTTCAGACCTCCTCTACCAAGACATTCGATGGATCCTGCCGAACGACCAGATGCTCCAATGCATTTCTATTTGCATTAATGCATTTGTGCATATACAGTTGCTCCACCTGCCCGATCGTACGAACGGCAGGCCCGGAGCAAAACTGCTCCTTCATTAATCACTGCGAGGAGTGACACCCTATGACAACCAATCTTCCAGCCACCTTTGTGGGTGCACAGCCACCCACCGGCAATGACCCCTTTGGCATCGGCTTCAATGTCCAGTCTTACAATTTCGCGCCCGGCATGGCGTCCACGCATATGGCATATATGAAATATGAAATTCAGTATGCAAACAGAGGCTTGGCGAAGGAAATAGGCCGTATTGAACGGGAGGTAAAAGCAACTTATGCCGAGAGCTCCAAAGTTCTCGACGCGCACCTCAGCAATCAACTAACTGCACTAGGTGCCACGACAGCAGATGCAGGTAGTAATGCTGGAAAGATGCAAACACTCATTACAAGCTTGGCAACCGAGCGAGCAGTAGCACTAGAAAAAGCTAACGCTTTTTTTGGCAGCAACCCCCTCACGATTTCGATGAACGTCAAGCAGGCCAAACTTAGCGTAGGTGGATCCCCTCGTGGCTACATGGCCATGGCACTGCGCATTCAGACGGAATACGGCTTGTCGTACGCTGAAGCGCACAAGGTCCTTTGGCTGGATGCTGCAATCGAGTCCATGGGTAAGCGCCTCGCTGAAGAACGCGTCAAAGCACAACAGCAACGCGAGGCGGAAGCTAAACGTCTAGCCGAGGAGAAAGCCAAGGCTGAGGCTGAAGCCGACCACATGGCGGCGGTCAAATTCGTTGTCGACTTTTATGGCGAAGTAACAGACAAATTCGGCAATCAACTGGCCTCGCAAGCTCGGGAACTGGAACAGGCTGCTCAGGGTAAACGCATCCGGTCCGCAGCTCAGGCGATCAAGGCATTCGACCAATACCGGGAAGGCATTCAAAAGAAGTTCGGCGTCGCAGATAGGGCTGCAATCGCCACTGCGCTGAAGGCCATGGATAAGAAACAAATGTCGGAGAACCTTGCACGCTTTGCCAAAGGTTTTGGCGTTACTGCCCTAGTCATGGATTTACAGGTCTTACATACCGCTGCAGTCGAAGGCTTCGAGACCAATAACTGGAACTCTTTTTTCCTGGCAACCGAAACTTTCGTGGCAGGGAAGCTCGCAGGAATACTGTTAGCAGCCGCCTTTAGTATGACTATCGGTATGCCGGCAGGGGCTGCTGGAATCCTAGCCTTCGCCGTGCTAATGGCTGTAGTCAGCGCTGCAATCGATGACAACCAAATGAAGAAATTCAACGATTTTGTTTTGTCTCTCAAACCTTAATCTAACAAGCTGACTTATTGAGTCAGCTTTTTCTCGCGCTCGCGTAGAGAAAATACAGCCCGCCAACTGGCAGCGCTACGACCAAACAAAAAACGTGATAGAGCATAATAAATCCGTTATTTCTGAGGGTTTCGACACCAAAGCATCTATGCCACAGGCTATAGGTACGCGTAACATGCGCAAGCTGCTCGAAACACTTAGTAGCATACGGAAACAATAAGCAACTGGCGACTACCAGCGAGGTATAGACGACATTATTACCTAAGGGATACGCATCACGCCAATACCAGTTGATCAAAAACACGCCGCTATAGAGCAGCCCACGTTTGCATTGCCGAAGATAATATTGACTGTCCATTTTTGGTCTATTCTGACGTGCTTCAAAAAAGGCCGCGACCCCTCTTTCACGGCCTATCTACCTGAGCAATTTTCACCTGCATGATACCGCTTAGCGCAGATGCATGCAAAATGCATATACCCATGTGAGCCTCCCTCATTCAGCTACTCTACGCAAAGCCAAGCGGCTGGGTCGCAACGACTTCAGGCAGCGCAAGTGAGCTTCTGCTAACGGGTGCCGCCCATAGTCATCGCAAAAAAAGAGGCACCTTTCGGTGCCCCTTTTTCCACCCTTCACGACAAGCCATCACGCCGCCAACGGTCGTTTGCCCAACACCTCCCCCAGGTTGCGATCAACTCGCCCATCCACCAATTGCCACAGCACCTGCAACAATTGCTCGTTCAGCAGACCCACCGCATCCTCAGCGAATGCATCGAGTCGGTAGTCAAAGCGCAGCTGCAATTGGCCTTTCAGCTCCACATACAGCGTTAGCGGGGTATTGGCCTGTTCGACACTGTTCATGGCCTGCAAGCGCAAGCCGCGGCTGTCACCGCTCGCTTGTGCGGCGCTGACCGGATAATTCTCGAAGACAATCACGGTATCCGCCAGAGCACCGCCCAGCCCCGCCCAACCTTCGATCTCAGCCGGTGCGTTATAGCCATGCTCGCGCACTTGCAGGTTGCGAGCCTGCAAATCCTGCAGCCAGTCGCCCAGCCCTTGTAGACGATCTATTTCGGCCACCAGTGGCACATCGTTGATATATAGGCCCAACTGCCGCTCGATATCGCGCAAGTGCGGCGGTCGTCCAGATAAGGTCACGCCGCAGGCGACTGTCGATTCACCCGTGTGATGGTGCAGCAGCAACAACCAAGCGGCCTGCATCAGCGTGTTGACGGTGATTTTCTGCCGGCGGGCAAAACTGGCAACCTGCTCGGTCTGCAGTGCGTCAAAGCGGTAGCCCAACTCGCCATGCCCTCCTCCCGCTGCCGCAGTGCGACCGATCGCGCAGCGCTGCAGCAAGGTCGGCGTGTGCAACGAGGCCAGTTGGCCTTGCCAGAAGTGCTGATCGGCAGAACGGTCACGGCTTTGCAGCCAGGCAATGTAATCGCGATAGCCACCACCACTGCGCACCAGCGCCTGCCCGGTGTAGGCAGCCAGGACATCGTTGAACAGCTGAAAACCACTCCAGCCATCCAGCAGAATATGGTGATTGGTACACAGCAACCGATAGCGCGCGCCACCGCGGTGAATCAACACCAACCGCAACAGCGGCTCAGCATCCAGTTCAAACCCACGCAGGCGCTCATCATTGGCCAACTGTTCAAGCTGAGCAGTGCTCAGTTCGCAACCATCCACCTGCCGCAACGGCAACCGCACCTGGCGATGCACCACCTGCACCGGAGCAGTCAACGGCGCCGCCCAGGCAAATCGGGTACGCAGGATCGGATGATGATCCATCGCCGCCTGCCAGGCCTGGCGCAGCCGCTCCGGGTCGACGCCATCGAGGTCCATGCACATCTGGTTGACGAAGTCGCCCGCCACCGCGTCATGCAGCTCATGTTGCAACAGGTACTGTTGCATCGGCGCCAGCGGATAGATGTCTTCGATGGCCGCAGGCGCGACGCCAAGTGCGTCCAGCTGGGGCTGCGCAAGCCCGGCCAAAGGGAAGTCGGATGGGGTGACGCCGGCGTGGCGCTCGTCGCAGCAATGTTCGATCAGCTCGGCCAGCGCCTGCACATAGGCATCCGCCAACGCCTGCATCGGCGCAGGGTCGAACATCGCCTGGCTGAAACTCCAGTCCAGGCGTAGACGGCCGTCATACACCTTGCCACTGATCGACAGCCAATTGCCCAGCGGCGCCTCAGCGCTGGAATCGCTGCCATGGGCTTCGCTGGCCGGGCTGAACAAGGCATCATCCTGGCTGAAGCTGCCGTCGAACTGGCCGAGGTAGTTGAAGGTGATGCGCGGTACCGGCAGCGCAGCCAGTTGCCGACGAGTGTCCGCCGAACCGAGGTAACGCAGCACGCCGTAGCCCAAACCTTTGTCGGGGATGGCGCGCAGTTGTTCTTTGATCGCTTTGATAGAGCTTGCAGGATCGTGAGCCGGTGTCAGCTTCAGCGGAAACACCGAGGTGAACCAGCCGACTGTGCGGCTGAGGTCGATGTCGTCAAACAGCGCCTCGCGGCCATGGCCTTCGAGCTGGATCAAGGTCGAGCCGGCGCCGGTCCACTGGCCCACCACCTGGGCGAGCGCGGTGAGCAGCAGGTCATTGACCTGTGTCCGATAGGCTGCCGGCGCTGCCTGCAACAGGCGACGGGTCTGTTCGGTGTCGAGCTGGGCGTGCACGCTGGTGGCATCGAGGCCGCTGGCGATCGCGTTGGCTGCAACACCGGGCAGACCGGTAACCGCGCCGCTGAGCTGGCTGCACCAGTAATCCAGTTCGGCTGGCGCGGCGGCGCGCTGCGCATGAGTCTGCAAGCGCTCGGCCCAGCGTTGATAGGCGCTGGATTTTGCCGGTAGTTGCACTGGCTGGTTTTGCAGCGCTTGCTGATAGGCCTGTTGCAGGTCTTCGAACAGCACCCGCCAGGACACGCCGTCGACCACCAGGTGATGCACCACCAGCAACAAGCGCTGGCTGCCATCAGCCAAGGTCGCCAGCACTGCTCGCAACAACGGCCCGGCAGCCAGATCAAAACTGCGCTGGGCAGCTTCGCAGCGTGCTTGCAGTTCAGCGGTATCGGCCACCTCGACCTGCCACAGCAGGCTCTGAGCAACGTCTACATCACGGTAGTGCGCCTGCCAGCCATCGGCTTGCTCGACAAACGCCAGGCGCAACGCATCGTGGTGTGCGACCAAGGCCTGCAGCGCCTGCTCCAGCGCGGCGGCCTGCAATGGCTCACGGCCTTTGAGCAGTACCGACTGGTTCCAGTGATACCGGCTCGGGATCGGCTCCTCGAAGAACCACTGCTGCACCGGCAGCAGTACCTGCGCACCGGTTACCGGGCCTTGGTCGATCTGCTCGCCCTCACCCACTTCAGCGACGGCAGCCAAGGCCTGAATGGTCTGCTGCTCGAACAGGTCTTTGGGCGTAAAGCGAATCGACGCCTGCCGCGCACGGCCCACCAGCTGCAGCGAGATGATCGAGTCGCCACCGAGTTCGAAGAAGTTGTCGGTGACGCCAACCTGCTCGACCTTGAGCACCTCCTGCCACAACGCAGCCAGCGTGCTTTCGACGTCATTGCGCGGTGCCACGTAGCTGCGCGCAGCGTGGTCAACCGTCGGCAGCGGCAAGGCCTTGCGGTCGAGCTTGCCATTGGGTGTCAGCGGCAGTTGCTCAAGCAGCAGCCAATGCGCGGGCAGCATGTAATCGGGCAACGCGGCCTTGAGTTCGGCCTTGATCGGCTCGAGCAAGGCTGCATCGGTATGCGCCTGGCGTTGGCCAGCGGCGGCCACCAGATAAGCCACCAGCCTGCGCCCTTGTGCAGTTTCCTGCGCCAGCACCACGGCTTCGCTGATGGCGGCAAAGCCCATCAGGCGTGCTTCGATCTCGCCTAGTTCGATACGGAAGCCGCGAATCTTGACCTGACTGTCGATCCGCCCGAGGTACTCGAACACGCCCGCCTCGTCCTGGCGTACCACATCGCCGGTGCGGTACAACCGTGCACCGGCTTCGCCGTAAGGATCGGGCACGAAGCGCTCGGCACTTTGTCCAGGGCGGTTGAGGTAGCCGCGAGCAAGCCCGGTGCCGCCGATGTACAACTCACCCGCCACACCGACCGGCAACAGGTTGAGGTCGGCGTCGAGCACGTACGCGCTGCGCTCGCCCACGCAACTGCCAATCGGTGCATAGGCCGCGCTGCAGACGTCATGCAAATCAGTGCGCCAGACCATCGGCGTGACCACGGTTTCGGTCGGCCCGTAGCCGTTGATCATCATCTTCGGTTTGAGCACCTGCTGCACCAGCTCGAAGCTGGCCTGCGGCATGGCATCGCCACCAAAGCTGTACAGGCGCATCGGCGGTGGATTGCCGACCCGCTGCACGTGCTCGGCAAGCTGGTGCAGATAGACGGGCGGGAACCCGGCCATGGTCGCGCCGTACTCGCGCAGCGCCTCGCAGGTCTGCTCCGGGGTCCACAGGCTGTCGTCGCGCAAGAGGATGCTGCTGCCATGCAGCAAGCCGGTCAGCCAGCGTTCATGAGCGCCATCGAAGGCGAACGAGAGGAAGTGCAGCTCGCAATCGGCCGGCGTCATGCGATAGGCCTCGCCGGTGCTGCGGCAGTGCATCGCCAGCGGCCCGTGGGCGACAGCGACGCCTTTGGGGCGGCCGGTGGAGCCTGAGGTGTAGATGATGTAGGCCAGGCTTTCGGGCGCAACCTCGACGGCAGGTGCGCTGCTCGCGTGCTGGCTGAGGTCAAGGCTGTTCAGCTCGAGCACCGCCAGCCCCGGCGGGATCGGCAGTTGCGCGCGCTGTGGCGCCTCGGTCAGCAGCAGGCTGATGGCGGAGTCTTCCATCAAGTACGCCAGACGCTCTCGCGGATAGCTGAGGTCCAGCGGCACGTAGGCGCCACCGGCCTTGAGCACGGCGAGCAGGGCCACCAGCAAGCCGTCACTGCGCGGCAACGCCACGCCCACCCGCAGCTCCTGGCCGACGCCGCGGGCGATCAGCTCATGGGCCAGGCGGTTGGCACGCCGGTCGAGCTCGCCATAGCTGAAACGCTGGCCATTGAAGATCAGTGCCTGCCGCTCTGGCCAGGCGCCGGCCATGGCGCCGATACCCAGGTGTACCGGCGGTTCGGCGAAGCGTGGCCAGTCGTGGCACAGCGCAGCGCGCTCCGCTTCGGTCAGCAGTTCGATGCTGGCCAAGGGGCGCTCGGCGTCGACCATGAAGGCGGCCAACAGCTGCAACAGATGGCCATTGAGACGCTCGATGGCGGCGTGGGTAAACGCTGCGCGGTCGTATCCGTAGCTGATACTCAGGCGGCGTTCGGCTGCAACTGCCACGGCCAGCGGATAGTTGGTCCGTTCGCGGCTGGCGACGTCGCCAAAGCGCACGCTGCTCTCGGCTTGTTGGCCCAGTGCCTCGGCCACCGGATAGTTGTCGAACACCAGCAGGCTGTCGAACAGTGCCTCGCCGCCGGTGCCGGCCCAGCGCTGGATATCGTTGAGCGGCGTGTGCTCGAACTCACGCAGGGCGAGGTTTTCGGCCTGGACGCTGTGCAGCCAGTCGCCGACGCGCTGGCCTGCCTGCGGGGTGGCAATGACCGGCAAGGTGTTGATGAACAGCCCGACCTGTTGCTCGATCCCCGGCAGCTCTGCCGGCCGCCCGGCCAACGTGGCGCCAAAGGCCACGCTGGCTTGGCCGGTATAGCGCTGCAACAGCAGCAGCCAGGCCGCTTGCACCAGGGTGTTGACGGTGACTTTCTGTTGCCGGGCAAACGCCTGCAGGTGCTGGCTGTTGGCTTCGTCCCAGTCATGGTGAAACTCGCCATGGCCACTCGCACCCGTGCCCCGGGCGAGGCTACCGGCCAACCGGGTAGGCTCGTCCAGGGCCGTCAGGCGCTGGCGCCAGAAGCTTTCGCAAGCGGCGCCGTCCTGGCGCTGCAGCCAGCCGATGTAGTCGCGATAACGACCAGGCTGACGAGCCGGCTGCAGGCCGTGATAGCGCTGCATCACTTCGCTCATCAGCTGCGAGCTGCTCCAGCCGTCCATCAGGATGTGATGGTTGGTGTAGATCAGGTACTGCTTGTCGCCGCCCAGCTCCAGCAGGAGCAGACGCAGCAATGGCGCCTGATCAAAGCGCGAACAGGCCTGCCGCTCGGCAGCGGCCAATGCCTCCAGATCCACGCCTTGGCCATCGAGCACCTGCAACGGCAGCTCGACCTGACGATGGACAATCTGCACCGGCTCACTCAGCTCGCCCTGCCAGTGGAAGGACGTGCGCAGGATGTCGTGGGCTGTAATTGCATCCGCCCACGCCTTGCCGAAACGCTCGGCGTCGAGGCCTTGCACCGGCACTTGCAGCTGATTGACGTAGTCGTCCGAGGCTTGCTGGTAGAGGGTGTGAAAGAGCATGCCCTGCTGCATCGGCGCCAGTGGATAGAGGTCGGCGATGGCCCGCGGTGCTACCGGCAAGGCGTCCAGTTGGGTTTGCTCGAGCGCAGCCAGCGGGAAGTCGGACGGCGTTACTCCGCCGCTTGCCAGCTGGCAGCAGTGCTCGATCAGCGCCAGCAGGGTCGCCTGATAGTCGTCGGCCAGCCGCTGCACCGTGGCATCGTCGAACACCTCGCTGCTGAAGCTCCAGCTCAGCGCCAACTCGCCGCCGTAGACCTGGCTGTTGAGGGTCAGCCAATTGCCCAGCGGGGCACGGCTGTCGCGCTCGTCCCCGGCGTTTTCCGCTGCCGGCGCAAACAGCGAATGCTCGTCGAAGCTCTGGTCGAACTGGCCCAGGTAGTTGAAGGTGATCGCCGGTTTCGGCACTGCCGCCAACGCGGCGCGGCAGGCATCGTCACCGAGATGACGCAGCACACCGAAGCCCAGACCATTGCCCGGCACCTGGCGCAGTTGCTCCTTGATTGCCTTGATCGAACTGGCGATATCGTCGGCTGGGGCCAGACGCACGGGGTACAGGCTGGTGAACCAGCCAACCGTGCGTGACAGGTCGATTTCAGGGAACAGCTCTTCGCGGCCGTGCCCTTCCAACTGCACCAGCACCTCAGGGCGACCGGTCCAGCGGCAGACCATTTCGGCCAGGGCCAGCAACAGCAGGTCGTTGATCTGCGTGCGGTAGGCTCGTGCAGCGTCCTGCAGCAGGCGGGTGGTGGCCTCGCGTGGCAGGCGGGTGTTGATAGCGCGGCCATGGCAGGCCAGGTTGGCGCCGTGTGGGCGGTCCAGTGGCAGGCTGGCATCAGCGTCACGCAAGCGTTGCCAGTAGGCCAGTTCAGCCTCGGTCAGCGGGCCGCGGGCATGCTCGCGCAGGCGCAGGGCCCAGCTCTGGAACGCGCTGGTCTTGGCCGGCAGACGCGCCAGCGTGCCCTGTTGCAGATCCCGGTACAGCTGCTGCAAGTCTTCCAGCAACACCCGCCAGGACACGCCATCGACCACCAGGTGGTGGATCACCAGCAATAGCCGCTGGCTGCCATCGGCAAGGTCCATCAGCACCGCGCGCAGCACCGGGCCGTTGCTCAGATCCAGACTGGCTTGTGCACGCTGGCCCAGATCGCGCACAGCGGCTTCGTCGGCCACGGCTTCGTGCCACAGGCAAGCCTCGATGCTGTCGACGTGGCTGGCCTGCCATTGCCCGGCAACCTGCTGATAGCGCAGGCGCAAAGCGTCATGGTGCTGTTGCAGGGTGCTCAGTGCCTGGGCCAGCAGTGCCACTTGCAGCGGGCTGCGTGGCGTCAACAGCACGGACTGGTTCCAGTGCTGCAACTGCGGGATGTCGCTGGCGAAAAACACCTGCTGGATCGGCGTCAGCGGCATCTCGCCGCGCACTGGGCCCTGGTCGATCTGCAGCACTTGGATACAGCTGGCAACGGCTGCCAGCTCAAGGATGGTCTGGCAGCGGAAGACGTCTTTGGAGGCGATATGAATGCCCGCCTGACGCGCCCTGCCGACCATCTGGATGGCGATAATCGAGTCACCGCCAAGTTCGAAGAAGTTGTCGCTGATGCCTACCCGCTCGACACCGAGCAGCGCTTGCCAGATTTCTACCAGTTGACCTTGGACGTCGTTGGCGGCAGCGCGATAGTCGGCCTGGCTGCTGACGTCGGGTTGTGGCAGTGCCTTGTGATCCAGCTTGCCGTTGGCGGTCAGCGGCAGCGTCGGCAACAGCAGCAGATGGCTCGGCACCTGATGCGCTGCCAACTGCTCGCCCAGCCACTGACGGATCCCGGGCAGATCGGCCTCGGCGGCGACCAGATAAGCCACCAGCTGTTTGCCGGTCGGGCCGTCCTGAGCAACCACGGCGCATTCACGCACCTGTGGGTGGCTCTGCAGGCAGGCCTGCACCTCGCCAGGTTCGACCCGGTAGCCGCGAATCTTGACCTGGTGATCGACCCGGCCAATGAACTCCAGCAGGCCATCGGCGCGGTAGCGGGCCTGGTCACCGGTGCGGTACAGCCGCGCGCCATCGGCGCTGAACGGGTTGGGCACGAAGCGCTCGGCGGTCATGCCCGGACGCAGGTGATAGCCACGGGCGACGCCGGCACCGCCCAGGTACAGCTCACCGGCACAGTTCACCGGCAGCGCGCCAGCATCACTGTCGAGCACATAGGCGCGCAGATTGGCCAGCGGCCGCCCCAGCGGCAGGCGTGTAGCGTGCGCCCAGTCGCCATCGAGGCTTTGGGTGATGGCGCCGACCGTGGTCTCGGTCGGGCCGTAATGGTTGACCACGCAGCAGGCCGGGGCCAGCTGCTGGATGCGTTGCAACAGGCTTGGCGGGCAGGCTTCGCCGCCCAGCACCAGGCACTGCCGGGGGATGACTGCGGCGTTATCTTCGCCAAGCAGCGCCGCCAGGTGCGACGGGACGATCTTCAGCACATCGATCTGTTCGTTGTGCAGATAAGCACCCAGGGCGCTGCCATCGACCGCCATGTCGTTGTCGATCAGGTGCAAGGCCTGGCCGTGGCACAGCGCGCCAAACAGCACGGTATGACCAAGGTCAGCGGCCATGGTCGAGACCAGCGCCATGCTCCGCGCCTGAGTGATCGGCAGGCGTTCGCCGATGGCTGCAACGTAGTTGGCCAGCGCGCCGTGGCTGACGGTGACGCCCTTGGCGCGACCGGTGGAGCCGGAAGTAAAGATGACATAGGCCAATTGCTGCGGGTCGCTGATCGGCGCCAGCGCCCAGCCTGAGCCGGACAACGCCTGGGTCGGGTCGGGCAGCAGTTGCTGGCGGACGCCGGTCAGCTCGGCAAAGCGCTCAGCCAGCGGCGCCTGCACCAGCAGGTGCTCGAGGGCGCTGTCGGCGATCATCTGGTTGAGACGTTGCTGCGGGTACTCGGGCGCCAGCGGCACATAGGCGCCGCCGGCCTTGAGCACCGCCAGCAGGCCGACGACCATCTCCAGCGAACGCTCGGCAGCGATACCGACCAGTACATCGGCGCCCACGCCCTGCTCGCGCAAGCGCCCGGCCAAGGCTTCGGCCTGGCCGTCGAGCTGGGCATAGCTGAGGCGCCGTGCGCCTTGCACCACAGCGATGGCCTCAGGTGTGGTTTGCGCATGGGCACTGATCCGCGCTGGTACATCGAGGGCGCGCTGCTGCAACGGGCCGCCTTCGGCCCATTGCGCTAACTGCTGTTGTTCTGCAGGGCTGTACAGCGCTAGGTCGCCAATCGCCTGCTGCGGATCGCGCAGTGCATCAGCGAGCAGATTGCGCCAGTGCTCGGCTAGGCGGGCAATGGTGCTGGCGTCGAACAGATCAGTGGCGTACACCAAGGCTGCATACAAGCGGCCATCGGCTTCGCGGGTGCTCAGGGTCAGGTCGAAGCGCACCGCTTCATGCCCGCTGCCCTGCACCTCGACGGTCAGGCCCGGCAATTCCAGGCGGCCGGCGTCGGCTGCGTCGACCAGATGGTTGTAGAGCACTTGAAACAGCGGGCTACTGTCCAGATTGCGCTCGGGTTGCAGGGCATCGACCAGTTGTTCGAACGGCGTGTCCTGATGCACCTGGGCCTCGAGGACCCGGCTTTTGACCTGGGCCAGCAGCGCGGCAAAGGTCTGCTGGGGCGTGATATCAGCCTGTAACACCTGCGTGTTGACGAAAAAGCCGATCAACCCCTCGACTTCAGCGCGAGTACGGTTGGCCACGGGCGTGCCGACGCGGACTTGAGCGGCGCCACTGTAACGGTGCAGTACGGCCTGGAAGCTGGCCAGCAGCAGCATGAACAGCGTGCTGCCGGTCGCCGCCGACATAGCGCGCAGGCGCGCGCCAAGGGCTGCATCGAATTCGATTTCATGGCGCGCACCGCGGTTGCTGCGGCTGGCCGTGCGTGGCCGGTCCAGTGGCAAAGCCAGCTGCACGTGCTCGCTACCGAGTCGCTCGCGCCAGTAGGCCAGCTGCCGCTCGCCCTCACCGGCTTCCAGCCACAGCCGCTGCCAGTGGGCGTAGTCGGCGTAGTGTACGGCCAGAGGCGGCAGCGCAGCGCGCTGGCCGTGCAAGGCCTGACGATAACCTTCGCTGACTTCACCAACCAGGATCGGCAACGACCAGGCATCGCAGACAATATGGTGGCTGCAGAACAACAGCACATGCTGCTCGGCATCGAGCTTGATCAGCGTTGCCCGCAGCAGCAAGTCACGCTCCAGATCGAAGGGCTGCTCGGCCAGCGCCGTCATCTGTTCGGCCAATAGCGCTTCGGCGCCCTCGCCCGCGGCACTGAGGTCGAGCCGGGTCAGGGCAAACCGACGCTGCGGGTGGATCACCTGCAACACCTGCTGCTCGTGCCAGCGGAAGCTGGTGCGCAGCACTTCGTGCCGCTCGATCAACTGCCCGATCGCCTGCTCCAGCGCGGTGCTGTTCAGCTGTCCACGCAAGCGCAGCTGCGCGGGTTGGTTATAGGCGCTGGACTGCGGGTCCAGTTGCCATACCAACCACAGCCGCTGTTGCGCATACGAGGCCGGCAACTCGCTGATGCCCGCCTCGCGCGGCGGAATCGGCAGAATATCCAGCGACAGCCCCTGGGCGATCATCTTCGCTTGCAGGGCGCTGCGTTCCGCTGGGCTGAAGCCGGCAAAGCGTTTGGCCAGGGCCAACATCCGATCGGGTAGCTGACTCATTGCTGCTCAGCCTCGGCGAACAGGGCTTCGAGGGCATCGAGCTTGTCTTCGTTGACTTCGTTATCGCGGTGCAGCTCGACCTGCTGGGCCAACAACTCGACGGTTTCACCTTCGAAAAATGCGCGCAGCGGCAGGTTGATATTGAGCTCGCTGTGTACCCGCGAGCGAATCCGCGTGGCCAGCAACGAATGCCCGCCGAGGGCGAAGAAGTTGTCGTGGATACCGACTTGCGGCAGCTCCAGCGCCTCTTGCCAGATGCGCGCCAGCGTCTGCTCCAGCTCATTGCGCGGTGCGACGTAGGCCTGACCGCGTTGCTCGCGGGCACTCAGCGCGTTGCGGTCTAGCTTGCCGTTGGGGGTCAACGGCATGCGCTCGAGCGCGTTGATGAAGGCTGGCACCATATGCTCGGGCAATTGCTCGCGCAGCAGCTCCAGCAGCGCCGCTTCACTGGCATCGGCAGGCGCGTCGGCGTGCAATACCACATAGGCGGCCAACTGCTTGCCGGCTGCGGTATCGCGGGCAACCACCGCCGCTTCGCGGACACGGCTGTCAGCGCCGAGACGCGCTTCGATCTCGCCCAGCTCAATACGGAAGCCGCGAATCTTCAGCTGGAAATCGAGGCGTCCAAGGTAGTCGAGCACGCCGTCCGGGCGGCAGGCCACGCGGTCGCCGGTGCGGTACAGGCGCGCCCCGGGTACTGCCCCGTGCGGGTCCGGCAAGAAGCGGCTGGCGGTCAGGCTCGGCCTTGCCAGGTAGCCGCGGGCCAGGCCGGCGCCGGCGATATACAGCTCACCCGGGCGACCGAAGCCGACCAGTTCGCCCTCCTCGTCGAGCACCTGCAAGCGGGTGCCGGCAATCGCCGTGCCGATCGCCACGCGCTCGGCCAGCACGGGCTCGGCAACTGCCTGGGCAGTGCACCAGACGGCGCTCTCGGACGGCCCGTACTCGTTGACCAAGAGTGTCTGCGGCAAGCGTTGCTGGTGGCGTTCGCTGAGCTCGACCGGGCAGGCCTCGCCGGCCACGATCACGCAGGCCAGGCCGGCGTCAGTTGGCAGTGCTTCGAGGATCTGCGCATAGAACGATGGCAGCGCAAGGAAGTGCGAAATTTGCTGGTCGGCAACCTGCTGGGCGATCTGCAACGGGTCTTTGTGTGCCTGCTCGGCCGGCAGGCACAAGCTGCCGCCTTGAGCGAGGGTCCAGAAAATGCCGGCCACCGAGCTGTCGAACGAGAACGACGACAGCATCAGGAAGCGTTGGATCGGTTCGCGGTAGAACTGCAACCGCGCCTGGGTCGAGGCACAGGCGTTGGCATGGCTGATCATCACGCCTTTGGGCAGGCCGGTGGAGCCGGAGGTGTAGATCACATAGGCCAGATCGTCGCTGTGATTGCTGGCTGGCAGCGGGCTGGCGTCGCCCTCCTCCAACGTCTGCGCGGTCACTTCCAGCTGCACGGTTGCAGCGGGCAGCGTCAGTGCTTCAGGCAGCGCCTGCAAGCGCACCAGGCAGCGGACGCCAGCGTCTTCAAGCATGAAGCTCAGCCGTTCGTGCGGATAGGACGGATCCAGCGGCAGATACGCGCCGCCAGCTTTGAGAATGGCCAGCAGGGTCACCACGATTTCCACTGAGCGGCCGCCGTAGACGCCCACCAGGGCATCACGGCCGACACCTTCGGCCTGCAGGCGCCGCGCCAGGCGGTTGGCCTGGCGGTCGAGTTCGGCGTAGCTCAGCTGGCGGCCTTCGACCTGCAAGGCGATGTGCTGCGGATGCAGCGCGGCGCGGCGTTCGAACAGTTGGTGCAGCAGTTGCGCCTGCGCCGTCTGCAGGCTGGCACTGTGGTCCAGCGACGCCAGCACCTGCTGCGACTGGCCGGCATCGAGCGTGGCGATGTCGCTGACGGGGTGCTCAGGTGCGGCCGCAGCCCCGGCGATGAACACAGCAAACTGGGCCAGCCAGGCATCCAGCAAGCCCGGTGCGAGCAGGCCGACCGGGGCCAGTAGTTGCAGAATCAGTTGCTGACCGCAGCGGCGCCCCTGCAGGTGGAGTTTTTCGGCTTGAGCGGGATCTTGCACCAGCACCAGATCGTGCTCAGTCTCCAGCTCGATGTCAGCGCCAAGCAGCAACGGGCCGGGGTGGTCCAGATTGCTCTCGAACAGTTCCACTTCATTGAAGCATTCAAGCCAGGAGCGGCTCTGCGCCAACTGCTGGGCAAAGCCCTGCAGGTGCTCACGCACAGACTGCTGCGCCGGCACCTCTGCGGCAACCGGCAGACGCCGAGCGAAGTGGCCCAAGGTGGCGAGCAATTGTTCGTTGCGACCATCCACCAGCAGGCTCAGCAAAACTCGTTGCTCGCCCAGCAGGCCGCCCAGAAAACCTGCCCATAGCCCGCCAAGCGCTACCTGCGCCGGCAGCCCAAGCTGCGCCGCCAAGCCAGCCACGGTCGCCAATGGCAACTCCAGACGGCTCGACTCCCGCTCGCCGCCCAGGCCAACCCGACGCTCGAATGGCAGCTGCGGGGCATGAGTAAATTGCGCCAGCAGACCGCGCCAATGGGCCAGGCCCTCTTGGCCCAATTGCTGCTCGGCAAGCTCCTCCTGCCAAGCGGCGTAGTCGGCATATTGCAAGGCATCGAATTCAGGCAATGTCTGGCCCTGGCCAAGCGCCGCCAGTTCATCAGCCAACAGGCGCAGGCTGGTCCGGTCAAGGCTGGCCAGCGGCGCGGCGAGCAGCACTTGCTCAGCCCAACGCACTGCCACCAGCGGCGTCTCTGCCAACGCTGCGCGAGCCAGCTCGCGGGCGTGCTCAAGGTCAGTCGCGTGCATCAGGCGTACCTCGGCCTGCGCGCTGATCGCCTGGGCGGGCAACTGCAGGCCAGGCACCTGGGTGTAGCGAGTGCGCAGGATTTCGTGGCGCTCGGCCAGTTGCAGCAGCGCGGCGTGCCACTGCGCGTCGTCACCGACAACGCTGGCAGGCAGCTGCAGGGTGGCCAGCAGCGGGCGCCCGGCATTGCGTTCGGCGCGCAGCAGTGCGGCTTGCTGGGCGGAGGTCTGGAAGATTTCTGCTGGAGTGCTGTACGTCATGCTGATGTCCTTAACCAATGGCCACGTCGGTGCTTTTCAGCGGGATTGCCATTGCGGTGAGAATTTTGCGCGGGCCGCTGTAACCGTTGCGGGCATGGATGGTGAAGATGTTGTCCAGCACCACCACGTCGCCCTGCTGCCACGGGAACTCGACCATCACCTCGCGGTACAGCTGCTGCAGGTGGCGGATGTAGTCTTCGGGGATCGGCGAGCCGTCACCGAAGTAGGTGTTTTGCGGCAGGTCCTGCGGTTCGAATTCGGCCAGCAGGCTGTCGCGAATGCTCTCGGGCAGGGTCAGCGCGTTGAAGAAGGTGGCGTGGTTGAACCACACCGTTTCGCCCGTACGCGGGTGGCGCACCACCGCGGGGCCTTGTTGGCGGGTGCGCAAGCGATTGCCGGGCTTCCACTCAGGTGTGATCCCAATCCTGGCGCAGTAAGCCTCGACTTCGGCGCGGTCTTCGGTCTGGAACACCGTTTGCCAGGGCAGGCCCATGCCGTCGCCGTAATTGCGCACGTAGAGCACGCGCTTGCGGATGAATTCATCGCGCACCTGCGGGTCGATGCGTTCGAGCAGCAGCCGGGTATCACCGAACGGCGTCTCGCCGCCGGTGGCCGAAGGCTGATCGCAATAGAAGTACAGGTGCAGCGGAAACACCGGCGAATAGGAGTGCTCGTTGTGCGGGAAAATCTTCTCTGCCGACGGGTAGTCGGTGGAGCTGTAGACGTTGAGCTTCTTGGTGATCTGGGTGCGCGGCGAGGCGCGGAACAGGTACTCCAGCGCGCCGCCGGAAATCGCATCGACGCACTGGTTGAAGGCGTGGATATCCGGCACGTTGAAGCCACGAAACAGCAGGGTCGCATGCTGGTCGAGCTTGCTTTCGATCAGGGCGCGGTTCTGCCCGGCCCACTCGATCAGGTTGACCCCGGGCATGCTTGGCGTGCACACCAGCGGCAGCGGGCGGTCGGCGAACATCGGGCTGAAGGTGACCAGGCTGGACTGGTCCAGGCTGAGGCTCTTGCGCCGCCCCTTGCCCAGCGCCGGTATCACTTGCGACTCGAAATTCGACATTGCACCTCTCCCATTCGTGTATCAGGTGGCGCCCCCTGGCGCGCACCTGCCTGACTGTCCTTGCCGCCGTTACTCGACCGCCACCCGGCCTGGGCGACGACGCTGGATCGGCTGTTGCTGCAATTGCGCCTGGCGCTCGGCCAGGGCCTGTTGCTCGGCCGCCTGTTGCACCTGCGCTGCACCTTCGAGCAACTGCGCCAAGGCCGCCTGCGGGTCGCCAAGCATGTGCTCGAACACCCCTTGCAACTGGCCAAACAGGCAGGCCATGTCGGCACTGGCGTAGAGTCCGGCATCGCACTTGAGCCCCAGGTATATGCCGGCGGGCGCGTTGACGAACTCGGCGATCAGGTCCAGCTCGGCGGCGGCTTTACCCGCCGGCAATGGCTGGATCTCGAGGCCGTCGATCGACAGCGGCACATCGCTGCTGTCCTGATAGATGAACTTGATCGCAAACAGCGGCGAACGCCCTGCCCTGCGCGGAACTCGCAGGGCTTCCACCAAGCGCTCGAACGGCAGGTCCTGGTGGTCGGCAGCGCCGATCACGGTGCTGCGCGCCGCCTCCAGCAACTGGCTGACGCTGGCCTGTGGCTCGACCGTCAATTGCAGTACCAACTGGTTAACGAAGAAGCCCACCAGATCTTCAACCCCGGCGTGGTTGCGGTTGGCCACATCGGTACCCAGGCGCACCCGCCTGCTGGCGCTGCGCTGGGCCACTACCACGCTGAAGCCGGCCAGCAGGAGCATGTACAAGGTCACCCCCCGCGCCGTGGCGAATTCGCGCAGGGCCTCGCTCAGGGCCGGGCTGAAGTGGAACTCGTGCACCTCGCAATAGGCGGCATTGGCCGAGGCTGCCTGGCGTGCAGGCGATGCCGGCAGGCTGGTCAAGCGGTGGTCATCGCCCAACTGGGCGCGCCAGTAGGCCAGCTGCCGCTCGAGCTCACCGGCCGCCAGCCACTCGCGCTGCCAGACGGCGAAGTCGACGTATTGCAGGCGTGGCTCCGGCAACGCCGATGGGCTGCCGCTGCGGGCCGCTTGGTACAGGCTGACGAACTCCGCCGGCAGCAGACCAAACGACCAGTGGTCGGCGACGATATGGTGCAGGGTGATCAGTAGCACATGGCGCTGCTCGCTCAGACGCAGCAGGCGCACGCGCATCGGCGAGCCGTCGACCAGGTCGAACGGCTGGCGGGCCTCGCTCTGCAGGTGCTGCTCGAGCGCAGCCTGCACTTCGGCTGAGCCACGCAGATCAGTGAAGGCGAATTCCGGCGCCAGCTGCTGATGCACTTGCTGCCAATGCTCGCCATCGGCTTCGAAATAGGTGGTGCGCAGCACTGCATGGCGCTGTACGAGCATGTCGAAGGCCTGGCGCACCGCGCGCGGGTCCAGCGTGCCGGTCAGCTCGAGCGCGCGGGCAATGTTGTACATCGAGCTGTGCGGCTCGAGTTGCCAGAGGAACCACAGCCGCTGCTGGGCAAACGACTGCAGCTGCGGCTGGCGCTCATCGACCCGGCGCAGCACCGGCATGCTCGCAGCGCGCTCGCTGTGTTCGATGCTGGCGACAAAGTCTTGCAGGGTGGCCGCCTCGAACAGGCTGCGCAGGGCCAGCTGTACGCCCAGCTCCTGACGCACCCGGCTGATCACCTGCGTGGCCAGCAGCGAGTGGCCGCCGAGGGCAAAGAAGTTATCGCCGAGGCCGACCTGCGCCACGTCCAGCACCGACTGCCAGATGGCGGCAACACGGCGCTGCAGATCGGTCTGCGGCAGCGCCTGACTGTGGCTGACGGCCTGCGGCGCGGGCAGCGCCTTGCGGTCGAGCTTGCCGTTGGGGTTGAGCGGCAGGCGCGCCAGCAAGATCAGCTGGTTGGGCTGCATGTAGTCCGGCAAATCGGCTTTCAACGCGGCTTGAATAACACCGCGCAGGTCATCCTGCGCTGGCACGGCCAGCGCCTCCAGGTCATCGACTGGCACCACATAGGCCACCAGTTGCAGGCCATGGCGGGCTGGCAGCGCTACGACCACTGCCTCGCGCACGGCGGGCTGAGCCGCGAGGCGCGCTTCGATTTCGCCAAGCTCGATGCGAAAACCACGGATCTTCACCTGGTGGTCGATGCGGCCGACGTATTCGATAGCACCTGCCGGGTTATAGCGCACCAGGTCGCCGCTGCGGTACAGCCGCGCGCCGGGCTCGCTGGCAAACGGGTCGGGCAAGAAGCGCTCGGCGGTGAGCGCCGGGCGGTCGAAATAACACTGTGCCAGGCTCGCCGCAGCGCCAATCCACAGCTCTCCGGTTGCGCCGGCCGGCAGCAGCTCGGCGCCAGCATCAAGAATGCGCAAACTGCGCCCGGCAATCGCCTGGCCAATGGGCACGCCATATACGGCACTGGCGTCGGCCAACTGGCAGTCATGCACGCTGGACACCACCGTCGCCTCGGTCGGGCCGTAGGTATTGACCAGGCGCACCGCGCCCAGCCCGGCCGCATGCCACAGGCGCAAGCCCTCGACCGACATCGCCTCGCCGCCGACGTGCACCTGGCGCAACCGCCCCAGGCTGCGGTCTTCGCTGGCACACAGCTTGGCCAACAGATGCCAGTAGGCAGCGGGCAAGTCGGCCAGGGTCACGCCCTGCTCGACCAGCACCTCGGCCAACTGCTCGACCGACCACGGCTGGTCATCGCGCATGATCAGCGCCGCGCCGACGCTCAAGGGTGGGTAGCACTGCTCGACAAAGCCGTCGAAGCTGAACGTGGCGAACTGCAGGACGCGGTCGCTGGCGGCAAGCCGGGAATAGTCAGCGGCGCTTTCGCAGAACTCGCGCAGGGCCGCATGGGCAATCGCCACGCCCTTGGGTTTGCCGGTGGAGCCTGAGGTGTAGATGACGTAAGCGAGGTCCTCAGGACAAGCGCGGTTCGCCGGGTCCAGCGTTGATGCGTTGGCCAGCTGATCGCCCAGCGCGTCGAGTTGCAGCCGCGTCAAGCCAGCCGGCAGTGCCAGATTACCAAGCAGCCCACCCTCACTGAGCAACAGGTCGAGACGGCTGTCCTCGACCATGAACAGCAAGCGCTCGTCCGGGTAGCTGGGGTCGAGCGGCACATAGGCGGCGCCACTTTTGAGCACTGCCAGCAGGCTGACGATCAACTGCGGGGTACGCCGCAGTGCCAAGCCGACACGTTGGCCGGGGCCGACGCCGGATTCGATCAGGCAATGGGCAAGGCGGTTGGCCTGTTGGTTGAGGCTGGCATAGTCAAGGCTTGCTGCCGAGGTCCACACCGCCAATGCTCCAGGCGTGCTGGCGGCCTGAGCAGCGATACGCTGATGCACCAGCGCTTGATCACGCAGCGCCATGCAGCTGTCGCCCTGGCGTTGCAGCAGGTTGTGCTGGCCGGTGTGATCAAGCAGGGTCAGGTTGCCGAGCACGCCTTGCGGGGCGGCGACAAACTGCTCAAGCAGGTGGCGCAATTGGCTGCACAACCCGGCTACTTGCTCGCTGCTGAACCGCGCCAGATCGTAGCTGAAGTCCAGGCGCAGGGTCGCGCCCAGTTCGATGCCGAGGGTCAGCGGATAGCTGGTCTGCTCGTGGTTGCTCAGGTTGCGCATGCGCAACCCGCTGCTGTCAGCCTGGCTCAAGGCCTCGGCCACCGGGAAGTTTTCGAATACCAGCAGGCTGTCGAACAGCGCGTTGCCCTGCTGTCCAGCCCAGGCCTGGATCTCGTACAGCGGCACATGCTCAAACTCGCGCAGCGCCAGGTTGTGCGACTGCAAGGCCTGCAGCCACTGCGCCACACTGTGCTGCGGGTGCGGCTGGCAGACGATCGGCAAGGTATTGATGAACAGCCCAAGCTGCGCGTCGATGCCCGGCAACTCGGCCGGGCGCCCAGCCACGGTGGCGCCGAAGGCTACGCACGCTTGCCCACTGTAACGCTGCAACAACACCGCCCAGGCCCCCTGCAGCAAGGTGTTGAGGGTGACTTTATGGGCGCGGGCGAACGCCTTCAGCGCGTCGGTCTGCACGGGCTCGAGCTCGGTCAGCAGCTGCCCGTAGCCGCTGCCGTGCGCCGGTCGGCGCAGGCTTTCAGCGAGCAGGGTCGGCTGCTCCAGCGGCGCCAGGTTGACTTGCCAGTAGGCCTTGGCAGCTTCAGCAGAGCGCCCCTGCAACCAGGCCAGATAGTCGCGGTAACGCCCTGGTGCAGCGCTCGGCTGTACGCCTGCATAACGCCCGAGCACCTCAGCCAGCAGGCTGGCGTTGCTCCAGCCGTCGAGCAGAATGTGGTGGCTGGTGTAGATCAGGTGCCAGTCGCCGCTACCGGTCGGCACCAGGCTCAGGCGCAGCAATGGCGCGCGAGCCAGATCGAAGCCCAGCGCGCGCTCGGCGGCGGCCAACTGGTCAAGGTCATGTTCACCCGCTTCGAGCAACGTCAGCGGCAGTTGCAGCTGGCGATGGACCAACTGATGCGCGTGCTCAAGGCCCTGCCAATGGATGCTGCTGCGCAGGATCGGGTGATGATCCAGCGCCGCTTGCCAGGCCTGACGGAAGCGCTCGACGTCGAGGCCGGCGATGTCCAGGCGCATCTGGTTGACGTACGCGCCATCTGCCGGCTGGTACAGGCTGTGAAAGAGCATGCCTTGCTGCATCGGCGCCAGCGGGTACAGGTCTTCGACCTGATCGGCGCTGGCGGGCAGCTGATCGAGCTGCGCCTGGCTGATGCTGGCGAGCGGGAAGTCCGAGGGCGTCACCTGCCCGGCCGGCACTTGCAGGCAGTGGGCAATCAGCGCGTGCAGCTCCTGCAGATAACCGTCGGCCAGTTGCTGGACGCTGGCATCGTCATACATGGCGCTGCTGTAGCCCCACTGCAAGGCCAGCTCCCCGGCGTACACCTGGCCTTCAACGGTCAGCCAGTTGGCCAGCGGCGCTTGAGGGTCCTGCGCCTGGCCGCTGCGTTCGCTGGCCGGGGCGAACAGCGCCGCCTGGTCGAATTGGCCATCGAATTGGCCCAGGTAGTTGAAGGTCACCCGCGGCGCTGGCAGCGCGGCCAGTTGTGCGCCGACGGCAGGCTCGGCGAGGTAACGCAGCAGGCCATAACCGAGCCCCTTGCCGGGCACCCGGCGCAACTGCTCCTTGACCGCCTTGATCGAACCCGGCCAGTCGGCCGGGACTTGCAGGCGTACCGGGAACAGGCTGGTGAACCAGCCGACGCTGCGGGTCAGGTCGAGGTCGTCGCCCAGGTCTTCGCGGCCATGGCCTTCGAGCTGGATCAGGCAGCCTGGTTGCGCCGTCCAGCGTTGCAGCAGGCGCGCCAAAGCGGTCAGCAGCAGGTCGTTGACCTGGGTGCGGTAGGCCGCCGGCGCGACTTGCAAGAGTTGCCGGGTGGCCTCTCGCGACAGACGCGCTTCGACCTTGCGCTGCAGTTGATTGGTCAGGGCGCCGTGGGGGCGGTCGCACGGTAGTTCGGCGATGTCTTGATGCTGGGCAAGCCAGTACGGCAGCTGATCGAGCACAGCCGGTACGTGCTGCTGCAGGCGCGCGGCCCAGGCTTGATAGCTGCTGGTCTTAGCCGGCAGCCTGGCTGGTTGGCCGGCGGCCAATTGCTGATAAGCCAGTTGCAGGTCTTCGAGGAGCACCCGCCAGGAAACTCCATCGACCACCAGGTGGTGAATGACCAGCAGCAAGCGTTGCTCGCCATCAGGCAGCTCTACCAACAGCGCACGCAGCAGTGGCCCTGTCTGCAGATCGAGGCTGCACTGCACCCCATCGCAGAGTGCTGCCAGTTGGGCGGTGTCGGTTGCCTGCGCGGATTCGAGTACTCGAGCGCTGCTGACCGGCGCATACGCCTGCTGCCAGCCTTGCGTCTGCGCGGTGTAACGCAGGCGCAGGGCATCGTGCTGGGCCAGCAACAGTTGCAAGGCTTGCTCAAGCACTTCGGCTTGCACCGGTTCACGCGGGCTCAATAGCAGCGACTGGTTCCAGTGACTGCGCTGCGGCATGTCCAGCGCGAAGAACGCGTGCTGGATCGGCGTCAGCTGTACGTCGCCGGTTGCCGGCCCCTGCTCTTGCTGGGCCTGGCTGTCGCGCACCGCGACCTGGGCCAGGCTACGCACCGTCTGATGCTGGAACAGGTCACGCGGCTTGAGCCGCACGCCGGCCTGACGCGCGCGACTGACCACCTGAATGGAGACGATGGAGTCGCCGCCAAGCTCGAAGAAATTGTCTTCCAGACCTACCTGGGCTACGCCGAGCACGTCCTGCCAGATCCCGGCCAGCAGCCGTTGCAGTTCGTCCTGCGGGGCCACGTAGGTTTGCTGCGGCGGCGCCTCCGGCAGTGGCAAGGCTTTGCGGTCGAGCTTGCCGTTGCCAGTCACGGGCAGCTGGTCCAATGCCAGCCAGTAGGTCGGCACCATGTACTCGGGCAGGCATTCGAGCAGCGCATTCTTGAGCTGGGCCTGCCAGCCCTCCTGTGGCTCCTGAGCAAGTACCAGATACGCCACCAGGTGTTTGCCTTCCTGCACCAGCACGACCGCCTCATCGACCTGCGGCTGCTGCATCAGGCGCGTCTCGATCTCGCCCAGCTCGATGCGCAGGCCACGCAGTTTGACCTGATGGTCGAAGCGGCCCAGATATTCGATCACCCCGTCGCGGCGCTGGCGGACCCGGTCACCGGTGCGATACAGCCGCTCCCCGGCAACGAACGGACAGGCGACGAAGCGCTCGGCGGTCAGCCCGGGGCGGCGATGATAGCTGCGCGCCAGGCCGATCCCGCCCAGGTACAGCTCGCCGGCAACACCTGCCGGCACCGGTTGCAGCTGGGCATCCAGCACCAGGGTGCGCAGGTTGGCAATCGGCTGACCAATCGGCACGGCCAACGCGCCTTCGTCGATGCAGGTCCAGTGCGTGACATCGATGGCTGCTTCGGTCGGCCCGTAGAGGTTATACAGCGCAGCCTGCGGCAAGCGGGCAAAAACCTGCTGCTGCGCTTCCAGCGGCAGTGCCTCGCCGCTGCAGACAATGCGCTGCAGGCTATGGCAGGCCTCAACGCCGTATTCATGGATAAATGCCTGCAGCATCGAAGGCACGAAATGCAGGGTGGTCACGCCGTTGTCGACGATGGTTTCGATCAGCCGCTCGGGGTCGCGATGCGCACCGGGTGCAGCGACCACCAGGCAAGCGCCGGTCAGCAGCGGCCAGAAGAACTCCCACACCGACACGTCGAAACTGAACGGGGTTTTCTGCAGGACCACATCGCTGCTGGTCAGTGCATAGGCCTGCTGCATCCAGCACAGCCGGTTGACCAGCGCCGCATGGCTGTTGCCCGCGCCTTTGGGTTTGCCGGTGGAGCCTGAGGTGTAGATCACGTAGGCCAGGTGCTGGGGCAAGGTCTGCGACAGTGGTACTTGCTCGGAGTAGTCGTCGAGCCAGCCTTGCGACTGATCCAGATCGATCATCTGCAGGCCGGCCTGCCCTTCCAGCAGCGGCCGCAGCGCACGCTGAGTCAGCAACAGGCGCACGGCACTGTCGTCGATCATGTAGTGCAGGCGTTCCTGAGGGTATTCCGGGTCAAGCGGCACGTAGGCACCGCCGGCCTTGTGGATGGCCAGCAGGGCCACGACCATTTCCAGCGAGCGCTCCAGGCATACGCCGACCAGCACATCCGGGCCAACTCCGCGCTCACGCAGCAGGTTGGCCAGCTGGTTGGCGCGACGTTCGAGGGCCGCGTAGCTCAGGGTCTGTTCGGCGAAACGCACGGCCGGCGCATCGGGCGTGCGCTGCACCTGCTCGCCAATCAGGCTGTGCAGGCACTGATCCAGCGGATAGGCCTGGGCGGTCCGGTTCCAGCCGCTGATCAGGGTGTCGTGTTCTTCATCCGCCAGCAGCGCCAGCTCGCCAACGCGCTGATTTGGGTCGGCCACCAGCGCTGCCAGCAGGCCGGTGAAGTGTTTGGCCATGCGCGCAATAGTGGCGGCGTCGAACAGTTCATCCGCATACGTAAGGGCGCCGCGCAGTTGCCCGCCCTGCTCATAGGTATCCAGAGTCAGGTCGAACTGAGTGGTGCGGCTCTGCCACTGCACCGCACTCAGGCTCAGGCCCGAGGCCGTTTGCAGGCTGGCCATGTCGGCTACGTGCGGCTGGTGGTTGTACATCACCTGAAACAGCGGCGTGTGGCTCAGGCTGCGCTCCAGCTGCAGCGCTTCGACCAACTGTTCGAAAGGCAGATCCTGATGCGCCTGGGCCCCGAGCACGCGCTCCTTGACCGCTTGCAGCAAGCTGGCGAATGGCTGCAGGGCGTCGACTTGAGTGCGCAGCACCAGGGTATTGACGAAGAAGCCGATCAGGCCTTCGATCTCGCTGCGGTTGCGGTTGGCGATCGGTACGCCGACACGCAGGTCGGTTTGCCCGGTGTAGCGCAGCAGTAGCACGTTGAAGGCGCCGAGCAGCAGCATGAACAAGGTCACGTTGTGCTGGCGGGCCAGTTCGCGCAGGCCGTCGGCCAACGCTGTGTCGATGGCGAATTCCAGGCGCCGGCCGCGCTGGCTTGGCAGCGCCGGGCGTGGATGATCGGTGGGCAGTTCAAGCGGATCGTGCTCGTTGCCGAGCGCATCCTGCCAGTAGCTCAGCTGACGCGCCTGCTCACCCGCCTCGAGCCAGCGTCGTTGCCACAGGGCATAGTCGGCGTACTGTACCGGCAACAGCGCCAGCGCAGGATTCTTGCCCAGCGCGAAAGCGTCGTAGCAACGAGTGAATTCTTCGATCAACACGTTCATCGACCAGCCATCGGAGACGATGTGGTGCAGGGTCAGCAGCAACACGTGCTCGTCGCTGGCCAGACGCAGCAGGCTGACCCGCAGCAGTGGGCCTTGCTCAAGGTCGAAGGGCTGCACCGCCTGGGCTTCGGCTGCCTCTCGTACCGCCTGCTCGCGCGCATCAATAGCCAGCGCCGAAAAGTCCTGATGAACGATGTGCAGCGGCTGCTCGGCGGGCACCTGCTGCACGCTGTCGTCATCACGGCGCCGGAATACAGTGCGCAGGGTCTGATGCCGCTCGATCAGGTTGGCGAAGGCGCGCTCCAGCGCGTTGATGTCCAGCGCACCTTTGAGCCGCACTGCACCGGGCAGGTTATAGGCGCCGCTGTGCGGGTCCAGTTGCCACAACACCCACATGCGCCGCTGGGCATAGGACAACGCCTGGCGATCCTCGGCGGGCACGTCGGCCGGGATCGGAAACTGGGCAAAATCCACCCCTTCACGGGCCAATGCAGCGAGAAACAGCTGACGTTTCTCCACCGGCAGGCCAATAAAGCGACGAGCGAGTTTCAGGGCGTCTTCAGCATTCATTGTGTGGGCATCCGAATCTATAGGCGTGGGGCGGTGGCGAACCATCCCTATAGAACGAATGCAACGAGGAAAAATTAGCGCCCGTGCGGGCTCAGAACAGCATCAGCTGGCGACCAGTCAGGGCGTTGAAATCGTCACCGACAAACGGCAGGATCGCGTCCGCCACCGGTTGCAGCTGGCGGCTCAGGTAATGCTCGTAGTCGATCGGCGACTGCAGGTTTTCCAGCGGTTCGGGGCCTGTTGTAGTGATCACATAGCTGATCCAGCCGCCGCGCTGGTACTGCCTGGGACGGCCCAGCCGCGCATTGAAGTCATCGGCCAGACGCGCCGCGCGCACGTGCGGCGGCACGTTGCGCTGGTAATCGGCCAGCGGCCGGCGCAGACGCTTGCGGTAGATCAGCAGTTCGTCCTGCGCGCCAGCGAGGGTGCGCTGTACGTAATCGCGTAGATAGTCACGATAAGGTTGGTTGCGAAAGATCCGCTCATACAGCCCTTGCTGAAACTGTCGGGCCAGTGGCGACCAGTCGGTGCGCACCGACTCCAGGCCCTTGTAGATCATCTGCAGCTCGCCATCGGCGCCCTGCACCAGGCCTGCGTAGCGCTTCTTGCTACCCTCCTCGGCGCCGCGGATGGTCGGCATCAGAAAACGCTGGTAATGGGTTTCGTATTGCAGCTCGAGTGCACAGTCGAGGTTCAGGCTCTGACGCAGGTGCTCGCGCCACCACTGGTTGACCTTGGCCACCAGCGCCTTGCCGATGCTCGCCGCCGCCTGCTCGTCGTGGGCGTGCTTGAGCCAGACGAAGGTCGAGTCGGTGTCACCGTAAATGACGTCGTAACCCTCGGCCTCGATCAGGGCGCGGGTCTGGCGCATGATTTCGTGGCCACGCAGGGTGATCGACGAGGCCAGGCGCGTGTCGAAGAAGCGGCAACCGTTGGAGCCGAGCACGCCGTAAAAGGCGTTCATGATGATCTTCAAGGCTTGCGAGAGTGCCGCGTTACCGTCGCGCTTGGCCGCTTCCCGGCCTTGCCAGACGCGCTCGACGATGGCTGGCAGGCAATGCCGGGTGCGGGAAAAACGTGCGCCGCGAAAACCCTCGACCGAGTGCTCGTCATCGGGCTGGCTGAGCCCTTCGACCAACCCGACCGGGTCGATCAGAAAGGTGCGGATAATCGACGGGTACAGGCTCTTGTAGTCGAGCACCAGCACCGAGTCATACAGGCCGGGGCGCGAGTCCATGACAAAGCCCCCAGGACTGGCAGTGTCCGGCTGGCTGCCCATGTTTGGCGCGACAAACCCCATCCGGTGCATGTGCGGAATGTACAAATGGCAGAACGCCGCGACCGAGCCACCGCTGCGGTCCACCGGCAGACCGGTGACGCTGGCGCGTTCCAGGAGGAATTCGAGCAGGCGGGTATGGGCGAAAATCCGCGTGACCAGCTCGCAGTCCTTGAGGTTGTACCGGGCCAGGGCCGGCTTGTCCTCGGCGAACATGCGGTTGATTTCGTCCATGCGCTGGTACGGCGTATCGATCGCCTTGCCTTCGCCGAGCAGGGTCTGGGCGACGTTCTCCAGGCTGAATGAAGGGAAGCTCCAGGTCGCCGAACGCAGCGCCTCGATGCCGTCGATCAACAAGCGGCCCGGCGCCTCGACGAACACATGGTTGCGCTCGGGGTGTGCGCGCAGGGTGAGTGGTGCGCCGTTACGGCCAAGCAGCAGCGGCACCTGCAAGCGCGCGGCGTGCTCGTGCAGCAAGCGCAGATCGAACTGCAGCACGTTCCAGCCGATGATCGCATCTGGGTCGTGGCTGGCCATCCATTGATTGAGGCAGTGCAGCAGTTGCGCGCGGTCGGCGCAGTAGTGCAGATCGAAGTCGACGATGCTGTGGTCGCCATTGGCCGGCCCGAGCATGTACACCTGACGCTGGCCGCAGCCCTCGATGGCAATGCTGTACAACTCGCCACGCTCGGTGGTTTCGATGTCCAGCGAGGCCAGGCGCAACGGCGGGCGGTAATCGGGGTGCGGCTTGAGCTGACCGTTGCAGAGCACGCCGTGGGCATCCGGCTGGCCGCTGAAGAGCACCGGCGCGGTAATGAAGCGCTCCATCAGGTAGCGTTCCGGTGGACGGATATCCGCCTCGTATACATCGATACCAGCGCTGCGCAGACGGTGCTCAAGCTGGATCAGTTGGCGATGTTGGCGGCAGTACAGGCCCAGCACCGGGCGTTGCTCGAAGTCGCGCAAGCGCAGTGGTTTGAGCTCAGCACCCTGCTCGCCCTTGAGCACTGCGCGGGCGTGGGCGGCGAACCGCTCAGGGATGAACGCCACCGATTCCTGCGGCGCCAGACGCAGCTGGCGCGGGCCCTGATCGGTCGCCAGCCAGAACTCCACGCAGGTGCCTTCGGGCGTATCGTGCCAATGTCGGGTGAGGACAAAGCCCTGCTGCAACTCCACTGCGATGACCTCTGTGATACGGCGTGCTGAGCAGGGATTCTACCCTGTTGCGTCAGCCGTAGAGGTAGTTGATCTCCTTGGACACCAGCGGCGGCACCTGGGCCAGCAGAAAATCGCGCAGCCGCAGCATCTGCCGAGCCTTGGGGCTGGCCTTGAGCCAGGTCATGTAATAGCCGTCGCCGGTTGCCACGGCGTGCTTGAACGGCATCACCAGGCGCCCGGCAGCGACGTCAGCGCTGGCCAGCACCAGGTCCACTACCGAGATGCCCAGGCCTTGCTGGGCGGCGGAAATACCTTGATCAAGGGTGTCGAACACCTGCCCCTGGTCGATGCTGATGTGCAATGCGTCCATCCGCGCCAGCCAGCGCCGCCAGTCACGCCGGTCGGTCGAGGGGTGCAGGAAGTCGCACTGACTGAGTATGGCCAGATCTGGGTTGGGGTCTTGCAGGTAATCGGGGTGGCAGACCGGAATCAGCCACTCGTCGAACAGCTTGAAGCCCTCGACGTCGGCAGGGAAACGACCGTTGGCCAGAAGAATCGCGCAGTCGTACGGTTCTGAATAAAAATCGACGCTATCGATGTCCATCCACACGCTCGACAGCTGCACGCTGCAGCTGTTTTCCACCTTCTTGAAGCCATCCAGCGCGCGCAATAGCCAACGTACGGTGAGCGTCGACGGTGCTTTCAGGCGCAAGCCATAGCGATCCTGACGCAGCAAGGCGCAGGCGTTTTCGATGATCTTGAAGCCGACCTTGAGCTCCTGCGCCAGCAAGCGGCCATGTTCGGTCAGGCGCAGCTTGGGCCCGCGTCGTTCGAACAGGCTGCAGCCAAACATCGACTCAAGGGTCTTGATGTGATGACTGACGGCGCCCTGGGTCAGGGCCAGCTCTTCGGCTGCACGAGTGAATGAGCCGTAGCGCGAAGCCACTTCAAAAGCGCGCAGGGCATGCAGTGCTTGAATCCGTTCTGACATCTATGGCCGTCCGCAGCATGAGTGAGACTAATAGTAGGTCATAAATCCAGGCGTTTTACAACGCTGGGCGCATCTCAGAAAATGCCTGTAAACCATAAATACATAGAGCTAATCAGCCTTAGCTAGGCAGAAATGATCATTAGAACGTCTGGGGAAACCATGTTTACGGGATATGGAAACTGCTATCGCCTGGATGCGCTAGAGCTGGCCGCCGAACATGTCCAGAATACGAGTCACTGGACCTTCAAAACCATAGAACACTTTCGCGCAATTCTCGCCAATCCTGAATTTCCTTGTTTGTTTGGCCGCAAGGCGGTCGGTGCCAAGACGTGTCACATTGTCTTCGCCCGTGCTGAGCACATGGCTGATGACATGGCCAAGGGCTTGACCGACTACGTGCGCACCATCGAACCGATACCTCGCAAGCAACGCATCGGCACCCCGCTGCTGGTATTCATCGAAACCGCCCCTGGCGGCAGCCTCGACGAGCAGCAGGCGCTGGCCTGGAAAGTGCTGCAAGGCGTGCATGCCCGCGACCCGCAGCCCTGGCCTCAGGACGTGCCGGGCGACCCGCACGATAATCAATGGTCGTTCTGCTTCGCCGGCATGCCGCTGTTCATCAACATGAACTTCCCGGCGCACCGGCTGATGAAGAGCCGCAACCTGGGCGACAGCATGGTCTTCGTGATCAACCCCCGCGAGAGCTTCGAAGAAGTCGCGAGTGCCCAGACCGAGAGCGGTCAGCGCATTCGCGCGCGGATTCGTGAACGGGTCAGCCACTACAACGACGGTGTCGTGCCTGACTCGCTGGGGTACTTCGGCCAAGACGACAATTTTGAATGGAAGCAGTACCAGTTGCAGGAGCAGGGGTCGCTGAACCCGTCGCGCTGCCCTTTCCATGCCCACAAGGCACCCGACACACTGATCGAGAACTGAATCGTGAATACCGCCCTGACTGCCACCTATGCCCTGACCGTGCTGCTGCTGATCGCCACCCCCGGCCCAGTCGTCGCCCTGATCGTCAACACTGCTGCAGCGTCCGGCTCACGCAAGGCGCTGTTCACGGCCATCGGTACCAACTGGGCATCACTGGTCCTGATCGGCGCTGCGGCCTGGATCATCATGACCAGCGCCGCCATCGACAAGGCCTGGCTCAACGGCATGAGCCTGCTCGGTTGCCTATTCATCGGCTACATCGCCGTGGCGACTCTGCGCGAGGCACTGCAACCGCCTACGGCTACAGCGCCAGCCGTGGCAGAAACGCCGCAACCGGCCCGCGGCGGCTTGCTGCAGGGGTTCATGGTGGGCATTTCCAACCCCAAGGACATCATCTTCTTCATCTCGTTCTTCCCGCAGTTCATCCAGATCACCGAGTCGTTCGGCAAGAGCATGGTGGTGCTGTCGCTGCTGTGGATCGCCATCGATTTCGCCGTACTCAGTCTGTATATCTTCGCCATCGGCAGGATCGCTTCGCAGCGCAGCAGCCGCATGATCAGCCTTGCCTCCGGCGTAGCGCTGCTGCTGATTGCAGCGGTCGGCCTGCTTTACAACCTGAAGGAACTGACGGCCTGAGCCGCACACGCCTGCTGACCGAGTGAGGAGGTTTGATGAGCCTGATCGATAGCGCCACGGACGGCCAACTGCTTCCTTTGCAACTGGACTACCAGCGCTTTATGCAGCTGGGCAGCCGGCGTTTGCCGCAAACCCTGTACATGCACGAACGGGGTTATCGCTCGGACACCATCAATACCGATTCATTGGGCTTGCGCTATAGCCACTGGGCGGGCAAGCGCTACTCACCCGCCGAACGTGGCAGTACGGCGCGAGTCAACCTGCTGGTGGGCGGCTCGACCGCTTTTGGCATAGGCGCGAGCGGCGATGACGCTACGGTTGCCTCGCACCTGTCGGCGCTCACCGGTGAGGTCTGGCTGAGCCTGGCTGGCTGCGGGCTGAGTGCTACGCAAGAGCTGCTGCTGTTCCTTACACACCAGCATCGGCTGGGCAAGATCGGCCATGTGGTGATCCTCAGCGGGCTCAACACGTTGGCCCAGGAGGCCCTCAGCGAGTTACTGGCCACGGGTTCCGACCCGCGTCAGGCATACCTGAACAGCTTCAATGAGACCTTGCAGGCACCGCCCTGCAAAGGCGTCGATTCGCTCTGGCAACGCTTGCGCCAGGCGTTGGTGCCACGCCGCGAGCAGCCTGCCTTGAGCTGGTCGCTGCCGCCTGCGGACAAGCGCCTGATGCGCGCTGCCGACTGTATTGGACGCACCTTGCGCCAGTGGGACCGCTTGCTGGCCGACAGCCATGCCACCCTCACCTTCATCTTGCAGCCGCTGCTGCCCTGGTGCCGCGATACGGTGCCCGCAGCTGAGCAGGCCAGGCTTGATGCTTTGCAGCAGCAGCCGGTACCGTTCGATCAGTTGCTGGCGGGCGTTTTCGATGCCGAACGGCACTCGGCATTCTTTCGCCGGATCAAGAACCAAGCCGATTCTGTCGCCTGTTATGACATGAATTGCATGCTCGACAGCTCACCGGTATTCGCCCAGTCACTGTTCGTAGATCGCTTGCATTTCAATGACTTGGGGAACAATACCTTGGCCAAGGTGATCACTGCCAAGCTGGGCCTGGCGCAGGATAAACAACGCCTGCGCAAGGTGACGCCGATCAAGCTCGTCTGATAAACGCGGCCATGGTCTATCGGCATGGGCCTCGGGATGGCTAGAATAGCCGGTCATCGCTGTGATTTACCGAGGCATATGCGCATCTGCAAAGAACATCGAAGCTCCAACGCTGCCAACAGCGGCACGCCACGTTCAATCGTCACGCGTGCTGTCCTGTTCTCGCCTCTGCTCATCGCCCTGGCTGCGCCCATGGCAGACGCGCTTGAGAGCCAGATCGACCCGCACGCTGATCTGCTCTACCGGCAGGCCTTGCCGCTGCTCGAGCAAGCCGACAGCGTGAGCGACAGTCCCTCGCCGCTGCGCTCGGTTGCCGACAGCGACCCCGAGCTGAGCCGCCAAGGCCAGGCACTGGCGCAGACCCTGCCGACCGCGGTGGCGTTGCTGAAAAAGTCGGTGGCGCTGGGGCATCCGGTGGCGCAATACCGGCTGGCGCTGTATTACATGACCTACCTGCCTGCCGCGCAGATTCCCGACGCCGCCTGCCCCTTGCTCGAGGCCAGCCTGCAGCAGGGCTTTGCCCCGCCCGCGCCGGCCATTTCGACCTGGTGCCCACCGTACAACGCCAGCCCGGCGTATCGCGACGCGATGGAAGCCATCCCCAACATGGCCACGTTGTACGCGCAGTACTACCCGCAACCCGCTGTGCGCCTGGCCTGTAACCGCAGCCAGCCACAAGGGTTGCAGATGCAATGGGGGCGGCAGCGCGATTATCAGGCCGAGGTCTATCGGTTGCTGGGTGATCTGGACCCGCAGCATCGGCAGACACTGTTGCAGAAGGCAGTAGAGATCAACGGCTGCGCCGCTGCGCAGCAACGCCTGACCAGCAATCGCTGAAGCACAGGCTGGCCTTAGACGAGCAAGATCGTTCAAGCCAGCCTTGAGCTGTTCTGCCATGCTGCGCTGCCTTGTTGTTTGCAGCCGTCATCATGCCCAGCAGTCAGCCAATCACTCGCCACGCCTTTCTCCACGGTGCCATTGCCAGCCTGCCGCTGTCGCTGGCGGTTGCTCCCTGGGGCCTGCTGGCAGGCTCGATGGCCATCGAGGCGAACCTCAGCCCATGGCAAGGCCAAGGCCTGTCGGCGATCGTGTTTGCCGGTGCAGCGCAGTTGGTGGCGATCGGGATGCTCAAGGGTGGCGCCAGCCTGCTGTCGATCCTGCTCACGACCTTGCTGCTGACCTCCCAGCATTTGCTCTACGGGCTGTCGATGCGCCCGCTGCTGTCGGGCCAGCCATTGCGCTGGCGGCTGGGCCTGGGTTTCCTGCTCACCGATGAATTTTTTGCGCTGACCAGCCACTACGACCAACAGCAGTTCAACCGCTGGTATGCCTTGGGCGTTGGCCTGACCTTCTACGTGGCGTGGAACCTGTTTACCTTGGCCGGCATTGTGCTCGGCCAGAACATCCCGCACCTGGACCAACTGGGCCTGGATTTCTCCATCGTCGCCACCTTCGTTGCCCTGATAGCGCCCACCGTGCGCAACGTGCCGGCATTGGTGTGCGTGCTGGTATCGCTGTTCAGCTCGGTGCTGTTCACCTACTGGCACTGGGAGACCGCATTGATTGCAGCAGGGTTGCTGGGCATGGGTGCAGGCTTTGTCTGTCAAAAACTGGCTGGAGCACGGGCATGATCTGGTTGTTGATCTTGGGCATGGGCCTGCTGGTATTTCTCAACCGCTACGCGTTTCTCGAGCCGCGTTTACCGCTGCGCCTGAGCTCCAACGCACGGCAGTTTCTCGGTTTTGCCGTACCCGGCATGCTCACAGCCATCTGCGGGCCAATCATCTTTCTGCCTGAGCACCAGCTTGACCTGAGCCTGACCAATCCGTACCTGCTCGGTTCGGTGGTGGCTGTGGCGCTGGTGCTGTTGACCCGCAGTGTGCTGCTGAGCATGCTGGTAAGCATGTTGATCTTCTTCCTGCTGCGCAGCTGGCTGGCATGAGCACACCCCTGCGTGAACAAACCCACCTCTGGCAGGCGCCGGCACTTGGCGACGTCGAGATGCTGCACGCGCGTTATGTACAGCAACGGTTTGCCCCGCATGTGCATGAAGGCTATGTGTTCACCGTGATCGAATCGGGCGCGCAGCGCTTCTGGCACCGTGGCAGCGAGCACCTGGCGCCGGTGGGCAGCATGGTCCTGATCAACCCCGACGAACTGCACACCGGCGCTACTGCGCACGAGACCGGCTGGCGTTATCGGGGCTTTTATCCCGAGCAGGCACGGGTTACGGGCGTGCTCGACGAGCTGGAACTGAGCGGCCAGGGCATGCCTTACTTTCAGCAGAGCGTGATCAATGATCCCGCCCTGGCGGCGGCGTTCAGTCAGTTGCACCAGCTCTCGGAAGCCGGGGCTAGCGCCTTGCAACAGCAGACTGCCTGGCGCCAAGCGGTGCTGGCCCTGGCCCAGCGGCACGGCCAGTGCAGCGCGCCACGCGATCCAGGCCGTGAGCCGCTGGCTGTCGCCCGCGCTCGTGAGCTGCTGGAAAGCCAGCTCGCCAACCCGCCTTCGTTGGAAGCGTTGGCGGCGGCGGTTAACTTGTCTGCCTTTCACTTTGCCCGGGTATTCTGCCGAGCCACCGGCCTGCCCCCGCACAGCTGGCTGAAGCAACGGCGCCTGGCCCGCGCGCGGGAGCTGCTCAAGGGTGGCATGGCTGCTGCCGATGCCGCGTTCGCCCTGGGCTTTGCCGATCAAAGCCATCTCAACCGCCAGTTCAAGCAGGCCTACGGCGTCACCCCTGGCGCCTACCGCAGCGCCTGCCTGAGCCGCTGAGGCGCCCGGCAAATTCTGCCAGCGCTGCTACACTTCAAGCGCTGAACGGAGGAACCTGCCATGTCTGCAAAAGAGCTCAACACCCTGCTGACGTTGATGAATCAGCGCCAAACCCACTTGACCAGCGCGTGCAAGGAAATTGCCGCTTGGATCGACCGGCAGGGTGATGTGCCCGCAGCCGGCAAGATCCGCGACAGCTTGCGGGCACTGGAGGCTGAAGAAGCACAGGTGCGCAAAACGCTGACCTCGCTGAAGACCGACCGCCCGCTGCCACGTTTCCGCGGTTGATTCTCGGCAAAAAAAAGCCGCTCTCCAGGGAGCGGCTTTCTTTACTGAGCGAATAGCTCCGGCAGCTGTCAGTGTTGATGCGCGTGCTCGTGGCCACCAGTGTTGCCATCGGCTGTCAGGCCACGCACGGGCGCCTGGACCTGCAAGGTCTGCTTGGCGCCCTTGGCGTCTTCGATGGTCAGCGTCAGCGGCACTTGGGTGCCTTCCTTGACCTGCTCATGCAAGCCCATCAGCATCACATGGTAGCCGTTCGGATCCAGGCTCACGGCTTTGCCGGCAGGCAGCTCGATCGACTTGACCTGGCGCATGCCCATGACGTCACCGTTCATGGTCATCTCATGCACTTGCACGTCCTTGGCTACTGGCGAAGCGACCCCGACCAATTTGCTGTCGGTGGTGGCAGTCAGCACCATGAAGGCGCCGGTAGCATGCTGCTGCGGCACGGTTGCTCGCACCCAGGCATCGCTGACGCTGGTCTCGGCCAGGGCCGGCAGCGCCATGCCCATCAGTGCCAGAGCGGCCAGGCCGCGCTTGATCGGTTGCAGCGAAATTGCCATTTAGCAGATCTCCATTAGGGTAAGCAGGTCTTCTGTGCATTCCTTGGCATTCAGGGAATGCCCCAGGCTCAGGCGCAGTGTGCTGCGCGAATCGTAGACGTAGCTGGTGGACGAGTGGGAGATGGTGTACGTGTCGCCGGTGGGGACCTTTTCGTAGAACACCTTGAACTCCCGCGCAACCGCGGCGATCTCTTCCGGCGTACCGGTCAGGGCCGTGAACGATGGGTCGAATGCCTTGACATAGGCGTCAAGCACTTCGGGCGTATCACGTTCAGGGTCGAGGGTGATGAATACCACCTGCAAGAAGCCAGCATCGCGGCCCATCAGCTTCTTGATCTGGGCGGCACGCGCCAGCGCAGTCGGGCACACGGCCGGGCACTGGGTGAAGCCGAAGAAGATCATCGGCATGGTGCCGTAGAAGCTCGACAAGGTCCGCACGTTGCCCTGGCTATCGGTCAGGCGGAACGAACGGCCGAGGATTTCGTTGCTCATGTTCTTGCCGTACTTGAAATCAAGGCCGCGCGCCGGGTTGCAACCGGCCAACAGGCCAAGCCCGAGTACGCCCATGCCGGCGACAACGGCACGCCGGCTCAACAGATCAGTCATGGAACCATCCTTTACAGGGAAGGTGCCAGCCCCTGGGCAGGGCCGGTCAAAAAGCCGCGGCATTCTGGCATGACCTCTGTTGGCTATCTACCCAACAAAGCCGGTGATCGGCCTGCAGCCCTTGTAATACGCGGCTGCGACCTGTTGTCGCGGGGGTTGAATCAGTAACAGATTGTTGCTAGAAGCGCGACCCGCGCGTTGCTGCCCGGGTCTGCTTGCGCACCACTACCGCTATCAGTAGTAGGCGTTTTCTTTCTGGGTGTGGTCGGTCACATCGCGCACGCCCTTAAGCTCAGGAATGCGTTCGAGCAAGGTGCGCTCAATGCCGTCCTTGAGGGTCACGTCGGCCTGGCCGCAGCCTTGGCAACCACCACCGAACTGCAGGACGGCAATGCCGTCGTCAACTACGTCGATCAGGCTCACTGCGCCACCGTGGCTGGCCAGCCCTGGATTGATCTCGGTTTGCAGGTAGTAGTTGATGCGCTCGTTGATCGGGCTGTCTTCGTTGACCATCGGCACTTTGGCGTTTGGCGCCTTGATGGTCAGCTGGCCGCCCATACGGTCGGTGGCGTAGTCGACCAGCGCGTCATCCAGAAACGGTTCGCTGACGGCGTCGATGTAGGCCGTGAAGCTTTTCAAGCCGAGGGCAGTGTCCTCTGGCTTCTCTTCGCCCGGCTTGCAGTAGGCAATGCACGTCTCTGCGTACTGGGTGCCTGGCTGGGTAATGAATACGCGGATGCCGATACCCGGGGTGTTCTGCTTGGAGAGCAGATCGGCCAGGTAATCATGGGCGGCGTCGGTAATGGTTATAGCGCTCATGGAAGTTCCTCACAGACTTGCTGGCAAGTGTACGCCAACCCAGGCCCCGAACAAAGTCCTAGCATTTGACTCGGGATAGCTCCCAGGCTGGCTGCTGCGCCGAACGTGCGTCGATCCAGGCCTTCATCCGTTGATACAGGCCGCGTTCCAGCCATTGGTAGCTCAGCCACGACATTAGTCCAATGGACGGCACGCAGAAGGCGAAGACCAGATAAGGGTTGAGTGCAAAACGCTCGCTGACGAACCAGCCAGCATGCAGCACCAGCACATGGATCAGATATACCGAGTAGGAGCAGTCACCGAGCATCTTGAGCAGCTGGTTGCCACGGAAATACGGCTCAAGCGAGATGAACGCCAGCACCACCAGCGCGCTCGGCAGGCCCCAGTGCAGCAGGCGCAGCGACGCATCCAGCCGGTATAGAGCAAACCCGGCCAGCGCCAGCAATGCCAACGGCAGCCAAAAGCCCTCGCGGATCAGACCTCGGCGGTAGAGCACGCCCAGGCCGATCCCTAACAGAAATTCGTAGATGATGCCGTTGTTGTAGAAGTGGCTGACCACCCCCAGCCGCCCCAGAACTTCGCTGACCAGCAACAGCGCGGCCGTGACCAGCAGCAGGTGCAGACGCCGACGTACCATGAAGGCGAGGCCGAACAGCAGATAGAAGAACATCTCGAAATTCAGTGTCCAGCCCACATTGAGCGTTGGATACATGCCGTAGCCGCCGGGGTTTTCTGCCGGGATGAACAGCAACGACAGCAGCAAATGCTGCCAGTCGAACACCTGATGCGGCATCCAGCGGCTGGCGCCGAACAGCAGCAGGGCCATCAGAGCGGTGTAAAACCAGTAGGCGGGTATGATGCGCAACGCGCGGTTGAGCAGAAACTGACTGGGGACGATGTCCTTGTCACGTGTCGACAGGTAGATCACCAACCCGCTGATCACAAAAAAGATGTCCACCCCAACTGCGCCGCGCTCGGCGAGCAGGGCGCCAACGGGGCCGCTGGCGTGGAAGTCGAAGAATATCTGCATGAAATGGTGGCAAACCACCACCCAGGCGGCGAACGCCCGAAGTGCCTGAAGCGAGTACAACATGCAATGCCCTGTGGTCCTGGTGCATTCAAGCCTGGGGTTCGGCGCAGACGCGCCACCGAGAGCGGCGAGCCGAACCACAGACCACTTGCTATTGGGACCACGACATCGATGAAAAGATCAGCCCTCCTGCCGGGCGGTCAACTCACAGGTTTTCATAGCGGTTCATGTCCAGCACCCCCGCTTCAAGCGGATCGGTCTCCTGGATAAAGGTATTCAGATCATGGAAGTACTGCCAGAACTGCGGGTGACTGCGGCGCACGCCCCAACGCATGACGATGCGCTCGAACTTGGCCGGATCATCGCGCGCAGCTTCCATGTCTTCGACCCACTCCGGGACATCGCTGGCCGGGATGTTGAAGATGAAATTGGGGTAGCTGCTGAGCACGCCCGGCACCAGGGTCAGGGTGTCCAGACCCGGCTGATAGCGCGATTCCTCACCCAGCAGGAACGCCACGTTGCTGTGCGCACGGTTGCGCAGCAGGCTGTAGACCTGGCGTTGCCCACCCTGCCCTTCGATACGCAGCATGCTCGCTTCGGGCAGCTGATTGATTACCTTCAGGCCTGCGGCAGGACGTGATACCAAGCGGCTGAGGCTCTGCTCGACATCGCGAAACTCGGCGCTCATCTGCGGCCGCGAGCAGTACGCGCCCTGGCAGCGGTTGATCGGGTCGGGCGTGACATTGAGGCTCTTGGTGCGCTGCAGCAATTGCAGACCGAAGTCGCGCTTGGGGTCACGTTCGTCGAGCTTGAAAGCGCTTGCCGTATCGGTGTCGATGTCTTCGTAATCCAGCCACATCTTGACCTTGCCGGTGGTCTGGTACCAATCGCTGAGGATCGCGCCGCGCTGGTCAGCGGGCATCAACCGCAGGAAATTGACCTCGGCGCCGTTACGGATCAGGTCGAAGTAGAGCCGGGTCTGCAACTGGTGCGAGACGTTGCCGAACACATCGAAGTTGACCGCCAGTTGGTAATAGGTGCGCTCAAGCAGCGGGTAGTCGAACAGCCAGCTAGTCAGTGGCACGTCGCCAATCAAGCCTTTGCTCACCGAGGCGCTGTCGAAGTGGCGGAAGATGCTCAGCAGCGCGTTGTCATTACCGGCCCACAAGGTCGACCAGCTCGGCGCGGGGGCCTCAGCATAGGCTTCGCGGCGCAGCTTTTCGTATTCGTTACGCTTGTCGCGGTAGGAATGCCAGAGGCTGATCACGCTGCCAACGTCGTCGATCTGGCCGGGCATGGCCAACAACGGCGTCGCCTCACCGCGATAACGTGCGTCGGTGATGTACAGGTCATGTGCAGGCTCCTGGAACAATGCCCAGAAGTTGTCGCGAATCACATCGGTGGCAATCTGCCCACGGCAGACCGGCCCGCGGATGAACGTGCGCACGAAGTACTCGGCGTTATCCAGCATGAACTGGTAGCGCGCCACCGCCGGGATCGCTTCGAAGGTCTCGAACGGGTTGGCCCGGTGCCTTGGGCCATAGCCTGGCAATGAGGTGGCATGCCAGTCGCCACTATAGAACAGCTGCTTGACCCGTTTGAGCTTCTGCGGCCCGAGCGGGTAGCTGATGTGCGTTTTGTGAACGATCACGCCTTGCACCGGGACCAACCGGTAATAGAAGTCAGTACCGGGCGGGTCGTTGGGTCGGCGAGTGGCGATGATGTCGGCCGGCTGACCGCTGGGCGTGCGCGAACGCACCCACTGGAAGAAGTGCCCAGGCTGGCCACCCACGAAGTCGATATGGGCAAGAAACAGATGTTCGTACAGCCAGCGACCGATCAACGCCTCGGATGAGCCTGGGCGGTTTAGCAACGCTTCCCACTCGGCGATCTGGCTGGCTTCCGCAGCGCTCGGCTGTAGCGCCTGGGCATCGACCGGCGCACCGGCTGCCAGCCAGCGCTGCAGGGTCTGGTATTCCTGATCGGTCAGGCCGGTGACGGCCAGGGGCATACCTTCGCCAGGATGAACACCGGCGTAGGCATCGAATTCATGGGGCAACGGGCACATATTGTTGCGATTGAGGCCCAGCACAATGCTCTCGGGCAGTTTGGCGTTGGGCGTCAGCGGCGTCTTGTGGCCCAACTCGAGCATGCGCGCCATCAGCGCCGCCTGACTGCCCTGGCCGTCGAGCACCGAATAGAAGCCCTGCTTGCGCCAGGCCTGCTCGCTATGGGCGTCATAGAACAAACGCGTGGTCGGCACCGCCTGGCTGCGGTCGCCTTGATACACCGGCACCTTGGAGGCGCCGCGCTGGGCGCCGTCGGCACTGCCCAGGTTGAGCTGGCAGGCAGCGTCGTTGCAGGCGTGGCAGGCCACACACTTGTTGGTAAAGATCGGCTGAATGTCCCGGGTGTAGGAGATTGCCGGGCTCGATTGCGGGGCCTGCCCCAGCGCCATGCTGCTGACCGACAGGGCCAGCGTGCCAGCTAGGGCAAGTAAACAGCGGTGAATCATGTGCCGAATGTCCTGGTTTCGAATAAAGCCATCACGGTGTATCTAACGGGCCGACGGGATGCGTAAACATGAGAGAAATTCATGCAAAAGCCCTACGCACCTAAAAACCGCGCAGCTTTGCTATCATTCCGCACCTTCTGTTTTTCGCCCGACCAGGTAGTCCTATGTCCGACCGTAGCGCTCGTCTCCAAGCACTCCAGCACGCACTCAAGGAGCGCATACTGATCCTCGACGGAGGCATGGGCACTATGATCCAAAGCTATCGTCTCGAGGAACACGACTATCGTGGCACGCGCTTTGCCGATTGGCCAAGTGACATCAAGGGCAATAACGATCTTTTGCTGCTGACCCAGCCCGATATCATTGCCGCGATCGAGAAAGCCTACCTCGACGCTGGCGCCGATATCCTCGAAACCAACACGTTCAACGCCACGCAGATTTCCCAGGCCGACTACGGCATGGAAGCGCTGGCCTATGAGATGAACCTGGAAGGCGCGCGTATTGCCCGCCAGGTGGCCGACGCGAAAACCCTGGAGACGCCAGACAAGCCGCGCTTCGTCGCCGGCGTGCTCGGCCCGACCAGCCGCACCTGCTCGATTTCGCCCGACGTCAACGACCCGGGCTATCGCAACGTCACCTTCGACGAGCTGGTAGAAAACTACATCGAGTCGACCCGCGGGCTGATTGCCGGGGGCGCCGACCTGATCCTGATCGAAACCATTTTCGACACCCTCAACGCCAAGGCGGCCATCTTCGCCGTGCAGCAGGTGTTCGAAGACGACGGCATCGAGCTGCCGATCATGATCTCCGGGACCATCACCGACGCCTCCGGGCGGACCTTGTCCGGGCAGACCACCGAAGCCTTCTGGAACTCGGTGCGTCACGCCAAGCCCATTTCGGTCGGCCTCAACTGCGCCCTCGGCGCCAAAGACCTGCGCCCGTACCTGGAAGAGCTGTCGACCAAAGCCGACACCCACGTTTCTGCGCACCCCAACGCCGGCTTGCCGAATGCCTTTGGCGAATACGACGAAACCCCGGCAGAAATGGCCGAAGTGGTCGAAGAATTTGCCGCCAGCGGCTTTCTCAATATCATCGGCGGTTGCTGCGGCACCACCCCAGGGCACATTCAGGCGATTGCCGAGGCCGTGGCCAAGTACCCGCCGCGGGTCATCCCGGAGATCGCCAAGGCCTGCCGGCTGTCGGGCCTGGAACCATTCACCATCGACCGCCAGTCGTTGTTCGTCAACGTCGGCGAGCGCACCAACATTACCGGTTCGGCCAAGTTCGCCCGGCTGATCCGCGAAGAGAACTACACCGAGGCGCTGGAAGTCGCCCTGCAGCAGGTTGAAGCCGGCGCGCAGGTGATCGACATCAACATGGACGAAGGGATGCTCGACTCCCAGGCTGCCATGGTCCGTTTCCTCAACCTGATTGCCGGTGAACCGGACATCTCGCGCGTGCCGATCATGATCGACTCGTCCAAGTGGGAAGTGATCGAAGCCGGCCTCAAGTGCATCCAGGGCAAGGGCATCGTCAACTCGATCTCGATGAAAGAAGGTGTAGATGCCTTCAAACATCACGCCCGCCTCTGCAAGCGCTATGGCGCAGCGGTAGTGGTAATGGCCTTCGACGAACTGGGCCAGGCCGACACAGCGGCGCGCAAGCGCGAAATCTGCCAGCGCAGCTACGACATTCTGGTCAACGAAGTGGGCTTCCCAGCTGAAGACATCATCTTCGACCCGAACATCTTCGCCGTTGCCACCGGCATCGAAGAGCACAACAACTATGCCGTCGACTTCATCGAGGCCTGTGCCTTCATTCGCGATCATCTGCCCCACGCACTGACCAGTGGCGGCGTCTCCAACGTATCGTTCTCGTTCCGTGGCAACAACCCGGTGCGTGAGGCGATTCACTCGGTGTTCCTCTACCACGCGATCCAGAATGGCCTGACCATGGGTATCGTCAACGCCGGCCAGCTGGAGATCTACGACGAGATCCCGCCTGCGCTGCGTGAGAAGGTCGAGGACGTGGTGCTCAACCGCACCCCCGAAGGCACCGACGCGTTGCTGGCGATTGCCGACGACTACAAGGGCGGCGGCGCCACCAAAGAGGTCGAGAACGAAGAGTGGCGCTCGCTGCCGGTCGGCAAGCGCCTCGAACACGCACTGGTCAAAGGCATCACTGCGTTCATCGTCGAAGACACCGAAGAATGCCGGCAGCTGGCGACACGCCCGATCGAGGTTATCGAAGGGCCGCTGATGAGCGGCATGAACGTGGTCGGCGACCTGTTCGGCGCGGGCAAGATGTTCCTGCCACAGGTGGTCAAGTCGGCCCGCGTCATGAAGCAGGCGGTGGCCCACCTGATCCCGTTCATCGAAGCGGAAAAAGGCGACAAGCCCGAAGCCAAGGGCAAGATCCTCATGGCCACGGTCAAGGGCGACGTGCACGACATCGGCAAGAACATCGTTGGCGTGGTGCTCGGTTGCAACGGCTATGACATCGTCGACATGGGCGTGATGGTCCCGGCCGAGAAAATCCTGCAGACCGCCCGCGAGCAGAAGTGCGACATCATTGGCCTGTCCGGGCTGATCACGCCGTCGCTGGACGAAATGGTCCACGTCGCCCGCGAAATGCAGCGCCAGGACTTCCACCTGCCGCTGATGATCGGTGGCGCGACCACCTCCAAGGCGCACACCGCAGTGAAGATCGAGCCCAAGTACTCCAACGACGCGGTGATCTACGTGACCGACGCCTCGCGTGCGGTCGGCGTGGCCACCCAGTTGCTGTCCAAGGAGCTCAAGCCGGAGTTCGTCGAGCGCACTCGCCTGGACTACATCGAAGTCCGTGAACGCACCGCCAACCGCAGTGCCCGCACCGAACGCCTCAGCTACGCCCAGGCGATTGCTGCCAAGCCCAAATACGACTGGGCCGAGTACACCCCGGCAGTGCCCTCCTTCACCGGCGTCAAGGTGCTGGAAGACATCGACCTGCGGACCCTGGCCGAGTACATCGACTGGACCCCGTTCTTCATCTCCTGGGACCTGGCCGGCAAGTTCCCGCGCATCCTCACCGACGAAGTGGTCGGCGAAGCGGCTACCGCGCTGTATCAGGATGCCCGCGAGATGCTCGACAAACTGATCGACGAGAAGCTGATCAGCGCGCGTGCGGTGTTCGGCTTCTGGCCGGCCAACCAGGTCGCCGACGACGACATCGAAGTGTACGGCGCCGATGGCCAACCGCTGGCCAAACTGCACCACCTGCGCCAGCAGACGATCAAGCCCGACGGCAAGCCCAACCTGTCGCTGGCCGACTTTGTCGCACCGAAGGACAGCGGCGTCAGCGACTATATCGGCGGCTTCATCACTACCGCCGGCATCGGCGCCGAGGAAGTGGCCAAGGCTTATCAGGACAAGGGCGACGACTACAGCTCGATCATGGTCAAGGCGCTCGCCGACCGTCTCGCCGAGGCCTGCGCCGAGTGGATGCACGAGCAGGTGCGCAAGGACTATTGGGGTTATGCCCGTGATGAGCACTTGGACAACGATGCGCTGATCAAGGAGCAGTACAGCGGTATCCGCCCTGCCCCGGGCTACCCAGCGTGCCCAGACCACACCGAGAAGGAAACCCTGTTCCGCCTGCTCGACGGCACGGCCATTGGCGAGACCGGCCAGAGTGGTGTGTTCCTTACCGAGCACTTCGCGATGTTCCCGGCGGCAGCGGTCAGCGGTTGGTACTTTGCCCACCCCAAGGCGCAGTACTTTGCCGTGGGCAAGATCGACAAGGACCAGGTCGAGCGCTACAGCGAGCGCAAAGGCCAGGCGCTGAATGTCACCGAGCGCTGGTTGGCACCTAATCTGGGTTACGACAACTAAAGCGTGCCAGGGGCTAGGGCCTGCCAGGGGCTGCTGCGCGGCCCCTGCCTGCTGAAGGTCTACACTGTGCACTGATCGCCTGCGCTACCTACAGGAGGCCAGCATGGACGACCCCAGCCAAGGCAAACCGCCGACCTTCTGGCAGATGCTGCACAGCGTGCTTGCCGCTGCCCTGGGCGTGCAGAGCGGCAAGAACCGCGCTCGCGACTTCACTCATGGCAAGGCCAGCCATTTCATCGCCCTGGGCGTGCTGTTCACGCTGGTATTCGTACTGGTGCTGATTGGCCTGGTGCAACTGGCCATGCACCTGACCGCCCGTTGAAAGGCAAGCCGCCCGTGGCGGTGCCTGCCACGGGCGGTTCAGGTTGCAATCACGGTCGACAGCGGTGATGCGCTACTGATGGCTGACCCAGTACACCGCAGTGACGACGACCAGCACGATCAGACACAGGATCGCCCAGGCATCGACACTGCTGTCGCTTTTGCGCAGCTTGGTGGAGTTACCCATTGCATTGCCTCTTGTAGTGGTTATGGGAATGCACATACACCACCAGCAGTTAAGTCGAGCAATGCCCTTGATTCAAGCAGGGTCTTTCAATAGTCGACCGGTGACGTCAGAAACGGGTAACGATAATCGGCTGGTCGCCCTTCGGCGCTGAAACGGTGGAAGTCCAGACCATAATCGTCGCCCTCCTGCAGGGCCAGCCAGCGCCGCGCCTTGGCCTGATCGATTGACTGCAGCACCGGCAAGCTGTATTCGCCGCCACCGTCGCGATTGATGGCGATGCCCTGGGCGTGGTCATGCAGCATGACCATGGCCCAGCCGCCGACAGTGAAATGGCCGCCCATCAATACGCTGAGGCGCCCGTCGATACGCGCGCGCAGCGCTTCAGGCGAGCTGTTGACCGCACCGAACAGCACATCCACGCCAGGTTTGCGCCCCGCTGCCTCGAACGCCTGCATCGCTCCAAAAGCCATTTCGTCATTGGCCGACCACACCAACTGCGCTTGTGGATAGCGCTCGAGCAGCAGCTGCGCTTGCTCGAACGCGCGCTCGCGGTTCCAGCCGCCGTATACCACCTGGCGCAAGCGCACCTGCGGGTGATCGGCCAAGGCCCGGCGCATGCCATGCTCGCGGAGTTGCGAGGCCGGGGTGGTCTTGACGCCGGCAAATGCCAGCAGGTCGATCGGCTCGTCCGATGGCGGCAACTTCGCGACCATCTCGCGCAGCATCTGGTAACCGGCCTGCTCATCGTTACTGGTCAGCGTGCCCAGCACTGGCGGGTATTTGTCCGGTTGTGCCCGGACGCTCTCGAGCTGGTTATCGGTCAGGCCGTTGTTGACCAGAAACAGCTGCACGCCGCTGTCGCGGGACAGGCGAATGATCTCCGGAGCGACATACAGCTCGTTGACCAGCACCAGATAGTCGGGGCGCTGCGGCCCGCTCAAGATAGCCCGCGCCTGGCTCAACACCAGATCGGCGCGGCGCTCGCTGTATTCCACCCGCAGCTGCATGCCGAGATCGTCAGCGGCGGCCTGCATGAAGCGCGTGTATCCCACCCAGAAGTTCTCGTTGGCATGACCCGGGTTGAGAAACACCACGGACGCCGCCTGCGCACCGGCCGATAACGGCAGAAACAGGCACAGACTCTGGCACAGCGCTTTGAACATGGGTGCATCTCTGTGGAGCAAAGCGCGGATTATACCCAGCGCAGACGCCTGGAATAAATGCCAGTCAGTCTCACTTAGTCCGTTTAGTTCTTTTCATATGCAAAAACATCACTTTAGCGCATAAATGCAACCTGATATCGTTCCCCGGCTCCGAACCGGAGTGCGCGGCCGTGCGCGCGATTAGCTGCATGCAGCCTGAGACAGGACTTTTATGTACGTATACGACGAGTACGATCAGCGGATCATCGAGGACCGCGTCAAGCAGTTCCGTGATCAGACCCGCCGCTATCTGGCCGGTGAACTGAGCGAAGAAGAATTCCGCCCTCTGCGCCTGCAGAACGGCCTGTATGTCCAACGTTTCGCCCCGATGTTGCGGGTGGCCGTGCCTTACGGCCAACTCAACTCGACGCAAGTGCGTGTGCTGGCGAAGATCGCCCGCGACTACGACAAGGGCTATGCGCACATCAGTACCCGGCAGAACGTCCAGTACAACTGGCCGGCGCTGGAAGACATCCCGGACATCCTTGCCGAGCTGGCCACCGTGCAGATGCACGCGATCCAGACCAGCGGCAACTGCCTGCGCAACACCACCACCGACCAGTTTGCCGGCGTCGCCGCCGACGAGCTGATCGATCCGCGCCCATGGTGCGAGATCATCCGTCAGTGGACCACCTTCCACCCCGAATTCGCCTACCTGCCGCGCAAGTTCAAGATTGCCGTGAACGGCTCGAAGGACGACCGCGCGGCCATCGAAGTGCACGATATCGGCCTTGAGCCGGTGCACAACGAAGCCGGCGAACTGGGCTTCCGCGTGTTGGTCGGCGGCGGCCTGGGGCGTACCCCGGTGGTCGGCTCGTTCATCAACGAGTTCCTGCCGTGGCAGGACCTGATCAGCTACCTCGACGCGATCCTGCGCGTGTACAACCGTTACGGTCGTCGTGACAACAAGTACAAGGCGCGGATCAAGATCCTGGTCAAGGCCCTGACCCCGCAAGTGTTCGCGGAAAAGGTCGAAGCCGAAATGGCCCACCTGCGCGGTGGCAACACGACCCTGACCGAAGCCGAGATCGAGCGCGTTTCGCGCCACTTCGTCGACCCGGCCTACCAGGCGCTGGACAACGTCGACTACGCCGAGCTCGACCAGGAGTTCCCAGGCTTCGCCCGCTGGCGTTCGCGCAACACCCGTGCGCACAAGCGCCCAGGCTATGTGGCCGTGACCCTGTCGCTGAAGCCGACCGGGGTTGCCCCGGGCGACCTCACCGACAAGCAGCTGGACGCCGTTGCCGATCTGGCCGAGCGCTACAGCTTCGGTTTCCTGCGGACCTCGCACGAGCAGAACATCATCCTTGCCGATGTCGAGCAGCGTCAGCTGCACACGCTCTGGCAAGAGCTGCGCGAAAGCGGCTTCGCCACGCCGAACATCGGCCTGCTGACCGACATCATCTGCTGCCCGGGTGGTGACTACTGCTCGCTGGCGAACGCCAAGTCGATCCCGATTGCCGAGTCGATCCAGCGTCGCTTCGACGACCTCGACTACCTGTTCGACATCGGTGAGCTGGACCTGAACATCTCTGGTTGCATGAACGCCTGCGGTCACCACCACGTCGGCCACATCGGCATCCTTGGTGTCGACAAGAAGGGCGAGGAGTTCTACCAGGTCTCGCTGGGTGGCAACGCCGCCCGTGACGCGAGCCTGGGCAAGATCCTCGGCCCATCGTTCGCTCAGGACCAGATGGCCGATGTGATCGAGAAGCTGATCGACGTCTACGTTGAACAACGTACCGAAGAAGAGCGCTTCATCGACACCTACCAACGTATTGGCATCGACCCCTTCAAGGAGCGCGTCTATGCAGCGAATCATTAAGAACAACCAGCTGGTCGACGAAACCTGGCACTTGCTGCCCAAGGATGCCTCGTTCGACGAACTGACCAACTGCGACGACTACATCGTGCCGCTGCAACTCTGGCGCGATCACGCCCATGCGCTCAAGGCCCGCGATGGCGGCCTTGGCGTATGGCTGGACAGCGACGAAGAAGCTGAAGAAATCGGTGACGACGTTGCGCATTTCCAGGTAATCGCCCTGAACTTCCCGGCCTTCACCGACGGGCGCAACTACTCCAATGCGCGTCTGCTGCGTGATCGCTATCAGTTCAAGGGTGAGCTGCGCGCAATCGGCGATGTCCTGCGTGACCAGCTGTTCTACCTGGCGCGCTGCGGCTTCGATGCATTTGCCATTCGCGCTGACAAAGACCCCGTCGATGCCCTGGAAGGCTTGAAAGATTTTTCGGTGACCTACCAGGCCGCGACCGACGAACCGCTGCCGCTGTTCCGCCGCCGCTGATCGTCTGTGCTTGAGCAATCAGCCCGCCCTTTGGCGGGCTGATTTGTTTCTGGCTGGCGCAGCCCCGCCAATACCTACATGAACGCTAAGGTTTTGCCTGACCGTGCCGATACCTTGGGTTAGACCCTAGATCTGCACGGAAGCCGACCATGAATGCGATAACTGCTGCGCAGCGCCTAACCCCAATCTACAACGCTCCGCCGCCTGTTCAAGTGCAGGCGGTTGCCCAAGCCAGCCAACCCCTGACCTCGCCAAGCACTTCGGTCAGCCTCGGCCAGGCGGTGGACGCTACCCCCGACCCGACCTACACCGCCAACGGTACGCTGGCCAACGGTACTCTGGCTGGCCCGCAGGTGCGCCACGTCTGGGAGCGGGAAGGATCGGACAAGCTCAGCATTGCCCTGATGAACAGCATCCAGTCGTCGTCCAATGGTGGCCGCTTCCAGAACATCGGCGCCGCGCTGCTGGAGCAATTGGCAGGCAATGGCGGCAAGGCCGTTTCGCAGTCCATCATGACCATCGCCAGCGGCGAGCAGCCCAATGAGGCTGCCCTGCAATTGCAGCTGGCCAACCTGCGCTCGCACCCCACCAATGGGGTGACATTCAGCCTGACCACGGCCTCCGGAGCGACCGTCAACCTCTCCCTGGCGAGCAGCGCACAAGGCCTGGCCGTGAGCGCCGAGGTGCTTGGCGGTGAACTGAACGACGAAGAACTCCAAGGCCTGGCGGCAATGGCCGACGACTTCCAATCGGCGCTCGACGGCCTGACCCAGGTGCCACCGCGCTTGCAGCTCGGTAACCTGGTCAAGTTTGACACGACGCTGTTCAGCGGCCTGCAACTGAACGCCAAGCTGGACGTCAACGGCGAACCACAGACCTTTGACCTCAGCGTCAACGAGCAGTCGCGCAACCTGACACTGGACGGCCCCTCCGGGCGCGTACAGATGAACCTCGACACGCCGGACGCTGCCAAACTGGGCAGTAGCAGCCAGCGCCAGGCCGCCATCAGCAATTACCTGAGCCAGTTCGACGCCGCGCAAAAGCGCGGTAAAGGCGATGAGAACCTGATGAACCTGTTCAAGGACGCCTTCACCCAGCTCAACGCCGTCGATGACGGCAAGCAGGCGGTGACCGAGCGTGGCTCGTTGCAGAGCGCCAGCGACCGCGCCCTGCTCAGCGGCCTGGCCGACTTCAATGCCTCGATCAGCCAGACCTCGCAGCAGAGCAACCCGATGCGCCTGGAAGAATCCGACCGCTTCGATTACCGCGCGTCGCAATCGACCAGCATTACAGGTGGCGGCCAGCTGACCCGCTCGGTGCAGCAGGATCAGCAGAGCGCACTGAAAGCGGGTTACCACCTGGGCCTCAACCCGCTGACCAACATGCAGCTAGGGCTGGACCGCGAATCGCAGAACTACCGCTATCACGAGATCAACGACCAGGCCAGCAGCAGCACGCGCCTGGCCTTCGACAAAGGCCGCCTGGTCGAAGCCAGCGCCTCGCAATCCGCCAGCCAGAGCGAGCGGGTGCGTACTTATGTGAATGGCGACCTGACCGATGACGTGACCACGCCAAGCTCGAGCAGCCGCAGCCAGAGCCTGCTGACGGTACTGGACGACAGCTTCCGCCAGGAGCGCATCGCACGCGAGCAGAGCGGCATCTCGATCCTTGATGATGCACTGCAGTCGCTGCGCAGCCGCTGGCAGCTGCAAGGGTCGACTGCGGCCATCGGCGGCTAACGCCTGACCGCGCTCGAGCAGACGCCCGCAATGGGCTGATGCTCGAGCGCGGCGCCCCATTGCAACATTTCGATGCAGACCCCTCGCCCACCTTGACTGCCAACTCTGTATAATTCGCCGCCTGGCGTGTGCTGCGTGCGCCCGGGAGCTATCCCGAATACGGAGAACATTCATTTGTTTTCCGAGAGTCCATCCATGTTGCACGCAGCCTTGCTATTTCTTTGGCGTATGCCGTTCCCGCGTTTTTTGCCGGGTACGTGCTCGCTGCATCCCCTTCCCTTCTTCTCGCCTATTGTTGCAGTGGCCCATTCGGTGCCAGCGCTTTGCCGTGGCCGTCGTTCGGCCAATGCCTGCAGCATCCAGGGCGAATCCATGAACGAGGACCTCGCATGACCGTTTCTCTGAACAACGCCCAGCGGCGCCCATTGCTGCAGCGCCTGCTCGCCAGCGAAGCCGCAGGCGGCGTGGTGCTGATGCTTGCCGCAGTAGTAGCCATCATCATCGCCAACAGCCCATGGGCTGCGGCCTACCAACACCTGCTGCACCTACCCCTCGGCCCCACCTTCACGGACAAGCTCGGGCCGATGACCGTGCACCTGTGGATCAACGACGGCCTGATGGCGATCTTCTTCCTGATGGTTGGCCTGGAGATCAAACGCGAGATGGTCGACGGCCGCCTGGCCACCTGGGAGCAACGCCGCCTGCCAGCGCTGCCAGCGCTGATGGGCATGGCAGTGCCAGCGCTGATCTACCTCAAGGTGTCTGCCGTCGAACCGGGCCTTGCCGGTGGCTGGGCAATCCCCGCGGCCACCGACATCGCCTTTGCCGTCGGCGCCCTGGCGCTGCTCGGCAAGCACGCACCGCTGTCGCTGAAAGTGATGCTGGTATCGGTGGCGATCATCGACGACATGGGCGCAGTAGCGATCATCGCGCTGTTCTATACCTCCTCGATTAACCTCATCGCCCTCGCCGGCGCCGGCGCTATCGTCGCCCTGCTGCTGGGCCTGAACCGCCTGCGCGTGGTCAGCCTGTGGCCATACATGATCGGCGTCGCCGCCCTGTGGTACTTCACCCTGCTGTCCGGCGTGCACGCGACCATCGCTGGCGTGGTCGGCGCACTGCTGATCCCCTACACCGCCGGCGATGCCAAGAGCCCGCTGCTGACGCTGGAGCATGCCATTGCGCCGTGGGTAGGTTTCCTGATCGTACCCGCGTTCGGCTTTGCCAATGCTGGCGTGGCGTTTACCCATTTGAGCTGGAGCGACGTGTTTGCGCCGTTGCCGCTGGCGATTGCCCTTGGGCTGCTGCTGGGCAAGCAGGTTGGGGTGTTTGCCGGGGTGTTGCTGGCGGTCAAGACTGGCCTGGCTTCGAAGCCGCAAGGGGCCAGCTGGTTGCAGATTTACGGGGTGGCCATGCTCTGTGGGATTGGTTTCACCATGAGCCTGTTTATCGGCGAGCTGGCGTTTCCCGGGCAGGCTGAGCTGATTGATAAAGCCAAGATCGGGATTTTGCTGGGTTCGCTACTGTCGGCGGTGATTGCTTGTTTGATATTGCGCTTTGCGCCTAAGACGGTGAAGTGAAGGGGAACGGCGCCGGGTCAGCGGCGCCGTTCAGCCGCGGCTGTCATGGCCAGCAACCCTCTTAGCCATACAGGTGGATAAGGCCAGCGCCGATCAGCACAAAGGTAATGCCCGAGACCTGCAGAGCTGTGAGGCGCTCGCTGTGAAAGATGTAGCCGAGCACGGATGCGATACCGCCGGACAGAGTACTGATTACCGTAACGATCGAAACTGAGCCGCTCATTGCGCCCAAGGAAAAGGCGGCAAAGCCGCTCAAATTACACAGGCTCGCGGCGCAGAGGGTTCCATAGGCCTTGAGCTGAATAGCGCTCTGCCGTGACAACATCGGGATCACTTCTCGCCACAGCACGGCCACGCCAATGATATAGATAAGCCACAGCATATTGATTGGGCCGAGTGCGGGAAGTGCATAGGTGCCTTGCAACCATAAGCTCGTGCCGTAACAGAGGGCAGCCGCAAGCGCATAGATGATGGATGCCCTCCCCTGTCGCACTGGAGTGTGATTGCGGGGGGATGGCCTGCGGCTTACCAAGAGCACCCCGCAGACACAAATTAAGACACCCGTGAATTGCCAGTTGGTCAACGTCTCACCCGCTACCCATGCGATCAGAGTAGTGACAACTCCATAGCTTGTGACCAGCGGCGCGACCAAGGCGGTTTTGCCTATTGCGAACGCATTTGCCAACGCGAGAGCGCCTGCCACTGCACAAATGGCTGCGAGCAGGCCAAGCATGATGGCTAACAGTGGCGCATCGATCAGGCGAATCAGGTGTCGACTCGACATCAGCAACATCAGGCTCATCACGATCAAGCCAATGAGCTGCCCGAAAAAAACAGATCGCCTGACACCGAACAGCCGCGCATTGATACCCACCAGAAAATCGGTCACGCCCCAGAAAACCGCAGCCAACAGGCCCATTGATACATCCATATCAGTGCTCTCTTTCTTATTGTTATGGACCCCGACTGCGTCACTCGCCGGGTTGTCCCAGCTCTAAAACGCGCTACTCCTGCCTTCCTCCAACACGCTCGCCTGGAGTAGATTCGAAGACTGTTGTAATAGCCCGCGGGGCAGCTTGAAGCCCTTGAACGGCTGCTGGGTAATCGGGTTGAAGGCCTTCTCGGAATTCAGTCGGTAGCGCATCACCCCCTCCCCTGTTGTGAAGCTCAAGTCGACACTGGTAGCAGTGCGACCGTTGAGCGCGCCTCGGCTGAGCAGGCGGAACATCGACCATGGGCCGCGGTACTCCAGGCGGCTGCTGTTGCCATTGAGCCTAAGCAACGTCAGGTTGCTGCGCACCTGCTGGCCAAGCGTATTGGGCCAGACAACACCTGTAATCTGGCTCGGGCCATGGGTGTAGGAAATCAGCTGACCGTCGAGGTCCAGCAGACTGGTGCGTTGGTTGGCGCTGAGCCCAAGCGGCTCGATGCTGAATTGCACACTGAGGTTGCCGCGCTGATCAAAGAAGGTGTCGCGGATGCGCTCTGCCGCTTGCAACTGAGCGATCACATCAGGGCGGATCAGCGACTCGCTGTATTGGTCGGACTGCAAAGCCTCGATGTTGTCTTTCAGGAAGAGTGTCAGGTACTGATCCTGAAACTGCTGCAAGCGCCCCTTCGGTCCAAAGAAGGCCTCAAAATCATCCAGCGAGGCATCGACTGCGGCCGCGGCAAACGGATAGCGACCGGCCAACCGCTGCTGGAAAAAGCTGTAAACGTCGGCGTCCCATCGCCGCTCCAGTTCACGCAGCGCTTCAATGTTGAGCACGCGAGCGGTCTGGTCTGCAACCTTTTTGACCTGCTGATTGAGCGGCTCTGGCAAGCCGCTGGCAACGCGTTGCAACGTGCCAATCGGTTCGTGCCCGGTCATCGAGAAGCGCTGCATTACCGCATTCAGTGCGGCCCGGCCACGATCGGGGCTGTCGTGGACCAGTCTGGCGTAATCGTACACGGCAGTGATCGCGGTCAGGGTTTCATCGTAGTAGCTAGGCTTCTCGCCCTTCACTTCCAGCATGGAATTAAGGCCGGCAAAAGCACGGCGGATGCTCACGGTCTGCGGCGACTCAGGCATGCTCGCTGCAGGCTGGACACCATTGGGCTGGTCCTGCCCGGTACTCACCACCGGCAACGAACTCAGCGTGGTATTTTCCGACACCGTTTCCAGCAACCGCTGCATAGGCGCAGCAGGACCGGTCAGTTGCTCCAATACCGTCACAGCATGCTTCAGGTCCTGGAAGTCAGTGATAGCAACAGCGTTCAGGGCCTGCCGCCAGCTATTGACGTAATCGGCGCTGTAGAGGCTACGAACGCGCTCGGTCAAGGCTTTACGGTCGGCGTCCGAGTAGTCGAGTTGATCGCGCTCTCCTAGTACCCACTGGTCAATCATGGCTATGTCGGTGATCTTCTCGCTGTGAGGCTCAAAATAGCTTTTGTAGCCTTCAGCCGTGAGCAGCTTTGCCAGCAGCAAGCTCTGATAATCAGGTTTGCCTGCAGCGCTTGACTGGTAAACCACGTCGAACGCAGGCCCGACCTGATTGCGCAGGTCAAGGTTGCCGTGCAGCTGCTCCTGCGCCTGCTGCTTGAGCGCGTTGTACACCCGTTGCGGGAGCGGCAATTCGCGCAGGGTTCGCTGAATCTCGCTGACCCGCAGACGATACTGCGGCAGATCGGTATCGGCGTATGCCATGGCGTAATGCAGATGGCGCATCAGATTACGCTGAACCTGGCCTTGCCCAGGAAAGGCCGCCTGCCACTGCTGGGCCATCCATTCCTCTACCCACTGCGGGCGGCGATTGCTACGGTCCTCGATCATGCGATAAACCCGCAGCGCAGCCATCTGCTGCTCGCTGCCGGCAGGCGCAGCGTCCATGGCCTTGATGACGCCAGCCGCCAGCGATGGCAGAAAGCGTCTGGACAGCAGACTCAGGTACGCTTCGTCTACCCTCGGCCCGATTGCGCGCCCCTGATAAAGGCCCAGATCTGCCACACCAGGCCATGCTCCGCGATAGTCACCGAACACAGCTACTGCATCGCGGATCTGGTCCAACGGACCTAGCAGGTTACGCCCGGTGGGGTCGATATGCTGGTCGACCTCGTGAAGGCTGTATTCCTGACTCTTTGCCAGGACAGCAGCGGCTTTCAGCTGGTTGACGTCGAAGTAGCGTTGCCAGCTGGCGGTCGCGACTGCCAGCGCCAGAAGGCCTACACCAGAGCCAAGCCACACCAACTGGCGCTTGTTGCGGATTACCTTGGCATTGTCGCCAGCGAGGCCAGCCTCCTTGTAGATGACCCGTTCGAACAGTTGCTGGATGAAGTAAACCACTGGCTGACCATGCGGCTTGCCTTCACGCAGCACCTGTTTGATTACGTAAGGCTGGGCCGCCTCGCGAACGAACGCATTGGTGATCTGCCCCTGCTGCAGTACTGACGACCAATACACACCGCGCACCAAGGCCGGGGTGGTGAAGCGATCACTCGCCAGGACTTCATTGAGAAAACTCAAACTGACGGGACGCAGACCGATGAATTGGGCATGCAGCGACATGAGGCGCTCCCGCTGGGACGGGCATGCCAATAGCCGCAGCTGCTCGAGTACTTGTTCGTAGAGCAGAGCGGTCAGTTTGTCGTAGTGGTTGGCGAACTCATTCAACCAGGCATCGAAGTCGCTGACGGCGTCCAGCCTGAAGGTGAAACCTAGTATCTGCTCGCGTCCCTTTACAGGCATGCGCGCGAAAAACTGGTCGAAGCCATCGAGCAAGTCAAGTTTGCTCATCACCACATACACCGGCAGGCGCGAACCTAGCTGAGTACTAATGTCGTACAGCCGGGTGCGCAAGGTGTTGGCTAGCTCGATGCGTTGCTCTGGCGAAGCATGCAGCAGGGCTGGCAGATCCACTACCAGTAGAAGGCCATTGAGAGCCCGGCGGCTTCGATTGCGGACCAGCCAGTCGAGCAGATGATTCCACAGCTTCGCCTGGCTGCCGGCAGGTATTGCAGCATTGGATTCGGACGATGTATCGCCTGATTCAGGCTTCGCCATTGCCTGGGTGATCAAAGCCCCGGGCGGATCGATGATCACGGCGTCATCGCTGATCCACCAGCCGATTGGATAAGCGAGAGTATCCAGCGAATGCCCTCGGGTCTGAGCCTGATCGACCCGGGTAAGTGCGAAGCGCTGATTGGAACGCTCGATGAAACTGCTCTTGCCGGCATCCGCCACCCCCACGGCCATGTACCACGGCAGCCGATACAAAGCTCGACGCCCGCCAGCATTGCCGAGGTAGTGTTCAAGGCTGCGCTGCAACGCTCGATCCTGTGCCTGCACCAGCGGCAAGCAAGGGTCTGCTTCAGCAGCCAGTTCATGCGTGCGCTGCGCTTGCAGCCAAGCGAACCCTGCCCGCAGCACCAGCGCCCACGCCAACAGCGGGACCAGTACAAGTAGCAGGCTGGCCAAGCTGCGTTGCGTCACACTCGCCAGCGGTTGCTGGCCACGCCAGCTCCAGTGCGGGCCGAGCCACCAGATGGCGATCAGCACGAGCACGCCGCCAAGCCCCAACAGGATCGGCAAGGCCAGGCCGACTCGTCTTGCCAACGGCACGCCCCAACGTTTGAAAACAGTCCAGAGTTGTTTCATGAGGCTCCTAGTCCTTGTTCTGTTTGAGCAGCGCCGAGGTTGCTGCTACCTGCTGCAGCCGGTTGAACACCTCTGGTTCCCAGGCAGCGGCGCTGGTTTGCTGCATGGTCAGCACCACGCTTGCGCACAGGTCCTGAGCCAACCAAGAGAGGCCTTTGGTGGCGAGCAGGTCGGCGGCAATAGCGGTGGTATGGCAACGCTCACGCGGCGAGCGATAGTCTGTTTGCAACGCTTGCAGCTGCAGCAGCACCGGCTCCACCCCTGCCACTTCCAGCTGGCTGACCAACTCGGCGCGCAGGCTGCTGAATTCTTGCGAAGCCGATGTCTGCTCTGTCGGACCGTGGCCACCTTTGAGCCACGCCAGGCACTGCTCGTCGATAAAGGCCGTGCCGTCGCTGAAGCACAGCGACTGCAACGCTGGCAAGCGCAAAACGAAGCGTGCGGTACTGCTGCGAATGGCTTCGGCTACCTCACCCATTGCCAGCCGACCGGCGATGGTAGCCGCAAGGAAACTGCCGCGAATCCAGTAGGGTGAAGCCGCTACGCTCTTCTCCACCCGCAGCAGCAGCGCGGGGTCAACCGCAGTGCCAGCGATCGCTTCTTCGTAGCTGATGGCGATGTCAGCCGGGACCACCATCAGCTCGGTGCGCTGATCCTGCCTTGCAATGGGTGCCAGCTGGATGTGTGCCCACAGGCCAAAGCGCCGTAGCTGAAAGCCGGTGGGGTCATAGATGTCCTGCTGATTGATGAATTCGGCCATGCTCAGCACGGCGCGGCGGGTCTCGCGCTCATTGCCAAGAGAGATGCCCGGCTTGGCCGGCAAGAAGGCTTCGGCCAATGGCGCTGCCTCCCTTGGTGATGGCGCTGGGCTGACCTGCGTCGGCTCGCCGGTACCGCTGGCAAAGTCCACCTGTTTGAGTAGCAAGCGCTGCAGATCATCGACCGCAGCCGCCTCAAGCTGCGCTGACTTGACCTGTTGCTGCAAGCTGGTGAGCGCTCGCTGCGCGGCCGCTGCATTGGCCGGGGTATAGGTAAATCTATCCAACTGCGTAATCGCATCGGTGAGTCGTTTGATGATCAAAGCCACTGACTTGCGTTTACCCAGGAAGCCCTTGGGCCCGGGCTTGGGGTGCGCGGTTTCCCAGTAGCGCTCTAGCATCCCCGCAAGCAACTCCAGGGTGAATCCCCAGCGCTCCCAACAGGCGCTGCGTAGCCAAACGACGCTCAGATGACCAACGATGCGCAGATGTTTGCACTGTTGGCTCAAGTACTGGCGCGACGCTTCCTCGATGTAGCACCAGTCGATCGAAGACTCCTGCATGCCGCCCAGTTTGACCATTTCCTGGTCAATCGCCTGATAAGTCTCGTCCTCCACGTCGAACAGACCTGCCGGAGCTGCGGGGTCGATCGGCGCAAGCAGCCGCACAATTTCTTCCGCCGAGACTGGCGCTACCAACGACATGCTCTGCGCGCCTCCTCGATCAATGGATCCAAGCCCTGGGCATCGAAGCTCAGGCCATTGAGGTCTGCATGTTCGCTGACAACATGGATGCGCTTAGCCCCGATGATCTGCTTGATCTGCTCGATAGCCGGCAAGCCACGGCCGGCATCCAGCACCTGGCCGTTTTCCATCACCTGCCAGGCTGTAGGAACGGTCGATCCGCGCTCGCCTTGCAGCTGGATCCTGACCCATCGGGCGTCAATAGACCGCGAGCTGATCAACTGCAGTCTTGAGATGTTCTGCACACAGCTGATTGCCAAGTAGGGCCGCGGTTCGCCTTCGGCGATTGCCGGAGCCGAGATTACCAGCCGCTTGTGCGCGGGCCCGCCATCATCATGGATTCGAAGGCGGAAGGTCAGGTCATCACCCGCCCGCTCGGCTTCGTTGGTCATGACGCTCTGCACGCTGGGGGAATCCTGCTCGGGTACCGACCAGTCCTGGCTGGCAACCCGCGCCGGAGTTCCGGCAGCCTGGTCAAAGCAGGCCAGACGCTCCAGGTTGGACGTAATACTCGGGCAATCACGTACAGGGTCGGCCAATACCTCGCCTGCACTTACCAGCAGTGAAAAGATAATGCCAGACGCACTCCGAACTAACACCGAATTGAACTCCATTCAATAGGACGCACGCCCAATAGAGCGTAGAAATTTTCTTGGATAACCAGCATAGCGCCAGAATCCATATGTGAGGATCGCTGAGGGAAAGAACACTAATCCAGTTAGAACAAAACATACAGGCAAATATTTCCTTACACTTTTCCGCTCGACCAAAAAGCCATGTTTCGCGCAAGGTTTTAATAAGCCGGCAGTCGCTCACCGCATAACTAAACAGGAATATTACATTTATGTAGGATGCTTCCTACACAAATAAATAAAGTTAACTCTCTAGATGAGAAATCTCCTACAAACATAACAGGAAGTTACGAATTTCTATGGCAAAAAATAACGGTTCCGTAGCGCCAAAAGAGCGTATCAACATCAAATATGTGCCCGCCACCGGCGGCGAGCAGGCCGAAATAGAGCTGCCGCATAAAATGCTGGTCCTGGGCGACTTTGGCCTGGACGACAACCGCACCGTCGAAGACCGCCAGGTCATGGGCATCGACAAGCACACCTTCAATCATGTGCTAAGGGATGCCGATGTCAGCCTGTGCCTGTCGGTGCCGTCGATGCTCAGCGCCGCCACCGATACCGAGTTGGCGGTGCACCTGCAGTTCAATTCGATCAACGACTTCGGGCCTGACCAGGTCGCCCGCAAGGTGCCGGAGTTGAACAAGCTGCTGGAACTACGTGAAGCGTTAGTTGCACTTAAAGGCCCACTGGGCAATGTCCCGGCGTTCCGCAAACAACTGCAGCAACTGCTGACCGACCCGCAGGCGCGCAAGCAACTTGCACAAGAGCTGAACCTGGTGCTCGACGCGCCCAAACAAGACCAATAAGACGGAGCCCGCCGATGCCAAACAAGACCGACACAGCCACTGCCGCCGAACTCACCACTGAAACCCTGGGCACCGCCACATTACTCGATCAGATCATGGCCGAAACAATGCTGGCGCCAACCCAGGAAGGCTATCAAGTCGCCAAACAAGGGGTTGCGGCCTTTATTGCAGACATCCTCAAAAGCAATGAGCCAGATCAACTAATCAACAAGCACAGGGTTGATCAAATGATCGCCGAAGTTGACCGAGTGCTGAGCAAGCAGATGGATGCGATCCTGCACCAGCCTGAGTTTCAGCAACTGGAGTCCGCCTGGCGTGGCCTGAAGCTTCTGGTCGACCGTACCGACTTTCGCGAGAACATCAAGCTTGAAGTCCTGCACGTTAGCAAGGACGACTTGCTCGATGACTTCGAGAATGCCGCCGATATTACCTGCAGCGGTATCTACAAACATGTTTACACCGCCGGTTACGGCCAATTCGGCGGCGAGCCGGTGGCAGCCATGCTAGGCAACTACAGCTTCGGCCCCTCCTCACCGGACATAAAGCTGCTGAGCTATATGGCATCGGTCGGTGCAATGTCGCACGCGCCGTTCCTGACGGCACCCGCCCCCGAGTTTTTCAACCTGAGCAGCTTTGAAGACCTGCCCAATCTGAAAGAGGTGAAAGACATTTTCGCCGGCCCACGCCATGCCAAGTGGCGCGCGTTCCGTGACAGTGAAGACTCCCGCCATACCGCGCTGGTTGGGCCGCGCTTCATGCTCAGATCCGCTTACCACCACCTGGAGCAACCGACCGACAGCTTCAACTATGACGAGAGCATCGACGGCCGCCACGACAACTACCTGTGGGGCAACTCGGCATTCCTGTTGGCCAGCTGCATCAACGACAGCTTTGCCCGCTACCGCTGGTGCCCGAACATCATCGGCCCACAGTCGGGTGGCGCGGTCGATGACCTGCCGGTGCATCTGTATGAGTCGCTTGGCCAGTTGCAGGCGAAGATACCCACCGAAGTGCTGATCTCCGATCGCAAGGAATTCGAGCTGGCGGAAGAAGGCTTCATCGCCCTGACCATGCGCAAGGACAGCGACAACGCCGCGTTCTTCTCAGCCAATTCGGTGCAAAAACCAAAAACCTTCGCCAAGACCCCTGAGGGCCTGCAGGCGCAGACAAACTACAAGCTCGGCACGCAACTGCCGTACCTGTTCATCGTCAACCGCCTGGCGCACTACATCAAGGTCCTGCAGCGCGAGCAGATCGGCAGCTGGAAGGAGCGCAGCGACCTCGAGAACCAACTCAACAAGTGGATCAAGCAGTACGTTGCCGATCAGGAAAACCCCTCGGCTGATGTTCGCAGCCGCCGGCCACTGCGCGCCGCAGCGATTGTAGTCTCCGACGTCACCGGTGATCCGGGCTGGTATCAAGTCTCGGTGGCCGTGCGTCCGCACTTCAAATACATGGGCGCGAACTTCGAGATCTCGCTGGTTGGCCGGCTCGACACGCAGTGACCGGGTTGTTTGACCGGCTGGGAGTGAAGGCCACAGCCAACGTCCAGTCGTCTCGGAGTGAAGCGCGTGGGCGCAAGTTCGAGGTGATCAAGCAACACCTCGAAACCCTGCTCAATTGCCGTGAGGGCTGCTCGCAAAGCAGCCCTGAACTGGGCCTGCGCGACTTCAACGGCCATGACTTGAGCCGCGGTGACTTGCTACAGCAGATCAGCGCCGACATCCGCCACACCATTGACCGTTTCGAACCACGGATCGCAGTGCATGCGCTGCAGGCCGTGCCCGATGCACATGCCCCGCTGGAGCTGCACTTTCATCTGGATTGCCAGGTGCAGGTCAACAACCACGCGGAACAACTGCAGATCGAGTTGCTGGTGAGCGGGCACAGCCGTTACACCCGAGTGAAGTGACCATGTTGTTAAAAGACCGTTTCAGCGAAGAGCTGCGCTACCTGCGCGAACTCGGCACCGATTTCGCCCGAGACAACCCGCAGCTCAGCCGATTCCTCGGCAAGGACAGCAGTGACCCGGATGTCGAGCGCCTGCTGGAAGGCTTCGCCTTTCTGACCGCCAAGCTGCGGCTCAAGCTGGAAGACGACATGCCGGAACTGACCCACCCGATGCTGCAGCTGTTGTGGCCTAATTACCTGCGGCCATTACCCAGCGCCACCATTGTGCAATTTACCCCGCAGCCGCAATCGCTGACCCAGTCACAAAGGGTAGCCAAGGGTGCGAGGCTTTTTTCCAGAGAGGTAGATGGGGTCGCCTGCGAATTTCGCACCTGCGCCGAGGTACAACTACACCCCTTCGCCATCAACGACGTCGACGCGACACAGACCCTGGACAACACCAGCGTGCGTATCGACCTGCAGACACTGGTTGATCGCCCGCTGAACACGCTCGACTGCGAACGCCTGGACTTTCATCTGAGCGGCGAGGATCGCTGCGCGCAGACCCTGTACCTGTGGTTGGCGCAGTACCTCAAACATATCAGCGTGAGTATCGATGGCGAAGTGCGCCGCCTGCCGGCCAGCAGCATCGTATTCCCTGGTTTCAGCCCTGATGAAGCGCTGCTGCCCTATCCGCAAAATGTGTTCGACGGCTATCGTATCCTGCAGGAGTACTTCGTCTTCCCGCAGCGCTTCCACTTTTTCAGCCTGACGGGGCTCGCCAAGCTCTGGCCTGGCCACAGCAGCAAACGTGTACGGCTGGAGTTTCACTTCACCCGCCAGCTGCCCAGCTCGATCCGCGTGGGCAAAGACGACTTCGGCCTGTTCTGCACCCCTGCAGTCAACCTGTTCAAGCACAGCGCCGAGCCTATCGACTTGTCGGGGCGCGACGCCCAGGTAGAACTGCAACCCAATGGCAATCGCGCCGACGCCTACGAGATTTTCAGCGTCGACCGGGTCGTCAGCACGCGCACCACGGGCGAAGATACGCCGGGTGAGACGCTGCGCACGTTCCGGCCCTTCGAATCATTTGCCCACGAGATCGAGCACGTGCAGGGGCGCACGGCGCTCTATTACCACTGCGAAATCGAGAACTCGCTACGCGGCAATGGCGTGATTCAGCGCATCGCTTTTGTCCGCGGGGATGCCACCGCCTACATCGAACAACTCGAAACCGCTTCGATCGATCTGACCTGCACCAATCGCGACCTGCCGCTGGCACTGGGGATCGGCGACATCGATGTGATCACCGAGATCACGCCTCCGCTGGCCAGCTACCGCAACATCTGCCGCCCTACCCGCCCCTATCGACCGGTGCTGGACGGCGACCTGCAATGGGCATTGATCTCCAACCTCTCGCTCAACTACCTGTCGTTGCTGTCAGCCGAGCCGCTCAAGGCAGTCATCGGCGCCTACGACTTTGCCGCCTTGCATGACATCCAGCAAGCGCGCGCCACGCGCAAGCGCCTGGACGGTATCTGCGATGTGCAGACGGCGCCGCTGGACTGGCTGATCAAAGGCCAGCCGATCCGCGGGCTGCGCACACAGCTCAAGCTGAACCAGGACGCCTTCTCCTGCGAGGGCGACCTGTACTTGTTCGGCTGCGTGCTATCTCAGTTTTTTGCCCTGTACGCCAGCATCAACTCCTTCCACCAGTTGGAAGTGATCAATACCACCAACAATGAGCACTACACATGGCCACTGCTGACCGGCAGACAACCGCTGATCTAGCCGACGCTTTGCTCGCCGAGGCGCACCAGTACAACTTTTTCCAGTTGCTGGAGCGTTTGCACGGCCTGCACGGCGACGACCTCGAACCGCGCTGGCCAGACGAAGCGACACGGCTGCGGGTGAGGCTTGGCTGCGACCCGCGGCTGACCTTTCCCGTGTCAGACGTATTCAAGGCAGAGCGTATTGCCGATCAGGCCGAGCGCTACCGTGTCTGTACCACCTTCATGGGCCTGCACGGCACCGACTCGCCACTGCCGACCTATTACCTCGAGCAGATTGCCTACGACCACGCTCACGACATCGGCGTGCGCCCGGCCTTCTTCGACTTTTTCAATCATTACCTGCTCAGCCTGCTGCATCGTATCTGGCGTAAGTACCGCTATTACATTCGCTTCCAGGCGGGCGCCACTGACGGCTTTTCGCAGTATGTGTTCGCCCTGATTGGCCTGGACAACAAGCAGTTGCGTGGCGATACCGAGCTGCCGTGGAGTCGCCTGCTCAGCTTTGCCGGCGTTATCGCCAGCCGCAGCCGTGCGCCCGGGACCGTGGCCGGCATCATCGCCCACTGCTTTGACTTGAGCAGCGTGCAGATCCGTGAATTCGAGAGCCGGTCAGTGCCTACCGCTATCAGGCAGACGGTCAGCCTTGGCCGCTCCAATGGTTGCCTGGGCAGTAACTTCATGGTCGGTAACCGTACCCGCACCCGCAGCAGCAAGTTCACCATCCTCATCAGCGACCTCGACCAGGCCCAGCTGCGCCAGTTGCTGCCAAGTGGAGTCAATTTCGGTCGCCTGCGCGCCTTGATCGACTTTCTCCTGCGCGACGGCCTGGCCTACGACCTTGAGCTGCGGCTGGAACAGCACGCGCTGTCGCCGTTCTGCCTACACCGCAGCCAGGGTGCGCACCTGGGCTGGACCAGTTTCGTCGATGACAAGCATGGCAAAAGCAGCCCAGTGGTCCGCATCAGGGGGCGCGCATGAACACCCTGGACCTGGTAATCGGCAATATCGACCGGCTCGAACACGGCGTAATCGCCCGCCATCGATTCGATCGTAACGGCGGCAGCATCGGCAGCGGACCAGCCGACTGGCTGCTATGGGACCGCGCACAGCGTATCCGGCCGCTGCACTGCGAAATTCGCTGGATCGAGGGCAGCTTCTGCGCCGTCGACCTGTGCAACCAGACCTACCTCAATGACACCCCGCGAAGCCTCGGCGAGCGCTCACCCGTGCGCCTGCAACAAGGCGACCGGCTGCACATCGGCAGCTATCGCGTTCATGTGCATTGTCAGCAGCACTCAGCCGACGAGCAGTCCCTGGAGGAGCTGTTCGCACCTGGCCAGCGACTGCTCGACGCCCTGATCGCCGACGCTCCGGCGGATCCTTGGCAGATCGAAGTTTCAACGCAACAAGGCACCGTCGATATCTGCACAGCGTTCGACCGGCCGCTCGGCCATGACCCTCTGGCCGCGCTGGACGCGTTGCTGGATACACCGCTAGCACACGCCGACGCGTTGCAGCGCCTTATCGGCGGGGAGCAAGCATGAAACGCCAGTTGCCAATGATCACCCTGTTGCTGGCACTGCTTGGCCTGGCCGGATGTACCTCATTGAGCAGAATGAGCCAGGTAGCGCTGGATCACTCATTGCCGATCGGACCGCCTGAGGATCATCCCACTCAGGTCGCCTTCAGCATCAACGCCAGCCCTACCCTCAACGGCAACCCCAACAGCGCACCCACTTACGCCGAGCAGGAAAGCGCGCTACCACCAAGCCCCTATGCCATCAGCCTGACCGCGCAGGATCCGCAGGCGCTGATGGAAAAAGTCGGCAGCTTGTTCGACTACCTTCAGCAGCAATATCCGCAAGCGCCAAGCGAGCAAAGCCAGAGTGGCAGCCTGGCCTTTGCGGCTGACGACGACAGCACTCTCGGCAGCTATGACGACCCGGCAGTAGTGCTGACCTTGCCCAGTGCCACCGAGGTAACGGCTGAACCAATCGCCACGCCTATTGCGATCAAGATTCTGCAGCTGCGCGATGACTCGCTGCTGCGCAACAGCGTGTATCAGCTGCTGGATGAAGACCCGGCCAAGGTGCTGCGCAGTACCTATATACGCGATGACGACTACGTGCTCGCGCCAGGGCAGTTCAAGTTCATACCTTTCGAACCGATTCACGCCGACACCCGCTTCATCGCCGTCATCGGCGACTACCGCGAGCAGAACGACGCGACCTGGGGGCAGGTACTGCGCATCACCCCACGGGGTCGTCAGGTCGTGCTCTCGGTGCTGCTCAATGACACGCAGATCGTGCTCAAGGAGGAAGACTGATGAGTCTCTCCTGCATCTGCGCCGTGCCTTTTAACTTCTCGATCCGGAGCGCCCATGAGCTCACGTAATCCCGTTCTCTGGCCCGAAGGGCTGTTCGTCAAACCGCAGCACTTCCAGCAGGCAGCGCGCGCCAGCGAGGCTGCGTTTCATCAGCGTCTGAGCAGCCTGAACCCCGGTTTTTTCGGCTTCAGCGAACTGCAGCTCAACGATGAATACCTGAGCCTGGGCAAGGTGGCCATCACCCGAGCCCGCGGCATCATGCCGGACGGGACGGTGTTCGATATCCCCGCAGACCTGCCACCGCCGCCACCGCTGGAAATCGACGACGACGCATCGCAAAACGGCGAAATCTACCTGTGCCTGCCGCTGCGCACCGAAGGTGGCCGCGAAGTGAGCTGGCCCGACAATGCCGCCAACTTTCGGTACACCGCGCACGCCGAGGAAATCAAAGACACCCACACCGCAGATGGTGATCTGGTCCAGGTCGAGCTAGCAGTGCCCAATCTGCAGATCAAGCGCAACAGCGAAGACCGCAACGGCTATAGCCGCCTGGCCTTGGCGCGGATTTTCGAGAAAAGCCCGAACGGCGCATTGAAACTGGACGAGAACTTCTATCCGACCAGCGTTTCGGTACGCGCGGTGCCGGCACTGCAACGGTATCTAGACGAGATCAGCAACACCCTGCGTGAGCGCGCCCGCAATCTCGCGGCTCGGATCGGCGCAGGTGGCCAGTCGGGTATCGCCGATATTCGCGATTTCAATCTGCTGCAAGCCATGAACCGCTGGTGGCCGTGCTTCCAGCATCTGTCACGCCAGCAGCATGTCCACCCCGAGCAGCTCTACCTGAGCATGAGCCAGGCCTGTGGCGAGCTGGTGACCTTTACCGATGAAAGCAGGCTGCCGCAAGACTACCCAGCGTATCAGCACAGCGCCCTGCGCCCATCGTTCAAACTGCTGGAAGACACCCTGCGTCGGGTTCTGAGCACGGTGCTGCAACCCCGCGCCATCTCCCTGCCGCTGCATGCCCATGACTACGGTGTGCTGACGACAACCCTGGATGATCGGCGCCTGATCGACCAGGCCGAGTTCATTCTGGCGGTCCGCGCCAGCCTGCCGCCAGAAACCCTGCGCCAGCAGTTCATCCAGAAAGCCAAGGTCACTTCGCTGGAAGCACTCAACGACCTGGTGCCGCTGCAACTGCCGGGTATCCCGCTGCTGCCGCTGCCGGTGGCCCCTCGCGACCTGCCTTTCCATGCCGGTTTCTGCTACTTCGAACTGGACCGGCGTAACGCAGCGTGGTCAACCATGCAGGAAAGCAACGGCTTTGGTTTTCACATAGCCGGTGAGTTCCCGGGCCTGGAGATGCAATTCTGGGCGATCAGGAGCGAATGAGATGACCTTTGGCAAAGCGAAGCTCGGTACAGCACCTGATGCTGAACACACCAACCCAGTGCCTGCAGAACAGCCTGACACTGCCGCTGTCAGCAAGCATTACGCAGCCGATCCAGCATTTCAGCTGCGTGGAGGCCACGCCAATCCCATGGTCGACGCAGCGATGCCGCTGCTGGGCCTGGTGATGCGTCTGCGCAGTGTGGACCAGATGGACAACATCGATGAAGTCCACACCCAGGTGCAGACGCAAGTCAGCAACATCCTCGAGGAGATGCGCCAGCATGCCTACGAGCCCGCCCATCTGCTGGCCTACTCCTACGCGCTGTGCCTGCACCTGGACGAAGCCGTGATGAGCCGGTCGTGGGGCAAGAAGTGCCGCTGGAGCCATGAGCCCCTGCTGAGCATCTTCCACCACGAGACCTGGGGCGGCGAGAAGTTCTTCACCGTGCTGTCGCGGATGATGCAGGAACCCAAGCGCTACCAACACGTGCTCGAGTTCATGTACCTGTGCCTGTGCCTTGGCCTCAAGGGCAAGTACGCCATCGCGCCCAAGGGCGACGACGCCCTGCAGGCGCTGATCAACAAACTCTACAGCGCCATCCGCGAACTGCGCGGGCCTGTGCCTGAGCAGCTTTGCCAGCCGCTGAGCAACGTTGCCCCACGCAATTACCGCATGAACCGGCAATGGCCATGGTGGAGCCCGCTACTACTGTGCTCGACCGTGATGGCTGCGGTTTATGGGCTGTACAGCTACCGCTTGCACGTGATCACCAACGAGGTGCTCAGCTCGCTCGGCGGGATCCTGCAGCAATAGCCCACGCCAATCGAACTCAACCGACTCAACCCGTTTAGCGAAGCCTCGGTTTCGTTAGCAAGCCCATCGCTTCCGATGGCCACGTCCCCTCAGGAAGACGTGTTTTATCCACATGGATGCAGGAGATTCTGCCATGCCAACACCCGCTTACATCAAGATCGAAGGCCAGACCCAAGGCAACATCACCGCCGGTGCCTTTACCTCCGACTCGGTCGGCAATGTCTACGTCGAGGGCCACGAAGACGAAATCCTGGTACAGGAAATCAAGCACCAGGTGACCGTGCCGACTGACCCGCAAAGCGGCCAGCCATCCGGCCAGCGTGTGCACAAACCCTTCATCTTCACCAGCTCGCTGAACAAGGCCACGCCACTGATGTATCAGGCACTGGCCAGCGGCGAGATGCTGCCCACCGTCGAAGTCAACTGGTACCGCACCTCGGTCGAGGGCAAGCAGGAGCACTTCTTCACCACCAAGCTCGAGGACGCGACGATCGTCAACATCAACACCGTCATGCCTCACGCCCAAGACAAGGAGAACGCCGACTTCACCCAGCTGATCGAGGTGTCGATGGCGTATCGCAAAATCACCTGGACCCATACCACTGCCGGCACCGAAGGTGCCGACGACTGGCGCAAGCCGATCGTCTGACCTAGCTGCATTGCCCCAGGCCAGCGTGCCTGGTCTGGGGCATCACCCTCTCGGAAGGCAGACAAGGACTTCATATGGCTAGCCAATCTGATCTGCGCTACAGCTTCCAGCCACTGCTCGCGGGTGGCGCCAGCTTCGAAGTGGTCTCGTTCACCCTCGACGAAGCCTTGAGCACGCCCTTCGCCTTGCACCTGGAACTGATCAGCTTCAGTCATGACGTAGACTTCGGCAAATTGCTCGACAAACCCGTATTGTTCACCGTCTGGCGCGGCGAGCAGCCGGTGCGCTACGTACACGGATTGGTCAGCAGCTTCAGCCAGGGCGAAAGTGGCTTTCACCGGACCCGCTATCGAGCCTTGGTCGAACCGCAACTGGCCCGCGCGCGGTTACGCTCGAACTGGCGCGTCTTCCAGCAAAAAACCGTGCAGCAAATTCTGCAACTGATGCTCCAGCGCCAAGGCATCACCCAGTTCGACATCGGCGCCAGCTTTGATCATCAGGTGCGTGAATTCTGTGTTCAGGCCGGCGAGAGCGACCTTGATTTCATCGCTCGCCTGGCCGCAGAAGAAGGCTTCGTCTACAGCTTCGAACACAGCGCCAAGCAGCATAAACTGCTGCTCACCGACCGCCTGTTATCGCTTGGTTTGATCAGCCGTGGTGCGATCAAGCACGAAGACGCTGACGCTCGCTATACCGCGCCGGAACCGCTCGCTGCCGACACTGTGCTGTACCAACCCAGCGGCGGCGGCGACCAGGCGATACCGTGCCTGCGCCGGTTCAGCTATAGCGAACAAGTACGCACTGCACGCCAAGTGCAGCGTGATTACACCTTCACCAATCCGGCCTATCGCCAGCAGCACGCTGCAGCCAGCAAGGCCGCGCATCAGTCCAGCGACTACGAGTGCTTCGACTACCCCGGCCGCTACAAGCGCGATGTGGCTGGCAAGCCCTTCACGCAAACCCGCATGACCGGCCTGCGCCACGACGCCTGCCTGGCAGAGGTCAACGGCGACGATGTGCGCCTGCAGCCGGGCCTGTGCTTCAAACTGATCGAGCACGAGCGCCAGGACCTCAACGTGCACTGGCGGGTGATCAGCATTCACCACGAGGGCAAGCAGTTCACCAGCCTGCAGGAAGAAGCCGCCGAAGCCGAGCACGGCACTCACTACCAACAGAGCGCGGTGCTGGTTCCAGGCATGAGTGAGTGGCGACCCAAACCCCTGCAGCGGCCCCGCGTCGACGGCCCGCACATGGCTACCGTGGTTGGCCCGCCGGGCGAAGAGATCTATTGCGATGAATGGGGCCGGGTCAAGGTCAGCTTCCCATGGGACCGAGAAAGCCGCGACAACGAGTTCAGCTCCTGCTGGGTGCGTGTGTCGCAGGGCTGGGCCGGTGGCAGCTGGGGCTCGATGGCCATCCCGCGGATCGGCCAGGACGTGATCGTCCAGTACGTCAACGGTGACCCTGACCAGCCGATGATTACCGGCCGCACCTACTGCGGCAACCAACTGCCGCCCTATGACCTGCCACAACACAAGACGCGCATGACCATCAAGAGTCAGACCCACAAAGGGCCGGGCTTCAACGAGCTGCGCTTCGAGGACGAACTGGGCCGGCAGGAGGTATTCATTCATGCCGAGAAAGACCAGAACAACATCGTCAAGCACGACGAAACCACCTTTATTGGCAACGACCGTGAAGAGCAGGTCGAGCATGACGAGACCATAAGTATCGGCCACGACCGCCGCGAAACCGTAGGCAACGATGAACAGGTCTCGATCGGCCAGGACGCGTTCGTCACCATCGGCCGCAACCAGACGATCAAGATTGGCAAAGACCGTGTCGAGTCCATCGGCAACCACCGCCATGATCAGATTACCGCCAACCATCACGCCCGTATTGGCGGCAACCAGGAGGTGCAGGTCGAAGGTCATGCAGAACTGTTGGCGAAAGCGGAGATTCGCCGTCGCACCGCTGTGTATGACCTGCAGGCAGCTGATGCCGTGGTGATCAAGGGCCCGGGCGGATCGATCCGCATCGACAACAACGGCATCACTCTGGACACGCCGACTATCCGCATCAACGGACAACTGCTGAAAACGCCACAAGGCGCAGGCAGCTCGTTTTCGATCGCCAGCGCGCCTGTCAGCGGCGAACCTCTGGCTAACAGCTGCGGACGCCAACCTGACGGCAGCTGTTCGCTGCCCGAATGCAGGTGTCTGGGGGGCAGAAGCTCATGACTGTCTTCCCCTCCCGATACGTAGCCGAAGGGCCGCCGACCAGCGAGCACTTTCGCTACCTGCTGCTGATGACCAACACACTCGAGGACCTGGCTTATCGCCCGGCTGCTCAGGATTCCCGGTTTCTACCCGCCTACGCCCCGTCGGTGCTGGAGCTGATCGACGAGGTGACCAACCGCCCACCGCATACCTGGATATGGAAGCGCACGGCGCTGGACGATGAGCACGAGTTCGGGCCGCTACTGGTCGATATTTCCCAGGTGCCTGAGTTGCTGGACCACGCAGTTGCCGAATGGATGCCGGTCGACGCGGCCATCGCGATCGACTCAGGCCTGCCCCTCGTCGAACTTGCTGACCACTTCAGCAGCATGATCCAGTTCGGCATTCGCGGCGCGGAAATCAACAACCACTCGCTTGATCCCAACCACCTCGACGCCTGGCTGGATGCATTGGCGCCAGATAACCGCGAGGCCTGGCTAGGGCCCATGTCGCGCCTGGGCTGGCGGATCAATTGGGGCCCTGCATTCGAATGGCGCCAGCTTGAACGCAGCCCGACAGTTGCGCGGCTCAGAGTCGAGCCGATGTTGATGCTGCAGCAGGATGAAGTGCACAAGCTGGCGTGGGGCCTGCACGACTATTTTGTCCTCAGCCTCGCCCACAAGATCATCGCCATGCCGCAGTACACCACACGCAGCCTCAGTGAAATAAGGCCGTGGATAGAGGCGCTGCTGCCGCAACTCAGAGACCTCAATTTCGCCAATGAAACGGTGGCAGGCCAGTTCGTCCTGCTTGTGGCTGCGCATATGTGGCTGATGAGCAATCAACAGGCAACCGCTATTTACACCAACCTCGAAGAGTCGCCCGAAGCCCGCCTTCGGCAGATGCAGGCGCTGGTCCTGAACAAGGAGCCCCACCATGACTGACCCCGCTGTCACCCGTGCGTCCTCAGGCCCTACCTGCAGCGGCCGCGTGCCCATTCTGCCGGTGCGTTACGCCATCGTCCCGCGGCCCGCCGATGCCCCGGCCTGTCGCTATGCGGAATCCGGTTTCAACCTCGAACAAGGCTTTACCCCGCTGCAGCACTCCGCCTACACCCTACGGGCTCTGCGCCCGGGCTATGTGTATGTGTTCATGAAGGGGACGAAAAGCGAAAAGCTGGTCATCCACGAATACGACGGCGAGGGCCACTATCAGGAACTGCGCTATCGCGGCCTCGATTGCTACCACCGCCGTAACCGCTATATGGGCAGCCGTACCTTGGGCTGGGTTTGGGCCGACACCAGTGCCGAAGCCGGCAAGGAAGTGTGGATCGCCTACAGCCCGCACCTGTGGACCAACGCCATGACCGCCCGCATCTGCCAATCTGCGACCCTGCGCCAGCGGCATATGCGTTTGCTGGACACTGCTGAACTGGTCGCCGGCAGCAAACAGCCCTCGACCCAGCCGCACATATTGCCTGTCAGCGCGCTGAAGGAATGGGTAGAAGACTTCAAGCCCGAAGACCGGCGCATGTCGTTGACCTGGAGCAGCCACCCGATAAAGGAAACCCTGCCGATGGGCACCCTCGGCGCGATGCTCCGCCAGTATCCATATACGCAGCCAAAGATCCCGGCGGTGGTTGCGCTCAATGACGCGGAGGGCATGGCCCTTGACCTGAGCCTGTCGGTTTCGGCCTATCAGCACCAAATGCGCGACCTGATCCCGTCCGAGGAACTGTACCCCCGTGAGCCTGATCCCAATTCCGAGCAGGCCTGCGTGCCCAAGTGCTTTCGGTTGGATACCGAGCGCCTGAGCCCGCAAAGCCGCGACTTCCACCACCGCAACCTGGTGGCCATGCTGCTCGACAAGACACTGGTCAGCCTGTATCCGGCCAAACCCCGACGTCCACTAGAAGCAGCAGCGCGCGCGCTGAGCATGCCAGATGGTCGCCCCTGGCCAACTCCGGCTGAAGCACGCTACCGCGCGCTGACCCACAAGTCCTACTCGGAAGACGGCGCTCGGCTCGGCTTGCGGATTGATACGGACAAGTACCATAAGTTTCTGGCCGAACGTGATGCGCTGGAAAAGCGCATCACAGTGCTTCGCAAAAAAGCCCTGCAAGCCAGCGACGACCATGACATATGGCTCGGCACAGCTGAAAACCAGCACATCGACGACCCCACCAGCCTCGCCGCAGCGCTGGCCAGCTACGACCGCGATAACTGCACCTCAGCCCGCGGCCTGGAGATGTCGCTCGCCTTGCTGATCCACCCCATGGGCCAACCCGCGCTCGGCACGGAGGACGAGGATCGGCGCTTCAAGCGATTGGAACAGTGGCTCGACCAACATGACAGCCCAGTGTATGTGGCGCTGGCGCCGTTTAATCCGTTCAAGGACAAGGCTGATTCTGTCGGGAGCCTGTTAGGCGGCAGTGACAATGTAATCCAAGGACTGGCAGGGCGTTTCCCTGCGATGGCCAGCATTACTGACCTGACCGCACAGTCGGTCATGACCACAGTGCTCAAGCGCATGGACGGCAAGACCCGCTGGGACGCCAGTAATAACCTTCGGAAACAGGTACTCCTGGCGGCGTCCGAAGCCAACGCTGAGAAGGCGTTGGGACTGCTAGCAGCCCGGTATCAAATTACCGACCAGCTTCTTAAGGAAAGTCGATTCAGCCAAGAGGTAGATCGATATCTCAAAAGCGGTATGGCACAGATTGAGGAAATCAAGAAAGTAGACATTAGCGGCAAGCGCACTGTAACTGTAGAGATGACTACAGAACTAAGGGTAAAGCCAAGTTTTCTCGGCTTACTCACTGCAGGCGGAAGTACACCGCTAAATGCAGGAATGCTTTGGTTTAATATAATTAACCTCAAAGCCGCCCATAACAACTTAGAACAAAGCGACAGGCAGGAATATGTGTATGCTTTTGCTGCGTCTATCTTCGGCGTGATAGGTGCCGCAGCGGCAACGCTTGTGGCTGCAAGAGGTGCACAAAAGGCCATGATGCTTCGAACGGGTCCCTCCGCGCCAGGAATGGCGTTCGGCAACAACCTGGTGAGATTCTTAGGGAGCAACTTATTTGCTCGTCTATCGGGCTACCCAGCAATTTTATCAGGGGTGTCCTCTGACATCGTAAAATCCAGAAGACAAAAGCTTTATGGCGATCCGACAGCTTCCACCTATACGATTGCGGGCGGGGTAACGAGCGCAGTTGGATCAATACTGATATTAGAGGGCGCTTTAGCAATCGCCGGACCTACCACTGTTATTCCTTTTGCGGGGTGGGCCGCTGCGGCTATCGTGGTGATTGGAGGAGCATTCTCTGCAGCTGGCTTTTACCTATATTCAAAAGCGCACGAGAGGATCCATCGACCTATCGAGCTATGGGCTGCCAGAAGTATTTTTGGCAACCGCCTTAACGATGGTGAATTCCGTGAAAATATTTTGCTCGACGTTAATAAAAATCTACCGGGCTTCCCAAATCTTCGGAATGAGGTAATGACATGGCATACAGAATCCCACTCGCCAATACTTTTATCTTCCAAACAAACCGAAACACTTGGCCTAAGCGAGCTTGATACCAAGTGGACAAAAGGCAGATCGGCATACTTCCACACTCTAGCATCAGCCAATCACGTGGACCGCTCTAGCTTTAAAACCACCGCTGAATTCACTATATTACTGAGAGGCTTTATAATCGGACAAAGTTGGTGGTCTGCCACTCTTATCACAGATGGCAGCACTAGCAAAAGGGAGGCGCTTACCATCAACCCAAGCTGCCACCTGACAAATTCCGGGCTAGTAATTAATATAATACACGATGTTCACGGGGCAGAGAATGCAACCCTGAGCATTTGCTATGCACCAAATCACGGCCTAGCTGAAGAAAAAGAATCATTCGCCTCTTTCACTCTGGAAAGTTAAGATCATGTCAGTCATGTGGTTATTTTCAACAAAACGAGATACCGGTGAAGAGCCAAAGATCTCCTACCAAGTATCCAGCGTATCTGGCAGTCTCTTGAGCCTGCGAAATCCTTGGGTGACTGACTCTGTATTCATGGGTAAGTTGTACACAGCAATGATGGTCGCCACGGCGATTTTCGTATACCCCTGGACGTTTTCTTCCGAAAACTCTTTTGAAGGGGCGTATGGACTGCTAACCATGTACATAATCACGCCATTGATATTCGCCCCTTTTTTAGCCTATAGAATTTTCTACATCAAGAAACTATCGAATTTCCACTTCAATCGCTTAACAAAAAAAATATACTACAAGCGCATAGGGAAACTTATAGTATTTGACTGGAATAACGTCCATGGAGGCCTATTCAAGCGCGTTGAATATGGTGGAGCATCATTCAGTAGTTGTTACGCACTCGCATTTGCCCCCCAGCGAGCAGACGGAAGCCTTCATCAGAAAGATTGCTTATGGATCGATAGCAATGAATCTACGGAGCCTGACATCAAGCATGCGGCTCAAGCTTGGGAATACCTCCGCCGCTTTATGGAACAGGGACCTGAGCAACTACCGGCGCTTGGCGAAGCTAGATGGTTGTATACACCGCTCCATGAGATTTGCCTAACGCCCTCACAAGCGTGGCGACATTATGCCCCGTGGCGTACAGGCGAGGCGGGTGAAATGCAGGGAAAGAAAACTTGGATGCTCCCGTTCTGGGCAATTCTATTCCCTTACAACCTCTCAGTAGCAATTAGCTGGTACATAATCTGCCGCTTGTTCAACGTTAAGGCTGCGCCACCGCCCGCCGAGGCATTTGAGGTGCCCGCAGACAATTTACTTAAAAGGAAGCGTAAATGAAACCTATCGTGCTCGTCGGTCATCGCCACAACTGTCCTATCCACGGCGAAGGCACTGTGACAACAGGGTCGGACGCTACTCTGGTCGATGGCCGCCCGGTAGCACGTGTCGGGGACAAGATAAGCTGCGGCGCTGTAATCGAAACCGGCGCTGATTGCACGATAATTGATGGCCAACCGGCCGCGCGAGTGGGAGACACGACCAGCCATGGTGGAGCCCTCATAGAAGGGGAATCAGGATGGTTGCCTTGATAACACTGGAGACATCAGGAATAACAAGTGCGCACAACATCATAATTAGGCAATGCACCTAGCGAGTTCAGGACGCACAAATGAAACTGACCTTACTCGTCGGCCGCCGTCAAATTTGCCCTACCCCGGCGAAGGCACCGTTACCGGACCGGACTCCGTCTCGATCACTGGCCGTTCAGCTGCGTAAGTCGTGAACAAAATAAGTTTTGGCTTAGTAATTGAAATAGGCTCAGATTTCACGATCACTGAAGGCCAGCCGCCCGCAAGAGGGCGACTTAGGATGATTGATCTGATGCATATGCGTGCTACGAGGAAAAACTACACAATGACAACTGCCTGGATTTTCACACAGCAGAGTAATTCACAGCATCCTCCTAGAATAAATTCCCAAGCCATAAGCATTTGCGGCGACCTCCTTATTTTACGAAACCCCTGGGTCACAGACTCGGTATTCATGGCAAAGATGTATCTCGCACTTACAATGCTCCTCGCAGGAATGATATATTCAGACAGCTTGAGCAGCGAGTTTCGCGACCTAGTGCTTACGGACCCAACCTCCATTGCACTATACATACTATGCCCACTTATTCTTACGCCATTCCTCGCCTATAGAATATATTACATACGAAACCTGTCGGCCATTTATCTCAATCGAAACACAAAAAAAATTTATTACAAGCGCATCAATACACTAATCATCTACGATTGGAACAATGTCGGCGCAGGAGTATTCAAACGCACCGAGTTTGGTGGTGCATCATTTACAACCAGCTATGCACTGGCATTCGCCGAGCGTCGAGAAGACGGTAGCTTGAACCAAATAGATGCTCTTTGGATCGACAGCAACGAACCCACTGAACCAGACGAGAAATACGTGGCTCAAGTGTGGGAGTATTTGCGTCATTTCATGAATCACGGCCCAGACAAACTACCTCCATTTGGCGAACCCAACTGGCTCTACCGCCCACTGCACGACATCTGCCTTACCCCTCTCCAAGCCTGGCATCACTACGCCCCCTGGCGCACTGGCGAGCCTGGCGAAATGCAGGGCAAGAAAAACTGGATGCTACCCTTCTGGGCGGTGCTGTTCCCATACAACCTATCCCTCGCCATCTGCTGGTACATCGTCTGCCGCCAGTTCAACGTCAAAGCTGCAGCGCCGCCTGCAGAAGCCTTTGAAGAGGCACCCGCACTCAAAACGTCGCGCAAGAAAAACCTATACGGTCGTCGCCGCACACGACGCTCCAAAGAGTAGTTTGCCCACGGCCTCTGCTCGCAAAACCACACCGCAATAGCTGCCGAGGCCATCCACAACCCACCACTGTCCCCCCCACCCTGAATACAAATTGCCGCCCAAGCTCCAACGCCCTATCCTGATCCCGCTCTACCCCTCGCTCGTCAGCAGCAACTGAAAACCGCCCCACCGCTCCCGAGGCCCACATGCAGATCGACGAAGAGCTCACCCTGAAGAAGCTCGAAATATTCCTCGCCTTCATGCACAGCGGTAACCTGGCCCGTGCAGCCAGCGCGCTCGACACCAGCAGTGTCAGCGTGCACCGGGCCATCCATTCCCTGGAAAACGCCCTGCGCTGCCCACTGTTCAAGCACGAGGGCCGTACATTGACGCCGCTGGAGAGCGCCTACGTGCTTGAAGAGAAGGCCCGCAAGCTGATCCAGGACACCACCGAGATGGTCCGCGCCACACGCGAGGCGGCGGGCTTTTCGTCGGAGCGGTTCAAGCTCGGTGCGCTGTATTCGCTGACGGTGAAAACCGTGCCGCTGCTGGTAATGGGCTTGAAGCTGCGCCGCAGCGAGCTGAACATCGACCTGACCTTGGGCTCGAACGTGGACTTGATGTACCGCCTGAAAAACTTCGAGCTGGACGCGATTCTGGTCTCGCTGGATGAGAGCACCTGCGATGCGGCGTGCGAGCAGTTACCGCTGTTCTCGGACGATATCTTCCTGGCGGTGCCGACCGATTCGCCATTTGCTCAGGAGCAGGAGGTCGACCTGGCGGATCTGGCCAATTCGACCTTCATCACCCTGACCCAGGGCTTTGCCACCCACCGCGATGGCGAGCGGGTATTCGAGCAGGCGGGGTTCAAGCCGAATGTGGCGATGCAGGTGAATGACATTTTCACCCTGCTGAGCATGGTCAGCTCGGGGGTGGGTTATGCGCTGTTGCCGGGGCGGATTTCGGCGGTGTACGAGAACCGGATTCGGCTGATCCCGCTGCAGGCGCGTTACCGTCATCAGCAGCACATCGGCGCGGTGTTCTTGAAGACTCGCGAGCGCGACCCGAACCTGCTCGCCTTGGTTGCCGAATGCCGGATGTACAGCCGCCAACGCGAAGGCTGAAACGCAAACGCCCCGGCGTTCGGGGCCGGGGCGCTTGTCAAAGGTACTATCAGCCGACCAGGCCGCGTACGCAGAAGTACAGGATCGATGGCCCCATCAAACAGCCAAGACCGGTGTGGAAGGTTGCGGTCAATGCGCCGTATGGCACCAGCCTGCGGTCGGTTGCCGCGAGGCCTGCGGTAACGCCGCTGACGGTACCGGCAAGGCCGCCGAAGACCATCGCCGAGCGTGGGTTGTCCAGCGCCAGCCAGCGCGCCGAGACGGGGGTGAAGACCATCACCAGAATAGCTTTGATCAGGCCGGTGGCGATCGACAGCGCCATCACTTCGGAACTGGCGCCCAGCGCGGCACCAGTGACCGGACCGACGATGTAGGTTACGGCGCCGGCACCGATGGTGGTGATACTCACCGCGTCGCGGTAGCCGAAACTCCAGGCGACTGCCGCACCGACCACGAACGGCAGCACTGTACCCAACAGCAGTGCGATTGCGCCGATCATGCCGGCCTTACGTGCTTCGGTGGCCTGCACTTCAAAGGCGGTGGCGACGATAGCGAAGTCGCGCAGCATGGCGCCGCCCATCAAGCCGATGCCGGAGAACAGGGTCAGGTCGGCCAGGCCTTTTTGCCCGCCGGTAAGGGTGCCGCCCACCCAAGCCAGCACCAGGCCGATGACGATGGCAATCGCCGAGCCGTGCACGCGGCCAAAGGTCAGGCGCTTGGAGAGGATTACCGAGATCCACATCACTGCGCCGACTACGGCGAAGGCAGTGATCAGGCTGTTGTGTTCAAGTGCTTTGAGGATGACTTCCATATCAGCGACCTCCGACCGGTGCGACTGCGCTGGAGGTTTCAACGACCTCCTTTTCCAGCGGTTCTCCCCGGTGGGTGCGGCTGATCAGGGCGATGGTGGCGCCACACAGCAGGACCGAGCCGATCGCTGCCAGCAGCGCGACCGGGCCGCCATGCAAGGCGGTGACGACGTTTTGCTGCGCAGCCATGGCCACCACGATGGGGATGTACATCGCGCCCCAGAAGCCCACGCCCAGCTCGCACTCTTTGCTCATGCCGCCGTTACGCTGCATGTACAGGCGGGCGAAGATCAGCAGGATCATGGCAATGCCGACCCCGCCGACGTTGGATTTGACCCCGAGCAGAACGCCAAGGAAGTCGCCGAGGATGACACCGGCAAGCGTGCAGATGGCCAGCAAGGCCACACCGTAAATGATCATTGTTGTTTTCCTCACGTTGAATCGAAGTTGTTTTGTTGTTGTTCTTCGAAATGCGGGCAGTCAGTCGCTGGCGTTCACCTCCCGCCGCAACAGGGCATCCAGGGTGTCGGCGCGGGCGCCTTGGCAGGCGATCACCGTACCGGAGTTGAATACACGCCGCGCCAGGCCGCTGAGGACGGTGCCGGGGGGCAGTTCGATCAGCAGCCGTACACCGCGCTCGTAGGCATTGCACAGCGTGCCGTACCAGTCGACGGTGCGGCACATGTTCAGCGCCAGGTCGCGGCGCAGGGCTTCTGGGTCATGCAGTTGGCGAGCGCTGGTACTGCTCAGGTAACCCAGTTGCGGGCGTTTGAGCGGCACCTCGGCGAATGCAGCCGCCAGTTCGGCGGCAGGCGCATCGAGCAGCGCACAGTGGGACGGCACGCTCATCGCCAGCCGCTTGCACGCGCCGGCACCCAGCGCCAGGGCCTGGCGGGCAAGCGCGGCCATGGCCGTATCGCTGCCGGCGATCACGAACTGGTTGTCGGCATTGATGTTGGCCAGGTACAGCGGCTGCGCCGAGTCTTGAAGCAGTCGTTCGACAGTGCCTTGATCAAGCCCGATGATCGCGGTCATGCCGTAGCCCTCGGGATAAGCCTGTTGCATCAGTTCGCCGCGCAACGCCACTAGCCGCAGGGCATCGGCGAAGGTCAAAGCCCCGGCTATGACTGCCGCTGGGTAAGCGCCGATCGACAGACCGGCAACGTAGTCCGGCGCCGGGCTGCGCTCCAGCAACCAGCGCGCATGGGCGACACCGGCCACCAGCAAACACAGTTGCACTGCACGGGTAGACGCCAGCGACTGCGCCGTGTTGAGCTGCAACACCGGCTGCTGCAGCACGTCGCTGGCCTCCTCCACGCAAGAACGCACCACGGCCGCATCCGGCAGTTGCTGGAGCATGCCGGGCCGTTGCGCGCCTTGGCCGGGGAAGGCAAACAAGCTGCTCATGCCGACAGTTCCAATGCTGACCACGGGTCGCTGACCAGGCATGCACCGTGGCGGCTTTTGAGCAGCACCCGCTTTGAAGCGCCGGACCATTCGGCCAACGCGACGGCGCCGTAAGGTGTTTCCAGCTGCAGGTCGATACGGCACGGTGCAGCGCACAACGCCTGATACAGCGCTTTCGCATCGACGCGAGTCAAGGCGGCGGGCGTGCGCAAAACCAGGTCCAGATCGCTGCCGTGGTGCAGCACAGCGATCCCCGTCGCCAACTGATAGCCCACCCCTCCGGTCGGCCCCCAAGACAGGCCGAGGCTGTCCATAAACGGCGTAACAGCGTGCAGTGCCTGCAGCGCAGCCAGCTCTGCCCTGCCCTCGCCGCGCAGCTGTTCAGGGCTGCAACGGCGCTTGATCGAGGCGACGGGCATTTCAGCCGCCAGACGCTCGCCGCGCTGACTGCCACGCACGCCGACCGCCACGCGCCCCGCACCGGCTACGGCGCGGCGCACCACCACCGGCTGACCGGCCAGCAGCACCTGCTGCGCCCACGCGGGAGCGTCTGCAGGCAGCTGATCCGGGGCCATGCCCCACAGCAGGTCGTGTGCGTTCATGCTTTCACCATTGCTCGCGCAGCAGTTGCCGAACCTGGGCAGACATCGCCCGGTTGGGCGCGCCCAGTCGCCCGCGCAGATCAGTACTGCTGCCGATGTCGTCCACAGCGCTTTCCAGCACCGCGCGCACCTTGCCGATATCGGCGGCAGTTGGCTGCTCGACCGCGTCCACCTTGACCCGCTCCCAGAGCAGGCCGAGCGAGGCATAGCTGGCGATGTCGTAGGCCATGGGCGGCACTTTTGCAGCCAGAGCCTCCAGCTCCTCGACACTGCGCAAGGTAATCCGCGCAGCTGCCGCCTTGCCCATGGCATGCACCATCACTCCTTGATCATCCAGCGCGATCAAGCGCTGCGCCTGATAGCCGTGGGCGAGAAACGCCCCGGACATGGCCTTGCCCACCAGCAGTCCAATCAGTGCATGCCCGGCCAGGCGCGCCCGGGCATAGGCATCTACTGCGCCGGCCAGCGCCTGATGGATACCCAGCGCCTCTTCACGGCGGCCGTAGGCCTGGCTGGGTACATCGACCACGGCGACCAACACCCGCGGCGTGCCGCCCTGGTCAGCCTGGATTGCCTCATCGACAGCCTTGGCCAGGCCCCAGCCTTCGAGCAGGCCGACCTCGCCATCGCGAGCCCTTGGGAAGGGGTTTTGCGCGTCGGGCACAACCGCGATGAAGCGTGCAGGACGGTTGCCCAACTCGCCGTCGATGACTTTTACCGAGGCGGGATAGCCTGGCAGCTCGCTGCCCTGGGCCAGCGCCCGAATCCACTCAAGACCACGGCTCATTGCAGTTCTCCTTGATACAGCGCCCGCGTCAGCGCAGCGTCGACTTGCGCACAGTCAGTGCCCAGCGTGGCCAACAGCGCGAGGAAGTCAGCGTAGCGACGGCTGCGCGGCAACGCCGGTTCGCCTGCAGCGAGTTGCGCTACCAGCGCCTCACGTACCTGGGCCAGATCATCCGCCACATAGGCGTCGGCCAGGCCGCAGGCGTGGCGTTGCTCGCCACCGGTCAGGCTCCAGATGAACGGCCGGTCGCGCGCGTCGTATTCCTCGATGCCGGCTTCCTGCTCGATGACCTGCGGCCCATTCAAGCCCAGGCGTGCTTCGCGGGTGACGATCAACCGGCTGCATAGCCCAGCGGCAATCGACATGCCGCCAAAGCAACCGACTGAACCTGCGATCAGGCCGATCACGGGCTGGTACTGGCGCAGCTCGACTATCGCGGCCTGGATCTCGGCGATCGCGGCCAGGCCGAGGTTGGCTTCCTGCAAGCGCACGCCACCGGTTTCCAGCAGCAGCACAGCGGCGGTGGGTATACCGTTACGGTTATCTTCGACCGCCAGCTCCAGCGCCCCGGCGATCTTGGCGCCGCCGACCTCGCCCATGCTGCCGCCCTGGAATACGCCTTCGATGGCGGCCACCAGCAACGGCTGGCCATTGAGGCTGCCCTTGGCGATGATCACGCCATCGTCAGCCTGGGGCACGATGCCTTGCTGGGGTAGCCACGGCGACATCATCCGATCAAACGGCCCAAGCAATTCGCGAAAGCTGCCGGCATCGAGCAAGGCGCGGGCGCGCTCGCGGGCGCTGAGTTCAACAAAGCTGCAGGCCTGCAGTAAACGGTCGATGTCAGTCATGGTTGATCTCCTCGAAGCCTTGTTCCAGCCTCAGCCGTACTACGCCAGGCGTGGCGCCGAAGTCGTGGATGTCGATGTTCATGGCGGGCAGGCTGTGCTCGGCGAACAGGCGCTGAAAAAGCTGCTCCCAGCGCGGCGCACTGCCGTTTACCGAGGTCACTACGTTGATGTTCAGTACACCGCTGGTGCCAGGTTCGAGCAGCACTTCGAGGTCGCCTGAGCCGACACAGCCGACCAAGGCTCGGTTGGTTGCCGGCGCGCCGGCCGGAAATCTGAAAGACAAGGTTTCCATGCTCAAAGGCTCCCGAAGTTATCAAGCAGCAGGCAGGCCGCCAGCAGGTCAGCGGCGCCGCCCGGTGAGGCGTTCAGCGCCAGCAGGCGCGTATCCAGTTGGCGCAGCGCACGGCGCCCGGCCAGGGTTGCGCTGCCGCCAGCATCCAGTACGCCACGGGCACCTTGGTGCATGGCCCGCAGGCCGTCGAGGCCGGCGCGCCAGAGCACGCAGGTGTCGTGTAGCTGACTCATGATCGCCAGCAGCGCATCCAGCCGCGCATTCTGCTCACCACTGCCAGCAGCGCGGCTTTTGGCCAACTGCGGCAAGCCGTGGGCGAGCACCGTCGGGAAGCCCAACTGCGCTTCTTCGCGGGCACCACGCACGCCGAAGCGGCGCTGTACCTGCAGGCCATGACTGTCGTGCTGAGGGGGCGCATAGCGGTCGTCGATCAGGGCGATGCGCCCTGCCCGTGCGGCAATCGATGCGGCATCGTTGTTGATTGGATCAAGGGCACGGGCAGCGACCAGCAAGCCCAGTGCCCAGATGGCACCACGGTGAGTATTGATGCCGGCAGTAGTGACGCGCATGGCTGTCTCGCCTTCCCGGCCAATGCGGCCGAGGGCTTCACGCAATGGCTGGCCGACCTCTCCGTGGAGCATGGCGGCCTCGGCCATCTCCTTGAAGCATGGCCACAGCGACAGCGCCGAAGCGTGCATCAGGCCAAGGTGCAAATCACTGTGGGCGCCGCTACCACGGCGGTCGACCAGGGCCGGTTTGGGCGACAGATCGGCTTCGTCGATCAGCGCTTCAACCGCCAGGTCGGCCAACTGGTGCGACAACGGCAGTGGTGCGTGGATCTGAATGGATGCAGTCATCACCAGCTCCTGAAGCGTGCGGGCGGGTTGTACAGGCCGCCGGACCAGTCGACCAGCTCGGCGATGCTCTTGGCGGCGAGCAACGTACGGGAGGCCTGATTGCGATGGATACCAAGGTCTTCGGGCAAGGCGATCAGCCCTTCGCGGCGCATGCGTGCGGTGTCTTTAGGGTCGTGGCGCAAGCCGATGCTGGTCACGCCGGCAACCGCCGCGATCATCGCCTGGCGCTCTTCGAGCGTGCGCGCCTTGTACAGATAGGCAATGCCTTCTTCGGTGAGCAGGTGGGTCACGTCGTCGCCGTAAATCATCACCGGCGCCAGCGGCATGCCGACCTTCCTGGCTACCTCGACCGCATCGAGGGTATCGACGAAGGTGGGTTTGCCGCCCTCCTGGAAGGTCTCGACCATCTGCACTACCAGCTTGCGACCGCGTTCGAGCATAGTCACCGGGGTGGTCATGTCGAGCCAGGCCGGCGTTGCATGGCGCCGACCGCGGGGGTCGTGGCCCATATTCGGCGCGCCGCCAAAGCCGGCCAGGCGGCCACGGGTGACGGTCGAGGAATGACCGTCGCCGTCAACCTGCAGGGTGGCGCCGATAAACAGGTCGACTGCGTACTGCCCGGCCAGCTGGCACATCATGCGGTTGGAGCGCATCGAGCCATCACGGCCGGTGAAGAACACGTCCGGGCGCTGGGAGATGTAGTCCTCCATGCCCAATTCAGTGCCAAAGCAATGCACGCTCTGCACCCAGCCGGTTTCGATCGCGGGGATCAATGTCGGGTGCGGGTTCAGTGTCCAGTTGCGGCAGATCTTGCCCTTCAGGCCAAGTGAATCGCCGTAGGTCGGCAGGATCAGCTCGATGGCCGCGGTGTTGAAACCGATGCCATGATTGAGCGACTGCACGTTGTGTTTTTCGTAGATGCCGCGGATCGCCATCATCGCCATCAGCACGTGCACCGGCTTGATGTGGCGTGGGTCGCGGGTGAACAGCGGTTCGATATAGAACGGCTTGTCCGCGACCACCACGAAGTCGACCCAGGACGCCGGGATATCCACCCGCGGCAGGTCGCGCACGTCGTCAACCAACTGATTGACCTGAACGATGACGATGCCATCGCTGAACGCCGTAGGCTCGACCAGCGCCGGAGTGTCTTCGGTGCTGGCGCCGGTGTAGATATTGCCCTCGCGGTCCGCCATGAAGCCGGCAACCAGGGCAACGTTGGGGATCAGGTCGACCAGCAGGCGCGAGTACAGTTCGATGTAGGTGTGAATGGCGCCGACTTCGAGCAGGCCGTCTTCCAGCAACTGGCCGATGCGCAGACTCTGCGGCCCAGCGAAGGAGAAGTCGAGCTTGCGGGCGATCCCGCGCTCGAACAGATCAAGGTGCTCGGCACGGCTGACACTGGGCATGATCATGTGCAGGTCATGCAGGCGAGCGGAGTCGGCCTTGGCCAGCGAGCGCGAGAGAAAATCTGCCTGCTTCTGGTTATTGCCTTCGAGTACCACGCGGTCACCAGGGGCGATCAGGCGCTCAAGGGCTTCGACGATCCGCTCGCTGGGCAACACCACGCCATCGGCAAGGTCTCGCACCTGCTCAAGGCGGCGCTGCTTTTCGCTGCGCCGCCGCGACCATTGCGGTGGGGGGGAGGTTCTTGTTGTCATTCTGCAACTCCACGGGTGCGCTTTCGTGGAGTCATTTAAGGCTGGCAGTTCAGGCCGATCAATCAACGCCCGGGGCTGATCATTACTCTCAGGTTAATGATTACTTAATTTAGAAAGCGCTAATAGCTGAGGGCTGATTTTCGTTACACGTTGATGCGGACAGTGCGCTTCAATCCAAGGGCGTTGCCCCATTCCTTTCAATCTTTTGCCGAGTGAACTCCGATGCAAACACCGCGATTTGTCCTCTCAGCCTTGACCGTCGCCTTCGCCATGCTAGTGGCTGGCACCGCACCCGCTGCCAGCCCAGTCAGCGAGCCGCCCGCCATGACCAAGCCTGCGCATCAGGCATTGACTGTGGATGTGTTCAACCCAGGCGAAGCGGCAATCTTTGCCGTGTCATCGGTACTGGTCGAAGGCAAGCAGGACGCAATCCTGATCGACGCCCAGTTCTCCGCGCAGGAGGCCGCCAAACTGGCAGCCCGGATCAAGGCCTCCGGCAAGCATTTGACGACCATCTACATCAGCCATGGCGACCCTGACTATTACTTCGGGCTGGACACTTTGGTGCGCGCATTCCCTCAGGCAAAAGTTGTCGCCACCGCGCAGACCGTTGCCCATATCAACGCCAGCAAAGACGCGAAACTGAAAATCTGGGCTCCCGAGCTTGGCGCCAATGCGCCGCGGCAGATCGTGGTGCCGCAGCCCCTCAGCGGCGATACCCTGATGCTGGAAGGTCAGCTATTGAAGATCATCGGCCTCGATGGCCCGACGCCAGAGCGCACCTTTGTCTGGATTCCTTCGATCAAGACGGTGGTTGGCGGCATTCCGGTGCAATGGGGTGAGCATGTGTGGATGGCTGATACGCAGAGCGCCGCCTCCCATGAGCACTGGTTGGCGACGCTGGAGCAGATCAAGGCACTGGCACCGGCCACGGTGATACCAGGGCATTTCAACGGGACATTCCCTAAGGGCCTGCAAGCTGTTCAGTTCACCGCTGACTACATTCGCGCGTTTGACAAAGAGACTGCCAAGGCTGACAACTCCGCTGAGCTGATTGCGGCGATGAAAAAGCGCTATCCGGATTTGGGCGGGGACAGCTCGTTGGAGCTGAGTGCCAAGGTGGCCAAGGGCGAGATCCAGTGGGAGTGATCCGACTCGGCAACCAAGCCGTCGACTTTGCCGTCAGCGGCTTCAGTGCTGATCATTTCAGGAAGCAGCCCTACCATTTTTGCCAGTTGTGAACCTGTCTTGCCCAACATCAATCAAAAAACCACAGCCCTCCTGCCAGCGTTCATCGCGCTGCATTCTCATGTGTTCGGCGCGGAGCGCTCTCGATCTTGGCGTCCCAGTACCCCCTGTCATCGACATAACTACCGCACGCGCCGGTGACAACGCGGGCTGAATGAGCGTTTTGCGCTCATTGGTGCGTTATGAAAGATACTCTATTCCCGGACACTTCCGTCGATACCCTCATAGCAGATCGCTTACCAGACTGGCTGACCGCGGCTACCGCCGATCAACGTTCTGTTCTGCATCAGGCACTGATCGCGCAACAGCGTGCGCGCGAACAGCTGACGCGTCTTTTCGCCCAGATAGAACCCCTGGACAGCTTCGCCAGCACATCGCTGGACGCAGCGCTGCAAAAGCTCGTGCAGCGCCCAGTGGATGTCCACACGGCCAAGCTCCGCCGGGTGGTACACGTGCGTTACCCATCAGGTGTCAGCACAGTTCCCGATCGTGTGGTCCCCACAACCTCGGAGCAAAGCCTGCTGGCCCGCGCCCTGCACAACTTCGAGCGCCGGGAAACCTCCGAGTCGGCCTGGTTGCCAGAGTCCAGGCTGCAAGATGCAGACGGTACGCTGATCGCGCTGCGACCTCGTGCATTTGCCGGCCTGTGCCGTTCTCTGGATGTGGGCGCCCTTTATCAGCAACATCTCAAGCAGGTGCTGTTTGCAGACGACAGCCGCCGGCGCAGCGTCAACGCCATACTCGAAGAAGCATGGCGCACGAACCTGCTGGCGGCTGCGCAACTGGCGCGCCTCAAAGGCGAGGTTGAGGGGGTGCTGCTTGATGAGATGCTGAACGCTGTATCGGCTCCAGCCGAAAGCGCCGCAGGTACGTTCAGCGAGCTTCGACTACTGGGGCGGGTGATCACCGGTGTGACGGTGTTCCAGCCGCGCTCGGGTGCAACAACCACTGCGCCCCAGAGCCTGATGGTGTGGATCCCTGACGATCCGCATGGGGCCCTGAACGTCTATGGGTCATGGTCGCAAGTGTTCAACACCTTGGGTAGCCGTCTGCGCGATCCAGCCTATCGAACGTTCTTCCAACGGTTCATCAAAGAGCATGACCGGATGCACGTCAGCCAGCAATTGAAAGGTTTGCTGGGCCAAGGCGGTGCCCAGCAGCCGATGCACCTGGACGGGCGCCAGCAGCTTATTACCGGTTCGTTGGCCGAGCACCTGCGTCAGGTGCAGATCGATAGGGTACTGCAGGACGCTCAAGCCTTGGCAGTCCCCAACAGCGCTGTCGATAGCCAGGAACGCGACCGGCGCATGCATTTCTTCAAAGGACTCGGCGTGGACATGCTTGGGCTGGCCGCTTTCTTCGTACCAGAGCTTGGCTTGCCATTGCTTGCGCTGGCTGCGCACCAGGTAACAAACAACGTATTCGAGGGTTACCAGGAGTGGGAGCTGGGCGATCGTGAGGCAGCGCTTAGCCACCTGATGTCTGTAGCCCAAAACGTTGCGATGATCGGATTAGGGGCGGCCGCCGGAGCCGCAACAGGCGGCATACTGGCTCGAGAAGCTGCCGTTGATGAGCTGGCACCCGTGCTCACGCCCACAGGTGAGCAGCGCCTGGCACGAGCTGACCTGCCGGGCTACTCGATGGCAGGCACCAGCCTGATGTCGGGCCAGCGAGGTGTTCTGCGGGGCAAGCCACACGTGTCGATCGCGCAGCAGGCTTACCGTTTGGGACAAAGTGAGGAGCGCCCAACCGTGGTGCACCCCGATCGTGCTCAAGCGGCAGCAATAGCCCTGGAGGAAAACGAGGCTGGTGGCGTGCACCACGCCTTGGAGCGACCACATGACTGGCAAGATGCGGGAATGCTGATGAGGAGGCTCGGTTCGAACCTCGGTTTGGCCAGGCATGACTTGGCCAGCTCGCTGCTGCGCAGTGTAGGCATGGATGAAGCGTGCCTGCGGCGCCTGCATCTGGAAAACGCCCCTGCCCCTGCCCGGCTCTGTGACGCACTGCAACGGTACGTAGCCCACGAGTCGTTCCCACGCCTGCGCGGGCAAGCATTCGAGGCATACTGGCAGGAGACGCAGCCGGTTCCGAGCGGCCCAGCACAGCCCTTGCACCGCGCCTTTCCTGGCCTGACGATCCGCTCGGGCAGAGCGTTGGTCGCAGCCGCCAGCGACAGCGATCTCACCCAGTTGCTGGAGCAACAGAGGGTGCCACTGGCGCTGGCCGAAAAGGCTCGCTGGGAACTGCGCGACGCACGCCTGGATCGCGCTTGCGCAGGCTTCGAGCAGCCAGATGCTGTGACGCCTGACACAGAGCAGCTGGCCCTGGGCTTGCTTCACGCCGCATGGCCCTGGCAATCGACGGTGCGAGTGGAGGTGCGCGACACACAGCTCAACGGTGATGTCGCGGCCAGCATTGGCGCTGAACAGCCCACGCAGACCCACTCTCTGATCCGCACCGTACGAGGCTACCTTGCTACCGACAAGGCAGGTTTCGCCAAGCCCGGTTCCTTGGCTGGCGACGATCTGTTCAAGGCCCTGCTGCATGTGCTGGACACGCAGCAACGGGTGGCGCTGGGCGAAGCCTCAGCATCGCCGGTGAAGCTGGCCAGCACCCTTGCAGATCTAGCCTTCGCAGACCGCAACGAGGCGGCACGGCTGCTGGGCATGGCGCCGATCGGCACGCCCCGACCTCCAACGCGTCTGGGTGATGGACGCATTGGCTATGTACTCAGCGGTCGCCCGGAAGGCTCACGACGCGCGCTGCTTCGCGGTTATCAGCAAATCTTCCCGACGTTGACCGACATGGAGATAGAGTTCTACCTGGAGCGCGTTCGCTTGCAGGGTGAGCAACCGTGGGACCACTTGCACAGCCTGCAGCAGCACCTGATTGGACTGGGCGAGAGCCTGGGTGCGTGGCGCCGGGAGGCCACTGTTGCGCCCCTGCCCGAGCGCCGCCGCCTGATCGCTCGACGCATTCGCCAGTGCTGGCGGCGCAAGCGGCCTGACGCGGACGGCGAGTACCGTCTGGTGATAGATAGCGAGCGTATCGATAGTCTGCCGGTGCTGCCGGCGCAGGTGACTTTTGACCATGTCACGCACTTGATTCTGCGCCGCGCGCATTTGACGCACATCACCGAGGGGTTTTTGCAACGGTTCGCCAACCTGCGCACCCTGGACCTCAGTGACAATCTGCTAGGCGGCATTCCAGATGGCCTGCAGGCACTGACCCAGCTCAGCGAGCTGCGCCTGACGCGCAATCAGATCGTGATCGACGATGCAGGCCTGGCCAGGCTGAGTGCATTGTCCAGACTGCGGGTGCTGGACCTGTCGCATAATCCGATCGGGCAGCTGCCGCCATTGGGCAGTCTGCTCAACCTCCAGCGCCTGCATTTGCGCCACTGCGGCCTGAGCGAATTGCCTGTAGAGGTGTACATGCACCCTGCGCTTGAAGACATCGATCTGCGCGACAATCACATACAGGACATGAGCCCGACCCTTGCTCAGTCGCACCGCCGACTGGCCGGGTTGAGCCTGCATGACAACCCGTTACCCGAGCCGACCCAGACCGCCTTGCGCAGCACCCTGGGCGAGGCCGGTGCGGGAGCATTGCCTACGCGACGTCATGGGCCTGGCGGACAGGAGTCGCTCGAGCGATGGCTGGCCGACTTCAGCGTTGAGGAACGTGCCATCCGCTCCGAACAGTGGCTGGCCCTGACGCAACAACCGGGTTGCGATGATCTCATGCGGTTTCTCAACGACCTCGGCCGATCCAGTGATTATGACCTTCAGGGCATCGATTTGCGCAGGCGCATCTGGGCGCTGGTTGAGGTGTGCGTGGAGAATACACAAGTGCGGGAGGCGATTTTTCAGCAAGCAGCAGGCCCGCGGACCTGCGCAGACCAGATGCTGTTGATGCTCAGTTTGTTCGAGGTGCGCGCCTTGGTCGCCACCCGCACGGCCGGGCTGGGCAGCGCAGAGATGAGCCCGGCACTGGTGCAGCTGGGCCGCGAGCTGTACCGGCTTGACGAGGTAGATCGCGTCGCGGCGCAGCACATAAGGGAGCTAAGAACCAGCAACCCCTACGGTCTGATCGATGAAGTGGAAATACACCTGGCGTATCGCGCCGGTCTGGTGCGCCCGCTGGGGCTGCCGGCCCAGGCGCGCTACATGTATCACCGGATATTCTCCGACGTGAACGACGCTCGCCTGCGTGACGCCGCCCGGACCATCCTGCAGGCAGAGACCAACGCCCGTATCGCAGATTCGATGGCGCAGCATGGCTTTTGGATCGATTTTCTGCGTGAGACCTTTGCGGAACAATACGAGGCACTGAACCAACCCTACCATGACCGCCTCGAAACGCTGCTGCTGCCCGAGGAAGGCGCCAACGAGCAGCAAGTCATTGAAGCGGTGGGCATGCTGGCTGATGAACGCAGCGCAGCCGAGCGCGAGCTGACGCTGACTTTGACGCTGGGATTGCTTACCGAGCACCCCTGGGGGGGCGTCTTGTAGAGTGTCTGGGTAGCCAGGAGTGAGCTGCAGTGAGAATACTCCAAGCAGGCGACCGGAGTAGCGACGTCGCCTTTTGGCTCGGGCACACCACGGGGATCCAGGTCTCCCGCTCCAGCGAACGGGAGTGCGGGCTTCATGGGCTGATTCCTGGAGCAAAAAGTCTGGCTGCCCATATATCGGCGTGGTTTGGCCTGGAACGAAAAAAGACGCCGAAGCGTCTTTTTTCAAGGCCTTGCAGAAATTATCTTCCTTCTGCAGACCGATATTTGGAGCGGGAAACGAGACTCGAACTCGCGACCCCGACCTTGGCAAGGTCGTGCTCTACCAACTGAGCTATTCCCGCTTGGTGATGGCGCTATTCTAGCGATCTGCCAAACGCCGTCAAGCCCTTGATTCAAAAAAGTTTTATTTCGGCTCTGAACCTTCACGCAGATGCGGCCAGGCGGCGACCAGGTAATTGATCATGGAGATCAACGTCAGCGCTGCAGCTACCAGCAGCAGACCATAGCCCAGCACAACCCAGAAGCCAAAGACCGGCGGGTTGGCCAGCAAGATCACCAGGGACAGCATCTGCGCCGCAGTCTTCCACTTGCCCAGATTGGACACGGCAACATGTGCCCTCGCCCCCAACTCGGCCATCCACTCACGCAGCGCCGAAACAACGATCTCGCGGCCAATGATCACCGCCGCAGGCAAGGTCAGCCAGAAGTTCGCGTGTACCTGTACCAGCAGCACCAGAGCAACCGCGACCATCAGCTTGTCTGCGACCGGGTCGAGGAAGGCACCGAGCGCAGTGCTCTGCTGCAGACGACGGGCCAGATAGCCGTCCAGCCAGTCGGTGGCAGCGGCGATGGCAAACACCGTACTGGCAGCCATGTAGCTCCAGTGATAGGGCACATAGAACAGCAGAATGAAGATCGGGATGAGCAGGACGCGTAGAACGGTGAGCAGATTTGGAATATTCATCGGTACGACTGGCTGCGAGTTGAACTGGGCATTCTACTCGCTATGCAGGCTGGCATAAATCGACTCGGCAAGCTTTTTACTGATTCCGGGTGCTTTGGCTATCTCGTCGATACTGGCGCGATTGAGCTCCTGCAGCCCGCCGAAATGTTTCAGCAGCTCGCGGCGGCGCTTCGGGCCAACCCCGGCGACGTCTTCCAGGCTGGAGGTGCGTCGGGCCTTGCCGCGCCGGGCACGGTGGCCGGTGATAGCAAAACGGTGCGCTTCGTCGCGGATCTGCTGGATCAAGTGCAGCGCAGCAGAGTCGCCCTTGAGGGTGAACTCGTGGGCTACGTCGTTGAGGTAGAGGGTCTCGAAGCCGGCCTTGCGGGTCACGCCCTTGGCTACGCCGAGCAAGGTCAGGTCGCTGATGCCCAGTTCCTGCATGACGTCGCGGGCCATGTTCAACTGACCTTTACCGCCGTCGACCAGCAACACATCGGGCAATTTGCCCTCGCCGGCCTGGATCCGGCCATAGCGGCGCATCAGTGCCTGGTGCATGGCGGCATAGTCGTCACCGCCGGTAATGCCTTCGATGTTAAAACGGCGATAGTCGGACTTGATCGGGCCTTCCGGGCCGAACACCACGCAACTGGCTACAGTGGCCTCACCGCTGGAATGGCTGATGTCGTAGCACTCAAGGCGCTGCGGTACTTCATCAAGGCCCAGCACGCTGGACAGGGCTTCAAAGCGTGCGGCCATGTGTTGCCGGTTGGCCAGCCGGGCGTTCAACGCCTGCTCGGCATTGGTCACGGCCAGTTGTTGCCAACGGGCACGGGTGCCACGCACGCGATGGGTAATAGCTAACTCGCGCCCGCGCAAGGTCTGCACGGCTTCGCTGATAGCGGCGAAGTCTTCGTGGACGACGTTGACGATCAACTCGCCGGGCATCTCGCGTTCGGCATTGCCCAAGTAATACTGGGCGAGGAAGGCCGCCATGACCTCGCTGACCTCCTCTTCTATGCCCACCTGCGGGAAAAAGTTCTTGCTGCCGAGCACCCGCCCGCCGCGCACGCTGATCAGGTGCACACAGGCGCCGCCCGGGTTGATGAAGGCCGCCACCACGTCGACCTCACCGGAGCCACCCTCCATGTACTGCTGGTCCTGCACCCGGCGCAACAAGGCGATCTGATCGCGCAGCTGGGCTGCCTTCTCGAAATTCAAGGTCATCGCCGCCTGTTCCATCTCGGCATTGAGCTCATTGCCCAACTGCTGGCTGCGGCCTTCGAGGAACATCACCGAGTGACGCACGTCCTCGGCATATTCCTCTGGGCTGACCAAGTCCACGCAGGGGCCTTTGCAGCGCTTGATCTGATATTGCAGGCACGGCCGGGTCCGGTTCGCGTAATAGCTGTCTTCGCACTGGCGGACCATGAAGCCCTTCTGCAACAGGCTCAGGCTTTCGCGGATGGCACCAGCACTTGGGTACGGGCCGAAATAACGACCCTTGGCCTTTTTCGCCCCGCGATGAATACCCAGGCGTGGGAACTGGCCGTCAGACAGGAATACATATGGGTAAGACTTATCGTCGCGCAACAGGATGTTGTAAGGCGGCCGCCACTCCTTGATCAGGTTCTGCTCGAGCAGCAGCGCCTCGGTCTCATTGGCGGTGATGGTGGTTTCGACCTGGGCGATGCGCCCCACCAGGGCGGCAGTCTTGGGCGCCAGCCCGGTCTTGCGGAAATAGCTGGCCAGACGCTTCTTGAGGTTCTTGGCCTTGCCCACATAGAGCAGCCGCGCCTCGGCGTCGAACATACGGTACACACCCGGCCGACCACTGCAGGTCGCCAGGAATGCGCTGGCATCAAAAATTGGGGACATGGAAACTCAGAGGCTTGCGTCGACCATACCGTGGCGTACGGCCAGTAACGTCAATTCGACATCGCTGGTGACCGAAAGTTTTTCGAAGATTCGATAGCGGTAAGTATTGACGGTCTTGGGGGACAGACACAACTTATCGGAGATGATCTGCACTTTCTGGCAGCCGACGATCATCAAAGCGATCTGGATTTCTCGCTCGGACAGCGAGTCGAACGGCGAGCCCTGCGGCTGGAATGACTTCAGCGCCAGCTGCTGGGCGATCTGCGGGCTGATATAGCGCTGGCCGGCAAATGCCAGGCGAATGGCCTGGACCATTTCATCCAGCGCCGCGCCCTTGGTCAAATAGCCAGCGGCGCCGGCCTGCAGCAGACGCGTCGGGAACGGGTCTTCCTCACACACGGTGACTGCCACCACTTTGGTGTCCGGATGGCTACGCAGCAGCTTGCGGGTCGCTTCGAGGCCGCCGATGCCAGGCATCTTGACGTCCATGAGGACAACATCGGGTTTCAGCTCACGGGCCAGCTTGAGGGCTGTCTCACCGGAATCCGCCTCACCCACCACCTGCAAGCCGTCGATATCGGCAAGCATGCGGGTGATGCCGGTACGCACCAGATCGTGATCATCGACCACTAGGACCCTAATCAAGCAGACACCTCGTCAGTGGGGCGATTGGATCCCGCCACCATAACAAAAAATTACAAGGTCGACCTAGCCCTTCGCATCACGATTCCAGGCCTTTTGCTCGATCTGAACTGACTATCTGGTCAGGCTTTAGCTGGCGTCACCCAGCAAGCGCTCGGCGAGGTACCACAGCGCAGCCTGATCACTGGCGGACAGGCTGCGAAACGTACCCAGCAAGCGGGTCTCGTCTTCACTTAGATTGGTTATGGGCGGTGGCGTGCGGACACCACCGAGCACGTATCTGGCGTCAACGCCGCAAGCGACCACCGCGGCAAGGTAGTCAACACGCGGTGTGCGCTCGCCACTCTCGTATTTGCCCTGAGCATTGGGCTCGACGCCCCCGATCTCACCAAATCTGCGCTGGGTAAGTGCCAGACGTTCACGCTCTTCGCGCAGCCTAGGTCCGATTCCTTTCATGAGATGCCTCCTGTGCAGTAAAGGGCGATCGAGCACTTCCAGCACCCGAGGTGTAACCAAGTGCAACTATGCCTAGCACAGCCGCTCGACGCAAGTTGGCACCCCACGCAGCCAGCAAGATGAAAATAATACATCAACGACAGTTTACCGACGCCATTTTGTTGCCAATCAAGCAGCATCGGATTTTTGACGCCGAACTTACATCAAACTTTAAGTCGTTGTTTTAAAACGGTTTTTAAACTTTAACAAGCAGCGATTAAAGTATTTTCACAAAGCCGCAGATCAACGCTTGCGGTTCTAACAGCAACCCCTTTAGGATGAAAAAAGACCAAAAAAAACAGCCTGTATTGCCACTTCCTCGCGGCTTGTTTCTGCGCGTCTGCCTAATTGAAAACTTCTTGAACTGAGCATCTCGGCCGGCCTTGCCGTGTCCTGGGAGAGGGATCTATGAACATCAGCATCTTTGGCCTTGGCTATGTGGGCGCAGTGTGCGCGGGCTGCTTGTCGGCGCGCGGTCATCATGTGTTGGGAGTGGACGTCTCCCAGGCGAAAATCGATCTGATCAACCAGGGCAAGTCGCCAATCGTTGAGCCAGGCCTTGAGCAACTGCTGCAAGACGGCGTCAACCAGGGCCGCCTGCGCGGCACCACCGACGTGCAGGCCGCGGTACTCGCCACCGACCTGTCGCTTCTGTGCGTCGGTACGCCGAGCAAGAAGAACGGCGACCTCGACCTGGTCTATATGGAAGCCGTGTGCCGTGAAATCGGCACGGTCCTGCGCGACAAGCAAAGCCGCCACACAGTCGTGGTGCGCAGCACCGTGCTGCCGGGCACCGTCAAGAATGTGGTCATTCCGATCCTTGAGCAGTACTCGGGCAAGAAGGCCGGCACCGATTTCGGCGTTGCCGTCAACCCTGAGTTCCTGCGCGAAAGTACCGCGATCAAGGACTACGACTTCCCGGCCATGACCGTGATCGGCGAGCTCGACACCCAGTCGGGCGACTTGCTGGCTTCGTTGTACCAGGGCCTGGATGCGCCGGTGATCCGCAAGTCGGTGGAAGTCGCCGAGCTGATCAAGTACACCTGCAACGTCTGGCACGCGACCAAGGTCAGCTTCGCCAACGAAATCGGCAACATCGCCAAAGCCTCCGGCGTCGATGGCCGCGAAGTGATGGACGTGGTCTGCCAGGACTATAAGCTCAACCTGTCGCGCTATTACCTGCGCCCAGGCTTTGCGTTCGGCGGTTCGTGCCTGCCCAAGGACGTGCGCGCCCTCACCTACCGCGCCGGCCAGCTGGATGTCGAGCACCCCCTGCTCGCCTCGCTGATGGCCAGCAACCGCAATCAGGTCGATATCGCCTTTGACCTGGTCGAGCGCACCGGCAAACGCAAAGTCGCCCTGCTCGGCCTGGCGTTCAAGGCCGGCAGCGATGACCTGCGCGAAAGCCCGCTGGTAACCCTGGCCGAGAAATTGATCGGCAAGGGCTACGACCTGCGCATCTTCGACGCCAACGTCGAGTACGCACGGGTGTTCGGTGCCAACCGCGACTACATCGAGTCGGTCATCCCGCATGTGTCTTCGTTGCTGCAGAACGACCTTGAGCAAGTGATCGGCGAAGCCGATGTGATCGTCCTGGGCAACAACGACGAGCGCTTTGCCAGTGCCCTGCAGAACAACGAGGGCAAACAGGTCATCGACCTGGTCGGGTTCATGGATGGCGTCAGCGACGAGCAACGCCAAGGCATCTGCTGGTAATCGATGCAGGTCGCACCCCCGGCAGTTCGCCGTGGGTGCGGCCGCAGACAGGAGCACACGCTACATGGAACGAACGCAACAGCGACCTTTCGAGGCCCCAGGTTACCTGCGCGCGGCCGCCAGCTTCTGCGCCTGGGCGTGCCTGGCCGGGCTGATCGCGCTGGCGTCGGAGATGATCGCCCCGGCTTATCTGGACCCGAGCCATCATCTGTTCATCTTTGTTATCGGCACGCTCGGGATGTGGCGCTATGGCAATGCCATCGTGCACTACCTGCGCGGCATGTATTTTCTGCATTGGCGGTTCCCACGCATGCGCCGCGAAGTCGAGCGCCTGGGTGATGCGGCACTGCCTTCGCACATGTTCATGGTGGTGACCAGCTTCCGTATCCCGACCTCGACCACCTTCAAGGTCTACCAGTCGGTGTTTCAGGAAGTGCAGCGGCTGAATGTGCCGTGTACGGTGATTGCTTCGATCGTGGAAAAGGGCGACGAGAATTTCATCAAGGACATCATGCGCAATGAAGTGCGCGACCGCGACGACATCAAGCTGGTGATCGTCCGCGCCCGCGGCACCGGCAAACGTGATGGCCTGGCCCACGCCTTTCGCGCACTGTCGCGGCAGATGCCGATGGAAGATGCGGTGGTCGGTGTGGTCGATGGCGACACCATGATGCTGCCCGGCTGTGTCGAGCGCGCCGTGAAGATGTTTGCCGTGCTGCCCGACGTCGGCGGCCTGACTACCAACGAGTTCTGCGAAGTCGAGGGTAGCCGCCTGATGCGCCAGTGGCACTCGATGCGCTTTGTCCAGCGGCACATCAACATGTGCTCGATGGCCCTGTCGCACCGGGTACTGACCCTGACAGGGCGGCTGTCGTTCTTCCGCGCCAGCGTGATGATCGACCCGGAGTTCATTCGCGACGTCGAAGCAGACTTTCTTCAGCACTGGCGCCTGGGCCGTTTCCAGTTCCTGACCGGCGACGACAAGTCCAGCTGGCTGAGCCTGATGCGCGCCGGCTGGGACACCTTCTATGTACCCGACAGCCACACCCTGACCGTCGAGCACCCGCCCAGCGACAGCTTCTGGATCGCCACCCGGCAATTGATGTTCCGCTGGTACGGCAACTCGCTGCGGCAGAACTTCCGCGCCACCGCCCTGCTCGGCCGCGCGCGTCTGGGGTTGTTCACCCTGTACGTGCTGTGGGACCAACGGGTGTCGATGTGGACCTGCCTGATGGGCCTGACCGCCTCGGTGGTGGCTGGCTTGGTGTTCGGCATCCAGTACCTGCTGGTGTACCTGTTCTGGGTATTGATCTCGCGCACTCTGGTGACCGTGCTGTTCGTGTTCGCCAAGCACCCGGTCAGCCCGATGTATCCGTTTGTCCTTTATTACAACCAGATCGTTGGCTCGGTAATGAAGGTCTACGCGATGTTCCATATGGACCAGCAAAGCTGGACCCGGCAGAAAACCACCCTGGCTACCGGCAGTGTTGATTTTGACACCTCGCTAAACCGCTGGTCCTCGAAGGCGATGTTGTTCTCCTCCATCGCCATCTTCTTCGGGGTCATCACCGTACTTCTTGAACTCACGCAACGTTAAAGGAAAGGCGCCTGCACATGAGCATGACCAACAGTCCCGCGGCCCCGGGCAAGACATCGGCCAACATCGTTCATGAAGCGGTTGACGAGCGCCAGTACGTACGCACCCGCATCAACGCCCGCGTGCGCCTTGCCAGCGGTGGTCAGACCGTCATCGAAACCACCCTGCAAGACATCTCGCTGGGCGGTATCGGCCTGCTGCATGAAGGCCCGCTGACCATCGGCGCGCTGTATGACGCATCGATCCAGCTGCGCCTGAATCAGGTCGACCTGTCGATCGATGGCAAGGTCAAGATCGTCTCCCAGCGTGGCAACGAAGTCGGCGCGCAGTTCGTCGAGCTCGACGCGCAGAAGCGCGACATCCTGCGCTACATCATCACCGCCTACATGTCCGGCGAGATCGCCGACATCAATGGCCTGTTCAACGTGATGCAGCGGGAAAACTACATCAAGGAACGCAAACACAAGTACGCTTCGCCGCGTTCTGCCGGTGCTCGCCTCAAGGCCATGACCGGCACCTTGCTGTACAGCGCCGCTGGCCTGGCTGCCCTGGCATTCGTTGGCTACAAGGGCTACATGCTGTTCTTCCGCATCCCGGCCCTGCAGGCCCAGGTTGCGACCAACGCGCAGATCATCAGCATGCCCGACAACGGCTATGTGAAGTTCCTGCTGCCGGCCGGCACCACCGAAGTCAAAGCGGGTCAGCCACTGGCCAGCATCTCTACTCAGTTGGCCACCAGCTTCACCAGCCCGGCTGACATGAAGGCGGTTGCCGACCTCTCGCCAGGCGACCTGCAAACCCTGCTCGGCCGCGCCACCATCGAGACCGTGATCAACAGCCCATGTGACTGCCAGGTGTACTTCCCAAACCAGCCACTGGATGGCTATGGCTATAAGGAAGCACCGCTGATGCATCTGCTGCCGAAAGACCAAGGCCTGTTCGTACGCGCCAACGTGCCGTTCGACAAGCTGGCCGACGTCAGCCGCATTCGCTCGGTGGACATGCAGGTGTTTGGCCTGGATGAGCACTTCAGCGGCAAGGTGGTCGATGCACGGGTTGACGAGGTTAACCGCAACCTGTCCCTGACCATTGCCCCAGACAGCCCGTTGCCGGCCACGGCCTACCAGAAAGCAGTGTCGGTAGACCTGTTCCTGGGCCTGCCGCTTACCGGCCAGAACTGAGTTCATCGAGAGAGCTGACGTCATGACCCTGAAGACGCCTTCGCGCCTGCTGCTGGCCAGCATCGCCCTCGCCTGTGCCAGCGCCGCCAGCGCTGGACAGAGCCTGGAGCAGATCCGCTACGCCTTGTACAAGGACCCGAGCGCCGACGTCACTGCCGACCTGCGCGAGCTGGCCGGCCGCGGTGACCTGGCCAGTGCCCTGCTGCTGGGCGACGTACTGGCCGGGCGGCCGGATGGCAAACCGCAAGAATCGGTGGCGCTGTATCACCAGGCCTTTGCCGATGGCCGCGGGTTGATCCCGGCGCTGGCTTCGCTGGCACGCTTGATCGAGCGTCAGCCAAGCCTGCGCCAGCCACAACAGCCGTGGATGAAACAGGCACTGGAGCGCTACCCGAGCCGGCTCGACCCGCGCAACGCCAGCACTACGCTTGAGGTGTTTCTGGTCTACCCGGAGCTGGTCGACGTGCCGCAGGCCACCGAGCTGCTCGGCCTGTACGAACAGTCGTGCCTGCTCAACTGCCGCCCGCAGCTGTACAAGGCGGTGCTGGCTGAACGCAAGGGCGATCGCGCCGGCGCCGAGCGCTGGTACCGCGAGGCTGCGCGTTTCGATGTGCGTGCGGTCAATCGTTACTACGCGTTTCTCGGCGAACAACAGGATCCGGCCTTCCGCGCCTTCGCCACCGAGCTTGAGCCGCAGCGCAGCCAGCTGCCGGTAGAAGTCGTGCACGCGATTGCCTCGCTGCTGGACAACATCACCAGCGTGCAACGCGCCGAGCAGGACGCCGACCGCTACGAGCGCGAAGAGGCCAACCCGGCCGCTGCCAAGCTACCGCCAACGCCTGAGCAACTGGCCCGCGACAAGGCTCAGGCCGAGGCGCTGGCGGCGTCGATTGCGCAGGTTCAGCGCTGGCGCGATGACGCCGTCGAGCGCGGGTTTGTGCCGGCGATGGTGTCCAAGGCCAACTACATGATCTCTAACCCGACCGAGCACAACGCCGATGAAACCCAGGCGATGATCGATCTGGTGCAAAAGCGCGACCCGGTCCGCGGCAAAGCCCTGCAGGCATCGTTCTATATGGTCAACAACTGGCTGACGCTGGACCCGGACAAGGCCCTGGCCCTGATCGAAGAGCTGCGCGCCAGCGGTTACCCAAGCGCCGGCCTGTTGCTGGCCGAGTACTACAGCAAGGGCGTGGCTGATCAGCCCGATCAGGAAAAGGCCATGGCGTTATTCCAGGCCGAGGCCAACAAGGGTTCATCGGCTGCCTGGTACCGCATGGCCAGCCTGCACACCTTTGGCCGTGCCCTGTGCCATGACCGGGTCAAGGCCTACACCTACGCGCGGATTGCCCTGGACATGGGTGAGCGCAGCGCGCGCAGCCTGGTCCGACGTCTGGAAAGAACCTTGCCCAAGGATGATATCGAGCGTGCCCTGGCCGCACGCAACGACCTGTTGAAGGAGGCCACCCTGTGAAAGCGCATTCCCCCCTGTTCGGCGCCCTGCTTGCCCTGGCCCCAATGTCGGCAGCGTTCGCTGCTGAAGAAGTCACCGGCCCCGAGGCTGACAGCAACGAACCCGTGCGGGTTGCCGCTGCTGATGGCAGCGAGCCGGTGATCACCTCCGAGTTCTTCAACAAGCTCACCGTGCAAACCGGCTACGGCCCGGAAGACTCCCAGGTCGGCAGCGACCGCGAGATGTTCTACAGCTTGCGCTACGAGCCGTCGTTCGCCTGGTATTCGCCGGAGAAGCGCTGGGCCAAATGGATGGTCTATGGGCGCCTGTGGTTGAACTATGACTCCAGCCAGTCGAGCAACCTGACCAACGAAGGCACTACCACCAACGCCCGCGAACAGCCTGAAGGCTGGTACGCCGAGATGCGCGAGTTGTACGTCAAACGTAACTTGATCGGTGATGATCCACGTTTTTCAGCATCGTTCGGTCGCCAGCGATTCTTTGATACCTACGGCATCTGGTGGGACGACAGCCTCGAGTCGCTGCGCTTCAACTACAAAGACACCTTCTCTGACGCCTTCGTCGCGGTCGGGCAGAAGTTCCACAATTACAACACCGACGTCAACTCGCTGCCGGACAGCGAATCGCGCACCACCTATGTGATGAGCGAGTACGCCTACCGCTGGACCCAGAACAACCGCGCCGGCGTGCGCCTTATGTACGAAAACGACCACAGCGGACATGACGCAGACGATCGCTACGACTTCACTGGCGTGCGCTACGGCCTGTTCTTCAATGGCGACAACCTGCCCTCGCCGCTGGTCAGCGACTACCATCTGGAACTCGCCGCGCTCAACGGCAAGATGGACAACACCGACGGCAACGGCGTCACCAGCACCGGCAACACCAGCAAAGGCTGGGCCGCGCTGGGTGAAGTGGGCAAGCGCTTCGACGACCTGCCGTGGACGCCACGGGTGGCACTGCGCGGCGGCCTGACCGACAAGCCGAGCGATGAAAACGACGGCTTCCGCTTGAACTCGATTCAGTCGGACCGGATCACCCGCACAGGATCCTACAGCACGCGCCTGACCAGCTCGTTCGTCGCCCTCGACCTGCGCAACCTGAGCTACTACGGCATCGCCCTGGAAACCCGGCCGACGCCACGCACCGCGCTCGATATGCGGGTCACTCAGCTGAACCTGCGTGATGCCGATGGCACCTTGCCGATCCGCATGAACGGTGACCAGCGCTCCCAGCGTAACCGCGAGATCACTCAGGGCACGCAGGGCAGTGGCCGGAACGTCGGGCAAATGCTCGACGTCAACTACTACTGGAAGATGTTCCCGGTCGCCCTCGATGGCAAGCACCTCGATATCAACGCCCTGGTCAGCGCCAGCTACCTCAATGCCGGTAGCGCGCTGGAAACCGGCGATGACTATCAGCTGAGCCTCGGCGTAGTTGTCAGCTACTAAGGACGGACCTTGCCATGATCTTCGCCTCCAATGTGTTCCTGTTCCTGTATCTGCCGCTGTTCCTGGCCGTGTACTTCCTGGCCAGGCCGCAGTGGCGCTCGACCGTGATCGTTGCCGCCAGCTACATCTTCTATGCCTGGTGGCGGCCGGACTTCCTGCTGCTGTTCGTCGCGATCACCTACTGGAACTACTGGTTCGGCCTGCGCATCAAGGATCGCCTGGATGCCGGCGACAAACGCTGGGCGCTGCGTCTGCTGTGGATCGGCGTGATCGGCAACCTGTCGACCCTGGGTTACTTCAAATATGCCAACTTCGGCGCTGAAGTGCTGGCGGTGCTGCTGGCGCCACTGGGTATCAACACCTGGACGCTGGAGAACATCTTCCTGCCGCTGGGCATCTCGTTCTATGTGTTCCACGCACTGAGCTACATCGTCGACATCTACCGCAAGGACGCCACGCCAACCAACCGCTTCATCGACTTTGCCGCCTTTGTGGCGCTGTTCCCGCACCTGGTGGCCGGGCCGATCCTGCGTTACAGCCAATTGGCGCCGCAGTTGCGCGAGCGTACCCACTCTTGGGAACTGTTCTCGCTCGGTGTATGTCGGTTCATGCTCGGCTTCATCATGAAAGTGTTGATTGCCGACCGCCTTGCGCCGATCAACATGCTCTTCGTCGGTGAAGGCACGCTGCAGTTCAGCGATGCCTGGTTTGGCTTGGTAGTGTCGACCCTGCAGCTGTACTTCGACTTCGCCGGTTACAGCCACATGGCGCTGGGCCTGGCGTTGATGATGGGCTTCCGCTTCCCGGAGAACTTCAATCAGCCGTACGTAGCGCAGAGCGTGACCGAGTTCTGGGCGCGCTGGCACATGACCCTGGCGCATTTTTTGCGTGACTACGTGTACATGCCTTTGGTGCGCAAGCGCGTCACCGGCGCCCTGCCCGCGTTGGTCTGGACCATGCTGCTGTCGGGCCTGTGGCACGGCGCGAGTTTCGCCTTCATCTTCTGGGGGCTGTTCTTCGGCTTCGCCATGGTCATCGAGCGCAAGTTCCACCTGGCGACCAAGATCAACACGCCGTACAAGCTCGGCCGCAACCTGCGCACCGCGCTGCTGATCGTGCTGAGCATGCCGCTGTTCTTCACCATGGACCTGCGCCACAGCCTGGACATCTACCAGGCGCTGTTTGGTTTCAACGGCTTCGGCTCGCTGGAGCTGTACGTGCTGGGTGCCTCGAAGATGGCCATGGCGTTTGTCTTGGTGGCGGTGGTGTGGCTGCTGCTGGCCGGGATCAACAACGTGCGTTTCTACGCCGGCAACAAGGACGGCTACTTCATGCGCCACGTCGGCGCGCTGCACAGCGTGCTGCTGTGGGGCGGCTTCGTGCTGGCACTGAGCAGCCTGGCGGCGAATTCGTTCTCGCCTTTCCTGTATTTCCAGTTCTAGGAGACTGCCATGTACCCCGTGATGAATTCGGCCAGCAAGGCCAATGGCATTCTCTTCGTGCTGGTGCTGGCGGCGATGTTCGTCTATTCGCTGCCGCCGGTGTTCAGCTTTGCCCGCACCCAGACCGACACCTGGAACCTGTTTGTCGATGGCAAGCTGCTGCGCAAGTTCGAGCAGGTCTACGACAAGCGCTTCTTCCTGCGTGAGCCTTCGGTGGAGCTGTGGGCCGATGCCCAGTTCAAGCTGTTTGGTGAAGGCACCAAAGGCGTGGTCCTGGGCAAGCAGGGCTGGCTCTACACCAACCAGGAATACCGCGTCCCGAACGACCTGCAGGTTAACCTCAACACCCAGCTGGAGCAGATCGCCAAGATCAAGACGCAGCTGGCCGAGCACGGCAAGCAGCTGGTGATCCTGCCGCTGCCGATGAAGCTGGATGTGTATGCCGAGCATGCACAGCACCGCTTCGATCCACGCGTAGTCAGCCTGTACGACGATTTTGTCGGCGAACTGCAAGCGCGTCAGCTCGACGTGGTGCCTCTGCGCGGGGCGTTCCTCAGCAAACTGAACGGCCCGGAGTTGTTCCTCAAGTCCGATACCCACTGGAGCCCGGACGGTGCCCGCCTGGCCGCCTTCGAGCTGGCCCGGCAACGCCCGCAACTGATCGGCGATCAGGCTTACGTGTCGCACAAGGCCGGCGAGAAAAGCGTCAAGGGCGACCTGATGAACTACATCCAGTTCGACCACAACCGCCTCGCGCCGCAGTTCGGCCCGAACCAGATCGACCTGTACGAGACGCTCAAGGCCGAGCAGAGCAGCGACGATTTGTTTGCCGAGCAGGAGCAGAGCCTGCTGCTGGTTGGCACCAGCTACAGCAAGATCGATGACTGGAACTTTGTCGGCTTCCTCAAGGAAGCGCTCAACCGTGACCTGATCTCGATTGCCGTCGAAGCCCGTGGTCCGTTCGAGTCGATGAGCCAGTTTCTCGCCAGCGATCAGTTGAGCAACCCACAGATCGACACCGTGGTCTGGGAATTCCCCCTGCGCACTTTGCTGGCCCATCGCCCGGGCTCGCTCAGCCGTAGCGCCCAGCCGCAGCATTTTTGAAGAATCAAAGGAGTAACTGATGAAACTCACCCACCTGTTTACCGCAATCGCCCTCGCCTTCGGCAGCCACCTGGCGGTCGCCGCCGAAGGCAACGCCGACCTGTACGATGCCGTCGCCCCCGCTGATTCGGCGTTTGTCCGCGTGCTCAACCTGTCGCAGAGCAACATCGACGTCAGCCTCAGCGGCAAGGTCAATCCGCAGAAAGTCGCCGCCGGCCAGCTCAGCGGTTACCGCTTCATCCCCGCCGGCACGCACAAGATCGCCGTCGGCGGCAAGGCCATCGAACCCCAGCTCAAGGCCAATGCCGCCAGCACCGTGGTCTACGACGGCAAGCAGCTCAAGTTGATCGCTGACAAATACGTCAACGAGCCGAAAAAAGCCCAGATCGCCTTCTACAACCTCAGCGACAAGCAAGCTGCGCTGAAGACCGTCGACGGCAAGCACGTGATCGTCGACCCGCTGAGCAACGGCCAGACCGGCAGCCGCATGGTCAACGAAATCAAGATTGGTTTCGCCGCCTACGAGGCCGAGCAGAAGGTCGCCAGCTTCGATGAGCTGTTCCTGAAGAAGGGCCGCTCGTACAGCTACGTGCTGCTGCCCGACAATCGCAGCATGAGCATGGCCAACAGCATCGACCCGACCGAGTAATTTCGCTGCAAGGATGAAATGGCAATGAAGATCCTCAAACCCCTGGGCCTCGGCGCCGCCCTCGCCCTGCTCAGCCAGACCGGCCACGCCGCCACGCCTGCGCAAGGCGCCAAGCCCGGCTGCGAAAACCTGCAGTGCATGGTCTGCCCGGCCTTGAGCGATCCTCAGCAGTATGCCGAGGGGCGCATGAAGCTGATGCGCGAGATCGTCCCTGGTCAGGAGCGCTGGCTGTTCCGCTCGGCGGTCGATCTGACCAACGAGTTCGGCATTCCGGCGCCGATGCGCCCTGAATTTGCCCGCCTGATGAAAACCTTCAATCAGCAGGGCATTCAGGTCGCCATGGCGATCCAGCCGACCCGTGGCCTGATGCACCGCGACCGGTTGATTGGCGAGCATCCTTACGGCTTTGACTACGCCCGCGCCAGCGCCAACCTGGCGGCTTACCTTGGCCAGCTCAAGCAAGGTGGCGCGGTGGTCGCGCCGATGATGCAGCTGGTCCAGCAGCCGCCCAAGGGCGAGTACTTCTTCCGCCGCGACCACCACTGGACACCGGTCGGCGCCGAGGCGACCGCGCGCTTGATGGCAGACGAGATCCGCCGTCAGCCGTTCTACGCCGGCCTGACCAAGAAGCAGTACCGCACCGAGCCTGGCGTGATGGTGCCCAAAGACGGCACCCTCAACCTGGCCATGAGTGCGATCTGCGGCAACAACTACGGTTTCCAGTATGTACGCGGCTACCAGACCATCCCGGTCGAGGCCAGCGCCGAAGCGCTGTTCGACGAGGCGCCGGACCCGGAAGTGATTCTGGTCGGTGACAGTAACGCGGCAGCGCGGGAAGACGAGAGCAAGCAGTTCAACTTCGACGGCTACCTCAAGCAGTACCTCAGCGTCGACGTGCTCAACTACGCCCTGCCCGGCGTTGGCGAGGACGGCTCGCTGCTGGAGTACCTGCTCTCCGATGACTACAAGGCCGACGCGCCGCCGAAGCTGATCGTCTGGGAACTGCCGGCCAACTACCGGCTTGACTCGCCGTTGATGTATCGCCAGCTGATCCCGGCGGTCAAAGGCGGCTGCGAAGCGTCCCGCGAAGTGCTTGGCAACAAGCTGCAGCGCTCGCCGCTGAAGGTCGGCGAACGAATCGAGCTGTTGTCCAACGCTGGTAGTGACCGCCAGGCGCTGAGCGGGTCGAACGGCTTTCTGGATATCCGCCTGAGCGACAAGAACGTCAAGGACTTCTACGTCATCGTCTATTACGACAACGGTGCTCGCGACAAGGTCTGGTTCCGCCGTGAAGCTGCAGTCACCGGTGGCCAGTACTACCTTGAGCTGAGCAAAGATCCGGCCTACGCTGGCGCCAACCTGCTGTCGGTGTTCCTTGAGCCGACCAAGGCCAGCGCTGCGCCTACCGATGTGGAAACCCGTCTATGCCTGTAAACCTGCAACGCGCGACGGCCAGCACTGGCCGCGCGCACGCGCGTCAACTGAGCCTGCTGGCCCTGGCCCTGGCCCTGCTCGCGCCTCAGGTGCAGGCGGCTCAGTCGATCTGGCCTGCGCGCAATACTCCGCAGGCAGCGATGATCGCCGACTACCGTACCCTTGAGTGCAGCAAGGCGCCGCCGCCGCCCTACACCGGCAGCCTGCGCCTGCAAAGCAAATACGACCAGAGCGACGCGAGCAAGTCGACCTTGCGCAGCAGCCCGGATGCCGACAGCGAACGGATCGGCAAGCAGGTCAAGGAGTTCATCGGCGGCCTGATCTATGCCAGCAAGCGCTTCCAGCGGGCGAAGAAACCGCAGGAAGCCAACATGGCCCTGGCCTGCCAGGACCAGTGGCTGGAACAGTGGGCCAGCGCCGGCGCGCTGCTCACCGAGGACGCCAGCAGCACCGGCATGGCGGCACGTAAATGGGCGCTGGCATCGATGGCCGGCGCGGTATTGCTGACCCAGTCGGCCAGCGATGGCAAGTTGCAGCTGACGCCGGTGCAGAAAGACTGGTTCACTCGCCTGGGCGAGCGCGTCATCGCTGAGTACGACCCACGCCGCAGCGCCCGCGGGGTGTACTTCAACAACCACGACTACTGGGCAGCCTGGGCAGTCGCGGCCACCGGCATGCTGGTCGGTCGTGACGATTTCATCCAGTGGGCCGACGGCAACTTGCGCCGCGGACTGGCCCAGGCGGTACGCAACAGCGACGGTAGCTACGCCTATCTGCCGCTGGAAGTCGCACGGGCCAAATTGGCGGCCAGCTACAGCCAGTACGCGCTGGTGCCACTGGTGCTGCTGGCCGAATCGGCCCGCGTCAACGGCCTGCCGTGGACGGCCGAAGACCAGCATACGCTTGATCTGCTGGCCAACTTCGCCGCTCGCAGCGTGCTCGATCCGGACGACCTGCCAGAACTCAAGGGCAAGTCGCAGGCGGACGTAGCGCCGTACAAGCTGGCCTGGCTGATCCCGTACCTGCAACGCAACCCGGGCAATAGCCTGGCGCGCAAGCTGTACGACAGCGAAGACGGCGAGGTAGACAACTACAGTCAGCTCGGCGGCCCGATCCAGCCTGCTTATTCCCATTTGCGTTGAACAAGGACGTGCCCATGGCCCCCTTCGCCCGTTTTTCCCTGACCTGCCTCGCCGCCCTGCTGCTGGCCGGTACTGCCCAGGCTGGCACGCAGACCTTGCCCATCAAGCAGACGGTCGACGTGCTGCCAGCCGAGCAATATCAGCAACACTTGCAGCAGCTGCGCCAGCAGGTCCGCCTGGCGGTAACCTTTGCCCAGGCCGAACGCGCACGCCCGGCGGGCCGCGCCAGTGTCAGCCTGCAACCGATGTTCTCGGCCCAGGCCGGCAGCTGGCCGTTCGAGCCGTTCGTCAATAATGGGCTGTTCCGGGCCATTGCTGGCTATCAGGCGCATCACCCGCAAGTGGTGACCCTGCGCGGCGGCAGCATCACCCTTGCTCAGTTGCACGATGCCTTGAACGACTCTCGCATTCTCAAGCGCTACAAGGACGGTTACCTGCTCAGCTATCCGCTGATGATCGGCGCCGATGCCGGTCTGGTCCTCGAAGGCACCAGCCTGTATCTGTCGAGCTACTCCGGTACCGCGCTGATCAACCAGGGCTGGCTGGGGCTTAACAAGTCCAACCTGGAGAGCATGGCCGGTGACAAGGCGGGCAATACCGACCGCGCCTGGCGTCCGTTCGTGATCGCCTGGGCCGGCAGCCACACCCAGGTGGTTGGCTCGACCTTGAAGCGTCTGGGCTATAACGCCAACCTGTCGCGTGGCCTGACTACGGCGATCAGCACCCAGCAGCCGGCCAGCAGCCGCCCGGCGACGGTGGTGATCCGCGACAGCCAGTTCAGTGAGATGTCCAGTGCGGTCGAGCTGCAGCGCAGCCAGGCAACCATCGAGGGCAGCCGCTTCGAGCAGTCCCAGCAATATGCAATCGATGTCCGTGACAGCCAGGTCAGCGTGCGTGACAACCAGCTGCGCGGCATCGACAACAACAGCGGCGTACGTCTGCGTGGACAAACCCGCGCGCTGGTGGAAAACAACCTGATCCTCGGCGCGGGCAAGGCTGCCATCGAAGTCAGCGAGCAACAAGGCGCGGTGTTGCTGGCCGGCAACCGCATCGGCGACAGCCGTGGCAATGGCATCCAGCTGCGCAGCCTAGCGCCAACCCCGGCAGCGCCACTGGTGATCGACAACAACTTGCTCGGCAGCAGTGTCGGTAGCGCCATCGACGCCAGCGAAGTCGGCGCACTGGCGCTGCTTGGCAACCACATCACCAATACCCCCGAGTACGCGGTGAGCCTGCGCAACGCCACGCCCATGGCCGGCCCGCTGCTGCTCAGCGGCAACCGTCTGGGCCAGGTCGGCAAGGCCATCCTGCGGGTAGAAGGCATGCGCCAGGTCGAGTTGGGTGGTAACAGCTTCGACGGTAAGCCACTGCTGCAGAACCTGTTGATCGGCGACCTGTTGCCGCTGCAGGGCACCCTGCTCGAGTCGACCGTGCGCCAGGGCAATACCGTGCGCGTCAGCCAGCGTTGAGGATCAGGCGACTGCGCGCTGCATGCGCACGAAGCAGTCGTCTTCGCCCATCTCGAGGAAACCCTGGCGCAGGTACAACTGCCGCGCCGGGTTGATCTTGAACACCATCAGCCGCAGCAAGCCCAGCTTGCGCTGCGCGGCCATCGCAGCCAGCGTTTGCAGGGCCCAGGTGCCAACGCCGCGGTTGCGCTGCTCGGGCACCAGGTGCAGTTCGCGAATGAACAGCGCCTGGCGATCCTGACTCACGCTGCAAAAGCCCAGCACAGTCTCGCCTTCCATGACAAGCCACTGTTCGCGCCAGCCCCAGGCCTGGTCGAAGGCTTCTTCGATCCAGCGCAGGCCGAATGCCTGATAGTACGGCAGCATGGCCTGGCGGGTGAGATCCCGCGCAAAGCTGCGGTAGCTGTCGCTGGCGCGGATCAATTCAAAGGCCATCGAACACCGCCGCGGCACGGGCCTGTCCATCGCCTGCAAGCTGTTCAAGGATCCATTTGCCGGCCATCATCGCTCGCTCCTGTAGCACTCAGTGCCGCTCAGCTCGGAATCGTCAAACCGCGCTGTACCGCTGGCCGAGCGAGGAAGTTGTCCAGCACCCGCTGCACGTCCTTGAACTGCTCGAACTGCACCAGTTCGCGTGCGTTGTAGCGGTCGACCAGGTTGCGCACCCAGGGAAAGATGGCAATGTCGGCGATACTGTAGTCGTCGACCATCCAGTCCCGGCCGTGCAGATGCCGATCAAGCACCCCGAGCAGCCGCCGCGATTCATTGACGTAGCGATCACGTGGGCGCTTGTCTTCGAAATCCTTGCCGGCGAAGAAATGGAAAAAGCCTACCTGGCCAAACATCGGCCCGATGCCGCCCATCTGGAACATCAGCCACTGCAGGGTCTGGTAGCGCTGGGCCGGGCTGACGCTGAGCAATTGCCCGCTCTTCTCGGCCAGGTACTGCAGAATCGCGCCTGACTCGAACAGCGCCAGCGGCTGGCCGTCCAGCCCGTTGGGGTCGAGGATGGCCGGGATCTTGTTGTTGGCACTGAGCGAGATGAATTCGGGGCTCAGTTGCTCTTCATGTTCGAAGCTGACCTTGTGCGCTTCATAGGCCAGGCCAATCTCTTCGAGCATGATCGACACCTTGACCCCATTTGGCGTTGGCAGCGAATACAGCTGCAGGCGCTCGGGATGCGCGGCTGGCCATTTGCGGGTGATAGGGAATGCGCTCAGATCGGTCATGGTCGCTAGCCTTTGTGCGTAGGAATGACACTGTAGGGCACAAAGGCCAGCACTGACTATCTCCCGTTGCAGGAGATCGGCTGCATCAGGACGCGGCCGGCGACCGCGCCTGTTGCTGGCATCAGTAACGCGGTTTAACGCGGTCGCGAACAGCCAGGCCGGCGGCGTACGCCACTGGCTGGCAGTGTTAGCAAACAGGGGTGTTGAACCGGGATGTTCAGGCGGCAGCCAACCGTTCGGCGCGAAGGCCGTGGTGGTGCACAGGATGAGGTGTATGTGAACATCGCGGAAAGCCTATGGTGAAAACGCCGCTAGGCTATTCCGCTGATCGTATGGGTCTCATAAGAATTGTCTGATTCAGACTGTTGTAGGAGCGGCCTTGTGTCGCGATAGGGCCGCGCAGCGGCCCCTCGATTCATACAGCGCTGCAAGAATGTCGGGCCAGCTGCGCTGGCCTTTCGCGACACAAGGCCGCTCCTACAGGGGCCGCGTTGTGTCGGCGATCAAGGGGCTAATCCAAAACGCTCAATCACCCGAAACCAGAATCGAGGAACGCCCCGGCCCACCTCGACGCCGCGTAACCGCAACCAGCAAGATAAACGCCGTAACCCCAGCAGTCATCAACGTCTCATACCGATAAGCATCACTGAGCAGCATATACCCCAGCACCATCACAATCGTCCCGATCACCAACCAGGTCAGCCACGGGAACAGCCACATTTTCAGTTCCAGCACAGTCCCCAGCCGATCCGCCCGCCCACGCATGCGCAATTGTGAAATCGCAATCACCAGATACACGAGCAAAGCAATCGCCCCGGTAGTGGACAGCAGGAAGCCAAACACCTTCCCCGGGAACACGTAGTTGACCAGACACCCGACAAAGCCCGCCAAGGTCGACAACAGCACCGCTACCGTCGGCACGCCATTACCCGACACACGCCGCACCATAGCAGGCGCCTCCCCCCGCGAAGCCAGCGAGTAGAGCATCCGTGAAGCCGTATACAACCCGGAGTTCATGCAACTGGTAACCGCCACCAGCACCACCAGGTCGACCACCAGTTTCGCCCCCGGCACATTCAGCACCTCGAGCGCCCGCTGGAACGACCCCACCGCCTTCAACGCAGGATCGTTCCACGCTACCAGCGACACCACCAGGAAGATCGACGCGAGATAGAAGATGCCGATGCGGTACACCACTAGGTTGGTTGCCCGGCGAATCTTGTCTTTCGGATTGGCCGTCTCATCCGCTGCAATGGTCACGATCTCGGCGCCAAAGAACGAGAAGATGGTGATCAGCACCCCACCCAGCACCGTGCCGAAGCCGTTCGGCATAAACCCGCCGTTCGCCCACAGCTGGCTCACACCGCGTGTCTCGGCCAATGGCCAGAAACCCAGCACCGCCATCGTGCAAACAACGATGAATGCCACAATGGCGATCACCTTGATCAAGGCGAACCAATACTCGAACTCACCAAAGTTCTTCACGCTGATCAGGTTGGTGCACGACAACACCAACATGATCAGAAATGCAAACAACCATGACGGCACGTCAGGGAAATACGCATGCAGGATGTCTGCCCCGGCAATCGCCTCGACCGGAATGATCAGCACCCAGAACCACCAGTACAGCCAGCCGATGGTAAAGCCAGCCCAAGGCCCGATCGCCTCACTGGCATAGGTCGAGAACGAGCCGCTGTTGGGGTTGGCGATGGCCATCTCACCGAGCATGCGCATCACCAGCAGCACCAGCAAGCCGGTCATGGCGTAGGAGATCAGAATCGCCGGCCCGGCCGTGGCGATTGCGTTGGATGAGCCGATGAACAACCCCGCGCCGATGATCCCGGCGATCGAAATCATCGACACCTGACGCGAGGTCAGACCATGTTGCAAGGACCGCTGTTTCTTGTTTTTTAGCGAAGCCATGGAAAACCCTCGAGTGGGTCGGCCGCCGCTCGGGCGGCTGAACTTGGAGCAGAATTCGTACAATGCAAACGTGCATCTAGTTGTTGTTCTGTACGTACCGAGGCAGGCCTTTTGGTTATCCAGACCTACCCGGCCGCGATCATTGATCCACGTCAGTATTGATCTTTGGTGGAGCCCCAACAAACGACCTTTTTGCAGCACATGATTCCGCAAGGGAATGAACTCATGCCGAGATGACCTGACCGATCGGCCAAAAAATAAAAACCATCAACCACCTTGAGCCAGCGGTTTACGCAACGGTGCAAGTCACTGCTGAAAATTCAGGAATCAGGGGAATGACCGCAATCGAATTATTCGTTTGTGCGTGGGCGATCAAAGCGCTTGGATAGTCAGCAAAATCGAACAAGGTACGCGTGCCCCCATGAATCAGGAAAGTATCAGCCAGTCCATTTCCATCGTTCACCCCATCACACTTTCCCATGGCCTCAATGCGCATGTCTGGGATACCGACGGTAACGGCTATATCGACTTCGTCGGCGGCATCGGCGTGCTCAACCTGGGTCACTGCAACCCGGCAGTAGTTGCAGCGATTCAACAGCAGGCCGGTCGCTTGACCCACTATGCGTTCAACGCTGCCGCCCACGGCCCGTACCTGCAACTGATGGAGCAACTGAGCAGCTTTGTGCCGCTCAGCTACCCCATGGCCGGAATGCTTACCAACAGCGGCGCGGAAGCTGCCGAGAACGCCCTGAAAGTCGCCCGCGGCGCCACCGGCAAGCGCGCGATCATAGCCTTCGACGGCGCCTTCCACGGCCGCACGCTGGCCACGCTCAACCTCAATGGCAAGGTCGCACCGTACAAGCAGCGGGTCGGCGATTTGCCGGGCCCGGTCTATCACCTGCCCTACCCCAGCAATGACACCGATGTCAGCTGTGAACAGGCGCTCAAGGCCCTGGACCGGCTGTTCAGCGTCGAACTGGCAGTGGAGGATGTGGCTGCTTTCATTCTTGAACCGGTGCAGGGCGAAGGTGGCTTCCTCGCGCTTGATCCGACGTTCGCCCAAGCCCTGCGGCGCTTCTGCGATGAGCACGGGATTCTGTTGATCATCGACGAGATTCAATCCGGCTTCGGCCGTACCGGGCAGCGTTTTGCCTTCCCGCGACTGGGGATCGAACCCGACCTGCTGCTGCTGGCAAAAAGTATGGCCGGCGGTATGCCCCTGGGCGCAGTAGTGGGCCGCCGGGAGTTGCTCGCAGCGTTGCCCAAGGGGGGCCTGGGTGGCACCTATTCAGGCAACCCGATTGCCTGCGCAGCGGCGTTGGCCAGCCTGGCACAGATGACCGACGCCAATCTGGCGACCTGGGGCGAACGCCATGAGCAAGCTATCGTCGGCCGCTATCAACGCTGGAAGGCATCAGGGCTGTACCCGTCACTGGGTCGTTTGACCGGGGTCGGCGCCATGCGTGGCATCGAACTGGTCAATGCCGACGGCACGCCAGCCCCGGCGCAGCTGGCCAAACTGCTGCAAGCAGCGCGCAGCAAGGGGTTGCTGCTGATGCCCAGCGGCAAGGCGCGCCATATCATTCGCCTGCTGGCACCACTGACCATCGAGGCTGAGGTGCTCGAAGCAGGCCTGGATATCTTCGAGCAGTGCCTGGCCGAGCTGGGCTGAGGCTTACAGGCCGAGCTCTTGCGGGGTGAGCATGTCGGACTCGAAGGCGATCCAGCCGCCTTCGAGTTCGGCGTGACCATTGACGATCGGGCCGTAATAAACCAGGCCGTTCTCCAGCGTCACACAGATGTGCGTGGCAGGTTTTTCCGGGGCCGCCAGTGCAGCGACGAAATGCACCTTCTTCAAGGTCTCGGTCACAGCCTCGATGCCAACCCGCATGTTGACGTTCTCCGATGCTTCAGTGTCGCCCCCGCGGTCTTCGCTGCTGACGGTGATGGTGGCGATGTACGGAAACTTGTTCAAGCGACTTGCCTCATGGGTTGGGATCGGCGCGCGGGCACCGGGGGCGCATAGGTTACGGCAGCACGCGGCGCCGCGCGAGTGGCAGACGACCGGATGTGCGCGGGCGCCAGCGCGCATGGCCGAAAAAGCGCCGATCTGTTAGGGTGCCCGCCGATGCACGCCACACCACACGAGGACACCGCGTGAGCGCTGAACAACCGATGACCGCCGACCTGTTCGAGGTCGACAAACGCCTTTCCCTCAAGCCCGTCGTGGACTTCAACAGCTACCTGCGCAACGCCTTCGGCGATGGCGCCTGCAGCTGCTACCGCTGCGTCGAAGGCGCAGGCGACGAGAGCAACTACAGCCACCGCCACACCTTCGAGCTGGAAGGCCGCACGCTCAACCGGCGCTTCGCCAACACGGCGGGCAGTGATGTGCTGCAGTACCTGAAAAAGGCCTGGCTGTCGTACACCAAGACCGACATGCAATTGCTCGGCGAGCTCGACCTGGATACCGTCAAAGGTTTCACCGACCCGGCCTTGCATCAACGCCTGCTGGCACTGCTGCCGGCCAGCGGCCTGGCGCGTGAAGTCGACGGCAAGTGGCAGTTGCAGGCTCAGGCCGACTGACACCGTTCCTCGCATAGCCGGCCATTGGGCTAGCAGGCGGCGTGCCGTCTGCTACCGTGGGAATACCCCTCCCGCGCATTCACCTCAGGTGACTGACCATGGCCCGCACGACCCCCATCGAGCTGTACCGCAACATCGGCATTGTCGCCCATGTCGACGCCGGCAAGACCACCACTACCGAACGCATCCTGTTCTACACCGGCGTCAACCACAAGATGGGCGAAGTGCATGACGGCGCAGCGACCATGGACTGGATGGCGCAGGAACAAGAGCGTGGCATCACCATCACTTCAGCGGCGACGACGGCCTTCTGGCAAGGCTCGACCAAGCAGTTCGCCGACAAGTTTCGTTTCAACATCATCGACACCCCCGGCCACGTTGACTTCACCATCGAAGTCGAGCGCTCGTTGCGTGTGCTCGATGGTGCGGTCGTGGTGTTCAGTGCGGCCGACGGGGTCGAGCCACAGTCCGAGACGGTCTGGCGCCAGGCCAACAAGTACCATGTGCCGCGCCTGGCCTACATCAACAAGATGGACCGCCAGGGTGCGGACTTCTTGCGCGTGGTCAAGCAGATCGACAAACGCCTGGGCCACCATCCCGTGCCGATTCAGCTGGCGATCGGCAGCGAAGAAAACTTCATCGGTCAGATCGATCTGCTGAAGATGAAAGCCATCTACTGGAATGACGCCGATAATGGCGCCAGCTACCGCGAAGAGGACATCCCCGCCGAGTTGCAGGCACTCGCCGACGAGTGGCGTGCGCACTTGGTCGAGGCGGCCGCCGAGGCCAACGACCAATTCATGGAGCTGTATCTGGACGGCCAGGAGCTGAGCAACGAGCAGATCAAGGCCGGCCTGCGTCAGCGCACCATCGCCAATGAAATCGTGCCGACCGTACTCGGCTCGTCATTCAAGAACAAGGGCGTGCCGTTGATGCTCGACGCGGTCATCGACTACCTGCCCGCCCCCAGCGAAATACCGGCCATCAAAGGCACCGACCCGGACCACGACGACCGGCCGCTGGAGCGCCACGCCGACGACAATGAGCCGTTTTCGGCGCTGGCGTTCAAGATCGCCACAGATCCGTTCGTAGGCACGCTGACCTTCGCGCGGGTCTACTCCGGCATCCTCAGTTCGGGCGATGCCGTGCTCAACTCGGTCAAAGGCAAAAAGGAGCGGGTCGGCCGTATGGTGCAGATGCACGCCAACCAGCGGGCCGAGATCAAGAACGTCTGCGCCGGCGACATCGCCGCGCTGATCGGCATGAAGGACGTCACCACCGGCGATACCTTGTGCGACCTGAACAAGCCGATCATGCTTGAGCGCATGGACTTCCCCGATCCAGTGATTTCGGTGGCGGTCGAGCCGAAAACCAAGGCCGATCAGGAGAAAATGGGCATTGCCTTGAGCAAGCTGGCCCAGGAAGACCCGTCGTTTCGGGTCAAGACCGACGAAGAAACCGCGCAGACGATCATTTCCGGCATGGGCGAGCTGCACCTGGACATCATTGTCGACCGCATGCGTCGCGAGTTTGGCGTCGAGGCCAACATCGGCAAGCCGCAGGTCGCCTACCGCGAGAAGATCCGCAACACCTGCGAAATCGAAGGCAAGTTCGTCCGTCAATCCGGTGGCCGCGGCCAATACGGCCACTGCTGGATCCGCTTTGCGCCAGGCGAGGAAGGTAAAGAGGGCCTGGAGTTCATCAACGAGGTGGTCGGCGGGGTCATACCGCGCGAGTACATCCCGGCCATCCAGAAGGGCATCGAAGAGCAGATGCACAATGGCGTGTTGGCCGGCTATCCGCTGATAGGCCTCAAGGCGGCAGTATTCGACGGCTCCTACCATGATGTCGACTCCAACGAGATGGCCTTCAAGATCGCGGCGTCGATGGCCACCAAGCAACTATCACAGAAAGGCGGCGCGGTATTGCTGGAGCCGGTGATGAAGGTTGAAGTGGTCACCCCCGATGAATATCAGGGCGACATCATCGGCGACCTGAGCAGGCGCCGCGGCATGATCCAGGAAGGGGAAGAGACGCCGGCCGGCAAGGTGATCCGCGCCGAGGTGCCGTTGGGTGAGATGTTTGGCTACTCGACGCAGATGCGCTCGATGACTCAGGGCCGGGCCAGCTACACCATGGAGTTCACCAAGTACGGTGAGGCGCCGGCCACTATCGCCGAGGCGATCATCAAGAAGAACACCGGCAACTAGGCCAGCGCGTTGTTATGCCTGAGCCGCGCATCCACGCCGGCCCAGGCATGATCGATCAGTGCTGGGCCCCTGCCCGCTTGAGCAGCTTCTTGCAGCGCTCGGACAGATGCACAACACGCAGATGCTTGCCGGCCTTGCTGTAACGCTCGCGCAAGGTTTGCAACGCCGCCACCGCCGAGTAGTCGACAAAGCTCAGGTGCTTGCAATCCAGCGTCACCCCATCAGGGTCCTGCGTGGGCTCGAACTGGTTGAGGAACGCCGCCGTGGAAGCAAAAAACAGCGTGCCGTGTACCTGATAGTGCTTGTTGCCATCACTATCGACATGGCTGTCGGCGTACAGCTCGCGGGCATGCTGCCAGGCGAAGTTGATCGCCGCGAGGATGATCCCGAACAGCACCGCCATGGCCAGGTCGGTGAATACCGTGACCACGGTCACGGCAATGATCGCCAGCACATCACTGACGGGTACCTTGTGCAACACCCGCAGTGAGGCCCAGGCGAAGGTCTGCTGGGCCACCACGAACATCACCCCGACCAGTGCCGCCAGTGGTATCCGCTCGATCAGTGGTGACAGGAACAACACGAACAGCAGGATCATGCCGCCAGCCACTACCCCCGACAGCCGCCCACGGCCATTGGAGCTGAGGTTGATCATGGTCTGCCCGATCATCGCACAGCCACCCATGCCACCGCACATGCCCGAGACCATGTTGGCCGCGCCCAGGGCCACACATTCACGGTCTGGAAAGCCGCGGCTCTCGGTGATTTCGTCGGTGAGGTTAAGGGTCAGCAGGGTTTCCAGCAGGCCGACCATGGCCATCAGCAGCGCATAGGGGGCAATGATTTTCAGCGTGTCAAGCGTCCATGGCACCTGCGGCCAAGCCAACTGCGGCAGGCCGCCGGCGATATGTGCCATCTCACCCAGGGTCCTTGTCGGCAGATCAAGCAGATACACCAGCAGGCCGACGCCGAGGATGGCCACCAGCGCTGGCGGCACGCTGCGGGTCAGGCGCGGCAACACATAGACCACCAGCATGGTCAACGCTACCAGGCCAATCATCAGGTACAGCGGGGTGCCACTGAGCCACTGCTCGCCACTTTTGAAATGCTCGAGCTGGGCCATGGCGATGACGATGGCCAGGCCATTGACGAAGCCAAGCATCACCGGGTACGGCACCAGCCTTACGAGCTTGCCCAAGCGCAGCACGCCAAACAGGATCATCAGCAACCCGCCCAGCAGCACCGTTGCCAGCAGGTACTGCGCGCCGTGCTGTACCACCAGCGCGACGATCACCACCGCCATCGAGCCGGCCGCGCCGGAGATCATCCCCGGCCGGCCGCCGAACAGCGCTGTCAGGGTGCAGATGATGAAGGCGCCGTACAAACCCATCAGCGGGTTGAGATGGGCGACCAAGGCAAAGGCGATGCACTCGGGTACCAGGGCGAAGGAAGTAGTCAGGCCGGCGAGAAGATCGGCGCGTAGTCGGGCGGGTTTCATGGGCTTCCTGAGATCAGTCAATCTGTGCAAGCGCTGGCATCTGGGCATGCAGCGAGCGGGGGCGCGATGTTACGGAATTTGTCCGGGGGCAACCACCTGTGCGTGGCGACTGAGCGCATTTGACTCAGGTTGTGATCCTCATCCGGCATAACCGTGACAAATTTGCCATCATGTCTGTTCTACCTGCGGAGAACTCCAACATGCTGCTACGCCCCCTGCTCGCTTCACTGCTGCTGGCTACCAGCCTTGGCGCCCAGGCCGCCACCGAAGTGCTGCCCTTGCAGCACCGCAGCAGTGCCGAACTGCTGCCCACCGCGCAGGCCTTTATTGGCAAGGAAGGCAGCGTCAGCGCCTTCGAGAACAAGCTGATCGTCACCGCCAGCCCCGAACGCATTGGCGACTTGCGCGCGCTGCTGCAGCAACTCGACAGCAAAGCCAAGCGCTTGCTGATCAGCGTCGACAACAATGACAGCAACTTTCAGGACAACCGTGGCAATGCTCGGGTGATTCGCTACGGCACCAGCAACCGGGAGGGCGGCCTGCAGCAGATCCAGGCCAGTGACGGCCAGCCGGCGCTGATCCAGGTTGGCCAGAGCGTGCCGATCACCAGCAGCAGCACCGACGGCTACGGCCGCGTGCAGAGCAACACTGAATATCGCAATGTGACCCAGGGTTTCTATGTCACACCCAGCGTCAGCGGCGACACGGTGCGGCTGGCAATCAGCAGCAATAATGATCGAATGAGCAGCGAACGTCCCGATGTAGTGAAAGTGCAGAGCACCGACACAACCGTGACCGGCAGGCTTGGCGAGTGGATTACTTTGGCCGGGTACAACCAGCAGAGCCAGGCTGAACGGAGTGCGTCAAGCCACAGTTACGGCACGCAACGAGGAGAAAACATGACTTTGCGTGTCAGAGTCGACCTTCTCGACTGAACCCAGGCAATTCGAGGCTTCGACCAAAGGCCTTGAAACTGACTGTGGAGTCGCATTAGACCAAAGATGTAGTAGACCCAGAAAAGCACTACAAAACATTTGACAGGCACTTTTTGACAAGGGCATGATGGCCTCGCTCCCGCTAATCAGAGGCCCTGGCAAGGGTCTTCGAGGCGCGCTCCGGCTACCCCTGGAGGCGTCTCGTGTCTATACGGCCCACAAGGCGGTTCGACCGGATTGCGACTGCAACGAGAAGTTGTCCCGAGGGACGGAAGCGCATCACCGCAGTCACCAGGCAAATCCTGTCGCGCCACAGCAAGGCATCCACGAGCCGACCTGTCGCCGCACCTTGCCCGAGCTGCGCCCTCCTTCCCCTTCGAGCCTTGGCGTTCGCCGTCGTACCTCCTTCGAACAGGACAGCCGTCAGGCGCTCTGATCCGCGACTTTTGAGCATCAGCACCACAACTACCCCAAGAATGATGCGACGAGGTTTTAATCACATGGCACTGACACGCGAACAGCAAATTGCAGCCCTCGAGAAAGACTGGGCCGAGAACCCGCGCTGGAAAGGCGTGACCCGTACCTACTCCGCCGCCGATGTCGTTCGTCTGCGTGGCTCGCTGCAACCGGAGCACACCCTGGCCCAGGTTGGCGCAGAGAAACTCTGGAAGCTGGTCACCCAAGGTGCCCACCCGTCCTTCCGTCCGGACAAGGACTTCGTCAACTGCATGGGAGCGCTCACCGGCGGCCAGGCAGTGCAACAGGTCAAAGCCGGCATCCAGGCTATTTACCTGTCCGGCTGGCAGGTTGCCGCCGACAACAACTCGGCAGAGTCGATGTACCCCGATCAGTCGCTGTACCCGGTTGACTCGGTGCCGACCGTGGTCAAGCGCATCAACAACTCGTTCCGCCGTGCCGACCAGATCCAGTGGAAAGCGGGCAAGAACCCGGGCGACGAAGGCTACGTCGACTACTTCGCGCCGATCGTGGCCGACGCCGAAGCCGGTTTTGGCGGCGTGCTCAACGCCTACGAGCTGATGAAGAACATGATCGAAGCGGGCGCCGCCGGCGTGCACTTCGAAGACCAGCTGGCCTCGGTGAAAAAATGCGGCCACATGGGCGGCAAGGTCCTGGTACCGACCCAGGAAGCTGTACAGAAGCTGGTGGCTGCGCGCCTGGCTGCTGACGTTGCGGGCGTACCGACCATTATCCTGGCCCGTACCGACGCCAACGCCGCCGACCTGCTGACCAGCGATTGCGACCCGTACGACCAGCCGTTCGTGCTCGGCGAGCGCACCCGTGAAGGTTTCTATAAAGTACGCGCTGGCCTCGATCAGGCAATTTCGCGTGGCCTGGCCTACGCGCCGTATGCCGACCTGATCTGGTGCGAAACCGCCAAGCCAGACCTGGACGAAGCCCGCCGATTTGCCGAGGCGATCAAGAAGGAATACCCGGACCAGCTGCTGTCGTACAACTGCTCGCCGTCGTTCAACTGGAAGAAGAACCTCGACGACGCAACCATCGCCAAATTCCAGCGCGAGCTGTCGGCCATGGGTTACAAGCACCAGTTCATCACCCTGGCCGGCATCCACAACATGTGGCACGGCATGTTCAACCTGGCGCATGACTATGCGCGCAATGACATGACCGCCTACGTGAAGCTGCAAGAGCAGGAATTCGCCGATGCCAGCAAGGGCTATACCTTTGTTGCGCACCAGCAGGAAGTCGGCACTGGCTACTTTGACGACATGACCACCGTAATCCAGGGTGGCGCTTCGTCGGTGACAGCGCTGACCGGCTCGACCGAGGAAGAGCAGTTCCATTGAGGTAGCGGTTGGTTGATGGAATGAGCAGGCCCAGGCTCCCGGTGAGGGAGTCTGGGTTTTTTTATGGTTAGCGAGAAAGGGCCGACCAGCTCCCAGGCAGCGTATGAGCAAAAAACCGGATCAGGTCTATGCTCCCAGAAGCGAACAACCCGCCCCAGTACTCACCAGACCATTGATCCAGAGCGGGGCAAACCGTTTAAAAAGCTGCTAGAACGAGAGCCCTTCGCATTTGCAACCAAAAAGCACCGCCAGCAACTTTGCAAGCATCAGACCAAGTAAAATGAACCGCACCACCCCAAACGATATTAATTATCATTACGCAACTTGCATTCCGTTACATGATGCAGGAAACATAATTAACAAAACCAGCCGCAATGCCCGAAAATCAAGGCTTTCAGCCAGTTACAATCGGTTTTTGTAGTTAAACCGAAGAATTAATTTGCCATAGAAATTTTACTTGCTCTTGGTTTACCCATAAAATCAGCGCGATTGATTCAGCTGCGACATTTGGTCACTGCACCCGCGACACCGCGTCGCCGCGTTACTTATTTCAGACTGCAGAGCTGGGTCTCTGTATAAGGATTTCTAGCATGTCGGATTCAGCAGGACTCATCGCCCACAACTGGGGCTTTGCCATCTTCCTTCTGGGTGTCGTCGGCCTGTGCGCCTTCATGCTCGGCCTGTCCGCCCTGCTCGGCAGCAAAGCCTGGGGCCGCGCCAAGAACGAACCCTTTGAATCCGGCATGCTGCCTACCGGCGGGGCGCGCATGCGCCTGTCGGCAAAATTCTATCTGGTCGCGATGCTCTTCGTGATCTTCGATATCGAAGCCCTCTTTCTCTTTGCATGGTCTGTGTCCGTCCGCGAAAGCGGCTGGACCGGATTCGTCGAAGCACTCGTTTTCATAGCAATTCTGTTGGCAGGTCTTGTCTACCTATGGCGCGTCGGGGCCCTCGATTGGGCTCCCGAAGGTCGTCGCAAGCGGCAAGCGAAGCTGAAACAATGAGGCTTTGGCATGCAATACAATCTCACCAGAATCGATCCGGATGCACCCAACGAGCAATATCCGGTCGGTGAGCGGGAAACCGTTACCGATCAATTGCTCGAAGACCAGGTCCACAAGAACATCTACATGGGGAAACTCGAAGATGTGCTTCGTGGTGCGGTCAACTGGGGTCGCAAGAACTCCCTGTGGCCGTATAACTTCGGCCTGTCCTGCTGCTACGTGGAAATGACCACGGCGTTCACGGCACCCCACGACATCGCCCGCTTCGGCGCCGAAGTCATCCGGGCCTCGCCGCGTCAGGCCGACTTCATGGTCATCGCCGGTACCTGCTTCATCAAGATGGCGCCGATCATTCAGCGCCTGTACGAGCAGATGCTCGAACCAAAATGGGTCATTTCCATGGGTTCGTGCGCCAACTCCGGTGGCATGTACGACATCTACTCGGTCGTTCAGGGGGTCGACAAGTTCCTCCCCGTGGATGTCTACGTACCCGGCTGCCCGCCACGCCCCGAGGCGTTCCTGCAAGGCTTGATGCTGCTGCAGGAATCGATCGGGCAAGAACGACGTCCGCTCTCCTGGGTAGTAGGCGATCAAGGCATTTACCGTGCCGAGATGCCTGCCCAGAAAGACCTGCGTCGTGAACAGCGTATTCAGGTCACCAACCTGCGCAGCCCCGACGAAGTCTGATCCAGCGACCTGCCGCCCGCTCCCCCTGGAGCCGGCGGCCTGGCTTCATTCTCTACGTTGACCGAAAGCGACCGAGACCATGACAGCGGACACCGCTATTTATATTCCGCCTTACAAGGCTGACGACCAAGATGTGGTCGTCGAACTGAACAACCGCTTTGGCGCCGACGCCTTCGTCGCCCAGGAGACCCGTACCGGCATGCCGGTGCTGTGGGTCAAGCGCGCCCAACTCAAGGAAGTGCTGGCGTTTCTGCGCAACGTGGCCAAGCCGTACAGCATGCTGTTCGACCTGCACGGTGTCGACGAGCGCCTGCGCACTCATCGCCGCGGCCTGCCGGCAGCTGACTTCAGCGTGTTCTACCACCTGCTTTCGGTAGAACGTAACAGCGACGTGATGATCAAGGTCTCGCTCAGTGAAGGCGACCTCAACCTGCCTTCGGTGACCGGTATCTGGCCAAATGCCAACTGGTACGAGCGTGAAGTCTGGGACATGTTCGGCATCGACTTTGCCGGCCACCCGCACCTGACCCGTATCCTGATGCCGCCGACCTGGGAAGGTCACCCGCTGCGCAAGGACTTCCCGGCGCGCGCCACAGAATTCGATCCGTTCAGCCTGACCCTGGCCAAGCAGCAGCTTGAAGAAGAGTCGGCGCGTTTCAACCCGGAAGCCTGGGGCATGAAGCGTCAGGGCGCCAACGAGGACTACATGTTCCTCAACCTGGGCCCGAACCACCCGTCTGCGCACGGTGCCTTCCGTATCGTCATGCAGCTGGACGGTGAAGAGATCGTCGACTGCGTGCCGGACATCGGTTACCACCACCGTGGCGCCGAGAAGATGGCCGAGCGTCAGTCCTGGCACAGCTTCATCCCCTACACCGACCGTATCGACTACCTCGGTGGGGTGATGAACAACCTGCCGTACGTGCTCGCGGTCGAGAAGCTGGCGGGGATCCAGGTGCCGCAGAAGGTCGACGTGATCCGCATCATGCTCGCCGAGTTCTTCCGCATCACCAGCCACCTGCTGTTCCTGGGAACCTACATCCAGGACGTCGGCGCCATGACCCCGGTGTTCTTCACCTTTACCGACCGCCAGCGCGCCTACACCGTGATCGAAGCGATTACCGGTTTCCGCCTGCACCCGGCCTGGTACCGCATCGGTGGCGTCGCCCACGACCTGCCACGCGGCTGGGAGAAACTGGTCAAGGACTTCGTCGACTGGCTGCCCAAGCGCCTCGATGAGTACAACAAGGCCGCCTTGCAGAACAGCATCCTCAAGGGCCGGACCATCGGCGTTGCCGCCTACAACACCAAAGAAGCCCTGGAATGGGGCGTCACCGGTGCCGGCCTGCGTTCCACTGGCCTGGACTTCGACCTGCGTAAAGCGCGGCCATACTCCGGCTACGAGAACTTTGAGTTCGAAGTGCCGCTGGCCAACAACGGCGATGCCTACGACCGCTGCATGGTCCGCGTCGAAGAGATGCGCCAAAGTATCCGCATCATCGACCAGTGCATGCGCAACATGCCGGAAGGCCCGTACAAGGCGGATCACCCGCTGACCACGCCGCCGCCGAAAGAGCGCACCCTGCAGCACATCGAGACCTTGATCACGCACTTCCTGCAAGTCTCGTGGGGCCCGGTCATGCCGGCCAACGAGTCGTTCCAGATGATCGAAGCGACCAAGGGCATCAACAGTTACTACCTGACGAGCGACGGCGGCACCATGAGCTATCGCACCCGGATTCGTACGCCGAGCTACCCGCACCTGCAGCAGATCCCTTCGGTGATCAAAGGCAGCATGGTCGCGGACATGATCGCGTACCTGGGCAGTATCGACTTCGTTATGGCTGACGTGGACCGCTAAGCATGAATAACACGCTTATCCAAACCGACCGTTTCGCCCTGAGCGAAACCGAGCGCTCGGCCATCGAGCACGAAAAGCACCACTACGAGGATCCGCGTGCGGCGTCTATCGAAGCCCTGAAGATTGTCCAGAAGCAACGCGGCTGGGTCCCGGACGGCGCCATTTATGCGATTGGCGAGCTGCTCGGGATTCCTGCCAGCGACGTCGAGGGTGTGGCCACCTTCTACAGCCAGATCTTCCGTCAGCCGGTCGGCCGGCACATCATCCGTGTCTGCGACAGCATGGTCTGCTACATCGGCGGCCACGAGTCGGTGGTCAGCCAGATCCAAAGCGAGCTGGGCATCGGCCTCGGCCAGACCACTGCAGACGGGCGTTTCACCCTGCTGCCGGTGTGCTGCCTGGGCAACTGCGACAAGGCCCCGGCGCTGATGATCGACGATGACACCTTTGGCGACGTGCAGCCTGCTGGCGTGACCAAACTGCTGGAGGGTTACGTATGACCATCACTTCCTTCGGCCCGGCCAACCGCATTGCGCGCGCCGCCGAGACTCACCCGCTGACCTGGCGCCTGCGTGACGACGGCGAGCCGATCTGGCTCGACGAGTACCAGGCCAAGGACGGCTACGCCGCTGCCCGCAAGGCACTGGCGCAGATGTCCCAGGACGACATCGTTCAGACCGTCAAGGACGCCGGCCTCAAGGGTCGTGGTGGCGCCGGCTTCCCCACTGGGGTGAAGTGGGGCCTGATGCCCAAAGACGAATCCATGAACATCCGCTACCTGCTGTGCAACGCGGATGAAATGGAGCCCAACACCTGGAAAGACCGCATGCTGATGGAGCAACAGCCCCATCTGCTGGTGGAGGGCATGCTGATCAGCGCCCGCGCCCTCAAGGCCTACCGCGGTTACATCTTCCTGCGTGGCGAATACACCACCGCCGCGAAAAACCTCAACCGTGCGATCGACGAAGCCAAGGCCGCTGGCCTGCTGGGCAAGAACATTCTCGGCAGCGGTTTTGACTTCGAGCTGTTCGTTCACACCGGTGCCGGGCGTTACATCTGCGGTGAAGAAACCGCGCTGATCAACTCGCTCGAAGGCCGCCGCGCCAACCCGCGCTCCAAGCCACCCTTCCCTGCCGCCGTTGGCGTATGGGGCAAGCCGACCTGCGTGAACAACGTCGAGACCCTGTGCAACGTGCCGGCCATCGTTGGCAATGGCGTCGACTGGTACAAGTCGCTGGCCCGCGAAGGCAGCGAAGACCACGGCACCAAGCTGATGGGCTTCTCCGGCAAGGTGAAAAACCCAGGCCTGTGGGAACTGCCCTTCGGCGTGACCGCCCGTGAGCTGTTCGAAGACTACGCCGGCGGCATGCGCGATGGCTTCAAGCTCAAGTGCTGGCAACCAGGCGGCGCCGGTACCGGCTTCCTGTTGCCTGAGCACCTCGACGCGCAGATGTACGCCGGCGGCATCGCCAAGGTTGGCACCCGGATGGGTACCGGCCTGGCCATGGCAGTCGACGACAGCGTCAGCATGGTGTCGCTGCTGCGCAACATGGAAGAGTTCTTTGCCCGTGAGTCGTGCGGCTGGTGCACACCGTGCCGTGATGGTTTGCCGTGGAGCGTGAAGATGCTGCGTGCGCTGGAGAACGGCCAGGGCAAGGCAGAAGACATCGAGACGCTGCTCGGCCTGGTCAACTTCCTCGGCCCTGGTCGTACCTTCTGTGCCCACGCACCGGGTGCCGTCGAGCCGCTGGGCAGCGCCATCAAATACTTCCGCTCCGAGTTCGAGGCCGGTGTCGCTGCTACCAGCGAGCACACCCTGCGCCCGGATTTGGCCAAGCCGATCCAGGTCGAACCGACTGTGGCCGGCGCGTAACACAACTGCATGCGGGTGGTCCGTGCCACCCGCCAGCCTCGCAGGCGCGCACGGTATTGACCGATGCGAGCCGCAGGCACACAGATTTCCATTAGCCACGCCCGCTTACGCGGGCCAACGAAGAACTTTGAACCATGGCCACTATCCACGTAGACGGCAAAGCGCTCGAAGTCAACGGTGCAGACAACCTCTTACAGGCCTGTCTGTCGCTCGGCCTCGACATCCCTTATTTCTGCTGGCACCCGGCGCTTGGTAGCGTCGGTGCCTGCCGCCAGTGTGCGGTCAAGCAGTACACCGACGAAAACGACACCCGCGGTCGTATCGTCATGTCCTGCATGACTCCTGCCAGCGATGGCACCTGGATTTCCATCGAAGACGACGAGTCGAAGGCGTTTCGCGCCAGCGTCGTCGAATGGCTGATGACCAACCACCCGCACGACTGCCCGGTCTGCGAAGAAGGCGGTCACTGCCACCTGCAAGACATGACGGTAATGACCGGCCACAACGAGCGCCGTTACCGCTTCACCAAGCGCACCCACCAGAACCAGGACCTCGGCCCGTTCGTCGCACACGAGATGAACCGCTGCATCGCCTGCTACCGCTGCGTGCGCTTCTACAAGGACTACGCCGGCGGCACCGACCTAGGTGTTTACGGCGCCCATGACAACGTCTACTTCGGTCGCGTTGAAGATGGCGTGCTCGAGAGCGAGTTCTCCGGCAACCTCACCGAGGTCTGCCCGACCGGTGTGTTCACCGACAAGACCCACTCCGAGCGTTACAACCGTAAGTGGGACATGCAGTTTGCCCCAAGCATCTGCCATGGCTGCTCAAGCGGTTGCAACATCAGCCCGGGTGAGCGCTACGGCGAACTGCGTCGTATCGAAAACCGCTTCAACGGTTCGGTCAACCAGTACTTCCTGTGCGACCGTGGCCGCTTCGGTTACGGCTACGTCAACCGCAAGGACCGTCCGCGCCAGCCGCTGCTGGCCGATGGCAACAAACTGAGCGTCGATGCTGCGCTGGACAAGGCTGCCGACCTGCTGCGCGGCCGCACCATCGTTGGTATCGGTTCGCCACGGGCCAGCCTTGAAAGCAACTACGGCCTGCGCGAGCTGGTCGGTGCCGAGTACTTCTACTCCGGCATGGAAGCTGCCGAGCTCAAGCGCGTGCGCCTGGTGCTGGACGTGCTCAACAACAGCCCGCTGCCGGTGCCGACCCTGCGCGACATCGAAGACCACGATGCGGTGTTCGTACTCGGTGAAGACCTGACCCAAACCGCAGCGCGCGTCGCCCTGTCGGTTCGCCAGGCCACCAAAGGCAAGGCCGAGGCCATGGCCGACGCGATGCGCGTACAGCCGTGGCTCGACGCCGCAGTGAAAAACATCGGTCAGCACGCGCTGTACCCGCTGTTTATCGCAAGCCTTGCTGAAACCAAGCTCGATGACGTCGCTGAAGAGTGCGTGCACGCCGCCCCCGCCGACCTGGCGCGCCTGGGCTTCGCTGTCGCCCACGCAATCGATCCAAGTGCTCCAGCGGTAATCGGTCTGGACGACGAGGCCAAGGCCCTGGCCCAGCGTATCGCCGATGCCTTGGTCGCTGCCCAGCGTCCGCTGGTGGTGTCGGGTGTTTCCCTGGCCGAACCTGCATTGATCGAAGCCGCCGCCAACATCGCCAAAGCGCTCAAGCTGCGCGAGAAGAATGGTTCGCTGAGCCTGGTGGTGCCTGAGGCCAACAGCCTCGGCCTGGCCATGCTCGGTGGTGATTCGGTGGACGCTGCGCTGGATGCGGTCATCAGCGGCAAGGCTGACGCTATTGTCGTGGTCGAAAACGATCTGTACGCCCGTGTTCCGGCGGCCAAGGTCGACGCTGCTCTGGCTGCGGCCAAGGTGGTCATCGTTGCCGACCACTCCAAGACTGCCACCAGCGAGCGCGCTCACCTGGTCCTGCCGGCGGCATCGTTTGCCGAAGGCGACGGTACTCTGGTCAGCCAGGAAGGCCGCGCCCAGCGCTTCTTCCAGGTGTTCGATCCGACCTACATGGACAGCAGCATCCAGATCCACGAAGGCTGGCGCTGGATGCACGCCCTGCGCGCGACCCTGCTCAACAAGCCGGTCGACTGGACTCAGTTGGACCACGTCACCAGCGCCTGCGCTGCCGCCACGCCGCAACTGGCCGCGATCGTCAACGCCGCGCCTAGTGCTGCGTTCCGCATCAAGGGCCTGAAGCTTGCCCGTGAGCCGCTGCGCTACTCCGGCCGTACGGCCATGCGCGCCAACATCAGCGTGCACGAGCCGCGTACTCCGCAAGACAAGGACACCGCGTTCGCCTTCTCCATGGAAGGCTACTCGGGTTCGGTCGAACCGCGCCAACAAGTGCCGTTCGCCTGGTCGCCGGGCTGGAACTCGCCGCAAGCCTGGAACAAGTTTCAGGATGAGGTCGGTGGCCATCTGCGTGCAGGTGACCCAGGCGTGCGCCTGATCGAGTCGCAGGGTGACCGTCTGAACTGGTTCAGCGCGATCCCGGCAGCGTTCAGCCCGGCCCGTGGTACCTGGACAGCGGTGCCGTTGTTCCACCTGTTCGGCAGCGAAGAAACCTCCTCGCGCGCTGCACCGGTGCAAGAGCGCATCCAGCCAGCCTATGTGGCCTTGGCCAAGTCCGAAGCAGACCGCCTCGGCGTCAACGAAGGCACGCTGCTCAGCCTGACCGTCGCTGGCGTCTCGCTGCGCCTGCCGCTGCGTATCAATGAACAGCTGGGCGCAGGCCTGGTCGCGTTGCCGAAAGGCCTGGCCGGGATACCACCGGCCATCTTCGGTGCATCCGTCGAAGGCCTGCAGGAGGCAGCACAATGACCTGGTTCACCCCCGAAGTGATCGACGCGATCATCGCCGTGGTCAAGGCCGTTGTGGTCTTGCTCGCGGTAGTGGTCTGCGGCGCGCTGCTCAGCTTTGTCGAGCGGCGCCTGCTGGGCTGGTGGCAGGACCGTTACGGTCCGAACCGGGTTGGCCCGTTCGGCATGTTCCAGATCGCAGCCGACATGCTGAAGATGTTCTTCAAGGAAGACTGGAACCCGCCGTTCGTTGATCGGGTGATCTTCACCCTGGCACCCGTAGTGGCCATGAGCGCACTGCTGATTGCCTTCTCGATCATCCCGATCACCCCAAGCTGGGGTGTTGCCGACCTGAACATCGGCCTGCTGTTCTTCTTCGCCATGGCCGGTTTATCGGTCTATGCGGTGTTGTTCGCAGGCTGGTCGTCGAACAACAAGTACGCCCTGCTCGGTGCCCTGCGGGCCTCGGCGCAGACCGTGTCGTACGAAGTGTTCCTGGGCCTGGCGCTGATGGGCGTGGTCGTGCAGGTTGGCTCGTTCAACATGCGCGACATCGTCGAATATCAAGCGCAGAACCTGTGGTTCATCATTCCGCAGTTCTTTGGCTTCTGCACCTTCTTCATCGCTGGCGTGGCCGTGACTCACCGTCACCCCTTCGACCAGCCAGAAGCCGAGCAGGAACTGGCCGACGGTTACCACATTGAATATGCCGGCATGAAGTGGGGCATGTTCTTCGTCGGTGAGTACATCGGCATCATCCTCATCTCGGCGCTGCTGGTAACGCTGTTCTTCGGTGGCTGGCATGGCCCGTTCGGCATCCTGCCGCAGGTGCCGTTCCTCTGGTTCGCCCTGAAGACCGCGTTCTTCATCATGCTGTTCATCCTGCTCCGTGCGTCGATCCCGCGTCCGCGCTACGACCAAGTGATGGATTTCAGCTGGAAGTTCTGCCTGCCGCTGACCCTGATCAATTTGCTGGTGACCGCTGCGATCGTGCTTTACAACACGCCAGCCGTCGCGGCCCAGTGAGGATTTGACCCATGTTCAAGTATATCGGCGACATCGTTAAGGGCACCGGCACGCAGCTGCGCAGCCTGGCCATGGTGTTCTCCCACGGGTTCCGCAAGCGCGACACCCTGCAATACCCAGAAGAAGCTGTGTACCTGCCGCCGCGCTATCGCGGCCGCATCGTCCTCACCCGCGACCCCGATGGTGAGGAGCGTTGCGTAGCCTGCAACCTCTGCGCGGTGGCCTGCCCGGTCGGCTGCATTTCGTTGCAGAAGGCCGAGACCGAGGACGGTCGCTGGTACCCGGAGTTCTTCCGCATCAACTTCTCGCGCTGCATCTTCTGCGGCCTGTGCGAAGAAGCCTGCCCGACCACCGCAATCCAGCTGACTCCGGATTTCGAAATGGCCGAGTTCAAGCGTCAGGACCTGGTGTACGAGAAAGAAGATCTGCTGATCTCCGGCCCCGGCAAATACCCTGACTACAACTTCTACCGTGTTGCGGGCATGGCAATCGCTGGCAAGCCGAAAGGCGCTGCACAGAACGAAGCCGAGCCGATCAACGTGAAGAGCTTGCTCCCATAAGGACAGAAAGATGGAATTCGCTTTCTACTTTGCATCCGGGATTGCCGTGGTTTCCACCCTGCGGGTGGTTACCGGCACCAACCCCGTACACGCCCTGCTCTACCTGATCATTTCGCTGATTTCCGTGGCGATGATCTTCTTCTCGCTGGGTGCACCGTTTGCCGGTGCCCTGGAAGTGATCGCCTACGCCGGCGCCATCATGGTGCTGTTCGTGTTCGTGGTGATGATGCTCAACCTGGGCCCGGCTTCGGTCGCCCAGGAGCGCGGCTGGCTGACCCCAGGGATCTGGGCCGGGCCGGTGCTGCTGGGCGCTTTGCTGCTGGCTGAATTGCTCTATGTGCTGTTCGTTGCGCCAAGCGGCGCGGGCATCAGCGGCACCACCGTGGACGCCAAGACCGTCGGCATCAGCCTGTTCGGTCCGTATCTGCTGGTGGTCGAACTGGCTTCGATGCTGCTGCTTGCTGCGGCCGTCACCGCCTTCCATTTGGGCCGCAACGAGGCGAAGGAGTAAATCATGGGTGCTATCCCGATGGAACACGGCCTGGCAGTCGCCGGCATTCTGTTCTGCCTTGGTCTGGTTGGCCTGATGGTCCGCCGCAACATTCTCTTCGTGCTCATGAGCCTGGAAGTCATGATGAACGCTTGTGCGCTGGCGTTTATCGTCGCCGGCGCGCGTTGGGTACAACCCGACGGCCAGGTCATGTTCATTCTGGTGATCAGCCTGGCAGCCGCCGAGGCCAGCATTGGCCTGGCGATCCTGCTGCAGCTGTATCGCCGCTTCCACACTCTCGACATCGATGCTGCCAGTGAGATGCGCGGATGAACCTTCTCTTCCTGACTTTCGTCTTCCCGTTGCTGGGCTTCCTGCTGCTGTCGTTCTCGCGCGGGCGGTTCTCGGAGAACCTCTCGGCGCTGATCGGCGTTGGCTCGATCGGCCTTTCGGCTGCTGTCTCGGCCTATGTCATCTGGCAATTCAACGTTGCCCCGCCTGAGGGCGGCGCCTACAGCCAACTGCTCTGGCAGTGGATGTCGGTGGATGGCTTTGCGCCGAGCTTCACCCTCTACCTGGACGGCCTGTCGGTGACCATGCTTGGCGTGGTCACCGGTGTCGGCTTCCTGATCCACCTGTTCGCCTCCTGGTACATGCGTGGCGAAGCCGGCTACTCGCGCTTCTTCTCGTACACCAACCTGTTCATCGCCAGCATGCTGTTCCTGATCCTGGGCGATAACCTGCTGTTCATCTACTTCGGCTGGGAAGGCGTGGGCCTGTGCTCGTACCTGTTGATCGGTTTCTACTACAGCAACCGCAACAACGGTAACGCCGCCCTCAAGGCCTTTGTCGTGACCCGTATCGGCGACGTGTTCATGGCCATCGGCATGTTCATTCTGTTCGCCCAGCTGGGTACCTTGAATGTGCAGGAACTGCTGGTGCTGGCACCGCAGAAGTTCCAGGCTGGTGATACCTGGATGGTACTGGCAACGCTGATGTTGCTCGGCGGTGCGGTTGGTAAATCGGCGCAGCTGCCGTTGCAGACCTGGTTGGCTGACGCCATGGCTGGCCCGACGCCGGTTTCGGCACTGATCCACGCCGCGACCATGGTCACGGCTGGCGTCTACCTGATCGCGCGTACCCACGGCTTGTTCGCCCTGGCGCCGGATATCCTCCACCTGGTCGGTATCGTTGGCGGTGTGACCCTGGTACTGGCCGGTTTTGCCGCGCTGGTGCAGACCGACATCAAGCGCATCCTCGCCTACTCGACCATGAGCCAGATCGGCTACATGTTCCTGGCCCTGGGCGTTGGTGCCTGGGAAGGCGCGATCTTCCACCTGATGACCCACGCCTTCTTCAAGGCGCTGCTGTTCCTTGCCTCCGGTGCGGTGATCGTTGCCTGCCACCACGAGCAGAACATCTTCAAGATGGGCGGTCTGTGGAAGAAACTGCCACTGGCCTACGCCAGCTTCGTGGTCGGTGGTGCGGCGCTGGCTGCCCTGCCGATCCTGACCGCAGGCTTCTACTCCAAGGACGAGATCCTCTGGGAAGCGTTCGCCAGCGGCAACAGCGGCCTGCTCTACGCTGGCCTGCTCGGCGCGTTCATGACCTCGCTGTACACCTTCCGCCTGATCTTCATTGCCTTCCATGGCGAAGCCAAGACCGAAGCTCATGCTGGCCATGGGATTTCCCACTGGCTGCCACTGGGCACGCTGATCGTGCTGTCGACCTTTGTCGGTGCCTGGATCCATCCACCACTGGCGGGTGTGCTGCCGCAGAGCGTCGGCCATGCCGGTGGCGAAGCCAAGCACAGCCTGGAAATCGCCTCGGGCGCCATTGCCATCGCCGGTATCCTGCTGGCGGCCATGCTGTTCCTGGGCAAGCGTCGCCTGGTCACGGCCATCGCCAACAGCGGCATCGGTCGCCTGCTCACGGCCTGGTGGTTCGCCGCCTGGGGCTTTGACTGGATCTACGACAAGCTGTTCGTCAAACCTTACCTGCTGATCTGCCACTTGCTGCGCAAGGACCCGGTAGATCGCGGCATCGGCCTGATTCCTCGGCTGGCACGTGGCGGTCATGTCGCCATGAGTAAGACCGAGACCGGCCAGCTGCGCTGGTACACCGCTTCGATCGCCGTAGGTGCAGTACTCGTACTCGGCGCCGTGCTGGTGGCTGCGGTATGACTTTCACACTTGCGAACCTTGCGACTTTGCCAAAGGAAACGAACCCGTCATGATTTTGCCTTGGCTGATCCTGATTCCCTTCATCGGCGGCTTCCTGTGCTGGCTGGGTGAGCGCTTCGGCTCTACCCTGCCGCGCTGGATTGCACTGCTGACCATGTCCCTGTTGCTCGGTATCGGCCTCTGGCTGTGGGCCAACGGTGACTACACCCTGGCCCCTGCTCCGGGCGCCGAACCTGCCTGGGCCTTCGAATACAAAGTCGAATGGATCAAGCGCTTCGGCATCAGCATCCACCTGGCGCTGGATGGCCTGTCGCTGCTGATGATCCTGCTCACCGGCCTGCTCGGTGTGCTTTCGGTGCTGTGCTCGTGGAAAGAGATCCAGCGCCACGTCGGCTTCTTCCACCTCAACCTGATGTGGATTCTGGGCGGCGTGGTCGGTGTGTTCCTGGCACTGGACCTGTTCCTGTTCTTCTTCTTCTGGGAAATGATGCTGGTGCCGATGTACTTCCTCATCGCGCTCTGGGGTCACAGCTCGGCGGATGGCAAGAAGACCCGGATCTACGCGGCGACCAAGTTCTTCATCTTCACCCAGGCCAGTGGTCTGATCATGCTGGTGGCGATTCTCGCCCTGGTACTGGTCAACTACGGCAACACTGGCGTCATCACCTTCAACTACAGCGACCTGCTCAAGGCCGACCTGCCGGCCGGTACCGAGTACCTGCTGATGCTGGGCTTCTTCATTGCCTTCGCGGTAAAGCTGCCGGTAGTGCCGTTCCACTCGTGGTTGCCTGATGCTCACGCCCAGGCGCCGACTGCCGGTTCCGTCGACCTCGCCGGTATCCTGCTGAAAACCGCTGCCTATGGCCTGCTGCGCTTTGCTCTGCCGCTGTTCCCGAACGCGTCGGCCGAGTTTGCCCCGATCGCCATGACCCTGGGCTTGATCGGTATCTTCTACGGGGCCTTCCTGGCCTTCGCGCAGACCGACATCAAGCGCTTGATCGCCTTCTCCAGCGTCTCGCACATGGGCTTCGTGCTGATCGGCATCTACTCCGGCAGCCAGCAAGCCCTGCAAGGCGCGGTGATCCAGATGCTGGCACACGGTGTTTCGGCTGCCGCGCTGTTCATCCTCAGCGGCCAGTTGTACGAGCGCCTGCATACCCGTGACATGCGTGAAATGGGCGGTCTGTGGCACCGTATCGCCTACTTGCCGGCCATCAGCCTGTTCTTTGCAGCTGCTTCGCTGGGCTTGCCGGGCACCGGCAACTTCGTCGGCGAGTTCCTGATCCTGATCGGCAGCTTCGCCCACGTGCCGTGGTTCACCGTGATTGCCACCACTGGCCTGGTGTTCGGTTCGGTCTACTCGCTAATCATGATCCACCGCGCCTACTTCGGCCCAAGCAAGTCCGAGACTGTGCTTGCTGGCATGGACGGCCGCGAGCTGATCATGGTGCTGGGCCTGGCCGTGTTGCTGATCGTGCTCGGCGTCTACCCGCAGCCGTTCCTCGACACCTCTGCCGCCACCATGAGTGGCGTGCAGCAGTGGCTCGGTTCCGCATTCACTCAACTCGCTTCGGCACGGTAAGAGCGCTATGGAATTCACCACTCAACACTTCATTGCATTGGCGCCGATGCTGATCACCACCCTCACCACGGTTGTGGTGATGCTGGCGATCGCCTGGAAGCGCAACCACTCGCAGACCTTCCTGCTGTCGACCATCGGTCTCAACGCTGCACTGCTGTCGATCCTGCCAGCACTGAAAGTCGCGCCGCTGGCGATCACCCCGTTGATCACCATCGACAAGTTCGCCTGCCTGTACATGGCGATCATGCTGGTCGCTACGCTGGCCTGCGTAACCCTGGCCCATGCTTATCTGGGCGAAGGTTCCAAAGGCTACCCGGGTAACCGCGAAGAGCTCTACCTGCTGCTGCTCATGTCGGCACTGGGCGGCCTGGTACTGGTCAGCGCCAACCACCTGGCGAGCCTGTTCATCGGTCTGGAGCTGCTTTCGGTGCCGGTCTACGGGCTGGTGGCGTACGCGTTCTTCAACAAGCGATCGCTGGAAGCCGGTATCAAGTACATGGTGCTGTCGGCTGCAGGTTCGGCGTTCCTGCTGTTCGGTATGGCGCTGCTGTATGCCGATGCAGGCACCCTAAGCTTCGACGGTATCGCCAAGGCGCTGGCCAGCACCAACATGCCAAGCCTGCTGGCTCAGATGGGCCTGGGCATGATGCTGGTCGGTCTGGCCTTCAAGCTGTCGCTGGTACCGTTCCACCTGTGGACCCCGGACGTCTACGAAGGCGCCCCGGCGCCGGTCGCAGCGTTCCTGGCCACCGCCAGCAAGGTTGCCGTGTTCGCGGTGCTGATGCGTCTGTACATGATCTCGCCTGCTGCCAGCAGCGGTGTACTGAGCACCGTGCTGGCGGTAATCGCCGTAGCTTCGATCCTGATCGGTAACCTGTTGGCGCTGACCCAGAGCAACCTCAAGCGTCTGCTCGGTTACTCGTCCATCGCCCACTTCGGCTACCTGTTGATCGCCTTGATCGCCAGCAAAGGCCTGGCCATGGAAGCCATGGGTGTTTACCTGGTCACCTATGTGATCACCAGCCTTGGCGCGTTTGGCGTGATCACGCTGATGTCGTCGCCATACGCCGGCCGTGACGCCGACGCCCTGTACGAGTACCGCGGCCTGTTCTGGCGTCGTCCGTACCTGACTGCGGTGATGACCGTGATGATGCTTTCGCTGGCGGGTATACCGCTGACCGCAGGCTTCATCGGCAAGTTCTACATCATCGCCACTGGCGTCGAGTCGCAACTGTGGTGGTTGGTCGGTGCACTGGTGATTGGTAGCGCCATCGGCGTTTACTACTACCTGCGCGTCATGGTCACCCTGTACCTGGTCGAGCCGAACCTGCGTCGCCACGACGCGCCGCTGAAGTGGGAGCAGCAGACCGGTGGCGTGATGCTGCTGGCAATTGCCCTGCTCGCCTTTGTCCTCGGTGTATACCCGCAGCCGCTGCTGGAGATGGTCCAGCAGGCCGGCCTGCAACTGATCGGCTGATCATCCGGCAAGATAAAACACCCCGCATCTGCGGGGTGTTTTTTTATGGGCAACAGGCTCACTTCGATCAGATCGACGTACGCGCGCCCTGCCTGGGTTCAGGCTCGGGTTTCCTTGGCGGGTCAGGGTTACGAGCAGCGTGGCGCAGCTCGCGGTTGGCGCTGGGCAACTGGACATCCGGATTGGGCATGCCACTGGGCGACAGTTCGTGGGTCATTTCGAACTCGGCACGCACAGACCAGCCACAGGCTTCATTGATGCACTGCAGGTAAGCGACCCTGAGAAACACATGCCGCCCTTCGCTGGTGCGGATGCGCATCCGGCTGCTGCAATGCGGGCACACCAGTTTGTAACTACTCACAGCGCCCTCCTCCAATCAGGTGGGTCTGTCGTAGGGAACAACGTGTCGGCAGCAAGAACACCTGAAAACCGGCAGTCTGTAAGTCGCTCCGACAACAGCTGGGCAAGTTGTTCCCGCGCGCTATCAGAATATTCATCACTATCATAATTACGTACCATGCGGTGCGGGTAAGGATCCATCCAGATTATTCATATTGAGTACATCCGTGCCATCGATCTTATCAGAACTTATCAGGGATATTCATAATGAGTAATACCTCTCTAGTTTCGGTGTTGCACCGGTTAAAGGAGTTAACCGGCACCAGCAGTGATTCCGCACTTGCAAAAGAGCTGGGCGTCAGTCCGCAGACCCTGAGCAGCTGGAAGGTGCGCGAGAGCATTCCCTACGCGTTTTGCATAGAAGCTGCCAACCGCCACAGCGTGTCACTGGACTGGTTGCTGCTTGGCATTGGCAGCCCGGCACGGACAGCCCAGGCAGGGCCAGCAAACGCGGCGCAAGAGCTGCTTGATCTGGTGCAGGGGCTGGCGCCTGCCGACCTGCAAGCCTTGCGTATTCAAATCGTGGACCGACTGCGCCTGCAGGAACTGGAGCGGCGCCTCGAGCAACTGAGCGCCGCCGTGCATTCGGCCTGACAATCATGATCCACGGCGCCAGCGCTGGACGATTTCCTTGAGATCAGCGTTCTCCAGCCAGAGCATCACCTTGACACTGATCGGAATCACGACCACCGCAGCGACAAAAGCCGCAACGCCTGTGGAGACGAAAGGCACCAGTGACAACAGCAGGGGCATGAATAGGTAGCCCACGCCCGCTGACAGCAACAGGGTAAGCAGGCGTTGTTGCAGGCTCAACTTGCGCCTCGTCCTTATCGTCACCCAGGCCTTGCCCTTCGACGAACTAACTAGCCAGGCGCCGAGTATCGCGCCAGCCAGGGCCTGGCCGTCGAAATTGGCCAGGTCACCCTCAATCTGCGCCCAATTACGCAGCATTTCCTGGGCAAGCTCATTCATGGGCAGCTCCCTGCAAGGCTGACCGGCCACCCAAGGCGCGCAACGTACAGTGCTCGACCAGACGCTGATAGCAGCTGCACAGGCGGCGACCGTGCACATGTCGGCAAAGGTCGGTGAGTTGCGTGTAGCCCAGTGCACGTAAACGCCGACGCCAGCTGGCGAACTCTCCTGCGGCGATCGCCAAGGCCTGTTGACCGGCAAGTTGCAGATGGGTATCGCTGATGTACGCGGGTATCGCCAAGCGTTGGCGCAAACTCGACAGCTCGATGCGCGGCCAGAACCGGTCGTGGCGCGCCAGATAGTACAAAGGCGGGGCTGGGTCAGGCGATTGAAGCTCGGCGTCCATGGTCGTGCCTCCTCATTATTCTTGCAGCATGCCGTAGCGGATGGCCTTGATCACCGCCATTACCCGAGTGGTCACGGCGAACTTGCTGAGAATGTTGCCGACATGAAAATTTACGGTGACCTCCTTGCAGCCAATGATCTGGCCGATTTCCCATGAGGTCTTGCCATAGGCGCACCACAACAGTACTTCCCGCTCGCGCGGCGTCAGGTAAATGGGCGGGTTATTGCCCGGAGCATCAATCGGTGGGGTGACGGCGTTCATGGCTGGTTCTCCGCAGATTCGAATACGGCCCTCAGAGCAGAGGGGTAAGACACCACCTTACGAACTCGCGGATCGATCGCTCCAGTACCGGCAGTTGTAAAGCGATCGCCTACAACAACGTTCTAACTTCATACACTTGCCCGCTTAAGAATCGGACGTGCTTCGAGCGACATCTCGTACGTCTGACCTCCTTTGCCCTGTAAGCCCCTGCCATTGGAGTCGTTCGATGCGTTGTGTTCCACCCTCTCGCGCCTTAGGCCTGCTGATCAGTACGGCCAGCTGCCCGGTGCTGGCCAGCGCTCCCGTAGAACTGGATCAACTGCTGATCAATGATCAGCCGCAAAGCCAGTTGGAGGCGGCCGACGAGCGCCTGCGTCACGTCCCGGGCGCTACCAATCTGGTAGACATGCAGCAGGTGGCACAAGGGCGGTTGGCCAGCAACCAGGACGTACTTGCCTATCAACCGGGTGTGTTTGCCCAGTCGGCGGGTAATGAGGGCATCAAACTGTCGATCCGCGGCTCGGGTATCAACCGTGCGCCGGGTGCGCACGGCTCAGGGGTCTACACGATGTTCGACGGTTTGCCGCTGACTGGCCCCGGCGGCACGCCTTACGAGCTGCTCGAGCCGCTGTGGCTGAGCCGCGCAGAGGTGCTGCGGGGCGCTAACGGTTTTGATCAGGGCGCGCTCACGCTCGGTGGCGCGATCAACTACGTGACCCACACCGGTTACGATGCAGATCGCCTGCAGGTGCGCTATGAGGCCGGCAGCCGCGGCTACGCCCATCGCCAGATCAGTTCCGGCCAGGTACTGGGCAAGCTCGACTACTACGTGGCCCTGACCGACTCGGAATACGACGGTTACCAGGAGCACAGCAGTGGCAGCGCCAAGGGCTTTGCTGCCAACGTTGGCTATCGCTTCAACCCGAATCTGGAAACGCGCTTCTACCTGCGCTACCGGGAAACCGAGAACGAACTGGCCGGGCGCCTGACCAAGGAGCAGATCAAGCACGACCCACGGGCCGCCAACGCCGCCTACCTGGCCCGTGACGACAGCCGCCCGCAGCCGGGCAGCACCTGGGTGGCCAACAAGACTACCTTCTACCTTGAGGACGATGCCCGCGTTGAAGCTGGGTTGGTCTACCACGATTTCCCGATGGACCTGCGCGAAGGGCCAATGCGCCTGAAGGTGGCCTACACCGATGTCAGCGGCACCCTGAACTACCTGCGCCGCGACACGTTGCTGGGCCACGAGAGCAAGACCACCGTGGGTTGGCGTACCACCAAGCACCTGCCTAACAGCGGTGCGTCGCAGTTTGCCCGCACCAATGGCGATAATTTCGGCGCCCGCAGCCGCGACTTCAGTTATCAGGGTTCGGATACCGTGTTGCACGTCGGTAATGAACTGGAGCTGATCCCAGACCTGTGGCTGACCACCGGCCTGGCCATGATCTACACCCGCCGTGAGAGCGACGTCAGCTATCCCGCCAGTGGCGGCAAGGTCAGCCAGCACGATTGGGACTACGCCCCGCGGATCGGCCTGCGCTACGACTGGCAGCCGAACTTGCAGCTGTACGGCAACCTCAGCCGTTCGGTCGAACCGCCGCACCCATGGTCGCTGATCTGGAGTTCTACGGTTGCGACCCAGCCAATCAAGATGCAAAACCAGACGGCGACCACGCTCGAGCTTGGCGCGCGAGGCGACTCGGCCGTCGGCCGCTGGGATCTGGCCTGGTATTACGCTCAGGTTCGCCATGAGCTGCTGGCGGTTGAACTCGTACAAGGCTTGCCTGCCAAGGAGTTCAATGCCAGCGCAACGGTCCATGAAGGGGTCGAAGCCAGCCTGGACAGCACCCTCTGGGAACAATCAGGCAGCGGCAAGCTGAGCCTGCGCCAAGCCTATACCTTCAGCGATTTTCACTACCGCGATGACCAGCGCTTTGGCGACAACCGCCTGCCTGGCCTGCCCGTGCACTACTACCAGGCCGAGCTGCGCTATGACTGGCCGAGCGGCTTCCATGTCGGCGTCAATACACAGATGGCGTCCAAGGTGCAGGTCGACTATGCCAACAGCAACCACGCCGATGCCTATGCCCAGTTCGGTGCGCGACTGGGTTGGGACTCACCGCAACAAGACTGGCAAACCTGGCTCGACCTGCGCAACCTGACCAACAAACGTTACAGCGCCAGCGTCACCCCGGGCTATGACGATCAAGGCAGCGACCAACCCCGGGCGACGCCCGGGGAAGGATTCGGCGTGTATGCAGGTGTGTCCTACAGCCTGAAGTAAAACAGATTCAGGGCAACTGCACTTGCGGCTTGGTTTCGGTAAAGATGGTCCAGCTGGAAATGAACAACGCAGCGATCAACGGCCCGATCACGAAGCCGTTGAGGCCGAATACCGCCAGGCCGCCCAGGGTCGATACCAGGATCAGGTAGTCGGGCATGCGCGTGTCGCGCCCGACCAGGATCGGCCGCAACACGTTGTCGACCATACCGATCACCAACACACCAAAGGCCGTCAGCACCACACCCTGCCAGGTTGCCCCGGTCAGAATGAAGTAGGCCGCAACCGGTGCCCAGACGATCCCCGCGCCAACTGCTGGCAGCAACGACAGAAACGCCATCAGCACTGCCCAGATCAACGCACTGGGGATATCCAGAATCCAGAAGATCACCCCGCCCAGCGCACCCTGAGTGATCGCCACCAACAGGTTGCCCTTGACCGTGGCACGCACCACGCGGTTGAACTTCAGTTGCAGGCGGCGCTTTTGATCCTCGGGCAGCGGTACCGCCAGGCGCACTTTGCGCGCCAACTCCGGCCCTTCACGCAAGAAGAAGAACAGGATGTAGAGCATGATGCCGAAGCTGACAAGGAAATCGAACGTGCCTTGGCCAAAGCTGAACGCCTGACTGGCCAGAATCTGGCTGGCTTGCCCGGCCCACTTGCTGATCTTGTCGCGCAAGCCATCGAGGTTACCCATGCCCATCTGGTCAAGGCCGTGCTGCGCGAACGCTGGCAGCATGTTCTTGCCTTGCTCAACGTAACCGGCGATGTCCAATTGGCCGCTCTCGATGCGTTGATACAGCGAGGCGCCCTCCTGTACCAACAGCGCACTGGTGAAGATCACCGGCAAGATGGCGATCAGCAGACAGATCAGCAACGAGACACCGGCGGCGAGGTTGCGCCGGCGGTTGAAACGGATCAACAGGTTGCGCTGCAAAGGGGCAAACAGGATGCCCAGGATCACCGCCCAGAATATCGCGCCGTAATACGGCAGCATGATCCAGACGAAGGCAATGGTGACGGCGGTCAGCAGCACGGCCAGTGCCCTGTTCTGTAGTGCGGTTTGGTTCATGAGTATTCCTCGGGGATTCAGACCTTTAGTGCAGCAGAGATCGGAAAAAGTGCCCTGTGAGGGTTGATCCAGATCAATGCGCCTGAATTGGCCAGCCACTACCATCCGCGCCCTTTGCTCCGGTGCGCCCATGACCTCTCTCGCCAAGCCTGAATTGCTCGCCCCTGCCGGCACGCTGAAAAGCATGCGCTACGCCTTTGCCTACGGCGCCGACGCGGTGTATGCCGGCCAGCCGCGCTACAGCCTGCGGGTGCGCAACAACGAATTCGACCATGCCAACCTGGCCTTGGGCATCAACGAAGCGCACGCTTTGGGCAAGCAGTTCTACGTGGTGATCAACATCGCCCCGCACAACGCCAAGCTGAAGACCTTCCTCAAGGACCTTGCTCCGGTGATCGCGATGGCGCCCGATGCGCTGATCATGTCTGACCCGGGCCTGATCATGCTGGTGCGCGAGCACTTCCCACAGATGCCGGTGCACCTGTCGGTGCAGGCCAACACGGTCAACTGGGCGAGCGTGCGCTTCTGGCAGCAGCTTGGCCTGAGCCGAATCATCCTCTCGCGCGAGTTGTCGCTGGAAGAGATCGAGGAGATCCGCCGGCAGGTACCCGCTATGCAGCTGGAGGTGTTTGTCCACGGCGCCCTGTGCATGGCCTACTCAGGGCGCTGCCTGCTGTCGGGCTACCTGAACAAGCGCGACGCCAATCAGGGCAGCTGCACCAATGCCTGCCGCTGGAAGTATCAGGCCACTGCAGCGGTGGAGAACGTCAGCGGCGACATCGTCCATGAAGTGCAACCGACTCTTGGCCTGGGCGCCCCGACCGAGCAGGTGTTCCTGCTTGAAGAGGCCAATCGGCCCGGTGAAGCGCTGCCGGCGTTCGAGGACGAACACGGCACATACATCATGAACGCCAAGGACCTGCGCGCCGTACAACACGTCGAGCGGCTGACGCGCATGGGTGTGCATTCGCTGAAAATCGAAGGCCGGACCAAATCGCATTTCTACTGCGCTCGCGCGGTGCAGTCCTACCGCCAGGCCATCGACGATGCCCTGCAGGGGCGGCCGTTTGATCGCAGCCTGATGGACAACCTTGAATCGCTGGCCCAGCGTGGCTACACCGAAGGCTTCCTGCGCCGCCATGTGCACGATGAATACCAGAACTACCAGCGCGGCAATTCGGTGTCCGAGCGACAGCAGTTCGTCGGTGAGCTGACCGGTGTGCGGGTCGAGGGCCTGGCCGAGGTCAAGGTCAAGAACCGTTTTGCCCTTGGCGATCAGCTGGAGCTGATGACACCCCGCGGCAACTACCATTTCGAACTGAGCCGCCTGCACGATCGGCAGCAGCGCGAGATCGAGGTAGCGCCTGGCGACGGCCACGTGGTGTATCTGCCTATCCCTGAGCAGGTGCCACTTGAGTACGCGTTGCTGATGCGTGATCTGGACGGTGCTGCGCCTGCCGGCTGACAGCGCTGTAATGACTGCGTCAGCTTGCTGTCAGGTGAGTTGCGCCATGCTGGCCGCTTTTGGCCTGCCTGCAGCAGGCTGACGCCGGTTGCGTTAAGCTGCCGCCGAGCCTGCCGCCTGCAGGCGGCCGCCCCTTGCCGAGGAATTTGACCATGCTACGAACTCGCCTGATTGCTCTGGGCCTGCTGGCCTTCACTAGCCTTGCTCAGGCTGCCGAGACCATCGACGTTTACCGTGACCCCAACTGTGGCTGCTGCAAGCAGTGGATCAGCCACCTGCGCGATAACGGTTTTACCGTCAATGACCACGTCGAGCCGAACATGAGCGCCGTGAAACAACGCCTCGGCGTAGCGCCGCGGCTGGCCTCCTGTCATACCGGCGTTATCGATGGCAAGTTCGTCGAGGGCCATGTGCCGGCCGAACAGGTGCGCCTGCTCGCCAAACGCAACGACCTCAAGGGCGTGGCAGTACCCGGCATGCCGATGGGTTCGCCGGGGATGGAGATGGGCGATCACAAAGATTCATACCAGGTGATCGGCGTGACCCATGAGGGTAACGACGAGGTGGTGGCCAGCTACTGAGCCGCGGCCGATGATGAGCCTTGTGGCGTTGTTCCTCAGCGCCTTCGGCGCCGCCACTCTGCTGCCGTTGCAGTCCGAAGCGGTGCTGGTCGGGTTGCTGCTGCGCGAGCAGCATGCCTGGTTGACCCTGCTGCTGGTCGCGACCCTGGGCAATGTGCTGGGCTCGGTGGTCAACTGGCTGCTCGGCCGGGCGGTGGAACGGCTCCGTGAGCACCGCTGGTTCCCGTTCAGTGGCGCCCAACTGGAGCGTGCCCAGCAACGCTACCAACGCTGGGGCCAGTGGTCGCTGTTGCTTAGCTGGATGCCGGTGGTCGGCGATCCTCTGACGCTGATTGCCGGCATCATGCGCGAGCCATTCTGGCGTTTTCTGCTGCTGGTGACAGTCGCCAAGTGTGGGCGTTACCTGGTGGTAGTGCTGATTACCCTGGGCTGGGTTAACGGCCAGTAACACCTTTGCCGCTTGTTGCGCGTGTCGGGCTGCTACAGTCGCTTTTTTCCTACATGGTCCTACACGGAGTGCCCCCATGCTGCGCGCAACCGCCCTGGCCCTCGCCTGCCTAATCGGCAGCCCGGCGTTCGCTGCCGAGTCACCCACCTATGGGCAGCAACTCGAAGGCTTCGACTACCCCTACCCGCTCCAGCATTACGACTTCACCTCGCAAGACCAGGCCTTGCAAATGGGCTATATGGATGTCCCTGCCCAAGGCAAGGCCAACGGTCACAGCGTGGTGCTGATGCACGGCAAGAACTTCTGTGGCGCAACCTGGGAAAGCAGCATCGACGCCCTCAGCAAAGCCGGCTACCGGGTTATCGTGCCGGACCAAATCGGCTTCTGCACGTCGAGCAAGCCTGCCTATTACCAATACAGCTTCCAGCAGCTGGCGAGCAACACTCACGCCCTGCTCGAGCAGTTGGGGGTCGAGCAGGCGATCATTCTCGGCCACTCCACTGGCGGCATGCTTGCCACCCGCTATGCGCTGATGTACCCGCAGCAGGTCGAGCGCCTGGCGATGGTCAATCCAATCGGCCTGGAAGACTGGAAAGCCCTAGGCGTGCCTTACCGAACGGTCGATCAGTGGTATCAACGTGAGCTCAAGCTGGACGCCGAGGGCGTGCGCAACTACGAGCGCAAGACCTACTACGCCGGCCGCTGGAAGCCCGAATACGAGCGCTGGGTGCAGATGCTGGCTGGCTTGAATCAGGGTCCTGGGCATGAGCGCGTGGCATGGAACTCGGCGTTGATCTACGACATGATCTTTACCCAGCCGGTTTATCACGAATTCCAGAACCTGAAGATGCCGACCTTGCTGCTGATTGGCGATCAGGACACTACCGCGATTGGCAGCGACATTGCCCCGGCTGAGGTCAAGGCGAAGCTGGGCAACTACAAGGCGCTGGGACCGCAGGCGGCCAAGCTGATCCCGCAGGGCGAGTTGATCGTCTTTGAGGGGATGGGCCACGCGCCGCAAATCGAAGAACCGCGGCGCTTCCACAAGACCTTGATCGACTGGCTGCAGAAATGAACCAGCTCTGAGCCGACCGTTAGCCAAAGCGTTGCAACTGCATTTCCCGTAACCGGCTCAAGGTGCGCTGATACGGGAATGCCAGGTAGCCCTTTGTGTAGAGCGCATCCAACGGCACTTGGGCCTCAAGGTAGAGGGCAACGCGGCGGTCATAGCACTCGTCGACCAAAGCGATGAAGCGGCGCACGCTATCGTCTTTGGCTGACAACGTCGGCAGCTGGCGATCGCCGGCTGCTACTCGCTCGGCAGCATCTTCGGTGCCCCGTGCAATGCGCCCGGCGCGCTGCTCGCCGCCTAGCGCAGGGATAGCATCGATGAGGATCGCCGGAAACCGGTCACACAAGGCCATGAATTCGATGGCCGACAACGGTTGCTCGCACAGATCGCTGAAGTGACACCAGATGGCCTGGTCACTGCGGCGCACCACGCGGATTTGTCGCGAACCTAATTGCAGCGGCTCGGCACAACCAGCGTCGCCGGCACTCAATTGCTCGAACAGCGTGCCGAAGGTACTGGTCGCATTGTCTGCTACACACCAGTAACGCTGACGCGCGAGCCCTGGGTGCAGCCGGTGATCCTGTTCGCCGACTACCGGCAGAATCTGCATATGCCGCTGCATCGCCTCAATGGCGGGCAGGAAGCGGTCACGATTGAAGCCGTCCAGGTACAGCTCAATCGGCGGTTGATTGGAGGTGGCGACGATCACCACACCGTGCTCGAACAGCTCGCTGAACAACCGGCCAAGGATGATCGCGTCGCCGATGTCGTTGACGAACAGCTCATCGAAGCACAGCACGCGAATTTGCCCGGCCAGCTCACTGGCCAATGCTCGCAGCGGATCAGCGGTGCCGTTGAGCTGGAACAGCCGTTGATGCACCCAGGCCATGAAGTGATGAAAGTGCTGGCGCCTTGCAGGTACTTGCAGGCAGCGATGGAACTGGTCCATCAGCCAGGTCTTGCCGCGACCGACCGGCCCCCATAGGTAGACGCCCGGGCCGGCCTGGTCAGTCTGCAAGGATTCGAAACACCGCTGAAGGGCGGCTACGGCATTGGCCTGCGCAGGATCGGCAACGAAGCCGTCCTGCTGCAAAGCCTGCTGATAGAGCGTTTGCGGATCGATAGCCATGTGCCAGTGAGCGTTTGGGAAAACGCCATGGTACCTGTTATCGAGATTACTGGTCGTTGCTCAAGCCAACTTTCAGCAGCGCGCCGTCTTTGGCGTCGGTCAATACATACAGGTAGCCGTCAGGCCCTACGCGCACATCACGAATTCGCGCCTTCAGTTCGCCCAGCAGCCGCTCTTCGTGCACCACCTTATCGCCCTTGAGCTGCAGGCGGATCAGCTCTTGAGTGGCCAGTGCACCGATGAACAGGTTGTGGTCCCAGGCCTTGAACGTAGGACGGTCGTAGAACGCCATGCCGCTGATGCCTGGTGACTTCTCCCACACATGATGGGGATCGACCATGCCGTCAACGTGCTTGCCCTTGGCCTCTGGAATCGGCAACAGCGAGTAGTTGATGCCATGGGTAGCAATCGGCCAACCGTAGTTCTTGCCAGCCTGGGGAATGTTGATCTCGTCACCACCGCGCGGCCCGTGCTCATTGGTCCAGAGCTCGCCGCTCCACGGATTGAGCGCTGCGCCCTGCTGATTGCGATGGCCAAACGACCAGATCTCGGGGCGAACGTCTGATTTGCCAACGAAGGGATTGTCTTTGGGTACTTCACCATCGGGGAGGATGCGCACGACCTTGCCTTGGAGCTTGTCCAGGTCCTGCGCGGTGGCGCGTTGGTTGTTCTCGCCCAGTGCGATGAACAAATAGCCGTCACGGTCGAACACCAGCCGCGAGCCGAAATGGTTGCCTTCAGACAGTTTCGGCATCTGCCGGAATATCACGGTGAAATTGTCGAGACGCGCGCGGTCGGCCGAGAGCTGGCCGCGGCCAACCGCAGTACCGGCCTTGTCATCGTCGCCTTCTTCGGCGAACGACAGGTAGACCGTGCGGTCCTTGTCGAAGTCTGGCGACAGCACTACATCAAGCAGGCCGCCCTGCCCTTGCGCCCAGACCTTGGGGACGCCGCTCAGGGGTGGCCCGACCTTGCCTTCAGCGGTCACCAGACGCAGGTTGCCAGGGCGTTCGGTGACCAGCATGTCCTTACCGCCTGGAAGAAACGCCAGGCCCCAAGGATTACGCAGGCCATTGGCTACTGTGCTGACGGTGATCTCACCCTCTTCACTGGGAAATTGCTGCTCGGAGGCGGCGTGGGCAAATACGGGCAGCAATGCTGCAACGGTCAAGCTGGTCAACCAGGATCGTGGAGTCATGCGGGGTTCCTTGCAGAAAAGCTCACGGCGCGCGTTGGCTGTCACGCGGCGGGCGACTGGGTTCGAGGCGTGGGGTCTGTTGTTGGCGGCGCAAGTTGTCACCGTTGCCGATACCGCGATTGTCCAGCGTCGGTGGACGTGGCATGGGCTGGGTAGAGGGCCCGCGCACGGGTGGGGTATCAGGCGCACTGCCCTGCCGGCTATTGGGGTTGGCGCGCTGAATCGGGCTGTTGTAGGGGTTATTGTTGGCCGCCTGCGCACTGGTATCAGCGAATGCGGCGCTGCCAGGTAACGCCAGCAACAAACCAAGGCCAAGGACTGGCCAGACAGATTTCATGTGCCACCTCCAAAAACGAAAAAGCCACGCTCAGGCGTTGGATAGCCTAGGGCGTGGCAGGTTCGTATTAAAAGTGCGAATTCGTGTGCAGATGCTTCCTGACGTGTCTAGCGGCTGAGGGCCGCCAACGACAGCAGCACCTGCTCAGCGATTGGCGTTGGCGGCGGCCATCATTTTATTGACCTCGCTACGGACCATGATCGCAAAATCCTGAGGCGTCATCGCATCTAGCTCGGCGCGGACCCACTCGGCCCATTTGCCCTTGCGACGAGACTTCTCGGAAATCAAGCGACCGGCTTCAGCCTTGACCTTACCCAGGTTGCTCTGCCAATACTCGAACAGTCGCGCTTTCTCCGCTTCGATCTGCGCCCGTTCTTCAAAGCTTCTGTTGGCCAGATTGAAACTCATGAAAATCTACCCTGCTGCATGAAATTTGCCGGCTATCTTACACTGATGCGGCAATTGGCCGGAACGTCTGCGCAACTTTCCCGCCGCGCAGGTATCCATTGTTCTAACCATCACCAAACGAGGAGCTGTTCATGGCCCGGAAAACCACCCAAATCGATACCGATCAGATCAAGGACCAGGTCTTCAGCGAGCTGCAGTCGTTGATTGAAGAGTCCGAGCGTCTGCTCGAGCAAAGTGCATCGCTGATTGGCGAAGAGGCCGATACCCTGCGCGCCCAGATTAGCCAGAAGCTGAGCCAGGCTCGTCAGGCTGCCTCCTCGGTACGCGACCGTGCGCAGCCGGTGGTCGAAGCCACTCAAGATTATATCGGTGGCCACCCGTGGCAGACCGTTGCTGTGTCTGCAGGCTTCGGTCTGGTAGTCGGCTTGCTGCTGGGCCGTCGTTCGTAATACGGGCGAGATCGCTGGCTCAGCCGCTGATCAAGCGGCCAGAGCCAGCGGTATACCACTGTGAAAGCGCAATTCCTGATCTGTTGAACAGATCAACTCTACTTCAGCCTCGCGCACCTTCTCCACTACGCGCGCGATGTCGGCCTGATCGCCATACTGATTGGCAAGCTTCAGATAGCCGAGAAAATGCCGCGCTTCGCTGTTCAGCAAGCCGTGGTAAAACGTCCCCAACTCTTCATCCAGGTGCGGTACAAGTGCGGCAAAGCGTTCGCAGCTGCGCGCTTCGATAAAAGCACCCACCACCAGGGTATCGACCAACTTGACCGGCTCGTGGGAGCGAACCAGCTTGCGCAAGCTGGACGCATAGCGCCCTGCCGGGACCGGCCGCAGCGGTACGCCCCGTCGTTTCATCAGGCGCAGTACCTGCTCGTGGTGAACCAGTTCCTCACGTGCAAGGCGCGACATCATGTTGATCAGGTCGAGGTGCGCGTTGTACTTGGCAATCAAGCTCAAAGCTGTGCTGGCAGCCTTGAATTCACAGTTTTTGTGATCGATCAGCAGCGTCTCTTGATCGGCCAGTGCTGCTTCGATCCAGGCATCAGGGGTGCGACAACCGAGAAAGGCTTCGACTTCGGGAATCAGGGACATAATTTCACGGCAACTGAACAGCGGCAGGGTCGGCGATTATACCGAGGGCAGCGGCGATCGCCAGCGACTATGCTTGATATACGTCAAACGGCAACCGTGAGCGCGCCGTCTATAGTCAGGCATCGGCCACCCATTCTAGGAGTCCATGCTCATGCAACAGGTCAGAAGCATTCTGGTTGTACTCGATCCAGACCACGCCCACAGCCGGGCGCTGACCCGGGCCAAGCTGATTGCCGGGGTGACGGGCGCCCGTATGCATCTGCTGATGTACGACAAAAAGCACGACCATCAGGCACTGCTGAGCGTATTGGCGGGCCAACTGCAGGAAGACGGTTACGACAATATTAGCTTTGAGCAAAGCAGGCACGATGTTGTACATGAGGCCATCATCCAGGCCCAGCAAGCCGAGGGTTGCGACCTGGTAATCAAGGAGCATCGTCCGGATAACCCCCTGAAGAAAGCATTACTCACCCCTAGCGACTGGAAGCTACTGCGTCAGTGCCCTTGCGCGGTACTGATGGTCAAGAGCGAGCAACCCTGGACCGGTGGGGTGATTCTGGCAGCAGTCGACGTGGGCAATCATGATGAGGAACACCGCCTATTGCATGCGAGCATTATCGATCACGGTTTTGGCATCGCCAGCCTGGCCAAGGGCGAACTGCACGTGATCAGTGCCCACCCCTCCCCCATGCTCTCCGCAGCTGATCCGGTGTACCAGAACCGGGACAGTATCGAACAACGCTATCGCGAGGCGTGCAGCGCGTTTCAAGCTGAGTTCGATATCACTGATGATCGCCTACACATTGCTGAAGGGCCGGCAGATGTGCTGATTCCTTACACCGAGGATAAATACAAAGCCGTGGTAACGGTGATCGGCACCGTTGCCCGTACGGGTATCTCCGGCGCGTTGATCGGCAACACTGCTGAAGTGGTGCTGGATAAGCTTGAAGGTGATGTATTGGTACTGAAGACTGAGCAGGTGATTGCGCATCTTGCTGAGTTGGCTCGGGGCTGAAGCTGCCTTGATTGGGGCCGCTATGCAGCCTCAAATTCCCAGATCCGGAAAAGACAAAACCCCTACCTGCTTGCGCAGATAGGGGTTTTGCGAAATGAATCTTGACGATGACCTACTCTCACATGGGGAGACCCCACACTACCATCGGCGATGCATCGTTTCACTAC